>NZ_JBNMQU010000040.1:0-286 GCF_050205565.1 Mycobacterium sp. SMC-4 | reverse complement strand
TGAGAGCAATGAAGAACTTCACCACCACCGCCACTATCACCGCTACCGCTGCTGCCGGCCTGTCGGCGGTCATCCTGGGCCTGGCCGCCCCGGCTGCTGCCGCGCCGTCGGGCTCCGGTGATGCCCGCGCCACCATCAGCCAGCTCGAGGCTGAGGGCAACCGGGTCATCGTCAACCGCCAGGGCGACACCGCGCTCAAGGACGCCACCGTGGTCTCGGTGCGGCCCGGCCCGGAATTCACCAAGTGGGTCTGGGATGCCCAGCGCGACGACCGCATCCAGGTCCC
>NZ_JBNMQU010000039.1:0-325 GCF_050205565.1 Mycobacterium sp. SMC-4 | reverse complement strand
CGCACCTACTTCGTCGACATCAAGTAACACCCCACACCGACGAAGGGGCGCCTCGAAAGAGGCGCCCCTTCTTTGGTGTGCTGAAGTCTCGAAAGATGCAGTGAGACTTCGAATCTGCCAGCGGTCGCTCAATTTCTGCCAGGCGAAATGAACTGTGCCACAGGCGGGTTTAACCAGTCAGAACAGTCAAGATCACCAATTGAACATCGAGGGATGAGAGCAATGAAGAACTTCACCACCACCGCCACTATCACCGCTACCGCTGCTGCCGGCCTGTCGGCGGTCATCCTGGGCCTGGCCGCCCCGGCTGCTGCCGCGCCGTCGG
>NZ_JBNMQU010000038.1:0-403 GCF_050205565.1 Mycobacterium sp. SMC-4 | reverse complement strand
GAACTGATCACCGACGACAATGTGATGGCCGCGGTGGACGCCGCGCTGGCCGGCCAGGTCGGGTTCTGGGGTGGGCTCTCGCGCGAGAAGATCGACCAGGCCGTCGATGCCACCGTCATCGCCCACGACCCGGCCGCCCAACGCGTGCCCCGCTACACCCAGTCCGCGCGCAGCGTGCAGATCGGCGAGCACACCGATCCACCCGGCTACATCAGCGTGCATGCCCGCATGCACGCCGGTGATGCCGCCGCCCTGCGCGACCGTATCGAACGCATCGCCCACAGTATCTGCCCTGCCGATCCGCGCCGCCTCGACGAACGCCGCAACGATGCGCTGGCCGCGATCAGCTACGGGCTCGATGCGTTGGTCTGCCAGTGCGGTCTGCCCGACTGCGAGGCCGCCG
>NZ_JBNMQU010000037.1:0-429 GCF_050205565.1 Mycobacterium sp. SMC-4 | reverse complement strand
GCCAGCGCGGCCGCGCTGATCGACGCTGCCCGGAACTGCTCACGCGCGGAGAACATCGCCGCAGCGCGCAAGCTGGCGGTGCTGGCTGAGCTGTTCGATCGACGCACCCACGCGGCCACCGCTACCGCTGAGCAGCGCGAGGGGTGGTGGCTGGACCCCGATGCTGCCGTGGCTGCCGAATTGGCCGCCGCGCTGGGGGTCACCCAGGGGTTGGCGCTGGCCCAAACCCATCGGGGGGTGCGGTTGCGGGACCGGCTCCCCCAGGTCGCGGCGTTGTTCGCCCAGGGCCTGATCAGCGACCTGCTGGTGCGCACCATCGTCTACCGCACCGAACTGATCACCGACGACAATGTGATGGCCGCGGTGGACGCCGCGCTGGCCGGCCAGGTCGGGTTCTGGGGTGGGCTCTCGCGCGAGAAGATCGACCAG
>NZ_JBNMQU010000036.1:0-458 GCF_050205565.1 Mycobacterium sp. SMC-4 | reverse complement strand
AGGACGTTGATGTAGCGGGCTTGTGCTTGGGCGCGGGTGTATCGGCGCCGGGGCATCATGGTGCCGCGGCGTTGGTGTGTTGGTGGTGGTGGGGGTGGGTCTTTGGTCCATAGGGTGGCGGTCGGTTTGCTCAAGGTGGGGAAGAGCAGGGCGCTGCCGGGTTTGGTGGTGTAGGTGTGGCCGGTGGGGCTGTGCCATTCGATGGTGCCGTCGGGGTATTGGCGGTCATACCAGCCGTCGGGGCCGGACCAGAACGTTTTCAGTAGGTGGTGGAAACGGCAGAGGCACTTGAGGTTTGAGGGGTGTGTGGGGCCGATCGGGTAGGGCACGGTGTGGTCGATGTCGGTTGTGGTGGCCGGGATGTCGCAGTGCGGGAAGCGACAGGTCAGGTCGCGGCAGCGGATGAACTCGGCCAGGGTTCGGGAGGGGATGTAGCGCGGTTCGGCGGGGCTGTTGCC
>NZ_JBNMQU010000035.1:0-463 GCF_050205565.1 Mycobacterium sp. SMC-4 | reverse complement strand
CCGACGGCGCGGCAGCAGCCGGGGCGGCCAGGCCCAGGATGACCGCCGACAGGCCGGCAGCAGCGGTAGCGGTGATAGTGGCGGTGGTGGTGAAGTTCTTCATTGCTCTCAATCCCTCGGTTCGGGTCGGAGCCGTGGAGCGAGTCACGCGGTTCGACGTCTTTGTTGATCTTGGCGATCTGACCGTTCAAACCAGGCTGTCAACGATTTCATTTCGGCTGGCAGAAATTGAGCGATCGGTGGCCGGAACTGATCGGGGAGCGCCCCACTTTGGTGCGCCGACGTGTCACACCCCACTGGCATACTCGAACACATGTTCGACAGCGTTCCGGAGGTGGAGCAGATCAGCGCGGCCAGCGCGGCCGCGCTGATCGACGCTGCCCGGAACTGCTCACGCGCGGAGAACATCGCCGCAGCGCGCAAGCTGGCGGTGCTGGCTGAGCTGTTCGATCGACGCACCCAC
>NZ_JBNMQU010000034.1:0-486 GCF_050205565.1 Mycobacterium sp. SMC-4 | reverse complement strand
CTCCCCGAGGCATATCGCAGCCTCCCACGTCCTTCATCGGCTCCTAGTGCCAAGGCATCCACCATGCGCCCTTAAACACTTACAACACAAAACCAAAAAATGAGTCACCCACCAAAACTGGTGAGTATCAACAAAATTTGCATTACACCAGACCCGACACAAGAAAAAATCCCGCGCCGAATCTCGATGCTCGCAACCACTATCCACAAATCAAACACCACACCCCACCACCAAAGCAGGGCAACAACAATCCGACCCCACACACATCCGGCGGAGCCACCCCCAAACCACAGGGGCACGGGCCTGTTGTCTCAAAGCCCAATAGTGTGTCCGGTTAAGTCTTTTCGCGCCCAGCTTTTCCCAGCCAGACGACATGTTTGTTGTGCACCAAACCCCCACCCACTACAGGTGAAAGGGCTATCCAACGAATCGCCTGACAATCGGCTGATCCCGCGATTTACGGGGCCGGCCAGGTCTCGTGGTGCT
>NZ_JBNMQU010000033.1:0-506 GCF_050205565.1 Mycobacterium sp. SMC-4 | reverse complement strand
GGCGCCGTTCGCGATCCGCACCGTGGCACCGGAGAGCTGATCGGAATCCAGATCGGTGATCGAGGCTGAGGTGATCACCCGCACCGGGGAACCACCCAACCGGAACAACGGCGCCCCGATCGTCACCACCGCCGGGGGCAGGCCGATCACGGTCACCAACGCAGCACCCGGCACCAACGACCCAACCTCGGCCTCATCGGTCACCGAGACGGTCAGGCCACGCGGCAGGCCGCCCTCAGTCGTGCTGAACGTGATCGCCTTCAACGCAGCCTCGTATTGGGCGATAGTCGCCAACCCGCTCAACGTCAACGTCATCGTGTTGGCATCCCACGCGCCCGTGATCGGGTTCCCGTCAATCGCCGTGAACCCAAGAACATCACCAGTCTTAGCGCCAGTCGCGATCCGCACCGTGGCACCGGAGAGCTGATCGGAATCCAGGTCGGTGATCGAGGCTGAGGTGATCACCCGCACCGGGGAACCACCCAACCGGAACAACGGAGCACCGA
>NZ_JBNMQU010000032.1:0-532 GCF_050205565.1 Mycobacterium sp. SMC-4 | reverse complement strand
CTCCCCGAGGCATATCGCAGCCTCCCACGTCCTTCATCGGCTCCTAGTGCCAAGGCATCCACCATGCGCCCTTAAACACTTACAACACAAAA
This sequence comes from Mycobacterium sp. SMC-4, assembly GCF_050205565.1. GTDB lineage: Bacteria > Actinomycetota > Actinomycetes > Mycobacteriales > Mycobacteriaceae > Mycobacterium. The sequence goes on along the minus strand of NZ_JBNMQU010000032.1, from coordinate 440 downwards.
CCAAAAAATGAGTCACCCAAAACCTCTCCCAAAAGGAAAAGCCCTGGGTATCAACAAAAATTTGCATTACATGAAATGACAACCCGCACAAAGAAACCCACCCCCACAAGGAAGGCAGGCCTTCACACAAGCCACCATCTCGATGCTCGCAACCACTATCCACAAATCAAACACCACACCCCACCACCAAAGCAGGGCAACAACACTCCGACCCCACACACATCCGGCGGAGCCACCCCCAAACCACAGGGGCACGGGCCTGTTGTCTCAAAGCCCAATAGTGTGTCTGGCAGTTCATCGAAACAGCGTTTCCCACACCGCTTCTCAACGTTTGTTGTGCACCAAACCCCCACCCACTACAGGTGAAAGGGCTATCCAACGAATCGCCTGACAATCGGCTGATCCCGCGATTTACGGGGCCGGCCAGGTCTCGTGGTGCT
>NZ_JBNMQU010000031.1:0-535 GCF_050205565.1 Mycobacterium sp. SMC-4 | reverse complement strand
GATCACCGATCTGGATTCTGATCAGCTCTCCGGTGCCACGGTGCGCATCAGCACGGGCGCCAAGACCGGTGACGTTCTTGGTTTTACCGCGATCGAGGGCAATCCGATCACTGCGTCGTGGGATGCCAACACGATGACATTGACCTTGAGTGGTGTTGCGACTATCGCCCAGTATGAGGCTGCGTTGAAGGCGGTCACGTTCAGCACGACTGAGGGTGGTCTGCCGCGTGGGTTGAGCGTGTCGGTGACTGATGAGGCCGAGGTCGCCTCCATCGTCTCGGGTGCGGCGTTGGTGACCGTGATCGGACTACCGCCCGCGGTTGTCACCATCGGTGCGCCGCTGTTCAAGCTGGGTGGATCTCCGGTGCGGGTGATCACCTCGGCCACGATCACCGACCTGGACTCCGATCAACTCTCCGGCGCGACGGTGCGCATCAGCACGGGCGCCAAGACCGGTGACGTTCTTGGTTTTACCGCGATCGAGGGCAATCCGATCACCGCGTCGTGGGATGCCAACACCATGACATTGACCTTG
>NZ_JBNMQU010000030.1:0-562 GCF_050205565.1 Mycobacterium sp. SMC-4 | reverse complement strand
TGTGGTGGCCGGGATGTCGCAGTGCGGGAAGCGACAGGTCAGGTCGCGGCAGCGGATGAACTCGGCCAGGGTTCGGGAGGGGATGTAGCGCGGTTCGGCGGGGCTGTTGCCAGGGTGGATGATTTCGCGGATGCGGGCGTTGCCCAGCAGCGGGTGTAGCCCGGCGGCCGGGATCAGCCCGGCACCGAAGAGCAGGGCGGCTTTTGGCGCCGGCTTGGGCTCGGCTTGGGCATGCTCGACGCCGGCGGCTTGCTCGACGTCCGATGCTTGCTCACCGACGGGTCCCGGGCGCAGCTGCGCAGGCGCTGCGACCGGGTCGTTCTCGGCCCCCTCGCCGTCGGCCGGCTCGACCGGCTCGCCCTCGCCGTCGCCGTGGGCCGGTTCGCCCGCTCGCCGGGCTTGTCCTTTTTGGCTGCCTCGGCCGCGGCGGCTTGAGTGTGGTCGAGGGTGCTGGCCTCGGTGATGAGGTAGACGGTGGTGTTGGGAGTGGGGGCCGGGTGGTCGGCGGCCTCGCAGTCGGGCAGACCGCACTGGCAGACCAACGCATCGAGCCCGTAGCTGA
>NZ_JBNMQU010000029.1:0-680 GCF_050205565.1 Mycobacterium sp. SMC-4 | reverse complement strand
CGGCCCCCACTCCCAACACCACCGTCTACCTCATCACCGAGGCCACCACCCTCGACCACGCCCACACCGCCGCGGCCGAGGCAGCCAAAAAGGACAAGCCCGACGAACCGGCCCACGGCAACAGCGACAGCGAGGGCGAGGGCGAGCCGGTCGAGCCGGCCGACGGCGACGCCGAGAACGACCCGGTCGAGCCGGCCGACGGCGACGGCGACGGCGAGGGCGACCCGGGCGAACCGGCCGACGGCGACGGCGAGGGCGACCCGGTCGCCCCGTCTGCGCAGCTGCGCCCGGGACCGGTCGGTGAGCAAGCATCGGACGTCGAGCAAGCCCAAGCCGAAACGGGTGAGCTCGACGACGGCAAGGGCCAGACCGGCGTCCCCGACGACCATGCCACCAAGGCGGGTAACGGCGCGTCGACGGCGGAGGTGCGTCCCGAGCCCGCCGGCGAGCCGGCCGTCGAGCCCAAGCCGGTGCCCAAAGCCGCCCTGCTCTTCGGTGCCGGGCTGATCCCGGCCGCCGGGCTACACCCGCTGCTGGGCAACGCCCGCATCCGCGAAATCATCCACCCCGGCAACAGCCCCGCCGAACCGCGCTACATCCCCTCCCGAACCCTGGCCGAGTTCATCCGCTGCCGCGACCTGACCTGTCGCTTCCCGCACTGCGACATCCCGGCCACCACA
>NZ_JBNMQU010000028.1:0-714 GCF_050205565.1 Mycobacterium sp. SMC-4 | reverse complement strand
GCCAGCGCGGCCGCGCTGATCGACGCTGCCCGGAACTGCTCACGCGCGGAGAACATCGCCGCAGCGCGCAAGCTGGCGGTGCTGGCTGAGCTGTTCGATCGACGCACCCACACCGCCACCGCCACCGCTGAGCAGCGCGAGGGGTGGTGGCTGGACCCTGATGCTGCCGTGGCTGCCGAATTGGCTGCCGCGCTGGGGGTCACCCAGGGGTTGGCGTTGGCCCAAACCCATCGGGGGGTGCGGTTGCGGGACCGGCTCCCCGGGGTCGCGGCGTTGTTCGCCCAGGGCCTGATCAGTGATCTGCTGGTGCGCACCATCGTTTACCGCACCGAACTGATCACCGACGACAATGTGATGGCCGCGGTGGACGCCGCGCTGGCCGGCCAGGTCGGGTTCTGGGGTGGGCTGTCGCGCGAGAAGATCGACCAGGCCGTCGATGCCACCGTCATCGCCCACGACCCGGCCGCCCAACGCGTGCCGCGATACACCCAGTCCGCGCGCAGCGTGGAGATCGGCGAGCACGCCGATCCGCCCGGCTATGTCAGTGTGCATGCGCGCATGCACGCCGGTGATGCCGCCGCGTTGCGTGACCGTATTGAACGCATCGCTCACAGTGTCTGCGCTGCCGATCCGCGCCGCCTCGACGAACGCCGCAACGATGCGCTGGCCGCGATCAGCTACGGGCTCGATGCGTTGGTCTGCCAGTGCGGTCTG
>NZ_JBNMQU010000027.1:0-1058 GCF_050205565.1 Mycobacterium sp. SMC-4 | reverse complement strand
ATCATGCACAAAGACGACATGATTTTGATCAGCGTGGACGATCACATCGTCGAGCCGCCGGATATGTTCAAGAATCATCTGCCGAAGAAGTATTTGGATGAGGCGCCGCGGTTGGTGCACAACCCGGATGGGTCTGATACGTGGCAGTTCCGGGATGTGGTGATTCCGAATGTGGCGTTGAATGCGGTGGCGGGCCGGCCCAAGGAGGAGTACGGCCTGGAGCCGCAGGGTTTGGATGAGATTCGGCCGGGGTGTTGGCAGGTCGATGAGCGGGTCAAGGACATGAATGCCGGCGGGATTTTGGGGTCGATGTGTTTTCCGTCGTTTCCCGGGTTTGCGGGTCGGTTGTTCGCCACTGAGGATGCCGATTTTTCGTTGGCGTTGGTGCAGGCTTACAACGATTGGCATGTCGAGGAGTGGTGCGGGGCTTATCCGGCGCGGTTCATTCCGATGACGTTGCCGGTGATCTGGGATCCCGAGGCGTGTGCGGCCGAGATTCGGCGTAACGCGGCGCGGGGGGTGCATTCGTTGACGTTCACCGAGAACCCGGCGGCGATGGGTTATCCGAGTTTTCATGATTTTGATCATTGGAAGCCGATGTGGGATGCGCTGGTTGATACCGACACGGTGCTCAATGTGCACATCGGCTCGTCGGGGCGGTTGGCGATCACCGCGGCGGATGCGCCGATGGATGTGATGATCACCTTGCAGCCGATGAACATCGTGCAGGCGGCGGCGGATCTGTTGTGGTCGCGGCCGATCAAGGAGTATCCGGATCTCAAGATCGCTCTGTCTGAGGGTGGGACGGGGTGGATTCCGTATTTCCTGGAGCGGGTGGATCGCACGTATGAGATGCATTCGACCTGGACCGGTCAGGACTTCGGGGGCAAGCTGCCCAGTGAGGTTTTCCGTGAGCATTTCTTGACCTGTTTCATCGCTGATCCGGTCGGGGTGGCCACCCGCCATGCCATCGGGGTGGACAACATCTGCTGGGAGGCGGACTACCCGCATTCGGATTCGATGTGGCCCGGGGCCCCCGAACAACTCGACGAGGTCCT
>NZ_JBNMQU010000026.1:0-1262 GCF_050205565.1 Mycobacterium sp. SMC-4 | reverse complement strand
GTGATCGGATTGCCCTCGATCGCGGTAAAACCAAGAACGTCACCGGTCTTGGCGCCCGTGCTGATGCGCACCGTGGCACCGGAGAGCTGATCAGAATCCAGATCGGTGATCGAGGCCGAGGTGATCACCCGCACCGGGGAACCACCCAACCGGAACAACGGCGCACCAATAGTCACCACCGCCGGCGGTAGTCCGATCACCGTCACCAACGCAGCACCCGGCACCAGTGAGGCGACCTCGGCCTCATCAGTCACCGAGACGGTGAGCCCACGCGGCAGGCCACCCTCAGTCGTGCTGAACGTGACCGCCTTTAACGCAGCCTCATACTGGGCGATAGTCGCAACACCACTCAAGGTCAATGTCATCGTGTTGGCATCCCAAGACGCGGTGATTGGATTCCCGTCCAGCTGCGAATAACTCAACACATCACCGGTCTTGGCACCCGTCGCGATTCGCACCGTGGCACCCGACAGCTGATCAGAATCCAGATCGGTGATCGAGGCTGAGGTGATCACCCGCACCGGAGAACCACCCAACCGGAACAACGGCGCACCAATTGTCACCACTGTCGGCGGCAGGCCGATCACGGTCACCAACGCAGCACCCGGGACGATGGAGGCGACCTCGGCCTCATCAGTCACCGAGATCGTGAGCGCACGGGGCAGGCCACCCTCAGTCGTGCTGAACGTGATGGCATTCAACGCCGCTTCGTACTGGGCGATAGTCGCGACGCCAGAAAGGGTCAATGTCATGGTGTTGGCATCCCACGACGCGGTGATTGGATTCCCGTCCAGCTGCGAATAACTCAACGCATCACCGGTCTTGGCGCCCGTGCTGATGCGCACCGTCGCGCCGGACAGCTGATCGGAATCCAGATCGGTGATCGACGCCGAGGTGATCACCCGCACCGGCGATCCACCCAGCTTGAACAGCGGCGCACCGACCGTGACGACCGCCGGCGGTAGGCCAATCACCGTCACCAACGCCGCACCCGGCACCAACGACCCAACCTCGGCCTCATCAGTCACCGAGATCGTGAGCCCACGGGGCAGGCCGCCTTCGGTGGTGGTGAAGGTGACTGCCTTGAGTGCCGCTTCGTACTGAGCGATAGTCGCAACACCACTCAAGGTCAATGTCATCGTCTCCGCATCCCACGACGCGGTGATCGGATTGCCCTCGATGGCGTCGAAGCCCAACACATCGCCGGTCTTGGCGCCGTTCGCGATCCGCACCGTGGCACCGGAGAGCTGATCGGAATCCAG
>NZ_JBNMQU010000025.1:0-1451 GCF_050205565.1 Mycobacterium sp. SMC-4 | reverse complement strand
GACCTGGCCACCCTGGCCATCATCTCCGTGGCCCACCCCCGCACACCCAACCCCACCCAGATCATCGTGCGCCGCACCCGTACCGGCTACAGCCTCGACGCGCGCCGCGTCGTGCACTGCACCCCGCGCGCCTGTCACATCGTGCTCACCGGAGACCTCCCACCACGGCCCACCGACCACCACACACCGAACCCGCCGCCACCTCACAGGAGCGCCGATGACCACCAATGACCTGCCCAGCGCAAGCGGCGTACGCCTCGCCGGCGACCGATACCAATGGCTGCACGTCTGGCGCGCGTGCATGGAAGCGCTGCACCACAGCGTGGCCCGCAACACCAACAATCCCATCATTGCGGTGGGCGTCGAAGAACCCGGAGTCGGCAACGGCGACGACGTCGTGCGGCACCGACAACATCCGCCGAACTCCTACACCCAAGTCAAGTACGCCTCCGATCACAGCACCCCCGCCGGTCTTGTCTGGCTCGACGAGAAGGACATTCTGGCCAAGATGGTCAGCACTTACCAGTCGCTGACCGCCACCGGCACACCAGTCGAGCTACACCTGGCTACCAACCGCACCATCGACCCCACCGACGTGCTGATGCGCGACCTCGATGGGCGAGACGGGCGTCTCTTGCCACGAGCCGCGCAAGGCGGACCCCAATCCGCGCGCGGCAAAGCGCGCGCCGCGTGGGCCACCGCCGCCCACACCGACGAAGACACCTTGATGCGGTTCCTCGCCGACTTCCACCTCGAAGTCGGCTACGAACCCAAACAGCTGCGCCGCGAGGTCGGACTCCTCATGACTGCCAACGGATTACGATCCGACGACACCGCCATCGATCTGGCCGTCGACTGGGTGTCGCAAGAGGTTATCGCCGGCCACCGCCGCCTCACCCTGGCTGACATCACCGACGCGGTCACGGCACTCGACCTGCGCGCCGGATCGCCGTGGACGCCCGTCTCCATCGTCACTATCAGCCACGACCACCTGGCCGACCATGCTGCAGTCAGCATCGACTGGGTGGACCGCTTCGCCGGCGACACCGACTGGACGCGAATCGCGCCAGCAGCACCGCACACCTGGGCCGAACTCGCCGACGACATCAAAACCCTGCCCGCCCAACTCGGCGATAGCCACCGCATCCTGGTGGGTGGCCACATGCGCCAAGCCACCGGGTTCCTCGTCGGCGCCGAACTGCGGCGCGTCCTGGGCTACCAGGTCGGCGTCCGCCAAGGCGACCAATTATGGACCGGTGAAGAATCCGTGGAGCCCTTCGAGCTGACGCTGACCCGCGAAACCATCGGCCGGGGAACCGAAACCGCGCTGATCGTGACCGTTGCGGACAGTGCCGCTGACGTCACTGTGGACTGGATCCGGCGCGCAGAACTCCCCGTGGACACAGCGATCATCGCCACTCCCCCCTCCGGCGCCCCATACACCGTCCCGT
>NZ_JBNMQU010000024.1:0-1696 GCF_050205565.1 Mycobacterium sp. SMC-4 | reverse complement strand
TTTTTTGGATGCCAGTTTTGGTGTCTTTTGTTTGGTTCGAATTTTTCTGAACGTTTTTGTTTGGAGAGTTTGATTCTGGCTCAGGACGAACGCTGGCGGCGTGCTTAACACATGCAAGTCGAACGGAAAGGCCCTTCGGGGTACTCGAGTGGCGAACGGGTGAGTAACACGTGGGTGATCTGCCCTGCACTTTGGGATAAGCCTGGGAAACTGGGTCTAATACCGAATACACCCTGCTGGTCGCATGGCCTGGTGGGGGAAAGCTTTTGCGGTGTGGGATGGGCCCGCGGCCTATCAGCTTGTTGGTGAGGTTATGGCTTACCAAGGCGACGACGGGTAGCCGGCCTGAGAGGGTGACCGGCCACACTGGGACTGAGATACGGCCCAGACTCCTACGGGAGGCAGCAGTGGGGAATATTGCACAATGGGCGCAAGCCTGATGCAGCGACGCCGCGTGGGGGATGACGGCCTTCGGGTTGTAAACCCCTTTCGCCAGGGACGAAGCGCAAGTGACGGTACCTGGAGAAGAAGGACCGGCCAACTACGTGCCAGCAGCCGCGGTAATACGTAGGGTCCGAGCGTTGTCCGGAATTACTGGGCGTAAAGAGCTCGTAGGTGGTTTGTCGCGTTGTTCGTGAAAACTCACAACTCAATTGTGGGCGTGCGGGCGATACGGGCAGACTTGAGTACTGCAGGGGAGACTGGAATTCCTGGTGTAGCGGTGGAATGCGCAGATATCAGGAGGAACACCGGTGGCGAAGGCGGGTCTCTGGGCAGTAACTGACGCTGAGGAGCGAAAGCGTGGGGAGCGAACAGGATTAGATACCCTGGTAGTCCACGCCGTAAACGGTGGGTACTAGGTGTGGGTTTCCTTCCTTGGGATCCGTGCCGTAGCTAACGCATTAAGTACCCCGCCTGGGGAGTACGGCCGCAAGGCTAAAACTCAAAGAAATTGACGGGGGCCCGCACAAGCGGCGGAGCATGTGGATTAATTCGATGCAACGCGAAGAACCTTACCTGGGTTTGACATGCACAGGACGTCGGCAGAGATGTCGGTTCCCTTGTGGCCTGTGTGCAGGTGGTGCATGGCTGTCGTCAGCTCGTGTCGTGAGATGTTGGGTTAAGTCCCGCAACGAGCGCAACCCTTGTCTCATGTTGCCAGCACGTTATGGTGGGGACTCGTGAGAGACTGCCGGGGTCAACTCGGAGGAAGGTGGGGATGACGTCAAGTCATCATGCCCCTTATGTCCAGGGCTTCACACATGCTACAATGGCCGGTACAAAGGGCTGCGATGCCGTGAGGTGGAGCGAATCCTTTCAAAGCCGGTCTCAGTTCGGATCGGGGTCTGCAACTCGACCCCGTGAAGTCGGAGTCGCTAGTAATCGCAGATCAGCAACGCTGCGGTGAATACGTTCCCGGGCCTTGTACACACCGCCCGTCACGTCATGAAAGTCGGTAACACCCGAAGCCGGTGGCCTAACCCCTTGTGGGAGGGAGCCGTCGAAGGTGGGATCGGCGATTGGGACGAAGTCGTAACAAGGTAGCCGTACCGGAAGGTGCGGCTGGATCACCTCCTTTCTAAGGAGCACCACGAGACCTGGCCGGCCCCGTAAATCGCGGGATCAGCCGATTGTCAGGCGATTCGTTGGATAGCCCTTTCACCTGTAGTGGGTGGGGGTTTGGTGCACAACAAAC
>NZ_JBNMQU010000023.1:0-3356 GCF_050205565.1 Mycobacterium sp. SMC-4 | reverse complement strand
TGGGTGACTCATTTTTTGGTTTTGTGTTGTAAGTGTTTAAGGGCGCATGGTGGATGCCTTGGCACTAGGAGCCGATGAAGGACGTGGGAGGCTGCGATATGCCTCGGGGAGCTGCCAACCGAGCGTGGATCCGAGGATGTCCGAATGGGGAAACCCGGCACGAGTGATGTCGTGTCACCAGGCATTGAATACATAGGTGTCTGGGGGGAACGCGGGGAAGTGAAACATCTCAGTACCCGTAGGAAGAGAAAACAACCGTGATTCCGTGAGTAGTGGCGAGCGAAAGCGGAGGATGGCTAAACCGTGTGCATGTGATACCCGGCGGGGGTTGTGTGTGCGGTGTTGTGGGGCGTTTCTTTCTCAGGTCCGCCGGCCTGGGCAGGAGTGAGAAACCGTTGGGTTAGTTGAAGTGGTCTGGGATGGCCTGCCGGAGAGGGTGAGAGCCCCGTGGACGAAAACTCAGCGGCTCCTGAGGAGTGTTTTCCCCGAGTAGCAGCGGGCCCGTGGAATCTGCTGTGAATCTGCCGGGACCACCCGGTAAGCCTGAATACTTCCTAGTGACCGATAGCGGATTAGTACCGTGAGGGAATGGTGAAAAGTACCCCGGGAGGGGAGTGAAATAGTACCTGAAACCGTGCGCTTACAATCCGTCAGAGCCCTCGCTTTGTGTGTGGGGTGATGGCGTGCCTTTTGAAGAATGAGCCTGCGAGTCAGGGACATGTCGCGAGGTTAACCCGGGTGGGGTAGCCGTAGCGAAAGCGAGTCTGAATAGGGCGTATCCAGTTCGTAGGGGCTGGTGTAGTGGTGTGTTCTGGACCCGAAGCGGAGTGATCTACCCATGGCCAGGGTGAAGCGCGGGTAAGACCGCGTGGAGGCCCGAACCCACTTAGGTTGAAGACTGAGGGGATGAGTTGTGGGTAGGGGTGAAAGGCCAATCAAACTCCGTGATAGCTGGTTCTCCCCGAAATGCATTTAGGTGCAGCGTCGCAGTGTTCGTGTCGGAGGTAGAGCTACTGGATGGCCGATGGGCCTCACAAGGTTACTGACGTCAGCCAAACTCCGAATGCCGACACGGTGTAATGCGGCAGTGAGACGGCGGGGGATAAGCTCCGTGCGTCGAGAGGGAAACAGCCCAGATCGCCGGCTAAGGCCCCTAAGCGTGTGCTAAGTGGAAAAGGATGTGCAGTCGCGAAGACAACCAGGAGGTTGGCTTAGAAGCAGCCACCCTTGAAAGAGTGCGTAATAGCTCACTGGTCAAGTGATTGTGCGCCGATAATGTAGCGGGGCTCAAGCACACCGCCGAAGCCGCGGCAGCATGTTTACATGCTGGGTAGGGGAGCGTCCTGCATCCGGTGAAGCCGCCGAGTGATCGAGTGGTGGAGGGTGTGGGAGTGAGAATGCAGGCATGAGTAGCGATAAGGCAAGTGAGAACCTTGCCCGCCGGAAGACCAAGGGTTCCTGGGCCAGGCCAGTCCGCCCAGGGTGAGTCGGGACCTAAGGCGAGGCCGACAGGCGTAGTCGATGGACAACGGGTTGATATTCCCGTACCCGTGTATAAGCGTCCCTGATGAATCCATTCTGCTAACCGCCCAAAAGGTGGTTCACCAATCCCTTCGGGGAGCGGGGACTGCTGGCTGCGCGGGACCCGGATGGGTAGTAGTCAAGCGATGGGGTGACGCAGGAAGGTAGCCGTACCGGTCAGTGGTAATACCGGGGTAAGCCTGTAGGACGAGTGATAGGCAAATCCGTCACTCATGTGTCTGAGAGGTGATGCATAGCCGATTGAGGCGAATTCGGTGATCCTATGCTGTCGAGAAAAGCCTCTAGCGAGTAGATACACGGCCCGTACCCCAAACCAACACAGGTGGTCAGGTAGAGAATACCGAGGCGTACGAGTGAACTATGGTTAAGGAACTCGGCAAAATGCCCCCGTAACTTCGGGAGAAGGGGGACCCACATGGCGTGTAAGCCTTTGCGGCCTAAGCGTGAGTGGGTGGCACAAACCAGTGAGAAGCGACTGTTTACTAAAAACACAGGTCCGTGCGAAGTCGCAAGACGAGGTATACGGACTGACGCCTGCCCGGTGCTGGAAGGTTAAGAGGACCCGTTAACCCTTCGGGGTGAAGCGGAGAATTTAAGCCCCAGTAAACGGCGGTGGTAACTATAACCATCCTAAGGTAGCGAAATTCCTTGTCGGGTAAGTTCCGACCTGCACGAATGGCGTAACGACTTCTCAACTGTCTCAACCATAGACTCGGCGAAATTGCATTACGAGTAAAGATGCTCGTTACGCGCGGCAGGACGAAAAGACCCCGGGACCTTCACTACAACTTGGTATTGGTGCTCGATACGGTTTGTGTAGGATAGGTGGGAGACTGTGAAGCGGCCACGCCAGTGGTTGTGGAGTCGTTGTTGAAATACCACTCTGATCGTATTGGGCCTCTAACCTCGAACCCTGAACCGGGTTCAGGGACAGTGCCTGGCGGGTAGTTTAACTGGGGCGGTTGCCTCCTAAAATGTAACGGAGGCGCCCAAAGGTTCCCTCAACCTGGACGGCAATCAGGTGTTGAGTGTAAGTGCACAAGGGAGCTTGACTGCGAGACGGACATGTCGAGCAGGGACGAAAGTCGGGACTAGTGATCCGGCACCTCTGAGTGGAAGGGGTGTCGCTCAACGGATAAAAGGTACCCCGGGGATAACAGGCTGATCTTCCCCAAGAGTCCATATCGACGGGATGGTTTGGCACCTCGATGTCGGCTCGTCGCATCCTGGGGCTGGAGCAGGTCCCAAGGGTTGGGCTGTTCGCCCATTAAAGCGGCACGCGAGCTGGGTTTAGAACGTCGTGAGACAGTTCGGTCTCTATCCGCCGCGCGCGTCAGAAACTTGAGGAGACCTGTCCCTAGTACGAGAGGACCGGGACGGACGAACCTCTGGTACACCAGTTGTCCCACCAGGGGCACCGCTGGATAGCCACGTTCGGGCAGGATAACCGCTGAAAGCATCTAAGCGGGAAACCTTCTCCAAGACCAGGTTTCTCACCCATTAAGTGGGATAAGGCCCCCCGCAGACCACGGGATCGATAGACCAGACCTATACACGCAGCAATGCGTTCAGGGAACTGGCACTAACCGGCCGAAAACTTACAACAACCCCAAAACCTCGCAACCACAACCACACTTCATCAAACACACCATCAGTCTTTGATGAACACACCCCACCACCAAAACAACCCACAAGGTTTACGCTCGAAAACGAGTGAATAAAGTTACGGCGGTCCATAGCGGCAGGGAAACGCCCGGTCCCATCCCGAACCCGGAAGCTAAGCCTGCCAGCGCCGATGATACTGCCCACCCGGG
>NZ_JBNMQU010000022.1:0-12930 GCF_050205565.1 Mycobacterium sp. SMC-4 | reverse complement strand
GCTCCCGGCTCCGCCCGCCGATCCGTTGGCAGCGCCGCTCCCGCCCGCACCGCCCGTGGAACCCGCGGTCACTGTCGCGGACTGGGACAGCGCGCAGGGACCGACTCCGGTGAACCAGCCGCAGTTGTGGTCGCTGCAGTCAGGCGACGTGCCGCTGCAGCCCGCGCCGGGTGATCCCGCGTTGCCGCCGCTGCCTCCGGCTCCGGCTCCCGCGCCGGTCGCTGCTCCGGTGGATGCTCCCGTGCCGCTCGCGGCGCCCGCTGCAGTCGATGCTCCGGCACCGCCGGCCGCGCCTGAAGGTGTTCCGCATCTGGCCAGCCCGGACAACCTGCCTCCGGGCACCACCGTGGATCCGGCGCAGGTCCCCAACGAGAGCCCGAACGTGACCTACCTGCGGGAGATCTGGCACGCGATCCAGACCCAGGAGATCTCGGGCAAGGATGCGCTGCTGGCGCTCACCCAGCGGCCGTTGACGACGCCGGATCCCGGCGGCGTCCCGCCGAATGTGCCGGCCCCCGCGGTTGCTCCTGCTCCCCCGGCCCCGGCACCGCTGCCGCCCGCCTGATCACCGCCTGATCAGGCCGTGACCAACCGCCTTATCAGGCCGTGACAAACCGCCTTATCAGGCCGTGACAAACCGCCTTATCAGGCCGTGACAAACCGCCTTATCAGGCCGTGACAAACCGCCTTATCAGGCGGAGTTGACCCACTCATCGCTCCCATCCGCGAAGAACTGGTGCTTCCACACCGGCAACTGTTCTTTGACGGCATCGACGAGCCGGGAACATGTGGCGAACGCGGCGCCGCGGTGATCAGCGGCCACCGACGCCACCAGCGCGGCATCGCCGATGTGCAGTTCACCGATACGGTGGCTGACGGCGATCGCGCGCACACCGGGTGATTCGGCCGCCACGGCTTCGGCAACCTCGGCGATGGTGTCTTCGGCGGAGGGATGGGCCGAATATTCGAGCCGGGTGACGGTCCGTCCGCCGTCGTGGTTGCGGACCACGCCGGAGAACGTCACCACCGCGCCGGCAGCGTCGTGGCCGACCAGGGCTTCGTGCTCGGCGGGATCGATGGGCTCTTCGGTCAGCGCGGCGCGCACGACGATGGTCATCGCGAGTGATCCTTGCCGTGGAGTTGGTCGAGCGCGTGGTCGAGGACGTCGGCCAGTACCGACAGGCCGTCGCGGACGCCGCCGCGCGAGCCGGGCAGGTTCACGATCAGGGTGCGGCCCGCGACTCCGCACAGCCCGCGCGACAACACTGCGGTCGGCACCTGTGGGAGGCCGGCGCGCCGTATCGCCTCGGCCAGGCCGGGGATTTCGTAGTCGAGGAGCGTGGCGGTCACCTGGGGTGTGGCGTCGGTGGGTGAGATCCCGGTGCCGCCGGAGGTCACGATGATGTCGGGATCCGCGGCCAACGCGTCCTTGAGGGCCTGCGCGACCGCATCACCGTCCGCGACGACGACCGGCGCTGCGGTGGCCACCCCGCGTTGGTTGAGCCAATCCACGATCAGCGGACCGCAGAGGTCCTCGTAGACGCCGGCTGCGGCTCGGGTGGACGCGATGACGACGGCGCCGGTCCGGCTCATGTGTCTCGGACCCAGGTCCCGGTTTTGCCGCCCTCTTTTCGGACGACCTGAATGGCGTCGATGCGCGCGGCGCGGTCGACGGCCTTGATCATGTCGTAGAGCGTCAGCGCTGCCACGCTGACCGCCGTCAGCGCTTCCATCTCCACGCCGGTGCGGTCGGTGGTGCGCACCGAGGCGGTGATGCCGACGGCCCCGGGTTCGCCGTCCACGCCGATGGTGAAGTCGACATCGACGCCGGTGATCGCCAGCGGGTGACACAGCGGCACCAGCTCACTGGTGCGCTTGGCGGCCATGATGCCCGCGATGCGGGCGGTGGCCAGTGCATCGCCTTTGGGCAGCCCGTTGGCCGTGATCATCTCGACGACCTCGGACCGCGTGTGCACCACCCCGGAGGCCACCGCGACGCGCTTGGTGGCGTCCTTGGCGGTCACGTCGACCATGTGGGCCGCGCCGGTCTCGTCGAGATGGGAGAGGCGATCGCCCACGATCAGCGCTCCGCTACCGGTTGACGACGGTTACTGAATGAACGAACGGCAATTCTTCGGCCGGCAGCGGGAACGTCAGGTCGCCGTAGGGCGACAGGGCGCCGGTGCGATCGGCGGCCAGTTCGCTGACCGCGTGGTCATCGGGATCCACCGTGGGCCAACCCGGGTCGACATATCGGTTCTTCTTGTCATCAGCCACGGAGCCATTGTGGCAAACGCCTCGCGGTCGGGCGAGGTCGGGCGGCTGCTTTACGCTGGTCAGCAATGAGTGCGAACACTCCAGGCGTGCCCTTGGGCGCCTGGTTGGCCGATCTGGACGACGAGCGGCTGATCCGGCTGCTGCGACTCCGGCCCGACCTCACCCAGCCCCCGCCGGGGACCATTGCCGCACTGGCGGCCCGCGCGGCGGCCCGGCAGTCGGTGAAAGCCGCCACCGATGACCTCGACTTTCTCCATCTGGCGGTCCTCGACGCACTGCTGACTTTGGGTGCCGACACGATCGCCGTCGCGGTCTCCGCGCTCACGGAGCCGCTTCGGGAACAGGTCGACGATGCCGCGGTTGCCGCAGCAGTTTCCGCATTGACCGACCGCGCGTTGGTGTGGGGACCGACCAGTGCGTTGCGCGTGGTCGCCGAGGCAGCGTCGTGCCTGCCGTGGTATCCGGGACAAGCCACGCTGGAGAACGGCGCGCTGACCGAGCGCGACATCCGCACCGCGCTCGAGGACGTCGACGACACGGCCCGCGACCTGCTCGAGAAACTGTTGGAGGGCTCGCCGGTCGGCCGCACCCGCGACGCCCTGCCCGACGCACCGCCCGACCGTCCGGTGCAGCGCCTGCTTGCCGCCGGTCTGCTGCGGCGACTGGACGAGGACACGGTGATCCTGCCCCGGTTGGTCGGTCAGATCATGCGCGGCGAGACGCCGGGACCGTCGAGCCTGGTGCGTCCCGACCCGATCCGCTCGCAGACCACGGCATCGGACGTGGACGCCGTCGCTGCCGGCGCCGCGCTGGACCTGCTGCGTGAAGTCGAGATACTCATCGAAATCCTCGGCGCGACACCGGTTCCCGAGTTGCGCAGCGGAGGTCTCGGTGTGCGCGAGGTGAAGCGACTCACCAAGGTCACCGGGATCGAGGAGCGTCGGCTGGGCCTGCTGCTGGAGGTGAGCGCCGGCGCAGGGCTGATCGCCTCCGGGGTCCCCGAACCCGATCCGACCGATGGCACCGGCAACTATTGGGCGCCGACGGTGGCCGCCGACCGGTTCATCGAAGCCTCCACGGCATCAAAGTGGCATCTGTTGGCCTCGGCGTGGTTGTCGCTGCCCAGCCGGCCCAGCCTGGTCGGCAGTCGCAGCCCGGATGACAAACCCTATGCCGCGCTGTCTGATTCACTGTTTTCGACGGCCGCTCCCCTGGATCGACGGTTGCTGCTCGAGGTGCTGGCCGAGTTGCCCGCCGGCGCGGGCGTCGACGCCGACAGCGCCTCGGAGGCGATGGTGTGGCAGCGACCACGGTGGTCGGCGCGATTGCAGCCGGGACCCGTGGCGGATCTGCTGACCGAGGCCCACGCGGTCGGCGTGGTCGGCCGCGGCGCGTTGGCCGGCCCCATCAGGGTGCTGCTCGACGGCGGGGACGACGACGCTGTGATCGCCGCGATGGCCAAGGTGCTTCCCGCGCCGATCGACCACTTCCTGGTGCAGGCTGACCTGACCGTCATCGTTCCCGGACCGCTCGAACGAGAACTGGCCGAAGAGTTGTCCGCCGTGGCCACTGTCGAATCCGCGGGCGCGGCAATGGTGTACCGCATCGACGAGGCCTCGGTCCGCCGGGCTCTCGACAGCGGCAAGACCGCCGGCGGGTTGCACGCGTTGTTCGCCAAGCACTCGAAAACGCCCGTGCCGCAAGCATTGACGTACATGATCGACGATGTTGCGCGGCGGCACGGCCAGCTCCGGGTGGGCATGGCATCGTCCTTCGTGCGATGCGAGGACACCGCGTTGCTGGCCCAGGCGGTTGCCGCACCGGCCACCGAGGCGGTGGAATTGCGGCTACTGGCGCCCACGGTGGCGGTGTCGCAAGCCAATATCGGTGAGGTTCTGAACGCGTTGCGCAGCGCAGGTTTTGCTCCCGCGGCCGAGGACGCCACGGGCGCGATCGTGGACTTGCGGACCCGCGGCGCGCGCGTGGCTGCGCCGGTACGCCGGCGCGGCTACCGCCAGCACACGCCGCCCAGTGACCAGACGCTCGGCGCGATCGTGGCGGTGTTGCGCAAGGTCGCGGCCGCCCCCTCATCCGGATTGCGGCTGGATCCCGCGGTGGCCATCTCGGAACTCCAGCAGGCGGCCTATCACCAGGAGTCGGTGGTGATCGGCTACGTCGACCCCGCGGGGGTGGCCACCCAGCGGGTGGTCGCACCGATCAACGTCCGCGGCGGCCAACTGACCGCGTACGACCCGGCTTCCGGACGCGTCCGCGAATTCGCGATCCACCGGGTCACGTCGGTGGTGTCGGCCGCTCCCGGCTGATCACTTGTAGATCGACACCAGCACGACGCCCGGCAGCAGGCTGTTGAGGCCCGAGTCGTCGGTGATGTTGACCGTCAAGGTCCGGGTCTTGAAGAGGGCCAGGAACCCGGCGCCGTGCTGGGTGGCCCGGAACGTCACCGCCTCCAGTGCGGCTTTGTACTGCGCCAGCGTGGCCTCGCCCGTCAGCTTGAGTTCACGTGTGGCGCTGTCGTAGGTCGCGCTGACCGGATTGCCCGCAAGACCGTTGAAAGCCAACGCATCCCCGGTGGTGAATCCGTCGGTGATCTTCACGCTCGCACCACGCAGGACCGTGGAGTCGGTGTCGATGATCGTCGCCGAAGTGATCGGCCGGACCGTCTCGTTCGCCCGAGGGAAGGACAGCGGCGACGGACCGGTGACGATCAGAGTGGGGCGGTCGGGGTCTTTGACCAGAACCTCAGCCGTCGCGGGCAACAGCGACCTCTCGCCGGAGTCGTCATAGACGTGGATCTGCACCAGTCGGGTCTGCAGCAGACCGACACCGCCGGTAGCTCCGAACGTCACTGCTTCCAGCGCCGCCCGGTACTGCTCGATGGTGGCGGTACCCTGCAGGGTCAGAGTGGTCCCGTCCCACGACGCGGTGATGGGGTTGCCGGCGATTCCGGTGTAGGACAACATGTCGCCGGACTGCTTGTTGGCAGCGATCTCCAGCGTGGCCTTCGTCAGGGTGGTGGAGTCGAGGTCTCCGATCAGGACCGTGGGAGCCAGTCTCGCGGCGCGTTTGCCCAATGTGTACACCGACGGCACCAGGGACGGCGCTGTGACGGTGGGCGCGATGGGCGGCAGGGTGTTGACGAACACCGCACCGGGCAACAGGGTGTCGTCTCCGTCGACCTCGACCGCGCTGAAGGTCACCGTGCGCGTCAAGCCCAATTGAGTTGCGCTGAAAACGATCTGCTTGAAGACCTGCTCGTATTCCTCTACCGATGCCTCTCCGCTCAGTGTCAACGTGTATTCATTGGTCTGCGTCACCGTGATGTTGCCGGAAGCCGGTCCGGTGTAGGTGAGCTTGTCGCCGGTCATCCGCGCGGTCGCAATGGTGACGGTCGCACGCTTGAGAATGTTGTTGTCGGCGTTGACGATCTCCACCGCGGAGACCACGCGGACCCCTGGCTTGCCGATCGTGTAGATGGGCGCGCCGACCGGCAGGATCGTGAGCGGCAGTTCAGGAGTCGCGATCACGCCGAAGACCACGAGCGTCGGCAGCAGGCTGTCTGTTCCGCCTTCGTCGGTCAGGGTGACCTCGATGCTGCGGCTGAGCAGCCCGAGCTGCGTGGCACTGAATTCCACCGCTTTGAGCGCGGCTTCATAGGCAGCCTTGGATGCGACGTTCTCCAGGGTCAGGGTGCGGTTCTGCGCGTCCCAATGGCCCTCGATCGGCGAACCGTCCGGCGCGGTGAACTCCAACAGGTCGCCACTTTGCCCACCGAGGATCCTCAGCACGACACGGCTGAGATTGGCCGAGTCGCCGTCGGCGATCTCGGCGATCGACAGGAGTCGCGCAGGTCTGTCACCGATCCGGTACGGCAGTCCCGGCGCGGCCACCAGCGCGGGCGGCAGGGCCAGCGCAGGCAGGACGGCGACGACGACCGCTGCGGGCAGCAACGTCGACATGTTGTGTTCGTCGACGAGGTCGATACTCACGGTGCGGCCGAGCAAGCCGACCGAGTTGGCGCTGAAGGCGACGGATTTCAGCGCAGCCTCGTATGCGGCCAGCGACGCGTTTCCCTCGAGGGTCAGTGTCCTGGTCGCCTGGTCCCACTGGCCGCGGATGTCCTCGGTGTCGGTGAAGTGGAGGACATCGCCGTCTGTGTAGCCGAGCTCGAACTTCAGCACGGCTCGCTTGAGACTCTGGGAATCCATGTCGGTGATCTCGGCAACCGACAGGAGTTTCGTCGGGTCGCCGCCGAGCTGGTAGGGCAATGAGCCGACCGCGATGAGCACAGGCGGGACCTGCAGGATCGGGCCGACTTCGAAGGCCACCGTCTCGGTGTGAGTGTCCGCCTTCGCGAGCCCGAAGATTCGGGCCACGGTGTGGAGCAGCTTCTGGATCGAGCCGAGTGCGCCGGTGAGGTGTTCGGAGTCGTCGCGGATGATGACCTGGAACTGCACGGGTTTCGGGTCGCCGGTGATGATCTCGTCCGGCGTGAAGATGAACTTCCCGGTGAGCGGTTCGCGGACCACGATGCCGTTGGCGGGCTGGACGATCTCGTAGGTCAGCGGGTCGCCGTTGGGGTCGTAGGCGTCGATGTCGATGACGACGTGACCGGTGAGGAGTTGCTCGGTGGTCACGCTGCGCACCACCGGCGTCTGGTTGAAGAACGTGTGGTTGATCAGCCGCCGCACATATGCCAGGACGGTGTCGAGGACCGGGTTCGACACCGGAGCCTCGGTGTCGGCCAGCGGCGTGATGATGCTGGACACCACGGCGCTCATGACGTTCGTCTCGGTGATTTCCTGCGTGACGCGCGTCGCCGAATCCACCGGGGCATACGCGGCGGCGCGGACCGCGGCGCGCCGCGGCAGCGCTTCACGGACGGTCGCCGTCGGACTCGGGGCTTCCGCGGTTTCATCGTCGTCCGCGGCCGTGGATTCGTCGGCCTCGGGCGCCGGCGCCGGTTCGACCGCGTCGACCGATGGGGCTGTCACCTCGGTGGTGGTGTCTTCCAACTCGCCAGAGGTGGCAGGTGTGTTGCCGCCGCCGGCCTGGGCGCTGGGCGGCTCCGTTTCGTCGGCACCGGAAACGACGACGTCGTCGCTGTCGTCGCTGTCGTCGCTGTCGTCGCTGTCGTCGCCGAGGATGTCGTCGCCGAGGATGTCGTCGCCGAGGATGTCGTCGACGCTCCGCGCAGTTGTCGCTCCTCGCGACCGCGCTTCGGCACGCTCAGCGCGCGTGCGGGGTCCGCCGCGCACGGAAGATCTCGAAGGTTCTGCCCGTTCGGTCGACGCGGTCTCAGGCGTGGCCGGCGCGGACGACGAGGCGCCGGTCTCGGAGTCGGTTTCCGCGTAGGCCACCGCGGTCGCCGAATTGACGACCGCGAACCCGATGCCGAGCGAGACGGCCAGCGCACCGACACGCCCGATGTGGGTGCCGTACTTCGACGCGATTTTGCGCGCGTGCCTGGGCCCACCGCTCGACTCGACGTCGGAGAGAAGGTCTCGCGCCGCCCAGAAGGTTGATGACTTCGCGGAGGCGTCGTTGCGGTGTCGAGCTGAGTGCGTGGTCATCGGTCGTCGGCCTCCATTGGTCGCTGAGCACCCTCTGCAAGCAGAACACTGTGGGTGGTTGCGTTCGCGAGGATGAGATTAGAGCAAAATATTGACGGCCGTCACAAAATCGACCTATTTGCTTGAGTGCGGAAGCTGTCAGCACACTCGCAAATATCTTCTAACTGCTTAGTCATCGTCTATGG
Organism: Mycobacterium sp. SMC-4; assembly: GCF_050205565.1. Classification (GTDB taxonomy): domain Bacteria; phylum Actinomycetota; class Actinomycetes; order Mycobacteriales; family Mycobacteriaceae; genus Mycobacterium. The sequence goes on along the minus strand of NZ_JBNMQU010000022.1, from coordinate 4,877 downwards.
CAACGTTCCGAAAACCGCGTCTTTTCGTAGCGATTAGCCAACGGACGAAGTGACGGCACGCACCGCCGCAATGTTCGGACTGCCGACTTTCGGCATCGCCGCGGCTTCGCGACCCAGGTCGCCGCGCGAGGCCCTGGATAATGGACAAACGTGACTCTGAACCGACATCAGCAACGAGGCGACGCATGACCGAGGGGCCGCTGATCGTCCAATCCGACAAGACCGTTCTGCTGGAAGTCGACCACGAACAAGCCCAGGCGGCCCGCGCGGCGATCGCGCCGTTCGCCGAGCTCGAACGCGCGCCTGAGCACATCCACACCTACCGGATCACGCCGCTGGCACTGTGGAATGCGCGCGCGGCCGGCCATGACGCCGAGCAGGTTGTCGACGCGCTGGTGACGTACTCGCGCTACGCGGTGCCGCAGCCGCTGCTGGTCGACATCGTCGACACCATGGCTCGCTACGGCCGACTGCAGCTGGTGAAGCATCCGGCGCACGGGCTGACCTTGGTGAGCTTGGACCGCGCGGTCCTCGAGGAGGTGCTGCGCAACAAGAAGATCGCCCCGATGCTGGGCGCGCGTCTCGACGACGACACCGTCATCGTGCACAACAGTGAGCGGGGCCGCGTCAAGCAGATGCTGCTCAAGATCGGGTGGCCGGCCGAGGATCTCGCCGGGTACGTCGACGGTGAAGCGCATCCCATCGACCTCGCGCAGGACGGTTGGCAGCTGCGCGACTACCAGCAGATGGCCGCCGACTCGTTCTGGGAGGGCGGCTCGGGGGTGGTGGTGCTGCCGTGCGGTGCCGGTAAGACGCTGGTGGGTGCGGCTGCGATGGCCAAAGCCGGTGCGACGACGTTGATCCTGGTGACGAATACGGTTGCCGGCCGGCAGTGGAAGCGTGAGTTGGTGGCACGCACGTCGCTGACCGAGGATGAGATCGGCGAATACTCCGGTGAGCGCAAGGAGATTCGACCCGTCACCATCGCCACCTACCAGGTGATCACCCGGCGCACCAAGGGTGAGTACAAGCATCTGGAGTTGTTCGACAGCCGCGACTGGGGGCTGATCATCTACGACGAGGTGCACCTGTTGCCTGCGCCGGTGTTCCGGATGACCGCCGACCTGCAGTCGCGGCGCAGGCTGGGCCTGACCGCGACACTGATCCGCGAGGACGGCCGTGAAGGGGACGTGTTCTCACTGATCGGCCCGAAGCGCTACGACGCGCCGTGGAAGGACATCGAAGCCCAGGGCTGGATCGCGCCGGCCGAGTGCATCGAGGTCCGCGTCACGATGACCGACAACGAACGAATGCTCTATGCCACTGCCGAACCCGACGAGCGCTACAAGCTGTGCGCGACGGCGCACACCAAGATCGCGGTGGTGAAGTCCATCCTGGCGCGTCATCCCGACGAGCCGACGCTGGTGATCGGCGCCTACCTCGATCAGCTCGACGAACTCGGCGCCGAACTGGACGCCCCCGTCATCCAGGGCTCGACGAAAACCGCTGAGCGCGAAGCGCTGTTCGACGGGTTCCGCCGCGGCGAGATCCGCACCCTGGTGGTCTCCAAGGTCGCCAACTTCTCCATCGACCTGCCGGAAGCCAGTGTGGCCGTGCAGGTTTCGGGCACCTTCGGGTCACGGCAGGAGGAAGCGCAGCGGCTCGGTCGGCTGCTTCGCCCGAAAGCCGACGGTGGCGGAGCGGTGTTCTACTCCGTCGTGTCGCGCGACAGCCTCGACGCCGAGTACGCCGCGCATCGCCAGCGCTTTCTGGCCGAGCAGGGCTACGGCTACGTCATCAAAGACGCCGACGACCTGCTCGGGCCAGCGATCTAGAACAGCGTCGTCACGGCGATCGGCACCGATCCTGTTCCGATGAGGCGTGAGTCGTCGGTGACTGTGATGGCAATGGTCCGGATCCGGTCGAAGAGCGGTCCGGCATCGGTGGTGTAGAACGTGACCGCCTTGAGGGCCGCTTCGTACTGGCTCTTGGTCGCTGTTCCGGACAACGTCAGAGTCTTGGTCGTGTTGTTCCACGAAGCCGTGATCGGGTTGTTCGCTAGTCCCGCAAAAGCGAGCAAGTCCGCACCGCGCGCGTTGTCCGAGATCCGGACCGAGGCGCCGAACATGTAGTCGGAATCTAGGTCGACGATCTCGGCGGTCACAATGGGGTTCACCGGGGAGTTGTTCGTGGAGTACGGCACCGCCCTCCCGGTCGCGAAGACGCCCGGCGCAAGGGGATTCGCTGCTCGAGCGGTCACGGTCCCCGGCAGCACGCTGCTCACCCCGGCATCGTCGGTGACGGTGACGGACACGGTACGGATCGCAAAGACTCCGCCCGTGGCAGAGAAGGTGACAGATTCCAGGGCCGCCTCGTACTGCGCCTTGGTCGCCACCCCCGACAGAGTCAAGGTGAGTGAACCCGCATCCCAGGTCGCCTTGATGGGCCCTGCCGGACCCGTGTATCCAAGAACATCACCCGGCTGTCCCAGCAAGGCGATCTGCACCTCGGCTCGGGAGATGTAGTCGGAGTCGATGTCACCAATCTCAGCGCGGGAGATGATGCGCACCGGTGCTTTCCCGATGACGTGGGTTTCTCCGCCGATCGTCACCACTGTGGGTGCCAGCGAGTATCTCGATCCAGCCAACACCGTCGCCGGCAACAATGCAGCCACGTTGGTGTCATCGGTGACGCTGAAGGAGATTGTCCGTGTCGCCAACACCGAGCCGGTCGCACTGAACATCACCGACTGCAACGCCTCCTCATACTCGGCAATGGTGGCGACACCCGATAGCGTGAGAGTCTTCGACGCGTCATCCCATGACGCGGTGATGGGGCCATCTTCGGGACCCGAGTACCACAGCGTGTCCCCGGACTGGACCAACAGCGAGATCCGCACCGTGGCCCCGGACAAGTGCGTGGAATCGGCATCGGTGATGGTGACCGACGATGCCACCCTCACAGGCGCCGTGCCGATTGTATGGATCGGCGCACCCAACACCAGCAGGCCTGGCGGCAGACCGACAACTGTGACCGGGATAGGCAGTGCGAGAAGGCTTTCCACACCTGTCTCGTCAGCCACCGCCACCGTCACCCCACGCGGTAGGCCACCCTCTGTGGTGCTGAAGGTGACCGCCTTGAGCGCTGCCTCGTATTGCGCCTTGGTGGCGACACCGGTCAGCGTCAACGTCATGGTCTCGGCATTCCACGTGCCGGTGATCGGGTTGCCTTCCAACTGAACATAATTCAATACATCGCCGGCTTTGGCGCCGGTGAGCTTCAGCGTCGCCTGCGACATTCTGTCCGAGTCGAGGTCAGTGATCTCCGCGACGGAGATGACCCTCACGGCGGTCCCGCCCAGCCTGAAGACCGGAGTGCCCAGCACGGTCAACGCCGGAGTCAGTGAATACTTCGCGCCGGCGGCCACGGTCGCCAGTTCCACCCCGCCGACCTGGGTTTCGTCAACGATGGAGAACGAAATGGTGCGGGCGATGAGCACCGATCCGGTGGCGCTGAACGTCACAGCCTTCAACGCCGCTTCGTACTCGGCAATGGTGGCGACACCGGTCAGCGTCAGCGTCTTTGTCGCGTTATCCCACGAAGCAGTGATCGGACCGTCGGCTGGACCGTTGTAGCCCAGTACATCTCCGGACTGCGCCAGCAAGGAGATCCGCACGGTCGCACCCGACAGATGGGTGGAGTCCGCATCGGTGATGGTGACCGACGACGCCACCCTCACCGGGGCCGTGCCGATCGTGTGCACGGGAAGCCCCGTCACCACCAGCAGCGGCGGTAGACCGATCACGGTCACCATGGCAGCACCCGGGACCACCGAAGCCACCTCGGCTTCGTCAGTCACCGAGACGCTCAGGCCGCGCGGCAACCCACCCTCAGTCGTGGTGAAGGTGACTGCCTTCAACGCGGCTTCGTACTGGGCGATGGTGGCGACGCCGGACAACGTCAGTGTCATGGTGTTGGCATCCCAGGTGCCTGTGATCGGGTTGCCCTCAATCGCGATGAAGCTCAACACGTCACCAGTCTTGGCCCCCGTGGCGATGCGTACCGTCGCGCCGGACAGCTGATCAGAATCCAGATCGGTGATCGATGCCGAGGAGATCACCCGCACCGGCGACCCACCCAGCTTGAACAGCGGCGCACCGATGGTCACTACCGCCGGCGGCAGTCCGATCACGGTCACCAACGCCGCACCCGGAACCAACGAGGCAACCTCGGCGTCGTCAGTCACCGAGACGCTCAGGCCGCGGGGCAATCCGCCTTCGGTCGTCGTGAAGGTGACTGCCTTGAGTGCCGCTTCGTACTGGGCGATAGTGGCGACACCGGAGAGGGTCAATGTCATCGTCTCCGCATCCCACGACGCGGTGATTGGATTCCCGTTCAGCTGCGAATAACTCAACACATCACCGGTCTTGGCGCCGGTGGCGATCCGCACCGTGGCACCGGAGAGCTGATCAGAATCCAGATCGGTGATCGAGGCTGAGGTGATCACCCGCACCGGCGATCCACCCAGCTTGAACAGCGGCGCACCAATTGTCACCACTGTCGGCGGCAGTCCGATGACGGTTACCAACGCCGCACCCGGCACCAACGAGGCAACCTCGGCTTCGTCAGTCACCGAGACGGTCAGGCCGCGGGGCAGGCCGCCTTCGGTGGTGGTGAAGGTGACTGCCTTGAGTGCCGCTTCGTACTGGGCGATGCTGGCAACACCACTCAAGGTCAATGTCATGGTGTTGGCATCCCACGACGCGGTGATCGGATTGCCCTCGATCGCGGTAAAACCAAGAACGTCACCGGTCTTGGCGCCCGTGCTGATGCGCACCGTGGCACCGGAGAGCTGATCAGAATCCAGATCGGTGATC
>NZ_JBNMQU010000021.1:0-12954 GCF_050205565.1 Mycobacterium sp. SMC-4 | reverse complement strand
GCAGGCGGGGCCGCTCCCGCGGTCGCGGCCCCGCCTGCCGCTCCCGCGGTCGCGGCCCCGCCCGCCGCTCCCGCGGCGTAGGCCCCGCCTGCCGCTCCCGCGGCGTAAGCCGGTCAGAGGGGACTGATGTCGCCGTACGTGTAAGAAGTCCAGTGCGGATTCACGGCCCCCTCGTGGCGCCAATGCGCGTCGATGTACCAGTTCACCGCACCCCACGGTCCGCCCTGAACGTCGATATCGGATGCGAAGGCATCGCGCTCGGTGGTGTAGACGAGGTTGTCGATCCGGACGCCGTCACCGGCGACACCCTCGCTCGGGTTGCCGCCGCTGATCTGCACGGCACACCACGAGGACCCGATGTGGTCGTCCATCGCGATCACGATGTTCTCGATGTCGATGTCGCGGACCTGCAACAGCCGCACGCCGTAGCCGTCGCCGCTGCCGCGACCCGCCAGCGTGACGTTGATGGCGTCGAACGTCGCGTCCTTGACCCGGTACATCACGACCCCGGCGCCGTCGGCCCCGGTGGACGAGACTTCACCGAACTCCACGCCGGCGATGTCCTGGACCAGGATCTGGCCGGGACCCTCCAGCACCAGACCATCGATGGTGAGATTCGACGACGGCAGATCCGAGACTGCTAGCCCGTCCCGCATCCGGCTCGTTCCGAGGACCAGGATGTTGGCCGCATGGTCGCTGACCAGCCGCACATTCTCGATCACCGAATCCCGCAGGGACGCAAGTAGGAATCCGCCGTTGCCGCCGACATTGGGGCCGTCGACGTCGACGCCGGTTTCGGCGTAGATGTTGCGCAGGGTGACTCCGGCGAACTTGGAGGTCGTCGTCCACGGCGTCTCCACCGACACCGACCAGTTCTGAGCGTTGCGGATGACCACGTCGCTGATCGTCGTTCCGGAGAAATCCCACCACTTCGAGTCTTCGGTGCCGTCGATGTTGTTGGTGCCGAGCACGATTCCGGTCCCGACATTCTCGATCGTCACATCGGAGATCGTGATGTCGCGCGACGCCAGACTCGTCCAGTCGCCCGCGAAGGCGCCGATCGCCGAGTTGACGTGGAACCCGAAGGCCTTGCCGGAGATCGTCACGTCGCTGATCGTGATGTCGTAGCCGCCCTGGACCCGGAAGCCGTTCGCCTGGCCACCCGTCACGGTGATGTTGGTCGCCGTCGACCCGCCGTTGTTCCACTCGCCGATGCCGCTCTGATTGAACGGGCCGTCAGTGGGGCCGTACGTCCACGGCTGAGTCGGGTGGTAATAGGTCACGAACGCCAAACCGTCGTCCCCGGTGTTCTGCGCCAGCAACCCGTCGACCGTCACGCGGCGGTTCGCGTTGAAGTGCAGGCCGTCGGCGAGAGTTCCGATGGCCGTGAAGTTGGTGACTGTCACATCCGAGGCGCCCATGACGACAGCTCCGGCTTGCGGGGCGTTGACCACGCGGCCGTTGATGATGGAGACGAACTCGACCTTGCCCGTGGAGCCCGTCCAGCCCGAAGCCGGGGCAGCGTCGGAGGGATACCCGACGATCGAGATGCCGTCGCCCCAGCTGCGCCACGTGGGACGAGTCACCCACTCGATGGTCGGATTCAACAGCGTCACATGGGAAGCGGCGCCGGCGATCTTGATGCCGTGCCCCTGGCCATGGCCAGACGAGGTGAGATTGTCCATCAGCAGCCGGGCACCTTGCTCGAACTCGATGGTGACGTTCGACAGGCCACTGAGCACGATGGCCGCGCCGTCGGCCGGATTCTGCTGCGCGAAGCGGTAATCGCCGTCGGGGAAGTACAGCGTGGCACCCGACGTCATCGCCGCCTGGGCGGCTTTGATCGCAGCGGAATCGTCCGTGACGCCATCTCCGACGGCTCCGTAATCCCGCACGTTGACCGTGATCGCCGATCGGGCCGACTGCCGCAGCGTCCGTGACGTCGAGGTGGCCGATCCCGTCGGGTTGGACGCTGTCGGGGTGGATGAGGTCTCGTCGAATTGGCGGCGCACCCACGCCAGGACGGCCACCATCAAGGGCGAGTCGGCAGGACGGGGATCTCGGCTGAAGCCGACGGAATCCAGTACCCGCGCGACGACGGGGACAGACTTAGTGACGACAGTCCCGGCGGACTCGCCGGTGTCGGCCGACGGCGCCGTGGTCGCCCGCCTGGGGGCCACGGCGCGGGTCTGCGCAACGGGCGGGGTCGTGTCCACCACGACGACATCGGATTCCGGCGCGGCAGACGGCGCACCGCGTTCGAGGGTCGACTGGTCGTCATCTGTCGCGGAGGTCGGGGACTTGCGCGAGAGAGCGGGGCCGGTGTCGGCGATGCCGCGCCGGCCCTTGTCCTCGACGGCGGCACGGGAGTCGACATCCTCGTCGCGCTCGGAACCGGCGTCGCGATCAGAACCGGCGTCACGGGAATCCGCGTCGTCGGAGTCGTCGCGGGCCTGACGCGATCTCGTCGGCGAGACGCGGTCGGTCGATTTCGCGGCGCCGCGGGCTTCCGCGCGCGTTCCCGACTCGGACGAGTCCGGTCCGGTGGTTTCGGCAGCGGCGATCCCGTGCCCGGTGCTCAGCGCGAGTCCGATTCCTGCCGCAACCACTGCTCCGCTGACGCGTCCCGCCCGCTTGTCCATCGCATCCCCCCAAAATTGTCGCCTGCGTAGATTCGCTCGAAGTATGGCACGCGCCGTCGGGTTTCAACGATCAACGGCTTCGTGAGCCGTCCGAAAACGTTGTGCGGCGCCGAAAATCACCGACGGCGGCGCGCCACGCCCACCCAGAAGGCCGGGCGCCGCGCCCGAACCTCAATGTTTGCCAGCTGACTACGGCGACGAACATCTCCGGGAACCGGCAGGCAGTAGCGCGCCCAACGCCGTTGCTGTGCCCCGCCCCGGGTGCGCGAAGTCAGACGCTGGCGGCCTCGTTGAGCTCGTTGAGAGTGTTGGTGGCCTCCAGGTACTCCTGGACCCAGCGTTCGATCACGGTCGCGGTCTTCTCGACCTTGGTGAACTGGCCGACGACCTGCCCGATCGGGTTGAACGCGACGTCGACGGTCTCGTTCGGGTACTTGTGCGTCGCGGCCACAGCCATGCCCGAGACCATGTACTGCAGCGGCATACCGAGGGGCTTCGGATTGTTGGGGTCCTCCCACGCCTCGGTCCAGTCGTTGCGCAGCATGCGCGCCGGCTTGCCCGTGAACGACCGACTGCGCACGGTGTCGCGGCTGGTGGCCTTCGCGTACGCGGCGTGCTGGACCGCGGTGTTCTCCGACTCCTCGACCATCACCCACTGCGATCCGGTCCAGGCCCCCTGCGCGCCGAGCGCCAGCGCGGCAGCGATCTGCTGGCCGCTGCCGATTCCGCCGGCGGCCAGCACCGGCACCGGCGCCACTTCCTTGACCACCTGCGGCCACAGCACGATGGAACCGACCTCACCGCTGTGCCCGCCGGCCTCACCACCCTGGGCGATGATGATGTCCACGCCGGCGTCGGCGTGCTTGCGTGCCTGCGACGGCGAGCCGCACAGCGCGGCAACCTTGCGACCCTCGGCGTGGATGTGGTCGATCATGTCCTTCGGCGGGGTGCCGAGCGCGTTGGCGATCAGCGTCATCTTCGGATGCTTGAGCGCCACCTCGACCTGCGGGGTGGCGGTCGCCTCGGTCCAGCCGAGCAGCTGCAGGGCGTTGTCGTCGCTGTCGTCGGTCGGCACGCCGTGGTCGGCCAGGATCTTCTTGGCGAAGTCCAGGTGCTCCTGTGGGACGAGCGAGTTGAGGGTCGCCTTGAGTTCGTCGGCGGACATGTTGGAGTCCATGCCCTCGTACTTGTTGGGGATCACGATGTCGACGCCGTAGGGGTGATCGCCGATGTGCTCGTCGATCCAGTTGAGCTCGATCTCGAGCTGCTCAGGCGTGAAGCCCACTGCGCCCAGCACGCCGAAGCCGCCGGCCTTGCTGACCGCGACGACCACGTCGCGACAGTGGGTGAAGGCGAATATCGGAAACTCGATGCCGAGTTGGTCGCACAGGGGAGTATGCATAGTCCGCTCCTGGTGGGGCTATAGGCACGTAAGACCGAAAACTGAAACGTGTTCTACTTTAGTACACGGCGCCGTGGATTCGGCATACGCAGCACCGGCCAACCTTCTTCGGCGGCGACCACCGCGAGCCGGCGCCGCGGATTGACCGGGTGCGGATGGCCCACCAGGCCCATCAGGGCGATGTCCTCCTCGCCGTCGGCGTAGAAGTGGCTCCGCGTCAGGTCGACGTCGCGCGCGGCGCAGAACTCCTGGACCGCCACCGCTTTCTGCCGGCCCCAGATCACCGGCTTGGCGATGGCCCCGGTGAGGCGGCCGCGCTCGTCGACCTCGAAGTGGTTACACAACACGTGGTCGATCTCGAGGTAGCGCGCGACGGGCTCGGCGTGGATGGTCAGCGCCGACGAGCTCAGCACCACGGTGTGGCCGCGCCGCTGGTGGGCCAACACGATCTGGTGCATGACCGGGAAGACCCGCGACCGCACCCGTTCACCGAACAGCCGTTGCCCCACGGCGTCGAGCTCGGCCAGCGAGTCGCCGCGCAGATAGCCGGCGGCGCGCACCAGCAGGTTCTCGAAGTGGACGCGACCGAACCGGTACCGCATGGCCGCTTCGATCACCCCGAAGACCTCACCGAGGCGAGCCTGGCGGCGACGGATACGGTCGCCGGCGTGGGCGGTGGCGGTGATGCCGTCGATGAGGGTGCCGTCGAGGTCGAAGAACGCCCCGATCCGGGGACCCGGGGGACTGTCGTCGATCGTGGCGATCAGCTCCGCCGGATCGGCGGGATCGGCGGTCACATTCCGCTCCTCTGTCATGCGCGGTGAGGCTGTGACCCGCCATGCTACGGGTGACGTTTGCACTCCTGGTTTAATCTGACCCCGGTCGCAGCAGACGGCCACGGTAGTTTGGTCCTTGCCGGGTTCAGGATGCAGCCTGCGCGGGTGGCACGCTTGAGTGCGCAGCCGTGCGTGCTGCACGAAGCGGCCTGACATGGAAGGTGAACATTGGACGAGCAAGCAGCCGAAGGCGTTACCGCCTCATCGGGAGCGTCGAACTGTGTCGTCACCGAACGCTGGGTCGACCGGGTAGCTGTCGTAGCGGTCTCGGGTGTCGTCGACATGCTCACTTCGCCGCAGTTGGAAACCGCGATCGACACCGCGCTGAGCCAGCAGCCGGCCGGGGTCGTGATCGATTTCACGGAGGTCGAGTTCCTGGCTTCCGCGGGGATGGGCGTGTTGGTGGCCGCTCACGACAAAGCGGGCTCTGACGTGGCGATCAGCGTGGTCGCCGACGGTCCTGCGACCAGTCGACCGCTCAAGCTCGTCGGCATCGCGGACATCGTGAGCCTGTATCCGAGCCTGGACGAAGCCCTCGCGGCGCGCGGTGCGTAGGTAAGCCGCATAGGAAAGTGCGTCTCGGGGTAGCCACGAACTGCCATGATCGATTCAATGCCGCCGGCTGAAGTGGCCAATGCAGAACGCTTCGAGCGATTCGGGCTCGACGCGGACGCCCTGACCGTCGCGCAGACCCGCCAGGATTTTGCGCAGTGGCTGCAACGGTTCTTCGACCTCGATGCCGTGCGATGCAGTGACGTCGTCCTGGCCATCAACGAGGCGCTGGCCAACTCCGCCGAGTTCGCCTATCTGCTGTCCGACCGTCCCGGAACCATCGACATCCAGGGCATACACGACGGGCCCGCCCAGACGCTGACCGTCCTGATCAGCGACCGGGGCAACTGGCGCGCCCCGCAGCCCGGTCCCGCGCCGCGCACACGCGGCCGGGGTATCCCGCTGATGGAAACGCTGTCCGACGACTACGAGATCGAGAAGTCGCCGGAAGGTACGCGGGTCCGTCTGGTGTGGAACCGGGTCGGCAAACGCTAAGCCGGGCGGTACACGCCCTTCCCTGTGCACAGCGGCAGATCCAGCGTGGTGCGGATCCCTGCCGGAGCCGCGAGGACGTCCGGAATGGAATTGACGATCCGTCCGGCCGCGGCCAGGATCGCCGCATAGTTGTGGTCGCCGTTGCGGCTGGTCGGGCAGATGTCCATGACGTACGACGGTTCGCCGGTGATCTCCACCCGGTAGGAGCCGCCCTCTTGAGCGGGCTGCGCCCAGTCCGGGCGCAGATCGCCGCGCAGTCGGGTGATGTGCTCGACCACGATCGCCGAGCGACCGTCGACCTTGCCCTCGATCAGGAACCGGACCGCCGCGACCGTGCCCTTCTTTATGGTGCCGACAGCTACCTCGAAGTCCTCGGGTGCAGGTTCCTGTTCGACGGAGTCGGTGATCTCGTCGATCTCGATGCCCAGTCCGGCGGCCAGTTGGCGGATGCCGACACCCCAGGCGAGGCTGAGCATGCCGGGCTGATACAGGAACGGCAGGTCTCCTACTTCATTGCCGAAGCCCATCACGTCGAACATCACGGTCGCACCGTCGTAGCTGGCGTAGTCGGCGATCTCCATGGTGCGGATCTGTTCGACACGCTGACAGGTGCCCGCCAGCGCCAGCGGCAGCAGGTCGGTGACGAAGCCCGGGTCCACGCCGGTGATGAAGATGGTCGAATCTCCCTGTTGCGCAGCGGCTTCGATGCGCTCGATGGACCGGTCGGGGATGACACCCCACGGGTATTCGAGGCTGACCGGTGACGAGCCGACGACGTCGATGCCGGCTTCGAGGAAGCGCCGTACGTCGGCGATCGCTTCGCGCATGCGGACGTCACCCATGGCGCAGTAGACGACGCAGTCCGGTTTGGCCTTGACGATGGCGTCCAGGTCGGTGACCGCGGTGACGCCGGTGGTCACCTCCAGCCGCGCGAGCTCGCCGGCATCCTTGCCGGCTTTCGCGTCGGAGGAGACCCAGACGCCGACGAGGTCGAACCGGTCGTCCTCGATGAGCTGACGCAACGTCAGACTGCCGCAGTTGCCCGTCCCGATCTGTGCCACGCGAATCGCCATGGGCAGCAGTATGCGTGCCCGCCGGGCAAATAGGAACAGGTTCTAATTCGTGTCCACCCGCGTGCGGTAGCCTGACGCCCCATGGGACGCGTGGACGGAAAAGTGGCACTCATCAGCGGCGGGGCGCAGGGCATGGGTGCCGCCGACGCCCGGGCCTTGATTGCCGAGGGCGCCAAGGTCGTCATCGGCGACATCCTCGACGAGAAGGGTCAGGCGCTGGCCGACGAGATCAACGCCGAGACCCCCGACTCGATCCGCTACGTCCACCTCGACGTGACCCAGGCCGACCAGTGGGAGGCCGCGGTGGCCACCGCGGTCGACCAGTTCGGCAAGCTCAACGTCTTGGTCAACAACGCCGGCACGGTGGCGCTCGGCCAGATCGGTCAGTTCGACATGGCGAAGTGGCAGAAGGTCATCGACGTCAACCTGACCGGGACATTCCTGGGCATGCAGCACTCGGTGGAGGCCATGAAGGCCGCCGGGGGCGGCTCGATCATCAACATCTCGTCCATCGAGGGTCTGCGCGGTGCGGTCATGGTGCACCCGTACGTGGCGTCGAAGTGGGCGGTGCGCGGCCTGACCAAGTCGGCCGCCCTGGAACTGGGCTCCCACAACATCCGCGTCAACTCCGTGCATCCCGGATTCATCCGCACTCCGATGACCAAGCATTTCCCGGACAACATGCTGCGGATCCCGCTGGGGCGGCCGGGCCAGCCCGAGGAGGTCGCCACGTTCGTGGTGTTCCTGGCCAGCGACGAGTCGCGGTACTCCACCGGCGCCGAGTACGTGATGGACGGCGGCCTGACCAACGACGTTCCACACAAGTAGCAGCCGATGACCGCACGCGCCGGCATCGTGGTCACCGGGACCGAGGTCCTCACCGGGCGGGTCCGGGACCTCAACGGTCCGTGGCTGGCTGACCGCCTGCTGGAGTTGGGGGTGGAGCTGGCCCACATCACGCAGTGTGGCGACCGGCCCGCCGACATCGAGGCGCAGTTGCGGTTCCTGGCCGAACAACAGGTCGACCTGATTATCACCAGCGGCGGGCTCGGGCCCACCGCGGACGACATGACCGTCGAGGTGGTGGCGCGGTTCTGTGGCCGGGAGCTGGTCCTCGACGCTGCGGTGGAACGCACGATCAACGAGATCCTGACGCGGATGATGGCACGGTTTCCCGACGTCCACGCCGAGGCGGTCCTGGCCGCCAACCGCAAGCAGGCGCTGATCCCGGCCGGTGCCGTGGTCCTCGACCCGGTGGGCACGGCGCCGGGTGTCGTGGTGGCCGGCGCGCCGACGGTCGTGGTGTTACCGGGTCCGCCGCGCGAACTGCAGCCCATGTGGCAGGCGGCCGTGGCCACCGACGCGGTGCAGGCCGCGATCGCCGGCCGGACCCGTTACGAGCAGCGCACGGTGCGGATGTTCGGGCTGCCCGAGTCCGGATTGGCCGACACTCTGCGCGACGCCGAGCACGGCGTCGCCGGATTCGACCGGCTCGAGATCACCACCTGTTTACGCCGCGGCGAACTCGAGATCGTCACCCGATTCGAGCCTCAGGACGCAGCGGCGTATGCCGACCTGCTGGAACTGCTCGGGCAGCGGCACCCGCGCGAGATCTTCTCGACCGACGGCGCGTTGATCGACGACCAGGTCGCGGACCTGCTGGCAGGTCGCCGCATCGCGACGGCCGAGTCGTGCACCGCCGGACTGTTGGCCGCACGGTTGGTCGATCGGTCGGGCTCGTCGGCATACGTCGCCGGCGGGGTGGTCGCCTACGCCAACGACGCCAAAGTCGAGATGCTCGGTGTCGATGCCGACCTGATCGACGAGCACGGCGCGGTCTCCGAGCCGGTCGCCGAGGCCATGGCGCGGGGCGCGCTGCGCCGCTTCGGCGCCGACACCGCGGTCGGGATCACCGGCATCGCCGGACCGGGCGGCGGGACAGACGCCAAACCGGTCGGCACAGTCTGCTTCTCGGTCGCGCTTCGCGACGGCGACAACGACGACGTGCGGTTCCTGACGCGCACGACCCGGTTACCGGGGGACCGGTCCGACATCCGCGAGCGATCCACGACCGTGGCCATGCATCTGTTGCGTCGAGCGCTGACCGGCCAAGGCTAGAGTGTCGCAGACACCAATCGACACGGGAGATTCACCGATGGCTGATACCGACGAGCGACAGACTGTCTCGGCGCTCGCTGAGCAGACCGGCTGGCGTCACCGCGTCGCAGAGCGCAGCGATTACTTCGACAAGGGCGTGGTGCGCGTCCACATCGTGTGGCGCGGGGACACCGCGATCAGCGGCGGCACGCTCTACCACGACGACATCATGCAGAGCTACAGCAAGGATCTGCCGACGGTGCGGGGCTGGCTGCAGCGCTGACCGGTCAGCGCTGGTCGTGGGTGTCCCACATCTCGGCCATCGCGGTCATGATCGCCTCGGCCTGGCCCAGCCCGCCGAGGTGGCTCTCCCCGGGCAGCGTGTAGAGCTCGGCGTCGGGGAGCCGGCTCACCACGTGACGACCGTGCGCGAACGGCACGATGTGGTCGGCATCGCCGTGCCACCACCGCACCGGAACCTTGACCTCCTCGATCTGGAAGCCCCAATCGCGGGCGAAGACGACCACGTCGGCGAACGGCGCGGCGAGCTGGCGTCGGCTGCCGTTGAGCAGGTCGTCGAGGAACATCGCCTTGAATTCCGGGCGCACGAGCAGTCGGCGGTCGCCCGCGGGTGAGATGCTCGCGTAGAGGAACAGGACGGGTTCGGCGACCGGCTTGATCAACCGGATCAGCCCGGTGGCGACCATGCTGAGCGGGGTCCCGACGTGCTCGAGCAGCGGCGCCGCCGGCAGGCCGACGTTGCCCATCAGCCCGCCGCCGATGGCGTCGGGCCCCTGGGTCGGCGCGACGCCGCCGAGCACGCCGACCGCGACGACGCGGTCGGGCATGGCCGCGGCGCAGCCCAGCGTGTAGGGACCGCCGCCGGACAGGCCGATGATCTCCATTTGCTCGATGCCGAGGGTGTCGGCGACGGTCCGCAGATCGTCAGCGAAATCGATGACCCTGCCGTACTCGTGCGGGGTCGAGGACCCGATACCGGGGCGGTCCAGTCCGATCAGCCGAATGCCGTTCTCCTCGGCGAACACTCTGGCCTCGACGGGGATCTGCCGTCGGGCGCCCGGTGTGCCGTGCAGCCAGAAGATCGCGCGGCCCTGCGGGTCACCGAACTCGGCGAACCCGAGTTGCCGGTCCGATCCGACGTGGACTTTGCCTTCGAGCTTGGGACGCGCGATATCGAGAGCCATGGGCGACAGTCTGGCAAACGCCGTCAGGCCGCGGTCGCGAACAGGTAGGACCCGACGGTGGTCATCCGGTCGTCGGCGCCCTCGTCGTACATCACCACCCGCACCGCGACACGGCCGTCGCTGCCGGGCATCGGTTCGGCCTCCACCCGGAACGGTCCGGATTTGCCGCGAGCCAGGAACATGACGTGCGACGACACCCCGTGGAGCCGCTCGGTGCCGGCCACCTCGACGGCGTGATGACGCGCGGCGGTCTCGAGCACGACGAACTGCGGACCGATGTGCAGCGCGGCGTCGGGGGAGGCGACGTCGACCGACAGTTCCGGCAGCGCCCAGCAGCCGTCGTCGCGCAGACTCGCGCCGAAGATCTGCCACAGCGGCGGCAGGTCGGGGGAGTCGACGACCGTCATCGGATTGGCCTCCATACGCTGCAGACCGTCCGGTGGGGTGCCGATGCTGATGCCCTGCCCCTGGGTCAGCGCCAGTACGCGTGACGGTTCGTCCGCATCGACGACCTTGGAGCGGCTGTATCCCATCTGCCGGCCGCGCTTGAGCTCCTCGGAGAGGATTTCGATCCGCGTGACGCCGACGCCGGGGTCGAGGATCTGACAGGAATGGATCACCGGATTGGGCACGGCCTCCAGGTCGGACATGTGTCCGCCTTCTGGGGAGGCGATGCCCAGGACCGCCAGCAGCAGCCCGCCGGCACCGTCGCGCATGTCACGGCGAACCGCTACGGTGTTGTCTTCTGGCCCGAGATCCATCTGGGCGTAGCTGCGGCCGATGTAGCGGTAGCTGAGCAGGCCGCCCCAACGCCGGCGCAGTTCCTCGGCATATTCGGCGGGCGAGTCGGCAAGGTCTCGAATGTCCTTGAGCACGCCCCAAATTAGCGCGCCGGCCGCCTCCCGCGGCCGATTATCGGGTTCGGCGGAGAAACAGCGTCAGCACGCACGAGTCGAATCGTTGCGGCGTGGTCATGCGTCCTTCGATCGCGGCGCCGCGTTGTCCCGTTCGCGCGCGGTCATCGTGTCGGTGAGATAGAGCGCGACGAGGATGTCGGCGAAGGTGATGAACAGACCCCACCAGTACATCCAGCGCACGGTCGGGTCGGGTTGGATCGCGAAGTACACGAACAGGAAGATGGGGCCGACGATGCCGAACACCAGCATCATCGCCTGAAGGCGCAGGTAGAGCCGCAGCGTGGCCATCGGCGAAGTGTGCCGCGACGGTCGACATTGGTCAACGGGACCGATCCTCCCGCGACATACGGTGATGGGATCTAATGTGACGACATCGGACTCATCCGCTTCGAGCAGACAGGAATCGACACTCATGCGCCGAATCGCGCGGATCGCGCTCGTGGCCACCGGACTTTTCTCGGCAGCAGCGGTGCTGGGTCCGGCGGTCTCCGCGGCGGACGCGACGACGGTGCCGCTGTCGCAGAAGCAGCGCCGCTGCGACTTCTCCGAGAACCCCTATCAGGGCGCCGGCGACTACGGTCGCGCGGTCGCGTACATGCGCAGCGACGGAAGCACCGTCACCGCGGACCTGCAGTTCGCCACCGGCAAGCCGAACACCCACTACGACGTCCGGCTCATCCAGGTGCCGCGCGGCCTGCACTGCGCTCCCGGCGATCCAGGTGTGGCTGCCGCCGCGTTGATCACCGATGCCGCGGGCGGCGGGGCGGTGACGGTGAGCGCGCCGATCGCGTCGGGTGCCTCGGGCGCGTGGGTGTCGGTCACCCGTCCGAGCGCGTTCTCGCAGCACCCGGAGGAGTTCTACACCACCGACTTCTTGTTCGAGCTGTAGCGTCCGCCTGCTCAGGCCGCCACGACGACGGTGAGCTGACGGTCGGCGCGTTCGACGCGCATCCCGGCTCGGCGCGCGATTGTCGCCACCCCGGCCGCGTCGGCCGGTTCGGAACGAGTGGTCGCCAGGACCCGGGCCAGCCGACCCTTGTGCGCCTTGTTGAAGTGACTGACCGTGGTGCGCCGTCCGTCCTCGTGTTCGGCCACCACGGTGACGGTCACCGCGTCGGGCACCCGCCCGAGTGCCGCGTAGGACCCTGAGCGCAGGTCCACCACCAGCTCGTCAGCCGCCACCGCGCTCAGGACGGGTTCGAGCACGGGGCGCCACCGCGTCGCCAGGCCGGGGCGGCCGGGCAGCTTCGAACCCGCCGAGAGCCGGTAGGCCGGGATGGGGTCGTCAGCTCGGAGGACGCCGAACAACGCCGATCCGACGGCGAGTCGGGCCCGCGCGCGGGTCGCGGCCGCCCCGCTGAGCGTGTGCGCGTCGAGCGCGTCGTAGAGCACGCCGGTGTAGCGGTGCAGGGCGGGCAGCGTCGGCGCGGTGCGCAGCGCGGCGTTGCGGTCGATCTCGGCGTCCTGGGACGCCGAGATGGCGAGTGCCCGTCGGCTCGCGTCGCGATCGGCGGCCAGTGCGACGAGTTCGTCGATCAATTCGCCTCGGACGTCGTTGAGCGCCGGCGAGCCGAGCGCGTCGAGGCTCAGCGGGGCTCCGTCGCCGCCGGCGCGCTTGGTTTCCGACGGGGGCAGCAGCACCATCACGGCAGAGACGGTAGCGCGCTCAGAGCGGCGCGCCCGGCGGGGGAGGCGGGGGCGCCGCTCTGAACGCGCTACCGTCTCTGCCGTGATG
>NZ_JBNMQU010000020.1:0-35574 GCF_050205565.1 Mycobacterium sp. SMC-4 | reverse complement strand
GCGCCAGAACTCCGGGCGCGACCAGTGATAGCCGACCTTGTCGCGCGGGTGCGCCCACATCGTCGACGCATGGTTCATCACACCGTGCTGGACAAACCCCAGCAGATGAGCCTTCCTCTTGTTGGACACGTGGGTTCCTTTCACAACTGTTGTCAGAGCTCGGGTTTGGTGGCAGGAGCAGCGCCGCGACCGTCGACGACGAACGCGGTGATGACCGCCACCGCCGACCCGATCGCGAGAAAGACGGGCAGGTACCAGAACACGCCGTCCACGCTCAGCAGCGCGATCACCGTCACCGACGCGACCACACCGCCGAACGCCTTCCACACGAAGCCGCGGTGCATCTCATCGGGTAGCTCGGCGACGGTGCTGATCTGCCCGGACGTGGCCGCCTGCAGGATGTCGCGCCGCACACGGGTGAACGCGCGAATTCCGAAGGCCACGTAGATGATTGCGACAACCATCGCGACTGTGGTCACAGTCCAGAACATCGTCATCGGACCACCTCGGGCTCGGTCGGCGCGGCCGGCTGGCCGTCGTTGTACGGGGCCGTGTCATCGAGCGCCGCGCCACGGGCGTGCAAGGTCGTGTAGTCGAACCGCTGGCTCGACAACAAGCTCACACCCACCGCGACGATCAGCGAGACGGCCTCCAGAGTGATGATGCCAGGCAGTTCACCGACCAGTTCACGCACCGGGTAGCCCACGGCGATGGCCAGCACCAGGCTGGTCACGAACGCGGTGGACGTCATCCGCGACCAGAAGATCGACAGCGCCAGCGGAACGATCAGCGCGGCCTTGAGGAAGAACACCGTGGTGACCAGGTCGACGTAGTCGATCCCGGAGCTGACCACGACGCCACCGATGACGCCGGCGACGATGATCGACGCCTTGGTGGCGCGGAACAGCGTCTTCGGGGCGATGTCGTTGCGTGCCCGCTTGAGGACGTCGACGGCGACGATGGACGACAGCGCCGAGAAGGCGCCGTCGATCGACGAGTAGCAGGCGTTGAGGATGACCAGCACGTACAGCGCCACCAGGACCACCGGCAGACCGAGGTGACTGACCACGTACGGGCCGATGCCTCCGGCGCCGACCTCACCCAGGTCTGCTGACGTGACGCCCAGACCCAGACCGACCAGTCCGAGCAGCCCCATGACGAGCGGGATCGGATAGAACCACAGCCCGGCCCACAGGAAGGTCCGGCCCATCGAGGACGGCTTGAGCGCCCACGCCTTCTGCCAGAACGTCTGGTCGGCCATCGTGGAGGCGAGAAGGCCCAGCGCCAGCGAGATCCCGAACGCCGCGGCAGCCTGGCCGTCGAACGGTTCGAGGGTGGTCGGGCCGGCCTGGGCGACACGGTCGAACACCATGCTCGGCCCGCCCACCTTCTCCAGCACGTACAGCACGACGATCGCGGACGGCACGGTGATCAGCAGCGTGTTGACCGTCGCCGTGATCGCCGAGGTCCACAGGCCGCCGAAATATGAGTAGACGGTGACCGTGGCCAGCGCGACGACGAGGACGACGGTGGTGTTCAGGTCGAAGACCACACCCATCACCAGCACGACTCCGAACAGGTTGATGAAGATCTCGGCGAGCAGGCCGAGCAGCATCGCCACCAACATCACCGTGGTGGCCGGCTTGTTCTGGAAACGTTCGCGGACGAACTCGACGATCGTGTAACCGGCCGGCATCTGGCGACGGAGCCGCGACGCGAAGAACACCATCACCATCACGGCCAGACCGTTGGGCACCACGAACCACACCAGGCCCGAGGTGCCGAAGCTGAACGCCTGGGCCGAGGACATCATCACCGCCATCGACCACGTCCACACCGCGATCACCGAACCGACACCGAAGCCGAACCCGATGCGTCGGTCGGCGATGACGAAATCGTGGGTGTTCTTGACCATGGTCTTGACCGCCAGGGCTATGCCCAAGAGCAACGCTCCCAGTCCGACCATGAGCACGATGCCCATGGCCGGTGGGATGTCCGGGGGAGTGAACAAGTGAATTCTCCTGTGAAGGTGGTGGATTCAAGATTCGCCGCGACGCTGAGGCGGTGATCGACGGGAAGGTTCCTCAGAGCACTCGCAGGGACGACGCGGTCACCACCGGGATGCGGTGCCGACCGGCGAACGCCCCGATGTGGCCGTCGGTGGCGGCTGCGATCCCGTCGACGAGCGTCGCGGCGGCCACGACGCCGCTCAAGCCGACGCTGCGGCTCAGCGCGGCGGCAGCGTCGTAGCGACTCCACCGGCTCAGCGCGAACAGCCCTCCGGTCATGACCGGCACGACGTGGCCCGGTCGGGTGAAGTCCGAGGCGGCCGCGGCGGGATCGGCGATCAGCGCGATGGTGCGGGCACGGTCACGCGCGGATATCCCGGTCGAGACGGAACACGCGTCAACGGCAACGCAGAACCGGCCGGTGTCGCGATGCAGGTCGGCGCGCAGCAGCGGAAGGTCGAGCCGGTCCGACGTCGCAACGTCGACGGTCGCGGTGATGATCCCGCACGTGTGCTCGACCAGGAACGCCGCGAGTGCGACATCGAGGTACTCCGCGGGTATGCAGACATCGGCCAGACGCTCGCCTTCGACGGTGTCGCACATGATCACCGGTCGGCCGGCGGCGAAATCCCTTTGTGCGTCGGCGATGTCGCGGTGCGGGTCGGTGCCGACGAAGTCGTGGTCGGTCAAGCACTGAAGCGGCATGCCGAGTTTTCCTTCCGCGAGATGAACCGAACATGACAGATCGTCACAGCGAGTCGGCCGGTCCACCACCTGAGTGGTTACGCGCGGGTTACGTGCTCTCAGTTCCGCGATGCGGCGACGGTGATCAGCTGGCGGGCCGCGGCCGGGAGTTCCTTGACCGCGGCGGGCCATACCGCCGAGATGTCCCGGAGCAGTGGTCGGGAGTCGATCCGCACCCGGTGCAGGCGACCGAACTGCAGGTCCTCGCGAACGCTGAGCAAACTCAGGACAGCGGGGGCGAAACCGCAACTCACGGCGTTCTTCACGGCTGCCGTGGTGGGCAGCTCGAGGGCGGGTTCGGCCGGCCGCAGCGCCGGGTCGTGGGAGGACACCAACCGCTCGTATGAGCACCGCGTGCCCGAGCCGGCCTCCCGGCACACCAGCGCGGTGGCTGCGAGCTCAGCCATGCTGATCGCCTGCCCGCCGAGCCCCGCCCAGGGATGGGTCGGGGCGACCACGACGACCAACTCGTCCCGACCGACCTTGCGGTGGTGCAGATCGTCTGGGATATCGGGGGTTTCGACGAATCCGACATCGTGTAGCCCGACCCGCACCTCTTCGAAGACCGTGGCGCTGTTGACCGCGGTGACGGTCACCTGTGTGCTGGCCGAACCATAGGTCAACGACAACTTCATCAGCCAGTGCGGGATGAGGTACTCGGCGACCGTGTAACTGGCTGCGGTGCGCAACACCGAACGTTCGTTGCGCACGGAATCGACGGCGGCGTCGAGCTTGTCCACGGCCTGCAGGATGGCGACGGCGGCGTCGTTGACGACCCGGCCGTCAGCTGTCAGCGCGCGGCCCGACGGTCCCCGCGTGAGCAAAGGACGGCCCACGGACTGTTCGAGTGCATGCAGCCGGGCCGAGACCGCCTGCTGAGTGACACCGAGTCTGCGTGCGGCCTCGGTGATGCTGCCCAGCCGGCCCACCAGGACCAGTGTTTCCAGCGCCGCGATGTTCCGCAGTTCACCATGTTTCGACTTGTTAACGGCCACAATCAAATTTTGTAGGACACCAGTACAGTTGGCAGCGCGAGCGGTTCGCCGACTGCGACAATCCCCGGGTGACTGCCCGAACCCCCGTCAACGGATACGTGTCGCACTGGTTCGACGGCCGGCCCGCACCGCGATTGCCGTTGCCGCGCAGCCGGGACGCCGACGTCTGCATCGTCGGCGCCGGATACACCGGATTGTGGACGGCGTACTACCTCAAGCGCGCCGACCCCGGCCTGCGGATCGTGGTGCTGGAGGCACGGTTCGCCGGCTACGGCGCATCCGGGCGCAACGGGGGATGGCTGTCCGGGCTGGTCCCCGGAGACCGTGAACGGATGGCGCGTCACCACGGACGCGACGCGGTGCTGGCCTGGCAGCGTGCGCTCAACGAATCTGTCGACGAGGTGATCGCCGTCGCGGCTCGGGAGGGCATCGATGCGGGCATCGTCAAAGGCGGCACTCTCGAGGTTGCCCGCAACCCCGCGCAGGCCGTACGGCTGTCCGCTGCGTTGGCCGCCGAACGCCGATGGCATGTCGACGGCATCGAATCCTTGTCCAAAGATCAAGTGCGGCAACGGATCGCGCTCGATGGAGTGCTCTGCGGATACCTCAACCCGCACTGCGCACGCATCCAGCCGGCTCAGTTGGTGCGCGGTCTGGCGGACACGGTGGAGCGCCTCGGTGTGGACGTCTACGAACGCACCCCGGTCAGCGAGATCAGCGTCGGAGGGGCGGTGACACCACAGGGCACGGTGCGTGCACCGATGGTCATCCGCGCGACGGAGGGTTTCACCGCGAGGCTGCCGGGTCTGCGCCGCCGCTGGCTGCCGATGAACAGCTCCATGATCGTCACCGAGCCACTGTCCGAACGACTTTGGGACCGCATCGGCTGGAACGGGCGCGAGACCCTCGGCGACACCGCCCACGGATTCTTCTATGCCCAGCGCACCGTCGACGACCGCATCGCCATCGGCGGTCGGAGCGTGCCGTACCGCTTCGGCTCGCGCATCGACCGCGACGGACGCGTGCCGCGACGCACCGTGCGGGAACTGAGCGCCACGCTGCGCACGATCCTGCCCCAAACCGCGGGCACTTCGATCGAGCACGCCTGGTGCGGTGTCCTGGCCGTACCTCGGGACTGGACCGCCACCGTCGGCTTCGACGACACCACCGGCCTGGGATGGGCCGGGGGCTATGTCGGGCACGGAGTCACCGCGACCAACCTCGCCGCGCGCACGCTGACCGACCTGATCCTCGGCCACACCACAGAACGGACGGGCCTGCCCTGGGTCGCGCACCGCAGCCGGGACTGGGAACCCGAACCGCTGCGCTGGCTCGGTGTGCGCAGCATGTACCTGGCGTACCGGGCCGCGGACCGGCACGAGGCGACCGGCATCGCCGGCACTTCGCCGATCGCGCAGGTGGCCGACACCATCGCCGGACGTCGGCACCAGGCGTTCAATGGAGGAATGAACGCGCATCCCATCACGGTCGCCCCGACCGGGCGCCACGTCGTCGTGCGGATCAACGGCGAGGTGGTCGCCGAGACCGATGCCGCGCTGACGCTGCAGGAGGCGTCTTACCCTCCTGTGCACTACATCCCGATGGCCGACGTGGCCGGCGAGCGGTTGCGGCCCAGCGACACCCGGACCTACTGCCCGTTCAAAGGCAAGGCGGCCTATTACGACGTCACCGCCGGTGACCGGACCGTCGCCGACGCGATCTGGACCTACCCGGAGCCGTACGCGGCGGTCGCGCAGATCGCGGGTCATGTGGCGTTCTACCCGGACAAGGCGGACATCGTCGTAGACGACCACCCGGCTTAAGCTGGCGGGGTGCCCAGCTCGGTCAGCGTGACGTTCGCCGGACCGGTCAACTATCGGCTGACGCTGGCGCCGCTGCGTCGCGGCGGCGGTGATCCGTGTTACCGCGACGAGGGCGACGGCACGATCTGGCGCACCAGCCTGATGACCACCGGTCCGGTCACCGCGCGCATCAGTCGCGGCGGGACCGACACCGTCGACTGCGAAGCGTGGGGTCCGGGCGCGGCCGAGTTCACCGACAGCGTGCCCGCGCTGCTGGGCGCCGACGACGACGGCTCGTCATTCACCCCGCGCGATCCCGTCCTGGCCCGCGCGCAACGGAAGGTGCCGCATCTGCGGCTCGGGCGCACCGGCCGGGTGCTCGAAGCGCTTGTGCCGGCGGTGCTCGAACAGCGTGTCTACGGATCCGACGCCCGCCGCGCCTGGCGGCGGCTGGTGACCAGATACGGCGCGCCCGCGCCCGGGCCGGCACCGGAGGCCATGCGGGTGCCGCCGACCGCCGACGCATGGAAGCGCATCCCGTCCTGGGAATTCCAGCGCGCCAACGTCGACCCCGGCCGGGCCCGCACCGTCATCGGCTGCGCGCAACGCGCCGATGCGTTGGAGCGGCTGGTGAGTCGCACCCCGGAGCAGGCTCGCACCGCGTTGACGAGCCTGCCCGGCGTCGGCGTGTGGACCGCCGCCGAGACCGCCCAGCGGGCGTTCGGTGACGCCGACGCACTGTCGGTCGGCGACTATCACCTGGCCAAGGTCGTGGGACGCTCGCTGCTGGGACGCCCCATCGATGACGCCCAGATGCTGGAGTTGCTGGCGCCCGAGGCGCCGCACCGGCACCGGGCGGTGCGGCTGCTCGAGGCCAGCGGCATGGCCGTCTACGCGCGGTTCGGCCCGCGTGTGCCCATTCCGAATCTGGCCCGAATGTGACGAAAATTGATCATGATTATTGGACTGCGGTGCCGGGTACACGACGCCCGAGACGAGCAAAGGAGTCCAGTAAATGCCTAAATCCTCATACACAGTTCCTGGCCTTTCCGACAAAGAGGGCGCCGAAGTGGCCGAACTGCTGCAGAAGGCGCTCAGCCGATACAACGATCTGCACCTGACGCTCAAGCACGTGCACTGGAACGTGGTGGGCCCGAACTTCATCGGTGTCCACGAGATGATCGATCCGCAGGTCGAGCTGGTCCGTGGCTATGCCGACGAGGTGGCCGAGCGGATCGCGGCGCTGGGTGCGTCCCCGAAGGGCACTCCCGGCGCGATCCAGAGCGACCGCACGTGGGACGACTACTCGGTCAACCGCGACACCGCGCAGGCGCACCTGGCAGCTCTGAACCTGGTGTACACCGGCGTCATCGAGGACACCCGCAAGTCGATCGAACGCCTCGGCGAGATCGATCCGGTGTCCGAGGACATGCTGATCGGCCATGCCGGTGAGCTGGAGAAGTTCCAGTGGTTCGTGCGCGCTCACCTGGAGAACGCCGGCGGCGAACTCGTCAGCGAGGGAGCCGGCACCGAGAAGTCAGCGGCCAAGAAGGCCAAGTCGGCCTGAGCCGAGAAGGCCAAGTCGGCCTGACGCTCAGCGGTACGCGGTGAGTCGGGCCACGAGGGCAGTTCTGCCGTCGTGGCCGACCGCCCGTGCCTCGGCGAGCCCGGTGCGGCGACCGACGCGCAGGGTCTTGCCTTCGTAGTGCGCTTCGGCGCCGCCGTGGAACGGCCGCAGGTAGTTCACCCGCAGCGACCCGGTGCGGAATCGTGCCGCGCCGGCAGTGGCGTCCAGAGCCGCGGAGCCGACGAGTTCCAGGCCCATCGCCGACACGCCGCCGTGCACCGTCCCGACCAGGTTGTTGAGCACCTCGTCGCTGCCCTGCATCAAAATCGTTGCGGTTCCCCCGGATTCGCCGATGTGCACGTCCATCAAGGACGCCAGGTCGGTGCCCGGGAGAGAGCCCTCGGCATGCTCCCGCGGCCAGGGTTGCAGGTCGTCCGGTGCGGCGATGTAGAACGAATGCACCGTGGCGGTCGCGATCAGCCGGCCACGCACCGACAACTCGCAGTGCGCCAGGGCCCCGTTGTCTTTGCCGCCCAGCGGGCGAGCGACAGCGGCCACCGGCTCGTCGGGTGCGGAAACAATTGCCGTGACGGCATCGGGAGCCACTTCCAACGCCAGCTCGCTGGTGACCGTCCACTCGTCGGCTTCCCGCCGGGTGTGGTTGACCAGGCCGCCGACGTGGTCGACCAGCATGGCCAGCGGAGCGAGCGTCGCGGCGCCGGTCAGCGGATTCAGCAGCCCAGCCGCGGGAATCGTCGCTTCGCAGCGGTCTGCGTGTTCCCCGGTGGTCTCGACGCCGAACCGCCCCAGGGGCGTGGTCAGTGGATACGGCATTTCGTCAGCGTGACCGGCGCGTCGTGATCTCCATACCCCCAGAGGGTATCCAAGCGGGCGGCGCCCGGACCGGTCGACGGTGGGGCGGACCGAAAGCCATTGTCCTGCAATTGAGTTGGCGTACCAGCGGGTCGGCGGGACCGGCGGAGGTGCCCTTGTTGGCCGGCATCCAGAGCCGAGAAGGGGTGCCGTGTGCCGAAAACAACTTTTCTAAGAATCCGATCAGGCTTTGAGCAAATCATGATCAATTCGTCAAACGTGCTGAAGTCCCATTGCGGCTGTATCGAGCAAACTCAACAGCGTCACCCGCGCCGGATGTGATCCAGCCCTCACCGGACAAGCGTTTTATTTGACTATGTGAAATACCCAGCGCAGCAACGTTATTCGTTCGTGATCTGCCGGACGGTGGGACGCGTCGAGAGAGAGCCCGGCGGACCTAGTTAGGTAGTGCTAAGTTGGCATGTCACGGGCTTTTTGACATATCGTTTTCACCACTCGAGGCGTGTGGACAAAAGGGCCGTCGTTCAGTGCTGCACGAAGGCGCCTCCATCGCCGGACTGGCCAACGCTTTGTCAGCGGATATCAGCTCAACGATTCCGTCCAAGCGTGTGCAGACAAAAGGTAGGTGGGAATGGCGCCCAGGAAGCAAGGGCTCTACAACCCCGCGTTCGAGCATGACTCGTGCGGCGTGGCGATGGTGGCCGATATGCACGGGCGTCGCAGCCGCGACATCGTCGAAAAGGCGATCACCGCGCTGCTCAATCTCGAACACCGCGGCGCGCAGGGAGCCGAGCCCAACACCGGCGACGGCGCGGGCATCATGCTGCAGGTCCCCGACGAGTTCTTCCGGGCCGTCGTCGACTTCGAGCTGCCCGAACCGGGCAGCTACGCCACCGGCATCGCCTTCCTCCCGCAGTCGGCCAAGGACGCCGCGACCGCCTGCGAGCAGGTCGAAAAGATCGCCGAGGCCGAAGGACTGCAGGTCCTGGGCTGGCGCGACGTGCCCACCGACGACACGTCGCTGGGTGCGCTGGCCCGCGATGCGATGCCGACGTTCCGGCAACTCTTCCTGGGCGGCGCCTCGGACATGGACCTCGAGCGTCGCGCCTTCGTGGTGCGCAAGCGCGCCGAACACGAACTCGGCACCAAGGGACCGGGGCAGGACGGACCGGGGCGGGAAACCGTCTACTTCCCAAGTCTTTCCGGGCGGACGTTCGTCTACAAGGGCATGCTCACCACCCCGCAGCTGCGGGCGTTCTACCTGGATCTGCAAGACGAGCGGCTCACCAGCGCGCTGGGCATCGTGCACTCGCGCTTCTCCACCAACACGTTCCCGTCCTGGCCGCTGGCCCATCCGTTCCGCCGGGTCGCGCACAACGGTGAGATCAACACCGTCACCGGCAACGAGAACTGGATGCGCGCCCGCGAGGCCCTGATCAAGACCGACCTGTTCGGCGGCCAGGACCTCGACAAGGTCACCCCGATCTGCACGCCGGGCGCGTCGGACACAGCGCGCTTCGACGAAGTCCTCGAACTCCTGCACCTCGGTGGCCGCAGTCTGCCGCACGCGATGCTGATGATGATCCCGGAGGCCTGGGAACGCCACGAGTCGATGGACCCGGCCCGGCGGGCCTTCTACGAGTTCCACGACTCGCTGATGGAGCCGTGGGACGGTCCGGCGTCGGTGTGCTTCACCGACGGCACCGTGATCGGCGCGGTCCTGGACCGCAACGGCCTGCGCCCGTCGCGCATCTGGGTGACGAACGACGGTCTGGTGGTCATGGCGTCCGAGGCCGGCGTGCTGGACCTCGACCCGTCCACCGTGGTCAAGAAGATGCGCCTGCAGCCCGGCCGGATGTTCCTGGTCGACACCGCGCAGGGCCGCATCGTCGACGACGAGGAGATCAAGGCCCAGCTCGCTGCCGAGCACCCGTACCAGGAGTGGCTCGACGCCGGGCTGTTCAAGCTCGACGAGCTGCCGCCCGGCGACTATGTGCGGATGCCGCACCACCGGGTGGTGCTGCGTCAGCAGATCTTCGGTTACACCTACGAGGAACTGAACCTGCTGGTCGCGCCGATGGCGCGCACCGGCGCCGAAGCGCTGGGCTCGATGGGCACCGACACTCCGATCGCCGTGCTCTCGGCGCGGCCGCGGATGCTCTACGACTACTTCCAGCAGCTGTTCGCCCAGGTCACCAACCCGCCGCTGGACGCGATCCGTGAAGAGGTGGTCACCAGCCTGCAGGGCGCGGTCGGGCCCGAGGGCGAC
This sequence comes from Mycobacterium sp. SMC-4, assembly GCF_050205565.1. Lineage (GTDB taxonomy): Bacteria > Actinomycetota > Actinomycetes > Mycobacteriales > Mycobacteriaceae > Mycobacterium. The sequence continues at coordinate 25,354 of NZ_JBNMQU010000020.1, read as the reverse complement.
CTGCTCAACCCCGGCCCGGAGTCCTGCCGACAGATCGTGCTGTCGCAGCCGATCCTGCGCAACGCCGAGCTGTCGAAGCTGATCTGTGTCGATCCCGACCACGAGGTCCGCGGCCACAAGCACGGCATGCGTGCTGCGGTGATCCGCTGCCTGTACCCGGTGAACCGCGGTGGCCAGGGACTCAAGGAAGCACTCGACAACGTGCGCGCCAAGGTCTCGGCAGCCATCCGCGAAGGCGCGCGCATCATCGTGCTCTCCGACCGCGAGTCCAACGAACAGCTGGCGCCCATCCCGTCGCTGCTGAGCGTCTCGGCGGTACACCACCACCTGGTGCGTGAGCGCACCCGCACCCAGATCGGGCTCGTCGTCGAAGCCGGCGACGCCCGCGAGGTGCACCACATGGCCGCGCTGTGCGGTTTCGGTGCGGCGGCCGTCAATCCGTACATGGCGTTCGAGTCCATCGAGGACATGATCGAACGCGGCGTGATCACCGGCATCAGCAGCGATGAAGCCAAGGCCAACTACGTCAAGGCCGCCGGCAAGGGCGTGCTGAAGGTGATGTCGAAGATGGGCATCTCCACGCTGGCGTCCTACACCGGTGCTCAGCTGTTCCAGGCCATCGGCATCAGCCAGCAGGTGCTCGACGAATACTTCACCGGGCTGTCCTGTCCGGTCGGCGGCATCGACCTCGACGACATCGCCAACGACGTCGCAGCGCGGCACGCGCTGGCTTTCCTGGACCGCCCGGACGAGCGGGCGCACCGCGAGCTCGAGGTCGGCGGCGAGTACCAGTGGCGCCGCGAAGGCGAGTACCACCTGTTCAACCCGGACACGGTGTTCAAGCTGCAGCACTCGACCCGCACCGGGCAGTACTCGATCTTCAAGGAGTACACCAAGCTGGTCGACGATCAGAGCGAACGCATCGCGTCGCTGCGTGGTCTGCTGAAGTTCCGGGACGGCGCGCGTCCCCCGGTGCCGATCGAAGAGGTCGAGCCGGCCAGCGAGATCGTCAAGCGGTTCTCCACGGGCGCAATGAGTTACGGCTCGATCTCCGCCGAAGCCCACGAGACACTGGCGATCGCGATGAACCGCCTCGGCGGACGCTCCAACTCCGGAGAGGGCGGCGAAGCCGTCTCCCGGTTCGAACCCGACGAGAACGGCGACTGGCGGCGCAGCGCGATCAAGCAGGTGGCGTCCGGCCGCTTCGGGGTCACCAGCCACTACCTGAGCAACTGCACCGACATCCAGATCAAGATGGCCCAGGGCGCCAAACCCGGTGAGGGCGGCCAGCTCCCGGGCCACAAGGTGTACCCGTGGGTGGCCGAAGTGCGCCACTCCACCCCGGGTGTCGGCCTGATCTCGCCGCCGCCGCACCACGACATCTACTCGATCGAGGATCTCGCGCAGCTGATCCACGACCTGAAGAACGCCAACCCGCAGGCCCGCGTGCACGTCAAGCTGGTCAGCGAGAACGGCGTCGGGACGGTGGCTGCCGGCGTGTCGAAGGCGCACGCCGACGTGGTGCTGATCTCCGGTCACGACGGGGGTACCGGCGCCTCACCTCTGACCTCCCTCAAGCACGCCGGTGCTCCGTGGGAACTGGGCTTGGCCGAGACACAGCAGACGCTGCTGCTCAATGGTCTGCGCGACCGCATCGTGGTCCAGGTCGACGGGCAGCTCAAGACCGGCCGCGACGTCGTCGTCGCCGCGTTGTTGGGCGCCGAGGAGTTCGGTTTCGCGACCGCGCCGCTGGTGGTGTCCGGGTGCATCATGATGCGCGTCTGCCACCTCGACACCTGCCCGGTGGGTGTGGCCACTCAGAACCCGGTGCTGCGCCAGCGTTTCGCCGGCAAGCCCGAGTTCGTCGAGAACTTCTTCATGTTCATCGCAGAAGAGGTCCGGGAACTGATGGCTCAGTTGGGGTTCCGGACCGTCAACGAGATGGTGGGCCAGGTCGACGCGCTCGACACCAAACAGGCCGCCGAGCACTGGAAGGCCCACAAGCTGGACCTGAGCCCGGTGCTGCATGCGCCGGAGTCGGCGTTCATGAACCAGGACCTGTACTGCAGCTCGCGGCAGGACCACGGGCTGGACAAGGCGCTCGACCAACAGCTGATCGTGCAGTGCCGCGAGGCGCTCGATCACGGTACGCCCGTTCGATTCTCCACCACGATCGCCAACGTCAACCGCACCGTCGGCACCATGCTGGGCCACGAGGTCACCAAAGCCCATGGGGGACAGGGCCTGCCGGACGGCACCATCGACATCACGTTCGACGGTTCGGCCGGCAACAGCTTCGGCGCGTTCCTGCCCAAGGGTGTCACGATGCGGGTCTACGGCGACGCCAATGACTATGTCGGCAAGGGTCTTTCGGGCGGGCGCATCGTGGTGCGGCCACCGGACAACGCGCCGACCGACTACGCCGCGGAGAACAACATCATCGCCGGCAACGTGATCCTGTTCGGCGCCACCGGCGGACAGATGTTCCTGCGCGGCCAGGTCGGCGAACGGTTCGCCGTGCGAAACTCCGGCGCCCACGCCGTCGTCGAGGGTGTCGGCGACCACGGGTGCGAGTACATGACCGGCGGGCGCGTCGTCATTCTCGGACCCACCGGCCGCAACTTCGCCGCAGGCATGTCCGGCGGGATCGGCTACGTGTACGACCCCGACGACGTGCTGGCTCAGAATCTCAACGCCGAGATGGTCGACATCGAAGACATGGGTGGCCCGGAGTCCGAGGACTCCGTGTTCGTCCACGACATGATCCAGGCTCACGTCGACGCCACCGATTCCGCGGTGGGTCAACGGATCCTGGCAGGATGGAACAGCGAATTGGCGCACTTCAAGAAGGTCATGCCGCGCGACTACCGGCGGGTGCTGGAAGCCATCGCCGCGGCCGAGGCGCGTGGCGTGAACTCCGACGAGATGTCCGAGGCGATCATGGCGGCGGCCAATGCCTGATCCACGTGGTTTCCTGAAGCACACCAAGCGCGAGACGCCGCCGCGGCGTCCGGTCGACCTGCGTCTGCGTGACTGGAAAGAGGTCTACGAGGACTTCTCCCTCGATACCCTCAAGGTCCAGGCCAGCCGCTGCATGGACTGCGGAATTCCCTTTTGCCACAACGGTTGTCCGTTGGGTAACTTGATTCCGGAGTGGAACGACCTGGTGCGGACCGACCGGTGGCGCGACGCGATCGAGCGCCTGCACGCCACCAACAACTTCCCGGAATTCACCGGGCGGTTGTGCCCGGCGCCGTGTGAAGGCTCCTGTGTCCTGGGAATCAACCAGGACCCGGTCACCATCAAGCAGGTCGAGGTCGAGATCATCGACAACGCCTTCGACCAGGGCTGGGTGGTGCCGCTGCCGCCGGACCGTCCCACCGGCAAGACCGTCGCGGTCGTGGGCTCCGGCCCGGCCGGCCTGGCCGCTGCCCAGCAGCTGACCCGTGCCGGTCATCAGGTGACGGTGTTCGAGCGCGACGACCGCATCGGAGGGCTGCTGCGCTACGGCATCCCCGAGTTCAAGATGGAGAAGCGCCACATCGACCGTCGGCTCGAGCAGATGCGCGCCGAGGGCACTGAGTTCCGCACCGGCGTCAACGTCGGTGTCGACATCACCGCCGCGCAACTGCGCGCCGACTTCGACGCCGTGGTGCTCGCCGGCGGCGCGACCGCCCGCCGTGATCTGCCGATCCCGGGCCGTGAGCTCGACGGCATCCACCAGGCGATGGAGTACCTGCCGTGGGCCAACCGCGTGCAGTTCGGCGATCCGGTACTGGACGAGGACGGCCAGCCGCCGATCACCGCCAAGGGCAAGAAGGTCATCATCATCGGCGGCGGCGACACCGGTGCGGACTGCCTGGGCACCGCGCACCGGCAAGGCGCGGTCAGCGTCCACCAGTTCGAGATCATGCCGCGGCCCCCGGAGACCCGCGCGGACTCCACTCCGTGGCCGACCTATCCGCTGATGTACCGCGTCACCTCCGCACACGAGGAGGGCGGCGAGCGGGTGTACTCGGTCAACACCGAGGAGTTCTTGGGCGAGAACGGACATGTCACGGGCCTGCGCGGCCATGAAGTGGTGATGAACGCCGGCAAGTTCGAGAAGGTCGAAGGCACGGACTTCGAGATGGAGGCCGACCTGGTTCTGCTGGCGATGGGCTTCACCGGGCCGGAGCGCGCAGGACTGCTCGACGACCTCAAGGTCGAGATCAACGAGCGTGGCAACGTCGGACGCAACGACGCCTTCGCCACCTCGGTGCCGGGCGTCTACGTCGCGGGCGACATGGGGCGCGGCCAGTCGCTGATCGTCTGGGCCATCGCCGAGGGCCGCGCCGCCGCGGCTGCCGTCGACCGGTACCTGATGGGCAGTTCCGCGCTGCCTGCGCCGATCAAGCCCACGGCGGTCCCTCAGCGGTAGGACGTCCACCCGCGAAGGTGCACCCGCGGTAGTGCCGGCGAGCCCGGTGCGACGCTGAGTGCACCTTCGCGCCTACGGCAGTCACTCCTGTCTCACAAGTCACTTCAGAAACTTGTGCCACATCTCACGGCGTGGCGGGGCTTGTTTGCCAGCGCCACGGGGTGTAATGACTTGCCAAGGGGGCTGCGGTAAGGTGGCTCCACGGTTCAGCAATTCGGTAGACCGCAGGGGTGAACGCCGTGTATGTCAACCCGATAACTCGGACGCGTGTGGGGCGAATGGCCTGGTCATTGCTTCGACACCCGGTCAAGAGCCGCGAGTTCCCGGCCAAGGCGGAGCGATTGATCACCGCTGACGAGTTGATGCGCTACGGCGTATAGCGAACGTCGCAGCAAACGAGCGAGCCCTTTCTGCCGCACGCGGCGGCATGTTTGCCCAACCGTTATGGATTCGTGACCGTACGAGTTCGCGGCTGGTTCGCGCTGGTCAGCAGACCCGAGTCTCGGATCGCTTCGGCCAGAGGCTCCAGCACCGCGGGTGTGTGCGGCGGCGGCAGATAGATGATCGCGAGGTCCAGTCCCTCCGCGCCGAGTGCCGCGGCTTCGTCGATCGCCCGGGCCGTGTCGAGGTCGGCATTCAACCGCACGTGCGCGGAGATCATGATGTCGGCCGGGTCGCGCCCCACGTCCGCGCAGTGGCCGGCCAGCACCTCGCGTTTCCGGATGAACTCCTCCACGGTTCCGCCGACGAAGTTCCAGTGATCGGCGTACTGCGCGGTGATCCGCAGCGTTCGCTTCTCGCCGCTGCCCCCGATGCAGATGGGCGGATGCGGCTGCTGCGGCCCCTTCGGTTCGTTACGGGCGTCCTTGAGCTGATAGAACCGGCCGTCGAACGTGGTGGTCTCTGCGGAGAGCAGGCTCTTGAGCACCTGGCAGGCCTCCTCGAAACGGTCGAACCGCTCTTTGATCGAGCCCAACTCGATGCCGTACGCCCCGGACTCCTCTTCGTTCCAGCCGGCGCCGATCCCGAGTTCCAGCCGGCCGTTCGAGACGATGTCGAGCGCGGAGGCCATGTTGGCCAGCACCGCCGGATGACGGTAGTGGATGCCGGTCACGAGCACCCCGACCCTCAGCCGACGGGTGGCCTGCGCGAGCGCCGTCAAGGTCACCCAGCCCTCCAGGCACGGTCCCGTCGGATCGGAGAAGATCGGATAGAAGTGGTCGAAGGTCCAGCCGGACTCGAAGGCGTCGATGTCGTCGGCGGCCTGCCACACGGCGAGCATGTCGTTCCACGTGGTGTTCTGCGGCGACGTCTTGAACGCGAATCTCACCGCCCCGACTGTAGGCCGATGAGTTCGTCGGCGCGCGCCGGTCTGTACGACATGATCGATCTGACGCAAGCCTGCGCCCGTACCGCCACGCTGCTCGGGCAGGTGGGTGATCACCAATTGCGGGCCGCGACGCCGTGTTCCGACATGGATCTCGCTGCGCTGATCGCCCACCTCGGCCGTCTGGCACCGGCGTTCACCGCGGCCGCACGCAAGGAGTTCGGGCCACTGACCGACACGCCGCCGCAGCTGGAGGAGGAACTCGACGACGGTTGGCGGGAACTGTACCCGACGCGGCTGGCCGCACTGGCCGAGGCGTGGCGGCAGCCGACCGCCTGGGAGGGGTTCTCACGCGCCGGAGGCGTCGACTTCCCCGCCGAACTCGGTGGCACGATCGCGCTCAGCGAGGTGGTCGTGCACGGCTGGGATGTCGCCGTCGCCGCAGGCTTGCCCTACACCGTCGACGACCGGGTGTTGCAGGTGCTGCTGCCGCACGTGTCGGCGTTCGCCGAGGAGCCCGTCGAAGGATTGTTCGCGGCCCCGGTCCCGGTGCCCGACGACGCGCCGCTGCTCGACCGGGTGCTGGGGCTGACCGGCCGGGACCCTTCGTGGTCTGCCGGCTGATACCGCTGGTCTTACACACGAGTTCTCCGCGCCCGGATACCGGCACACTGGAAGGCATGGACCCGGTGACCGCGCTGCGTCAGATCGCCTACTACAAGGATCGGGCGCGTGAGGATCCGCGCCGGGTGATGGCTTACCGCAACGCCGCCGACGTCGTCGCGGCGTTGACCGACGAGCAGCGCGACCGCCACGGAGCGGCCAACAGCTGGCAGACGCTTCCCAAGATCGGGCCCAAGACCGCGAAGGTGATCGCCCAGGCGTGGGCGGGTCAGGAACCCGACGTGTTGGTCGAGTTGCGCGAGTCCGCGCAGGATCTCGGCGGCGGCGAGCTGCGCGCCGCGCTGCGCGGTGATCTGCACGTGCATTCCAACTGGTCCGACGGGTCCGCGCCGATCGAAGAGATGATGCTGGCCGCCCGCGATCTCGGCCACGAATACTGCGCGCTCACCGACCACTCGCCCCGGCTCAAGATCGCCAACGGACTGTCCCCGGAACGTCTGCGCGAGCAGCTCGACGTCATCGACGAGATCCGCGAGACGGTCGCACCGATGCGCATCCTCACCGGCATCGAGGTCGACATCCTCGAAGACGGTTCCCTGGACCAGGAGCCCGAACTGCTCGAACGTCTCGATGTGGTGGTCGCCAGCGTGCACTCGAAGCTCGCCATGGACGAGTCCGCGATGACCCGCCGCATGATCAAAGCCGTGACCAATCCGCACACCGACGTGCTCGGCCACTGCACGGGCCGGCTGGTCACCGGTGGGCGCGGCATGCGCCCGGAGTCGAAGTTCGACGCCGAGAAGGTGTTCACCGCCTGCCGCGACAGCGGCACCGCGGTGGAGATCAACTCGCGCCCCGAGCGCCGCGACCCGCCGACACGGCTGCTGCACCTGGCCCGCGACATCGGCTGCGTGTTCTCCATCGACACCGACTCGCACGCACCCGGCCAGCTCGACTTCCTGGGTTACGGCGCCCAGCGCGCCCTCGACGCCGGCTTGCCCGCCGAGCGGATCGTCAACACCTGGCCCGCCGAGGAGCTGCTGGCCTGGACCCGCGCGGGTTAGTCGGACTCGGCGGCCAGCATCCGCGCCGCGCCGAGCGCGTCGGCGCCGAGCACCGTGAACCGGACGTGATCGGCTCCGGCGGCGTGCAGCCTGGCCGCGTGGTCGAGGATGCGCCGCGGGCTGCCCCAGGCCACCAGCGTGTCGACGAGGTGATCGCTGAGACTGTCGATCTCGACAGCGGAAAAGCCCTGCCGCTGAAGGGAATTCCGGTACGCAGGCATGGTGGTGAGGAACGTCAGCGGTTCGCGTGCGATGGCCCGCGCTGCGGTGGGGTCCTCGTTGAGCACGGCGTACAGACCCACTGCCAAGGTCCGGTCCGCTCCGATGATCCGGCGCGCCCAGGCGGTGTGCTCTTCGGTGAACAGCATCGGCAACGTCCCGGCGAACCGATCCCGTGCCAGCTCCAGTGCGTGGCTCCCCATGGCAGCCAGCAACATTCGGTCGGCCGGTACATCGCAAAGCTCGTCGAGGTAATGGCCCAGCCGCGTCAGTGGTTTCGGCTGGTGTGACGTGCCCAAGCCGATGACCAGCCGTCCCGGCGCACCGACCTCGGCGCGACGGAACAAGTCGAGTACCTCGGCTGCGGGGTATCTGTCCGGCGGAATGATCGCGGACCCGACGTGGGCGGTGGTCGTCATCTTCAACACATCGGTCAGTCGATCGAGGCGGTCCAACTGCCCGCCGTTGATCCACAACGTGCCGAATCCCAACTCCTGCAACGTCTGTGCGGTTCGGAGATGCGTTCCGTCGTCGTCTACGTCGAGCGAGAATCCGTACCGGCCAAGCTGTGTTCGAGACATGCCTGGACCGTACGACCTGAACTTCGGTTCAGGTCAAGGCTTCAGTCCGGCAGCATCGGCATCTCCAATCCGGGATCGCGCCCCACCAACACTCCGCGGGTCAGTGCGGCATTGCCGTAGCGGCCGCGGATCGCGTCGACGGTCGCGTCGACACTCGTGGTGTCGGTGGTCGCGCCGAACGGCAACTCGAGTTGCGCGGCCCCGTCGCGGTCGATGTTGCCGACCGCGAAGCCCACCAGCGTCAGCCCGCGCTCGGCGATCAGTGGTTGCGCGGCAGCCACCAGTTGCCGGGCCGCAGTGAGGATGGCGTCGGTGGACGCGGTGGCCCGCGCCATGGTGTGGGAACGGGTCGCCCGCCCGTAGTCGTCGAAGCGCATCCGCAGCACCACCGTGCGTCCGGAGCGGCCCGCGGCGCGCATGCGGCGGGTGATCCGGTCGACGAGGTTGACCACGACGGCGTCGAGTTCGGCGGCCGACATCGTGTTGCCCGTGCGGCCGAGCGCGCGCTGCGCCCCGACCGATCGTCGGTGGTGTCCGGTGACGACGCGGCGCCGGTCGATGTTGTGCGCCAACGCATAGACCTGGCGACCCATCGCGCCGCCGACCAACGATGCCAAGGTCGCCTCGGTCAACTCGGCGACGTCGGCCACGGTCTCGATGCCGTGCACCCGCAGCTTGTCGGCGGTCTTGGCGCCGACACCCCACAGCGCCCGCACCGGCAGTGGATGCAGGAACGCCAATTCGCGGTCCGGAGGAACCAGCAGCAGCCCGTCCGGCTTCGCCTGCTGACTGGCGACCTTGGCCAGGAACTTGGTGCGGGCGATGCCGACGGTGATCGGCAGACCCACGCGATCGCGCACCTGCTCACGCAACCGCGCACCGATCTGCACGGGCGTACCGGCCACCCGGCGCAGGCCGCTGACGTCGAGAAACGCTTCGTCCACCGACAGCGGTTCGACCAGGGGAGTGGTGTCGGCGAAAACCTCGAACACCGCGGCGCTGGCCTTCGAGTACGCAGACATGCGGGGCGGGACGACGATGGCCTGCGGACACAGCGCACGCGCCTGCCGACCGCCCATCGCGGTGCGCACCCCGAACGCCTTGGCCTCGTAGCTGGCCGCCAGGACCACTCCGCCGCCGACGATCACGGGACGACTACGCAGCGACGGATCGTCGCGCTGCTCGACGGAGGCGTAGAAGGAGTCGAGATCGGCGTGGAGGATCGTCGCGTCACAAGACACGAACATATGTTCGCATCCCGGGCCGACAACTCAGGGCGTGTCGCCGTAGACCGCGTTCATCCAGATGTGGACGAGGTTGTCCAGCACGCGCTCGTCGGGCACCGCGGGTTGCTGACCGGCGAACGACGCCGTCATCACGGCTTCGTTGAGCAGGTTCAACGATGTCGACAGCTCGTCGGCGGGCATGTTGTCGGGCAGTTCGCCGCGCTCGCGCAAGGTGACGATGACACCCGTCGTGTGGTCGATGGAGCGCTGCATGAACGCCGACCACAGGTCGCGGACCTCGGTGTTGGTGTAGCGGGCCGCGGCGGCCGGGCCGACCAGCGCGCGGTGCGCGCGGAAGGTGGAGTAGAACACCGCGATGCCTGCGCGCCAGAACTCGTTGCGCTCCTTGGGCGGGTTCCGCTTCAGCGCGTCGAGGGCGGCGTCGGCCTCGGCGATGACGCGCTCGAGCAGCGTGAGCAGCACCGCGTCCTTGGAGGCGAAGTAGAAGTAGAACGTCGGCCGCGAGATGCCGGCGCCTTTGGCCAGGTCGTCGACCGAGATCTCGGCCAGGGGGCGCTGCTCGAGGAGGCGTTCGGCGGTCGCCAGGATGGACAGCTCGCGATCGTCTCCCGACGGGCGCGTGGTGCGGCGGCCGCGTGCAGGCCGGCCGTTCCTGGTGATCGTCACGACGGCGACTTTACATCATGTCGACTTTCTCAACACGGTGTTGACTACATCGACATCGCGTTGATAACTTGGCGCCATGACCGAGTACGTCGACGTCGTCATCGTGGGAGCCGGGATCTCCGGCATCAGTGCCGCCTGGCATCTGCAGCAGGCCTGCCCGGACAAGAACTACGTGATCCTCGAGCGCCGCGAGCAGCTCGGCGGTACCTGGGACCTGTTCAAGTACCCGGGCATCCGGTCCGACTCGGACATGTACACCCTGGGCTTCCACTTCAAGCCGTGGGCCACCGACCAGGCGATCGCCGACGGCCCCTCGATCTGGAACTACCTCAACGAGGCCGCCACCGAGAACGGCATCGACAAGCACATGCGCTTCGGCCACAAGGTCTTGGCCGCCAACTGGTCCGACGAGCACCAGCGCTGGGAGCTCACGGTCGAACGCGACGGTGAGCAGATCGAAATCCACACCGGCTTCCTGTGGGCGTGCAGCGGCTACTACAACTACGACGAGGGCTACTCGCCGGAGTTCCCCGACCTCGAGAACTTCGCCGGCACCGTGATCCACCCGCAGCACTGGCCTGAGGACCTGGACTATCAGGGTAAGAAGATCGTCGTGATCGGCAGCGGTGCCACCGCGATCACGCTGATCCCCGCCCTGGTCGAATCCGGCGCGGGTCACGTCACGATGTTGCAGCGCACCCCGACCTACGTCGGGGCGCTGCCCGACAAGGATCCCTTCGCTGCGCGCGCCTACAAGCTGCTGCCCGAGAAAGTGGCCTACGCCGCGACGCGCTGGAAGGCGATCCTGCAGGCCACCGCGCAGTACCAGACCGCGCGCATGTTCCCCGACGTCTTCCGAAAGGCGTTGCGCACCATGGCCGAACGCCGCCTACCCGAGGGCTTCGACTACGACCGCCACTTCGCCCCGGACTACAAGCCCTGGGATCAGCGAGTCTGCTTGGCGCCCAACGGCGATCTGTTCAAGACCATCCGCAAAGGCAAGGCCGACGTCGTCACCGACAAGATCGACCGGTTCACCGCCGAGGGTATCCGGCTGCAGTCCGGCCAGGTCATCGAAGCCGACATCATCGTCACCGCAACAGGATTGAACGTCCAGTTCTTCGGCGGTGCCGATGTGATGCGCAACGGTGCCCCCGTCGACCTGGCCGACTCGGTGGCCTACAAAGGCATGATGCTCTCCGGCATCCCGAACATGGCCTTCACCTTCGGCTACACCAACGCATCGTGGACCCTCAAGGCCGACCTGACCTCGGAGTTCGTCGGCCGGTTGCTGAAGTACATGGACACCCACGGCTACACCACCGTCGTCCCGCGCGAACCGGGCTCCGACGTCGAGCGACTGCCGTTCGTGGACCTCACGTCGGGTTACATCCAGCGAGCACTCGACCGGCTGCCGAAATCCGGCTCCAAAGCGCCGTGGCGCCTGAAGCAGAACTACCTGGTGGACATCCAGGTGATCCGACGCGGCAAGGTCGACGACCAGGCGCTGGAGTTCACCAAAACGCGTGCGCCGGTGGCCAATTCTGCCTGACTGTCGTCTCCGACGACGTGCCTGATCAGGACGTGACGACAATCCCGTCGTCGTCGCTGTGGGCGATCTCGCCCGGATTGAACACCACGCCGCCGAACTCGACGGTCACGTCGCGGTCGCCCTGACCGGTCTTGGTGCTCTTGCGCGGATTGGTGCCCAGCGCCTTGATACCGATGTCGAGCGTGCGCAAGGTGGCCGCATCGCGAACCGCGCCGTGGACGATCAGTCCTGACCAGCCGTTGGACCGCGCCAGTTCGGCGATGACATCCCCGACCAGCGCGGTGTGCAAGGAACCGGCACCGTCGATGACCAGCACGCCGCCGTCTCCGGGCTCGGACAGCACCGACTTGAGCAGGGCGTTGTCCTGAAAGCACCGCACCGTGGTGATGCGGCCGGCGAACTCCGCGCGTCCGCCGTATTGGCGAAGCTGCAAATCGCAGCTGCGGACGTCGGGGCCGATGTCGTCGACGAGGTCTGCGGTGGGGCGCGGTTGCACGGTCACCGCGCCAGTATCTCAGTCCCCGGCGCGGTTGCCGACGCGGCGGGCCACCAACAGCGCCACCAGCAGGGCGACCAGCCCGGTCACCGCGGCCGCCGTCATCGGAACCCGCGACGACGCCGCGTCATCCGGCGCGACCACCGGAGCCGAAGCCACATTGCTGGCCGTGGCCACGGCCGATTTGGCCTGAGCGGCAGCTTCCTTGGCCGCCGACGTCACCGCGTCCTCAGCCGGAGCCTTCTCGGCGGGGGCTTTCTTCGCCGGTGCCTTCTTCGCGGGCGCCTTCTTGGCCGGTGCCTTTTTCGCCGGTGCCTTTTTCGCCGCGGCAGCCTTCTTGGCGGGGGCCTTCTTCGCCGGAGTCTTCTTGGCCGGGGTCTTCTTCACCGGCGCGGCGGGCGGGTCGGGCTGCGGGGTCGCGGCGTCAGGCCGTTCCTCGGGCCGATCCGGCTGCTCTGCCATGTCTTTGCTCCTTTGAGTGTCTGCACCCGGCAGTGGTCCCCATCATGCCAGGCTCTTCGGCTCACCCCGCGACGGCCAATGCCGCAGCCGCCGCGACGGCCACCCACATCACCGACAGCTCCCCGTACGCCCGTCGCCGCGACAGCTGCGCGGGACTGCGGTGCCCGCGTGCGGCCGGCACCCACACGGTGCGGTGCCGCCACGCCAATACCGCCAGCACGACGGTGCACACCAGCTTGGCAGTCAGGATCCGCCCGTAGCCGGTGGTGAAAAGCGCTGCGGCCGAACCCAACTGGACAACCGCAGCAACGCTGCCGCCGACCAGCAACGCCACCACACACCACAGCGACATCTGCGAGAACCGCGGCAGCACCCGCGACCACCGGCCCCGATGCTCGACCGTCGACACCACCGCCGCCAACCCGCCACACCACAGCGCGGCGGCCAGCACGTGGACGAGCACAGCCAGGCTGCCCACCGGATCGTGGGCCAGATGCCCGGTCAGCGGGTGCCCGACCAGACCGACGGCTGCCGCGCCGAGGGTGACCACGCCGGCGGGCGGGCTCGGCGGAACCAGCACCGCCACGACGATCACCAGCGCCGCAGCCGCGAGGGTCAACAAAGCGGCGCGACCCGCGGCCGTCGACACCGCGAACTCCCAGGCGGTGCGCCACCCGACCGTCCACGCCTGCGCGCCCGCGGCCTCAGCGGCGCTCAGCACCGCGCGCATCAACTCGGCGGTCAACCACACCGCCGAGACCATCACCAGCGGCGCCGCCGCACGATGACGCAACTCGGCGCGGTGACGGTCGGTGTCCAGCCAGGGGACAACGGCCAATCCCAGCGTCACCACCGCGGCGCCGTCGGCGACCGCGCGCACCACCGTCGCCCACAACGGGACCACCGGATACGCCAGCGCCCACACCAGGACACAGGTCACCGCGGTGAGCGCCGTCGCGCCGACCACCGCGCGACCTCGGGTCACCGGCGGCGCCGAACCGCCCACACTGCGCCCAGCGCGACCAGCACCACCGCCCCGGCGACGAACGGCCACACCGGCATCCCGCCGCCATCGGTGCCGTCACCGGTCACAGGTTCGACCGCCGGCTCCCGGCCCTCCGGCACCGACGTCTCCGGTGCCGGCGCGATGGCGGTGCCCGCCGCGCGGAACGACCACGAGCCGCTCACCACGTGCCCGTCGGCCGAGGTGGCGCGGTAGTTGACCGTGAACTCGCCGGCAGGAGCACCCGCCCGGACGCCGACGCTGATCACCGCGCCGTCGACGACGGGGTCACCGTCAGCCCACTGCTGTCCGTCGGGCCCGACGACCGTCATGGCCGCGAACTGCGCCTGCATCTCTTCGTTGAACGTCGCGCTGACCCGGGTGGGCGCGACCGCCACCTCGCTGTCGGCAGCGGGGTCGGCCGCGATCAACGTCGCGTGGGCCCACACACTGCCCGCCTGGACACCGGCACCGATCAGCAGGACGGCGGCAAGCAGTCCGCCGAGCAGGAACCTCACCGCGCTCACATCGATCAGGCCACCCCGAGACGCGCCATCAGGTCGGCGTCGATTCCGTCGAGCTGCTCGGAGATCGCCGCGTGGGCGGCCCGGCGGCGCGCCGACGGCATGTTCTCGGCGGCCGCGACCGCCGCGGCCAGCTCGCCGAGCCGGTCGGTCATCGCCGAGACGAACTGCCGCGTCTCGGCGTCCTTGGGCTTCTTGTCGCTGAGCAGCCGGACGGACTGCTCCGCCCCGGCGATACGCGCCGACAATCCCGCGCCGTGCCCGGAGAACTGGCCCAACTGGCTCAGCGGAACGCCCAGACGGTCGGCGCGGCGTTCGTCGACCAGGCCGCGCGCGGCGATCGACGCCCGGTACACCAGCGGCACCGCGACCGGGGCCAGCAGCCGCGTCACCGTCAACACGCGGCGGATCCGGCTCGGCGAGAGCAACCCGCCTTCACGTGCGGCCTTGAGCTGGGTCTCGGCGACGCGCAGGGCGGTGCGGTCGCTGTTCCGCTGCGCCTTCAACTGTGCGGCCAGAGCCCGGGACTGCGCCTTCTGCTCGGCCTTGAACCGGCGAACCTCGTTCTTGGCCGACAAGCGCGCCTCGAGCTTGGCCTTGGCTTTGATGGCACGAGCCTCGGCCTTGCGGGTAGCGCGGGACTTGCGTTTGAAAAGACCCATCCCTGCAGCCTCCCGGTCGTTTCGTCGACGTCTCCGCGTGAGTCGGCGGGAGACGCAGCCAACATTATCGTTCGCCGCGCAACCGGGACGCCTGTCCCCTCGACGGCCCCCGACGAGCTTCCCTCAGCAAACCAGGCGTGCGAGAATCGACGACACACATCTGGATGAATGGCTTCCCCTCGGAAGGTCGGTGACGTCGTGGGTTCGCGAGCACGCTTCGGTGCGGCGATCCTTCTCGCGTTGCTCGCCATGACCGGCGTCGGCACCGCCGGTGCCGACCCGCGACCCGCTCCCGGTGACGAGGTCAGAGATTCCTTGAGCGAGCGCCGGCATGCCGCACGCGTCCCCGGACACCAGCGCGACGAGCCGCGCCCCCGCTGCCACCGGCGCGAGCCCGACTGCGGGATCGGACTTCCCGACCGTGGCCACGACGACCTGGAATCCTCGTCTGACGGCGGCTGGCCGAACACCGTCCTGCCGGGCTGGACCTTTGAACCGCCGCAGGCACCGCCGCGTGTTCCGCCACAGCTGGGCGACCCGGCAGTGCCCGACATCGTGGACGTCGTGCCCGGCGTCAGCCTCCCGGTGAGCGCGCCGGTCGGCGCGCCCATCGCGGTGCCCGTGCTGCCGGTGGTCCCCGGGGTCGTCGCTCCCCGCCCGGGCGGGTCCGCGGGCGCAGCGCCACGTCCGGAGGCGCCGCCGGCACGGCCGGCCGCCCCGCCTCCGCGTGCCGGACGCGCGCCCGAACCTCCGGCGGCGGTGAGCAATGCCCCGGCGTCGGCGACGTCCCACCGCGTCGGCTACCCCGACTACCTGCGCAGTGCAGGATTACCGCAGATCGCTGCGGTGGCACTGCCCGGTGTGGCGGGAATACTGGTGTTGACCGGCGCGGGAGGACTGGTCGGATATCGCCAGGCCAAGGCGGCGCGGGCGGTCGCCGTCCGACCTGTCACCGGACCGATGAACTGACCGAAATCGCCTACCCAGAGCACCAGGGGGGCGCATAGTTGGACCGAGAAAGGGGGGTCGATGCCTGCTAGCCGGCGCGTGACCCGCGCGGTCAGTGAGGTGCTGAACCTGGCCCCCCGGCAGGGCGAGATCACGTTGCCACGACTGGTGGAGGCGGTCAGCAACGACCGGGGCCGTCCCATCGAGCTCACCACCGCCGAACTGCCGGCCGGAGTGTGCGGACAGTGGCGGCAGTACTCCGACCGCGACGTCTTCCTCATCCAGGAAGGCCTCCCGGCCTGGGATCGCACCCTGGCCCACGAGCTCGGGCACCTGGTACTCGGACACGAAGGCATCCCGGTGGTGCAAGCCGCGCGGGAGAACACCGAGCTGGCGACCTCCGACCTGATCGGCTACATGCTCAATCAGCGCACCGGTTGCATGGGACCTGCCGGCGAGGACCAGGAGCAGGAGGCCGAGGACTTCGCGGCGCTGCTCATCTACCGGCTGGGACGGCTGCCGTCCGACCGGTCCTCGATCGTGCAGGTACGCCTCGGAGAGGCGTTTGGTTGATCGTCTGGATCATCGCCGGGCTTCTCGGGCTGGCCACCGGACTGCGCATCGGGTGGGCTCTGGTCAACAAGCAGTCCCTGGTGAGTACGGCAATGATCGTCGCGCTGGGCAGCCTGGGTGCGGTCGCGGCGCTGAACTGGCAGCCGTTGACGCTGTTCATCGATACTGCGCTCGGTTGGCCCAACATCTCGATGGGCTTCACCCAGATTGCACTGATCGGTTGCGCGGCCGGCAGCTGCGTGATGATCACCAGCGTGTCGTCGGTCCGCAGTCCCGGGGTCGCCCGCAGGATCGCGGTGGCCCAGTACGGCGTCGCGGCGGTCGTCGCGGCCGCGAGCATGGCGGTTTTCCTGGCGGACGGCCGACAAGAGGAGATGGCACCGCAGGAATACCTGCGGCTCACCCTCGGCGGCGAGGGCATGTCGTGGTCGTGGCTGCTGCCGCTGCTCTACGTGCTGCTCGCGTTGAGCCTGGTGGTGTGGGCCGGGCTGCGCCACTCCAACCGGACGCGGCGGGGTCGTGCGCTGTTCGTCTTCACCATCGGCATCGTGCTGATCGCGCTGGCGCTGGCGTTCTTCCTGATGCGCGCGGTCGGCACCTCGGGACCGGTGGGTGTCGGTGCCGGCGCGACACTGTTGAGCATCGCCATGCTGACCGTCGCCGCCGGAGCGCTGCTGCCCAGCCTCGAGGATTGGTTCGGCGCGCGGCGGGAACTGCGGATCATCCAGCCCCTGCTCGACGAGCTGGGGCGCCGGCACCCCGACGTCGGGATCGGTGTGCGTCCGCGCGGCCCGCTGGTCTTCCGGGTGGCCGAGCGGATGTCGTTGATCTCCGACGCGCTGTATCTCGAGGCCACCGCTGCTGAAGGTGCGCGCCGGCTGGGATCTTCCTCCGACGACGGCGATTCGCGGGACGAGGAGCCCGGCGTGCCGGCGAGTGAGCAGGCCGCGGCGATCGCCGCGTGGATTCATGAGGGTCGCGATGACCCGGAGCACCGGGGGTTCCCAGGGCTCGGATGGTTACGTCAGCCGCCCAACTACTCGGACCGTGAATGGATCCTGGAGATCGCCCGTCAATACCGCAAGCTCGACCGTAGCGACGACAAGCGCGGAACGCCGAGGGCGTCACGTTCGCCCTTGTCGCAGCCGAGCTGATCCGAGCTAATCGAGATTTTCGCGTCGACGCAGCTCGTCGACCTTCTCCACGAGGTCCTGCTTGGCTTCCGGGGACAGTCCGACGGTGCGTGCGGCAATCCGGCGCACGCCTTCGTCACGCATGCCCGCGAGCAGCGTCAGCTCCTTGTCGAGCTTCTCGTAGTACTCGTCGTCGGTGAAATACGCCGGTTTGATGCGGAAGAAGTTGGCAAGCGCGGCCATCGTCGCCATCGACGGATTGGTCCGGTTGCCGGAACGCAGCTGCGAGAGGTACGGCGCAGACATGGTGACGCCCTCGGCCTTGAGCGCGGCGATCACCTCGGCAGACGTATGCGGGCCACGTCCTGGCGGGTAGACGGTGTCGAACAAGCGATTCAAGCGAGCGGCAAACGTGTTGCTCATCGGGTTGACCTCCACAAAAAGGCGAGCGGGTATCAAGGGCGGCGTATTTGCTGATTATGGTAGCGACTGTTAGGTCGACAACCAAGTGCAAACGGTGGAAATGTTCCTCCGGTATCCGCAGCTGGACGCCGCTGTGGTGTCAACGACGTCGCCGAATGCACCTCAGACGCTCGATGCGAGGTGCAGCTAGGCAAATAATAACGGGTCCGTTGTGACTGGCGTTGCGGCAGTTGCTCGCGGTCGGCCCGACCAGGGGCCGAGTCGGGACCCGGCAATCCCGCATAACGAGGCAAACAGCCGCCTTAGAATTTGCTGAGAGGCCAGCTCCAACTGGCCGCCGACACGCCTCTGACCAGGCTTCACGCCATGTCGGGCGGCAAACTCGCGACGGGAACGGGAAACGCGCAGGCAGCAAAACTGTCAGTAGCCAGTGGCGGACCGACAGGTGTCGGAATCGCTTTGCGTCGGTGACGAACTTCGACGGTGTCGCAGCCATGTGAGGACACCCACAGCGGCCGCGAGGGCGGCGGTCGCGGCCGTGACACCGATCGCGACACGGGGCAGTCCGAGAGCGGAGTCGAACAGCAGATAGAGCCCGAAGATCAGGAACAACACGCTGGCCATGCCGTGCAGGAACCGGTCGGGCAGCCGCCTGTGGAGCAGCGCGCCGACCGCGATCGCGACGCCGTCGGCGGCCACCATGCCCAGGGTGGCCCCGATCCAGACGCCGAACCAGGGCCGGTCGCTGGCCAGCGCGACGGTCGCCAGCATGGTCTTGTCGCCGAGTTCTGCCAGGACGAATGACGAGATGATCGCGAAGACGACGAAGCGCGGCTCGATGACCCGCGGTTCGTCGTCGTCGTCCTCGCGGCCTTCCCGCCAGGTCCAGGCCGCGAAGAGCAGGAAGGCGATCGCGGCGGCGAATGCGATGGGGCGCTCCGGCAGCGTCATGCCCAGAAAGTGACCGATCGTCACCGAAAGTCCGTGGACGAGCATCGCGGCCACGGCGACCCCGGACAGCACCACCCACCACCGGTGACGCAGCGAGTACGTCATGGTGATCAGTTGCGATTTGTCGCCGAGCTCGGCGACGAAGACGACCGCGAGGCTGACGAGAATGGCAGAGAGCATGCACGACCTTTCGACACTCCGCCGACAGGAGAAGCGGTCCTGTCAGGCTTCGGTCGAAGGTCTCGCCCACCACGGTGGGTGGTTCGCCGGCCGGGCTTGCGCCAGTATGTCGACTCGACGATTGGGGGCTACTCCCCTTCGCTTACTCAACCGACCCTAACCACTGTCGCGTGAGATCGCCAGTGCGCGGCGTGATTTCGGGTCGCCGAAATACCTGTTCAGGAGCCCGAATCAAGCGATTCGAAAGCCCTTATGCGGCAAGCAACATCGCGAGGACCGCGGTGTCGGGATGACTGATCGGGTCCACTCCCACGCGACTGACCATCGACGTCACCGTGCCGTCGGCCTCGGCTTCCACCCACGCCGCACGATGTTCCAGGCCCAGGTGCGGCAAGCCCGGCAGGAGTACGCATCCGGATGCCGCGCCGTTGCACTCGGGCAGTGACGGTGTCGTCTCCGACGGCGGGTGCAGCATCAGCAGCGCCGGCGGCTGGCACTGGGCGAAATGACCCGGGGCCACAGCGGATTCGCCGACCACCGGCCCTTCGGCGACCACCAGCCCGACGGTGCCCGGCTCGGGATCGTCAGGCAGCTCCTCGCGTGCGCCGAATATCGTTGTCGTGGAAAGCAATCCGGGCAGGGAAGCGATGCGCACCGCAACCATCAACAGTTGTGCCCACTCCTTGGTGGAGTCCGGCCAACGTCCGGAGACCACGAACCCCTTCAGGGACCCACGAGAATGGAACGGGGCGATCCCGATCGCCCGACTGGACCCGAAATCCACTTTCGCCTCCCGGCATCCTGGTGCGCCAAATGCCCGACACGACTATGGGTCGATCGGCTCAGAATGCGGTAGATCCCTGCTGGCACGCAAGAGGATTTGAGTGCTAATGCAAACAAACCCGGCTCGGTCGCAAGACCGAGCCGGGTTCGACGAAGAGGGTGTGGACCTCAGGACGGGGGGTAGACGCCCATCTGCTTGCCCTTGTCGGTCTGCCAGAAGATGTCGGCGATCTGGTCGATGATCTTGATGACATTCTCGGCGACCGCGGGGTCGAGCGACTTCTTGATGTCACCGGCGCCCTTGACGCCCTCCCAGAACAGCTGATGCAGGTTCGGGAACTGCTCGAAGTGCTCCGGAGTGAAGAAGTCGGCCCACAGCACGGTGAGGTGATGCTTGACCTCGCCGGCCTGGCGTTCCTTGATGATGATGGCGCGCGTCTTGAAGTGCTCGTCGTCGGAGTCGTGATACTTCTGGATCGTCTTCAAGCAGGACAGCGCCTCGATCTTGGCCTGCGCGGGATCGTAGACACCGCAGAACAAGTCGCAGTGTGCGTGGGCGGGGGTCGCGTTGTTGAACAGTCGATGCAGCATGTCCCTAACTTACCCTTTGGTCGTGCGGTGGCACCATGGGCTCCGATCATGCTGGCCGGTCCGTCGATTCGTCGTCGTCGAGCACTCGATGCTGCCGGCGCTGCAACCGGGGGACGGGTTGCTGGCAGTGCGGTGCGGCGTCGCGAAGCCGGGGCAGGTGCGCGTCTTCCCGGACCCGCGGGGGAGCTCGATGTATCTGGTCAAGCGCGTCGGCGACGTGCGAGAGACGGCAGCCGGGGCGATGTTCGAGGCGAGGTCGGACAATTCGTCGGCGCCGGGGGTGACGGACTCGCGTCGCTTCGGACCGGTGCCCGTGGCCGGCAGCTATCGAGTGGTGCTGGCGGTCCGGGGATCCCGGGTGGTGCTGGTCGGACCGGGCGGGTTCAGAAGAGGATGATCAGGGCCAAAACGGCCAGCAGGACCAGGGCGATCACGCCGGCCCGCAGAAGCGCCATCAGCTGACTGCGGGTGTAGGCGCGCGAGGAGGACTGCCACTCCGATGGCGGGAATGCGGATCCCGAACCCGTCGATGACGACATCAGAAGCTCCTCACCTGCACGCTTGCCTGCCTCCCCCGGTTACTGAGATTCAGTGAGATCTATCACAGAGGACCTGTGTGACGCCGATCATAACCCCAATTGTTCGCTGACCGAAAATCTGGGAAACGCCGGGACCACGGGCCACTGATTGCTTAGCCTAGCGAGCGATTTCGCTCAGCTCTTTGGAGGGCTGTGCAAACACTGACCCCGTCGGTTTGTCGTTATCCACAGTGCGTCACCCGCGCGACGCCTGTGACCGGCGGTGGTGGATTTGATCAGCGGCATCTGCCTGTGGATGAACCTGTGGAAACTGTGGATAGATCCGGGCCCGGGTCGTAATTGCTGACCGCCGAATGTGGTCTGGACCACGCCGCCGTGCCAGCATGGGGCGCATGAACGGGCCAGATGACGCAGGTGTTCCGCAGGCACAGATCGGCGACGTGCCGACCACATTCGATGCCTCGGTCGTGCTTCTCGACGTGCGCGAGGACGACGAATGGCGCCGTGGGCACGCGCCGGGAGCCCGACACATCCCCATGGGCGACATCCCCGCCCGACTCGACGAAATCGACCGGGACGCCCGGTTGTTCGTGGTCTGCCACGTCGGTGGACGTTCCCAGCGCGTGGCGCAGTACCTGGCGCAGCACGGGTTCGAACCGATCAACGTCGCGGGCGGGATGCTGGCCTGGGCCGGTGCCGGACGCCCGGTGGTCACCGACAGCGGCGCTGTGGGCACGGTTTGAGCGGTCGCCGCGTCGCGCCGCCGCTCTATCCTGGTGCGATGATCCAAGTGTGTTCCCAGTGCGGGACGCGGTGGAACGTGCGCGACCGGCAGCGGGTCTGGTGCCCGCGATGCCGCGGCACCCTGCTGGCGCCGACGGGATCCGCCCCGGCGAGCGGGTGGGGACCGCCCCAGGGAACCTCTCGGGCGACCGGTCGTCCGGCGCCGTCGCTGCCCACCGGCTTCCGGTGGGTCGCGGTACGTCCGGGCGCCCCTCCGCCACCGCGTCGCAGGCGCCGTGACCTCGGGCCGACGCCGCGCTATTCGACCATTCCGCGGTGGGGCCTGGTCGAGCACTTCGATGCCCCGACCCCGCAGGAGCAGGTACGGTCCGGACCGTCGGCCACCGTCGTCCACATGACCCTCGTCACCACCATGGCGGTGCTCGGCGCCGCCGCGTTCGCGCACCTGGTGCGTTACATCCTGCTGATCATCAATCGCACCGTGCTGTTGAACCCGTGGGTGGCGGCCGCGGCGACGTGGGGCGGAGTCGCCCTCAGTGTGGTCGCCGCGTTCATGATCGTGGCCTGCGCGGTGGTGCTGACCAATTGGCTGATCGCGCGGCGGGCTGCCGCCTATGCCCATCTGGGGCAGCAGGATCCACGCTCGCCGTGGTCGTTGCGCGCGGGTTGCCTGATCCCGGTGGTGAACCTGGCGTGGGCACCGGTGTTCGTGATCGAGCTCGCCGCCGCAGAAGCGCGACAGCGGTGGATGCGGGGGCCCATCCTGCTGTGGTCGTTGGCCTGGGTGGCCAGCACGGCGGTGTCCATCTTCGCGATCGCCACCAGCTTCACCACCGACCCGCAGGGCATCGCCGACAACACCGTGACCTCCATCGTGGCTTATCTGTTCGCCATCGCGACGGTGGTGCTCGCCTTGCAGGTCTTCCTCGGGTTCGAACGGCAGCCGGTGGAGCGGCCCACCAGGCGGTGGGTGCCCGTCGCGGTCCCCGACCGCGAACAGGACAGCGCCGATGAAGTGGAGGACGGCGCGGCGGTTGAGACCCGAGACCGGAACCCGGCAGCATAGGTCCATGAGTTCTGCCCAGGCCGGTGGCGGCCACCCGTTCGTGGTGGCCCACCGCGGCGCCTCGGCGGATCTGCCCGAACACACCCGCGCCGCCTACGAGCGGGCTCTCGAAGAGGGAGCCGACGGGGTGGAATGCGATGTGCGTCTGACCCGCGACGGACATCTGGTGTGTGTCCACGACCGGCGGCTGGACCGCACCTCCACCGGTACCGGACTGGTCAGCGAGATGACGCTGGACGAATTGCGGGAGTTGGATTACGGGGCGTGGCATCCGAGTTGGCGCGCCGACGGCAGCCACGGCGACACGGGCCTGCTGACCCTCGACGATCTGGTCTCGCTGGTGCTCGACTGGAATCGTCCGGTCAAGATCTTCATCGAAACCAAACACCCCGTCCGCTACGGCGCGCTCGTCGAGAGCAAGGTACTGGCGCTGCTGCACCGCTACGGCATTGCGTCGCCGCTGTCGGCGGATATGTCGCGGGCGGTGGTGATGTCCTTCTCGGCGGCCGCGGTGTGGCGGATCCGGCGCGCCGCGCCGCTGCTGCCGACGGTGCTGTTGGGGGAGACGTCACGCTATCTGGGCGGCAGCGCCGCCACGACCGTCGGCGCCACCGCGGTGGGACCGTCGATCGCGACGCTGCGTGAGCATCCCGAACTGGTGGATCGTGCCGCGGCGCAGGGCCGCGCGCTGTACTGCTGGACCGTCGACCACTACGAGGATGTGCAGTACTGCCGGGACCTGGGGGTCGGCTGGATCGCGACGAACCACCCGGGCCGGACGAAAGCCTGGCTGCAGGACGGATTGACCGGCGCCGGCCGGGACTGAGCCCGACCGGCGCCGATCAGTCGTAGATCAGAGCGCTCCGCCGGCGGCCTTCGGCGCCGTCGGGTCCGCCGATGGTGTGTCGATCTCGCGAGCCACGAACGTCTCGAGATCGAACAGGTCGGCGCCGGCACGTTCGGCGACGCGGACGAGGGTCGTCATCAACGCGACCTCCTCGACCTGCTCCTTGAGGAACCACTGCACGAACTGCTCGCCCAGGTAGTCGCCCTCGTCGCGGGCGGTGGCAGCCAGGCGGCCGAACTGGTCGGTGACGGCGCGCTCGAGCTCCAGGGCCAGACCGAAGGCGTCGCGCGGTGTGTCGAACGCGTTGCGGACCGGGTCGATCGCCGGGATCTCGACGGGCACGCCGCGGTCGACGAGGTAGCGCACGAGCATCATCGCGTGGTTGCGTTCCTCGACCGACTGCCGGTAGAAGAGCTTGGCCAATTGCGGCAGGTCGGCGGCATCGAAATGCACGGCGATCGCGAGGTATTGCTGCGACGCCCCGAGTTCGCTGCGCACCTGGTCTTGCAGGAGGCTGTGAAACTTCGTGTCCAGTGCGTCTGTCGTGGTCATGTCTACAAAATAGAGCAGGTCAGAGGGCATTGTCATCGAAGGTGAGCCTAAATAAGTGAAGGTTCGCCTAACTAAGGATTGCCTGTGTGACGCGTACTACAACACGTGTAATTCGTTTGCTGACTGGTCAGGGGCCGGCGTCGAGGACCGATTGCGGTAGTTCGATGTCCTGGGCCAACGCCGTGAACAGCGCCGCGGCGGCTTGCTCGTCCCACACCACGATGGCGCCGGACCCGTTGACGCTGAACTCCCCGATCGGGACGGTGACCGTGGTGACGTCGCCGCGCAGTGTCCACGCCAGTCGCGCCAGGTTCCAGACATGCTCGCCCTGGCCGACGGTGAGCGTGTCGGCGACTGCACGCACCATCGGGTACCAGCGCAGCGGGTTGAGGAACACCGTGGGACTGGCGGCCCGCTGCACCAGCGTCGAGACGAACCGGCGCTGATTGACCATGCGGTCGAGGTCCGCGCGCGGTGTAGCGCGGCTGCGGACGAAGCCCAGCGCGGTGGCGCCGTCGACGTGCTGGCAGCCGGCGGCCAGGTCGATTCCGGCCAGCGGATCGTTGATCGGTTCGGCGGGACAGATCGTGACCCCGCCGACGGCGTCGACCAGGCGGGCGAACCCGCCGAAGCCGATCTCGGCGTAGCGGTCGATGCGCAGTCCGGTGGCCTGTTCGACGGTCTGGGTCAGCAGTGCGGCCCCGCCCAGGGAGAACGCGGCGTTGATCTTGTCGCTGCCGTAGCCCGGGATCTCGACGTACGAGTCGCGGGGGATCGACACCACCGTCGGCGGGACCGACGCCCCGAGTCCGGGAAGGTGGACCAGCAGGATCGTGTCGGTGCGGCTGGCGCCCAGGTCACCGCCGGTCGTCAGCGCGGCCTGCTCTTCGGGGGTCAGGTCGCTGCGGCTGTCCGACCCGACCAGCAGCCAGGTGGTTCCGGCTCCCGTCGCGGGCCGGCCGGGATAGTCGGTCAGCGCGGTGACCCGCTGCAGCGACAGGTCGATCCACACGGCGGCGGCGACCGTCGCGGTGACCAGCACCAGCAGCATCGCAAGGATGACGTGCGGCCAGCGGCGACGTCGGCGGCGCTGCGGTCCGGCGGGTTGCGGTCTGGGCGGTTGCTGCCGGGGCGGTTGCGGTCTGGGTGGCTGCCGGCGGGGCGGTTGCGGACGAGG
>NZ_JBNMQU010000019.1:0-50494 GCF_050205565.1 Mycobacterium sp. SMC-4 | reverse complement strand
CATCCTTGCGATGCTGCTGGTGCTGGTCACCGCGACGGTCGCCGCCGCCGTGTGGATCGACCTGTCGCTGCAGCGGGTCACCGCGCTGACCGACTATCCCGGCCGGCCCGCCGCTGGGTCGGATTCACGGCTCGCCGTGGTGGCGTCGGCGGGTTGGGCGGCCACACCGGACGGTGATTCGGGTCGCGCCGAATCACGTGCGGCGGTTCACGTCGCCGGTCCGGTGGTCCTGCTCCGGTCACAGACAGAGGTTAGTCGGATCAGCGCAGCCAACCCAGTTGCCCCGCCAGCAGCGAGTAACCGACGAATGCCACGGCGTCGATCAGCGTGTGCGCGATGATCAACGGCCACAGCCGGCCGGTGCGCTGCCATACGTAACCGAACACCAGTCCCATCGCGACGTTGCCCAGTCCGGCGCCGAATCCCTGGTACAGGTGGTAGGCGCCGCGCAGCAGGCTCGACACCACCAGCGCGACCCACGGGTTGACCCGGAGTTGGCGCAATCGGGTCAACAGGAAGCCGACGACGATCACTTCCTCGGCCCAGCCGTTGCCGAACGACAAAAGCAGCAGCATGGGGATCCGCCACCAGGTGTCGTTGAGTTCGGCAGCCGCGACCGAGGCGTTCAGGCCCAGGATGCGGGCGATCTGGTAGAGCGCCAGTCCGGGGACGCCGATCAGCAGTGCCAGACCGACCCCGCCGAGAACGTCGCCGCGCCAACGGATCACGCCCAAGCCGATGCGAGCCGGGCCGAGACCGCTGCGCCACAGCAGGTACACCGCCAGGGCGCCCCAGGCCAGCAGCTGGAACAGCGAGGCCAGGTTCAGGCCGAGATCGATCAGGTCGAACGACGAGCGGCGCGGGTTGACCGCGACCGTCTGGTCCGACAGCCCGATCAGCACGCCCTCGATGAGACGCAGCAGCGCGGTGTAGGCGCTGAGCGCGAAGGTGACCGTCAAGACGACGGCCACTTCGATACGCAGGGCGCGTCGCGCGCCGCCGTCGAGATCGTCGAGGGTGCCGCTCACCGCAGCAACGCTAGACCCCGCGGGCGCGCAAACCGTTGAGGAAGGGGCACCCCATCAATACTCGGATGGCCTGGCTGAGTCCGGAGACGTCGTCGACCGGCTTGGTGAACGGCAGCCGCACGTCATGGTCGCCGTCGGCGCTCTCGACGCGCAGCTGCACGCCGTAGCGGTCGAGGCCCAGGGGGCGGACGCGGCCACGCCTGAGCGAGCTGGGCAGTCGGGCCGCGAGACGGTCGACGATGTCGCGGTGAGCCGACTCCATGTGCTGCAGCCAGCAGGACTCCATGGCGCAGAACGGGTCGGGGCGCGCGCCGAGCAGCACCGACAGTGGAACCGACTCGGCGCCGGTGGAATCGGCCACCACGACCGACTCGATCTCCAGCCGCATCAACGCCACCCGGTGTTCGTCGTCTTGGCCCGGATTGACCTGCAGCAGAGCAGGATTGGGGTCGGCCGCGGCGATGAGGTCGAGAAGCGCGGACACTTCGCCGTCGGGTACCGCGCGCAACCGGCCTTGAATCCACACCAGTGAACGCACCGGTTCGCGTAGGGGGAGCGGCGCATAGTCGGTCATCTCGAGGACTGCTTGCACCCCTGCGTGTCCGGCCGAGACCACCAAGCCGTTGAGGACGTCGCCGACCGGAACGGTGATCGCGAACGATCCGTCGCTGAGCAGGTGGTGCACGGGCGTCGGGGTGGGGTCGAGTCCTTCGACCGCGATGATCGCGCCGCACGTTCGTGCGCACAGGCTGCGGATCCGCTCGGCCGTCGTCGGTGCTGAAGAAGCCATCACGCCGCCTTTCTCTTGGTAAGGTTTGCCTAACTTAACTAGGCGGGCGGGCGTGATGCAAGGGCTTCCTCGCAGCGGAATGGGATTACCGCAGCCGACCGATAGGCTGTTGCGGTGCCCGGCATCGCCTATCTCGGACCCGAAGGGACCTTCACCGAGGCTGCGCTGCGCGCCATCGAGGCCGACGGACTGATCCCCGGCGGAACGTCCTCGGCGCGCGTGCAGCCCCTGGCCAAGGACACCACCCCCGCCGCTCTGGCGGCGGTGCGCAGCGGCGAGGCCGACTTCGCGTGCGTGCCGATCGAGAACTCGATCGACGGCTCGGTGCTACCGACGCTCGACAGCCTCGCCGACGGCACCCCGCTGCAGATCTACGCCGAGTTGACCCTCGACGTGTGCTTCACCATCGCCGCCGCTCCGCAGCGTGACGGCGAGCAACCGCGCACGATCGCCGCGTTCCCCGTGGCCGCCGCCCAGGTCAAGCGTTGGCTGGCCGAGCACCTGCCGGAAAGTCAACTGGTACCGGCGAATTCGAATGCGGCCGCGGCGCAGGACGTCGCCGCCGGACGCGCCGACGCCGCCGTGACGACCGCGCTGGCCGCGCAACGCTACGGGCTCACCGAACTGGCAGCCGGGATCGTCGATGAGGCCAACGCCCGAACCCGGTTCGCGCTCGTCGGAACCCCGGGGCCGCCGCCGGCGCGCACCGGGGCCGACCGCACGTCGGTGGTGCTGCGCCTGCACAACGTGCCGGGGGCGTTGGTCTCGGCGATGACCGAGCTGTCCATCCGCGACATCGACCTGACCCGGATCGAGTCCCGACCGACGCGCACCGAGATGGGCACGTACATCTTCTTCCTGGATTTCGTCGGGCACATCGACGACGAGTCGGTCGCCGAGGCCATGCGTGCGTTGCACCGGCGTTGCGCCGACGTGCGCTACCTGGGTTCGTGGCCCACCGGAAAGCCCGTCGGCGCCGCACCACCGTCGCTCGACGAGGCCGCGGCGTGGCTGCGCGGATTACGGGACGGTGTGTCGTGAGCGGCCGTCTGGTGCTGGTGCGGCACGGCCAGTCGCGCGGCAACGTGGATCGGCGGTTGGACACCCTGCCGCCGGGAGCGGAGCTGACCGAGCTGGGCCGCGAACAGGCCCGCACGTTCGGCCGGGGGCTGTCGCGTCGTCCCGGCATCGTGGCGCATTCCATCGCCACGCGCGCCGTGCAGACGGCCTCGGAGATCCACCAAGTGATCAGTCCGTCCGCGCGGGTCGGTGCCCGCGCGCTGGACGGCATCCACGAGGTGCAGGTCGGAGAGCTGGAGAACCGCAACGACGACGAGGCCCACGACGAGTTCAACGCGATCTACCGGCGATGGCACGGCGGCGAACTCGACGTCGCCATGCCGGGCGGGGAGTCGGGACGCGACGTGCTCGACCGCTACGTGCCGGTCCTCGACGCGTTGCGCGCCGAGTACCTCGATCACGACACCTGGCGCGAGGACATCGTGGTGGTCAGCCACGGTGCGGCGATCAGGTTGATCGGGGCGCTGCTGTCCGACGTGGCCAGCGACTTCGCCGTCGACCACCACCTGGCCAACACCGAGGCGGTGATTCTGGCGCCGGAGGGGGCGGGCCGCTGGAGTTGTGTGCAGTGGGGCGTGCTGACGCCGCCGTTCGGGCCGGAGCCGGCCGTGGTCACCGATCCCGGCCGGTCAACCGACCCGATGGGCTGACCGCAGTCCGGACATCACCTCGTCGCAGACGCATCCGACGCTGCTGCAGTCGAGGTGCACGTCATGTGCGGCGGCAGCGGAGAAGCAGTCGGGCTCGGTGCATTCGTCGCGCTGATAGGCGTGATGGATGAGGGCCCCGTGGCAGTGCTCCAGACCTGCCTGACAGGCGCGGCACGGTGTGGTCATGTTCCGTTCATAGCATCCGGGACCGACAGCTCACGGCTGCCGCGCCCGGCCGCAACGGGTTTCAGGCCCAACCCAATTCGTGCAACCGGTCGTCGTCGATGCCGAAGTGGTGGGCGATCTCGTGGATCACCGTGATGGCGACCTCGTCGACGACCTGCTCCTCGGTTTCACAAATCTCCAGCAGCGCGCCGCGGTAGATCGTGATGGTGTCGGGCAGCGAACCGGCGTACCAGGAATCCCGCTCCGTCAACGCCACGCCTTCGTAGAGCCCGAGCAGGTCGGGTTCCTCGTCGTGCCGGTCGGAGACCAGGATCACGACGTTGTCGATCGCCGCGGCCAACTCCGGGGGGATGAGGTCGAGGGCGTCGCCGACCAGCTCGTCGAACCGCTGATGGCTCATCCGCACGGCCACGGGACTAGGGCCCCGGCGGCGGAAGGAGTGCAGGCGCTGCCGGGTCAGCCGGCGGGGCGGGCGGCGGCGGGAAGAGCGGCGCCGGAGGCGGCGGCAGCACTTCCGGGGCAGGAGCGGGCGGCAACGGAGCACCCGGAGCCGGTACCGGTTCCGGAGCCGGTGCGGCGGGCTCAGGCGCGGCGGCCGGCGCCGGCATGTGCTCGGTCTGCTGCGTCGACGTGCTGTCGCTCTGTGTTCCTGACGAACTTCCCGCCGAACTCGACGAACCGCTCGACTGCTGCGACGACGAGTCCGACGACGACGAGTTCGACGACGACGAGGACGACGACGAAGACTCCGAGAGCTCAGGCATCGGGATCGGGGGCAGGTTGAGCCGTTCGGCCGGGATGTCCGGCGGCGGCACGGGCGGCTGGCCGTTGATCAACAGCGGGCCCTTGGCGCTGTTGAGCAGCGTGGACCAACCGCCGTTGCCGAGGGTGGCGCCGATACTGCAGGACACCTGCTTGCTGCCGGCGGCCCAGCTCGGCAGCGAGATCGTGCTGTAGATCAGGGTCAGGGTGGTGTTGCGCAGCGGGATCGGGGCCAGGTAGGCGTCGGTCAGCTTGGTGCAGGTGTCCTTGATGTAGGTGTCCTGCTCCGGCTCGGGCGGCAGCGCGTCGGGGAACCGTTCGGCCAGGTTGACCGCTCCGGTCACCTCCATCGCGTGCGGGGCGGCGCAGTCGACCGGGATGTCGGTCGGCTGGTTGGTGCCGGGATCGATGCCGAGGCACGTTCCCGGCGGCCACACCTTGGACTGGTCGACGTCGGCCACCCGGCCGGAGAACGGCAGCTGCTGGTTGTTGGGTCCGGGCAGCTGCAGACCGCACAGCATGCGGCGCTCGCCGGACTGCCGCCATGCCTTGTCTCCCGACCACAACATGCTCACGGTGAAACGGCTGTTGGGGTCGAAGCGCGGTCCCAGGTAGCGCTTGACCGCAGCGGTGCACTGCTCCTGGCTGATCTGCTGGATGCGGGCCGGTGTCGGCGGTTCGGCTTCGGGACCGTACTCGCTGCCGGGGAAGGTGCGCATGTCGACCGAGGCGGCGACCTCGAACCGGTGCTCACCGGCGCAGTCGACGATCTGCGCCGAGTCCGGGGTGCCGTCCGACCAGTTCAGACAGTCACCGCTCTTGGCGTGGTCGAACGTCGCGTTGCCGCGTGAGCCCAACGAGATGGAGTTGGCGGTCAACCCGCTGGCCGGGTCGGTCTGCGGGAGCGCGGTGATCACGCCGGCGATCAGCAGACCGCCCAGCGCGGTCAGAAGCAGCGCGCGACGCGTGGCTTCGGCCTGCAGGCTCCGCCACCAGCCGCGGGAAGGGGTCTGGTCGGACATCCGCTCCATTGTGACAGGCGTGTCCGACCATGTGACAAGTGATGCAGTTGTAACGTTATGCGGTTGGAGCCTGGCCCGCGGGCACCCCGTAGGGTATTTCCGTGATCGACCTCAAGGTGCTGCGAGAAAATCCCGACGTCGTCCGAGCATCCCAACGGGCCCGCGGTGAGGACCCTGGCCTGGTCGACGCCCTGGCCGAGGCTGACGCCGCGCGGCGGGCGGCGATCTCGACCGCCGACAACCTGCGCGCTGAGCAGAAGTCGGCCAGCAAGCTGGTCGGCAAGGCCTCGCCGGAGGAGCGGCCCGCACTGTTGGCCGCGGCAAAAGAGCTCGCCGAGCGGGTCAAGGCCGCCGAGGCCGAGCAGGCCGAGGCCGAGCAGGCCTACACCGCCGCGCACATGGCCATCTCCAACGTCATCATCGACGGCGTGCCGGCCGGCGGTGAGGACGATTTCGTCGTCCTCGACACGGTGGGGGAGCCGCCGGCGCTGGAGAACGCGAAGGACCACGTCGAACTCGGCGAGTCCCTCGGTCTGTTCGACATGGAGCGCGGCGCCAAGGTGTCGGGGTCCCGCTTCTACTTCCTGACCGGCCCCGGTGCGCTGCTGCAGCTCGGTCTGTTCCAGCTCGCGGTGCGCACCGCGGTGGAGAACGGCTTCACCCTGATGATCCCGCCGGTGCTGGTGCGCCCCGAGATCATGGCCGGCACCGGATTCCTCGGGGCGCACGCCGACGAGGTGTACCGCGTCGAGGCCGACGACCTCTATCTCGTCGGGACCTCGGAGGTTCCGCTGGCCGGTTACCACTCGGGCGAGATCCTGGACCTGTCGGGCGGGCCGCTGCGCTACGCCGGCTGGTCGTCCTGCTTCCGCCGCGAGGCGGGCAGCTACGGCAAGGACACCCGCGGCATCATCCGGGTGCACCAGTTCGACAAGGTCGAGGGCTTCGTCTACTGCACGCCGGAAGAGGCCGAGGCCGAGCACGAGCGGCTGCTGGGCTGGCAGCGGCAGATGCTGGCCGCGATCGAGGTGCCCTACCGGGTGATCGACATCGCCGCAGGCGACCTCGGCTCCTCGGCGGCCCGCAAATTCGATTGCGAGGCCTGGGTGCCGACGCAGAACACCTACCGGGAGCTGACCTCGACGTCGAACTGCACGACGTTCCAGGCGCGCCGGCTGTCGGTGCGCTACCGCGACACCAACGGCAAGCCGCAGACCGCCGCGACGCTCAACGGCACGCTGGCCACCACCCGGTGGCTGGTGGCGATCCTGGAGAACCACCAGCAGCCCGACGGCAGCGTGCGGGTGCCCCAGGCATTGGTGCCCTACGTCGGAACCGACGTCCTGATTCCGAAAAGCTAACGGGCGCCGAGTAGCTCGTCGAGTACCCGGACGAACTCGTCAGGGTCGGCCGGGGTGCAGGCCGGCTTGAGCCGGGTACCCGCCACGTCGAGCGTCACCAGCGTCGACCGCCACGGCCGGCTCATGTCCAGCGGCAGCCAGCGGCGCAGATCCGAGCTGCCCCACATCCGGAAGCGGTGGGTGAACACGCCCAGCGGATCGACCGAGTAGCTCCGGATGTCGCGCAGCCGAATGACTTTCGACGTCCCCGACGGAAAGTGGTAGCGCCGCAACGTCAGCGCCTCCTTGTCGAGCTGGATGCGGCCGTCGTCGTAGTACAGGGTCTCGGTATCGGTCACAGCTTCTCCGACCGTAGTTCGTGGCCCTTGGTGGTCAGGCACCTGCCGTTGGTCAGATTCCACTGCCAACCGTGCAGGTTGCAGGTCAACGTGTTGCCCTCCACCACCCCGAACTTCGACAGGTCTGCCTTCAGATGCGGGCAGCGGCGCTGAATCTGCCAGCCGTCCATGGTGATCGATGCGCTGTCGTCGTGCGCTTCGGCGAACCAGCCGTCGGCGTAGGCGATCCGTTCGGGGGTCAGGCACTTGAAAAACGTGTAGAGGTACTCGTTGTAGCCGCCGACCCGCCAGGCGGAGAACCGGGTGGACAGGAAAATGGTGTTCACCCAGTCGGGCTCGTCGTCGCGCAGTACCGTGCGCACCAGTTCGGGGGCGACGGCGAACCCGTAGCGGAACTTCTCGTCCGGGATGGGTTCGCGCACCACACGTTTGGGGAAGTCCAGCACCACGGTTTCGTCGTGTCCGCCTCCGGACATGCGCAGCTCGACCGGGTACCCGATGCCGTCGCAGATCTGATCGCTGGCCAGCATGATGGGCTCGAACACCGCGCGCAGCGGCTCGAGCAGTGGATCGCCGGCCGCCGGCGCCCAGCGGGCCTTCTCGGCGGCCAGCACCGGTGCCATCCGCTCTGCGTAGGCGGCGATGTAATCGGCCTTGCCGGTGGTGAAGATCGCCTCGGCCTCGTCGTCGGGCACCGGGTGGGTCAGCGAATTCAGTTGGCTGCCGCTGAAATCGGCGGTCGACCCGGGGATCATCAACAGCCCGCCGTCATGGCCGTGCACCTTCATCTCGCCGAGGAAGACCATCTGGTCGGGGAAGATGTTGGCCGGATCGCCGTGGTCGTCGTTGAGGTCGCGAAGCTCCGGATCCAGGAAGCAGGGCGGTCCGGCCGACGGGATCACCCAGGTGGCGCCGACCTGCGCGATGTACTGCCGGCAGCGGTCCATCTGCCGCTGCCGCTTCTGCACGCCGAACGCCTCCTTGGCGCGTGCGGGCATGTCGTAGACCATCGGGTACCAGATGGCACCGGAGTACTGCAGCATGTGCACGTCGATCTGTCCGAACTCCACGTGCAGCAGATCAAGATCCACGGGGCGGGCGTCGTTCATGTTGAAGGCGACGGTGTCACCGTCGTCGACCACCAGGCCCGAGTCGCCGATCGGCCCGTCGGCCGGTGCCCGGAGCGCGATGATCATCACATCCAGGTCGCCCTTGGGCCCGCTGACGCGGTGTTTGACCGAGTCGGTGGTCTCGAAGAACCGGTGAAACCCGAGTTTCTCCAGCTCACGGCGCAGATCCGGGACCGGGAAGTCCGGCAGCAGCACCATCGCGTCCTTGTTGACGTGCGCGCGCAGGTTCTCCGGGTCGAAGTGGTCTTTGTGCAGGTGGGAGACGTAGAGGTAGTCGACGTCGCCCAGGGCCGCCCAGTCCAGTTCGCTGTTGTCCGGGAACGGGAACCACGACGCGAAGTAGGCGGGGTTCACCCACGGGTCGCACAGGATGCTCCCGGCCTTGGTGTCGATCCGGAAGCCGGCATGCCCGACGCTTGTGACCTGCACAAATATCCTTTCAGGTGTCTGCGGTTCCGGTATGCAGCTTAGCCCCGCGCGGGCGGGCGGTCGGTCCGGCGCAGCGGCGCGCGGGCGAGCATTACGCTGATTCGCTGTGGAACCGGTATACGGAACAGTGATCCAGCTCGCTCGTCTGGTGTGGCGTGTGCAAGGTCTCGAGTTCACCGTCACCGGCGTGGAGAACCTGCCCCGCACCGGTGGCGCAGTCATCGCGATCAACCACACCAGCTACTTCGACTTCACCTTCGCCGGGCTGCCCGCCTACCGGCAGGGCCTTGGCCGCAAAGTGCGGTTCATGGCCAAGAAAGAGGTGTTCGACCACAAGATCACCGGGCCGATCATGCGCAGCCTGCGCCACATCGAGGTCGATCGGCAGAGCGGAGCCGCGTCGTTCGAGGAGGCGTGCCGCAGGCTCGCCGAGGGCGAGTTCGTCGGCGTCTACCCCGAAGCGACCATCAGCCGCAGCTTTGAGATCAAGGAATTCAAGTCCGGCGCCGCCCGCATGGCGATCGCGGCCGACGTGCCGATCGTGCCGCACATCGTCTGGGGCGCCCAACGGATCTGGACCAAGGACCACCCGAAGAAGATGTGGCGCCCCAAGGTGCCCATCCACATCGCCGTCGGAAAGCCGATCCAGCCGACGCTGCCGGCCGCCGAGTTGACCGCACTGTTGCACTCGCGCATGCAGCATCTGCTCGAACAGGTGCAGGACGCCTACGGCCCGCACCCGGCCGGGGAGTTCTGGGTGCCGCACCGGCTCGGCGGAGGTGCGCCGACGCTGGCCGAGGCGAGCCGGTTGGATGCCGAGGAGGCGGCCGCCAAGGCGGCCCGCCGCGCGCAGCCGGGGTAGTCGTGGAGCCGGTCTACCGCACGCTGGAGGCCACGGCGTCGACGCTCGTCGCGGCGACGGGCACCCGGATCGCCTTCCGTGGACTGGAGCACGTCCCGGCCTCCGGTGGTGCCGTCGTGGCCATCAACCACACTGGCTATGTCGACTTCCTGCCCGCGGGGCTGGCCGTGGCACGCCGACGGCGCCGGCTGCGCTTCATGCTCAAAGCGGAGATGAACGACGTGCCGGTGGTGCGGTTCCTGATCAAGCACACCGGCACGATTCTGGTCGACCGGCAGGCCGGTGCGGCCGCCTACGTCGATGCGGTGCGAGCGCTGCGCCGCGGCGAGTTGGTGGGCGTCTACCCGGAGGCCACGATCAGCCGCAGCTTCGAGTTGAAGGGCTTCAAGACCGGGGCGGCGCGCATGGCGCTGGAGGCGCAGGTGCCGATCGTGCCGCTGATCGTCTGGGGTGCTCAGCGGATCTGGACCAAGGACCATCCGCGCGCGTTGGGGCGGAAGCGTTTTGACGTCACCGTCGCTGTCGGCGAGCCGATACCGTCGCGCGGTACGGTCGAAGAACTACTGGCGACGTTGCGGAGGGAAATGACCGAGTTGCTGCACGCCGCTCAGGCGGACCACGACCATCCCCCCGGTGCGTTCTGGGTTCCGCGCCGGCTGGGCGGTGGTGCGCCGACGCCCGAGGAGGCCGAGCGCCTCGACGCCGACGAGCGTGCGCGCCGCGCCCGCAGGCGGACCGGGCGCGCATGACGCCGGAACTGGTCGCCACCGATGTCGACGGCACCCTGATCGACGACGACGAGCGGGTGACTCCGCGGACCCGCGCCGCCGTGCAGGCCGTCATCGATTCGGGTGCGCATTTCGTCCTGGCCACCGGCCGTCCACCGCGGTGGGTGGGCCCGATCGTCGACCAGCTGGGCTTCGCCCCGATGGCGGTGTGTGCCAACGGAGCCGTGGTGTACGACCCCGGCACCGACCGCATCGTCTCGGCGCGCACCCTGTCCACCGAGGCGCTCGGTGAGCTGGCCGAGATCGCGACGCGGCTGATCCCGGGTGCCGGGCTGGCGGTCGAGCGGGTCGGGCGCAGTGCCCATGACGCGGCCACGCCGCAGTTCGTCAGCTCGCCGGGCTATGAGCATGCCTGGCTGAACCCGGACAACACCGAGGTGTCGGTGGAGGACCTGCTGAGCGCGCCGGCCGTGAAGTTGCTGATCCGCAAGTCCGGCGCCAACAGCGCCGACATGGCCGAGGTACTGGCCGGACACATCGGCCACGCCGGGGACATCACCTACTCGACGAACAACGGGCTGATCGAGGTTGTCCCGCGGGGCATCAGCAAGGCCACCGGTATCACGGAGGTGGCCACCCCGCTGGGCATCTCGGCGGCCGACATCATCACGTTCGGTGACATGCCCAACGACGTGCCGATGCTGGCCTGGGCTGGCCTGGGAGTGGCGATGGGCAACGCGCATCCCGAGGCACTGGCCGCCGCTGACGAGATCACCGTCACCAACGCCGAGGACGGGGTGGCGCAGGTGCTGGAACGGTTCTGGAAGGCGGACTGACGCTTTACGCCGGGTTGATCGGCGGCGTGAAGCGCTCGAGCTGGATCGGCGCCATGTCGGCCGGGGCGGGCGGCAGTTCGACCGGCACACCGTCGATCACCCGGGTGACGGTCTGTTTCTCGCGGTCGAAGTTCAGTGTGCCGTGCTGGAAGTTCTGCACGATCCACAACGGCTCGGCGATCTCGGCGCTGGTGGGCAGGCCCAGTGCGCCGCGTTCGAAACCGAGTGCACCCCAGGCTTTGTAGAGTTCACCAGTGATGGGTTCGGCGCCGGTGGCCGGTGACCAGTA
The DNA here is from genome assembly GCF_050205565.1 of Mycobacterium sp. SMC-4. Classification (GTDB taxonomy): domain Bacteria; phylum Actinomycetota; class Actinomycetes; order Mycobacteriales; family Mycobacteriaceae; genus Mycobacterium. The sequence continues at coordinate 39,003 of NZ_JBNMQU010000019.1, read as the reverse complement.
CATCGCGCCGCGCTCGAAGGTGACGTAGCGGGTGGCCCCTTCCCCGGACGCCTCCGGCGAGGTGGGACGGCCGAGGTAACTGTTCATGCCGCCCAGCGACTCCCACTTGGCGAAAATGGCTCCGCCACGCAGTGATTCGGCGAGCTGCTCGGGGCCGGGCGGATCGTTGAACCGCGCGGCGATCTCGCGGATCATGTCCATCTGTGCATACGCCGCGGCCCCCGGGCATTCGGTGGCGCCGACGTCGCGGTGGGTGAAGATGGTCGGCAGCAGTGGGGAGGAGCCGAATGGGAACTTGGTGAACGACCCGCCCTCGGACGGCAGCGCCACCGTGGCCAGCGGGTCTACTCCCGACTGGCCCAGCACCCAGCCCAGAAGCCGTGCGGTCGTGCGTAATTGGATCGGCGTGGGCGGTTCGACGTCGAAGTTGCCGAGCATCGCGACGCCCCACGTGTTGTGGTTGAAGCCGCCGGTGTGCGCCCCTTCGACGGGCCGGCCCATGCCGCCGGCGCGTCCTTCGAACACCTGCCCGTACTTGTCGACCATGGCGTTGTAGGCGATGTCGCACCAGCCCAGCGTGCGGGTGTGGTACTCGTAGATCGACCGGATGATCGCCGCGGAGTCCTGCGGTGTGTAGTCGTTGCTGCCGGCGGTGTGGTGGACGATGCCCGCGCGGATCTTGTTGTCGTAGCGCGGTTCTCCGCACCGCATCGCCTCGTCGGCGCCCCAGCCGGTGCGGGGGATGATGTTGGGCGGTTGGCCTGGAGGGGTGGCTGCGTTGGGCAGCGGCATCATGTCGACCGGGGCCTCGGGCGGGCTGATCAGGATGGCGCTGACGTTCTCGCCGAACGGTTGCTCGGTGTTGGCCGGGATGTAGCCGAGGTCGGTGCCCTCGGGAGGGGTGCCGGCGTCGTCGGCCGCCGGTGCGGTGGGTTCGGCTCCCTCGGGACGGGTGACCGCGATCTGCACGGTGGTGGTGCGCCCGACGAAGATGGGTTCGGTGCCGCGCGGGCCGGGCAGGTCGGCGCCGACGCCCTCCATGGGTTCGGCGTCATACCAGGGGCCCCAGGAGCCGTCGTCCTTCTTGGCGCGCACGCGTGCGGAGGTCCCGGTGAGGTCGGCGGCGGTCAGCGCGACCATCGAGAACGGGACGTCCTGGTGGAGTTCGCGGATCGTCTCCCCACCGCCGAGGGCGGGGAGGGGTTGCTCCGCCATCTGCGGGGCGCCCATGGTCGGCGGCGCCGGTGCGTCGTCACCCGGGACGCCGTGAATCGCCCACGGCAACAGCATCACTGTCGCCGCGACTGCGGTGAACAGGATCGATGGTGCGGGACGCCGACACAGCACGAGCCGATGTTACGTATGTGCCAATTGTTACTTGTGTTGCGACACGGCTCTGACGCACAAATTTTCACACACGGCAACGGCACCGCAGAGCCGTGGCATCTGCGGTGCCGTCCTGTGTGAAGGACTCAGGCGCCGGGTGCGGCTTCGGCGGCGCCCAGCGGCGCCTCGCCGGCGGCGGGGGCCACCGGCGCCGCGGGCACCGGAGCCGGCGGCTTGACCGCGGACATGATCGCCGGCATCACGATGCCTTTGAGCAGGTCGATCGCCTCACCCGCACCGAGTTGGTTGGCGGCACTGGTCAGGTCGGAGAGCAGGCCTCCGCTGCTGGAAGCCACCGGCTGTGCCACCGCCAGCGACGGGTCACCGAGGATCGGGTAGGTGCCCAGGGCCGGATCCAGGCCCACCGGCGCGGAGATCGGAATCTCGCCGGTCGCCGGCAGTCCGGAGGTCGAGATCGGGATGGTGCCGAGCGCCGGATCGGTCAGTGCCGGCGGCGTGCTCAGTCCGGGTGTGGCCAACGCCGGATCCGTCAGGGCGGGCGTTGTCAGGCCGGGCGTCGTCAGGCCGGGGTTCGTCAGGGACGGGTCGGTCAGTGCCGGCGTGGTCAGACCCGGCGTGGTCAGGCCCGGGGTCGTCAGGCCGGGGGTGAGCCCAGCCGGGCTGGTCAGGGACGGGTCGGTCAGCGCGGGGCTGGTCAGCCCCGGACTGGCCAGCGCCGGATCGGTCAGGGTCGGCGTGCCCAGACCGGTGCCCAGGCCGGTGCCCAGGCCCGGTGTCAGCGTGGTCGGGGTGCTCGCTCCCGACCCGAGCAGGCTCGGCATGGGCGGGAGGTTGATCCCGAACTGCGACAGACCCTGCGACAGCGCGGACATCAGTTCGCCCGGAAGGTCGGTGATGTTGGCGGCCTGCACGAACTCGCGGTGCTGCGGTGCGCCGTTCTCGGTGGACAACTCGGACACGGCTGCCACTGCAACAGGACCCGCGACTGCCAGAGCGGCGACTGTGCTCAAGGCTGTCGAGAGCCGGCGTCGACGTCGGTTAGGCACGGAAGTCTCCTCAATACATGGACTACATTTTCGACTTGATGCAGGTAGGACGTGTAAATGGCGATACGCGTTCGATGGTACTGAAGTGACAGCTGTGACTAGAGTGACGATATGGAATCGTGAGCGAATCGCGACCTGCGTCGCTGCGCCGAATCGGGACCTGCGGGCGCAGTCCGATACCCTTGCTGCCGATGATCTCTCCTGATCCCCGCCCCGCGACCGGTACTTTCGATCTCTTCGTCGTCGGTTCCGGCTTCTTCGGTCTGACGATCGCGGAGCGGGTGGCGACCCAGTTGGACAAGCGGGTCCTCGTTATCGAACGCCGCGGCCACATCGGCGGCAACGCGTACTCAGAGCCCGAACCGCAGACCGGCATCGAGGTCCACAAGTACGGCGCCCACCTGTTCCACACGAGCAACCAGCGCGTCTGGGACTACGTGCGCCAGTTCACCGACTTCACCAACTACCAGCACCGCGTCTTCGCGATGCACGACGGGCAGGCCTACCAGTTCCCGATGGGCCTGGGGCTGGTCAGCCAGTTCTTCGGCCGGTACTTCTCCCCGGACGAGGCCCGGGCACTGATCAAGGAGCAGGCCAGTGAGATCAACACCGCCGACGCGCAGAACCTCGAGGAGAAGGCCATCTCGCTGATCGGCCGACCCCTCTACGAGGCGTTCGTCAAGCACTACACCGCCAAGCAGTGGCAGACCGACCCCAAGCAGCTGCCGGCGAGCAACATCACCCGCCTGCCGGTGCGCTACACGTTCGACAACCGCTACTTCAACGACACCTATGAGGGTCTGCCGGTCGACGGCTACACCGCCTGGCTGGAGAACATGGCCGCCGACGACCGCATCGAGGTGCGCCTGGACACCGACTGGTTCGAGGTGCGCGACCAGCTGCGCGCCCAGAGCCCCGACGCCCCTGTGGTCTACACCGGACCGCTGGACCGCTACTTCGACTACGCCGAGGGCCGGCTCGGGTGGCGCACCCTGGACTTCGAGCTCGAGGTGCTCGACACCGGAGACTTCCAGGGCACCCCGGTGATGAACTACAACGACGCGGATGTCCCGCACACGCGCATTCATGAGTTCCGGCACTTCCATCCCGAACGCGACTACCCGACCGACAAGACCGTCATCATGCGGGAGTACTCGAGGTTCGCCGAGGACGACGACGAGCCCTACTATCCGATCAACACCGACACCGACCGCGCGACCCTGGCCGCCTACCGGGCGCGCGCGAAGGCCGAGACCGCGTCGTCGAAGGTCCTCTTCGGCGGCCGGCTGGGCACCTATCAATATCTGGACATGCACATGGCGATCGCCAGCGCGCTGAACATGTACGACAACACGCTCGCGCCCCACCTGCGCGACGGTGCGCCGCTGAGCGATCCCGACACAGAAAGCACCCGATAAATGAGTGACATTCCGTCCGGCGCGCTGGAGGCCGGGCAGTCACGTGCGGTGAGCCTGCTGGCCCGCGTGATCCTGCCGCGACCCGGCGAACCACTCGACGTTCGCAAGCTCTACATCGAAGAGTCCGACACCAACGCCCGGCGGGCCCACGCGCCGACGCGCACCACGCTCGAGATCGGCGCCGACTCCGAGGTGTCGTTCGCCACCTACTTCAACGCGTTCCCCGCCAGCTACTGGCGGCGTTGGTCGACGCTCGATTCGGTGGTACTGCGCGTCGAGCTGTCCGGCAGCGCCCGCGTCGACGTCTACCGCTCGAAGTCCACCGGAGCGCGGATCACCGTCGGCGGCGCACCCATCGTCAGCGCCTCCGCCGATGACAACGCGGTCGTCGAATTCGAGATCGACCTCTCGCCGTTCGAGGACGGCGGCTGGGTGTGGTTCGACATCACCACCGACTCGGCGTCGACGCTGCAGGCGGCGGGCTGGTACGCGCCCGTCCCGGCGCCCGGCCGGGCCGACGTCGCGGTCGGCATCCCGACCTTCAACCGTCCGGCCGACTGCGTAAACGCCCTGGCCGCGCTGACCTCCGACCCGCTGGTCGACGAGGTGATCGGTGCGGTCATCGTCTCCGACCAGGGCAACAAGAAGGCCAAGGACCATCCCGGCTTCGACGCCGCGGCCGAGGCGCTCGGCGACCGCCTGACCATCCACAACCAGCCGAACCTCGGCGGGTCCGGCGGCTACAGCCGGGTGATGTACGAGGCGCTGAAGAACACCGACTGCGAACAGATCCTGTTCATGGACGACGACATCCGCGTCGAGCCGGACTCGATCCTGCGCGCGTTGGCGCTCAGCCGGTTCGCCAAGACCCCCACCCTGGTCGGCGGTCAGATGCTCAACCTGCAGGAGCCGTCGCACCTGCACGTCATGGGCGAGATGGTCGACCAGGCCAACTTCATGTGGACCAACGCGCTGAACACCGAGTACGACCACAACTTCGCCAAGTACCCGCTGGCCGACGAGGAAGAGCCGCGCAGCCGGTTGCTGCACCGCCGCATCGACGTCGACTACAACGGCTGGTGGATGTGCATGATCCCGCGTCGGGTCGCCGAGGAACTCGGGCAGCCGCTGCCGCTGTTCATCAAGTGGGACGACGCCGAGTACGGTCTGCGCGCCGGCGAACACGGCTACCCGACCGTCACACTGCCCGGAGCCGCCATCTGGCACATGGCCTGGAGCGACAAAGACGACGCGATCGACTGGCAGGCCTACTTCCACCTGCGCAACCGCCTGATCGTCGCGGCCCTGCACTGGGACGGCGACATCCGCGGTCTGGTCGCCAGCCACTTCAAGGCCACGATGAAACACCTTCTCTGCCTTGAGTATTCGACAGTCGCGATCCAGAACAAGGCGATGGACGACTTCCTGGCCGGCCCGGACAACCTGTTCTCCATCCTGGAATCAGCGCTGCCGGAGGTGCGTGCGCTGCGCGAGCAGTACCCCGATGCGGTGGTGCTGCCGGGGGCCACTGCGCTGCCGCCGCCATCGGACCGCCGGCGCCGGCCGGTCAAGATCCCGGTCAACGCACCGGCGATCCTGACGAGGCTGGCGCGCGGCGTCGCGCACCAGCTCAAGCCGCACGACCCCACCCACCACCACCGGCCCCAGCTCAACGTCGCCACCCAGGACGCGCGGTGGTTCACGCTGTGCAAGGTCGACGGCGTCACCGTCACCACGGCCGACGGACGCGGTGTGGTCTACCGGCAGCGCGACCGCGACAAGATGGCCGAGTTGCTGCGCGAGTCGCTCAAACGGCAGGCGCTGCTGGTGCGCAAGTTCGACAAGCTGCGCAAGGAGTACCGCGCCGCGCTGCCGATGCTGACCAGTCCCCAGAAGTGGGAGAGCGTGCTGCTCGACCCGGCGCTGGAATCCGCCCATGGCTGAGCGCCCGCGCGGCGAGGATGCCGTGCTGGTGGCCGTGCAGTCCGGTCTGGCGGACCGACCAGGGGTGTTGACCACCGCCCGGACCATGTCGCACTTCGGGGAACACAGCCTCGGGTGGCTCGCGCTGGCGGCGCTGGGTGCGGTGCTGGTGCCATCTCGCCGCCGCGCGTACGTCACCGCCGGTGCCGGTGCGTTCGCCGCGCACGCCGCAGCGGTGCTGATCAAGCGGGTGGTACGCCGGCCGCGGCCCCACCATCCGGCGATCGCGGTGCACGTCGGCACCCCGAGCCGATTGAGTTTCCCGTCGGCGCACGCGACCTCGACGACGGCGGCCGCTGTTCTGCTGGCCCGCACCACCGGGTTGCCGCTGCCTGCTGTGCTGGTGCCGCCGATGGCGCTGTCGCGCCTGGTGCTGGGCGTGCACTATCCCAGCGACGTACTGACCGGGGTCGCGGTCGGGGCCACTGTCGCCAGGATCGCGGCGAAGGTGGCGGCTCGGTGGGCCGACACGGGTGAAGGAAGGTACCGATGAGCACATCGCGGGTCGGCCAGCAGGGCGGAACGACGGTCGGACCGCCCAAGAGCCTGGGCGCCGGAATCGTCAAGGCGTTGCGGCCGCGGCAATGGGTCAAGAACGTCCTCGTCTTCGCCGCCCCGGTGGCCGCCCTGGGCGACGACCGCTACGCCTACGACTACCGCGAAGTACTGGTCCGCGTGCTGCTCGCGTTCGTCGTGTTCAGCCTGGCCGCCTCCTGCGTCTACCTGGTCAACGACGCACGCGACGTCGAAGCCGACCGCGCGCACCCGACCAAACGCTTCCGCCCCATCGCGGCCGGCGTGGTGCCCGAGTGGCTCGCCTACAGCCTCGCGGTCGGGCTCGGGGTGGCCTCGCTGGTGATCTCGTGGCTGGTGACACCGGACCTGGCGCTGGTGATGGCCATCTACATCGCCATTCAGCTGGCCTACTGTTTCGGTCTCAAGCACCAGCCCGTGATCGACATCTGCATCGTGTCCTCGGGCTTTCTGATCCGCGCGATCGCCGGTGGCGTGGCCGCCGGTGTGCCGCTGTCGCAATGGTTCCTGTTGATGATGGCGTTCGGCTCCCTGTTCATGGCGGCCGGAAAGCGGTACGCCGAACTGCAGCTCGCCGAGCGGACGGGAGCGAAGATCCGCAAGTCGCTCGAGGCGTACACCAGCTCGTACCTGCGTTTCGTGTGGACGTTGTCGGCGACGGCGCTGGTGTTGTGTTACGGCCTGTGGGCGTTCGAACGCGACGCCACCGGTGATACGTCGTGGTTCGTGGTGTCGATGGTCCCGTTCGTCATCGCGATCCTGCGCTACGCGGTCGACGTCGACGGTGGGTTGGCCGGCGAGCCGGAGGAGATCGCGTTGAAGGACCGGGTGCTGCAGCTGCTCGCGGTCGCGTGGATCGGAACCATCGGTGGCGCAATCTTCCTTAGCTGAGCGCACACCACCTCCCGGGACCCGCCAGTCGGCGACCGCGGACCGGTTGCTGCGCCAGTGGCCCACCTACCCGTACCACGTGTGGGTGCGGGTCAGCCTGTGGCTCAGCGTCACCGCGGTGGCGGTGTTGTTCGGCTGGGGTGCATGGCAGCGTCGGTGGATCGCCGACGACGGCCTGATCGTGCTGCGCACGGTGCGAAATCTGTTGGCCGGCAACGGACCGGTGTTCAACGCCGGCGAGCGGGTCGAGGCCAACACCTCCACGGTGTGGTCCTATCTGGTCTACTTCGGCAGCCTGGTCAGCGGAGCGGCCCGGCTGGAGTACGTGGTGCTGGTGTTCGCCCTGGTGCTGTCGGTCCTCGGCATCGTGTTCGTCATGCTCGGCACCGCCCGGCTGTACGCCCCGAGCCTGGCCGGCCGGCCCGCGGTGCTGCTGCCCGCGGGAGCGTTGGTGTACATCGCCGTGCCGCCGGCCCGCGACTTCGCCACGTCCGGCCTCGAAAACGGCCTGGTGCTGGCGTATCTCGGGCTGCTGTGGTGGATGATGGTGTGCTGGTCGCAGGCACTGCGCGGGCCTCGGAACGGCCGGGGCAGCGGGCAAACCTTCGATGCGGCACTGGCATTCGTCGCCGGCCTGTCGGTGCTGGTTCGGCCGGAGCTGGCGCTCATCGGTGGCGTGGCCCTGCTGATGATGCTGGTGGCCGCCCCTGACTGGCGTCGCCGCACCGTGATCCTCGTCGCCGGCGGACTGCTGCCGGTCGGCTACCAGATCTTCCGAATGGGCTACTACGGCTTGCTCTTTCCCGGCACCGCGTTGGCCAAGGACGCGTCGGGCGCCAAATGGGAGCAGGGGCTGACCTATCTGGCCAACTTCAACCAGCCCTACCTGCTGTGGGCACCCGCGGTGCTGTTGATCGGCCTGGCGCTGATGGTGATGCTGCTGCGCGGCCGGCCGTCCTGGGTGAACCGGCGCGCACCCGAAGGCACCGCCCGCTGGGCCCGCGTCGTGCAAAACCCCACTGCCGTGGTCGTTTTCATGCTCGTCAGCGGTGCGCTGCAAGCCGTGTACTGGGTCCGGCAGGGCGGTGACTTCATGCACGGCCGCGTCCTGCTGACCCCGCTGTTCTGCCTGCTGGCCCCGGTTTCGGTGATCCCGCTGATGCTGCCGGACAAGTCGCGTATGGCGCGCGGCGCCGGCTATCTCTATGCCGGCGCGACCGCGCTGCTGTGGCTCGCGGTCGCGGTATGGGCGCTGTGGGCGGCCAATTCGCCGGGTATGGGCGCCGACGCCACCCGCGTCACCTACACCGGCATCGTCGACGAGCGGCGGTTCTATTCGCAGGCCACCGGTCATGCGCATCCGTTGACCGCGGCCGACTACCTCGACTATCCGCGGATGCGCGCGGTACTCACCGCGATCGACAACACCCCCGACGGTGCGTTGCTGCTGCCGGCGGGCAACTACGACATGTGGGATGTGGTGCCGGCCATCCCGCCGCCCCCCGAGCTGCGCACCCCGGACTACCGCGGTCCCCACACCGTGTTCTTCACCAACCTCGGCATGACCGGTATGAATCTCGGCCTGGACATCCGCGTGATCGACCAGATCGGGCTGGCCAACCCGCTTGCCGCGCACACCGAGCGGCTCGAGGACGGACGAATCGGCCACGACAAGAACCTCTTTCCCGACTGGGCGGTGGCCGAGGGCCCGTTCCTCAAGGAGCGGCCGTATATCCCGCAGTATCTGGACGAGGACTGGATCCGGCAGGCCGAAGCGGCGCTGAAGTGCCCGGAGACCGTAGCGGTGCTCGAAGCGCGACGCGCCCCGATGGGTCCGCGGCGGTTCCTGTCGAACCTCGTCCACGCCGCGGAGTACACGCGGTACCGCATCGATCGGGTACCGCTCTACGAACTGAAGCGCTGCGGGCTGCCGGTGCCCGAACGGATAAATCCGCCCTACACCGGGATGCCGGCCACCGGGCCGTGACGCAGCCGATTTGTTGACCACGCGGTTCTTCTGCTTACGTAACGCTGCAGCCATGTCGGTCAGATAAGGCATGTGACGGGTGTCGCGGGACGATCGCGACGCGAGGAGTTCACCACAAGGGTGTGGTTGACTACATGGGCAGCATCATTGCGGCCGGGAGCGTTTCGAAGCACCGATGGTCCGCCGCTGCTTGACGACAGATTGGATTGACACACGCATGAAGTTGGTTGGGAGGCTGCGCGGGGCAGCCAAATCCTCGTGGCGCCGGTTCACGGTGGCAGCCATGGTGGCGGCGGTTCTGCCCGCGCTGGTCGGCACGATCGGCGGTTCGGCGACCGCCGGGGCGTTCTCTCGTCCCGGCCTGCCGGTCGAGTACCTGATGGTGCCGTCGGCCGGAATGGGCCGTGACATCAAGGTCCAGTTCCAGAGCGGAGGCCCCAACGCGCCGGGCCTCTACCTGCTCGACGGTCTGCGTGCGCAGGAAGACTTCAACGGTTGGGACATCAACACCCAGGCCTTCGAGTGGTACCTCGACTCGGGCCTGGCCGTGGTCATGCCGGTCGGCGGCCAGTCCAGCTTCTACAGCGACTGGTACAAGCCGGCGTGCGGCAAGGCCGGTTGCAGCACCTACAAGTGGGAGACGTTCCTGACCCAGGAGCTGCCCGCATACCTGGCCGCCAACAAGGGTGTGAACCCGAACCGCAACGCCGCCGTCGGTCTGTCGATGGCCGGTTCGGCGGCGCTGACGCTGGCGATCTACCACCCGCAGCAGTTCCAGTACGCCGGGTCCCTGTCGGGCTACCTGAACCCGTCCGAGGGCTGGTGGCCGTTCCTGATCAACATCTCGATGGGTGACGCCGGCGGCTACAAGGCCAACGACATGTGGGGCCCGACCGAGGACCCGAACAGCGCCTGGAAGCGCAACGACCCGATGGTCAACATGGGCAAGCTGGTCGCGAACAACACCCGCATCTGGGTCTTCTGCGGCAACGGCAAGCCGGCCGAGGTCAACGGCACCGTGGCGGGCGACAACCTGCCGGCGAAGTTCCTGGAGAGTCTCACGCTGCGTACCAACAAGACCTTCCAGGAGGAGTACATCGCCGCGGGCGGCAAGAACGGCGTGTTCAACTTCCCGTCGGGCGGCACGCACGACTGGCCGTACTGGGGTCAGCAGCTGCAGCAGATGAAGCCGGACGTCCAGCGGGTGCTCGGCGCGGTGCCGCAGCCCTCGGCTCCGGTGGCGCCGGCTGACGCCGCGGCCGCGGCCGCGCCCGTCTCCTCGGGCGGCTAGGCCTCACCATTCGACGCGACGGCGGTGACCCTGCGGGGTCGCCGCCGTCCGTCGTTCTCGGCACCGATCCGGCCCCGACCGGTCTTTGTGGTGTGATTCACTACCTTGCGGTACCCGACCCGAGCAAAGGTGAATGTGATGCGTGCGTTGATGCGTTCGGTCCTGGCCGCGGTGGCGGCCGTCGCGCTGTGGTCGACCGGGGTGACGCCCTGGACCGGGCACACCGCGCCCGCGCACGCCCAGGCGGTGGAGTTCCTCATGGTGCCGTCGCCGGCGATGGGCCGCGACATCCCGGTCGCGTTCCAGGGCGGCGGTCCGCACGCAGTGGTGCTGCTCGACGCGTTCAACGCCGCGCCCGACGTCAGCAACTGGGTCACCGCGGGCAACGCGATGAGCACGTTGGCTGGATCCGGGGTGTCGGTGGTCGCTCCGGCCGGCGGCGCCTGGAGCCTGTACACCAACTGGGAACAGGACGGCAGCAAGCAGTGGGAGACCTTCCTGGCCGATGAGCTGCCGAACTGGTTGGCCGCCAACAAGGGGCTGGCCGCCGGCGGGCACGGGATCGTCGGTGCCGCGCAGGGCGGCACCGGGGCGATGACGCTGGCCGCGTTCCATCCCGCCCGGTACCGCTACGCCGGGTCGCTCTCGGGGTTCTTGACCCCGTCGGCCACCGCGATGAACGGCGCGATCACCGCCGGGCTGGCGCGGTTCGGCGGCGTCGACACCCGCAACATGTGGGGCCTGCCGCAGTTGGGTCGCTGGAAGTGGCACGACCCCGACGTGCACGTGCAGTTGCTGGTGAACAACAACACCCGGTTGTGGGTCTACAGTCCGGCAGCGACAACGTGCACCGATGTGCCGGCGATGATCGGTTACTGCGATCAGGCCCAGGGCAGCAACCGCTCGTTCTATCAGCACTACCGCGCTACCGGAGGCGGCAACGGCCACTTCGACTTCCCGACCTCCGGAAACCATGACTGGGGGTCCTGGAGTGCGCAGCTGGCCGCCATGTCGGGCGAACTGGCCGCCGTACTGCGCTGAGTTCGCCACGTCGCTCAGCTGATCCTCAGCTACCTGCCGGTACTTTGGACGGCGTGCAACACGGGTCACGGTCGACGTTCGGGGGACGGGCAGGGTTGTCTGCGCTGCTCGCCGTGCCGGCGGTGGTGTTGAGCAGCTGCGCGCTGGGTGACGACGTGATGTCCGGGATGGGTTCGGAGACCGAGCCGGCACCCGCGCACGGCCAGTCGTCGGCTCAGCCGCCCGGTCCCGGTCAGCCCGACATCCAGTCCAACGCGCTGGTCGTCACGCCGCGCCAGCAGGAGTACCTCGATGCGCTCGACGATGCGGGCATCGACCCGCCCAGTGACCTGACGGCGTTGAGCATCGGCTCCTACGTGTGTCAGGCCCGTGTGGCCAAGCATTCTGAGCAGGCGGTTTGGGACTTCATCGCGCCTATGGTCGGTGCCGACGGGAATGACCCCGAAACTCACGAAACCACCGCCGACTACATTCGCATCGCTACCGACCGACTCTGCTAACAGGAGCGCTCACCTTCATGGCGAAGACCAACCGGCGGAAACGCCACCGCTTGCTCGCGCTGTTCGCCGCCGGCGCCGTGGGCCTTGTCGTGGTGCTCATCGTGGCCATCGTGATCGTCGTGTTGCGGCGCCCGGACGCGCCGCCGACGGCCATCCCGCCGACCGCCGTGCCACCGACCGCGGTGCCGCCGACGACGAAGCCGCGTCCCGACTTCCAGGACGCGAGCTGCCCGGACGTGCAACTGGTGTCGATCCCGGGCACCTGGGAGTCCTCGGTCGCGCTGGACCCGTTCAACCCCGTGCAATTTCCGGCGGCGTTGCTGCTGAACGTGACCAACCCGATCCGGCAGGAGTTCGGCGCGGACCGCCTCGAGGTGTACACCGTCCCGTACACCGCGCAGTTCCACAATCCGCTGTCGGCGGACAACCAGATGTCCTACAACGACAGCCGCGCCGAAGGCACCCGCGCGGCGGTGCAGGCGATCACCGACATGAACAACCGCTGCCCGCTGACCAGTTATGTGCTGATCGGCTTCTCGCAGGGCGCGGTGATCGCCGGTGACATCGCCAGCGACATCGGCAACGGCCGGGGTCCCGTGGACCAGGATCTGGTGCTCGGTGTGACCTTGATCGCGGACGGTCGGCGCCAGGCCGGTGTCGGGCAGGACGTCGGGCCCAACCCGCCCGGGCAGGGCGCCGAGATCACGTTGCACGAGGTGCCGACGTTGTCGGCGCTCGGCCTGTCGATGACCGGGCCGCGGCCCGGTGGGTTCGGAGCGCTCAACGACCGCACCAACGAGATCTGCGCGCGCGGCGACCTGATCTGCGCGGCCCCGGAATCGGCGTTCAACATCGCCGCGTTGCCGCAGACGCTGCAGGTGCTCGCCGGCGGCGCGGGGCAGCCGGTCCATGCGATGTACGCCACGCCGGAGTTCTGGAACATCGACGGCCAGTCGGCGACGCAGTGGGCGCTGAACTGGGCTCGCAACCTGATCGATAACGCGCCGCAGCCGAAACATGGCTGACCCGTGACCGACACGGACCGCTCAGAGATTTGGCACGCCCGCGCAGGTCGCTTAGCATTACGAGCACATTAAGGGGAATCTAAGAGCGGCGCCGGCGGCTGATGGGGTGGGGGGCCTACTCCCCGGTACGCTCGTCGGGTTCGGGATGTCGAGCCCGCACGGATTTCAGCGGGATGGGCTCCCGCTTGATTGGAGAAGAGATGGCCTTCCACAACCCGTTCATCAAGGACGGATTGATCAAGTTCCCGGACAACGGGAGCCTGGTCAAACACGTCGAACGATGGGCGAAGGTACGTGGTGACAAGCTGGCCTACCGGTTCCTGGACTTCTCGACCGAACGCGACGGGGTGGCCCGCGACCTGAACTGGGCCGACTTCGGTGCCCGCAACCGCGCCGTCGGAGCCCGTCTGCAGCAGGTCACCCAGCCCGGTGACCGCGTCGCGATCCTGTGCCCGCAGAACCTCGAGTACCTGGTGGCGTTCTTCGGCACCCTGTACTCGGGCCGTATCGCGGTGCCGCTGTTCGATCCGAACGAGCCCGGCCATGTGGGCCGTCTGCATGCGGTGCTCGACGACTGCAGCCCGTCGGCCATCCTGACCACCACCGCCGCCGCCGAGGGTGTGCGGAAGTTCTTCCGCACCCGGCCGGCCGACCAGCGTCCGCGCGTCATCGCCGTCGACGCGGTGCCCAACGAGGTCGGCGCCACCTGGGAGCCCATCGACGTCGCCCACGACACCATCGCTTACCTGCAGTACACCTCGGGCTCGACGCGTATCCCGACCGGCGTGCAGATCACCCATCTGAACCTGGCCACCAACGTCGTGCAGGTCATCGAAGCCCTCGAAGGGGAGGAGGGCGACCGCGGCGTGTCGTGGCTGCCGTTCTTCCACGACATGGGCCTGATCACCGTGCTGCTGTCGCCGATGCTCGGCCACTACATCACCTTCATGACGCCGGCGGCGTTCGTCCGCAGGCCGGGCCGCTGGATCCGGGAGATGGCACGCAAACCCGACGACACGGGCGGCACGATCTCGGTGGCCCCGAACTTCGCGTTCGACCACGCCGCTGCGCGCGGCGTGCCGAAAGACGGTGAAGAGCCGCTGGACCTGTCCAACATCAAGTGCATCCTCAACGGCAGCGAGCCCATCTCGGCGGCGACCGTGCGGCGCTTCAACGACGCGTTCGGTCCGTTCGGGTTCAAGCCGCAGGCCATCAAGCCGTCCTACGGCCTGGCCGAGGCCACGCTGTTCGTGTCGACCACGCCGATGGAACACATGCCGACGATCACCTCGGTCGACCGCGACGAGCTGAACAACCACCGGTTCGTCCCGGTCCCCGACGATTCGCCCAAGGCGGTGCCGCAGGCCGGCGCCGGCAAGATCGGTGTGGCCGAGTGGGCGGTGATCGTCGACAACGACACCGCCACCGAGCTGCCCGACGGGCAGATCGGGGAGATCTGGATCAGCGGACAGAACATGGGCACCGGCTACTGGAACAAGCCCGAGGAAACGATCGCGACGTTCCAGAACATCCTGAAGTCGCGCACCAACCCGTCGCACGCCGAGGGCGCTCCCGACGATTCCACCTGGGTGCGGACCGGTGACCTGGGCGCGTACCACGACGGCGAGCTCTACATCACCGGTCGCGTCAAGGATCTGGTGATCATCGACGGACGCAACCACTATCCGCAGGATCTGGAGTACTCCGCGCAGGAGGCCAGCAAGGCGCTGCGGACCGGCTTCGTCGCGGCGTTCTCGGTGCCGGCCAACCAGCTGCCCGACGAGGTGTTCGAGGACGCCCATTCCGGGCTCAAGCGCGATCCCGACGACACCTCCGAGCAGTTGGTGATCGTCGGTGAGCGTGCGCCCGGCGCGCACAAGCTCGAGATGGGCCCGATCGTCGACGAAATCCGCGCCGCGATCGCGGTCCGGCACGGTGTGGCGGTGCGTGACGTGCTGCTCACCGCCGCCGGCGCGATCCCGCGCACCTCCAGCGGCAAGATCGGCCGGCGCGCATGCCGTTCGGCGTACCTCGACGGGAGCCTGCGCAGTGGCAAGATCGCCAACGCGTTCCCGGACGAGACGGATTGACGCTTCAACTCCATCAACGCCAAACGGCGACCGACCCGGTCGCCGATCGTGAGGTTATCTGAACATGACTGAACCGCAGGATTCGGTTTCGCCCGCGGCGCCCAAGAACGGGCCCGATCTGAGCGTCGCCGAGATGCGCGAGTGGCTGCGCAACTGGATCGGCAACGCCACGGGTCAGTCACCGGACTCGATCAGCGAATCGGCTCCGATGGTGGAGCTGGGCCTGTCGTCGCGTGACGCGGTCGCGATGGCCAGCGACATCGAGGACCTCACCGGTGTCACGCTGACCGCGACGGTCGCCTTCCGCCATCCGACCATCGAGTCGCTGGCCACCGTCATCGTCGAGGGCGAGCCGGAACAGGACACCGAGGCGCTCGAGGCCGAGGACTGGTCCCGCGACGGTGACGAAGGCCGGCTGAACATCGCGATCGTGGGCGTGGGCACCCGCTTCCCGGGCGACATGAACACCCCCGACCAGATGTGGGAGGCGCTCCTCGAGGGCCGCGATGCGATCACCGACCTGCCCGAAGGGCGTTGGTCGGAGTTCCTGTCCGAGCCCCGCGTGGCCGAGCGGGTGGCCAAGGCGCGCACCCGCGGTGGCTACCTGTCCGACATCAAGGGTTTCGACTCGGAGTTCTTCGCGCTGTCGAAGATGGAAGCCGACAACATCGACCCCCAGCAGCGGATGGCGCTGGAGCTGACGTGGGAAGCGTTGGAGCACGCCAGGATTCCCGCCTCGAGCCTGCGCGGCGAGAACGTCGGCGTCTTCATCGGCAGCTCGACCAACGACTACATGTTCATGTCGGTCGCCGACCCGGCCGTCGCGCACCCGTACGCGATCACCGGTAACTCGAGTGCGGTGATCGCCAACCGGGTCTCGTACTTCTACGACTTCCGCGGCCCGTCGATGGCCATCGACACCGCGTGCTCGTCCTCGCTGGTCGCGGTGCACGAAGGCGTCAAGGCCCTGCGCGCAGGCGACGCCGACGTGGTGGTCGCCGGTGGCGTCAACGCGTTGATCACCCCGCTGGTGACGCTGGGCTTCGACGAGGTCGGCGGCGTGCTGGCCCCGGACGGCCGGATCAAGTCGTTCTCCAGCGACGCCGACGGCTACGCCCGCTCCGAGGGCGGCGGCATGGTGGTGCTCAAGCGCCTCGCCGACGCCCGCCGCGACGGCGACGAGATCCTGGCGGTCATCGCCGGCGGCGCGGTCAACCATGACGGCCGCTCCAACGGCATGCTCGCGCCGAACCCCGACGCGCAGGAAGCGGTGCTGCGCAAGGCGTACAAGGACGCCGGCGTCAACCCCCGCACCGTCGACTATGTCGAGGCCCACGGCACGGGCACCATCTTGGGTGACCCGATCGAGGCCGACGCGCTGGGCCGGGTCGTCGGCCGGGGTCGCGCCGCCGACAAGCCGGCTCTGCTGGGCGCGGTGAAATCGAACATCGGCCACCTGGAGTCGGCCGCCGGCGCGGCGAGCCTCGCCAAGGTGGCATTATCGTTGTCCCGCAACAAGATTCCGCCGTCGATCAACTACGCGGGGCCCAACCCGTACATCGACTTCGACGCCGAACGCCTCCGGGTCGTCGACGCCGCCAGCGACTGGCCGCGCTACAGCGGTCACGCGATCGCCGGGGTCTCGGGCTTCGGGTTCGGCGGCGCGAACGCGCATCTGGTGGTCCGCGAGGTGCTGCCGTCGGACCTGGTGGAGCCCGCGCCCGAACCCGAGGTGGCCGTGGTCACCCCGGCCGGTGACAGCAAGCCCGCCGTCTACGTCGGCGGCATGTTGGTGGAGGACGACGACGAGGACGAGTTCGGCGACGACGCGCGCGACCCCGAGTTCTACGGCGTCGTGGGTGACGACGAGCCGGAACTGCCGGGCCTGACCGACGAGGCGCTGCGCCTGCTCGAGGTTGCCCGCGAGGAGCTGGCCGCCGCCGACGCCGAGAACCCGCCCACTCCGGTTGTCCCTCTTGCGGTTTCAGGGTTCCTGACCTCGCGCAAGCGCGCCGCCGCGGCCGAGCTGGCCGGCTGGATCGACAGCCCCGCGGGGCGGGCGTCGTCGCTGGAGTCGATCGGTCGTTCGCTGTCGCGGCGCAACCACGGCCGCTCCCGCGCGGTGGTGCTCGCCCACGACCACGACGAGGCCATCACCGGGCTGCGTGCCCTGGCCGAGGGCAAGCCGCACCCGACCGTCATCGCCGCCGACGGACCCGTCACCAACGGCCCGGTGTGGGTGCTGGCCGGTTTCGGTGCGCAGCACCGCAAGATGGCCAAGAGCCTGTATCTGCGCAACGAGACGTTCGCCGAGTGGATCAACAAGGTGGACAGCCTCATCCAGGACGAGCGCGGGCACTCGATCGTCGAGCTCATCCTCGACGACGCGATCGACTACACCGACGAGACCACCGAGCTCCCGATCGAGAAGGTGCAGCTGGTCATCTTCGCGATCCAGATCGCGCTCGGCGAACTCCTCAAGGCGCACGGGGCGAAACCTGGTGCGCTCATCGGACAGTCGCTGGGTGAGGCGGCCGCGGCGTACTTCTCCGGCGGTCTGTCGCTGGAGGACGCCACCCGCACGATCTGTTCGCGCTCGCACCTGATGGGTGAGGGCGAGGCCATGCTGTTCGGCGAGTACATCCGGCTGATGGCGTTGGTCGAGTACTCGGCCGAGGAGATCGAGACGGTGTTCTCGGATTTCAAGAACCTCGAGGTGTGCGTCTACGCCGCGCCCAGCCAGACCGTCATCGGCGGCCCCCCCGACCAGGTGGACGCGATCATCGCGCGCGCCGAGTCCGAGGGGAAGTTCGCCCGCAAGTTCCAGACCAAGGGCGCCAGCCACACCTCCCAGATGGATCCGCTGCTGGGCGAACTGGCCGCCGAACTGCAGGGCATCGAGGCGCGTCCGGTGCAGGTGCCCTACTACTCGACGGTCCACGAGGGCAGCCTGGTCCGCGCCGGATCCGACGCCATCCACGACGTCGACTACTGGAAGAAGGGTCTGCGCCACAGCGTGTACTTCACCCACGGCATCCGCAATGCCGTGGAGAACGGGCACACCACCTTCCTGGAGCTGGCGCCCAACCCGGTGGCGCTGATGCAGGTGGGTCTGACCACCGCAGCCACGGGTCTGCATGACGCGCAACTGATTCCGACGCTGGCGCGCAAGCAGGACGAGGTCGACTCGATGACCACGGCCATGGCGCACCTGTTCGTGTACGGCCACGATCTGGACTTCCGCACCCTGTTCCCGCGCCGGTCGCGGGGCCTAGGCGGGGCACTGGATTTCGCCGACATACCGCCGACCCGGTTCAAGCGCAAGCCGCACTGGCTCGACGTCAGATTCACCGGCGACAGCTCGTCGATCATGCCGGGCAACCACGTCGCCACCCCCGACGGCCGGCACGTGTGGGAGTACAGCGCGCGCGGGCCCGTGGACGGGCAGGCGCTCGCAGCGTTGGTGAAAGCCGCTGCGGCAGCAGTGCTTCCGGATGCCAAGTTGACCGCTTCGGAACAGCGGGCGGTGCCCGCCGACGACGCGCGGCTGGTGACCACCCTGACCCGGCACCCGGGCGGAGCGAGCGTGCAGGTGCACGCTCGGATCGAGGAATCGTTCACCCTGGTCTACGACGCGATCGTCACCCGCGCCGGGGCGCAGTCCGCGCTGCCGACGGCAGTGGGTGCCGGCACCGTCGCCGAGGGATCACCGGTCGCCCAGGCGCCGGTGGAAGTCGACGCTGACTCTGATGTCGCCGCTGACGCGGCTCCGGCCATCCTGCAGGACAACCTCACCGCCGGCGCCGGTCTGGCCGCGGGCTTCGCGAAGTGGTCGCCGGACTCCGGTGAGACGATCGCCGACCGGCTCGGCGCGATCGTCGGCGGTGCCATGGGTTACGCGCCCGAGGACCTCCCGTGGGAGGTGCCGCTGATCGAGCTGGGACTGGATTCGCTGATGGCGGTGCGGATCAAGAACCGCGTCGAGTACGACTTCGATTTGCCGCCGATCCAGCTCACCGCCGTGCGCGACGCGAACCTGTACGCCGTCGAGAAGCTGATCACCTACGCGATCGAGCACCGCGACGAGGTCGACCAGATCGCCGAGTCGCAGAAGGGCATGAGCGCCGAGGAGATCGCGGCTGCCCAGGCCGAGTTGATGGGCGGCGCCAGCACGGTCGCCGAGCTGGAGGCCAAGCTGGCCGAGGCCGGTCATCCCTTGGGGGAAGCCGACGCCGAGCAGGCCGCCGAGCAGGCCGCGGTGATGTCCGGTGCGAACCTCACGACGGCCACCACTGCGGTGCCCGATCCGCAGGCCGAGCCGAGCACCCAGGACGGCCCGCCGATCCCACCGCCGCCGACCGACCCGAGCGGACCGACGCCCGACGCTGCCAAGGCGTCCGCGGCGAAGGCGGCCGCGAAGGTGCTGACCCAGGAGGCCGTCACCGAGGCGCTGGGCGCCGACGTGCCGCCTCGCGACGCCGCCGAGCGCATGACGTTCGCGACGTGGGCGATCGTGACCGGCAAGTCACCGGGCGGCATCTTCAACGAGCTGCCGGCCCTGTCCGGGGACACCGCCGAGAAGATGGCGGCGCGACTGTCCGAACGTGCCGACGGCACCATCACCGCCGAGCAGGTCACCGGTGCCCGCACCATCGAGCAGCTGGCGACGATCGTGCGTGACCTGATGGACGCCGGAGTGGTCGACGGGTTCGTGCGCACCCTGCGTCCCCGCCAAGAGGGTTCGGACCAGGTCCCGGTGTTCGTGTTCCACCCCGCCGGTGGTTCGACGGTGGTCTACGAGCCGTTGATGAAGCGGTTGCCGGCCGACACCCCGATCTTCGGCCTCGAGCGTGTCGAGGGATCCGTCGAGGAGCGCGCCGCGCAGTACGTGCCCAAGCTGATGGAGATCCAGGGCAAAGGCCCGTACATCCTGGCCGGCTGGTCGTTGGGCGGGGCGCTGGCCTATGCCTGCGCGCTCGGGCTCAAACAGAACGGCTGCGATGTCCGCTTCGTCGGGTTGATCGACACCGTGCGTCCCGGCGAAGAGATCCCGCAGACCCAGGAGGAGACCCGGGCCCGCTGGGACCGCTACGCGCTGTTCGCTCAGCGCACCTTCAACGTCGACGTGCCGCCGATTCCCTACGAGCAGCTCGAGGAGCTCGACGACGAGGGCCAGGTGCAGTTCATCCTCGACGCGGTCAAGCAGAGCGGCGTGGACATCCCCGGCGGAATCATCGAGCACCAGCGCACGTCCTACCTGGACAATCGCCTCCTCGAGACCGCAGAAATCAAGCCTTACGACGGTCACGTGACCCTGTACATGGCCGACCGGTACCACGACGACGCGATCTTCTTCGAGCCGCGCTACGGCATCCGCCAACCCGACGGCGGCTGGGGTGAATTCGTCAGCGAGCTCGAGGTGGTGCCGATCGGGGGCGAGCACATCCAGGCCATCGACGAGCCGTACATTGCAAAAGTCGGTGCACACATGAGCGCGGCCATCAACGCGATCGAGGGTGAAAGCAAGTGACGACGAAGACCACGGCCGAGCTGCTCGCCGAACTGCGCGAGAAGCTCGAACAGGCCAAGGAGCCGGGCGGCGAGAAGGCGATCGCCAAGCGCGCCAAGAAGGGCATCCCGAGCGCGCGTGAGCGCATCCACTCGCTGCTGGACCCGGGCAGCTTCCTCGAGATCGGGGCGCTGGCCAAGACACCCGGCGATCCGGACGCGTTGTTCGGCGACGGCGTGGTCACCGGCCACGGCACCATCAACGGCCGCCCGGTCGGGGTGTTCAGCCACGACCAGACGGTCTTCCAGGGCTCGGTCGGCGAGATGTTCGGCCGCAAGGTCGCGCGGCTGATGGAGTGGGTCGCGATGGTCGGCTGCCCGATCATCGGGATCAACGACTCGGCCGGCGCGCGCATCCAGGACACCGCGACGTCGCTGGCCTGGTACGCCGAGCTGGGCCGCCGCCACGAACTGCTGCGCGGCCTGGTGCCCGAGATCTCGCTGATCTTCGGCAAGTGCGCCGGTGGTGCGGTGTACTCGCCCATCCAGACCGACCTGATCGTCGCGGTGCGCGACCAGGGCTACATGTTCGTCACCGGTCCCGACGTCATCAAGGACGTCACCGGTGAGGAGGTCACCCTCGACGAGCTGGGCGGGGCCGAGGCCCAGGCCCGGTACGGCAACATCCACCAGGTCGTCGAGTCCGAGGCCGCGGCGTTCCAGTACGTGCGCGACTACCTGAGCTTTCTGCCGGCCAACACGTTCGACGACCCGCCGATCGTCAACCCCGGCCTGGAACCGGAGATCACCCCGCACGATCTGGAGCTGGACTCGATCGTGCCGGACTCCGACAACCAGGCCTACGACATGATGGAGATCCTGCTGCGGATCTTCGACGACGGCGACGTGTTCCAGGTCGGCGAGCAATCCGGGCCGGCGATCATCACCGCGTTCGCGCGCGTCGACGGGCGCCCGGTCGGCGTGATCGCCAACCAGCCGATGTACATGTCCGGTGCCATCGACAACGAGGCCTCCGACAAGGCGGCCAGGTTCGTGCGGTTCTGCGATTCGTTCAACACCCCGCTGGTGTTCGTCGTCGACACGCCCGGATTCATGCCCGGCGTGCAGCAGGAGAAGGGCGGCATCATCAAGCGCGGTGGCCGCTTCCTCAACGCCGTCGTGGAGGCCGACGTCCCGAAGATCACCATCACCATCCGCAAGTCCTACGGCGGTGCGTACGCGGTGATGGGTTCCAAGCAGCTGACCGCGGACTTCAACTTCGCGTGGCCGACAGCCCGGATCGCGGTGATCGGGGCCGAGGGCGCCGCGCAGCTTCTGGTCAAGCGGTTCCCGGACCCGAACGCGCCCGAGGTGCAGAAGATCAAGGCCGACTTCATCGAGGGCTACAACGCCACGATGGCCGTGCCGTGGGTGGCTGCCGAGCGCGGCTTCATCGACGGGGTCATCGAGCCGCACCAGACCCGGCTGCTGCTGCGCAAGTCGCTGCACCTGCTCCGCGACAAGCAAATCAGCCGTGTGCAGCGCAAACACGGCCTGACCCCGATCTAGTAGTCGCGGTGCGGTTGGATGAAGCCTGTGTCGACTGATTTCACCGGGCTCCGACGAGGCGCGCCGCTGGGTGACCCGCGGCTGGATTTGTGCGACCTGTACGTCTTTGCCTCCCCAAAAGACCCCAGCCGCACGGTGCTGATCCTCACCGCCAACCCGGAGGCGGGCGCGATGTGTCCGGGCGCGGTCTATCGCATCGCCATCGACAACGACGGCGATCTGCGCAACGACATCGCGTTCAACTTCGTCTTCAGTGAGACGTTCGGCAGCGAGGCGGCGCCCAAGCAACGCGTCGACGTCTACCTGGCGTTGCAGGCCGACGCGCGCGTCGACGCCGCGGCGGGCTCGCGGATCTTCGGTGACGTCGAGGTGTCTTTCGACGAGACCCCGCGGATGTGGCAGTCCGGTTCGTACTCGCTGTTCGCCGGTGTGCGCTCCGACGCGTCGTTCGCCGACACCAACGTGCTGGCGATGGCGGTGGAGCTGCCCACGGCTTACCTCGGCGCGGCACCGGACGTGCGGATCTGGGCGCGCTGCAGCCTGTTGCGCGACGGCGAGTGGGTGCACGCAGACCGTGTCGGGCACCCGTGGGTCAGCGGCTTCTTCACCACCGAAGAGGAGCTGGCCGAATACAGCGCGGGTGAACCGAACCAGGACCGCGCGCGCTGGATGGCGCAGCTGATCGAGCTGATGGCCGAAACCGGCGGCTACACCCGCGACGACGCGGTTGCGGCGATCGAGGCCGAAGGCACCCTGCCGGACATGTTGACCTACAACCCGTCCAAGCCGGTGAAGTACCCCAACGGCCGCACGCTCACCGACGATGTCGCCGATTACCGGTCGAAGTTCCTGACCAACGGACAGAAGAGCTTCTCCGGTCTGAGCGCGCCGACCGGTCTGCTGCCCGATTTCCCGTACCTGGGCGCTCCGACCGATCGTCCCTGACAGACGGCGCCATACGGCATAGGATTCCGCCCATGCCGCTCAGCGACGGCGAGGTGATCTCGGGCTACACGATCGCGCGGCTCTTGGGAGCGGGCGGCATGGGCGAGGTGTACCTGGCCAAGCATCCACGACTGCCCCGCTACGACGCCTTGAAGGTGCTCTCGGCCAGTGTGTGCGCCGACGATGAGTACCGCGAGCGTTTCAACCGCGAGGCTGACATCGCCGCCACGCTGTGGCACCCGCACATCGTCGCGGTGCATGACCGTGGCGAGTTCGAGGGCCGGCTGTGGATCTCCATGGACCACGTCGAGGGGACCGACGCCGCGCAGCTGCTGGCCGACCGCTACCCCGACGGGATGCCGCCGGCGCTGGTGGCGCGGATCGTGATGGCGGTGGGGGAGGCGCTGGACTACGCGCATCAGCAGGGGCTGCTGCACCGCGACGTGAAACCGGCCAACATCCTGATAGCCGATCCGGAAACCGAGAACGAGCGGATCATGCTGGCCGACTTCGGTATCGCACGCCGCGTGGGTGAGGTCAGTGCGTTGACGGGCACGAACATGACGGTGGGCACAGTCGCCTACTGCGCGCCCGAGCAGCTGACCGCCGACGAGCAGATCGACGGCCGCGCCGACCAGTACGCACTCGCTGCCACCGCGTTTCAGCTGCTGACCGGTTCACCGCCGTTCAAGCACGAGAACCCGGCCATCGTGATCAGTCGGCACCTGACCGCCCAGCCGCCGTCGATCGCCGACCACCGTCCCGAATTGTCTTCCTTGGGAACGGTTTTCGGGAAGGCGCTGGCCAAGTTGCCGGCCGAGCGGTTCGATCGATGCGTCGATTTCGCCCGTGCGCTGGCCCACCGCAGCGGTGTCGGGCTGGCCACACCGACCGCCGACCCGGAGGCGACGGTGTATTCCCCGGTCGCCCCGGCGGCCCCTGCGGCGAAATCCCGTCGGCGCTGGGTCGCGGTCGCGGCGGCGGCGGTGCTGGCCGTGACCGCGGTCGCTGCGGTGGTCTTGTTGGCGCAGTACGAACGCCGCGAAGGCCGCAACGAAGCCACCACCGCGACTCCGGCGGGGGTGACGCTGCCGGTGGTGGTCGTCGGCGCCGACTGCGCCACGCTGGGCGCCGCGGGCGTCACCGAACGCGGTGAGCCGGCCTACTGTGCGCGGATGGCGTCGTCGGGCGCACCGCTGTGGTCCTTGTATTCCGGTGAGATCGCCCATCCCACAGCGCAACCCGCGTCCGACGCAGGCACCCCCGTGCTGGTGTGCATGGAGCAGACGGGGCAGAGCCAGGTCGACTGCCACAACGACATCCTGCAGGAGAACGCCGACCCGTCGGCCAACGACAAGACGCCATAACTTCGCCGAACTTGCATTCCACGTGAAGTTTTCGCAGTTTGACGCGCGTGGAATGCAATTTCGGCAGGGTTACGGTTGGATCCGGATCGGCCCGGGTGAGTACAGCCCCGAGTGGGTGGATTCGCCCAGCTCGATCTCCGCAGGCTCGGCGTCGACGATCGTGTCGAAGCGGCGCAGCGACCCCCAGTCCTGTCCCCAGTCCTGCGACAGATAGGTCGACATCACCGATGCCCGCAGCAACAGGTCGGTGATCCCGAGCAGGCCGCCGTTGATGCCGTCCTGCCACGTGTCGGTGCTCTGCAGCTTGGCGCTGTAATCCGGCGAGATCCGGAACTTCGGCACCTCGGTGACGCCGTTGGCGTGCAGCATCGGTTGCTGGCACGGGAAGATCAGTCCGACGGCCCAGTCCATCAGCACCGGCTGCTCCGAGCCGACGTACTCCTGCACCGAGCGCAGCTCGGGCACGCGCGGCGGTGTCACCGCGATCCAGTCGCCCTGACCGAGGTTGAGATCCTCGGCGACCACCCGCACCGCGACCGCGTCCGCCGGGATCGCCTCGCGGGGATAACGCAGATTGCGCCAGGACGGCGTCGGGCCGATGTCGTACGGGTCGACGCGACCGGCGGGCACCGGCGCACCGTCGGGACCGGGGAGCGCGTACTCCAGGGCGACCGTCTGCCCTGAGGTGACCCCTTCGGCGACGCTCTGCCCGGCGATCGTCCCCGCAGCGGTGATCACCACCAGCGGATGCGCTTCGTCAGGTGCCGGCAGTTCGTACCACGCCGAGGCGAGCCTGCTTTCCTGTTGGGACCCTTCGGAATACGTGCCGGCGACCGGAACGCGCGCCGGATCCAGCCCGTAGGGCAGCGGCACGGTGGATCCGTTGACTCCCGGCCGTGACAGCTCGATCGGCCGGTTCCAGTCGTAGTCGGTGCCCGGCTGCGGATTGTTCAGCCGGATGGCCTCGGCGATGATCCGATCGGGGACACCGTCGGGGGAGAAGCCCATCGGGTCCGATCCGCCGAGCGGGCCGAGCTCACCGTAATCGCCTGGGAATGGTTGCAGGAAACCGGCATTGGAATCGGGCTCGACCAGAACGTCGTCGGCCAGACCGCAGCCCCCGGCGAACGCGCGGATGTTGGCCCAGCCGTTCGAGTACGTCGGGTACTGACGGACCACCCCCATGGCCATCGACGCCACGAACACCACGACCATGAATCCCGCGGCGATCGGGATCGGCGCCGCGGTCACCTTGTCGGCCAGGCGGGCGCCCCGGTCGGGGGAGAGATGCAGCAGGAACGCCCACACCGCGGCAACGACGAACAGTGCGAAGAACACCGCGCTGACGGTGACACCGCCGAGCTGCGGCACCGAATTGTTGAAGGGCACACCGAAATTCGAGACGTACCACCAGCCGTTGGTCGACGCGAAGCACAGCGCCAGGACGAACAGCACGGCCGCCAGGAATGCCATCCGGTTGCGCGCGGAGCGCAGCACGGTGCGTGACACCAGCACCGTCGCCAGGGCGGCCATCGCGCCGCCGACCGCGGCGAACAACCCGAAGTGGTGCACCCACTTGGTCGGGGTGAACATCAGGAAGAAGATGGTGGCGAAGATGACGCCCATCAGCCGCCAGGCCGGGCCGCGGGCGACGCCGGGAACTCGCTTGCGCCGCAGCATCATGAACAGCGACGGGAACAGGCACAGGGCGGTGAACAGGAACGCGAAGCGGCGTGCGATCGCGCCGTCGACCGTCGGCAGGATCAGGTAGTAGTACCGCAGGTTCTCGGTGTACCACTCCTGGCTGGGGCCGATCGCGGTGCGAATCCTGGTGGCTTCCAACACCGTCGCGAATGTCTGGTCGGCGAACACCACGGCCAGCACGACGGTGCCCGCGGCCAGCAGCGGCGCCACCAACGGCCACGTGCCCACCCACTGTCGACGTCGCATCAGGATGCGCAGGATGGGCCGGCCGCCGGCGACCAGCGCGGCCACCGCGATCAGACCGGTCGGCTGGATGCCGAGAGTGAACGCCGCGGTGATGATCGCGAACGCGGCCGGGGTCAGTCGTCCCGACCGGATGGCGCGTTCGATCAGCACATAGGTGACCAGCGCGCCGGTCGCGATCTGGCCTTCGGGGCGCAGCCCGTTGTTGAACGGCATCCACGCGCCGAGCAGCACCAGACCGGCCGCCCACAGCGCGGGACGACTGGCCACCACCGCGGGACCCAGCCGGGGCAGCACCTCGCGCGACAGCAGCAGCCAGCAGATCAGCGAGCAGATCAGATCCGGCAGGCGCATCCAGATACTGGCGGTGCTGACCTGGGTCATCAATGCCAGCAGGTTGTAATACCAGCCGAAGGGGTCCTCCGGGCTGCCGAACCAGCGGAAGTAGTTCGACATGTAGCCCGCATGTTCGGCGACCCGGGCCATGCCCAGGATGTAGCCGTCGTCCGACGAGTTGGCGCCGATCACGTACCAGAGCGCGAACCCGCCGACCACGACGCCGTCGACCGCGGTGACGGTGCGCCAGCGCGTCGGGATGAGGCGCTGCATGCGCCGCCCGTCGAGACGGTCCAGGCGCCACAGCGCCATCAGGGCGATCGCTGTGGACGCGATCGCGAGCAGGATGGCGAGGAGCTTCAGCGTGGTCGGCTGGGTGGTGAAGCGGGTGTCGATGGTCGCCGACAACGACAGGCCGGGCGGGGCGGGCCCGACGAGGTCGGTGAAGACGCCGACGATCGCGGGCCGCAGGTTCGGGTCCGGGTAGCCGGTGCGCTGCGGGGAGCCGGCGTCCTCACCCGAATCCTGGATGAGCCCGACGAACTCGGCGTAGGTGCCGTCGAGGTTCGAGGTGATCTCGATGGTCGAGCATCCGCCGATGCGGTCGCGGTCGACACTGGCCACCACGACGTTGCGGACGATCACGTCGACCCGCGACTCGTTGACGGTGACCAGCATCGCGTTCAACGCCGCGTCACGGCCCTCGGCAGGGGCCGTGCCCAGCACCAGTCCGCCGTCGGCGGGCATGCCGGCCACCACCTCGCACGGGATGGTCGCGGTCAGGTCCACCGGCGCCTGCGAGATCAGCGGCGCGGTGACGTTGTTCAGCTCGCCCTGCTGCGGCCAGTTCAGCGTCGCGGTCGTCTGCGTGACGGGCAGCAGCGGAGTCGCGACGGCCAGCAGCATCCCGAGCAGACCGGCGATCGTGGCGACCCACCGCGCCGTCTTCACGTCGTTCACGGCTACACCCGATTTGCCGTTCACGGCTACACCCGATCTGCCGTTCACGGCAGCGCCCTGATCGGTCCGCCGCGACTCCAGCCGAACACTCGCGTCGTTCCCTCCTCGATCGCCGCGTCAGGTGCCCGGTCCTCCGGCACCACGCGCAGGTAGCGCTCGATCGAACCCCAGTCGCGGTACCAGTCGTCGCGCAGATAGGTCGGGATCGTCGCGGTGCGCAGCAGCGCCTGGATGAACAGGAACGGGCCGCCGTCCTCGGCGGACTGCCACTGGTTCGACGACGCCACCATCTGCTTGAAGTTCGGCAGGATCCGGTATTCCGGCAGCTCGGCGACCCCGAGATGCTGGGAGAACGGCCGCTGGCACGGGAAGTTCGCCGCCGTCGCGATGTCCATCAGGACCGGGGTCTCCGAGCCCAGGTACTCGCTGGCGGTCTCCAGCACCGGCACCCGCGGCGCCGTGAACGCGAACCACTGGTCCTCGGACAGGTTCGGGTCGTCGGCGACGATGCGCACCACGTTGGCCTCCGGCGGCGCCCACGACAGCGGGAAGCGCAGATTGCGCCACGCCTTCTGCTGGAAGATGTCGATCGGCTGCACTTCGTCGAGCGCTTGGTAGGAGCCGTCGGGGCGGTGCACACCCCACTGCAGTTTCAGGGACTGGCCGTAGTTGAAGGAGCCGTCTTCCTCGTAGTACCAGATGGCGCCGGCCGCGGCGACGGTCACCAGCGGACGATCGGCGGTGCGCGGTGGCAGCTGGTACCACGCCGAGGTGGCCTCGGCCGCGATGGTGTTCTCGTCGAAGCTGCCCATGACCGGCACCCGGTCCGGGTCCAGCCCGAACGGCAGGAACACCCGTGACCCGTTGACGCCTTCGGGGCCGTAGCCGCCGCCGGTCCCGGCGGCGTAGCCGACGCCGATGTTGGGCTTGTCGACCGGCCCGTCGGAGTTCACCGTGCCGGGGTTGGCGGCGACCGGCTCGGCGGGCTCGAGGGTGTCGCTGACGCCGTTCGGGGTGAAGCCGACGGGGTTCTCGCCGCCCAGCGGCCCGTACTCGCCGTACCGCTGTCCGGGGACCGGTTCGAGGAGTCCGGCGTTGGTGTCGGCTTCGACGAGGACGTCGTCGGCCATCGCGCAGCTGGTGTCCGAACTCAGCGCGGCGAGGTTGGCCGCGCCGGTCGTGTAGACGGGGTAGCGGCCGACGGTGGCTTTGACCATCGAACCGAGCTCGAGCACCACCATGATGGTGGCGACGATCAGCAGCGGGGTGGACGCCAGCGCGCGGTTGCGTCCGGTGTCGGCGACCTGGGTGTGACCGGCGTAGTCGATGCGGAAGTGCAGCCAGCCCGCGAGCAGTCCGCCCGCGATGGCCAGCACCAGGAAGATCGTCGTCACCGGGTAGCTGAAGATCACCGGCTGCTTGTCGAACCACGGCACGCCGTAGTTGCCGACGTAGAACCAGCCGTTGATCCCCGATGTGGCCCAGGCCAGTACGAACAGCAGCGCGGTGACGTACAGCGCGAGGTTGCGGCGCGAGTGCAGTCCGACGCGGGCGAACGCGAACGCGGTGACACCACCCAGAGCGCCGGCCAGCCCCGCGAACGCGCCGAATTGGATGGCCCACTTGGTGGGGGTCAACGTGAGCAGCAGCAGTCCGACCGCGGTGGTGCCGACGAGCCGCCACAGCGGCGCGCTGAGGGCACCGGGCACGGCGCCGCGCCGCAGCAGCACCATGATCACGCCGAACAGGCACAGCAGCAGGACCAGTACCGCGAAGCGCCGGCTCAGTGAGCCGTCGACACTGTCCTCGACGGTCAGGAAGTAGTAGCGCAGGAACTCCTGGTACCAGGGGATCGTGGGGCCGACGACGTACTTGATGCGCACCGATTCGGCGACGGTGGCTAGCGTCTGGTCGCGGAACACGATGACGAACACCAGGGAGGCGGCGGCGAGCAGCGGGGTCAGCGTCGCCCCGAGTCCGTCGGTGGCACGGCGGGCGGCGATCAGTCGCGCGACCGCGCGTGCGCCGGCCAGCAGGGGCGCCAGCGCGACGAGTCCCTGCGGGGCCAGCGTGACGGCGAACATCGCGACGACGATCGCGACGGCGGCCGGCCACAGCCGCCGCGTCCCGATGGTGATCTCGACGAGCATCCACACCGCGACGGTGGCGAACGCGATGAGCGGTTCGGGGCGCAGACCGTTGTTGAACGGCAGCCACGCGGCCAGGAACACCGCTGCGGCGGTCCAGACCGCGACCTTGTTGTCGGCGATGCGCCGGCCCAGACGCGGCAGGACGAACCGGCTGATGATCAACCACGTCCCGATCGCGGCCAGCGTGGCGGGCAGGCGCATCCACACGCTCGCGGTACTGATCGACGCCAGCTGCGCGAGCACGCCCTGATACCAGTCGAACGGGGCCTCGGATGCCCCGAAGTAACGGAAGTAGTTGGTCAGGTAGCCGGCTTCCGACGACACCCGGGCGATGGTCGCGTTGTAGCCGTCGTCGGAGGACTGCGGCCCCACCACATGCCACACGAGCAGCGCGCCGACGACACCGGCGTCGGTCAGCCAGGTCGACAGGCCGACACGTCGACGGAGGGCGCGCGGCCGGCGGCCCGCGGTGCGGTCGAGTACGGCAAGCGCGACGATCGAGGCGAGCACACACAGCACACCGAGCACCATCACCGCGGTCTTCAGCGCGGTGGGTGAGGTGATGAACCGGGTGTCGACGTCGACGTGCGCGGACAGCCCGGCGTCCATGCCGACCTCGAGGTCGGTGAACGCGCCCGCGACCTGGGGACGTTTGTCGACGCTCAGCGTGCCGGTCGCACCGGGGATTCCGACGAAGTCCGCGCCGACGGCGGCGACGTCGGCCCAGATGCGCAGCTCGTTGCAGGCCCCGGCGTCGACGTCGGCGCGCGGTGCGACCGCGGCCACGGTGTCGCGGAACGCGACGTAGACGACGTCGTCGTTGGCCCGGACGAACAGCCCGTTGCGGCCGGCGTCGATGCCGCCGGCCGGGATGGTCGAGAACACGACGCCGCCGTCGGCCGGCATGCTGGCCACCGCCCGGCACGGGATGGTCACTGTCAGGGAGCGCGGCGCGCCCGACACCAGCGGGGCGGTGACGTCGCTGACGAAGCCGTCGTCGTCGACGGACTGCGGCCAGTTGATCGAGGCGGTGGTCTGGGTGACCGGCAGCAGCGGAGTCACCGCGCACAGCGCCATCCCCAGGAGCCCCGCGATGAACGCGACGAGACGGGCAGACGGGGCAGGCACGAGGCTCGATGGTAGACGGAGTCAGCTGAGGCGCAGCGGCGCCGGGCTCCACAGGCCGCTGCGCGTTGCCGAACCGAGATCCAATCGGGCCGGTTCGGCGTCGGGGTAATACGGCATGAGCTGCTGCAGCGCGCCCCAGTCGCGGAACCAGTCGTGCTTGAGGTAGGTGGGCACCGAGACGGCGCGCACGAGCAGTTCGGTGATGCCGAGCGGGCCTCCGCCGAGGTAGTCCATGACCGGCGAGTTGGCTTCGGCGCCGAACCGGTCGGGCATGATCCGCCACTTGGGCACCTCGATGACGCCGTTGCGGTGGCCGAACGGCCGCTGGCACGGGAAGGCCAGCCCGACGAGCCAGTCCAGCAGCACCGGATCTTCCGAGCCGACGACGTCCTGCAGCGTCCGCAAGGTCGGGATGCGCGGCGGGGTGACGGCGATCCAGTGCTGCGGGTCCAGGTCGTCGTCGTTGGCGACGACGCGGATCTGGGTGGCCTCGGCGGGGATCGCGGTGAGTGGGGCCCGCAGGTTGCGCCACGCGGGGGCGGCGCCGACGTCGGCGAACTCGACGCTGCCCGCCGGTTCGCCGTCGGCGCGGGCCCACTGCACCACCACTTCGCCGGGATCGAACCGGCCTGCGGCGGCGATCACGAGCAGCGAGTCGGTGCGGTCCCGTTCGCTCCAGCCGTCGGGCAGCCGGTACCAGGCCGAGCGCAGCGACGCGGGCTGCTGGGTGGCGGCCCGCCAGCTGCCCAGCACCGGGGTCCGTGCCGGGTCCAGTCCGTAGGGCAGGCGCGCCCGGGAGCCGTTGACACCGGCCGCGGCAGTGGTGCCGCCTTCGGTGCCGGCTTCACTGCCGGTCACCACACCGCTGTCGCTGTCGGCGAAGTTGTCCGAGCCGGGTTGCTCCATCACCGGGTCGGCGGAGACGTCCGACGGAATCCCGTTGGGGCCGAATCCTTCTGAGAGCTCAGCACCCAGCGCCTCGCCGGGTGGCACGCCGATGGGGGTCAGCAACCCGGCGGTGGGGTCTTGTTCGACCATCACGTCTTCGGCCATGCCGCAGGTCTTTCCGGTGAGCGCCTCCAGGTTGGAGCGCCCCACCGTCCACGCCGGGTACTGGCCGACCATGGCGACGGTCAGCGACACCACTTCGAAGGTGACCAGCGCCCACGTCACGATCGCCAGCGGCGCCTGCGCCACCGGCCGCCATCGTCGTCCGCCGTTGGTCGGGGAGCCGTCGCGGCCGGAGAAGTGGAACCACGCGGCCACCAGCAGTGCCACGACCGAGAGGCCGAGCAGGATGGTCGTGAAGCCGAACCGCCACTCGGGGAACGAATTCGACCAGGGCACACCGAAGTTGGAGACGTACCACCAGCCGTTGACGGTGGCGAACGAGATCGCGGTGACGAACAGCACCGCCGCCGCGAAGACCGTGCGGTTGCGCCGGGAACGCATCGCGGCCGCGGAGACGGCGACCGCCGCCAGCGCGCCGAGGCTGCCGGCCAGACCGGCGAACACCCCGAAGTGGTGGGTCCACTTGGTGGGGGTGAACATCATCGCCAGGATCGAGATGACGGTGATGCCGATGATGCGTTGGCTCGGGCCTTTCGCGGTGCCCGGGATCCGGCCGCGCCGCAGTGTCATCGCGATCGACGCGGCCAGCGCGAGCAGCAGTGTCAGGACGGCGAAGCGGCGGGCCACCGAGCCGTCGGGACTGGTGGTGAACAGCCGTGAGTAGCGGATGTGTTCGTCGAACCAGGCCAGGCTGGGGCCGACGGCCGATTTGAAGCTGGTGGCGTCCAGTTCGGCGGCCAATGTCTGGTCGCGGAAGATCAGGAAGATCGTGACGGTCCCGGCGGCGGCGATCGGAGCCAGCAGCGCCCAGTACCCGAATCGGGAGACATGGGCGGTCACAATCGTTTTCAGGGGTCCGACCGCAACCAGCAGCGCACCGATCGCGGCGATGCCGGTGGGCCCCGAGAACAGCGTGAGTGCCCCGATGATGATCGCGACGGCCACCGGAAGCAGCCGGCTGGTGGCCACGCCGCGCTCGACCGAGCACCAGGTCAGCAGGATGCCCAGGGCGATGATCGGCTCGGGTCGCAGACCGTTGTTGAGCGGGAGCCAGAACGCCAGGAACACGCCGGCGGCGGTCCATGCGGCGGCGCGGCTGTGTTTGACCGCCGACCCCAGGCGGGGGATGACCTCCCGGCTGATCAGCCACCAGCAGGCCAGCGCCATCAGCAGCGTCGGCAGGCGCATCCACACGCTGGCCGTACTCACGTGCGCCCACAGCGCCAGCAGGTCGTAGTACCAGCCGACGGGAGCTTCGGGGGTGCCGAACCAGCGGTAGTAGTTGGCCATATATCCGGCGTTCTCGGACACCCGGGCCATGGTCAGGATGTAGCCGTCGTCGGCGGTGTTGGCGCCGACGAAATGCCACCACACCAGCACCGCGGCGACCAGGCCGTCCAATGGGGAGAACGACCACCAGCGGGACGGCAGGAACCGCTTGTGGCGGCGGCCGTCGGCGCGGTCGAGCACATGCAGCGCACCCAGGGAGACCAGCGTCATCGTGACGCCGATGATCATCGCGAGCAGCTTCAGCAGCGTCGGGGTGGTGCTGTAGCGGGAGTCGATGGTCGCCGAGAACTGCAGGCCCGGCGGGGCGGGTCCGGACAGGTCGGTGAAGACGCCGACGATCTGGGGCCGGAAGTCGTAGCCGCTGCGTTCGCCGCGCAGCGGTTCGTCGGGGTTCTCCGCGGTGTCGCTGGCCTGTCCCTGGGTCAGGCCGACGAACTCGCCGGTCACCTTGTCGGCGCGCGCGGTGAACGTCAGCTCGCGGCAGTCGGGACTCAACACGGCGTCCAGCGGAGCACTGACCACGGGGGTGTTGCGCACGATGACCAGCAGGTCGTTGTTGACGCGTTCGATGAGCAGCCCGCGGTCGACGGCCTTGGGCGCCTGCTTCGGCACGGTGGAGAGCAGGACGGTGCGGCCCGGCCGGTCCAGGCCGGCCGCGACGCTGCACGGCACCGTGATCGTGAGGTCCGTGGCCACGTACCCGATCAGCGGGGCGTCAACGCTGGCAAGGACCTCGTTCTGCGGCCAGTTGAGCTGCGCGGTGGTCTGGGTGACCGGAAGGAACGGCGTGGCGATGGCCAGGAGCGTGCCCAGCAGGCCCGCGACGATCGCGATGAGCCGCGCGGTGCGGTGGTTCACGCCCGTTCCAGGCGCCGGCTCCGCCGACTGAGGCTGTCGCACCACGGGGCTAGATGGTAATTGGCTTGCGGATGGCCAGCACAAATGGGCCGATCGTGGACACGTCGAAGCGCGGATCGTCGAACAGCGCGTCGTCGAGCGACACGTGGTAGCGACGCACATTGGGCTGGTTGGGGTAGACGTCCTCGGCCAGCCGCAGGGTCAGCGTGTCGTTGGCGCCGCGGCGCATCAGGAACACCGTCGGCGGCTCCCAGGGCAGGGCGTCGAGCGCCTCGATGAATGCGTCGGCGTCCTCGAGCCTGGCCCAGCTCTCGATCGCTGCGGCCCGCTGCTCGAACTGGGCCAGTGGGTTCGCATAGTGCGACGTGAGTCCCTGGAAGCCGTAGTAGGGATAGAAGGACAGGAAGCTGTAGTCGGCGGTCAGCACCACGGTCTCGTTGCGTGGTTTGCCGGTCACCTCCTGGATGCGGGCGTCGACTTCGCGGTAGTACTGCTCGGCGCCGGGCGGGCGGCGGTCGGCGCGCTCGCCGTAGCCGTCGGTGTCGGTGTAGGCGACGACAATGTCGGAGCGCAGCACGTCGGGGATGTCCTGGCTGAACGTGACCGCGCCCAGCGCGCCGATCGCGGTGGCCACGGCCACCACCTTGCCGGCGTTGGTCCGTTGCACCCGTGCCGCGGCGGCGCGCGTCACCTCGATGAAGCCGAACGCCCCGGCGGCGGCCAGCAGGATCGTCAGCGTGGGCTGCAGTCGGAACGACAGCAGCGTGGTGCCCACCAGCGTGGTCAGCATCGACAGCAGCGACCACAGATAGACGGTCAGGACCGCCACACCCAGCGCGCCCGCTCTTGCGGAACTGCGCGCGTACACGACCAGCCACACCGTGCCGAGCATGCACAGCGCGCCGAGCAGGGTGAACTGCAGCATCGGGAAGGACAGTTCGGCACCGTCCTTGGGCAGGTAGTGCTGGGCCGTGCCGGTTTCGGCCGGGGTGCCGCGCGCCGCGGCCAGCAGGTAGGGCCCCCATCCGATCAGCGCGATCAGCCCGGAGATGCCGGCGATGGCCGCCAGTCGCAGCAGCGGCTCCCAATGCCTGCGGGACGCAGCGACAAGGAGCGCCATCACGGTCAGCGTCAGCGCGGCGTAGGCCAACAGCAGCGTGTAGAACAGCGCGGCGACGCCCAGGAAGATGCCGGTGCCGATGACCGCGGCCCAGCCCCCGTGTCTGCTCCCGCCGCGCAGCCCCGACCACGCCAGCACGAACACCGGCGGCAGCAGCACCGCGATGATCGCGGCGTAGGGCTCGGCGGGGGAGTAAGCCAGTGCCGCCGCTGCCGTCGCCGTGGACACCACCAGGGCGTACTCGAAGCGGATCATCGCGGCCCACAGCACCAGTGCCAGCACGATGGCGATCGTGATGGAGATGATCGACCAGGGCTTGAACATTTCCCACGCGGGCGTGCCGGTGAGCGCGGCCAGGCGGCCGCCGAGCCAGAACCACCCCGGCGGGTAGAACGGCGGCAGACCGATGTAGGTCATGTCGTTCAGCGTCGGCGAATCGGCAAGGCGCGTCAGGTATTCGGTGCGGAACTGCTGGTCGACGGAAATGCCGAACAGATACAGCCGGGTGGCGCCCAGCGGCATCGCCAACGTGACGACCGAGAACGCGGCCAGGAACAGCAGCGCCCCGGCGCGGGCAGGGGTGCGTCGGCCGCGGCGCCACAGCAGTCCGCTGGCCAGCAGGCCGGCCAGACAGCCGACCTGCCCGACGGTGGTCAGTGCGTGCAGCTGGTTCGACGAGTTGTAGGCGGGCCACTCGACGCGGGCGATCGCGAGGAGGCTGACCACCGCGACCGCCACCGCAACCGCCGCGGCGACGACCATCTGGCCGGCCACTTTCGCCGGCGCGGCCAGGGCGCTACGCATCAGATGGGAAGCTTGCGGAAGATCGGCCGCGGGATGTGACGCAGCACCATCATCACGTAGCGGAAGGCGCCGGGAGCCCACACCAGCTCTTTGCCCTTGGCCGCGGACGTGACCGCCAGCTCGGCGACGTACTCCTTGTCGACGGTCAGCGGTGCTTCCTTGACATGCGCGCTCATCCGGGTGCGCACCTGTCCGGGACGGATGACGAGAACCCGAACACCGTACTCGCGCAGGGCTTCTCCGAGACCCAGGTAGAAGCCGTCGAGACCGGCCTTGGTGGAGCCGTAGACGAAGTTCGAGCGGCGGACCCGTTCACCGGCTGCCGAACTCATCGCGATGATCTGACCGAAGCCCTGTGCCCGCATCTTCTCGGCCAGCAGCACGCCGACCGAAACCGCTGCGGTGTAGTTGATCTCGGCGATCTGGACGGCCTTGCGCTGGTTCTGCCACAGTTCCTCGGCGTCGCCGAGGAGGCCGAACGCGACGATGGCGACATCTATGTCCCCGGTACTCGCAGCCTGTGCGATCACGTTGGGGTGGCTGTCGGTGTCGACGGCGTCGAAGTCGACGATCTCGACCTCTTTGGCCCCGGCCTGTTCGAGTTGCTGTTTGGCAGCGTCGCGCAGCGGGTCGGCGGGCATGCAGGCCAGCACCACACGGGCTTTGGCGTTGCGCAGGTAGCGTTCGCAGATCGCCAGACCGATCTCGGAGGTGCCGCCGAGCAGCAGGATCGTCTGCGGGTTACCCGTCGCGTCGAAAACCATCTAGAGCAGCTCCAGTCGTCGGGCCATGTCGGAGGCGAAGACCCCGTCGGGATCGACCTTGCGGCGCACCGAGATCCATTCGTCGATGCGCGGGTACATGGCGTGGAAGGTGTCGGCAGTGGTGCGGGAATCCTTGGCGGTGTAGAGCCGGCCGCCGAACTCCAGCACCCGTTTGTCGAGACCGTTGAGGAACGCGTTGAGCCCGGGCGTGATCTGAAAGTCGACGCAGACGTTCCAACCGGGGATCGGGAAGCTCAGCGGGGCGTCGTTGCCCGGTCCGAAGAGCTTGAACACGTTGAGGAACGACGGGTGTCCCGAGCGCTGGATGTCGACCATGATGCGTTTGAACTCGTCGACGGCTTCGGTCGGCACGACGAATTGGTATTGCGCGAAACCGACTTTACCGTAGGCGCGGTTCCATTCGCCGACCATGTCGAGCGGGTGGTAGAACTGCGTCAGATTCTGAGCTTTGCCGCGGTAGGTCTTGCCGGTCCGGTACCACAGTTCGGTCATGGCACCGAAGGTGTACTTGTTGCCCAGGCCGTTGGGGAACACGTCCGGTGCTGTGAAGTATTGCGGCGCATCGAATTTCAGTGGCTCTTTGCGGAGCTTGGCGGGTAGCTGATCGAGCGTCGCCAGCGAGCCGCGGGAGATCACCGCCCGGCCTAACTTCGGCGGTGCGCTGATCGCGTCGAACCACGCACTCGAGTACGTGTAGTTGTCCTCGGTCCCGTCGCTGTGGAAGGCGATGGTCTCGTCGAGACTGCCGGTGACGTCACCGTCGGCGATGAAGTACGCGGTCTCCGTGGGCGTCATCGCGATCGTTGCGCGCAGGATGATGCCGGTCAGGCCGTTGCCGCCGACGGTGGCCCAGAACAGCTCGCTTTCCGGGCCAGTCGGGGTCAGGTGCCGAACCTGTCCGTCGGCGGTCAGCAGATCGATGGAGCGCACGTGGTTGCCGAAGCTGCCCGCACTGTGGTGGTTCTTGCCGTGAATGTCGCAGGCGATGGCGCCGCCGACGGTGACCTGGCGGGTGCCCGGCAGCACCGGCACCCACAGACCCAGGGGCAGCGCGGCGCGCATGAGTTGGTCGAGGTTGACCCCGGCGTCGACGTCGACGAGCGCGTCGTCGGAGTTGATCGTGTGGATTCGGTTGAGGGCGGTCATGTCGATGACCAGGCCGCCGCCGTTCTGGGCGTTGTCGCCGTAGGAGCGGCCCAGCCCGCGCGCCAGGACGCCGCGACCACCCTGCTCGGCGGCGCGCGTGACGGCCGTCGCGATGAGCTCGGGGTCTGGCGTCGACAAGACGTGCGCCACGGTCGGCGCAGTGCGACCCCAGCCGGTCAGCCGTCGCGGGGTTGTCGGAACTTCGGTGCCAAACATCGTCACAGAGGGTACCGGTAGGAGCCGGTCATTCAGCGGAGCCGGAAGATCACTGTGCGCTGGACGATGAAGTTGATGACCGTCGCGGTGCCCTGGGCGATGACGAACGCGACCGGCACCTGCCAGGCCTGATCTTCCCATTCCATGTAGAGCACATAGTTGATGCCGACCTGGACTGCATAGGTGATCGCGTACAGAACGACGACGGCGATGAAGCGCGCGGTGCTCGGCGGCGCCTGGAAGGTCCAACGGCGATTGATCAGGTAGGCCGTGGTGGTGCCCGCGACGAAGCTGAGTGTCTTGGCGACGTTGACGTGCAGTCCGACAGCCAGCAGGGCTACATACAGGCCGAAGTCGACGACGGCCGCGAGTCCACCGGTGACCAGGAAACGCCAGATCTGAGTGGGGAGGCTCAGCTGCGGTGAGATCGGGGGCTCGGCCACCCGGGCAGCTTACGGTCTGCTCAGAACGGGGGTGTGTCGTCGGGTGGGGTGAGTTCTTCGCCGTTGGTGGTGAGGGCTTCGGTGTTGATACGGCGGAGGACGTTGATGTAGCGGGCTTGTGCTTGGGCGCGGGTGTATCGGCGCCGGGGCATCATGGTGCCGCGGCGTTGGTGTGTTGGTGGTGGTGGGGGTGGGTCTTTGGTCCAT
>NZ_JBNMQU010000018.1:0-64862 GCF_050205565.1 Mycobacterium sp. SMC-4 | reverse complement strand
GAGGGGAACGGCGGCTCAGATGCTGCGATGCACAGCCGCGAACTGTTCGCGTTCCCGCTTCTCCGCGACCGCGAAACCGGCCCCGACGCCCAGGGACCGGATTGCGAGCGAACTCACAGATGCTCGGCGGTTCAGATTCGCTTCGCGACCTTCTTCTTGATCTTCTCGGGCAGCGCGTCGGCGACAGCCAGCGTCGGCAGCAGCGCGGGCTCGGTCATCATCGCCCGGAAGACCGTGCCGATCGTGACGTCGTGATCCGGCCGCGAGAGCACCGTGATCTGATCACCTGCGCGCACCGAGCCGGCCTCCAGGACCCGGAAGTACGCGCCCGGCAGGTTCGCCGCGGTGAAGGTCTTCATCCATCCGGGTCGGTCCAGCCACATCGTGAACGTGCGGCACGGGGTGCGCGGACTGGTCACCTCGAGGACCAGCCCGTCGGGGCCGACCGACCACCGTTCCCCGATCAGACAGTCGGTCAGGTGGACGCCGGAGGTGGTCAGGTTCTCGCCGAACATCCCGTTGGTCAGCTCGCGGCCCAGTTCGCTCTGCCAGCGGTCCAGGTCTTCGCGCGCGTAGGCGTACACCGCCTGGTCGTCGCCGCCGTGGTAGCGCCGGTTGCCGATGGTGTCGCCGGCCACGCCGCTGCCGAGGCCGGTCCGCCGGTCCCCGGGCGCACGCACCGCCAACGGCTGCGCGCTGGGCCTTTTGTCGATCCCCGAACGCAACCGCCCCAATTGGGTGGGGGCCGTCGCGGTGTTCACCGTCAAGACGCACGCCATGCCGACCAGCTAACCGCATCGGCGTGCGGGACGCGTTACTCGACCAACTCCCACTGGTCGTCCTCACCGACCGGGGCCGCGCTGACCCGCACGAGGCGTTCGGTGCCCTCCTCGTCGGCGGCGACGCAGTCGAACGTCGTGCCGATCTCGACGGCACGCAGCCCCTCGCCGCACGTCACCACCACAGGGAAACCGACCTGCGCCGAGATGTCCTCCTGCAGGGCCGCGGCGAGGTCGGGCAGGTGGTAGAGCGTGTCGAGGGTGACGAAGTCGACGTTGTAGTCGTCGTCGGTGACGGTCGCCTCCACGCGCACCTGCTGGTCGCCCACCTCTGCGGTGCAGATCAGTTTGTCGCCTTTGCCCGGGGACTCCCGAGGGCATTCCAGTGACGACACCTGCTGCGAGAGCGACTGGTAGGTGCGGTTGAGCTCGTCGGTGATCGCTGTTTCCAGCTTGTCGTGGTCCAGTCCGCCGGTGGACATCGAGAACTGACACGCCGACAGCATCAGGACCGCGCCCGCCGCCAACAGAATCGGTCCTGATCTGCGTGTCATGGTGTGCCTCGATTCAGGTGGCGGATTTCAAGATCATAGGCGCTACAGGCCGGTCAGGTCATCGGGAACGTCGACGGCGTACTGGTGCAGCACCTCCAGCGGCACGATGTCGAGGGTGCGTTCGTGCGTCGAGGCCAGCACCACGGGGCACGCCTGCCCGTCCTCGTGGGCGCGCAGCCAGTTGCGGGCGGTCACACACCAACGGTCACCGGGCACCAGTCCGGGGAAGCGGTACAGGGGCATCGGTGTGGACAGGTCGTTGCCGATGCTGCGTTGGTGGGCAAGGAATTCGGCGGTCACCACCGCGCAGATGGTGTGCCTGCCCCGATCCTCGGGGCCGGTGCTGCAACATCCGTCGCGGAAGAAACCGGTCATTGGGTCGGTGCCGCAGGGATCCAGCGGATCACCCAGCACGTTGCGCTCGGACACCGCCTCAGTATCGCGGCAACCTCAGATACTCAGCCGCCGGTATCGCTGAATCCGCCGGATACCCGATGCCGATGCAGGGTCGGATGTCACCGCCAACGCGTCGCGCATCCGGGCACGCACGTCCTCGACGTCCAGCCCGACGCCGATGGCCACCAGGTTGCTCCCGGTCGCTGACGAGCCGCTCGCGGCCGCCACGTGCACCGACGGGCCCACCACGTTGACGACGTAGCGGCGGGTCTTGTTGCGGAAGCGGACCGCCAGGGTCCCCTTCATCCGGTACACACCGGCCGGTGGCTGTTCGAGGAGGTCGATCACGGCATCCGGGTCGGCGCAGCCCTCGGTGACCACCGTGACCGAGTCGGCATGGGTGTGATCGTGGGAAGTGTCTGCCTCGTAGAGCAATTCACGAAAAGTCAGTTGCCCGGTCTCGTCACCGCCGGACACGTCGTAGAGCAGTGCGGGGTCGATCCGGCCCGCCACCGCGCCGATCACCCGGGCGTGCGGGTTGCTCGGGCGGATCCGGTCCTCGACGCGGCGCAGCACCTGCTCGCGATCGGCCTCGGCGACCTGATCGAGCTTGTTCACGACCACCAGCGACGCCGCTCGATAGCGGGCCGGCGGGAGGTCGTCACGGTCGACGGTCTCGAAGTGCCGGGCCGCGTCGAGGACGTCGACGACGCCACCCGGACGGATGCGGTCGACGCCGCTGAACCGGATGATCCGCGAGATCGCCACCGGATCAGCCAGGCCGCTGGCTTCGACGATGATGGCATCCAGCCGCAGCTTCGGGTCGGCCAACCGGTCCAGAGCCAGGTCGAGTCCGCCCTCGTCGGGCAGGCAACAGATGCATCCACCGGCGATGGACGCGGGCTCGTCGACCTGGCCGCTGACCAGTGCGGCATCGACGTTGAGTTCGCCGAAGTCGTTGATCACCACGCCGATTCGTGCACCCGGGCTGCGCAGCACATGGTTGAGCAGGGTCGTCTTGCCGGCGCCCAGGTGACCGGTCAGCGCGATGACGGGGATGGCCTGCACGGCTCGTCAGCCTACCGAGGCCGCCGCCGCCCGAGACACTGGGCGAAAGCCCTGGTTACTATGGGTCCGCGTGAGGTCGCGGCAGGTT
Source organism: Mycobacterium sp. SMC-4 (assembly GCF_050205565.1). GTDB lineage: Bacteria > Actinomycetota > Actinomycetes > Mycobacteriales > Mycobacteriaceae > Mycobacterium. Next base: position 61,977 of record NZ_JBNMQU010000018.1, on the reverse strand, counting down.
TCGAGGGTCTCGTCGGGCTTCGACACGCGTCTGGGGGCGGGGGAATGCGACACGGCGATACGCTGCATGTCCGGGCCGAGAGTTCGGGTGAGTTGCCGGTGCTCAAGGCGCTGCTGCGGATCGCCGAGGCCGTCGCCCGTGCCGACTACTTCGACGACGTGCTCGAGGTCATGGCCGAAGAGGCCCGCGTCGCGCTGTCCGCGGCCTCGGTGTCGATCAGCCGTTGGGAGCCGGACCAGCAGGTGCTGCGCACGCTGATCAACGTCGGCGATCTCGCAGCGCACGAGCAGCGCTGGCCCTCCAGTGAGTACTACGTCATCGACGGCTACGCGCGCGGCCTGGAACTGCTGCGCCAGGGACGCTCCTACACCAACGCCGTCGACGATCCGGACTGCCCGACCGCGAGTGCGCAGCTGTTGGCGGCGCTGGGCAAGGAGAGTGAGCTGGCGGTTCCGGTCATGTACGGCGACCAGATGTGGGGCGAGATCTGGGCCACCGGTACCGACGGCCGCCGGTTCGACCACGGCGACGCCCAGTTGCTGCAGGGCATCGCCGCGCACGCCGCTGTCGCGATCGGTCGTTCGGAACTGCTGAGCACCGTGTGGAGCTACGCACTCGAGGACCCGCTGACCGGGATCGCCAACCGGCGTGCCATCGACACGAGGACCGCCGAAATCGACTGGGATACAGCGACTCCGGTGTTCCTGGTGTGCGACCTCGACGGCTTCAAGAGGGTCAACGACCGGGATGGTCACCCGGCAGGCGACGAGCTGTTGCGTCGGGTGGCGGCCACGCTGGCCCGGTTGACCGACGCGGTCGACGGCGCCGTGGCGGCCCGGCTCGGTGGTGACGAGTTCTGCGTGCTGCTGCCCGACGCCACCCTGGCCGTCGCGCAGAGCTTCGCGGGCAACGCCACCAAGGCACTGCGCACTCTGCTCGAACCCGACGTGACCGTGTCGTGGGGCGCCGCGGCCGCGGGTGCCGAGATCCGCACGGCGGCGGCCCTGATGGCCGCCGCCGATGCGGCGCTGATGGAAGCCAAACGGCAAGGGCCCGCACGGTTCAGCACCGGTGTGTCCCGTTCCGCTGTCGCTGCGGGACCGGACCGCCGCGACCGGGCGACCGCACCGGGTCCCGGACGTCTGGCTGCCGTCATCGTCGACGCTCTGAGGAAACGGGACGATCTGACCCTGCCTGCGGCGCTGGAGATGTTGGCGGTGCAGGTGCAGCAGGAGATCGACAGCGCGGCGTGGGCGCTCTCCGAATCCGTCGCCGGCACAACGGCGTTGCGCACCGTCCGCAGCATCGACAGTGTGCGGATGCTGGACTCCGGGCTGACGGTGCTGACGGATCTGGGCCCACCCGTCTACGACCTGGCGCAATTTCCGCTGACCGCAGACGCTTTGGAGCACGGCACGGCGTTCGTCGCGGCGGTCGACCTGGATGGTTCCGACCCTGCCGAGACCGCCCTGCTCGCCGAGCTGGGGTACCGCGCCGTGCTGGCGGTGGGTGTGCGCGCCGGAGACGTGCGCTACCTGCTGGAGTTCTTCTCCCACGACGGCCACGCACGACTGACCGAGATCGCGCCGCTGGTGCAGGTACTGGCCGGCTATTGTGTGGCCCAACTCAATTCGTGACCGCTCCCGCCGAGACCGCCCGGGGCAGGTGGTTCTTGACCACCCGGCCGTCCTTGACGATGACCGCCAGGTTGGTCGCCGGGTCGCCCAGCAGCGCAAGGTCGGTGGTCGGGTCGCCGTCGACCAGCAGTACGTCGGCCCATGCGCCGACGGTGATCTCGCCGAGGCGGGCCGCCCGGTACGGGTCGCGCTGGCCGGACAGCCGGAACAGCTCGGCGTTGCCGGACGTCACCATCTTCAGCGCATCGAACGTGGACATGTACTCGCCGAGCCGGACCAGCATCGTGCTCTGCACATCGTCGCGTTCGGGTTCGAAGAGCAGGTCGGTGCCCCATGCGACCTTGACGCCGTGCTTGGTGGCCCAGCGGTAGAGCTGGTCGGTGCCGGCACAGATCTCGCGGTTCTTCTCGGCGCTGTCGGGGTTGAGGAAGCTGTGGTCGTGCTCGGCGAACGGCTGGGTGGACAGCCACACGCCGCGCTCGGCGAGCATCGCGATGGTCTGCTCGTCGGCGAGGTGGCCGTGCTCGATGGACTGCACGCCGGCCTCGACCGCTCGGCGGATGCCGGCGACGTTGTAGACGTGGGTGGCGACGTACGTGCCGTAGTCGCGGGCCGCCTGCACGGCGGCCTCGAGTTCGGCGGGGGTGAACTGCACGGTGTAGAGCGGGTCGTACAGCGACGCCGCACCGCCGCCGACCATCAACTTGATCTGCGCGGCACCGGATTTGAGCTGTTCGCGCACTGCGGCGGTGACCCGGTCGGGGCCGTCGGCCACGCGCATGAAGCCGATCTGCTCGGCGCGGGTCTCCGTGCCCCCCAGCGCGGTCGGGGTCTGGTAGACGAAGCCGAAGTCGCCGTGCCCTCCGGTCTGCGACACCGCGGCCTGGCTGGGGTAGACGCGCGGGCCGAGCTCGGGCTGCTCGTCGATGACCTGTTTGATGCCCGCCGTGTCCCCGGCCATGTCGCGCACCGTGGTGAAGCCGCGCAGCAGCGTGTCTCTCGCTCTGGCCAGGGTGCGCGCCGCCAGCAGGGTCTGGGTGCCCATCGCGAGGTCCAGCAATGTGTTGGCCATGCCCACCAGGTGCACGTGGGCGTCGCTCATCCCCGGGATCAGGGTGCGGCCACCACCGTCGATCACCGTCATGTCAGGGGTCTCGGCGATGGGTGACGTCTCGACCGCGGCGACGGTGCGACCCTCGATCAGCACGTGCCCCTCGGTCAGACGCGGCGTCAGTCCGTCGAAGATGCGGACATTCTTGACGAGCAGACGGTTGTTTCCCGCGGGCGCACCCATGCTGACCTCCTTGTCGCGCACAGGTTAGCCCGAGCGCGCCCGCGCACAGCAGGAGCCGGGCCCGAACAGGTCGGGCCCGGCTCCTGCGCTACGGGTCGGAGGGTTGTAGCTACGGGTCAGGGTCAGGGGCTACGGCGCGGGGATCGAGGCGCAGCCCACACCGGGGATGCAGCCCGACGCGCCGTCAGGTCCGGCCGAGCCGCCGATGCCGCCCGGGCTCAGGCTGCCGCTGGCGCCGCCGGGTCCGGCCGTTCCGGCGGGACCACCGGGAATGGCGCCGGTCGCGCCGTCAGGTCCGGCCGCACCGCCCGGTCCACCGGGGATGACGCCGCTGGCGCCGCCGGGACCGGCCTCACCGGCAGGTCCGCCGGGGATGGCGCCGGCCGCACCGCCGGGACCGGCCGTTCCGGCAGGACCGCCGGGCACACCACCGGTGACGCCGCCCGGGCCGGCCGTGCCGTTGACCGCACACGGCGTGCCGTCCGGGTTGAAGCACGGCGGCGGAGCCGGCTGAGCGAAGGTCAGGGGTGCGGTAGCGATAGCAGTCGCCGCGGCGCCCGCAAAGACCAAGGATCCAATTGTTCCGAGTTTCGATGTCTTGTTTCGCATGACAGTTCTGTTGCCCGTCGGTCACGGGACGAAACACATTAGTTGCGATTGCTAACTACTTTTTTCGGGCGGCATCCGGGACCGGGCTGGGTTCGTCGGCTCCGCCGACAGGCTCGTCTCGTCGGCTCCGCCGACACTGGTGGCATCCTGGCCCAATGGGACTGGTGTTCCGGCTGCTCGAACTCCTGCTGCTGCTGGTACCGCTGATCGGTGTGGGATATGCGACGTGGCGCGGTATCGCCGCGGCGCGACGGTCCCGGCCGCCGCAGGTCGAACCCCCACCCGTCGGGGACCCCGGCGCGGCCCAACGGCGCGCGATCGCCCGCGCGGTCGAAGAGCATGACCGCACCGACACCCGTTGGCTGGACTACGAACTCGACGTCGCCAAGCTGCTGGACTACCCGCTGATGACGGACATGCGCGACCCGCGCACCGAACGGTTCCACCGGGCCAGACTGCGCGCCGATTTCCACCGGCCCGCGCATCCCGACGACCTGACCGCCGACCGGGACGCGCGACAGGACTACCTGGACGCGGTCAGTGAGTACGTGACCGCATTCGACATCGCCGAGGCCGAAGCGATTCGTCGCCGTCACGCCGGGTACTCGCCGGAGGAACAGCAGCGGCTCGGCCGTGCCCAACGGCTGCTGCGGGTCGCCGCCGACGACGCGGCCACGCTCCAGGAGCGGGACCGGGCCTACCGGCTGGCGCGCCGTGAACTCGACGGGCTGTTGGTGCTGCCCGAGCGCGCACGGGCGGCACTGGAACGCAGCATCAGCGGCGAACTCGGCGACTAACCGGCCAGTGCCGCGTCCGCCACGTCCAGCGCGCGGTCCAGGAGGGCCACACCGTCGCGCGCCTGCTCGGCGGTGATCACGCACGGCGGAACCACGTGGATGCGGTTGTAGTTGGCAAAAGGCAACAGGCCCAGCCGTTTACACTCGGCGATCACCGAATTCATTGCCGCACTGGAACTTCCGTAGGGCGCCAACGGCTCGCGAGTGGCCTGGTCGGCGACCAGCTCGACCGCCCAGAACACGCCGGTGCCGCGCACCTCGCCGACACAGCGGTGCCTCGCGGCCAGCTCGTGCAGCGCCGGACCCAGCACCTGCTCACCGATGCGGGCCGCGTTGTCGACGATGCCCTCGTCGGCCATCGCGGTGATGGTCGCGACCGCGGCAGCGGTGGCCAACGGATGACCCGAGTACGTCAGACCGCCGGGGTAGGCGCGGTGGGCGAACGTGGCGGCGATCTGCGGGCTGATCGCGACACCCCCGAGCGGCACGTAGCCGGAGTTGACGCCCTTGGCGAACGTCAACAGGTCAGGCGTCACCCCGAAATGGTCGATGGCGAACCACTTCCCGGTCCGGCCGAAACCGGCCATCACCTCGTCGGCGATGAACACGATGCCGTACTCGTCGCAGAGCTCGCGCACCCCGGCGAGGTATCCGGGCGGCGGCACCATGATGCCGGCGGTGCCGGGGATCGGCTCCAGGATGATCGCCGCGATGGTCGACGGACCTTCCATCCGGATCACGTCGTGCAGGTGCGCCAGTGCGCGCTCGCTCTCCTGTTCGGCGGTGGTGGCGTGGAACTGCGAGCGGTACAGGAACGGTCCGAAGAAGTGCACGACGCCGGAGGTGCCGTGGTCGTTGGGCCAGCGGCGCGGGTCCCCGGTGAGGTTGATCGCGGTCTGGGTGCCGCCGTGGTAGGACCGGTAGCGCGAGAGCACCTTGTGGCGCCCGGTGTGCAGGCGCGCCATCCGTACCGCGTGCTCGACGGCTTCGGCGCCGCCGTTGGTGAAGAAGACGTGATTCAGCTCGCCGGGTGTGCGCTCGGCGATCAGCCGCGCGGCCTCCGAACGGGCCGCATTCGCGTGCTGCGGCGCGACGGTGCACAGCTTGGCGGCCTGCTCGGCGATGGCGGCGACGACCTTGGGGTGCTGGTGACCGATGTTGGTGTTGACCAGCATCGACGAGAAGTCCAGCAGGCGGTTGCCGTCACCGTCCCAGACGTAGCAGCCCTGCGCGGCCACCAGCGTCATCGGGGAGATCTCGGCCTGCGCCGACCAGGAGTGGAATACGTGGGCGCGGTCCAACTCGTAGGCGCGTGCGGCCTCGGCGCGGGCCTGCTCCACGCTCAACCCGTTGGGCAGTTCGGCACTGTGAAGCGTTTCGTCGAGCACACCGACGACGGTAGCGGCTCTAGCCGGCAGAGGCTTTCTCGAGCTCGGCGAGCGCCTCGCCGGTGTAGACGGCCAGCCGTTGCAGATGGGGCAGCCGGTCGCGGCAACCCACGAAGCCGACGTTGATGGTGTCGGCGTAGCTCTGCAGCGTGATGTTGAGCGCCATCCCGTGGATCGGGATCGACACCGGGAACGTGGCTTCCAGACGGGAACCGTTGAAGTACAACGGTTCCCGCGGCCCCGGCACATTCGACACGCACAGGTTGAACGTGTACGGCCAGGGCGGCTCGATCCCGGTCAGCGCGCCGGCGATCTGCCCACCGGCCGGGGCCAGCAGCGCCGCGCTGTACGCGATGATCGCCGCGGGCGACATCTTCTGCAGTTCTGCCTTGGCTGCTGCGGTGGCCGCGCTGATGACCTCGAGTCGCTCGACGGGGTCGGCGATGTCGGTGCCCATGGGCGCCAGGATCGCGCCGACCGAGTTGCCGCCGCCTTCGTCGCCGTGGGGCCGCACGTTGACGGGGAGGAAGGCCACGAGCGACCGGTCCGGCAACTCGCCCACCTCGTCGAGGAAGTTGCGCAGCCCGCCGCCGAGGATGGCCAGCGCGACGTCGTTGAGGGTGGCGCCGTGCTGTGAGCTGAGCTTCTTGAGCCGGTCGAAGTCGTACTGCTGAGTGGCGAAGCGGCGGTTGCGGCTGATTCGGGCGTTGAGGATGCTGTGCGGCGCCGAGGCGGACCCGGCGATGCGCCGCAGTTCACCGTCGCGCCGCAACTGCGTGTTCACCAGCGCCGAGGTCAGTCCGGCCACCGCGCTCACCCCGGACGCGATGGCCGAGCCCGCCTCGGTCAGCGAGCGCACCGCCGCTTCCAGCGGGTTCGACGTCTCCTGCCGCGGCGGCCGGGGCGCACGCGGCGGCGGCGGTGTGGCGAAGAAGAACCGGGTGTCACGGGCCTCGGGGTCGCACGACAGGCTGCGCGCCAGGATGCGCATGGCGCTGTATCCGTCGACGAGGGCGTGGTGGATCTTCATGTAGAGCGCGAACCGGCCGTCCTCGAGGCCTTCGATGACGTGCAGCTCCCACGGCGGACGCGTCAGGTCCAGGTGGTTGCTGTGCAGCCGGGACACCAGGATGCCGAGTTCGCGCTGATCGCCGGGGCTGGCCAGCGCGGAACGCCGCACGTGGTAGTCGAAGTCGAAGTTGTCGTCGGTGACCCAGCTGTGCAGCGGGCTGAACTGCAGGCGCGGATGGGCGAGCTTGAGGTTCCACGGCGCGACCACTTCCTGGTCGTGGGCCTCGGCGATCAGCCCGCGCAGGAAGTCCGGCCGCGCGTCCTCGGGCGGCGTGAACGGCAACAGGCCTGCGACGTGCATTTTCGAACTCGGTGTCTCGCCGTAGATGAACAGCAGATCCTGCAAGCCGAGACGTTTGGTGGCCACTGTGTCACGCTACGCCGGTGGGTTCACGTCCCGCAGAAAGTGCGGAAACCCGCCGTGAACTCCTTGTCTCCCGGTTCGGCGTAGCGCTGCAGCCCGGGCCGCTCGGTGTAGGGCTCCTGCACCACCGACAGCAGCGTCGTGAACGGCTCCAGGTTGCCTTCGGTCGCCGCCGTCAACGCCTCCTCGACCAGATGGTTGCGGGGGATGTACAGCGGGTTGGTTCGGTCCATCACCGCCGGGTCGGGATTCAGTGCCCGCCACCGCGTCAGCCAGTCGTCGAACCGGGCCAGGTCGATGAACTCGCCGCGCACGGGTTCTGCGTCCCCGCGGGCTGCTTCACCCAGGCGACGGTAGAACGACGTGTGGTCGACGTGGCTCTGCTGCAGCTGCTCGAGCAGCTCGGTGATCAGCGGCTCGACGGTGGGCACGGGCGCGTCGGGCACGCCCAGCTTGGTCCGCATCCCGGCCAACCAGTGGTCCTCGTAGTGCATCTGGAACGCGCCGAGATGCGCTTCGGCCAGCCGGATGGCTTCATCGGTGTCCTCGTCGAGCAACGGCAGCAGCGTCTCGGCGAACCGGGCCAGATTCCACAGCGCTACCGCCGGCTGGTTGCCGTACGCGTAGCGCCCGAAGCTGTCGATCGAGCTGTACACCGTGGCCGGGTCGAATGCCTCCATGAACGCGCACGGCCCGTAGTCGATGGTCTGTCCGGAGATCGTCATGTTGTCGGTGTTCATCACGCCGTGGATGAAACCGATCAGCATCCACTGCGCCACCAACCGCGCCTGCACCGCGATCACCGCATCCAGCAACGCGAGGTACGGGTTGTGTGCGTCGGCCGCGGCCGGGTGGTGACGGGCGATGGCGTGGTCGGCCAGCCGGCGCAGCACCGCCGGATCCTCGGTGGACTGCGACACCAGCGCGGCGTACTGGAAGCTGCCGACCCGTAGGTGGCTGTCGGCGACGCGGGCCAGCACTGCCCCGGGCAGGATCGTCTCGCGGTACACCGGGCGACCGGTGGCCACCACGGCCAACGCGCGGGTGGTCGGCACGCCCAGCGCGTGCATCGCCTCGCTGATCAGGTATTCGCGCAGCATCGGACCGACGGCGGCCAGGCCGTCGCCGCCGCGGGCGAACGGGGTACGTCCGGAACCTTTCAGATGCAGATCGCGCAGTCTGCCGCCGGCGTCGGTCAACTCGCCGAGCAGCAGTGCGCGGCCGTCGCCCAGACGCGGGGTGAACCCGCCGAACTGGTGCCCGGCATAGGCCTGCGCCACCGGAGCGGCGTCGGAAGGAAGCGTGGCTCCGACGAGCAGTCCGACGCCGTCGGGGCCGCGCAGCCAGTCCGGGTCGAGTCCCAGCTCGACGGCCAACGGCTCGTTGAGCACCAGCAGTGTGGGCTCGGGTGCCTCCTCGGCTTTCCAGCTCACCGCCAGCTCGGGCAGCTCCCCGGCGAAGCGGTGGTCGAGTGCAAGTGTCACCTCATCCAGACTACGGAGACTGCGGCAACACGGCGATGCCGTCGACGTCCTCCCGGATCGGGAATCGGCGCGAGCCGTCCTCGAAGACCAGGGTGCCGTCGGGCGCGCCGTACTGGTCGATCTGCGGCAGTAGCAGCGCGCGCTGACCCGGCGTGAGTTCGGCGGTCTGCAACGCCGACGTCGGCGGTGCGACCTGGGCGATCTGGCCGTCGGCGAGCTGCCACACCAGCGGCGGTTCGGTTTGGGGTTCGCCGCACCGCCACGTCGACAGGCTGAGCTTCGGCTGACCATCGGTCGGCCACCACAGCCGCGTGACGCGGGATCCGGCGGTCGGGTCGGAGCCGGCGACCTCGAAGACCTCCTGGGAACCGTCGGCCTTGGACTGCACGACTGCCGCGGTGCCGCACCCGCTGTCGGTGGCGCGGTAGACCGCGTAGGCCAGTTCGGCGCCGTCGGGGCTGAGCCGGGCCACCGTCACCGGGCTGTTGGCGTCGGCCTGCCCGAGCGACGCGGGCGGGCCCGGCCCGCGGACCGCATACAGCGTGTCCGGTCCGCCGAACGGCGACGGCGGAGCTTCGACGCGGGCCAGCACCGCGGTGCCACCGCGGGCGACGACCAGCCGGGGCTCCCCGGGCCGGATGCCGGCCACCGGCGGGAAGTCGACGATCTGTGCGACCTCGGGGACGGCGTCGGGGTCGGCCAGGTTCAGCCGCATCAACCGGTTGGGCTGCTCCCACCACACCACCGCACTGTCACCCGCGGTCCCCAGAGTGGGGCCGACGGTGACCGGGCGGATGGTTCCGCGCTGTGCCTCGACGTCCAGCGTCGCGAGCTGGTTGTCGTCGGTGCGGGCGAAGACGAAGCGGCGGTCCTCGGTGGTGATCAGGTCGTTGGACGTCGGGAACGTCCCCGGCACGGTGGCGACGATGCGGGTCCCGTCGACCAGCCCGATCTCGTCGGCGGCGCGGTAGGCCAGCAGCGGACCGGCCGGCGGCGGGGCGGTCGTCGTGGTGGTCGGGTCGTACGGCGAACTCGGTTGGGCACTGGTGGTCCCTCCGGTGCCGGCGGGAGGTCCGGCGCAGGCCGCGACGAGCAGCGCGACGAACGCGAGCGTCAGCGTCACGACCAGCGACCGCGGACGTGTCAGGGGCTCGGGCTGTGTATCCATGGCTTCTGTCCATGAAAGCGGACGGACGCCGGGGATGTGGTCGGCGGGGTCGTGCGTGCTGCGCGGGCGAACGGCCCGACTCGGTATGGTGATCCCCGCCGGTAGCGGGGGATTCCGGAGCCGACGAGCGGGTTTGAGAAGACCGCGCCGACGTCGAATGACAGATGTGGAGCAATCGCTGTGACCTTGAACACCATCGCGCTGGAACTCGTTCCGCCCAATGTGGACGGCGGTCGCGAACGCGCCCTGGAGGAAGCCGACAAGGTACTGCGCTGTGCCGCTGAAGCCGGGGTGGCCGGTCGTGTCCGGCACGTGATGATTCCCGGGATGATCGAGGAGGACGACGGCCGTCCGGTCGAGATGAAGCCCAAGCTCGACGTGCTGGACTTCTGGGAGATCATCAAGCCCGAGCTGCCCGGCATCAACGGGCTGTGCACGCAGGTCACCGCGTTCACCGATGAGCCGGCGCTGCGCACCCGGCTGACGGCGTTGCGCGACAGCGGTTTCGAGGGCATCGCGTTCGTCGGGGTGCCGCGCACCCTGAGCGACGGGGAGGGCAACGGCGTGGCCCCCACCGACGCGCTGTCGATGTTCGACGAGATCGTCGACCACCGCGGCGTCATCCTGATCCCGACCCGCGAGGGCGAGCAGGGCCGCTTCAACTTCAAGTGCGACCGCGGCGCCACCTACGGCATGACCCAGCTGCTGTACTCGGATGCCATCGTCGATTTCCTGACCGAGTTCGCCGCGACCACCGAGCACCGCCCGGAGATCCTGCTGTCGTTCGGGTTCGTGCCGAAGGTGGAGAGCCGGGTCGGGCTCATTCATTGGCTGATCCAGGACCCGGGCAACGAGGCGGTGGCCCGGGAGCAGGAGTTCGTGCGCACGTTGGCCGACACCGATCCGGCCAACCGGCGGGCGCTGATGCTCGAGCTCTACAAGCGCGTCATCAACGGCGTCGGCGAGCTCGGGTTCCCGCTGTCGGTCCACTTCGAGGCGACCTACGGCGTCAACACCGCCGCGTTCGAGACCTTCGCCGAGATGCTGGAGTACTGGTCACCCGACCGGGTGTGACGCCACAGTGGATGTCATGACGCAGAGCCAGGAACCGGTCGGCCGGCTGGGCGCGACCTCGATCGACTGCCCCGACCCAGGCGCGCTGGCCGACTTCTATGCACGGCTGCTGGGGATGCAGCGCATCGTCGAGCACCCCGACGGCAGCGTGGTCGCCATCGGCGACGGCACCGCGGTGCTGGCGTTCCTGCGCGTCGACCACTACGTCGCGCCGACGTGGCCTCAGCCGGGGCAGACCCAACAGATGCATCTGGACGTCTCGGTCACCGACCTCGACGAAGCCGTCGCCGCGGCCGAGCGGTTGGGTGCGCGACGCGCCGAGCACCAGCCGCAGCCCGACGGCTGGCGGGTGATGTTCGATCCGGCCGGTCATCCGTTCTGCCTGACCACATTCGGGGCGGACTGAATTGTCCGGACCGCCCCGCACCGACATCCGGGCGCTGCGGGCGCGGCTGGACGGACTGACTCTCCGCGACGCCGCGCGGCTGGGCCGCCGGCTGCGTCAACTGCGCAACCCGACACCTGAGCAGGTGGAACGGATCGAGCGGCAGATGGCCACGGCTGAGGCGCTGGTCGCGACACGCGCTGCCGCCGTCCCTGCGATCAGTTACCCCGACCTGCCGGTCAGCGAGCACCGCGACGAGATCGCCGCGGCCATCGCCGCGCACCAGGTGGTGATCGTGGCCGGCGAGACGGGGTCGGGCAAGACCACCCAGCTGCCCAAGATCTGCCTCGAGCTGGGCCGCGGCATCCGCGGCACCATCGGCCACACCCAGCCGCGCCGGCTGGCCGCCCGCACCGTCGCGCAACGCATCGCCGACGAACTCGGCACCGAGTTGGGCGACGCCGTCGGCTACACCGTGCGGTTCACCGACCAGGCCAGTGACCGCACGCTGGTCAAGCTGATGACCGACGGCATCCTGCTGGCCGACATCCAGCGCGACCGGCGGCTGCTGCGCTACGACACGCTGATCATCGACGAGGCCCACGAACGCAGCCTCAACATCGACTTCCTGCTCGGTTACCTGCGCGAGTTGCTGCCGCGCCGGCCCGACCTGAAAGTGATCATCACCTCGGCCACGATCGAACCGGAGCGCTTCGCGGCGCACTTCGGCAGTAGCGACGGTGTCCCCGCGCCGATCGTGACCGTCTCGGGCCGCACGTATCCGGTCGAAATCCGTTACCGGCCATTGGAAGTCGTCGTCGATGCCGATGACGAAGATGACCCCGACGACCCCGACCATGAGGTCGTCCGCACCCCGGCCCCTGGTCTTCGCGCAAGCGGCTCATCCGAACTGCGCGACCAGACCGACGCCATCGTCGACGCGGTCAAAGAGCTGCAGGCCGAACCCGACGGTGACGTGCTGGTGTTCCTGTCCGGGGAACGCGAGATCCGCGACACCGCCGAAGCGCTGCGTGGTGCGCTGGCCGACGCCCGACCGCCCACCGAGGTCCTGCCGCTGTATGCGCGGCTGCCGACCGCAGAACAGCAGAAAGTCTTTGCCCCGCACCAGAACCGGCGGGTGGTGCTGGCCACCAACGTGGCCGAGACCTCGCTGACGGTGCCCGGCATCCGTTACGTCGTCGACCCCGGCACTGCGCGCATCTCGCGCTACAGCCGCCGAACCAAGGTGCAGCGGCTGCCGATCGAACCGATCTCGCAGGCCTCGGCGGCCCAGCGCACCGGCCGCGCGGGCCGCACCGCGCCCGGGGTGTGCATCCGGTTGTACTCGGAGCAGGACTTCGAATCCCGTCCGCGCTACACCGATCCGGAGATTCTGCGCACCAACCTGGCCGCGGTCATCCTGCAGATGGCCGCGCTCGGGTTCGGCGACATCGAACAATTCGGCTTCCTCGACCCGCCGGAGGCGCGCAGCGTCCGCGACGGCATCGCGTTGTTGCAGGAGCTCGGCGCGTTCGACGCCTCCGGGGCGCTCACCGACGTCGGCCGTCGTCTCGCCCAGATCCCGGTGGACCCGCGGTTGGGCCGAATGCTGTTGGCCGCCGACGCCGAAGGCTGCGTGCGCGAGATGCTGGTGCTCACCGCAGCCCTGTCGATCCCGGACCCGCGGGAACGTCCCGTCGACCGCGAAGAGGCCGCCCGGGCCAAGCACGCCCGGTTCACCGACCCGCAGTCGGACTTCCTGTCCTACCTCAACCTGTGGCGGTACCTGTCCGAGCAGCGAAAAGAACGCTCCGGCAGCTCATTTCGCCGAATGTGCCGTGAGGAGTTCCTGCACTACCTGCGCATCCGGGAGTGGCAGGATCTCGTCGGCCAGCTGCGCGGTATCTGCCGTGACCTCGGCATCACCGAGTCCGACGAGCCGGCCGATCCCACCCGCATCCACTCCGCGTTGACCGCCGGGCTGCTGTCGCACGTCGGGATGCGCGACGACGACGGCCGCCTCTATCAAGGCGCCCGCAACGCGAAGTTCGTGCTGGCCCCCGGCTCGGCGCTGGCGAAACGGCCCCCGCGGTGGGTGGTGGTGGCCGAGCTGGTGGAGACCAGTCGGCTCTTCGGGCGCACCGCCGCGCGCATCGAGCCCCACGTCGTGGAGCGGCTGGCCGGACATCTGGTGTCGCGCAGCTACAGTGAGCCGCACTGGGACGCCGAACGCGGCGCGGTGATGGCCTACGAGCGGGTGACCCTGTACGGCTTGACGTTGACCGCGCGCCGCCGGGTCGGTTACGCCGGCGTCGACCCCGAAGTGTCGCGGGAACTGTTCATCCGGCACGCCCTGGTCGAGCAGGACTGGCACACCAAACACCACTTCTTCGCCGACAACGCGCGCCTGCGCGCCGAACTGGCCGAGCTCGAGGAGCGGGCCCGCCGACGCGACCTGTTGGTGTCCGACGACGAGATCTTCACGTTCTACGACGCCCGCATCCCGGCCGACGTGGTCTCGGGACGTCACTTCGACGGGTGGTGGCGCAAGGCCCGTCACCGCACGCCGAAGCTGCTCACGATGACTCGAGATGACCTGCTGCGCAGCGATTCCGGGGCTGAACAGCCCGATGCGTGGGAGGCCGGTGATGTCGCGCTGCCGCTGTCGTACCGGTACGAGCCCGGTGCCGCCGACGACGGCGTGACGGTGCACGTACCCGTCGACGTGCTGGCCCGTCTCGGTGGCGACCAGTTCGCCTGGCAGGTGCCCGCGCTACGTGAGGAACTGCTGGTGGCGCTGATCAAATCGCTGCCCAAGGATCTGCGCCGCAACTTCGTCCCGGCCCCCGACACCGCCCGCGCCCTGCTGAGCTCGATCTCCCCGGACAGCGGCCCGCTCCTGGACGCGGTGCAGCGAGAACTCAAGCGGCGCAGCGGAATCCTGGTGCCCATCGACGCGTTCGACCTGAGCAAGATACCGCCGCACCTGCGCGTCACGTTCGCCGTGGAGGGCCCCGACGGCACCGTGGTTTCCCGCGGCAAGGACCTGTCGCAGCTGCAGGAGCAGCTGGCCGCCCCAGCCCGCGCGGCCGTCGCCGCCACCGTGGCCGGCGACCTCGCCCGGCGCGGATTACGTTCGTGGCCCGACGATCTCGACGAACTGCCCCGTGTCGTCGAGCGTCCGGGTGCGTCCGGGCACGCGGTGCGCGGGTACCCCGCCCTGGTCGACGCCGGCTCCGCGGTCGACATCGAGGTGTTCGCTACCCCGGTCGAGCAGGAAGCCCGGATGGGGCCGGGCAGTCGGCGGCTGCTGCGTCTGGCCGGGCCGAACGTCACCAAAGCGGTGGAACGCAGCCTCGACACCCGGACCCGGCTGGAACTCGGCAACAATCCCGACGGCTCGCTGACCGCGTTGCTCGACGACTGCGCGGACGCCGCGGTGGCGGTGCTGGTGCCCGGTCCGGTGTGGACGCGCGACGAATTCACCGCTGCGAGTAGGCGATTGGCCGGTCAACTGCAGAGCGTCACCACCGATGTCCTGCGCCGCACTCACCGCGCACTGCAGGCCTGGCGCGAGGTGGAACTCGCGCTGCCGCAGCGTCCGAGTCCGCTGCAGGCCGACGCCGTCGCGGACATCCGGGCGCAGTTGGCGCGGCTGCTGCCCGTCGGGTTCGTCGCCGCCACCGGGGCCACGCGGTTGGTCGACCTGGCCCGCTACCTGACCGCCGTGCGGCGCCGGCTGGATCGGCTCCCGCAGGGGCCGGCCGCCGACGCCGACCGCATGGCGCAGGTGGCCGCCGTCCAGGACGCCTACGACGAGCTGCGGGCCGCGCTGTCCCCGGCCCGCGCCGCCGCCGAGGACGTCCGCGACATCGCCTGGCTGATCGAGGAATTCCGCGTCAGCCTGTGGGCGCAGCAACTCGGCACGGCCCGGCCGGTCAGCGCGCAACGGATCTACCGCGCCATCGACGCGGTACACGGCTGAACCTAGGGCTGCGTCACCGCGCTGGCCGGATCGATGAGGATCTTGGCGTGGGTCTCCGGGTCGCGCAGCGCGTCGAACGCCGCACCCACCCCGCCCAGGCCGACGGTGGCGCTGACCAGCGGCGATGCGTCGACCTTGCCGTCGGCCAGCAGGTACAGCGCGTCGCGGTACTCCAGCGGGGTCTGCCCGAACACGAACCGCAGCTCGACCTCTTTGCCGATCGCCATCGCGGGACGGATCCGGTCCTCGCCCATGCACACCCCGACCACGACGATCCGGGAGGCCAGCGGCGCGGCGGCGACGATGCCGTCGATCATGCCCGGCACACCGACGCACTCAAAGATCACCGGCCGTTTCGGCGCGGTGCCGCCCAACCTGTCGGCCAGCCGGTACACATGCGCCCAGCCCGGGATCTTGCGCAGCTTCTCCATCGACCCGACACCCAGCTCCATGAGCTTCGGCAGCTCGGTCAGACCGCGCTGATTCGGGGGCACCGCCTCATACGGCGAGTCGACGGCCGGGTCGACGGCCACGTGCGCACCGCAGCGGATGGCCAGGTCGCGCCGCGCGGGGGAGAAGTCGCTGGCCACGATGGTCCGCACACCGCGCGCCTTGAGATGGCAGATGATGGCCAAACCCACGGGCCCGCAACCGATCACGATCGCGACGTCCTTGGCGGAGATCTCGCTGCGCCGCACCGCGTGCAGCGCCACCGACATCGGCTCGGTCAGTGCGGCGGTGGCCGGATCCAGGCCGTTGGGCACGGCGAACGTCAGCGCGGCCTCGGTGACCACCTGCTCGGCGTACGCGCCGGGCGCCAGCGGGGACAGCCCGATCAGATGCACGCCGCCGCCGGCGCGCCGGATCGGGAACGACACCACCGTGGTGCCCTCGGCGAACTGCTTGCCGACCTTGCGGCCGCGTTCGCGGATCACCCCGCAGAATTCATGGCCCATCACCGTCGGGGTGTCGCCGCGCATGAAGTCGTGGTAGCCGCCCTCGGCCATCACTTCGGTGAGTTCGTCGGCGTGGTCTTTGGCGTGGAGGTCGGATCCGCAGATGCCGCAGCGCAGCACGTCGAGGACCAGTTGGCCTTCGGCGGGCCGCGGATCGGGCATGTCGACGACCTGCAGGGTGCCCTCAGAACAGCTGACCGCTTTCACGGGGCCATCGTTGCACGGTAGAACGGCGGTATGACCCGCGATAGGACAAAGTGGCGCCTCTGGGCGGCGTTGCTCCCGCTGACCTGGCTGCTCGGCGCCGCGGTGCCGTACGCGCAGGCCGTTCCCGCCGCGCCGGTGGTGGCGCCGGAGGTGCTGGGGGAGTTCGGTCACGACCCGTCGGCGTTCACCCAGGGCCTGGAGATCGCCGACGGCATCCTCTACGAGGGCACCGGGCTGGCCGGCCTCTCGCAACTGCGGGAGCTGGACCCGGCCGCCGGCACGGTGCGGCGCACGACCGACGTGCCCGGCTCCTATTTCGGTGAGGGCATCACCGTGGTCGGGGACCGGATCTGGCAGCTGACCTACCGCGACGGTGTCGCCGTCGAATGGGACCGGGCCACCCTGACGCCGCGGCGCGAGGTTCCCGTCGAGGGTGAGGGCTGGGGCCTGTGCGCCGACGGGAACCGACTGATCCGCAGCGACGGCAGCAGCCGGTTGCGTTTTCACGAGCCGGCCGACCTGGTCGAGACGGGCGGCGTCGACGTCACCCGCGACGGCCGGCCGGTGACCGGTCTCAACGAGCTCGAGTGCGTCGACGGCCACGTGTGGGCCAACGTGTGGCCCACCGACACGATCGTGCGGATCGACGATTCAGGCACCGTCGATCTGGTTGTCGAAGCTGCCGGGCTGCGCGAGCGCGGCATCCCGGTCGACGCCGGGGTGCTCAACGGCATCGCCCATGTCGGCGGCGACGAGTTCCTGCTGACCGGGAAGAACTGGCCGACGATGTTTCGGGTCCGGCTGGCAGAACCGGCGTGACGCAGCAGCGGGTGCTCATCGCGGGGATGGGCGACACCGGCGTGCTGACCGCGATCCGCCTGTCGCGGCGCGCCGACGTCGTCGGCATCTCCGCCAAGCCCGCACTGGTCAGCGGACAGGAGCTCGGCTGGCGGCTGTCCCGCCCGGACGACTGGGCGCGCCACTACCGGCTGGAGTTCGGGCGCTTCCGCGGCCTGGACCGCGTGCGCACCGTGCATGCGCGGCTCGCCCACCTGGACCCGGCCGCCCGCAGCGTCACCGTCGAACTGCCCGACGGGTCGGCCACCGCTCTGGGCTACGACGCGCTGGTGATCGCCACCGGCGTGCGCAACGGGTTCTGGCGTCGGCCCACCCTGCAGACCGCCGCCCAGGTCGACGAGGACCTGCGCGCCGCACACCGCCGGATCGCCGACGCACCGTCGGTGATCGTCGTCGGCGGTGGTGCCGCGGCGGTCAGCAGCGCCGCCCAGATCGCCGTCACCTGGCCGGGCAAACGCGTCGACCTGTACTTCCCGGGGCAGCGGGCGCTGACCGGACATCACCCCCGAACATGGGATGCGGTGCAGCGCAGGCTGACCCGCGCCGGGGTCGGCCTGCATCCCGGCCACCGAGCCGAGCTGCCGGAGGGCTTCACCGCCGAGGAGATGACCAGTGGGCCGGTGCGTTGGCGCAGCGGTCAGCCGCCCGCGTGGGCCGACGTGGTGCTGTGGACGATCGGTCGGGTGGCACCCAACACCGAGTGGCTGCCACCGGAACTCCTCGACGCCGACGGCTTCATCCGCGTCACCGAGACCCTCCAGGCGCCCGACCACCCGGACATCTTCGCCGTCGGCGACGTCGCGGCCACCGACCCGCTGCGCAGTTCGGCACGCAACCGCGCCGACGGCCTTGTCGCACACAACATCTGCGCGTTCTTCACCGGGGAGACGATGCGCCGCTACCGACCACCGGCGCGACGCTGGGGCTCGGTGCTGGGCATCCAACCCGACGGCCTGGAGATCTTCGCGCCCAACGGACGGGTGTTCCGGGTGTCGGCGTGGGCGTTCGAACCGGTGCTGATGCGCGGCATCGTGCGCCGCGGCATCTACCGCGGGGTGCGGGAGCAGCGGCAGATCGATCCCGCGAAAGTGCAACCACGGTAGCCGGTGGCGCGGCCACGCTACCGTGGAAGCACTCTCGACGCACGGAACGTCAACGCACCCGCGGGATCTCGGCGTTGATGCGGTCCAGCAGTGCGGGGTAGCGGTCGGCCTCCTTGTGCCGGCCCGGCTTGCCGCTGCTGACCACGGCCACCGACAGCGCACGCGACGGATCGGCCCACACCGCGATGTCGGTCAGGCCGGTGTGTCCGAACGCTTCGGCGTTGTTGCGGCCGAATGGCCCGAAGCGGTGCGAACCCAGCATGTATCCGGTGCCCCACCGCATCGGCATCAGCCCGGTCGCGATGTCGGGACGCAGCCGTCGGCACGGTCGGGTGGCCTCGCGTAACGTCTGCTCCGAAAGCACCCGCACGCCGTCGAGTTCACCTCCGCGACAGAGTATTTCGGCGAACCGGGACAGTTCCTCGGCGTTGGAGACCGTGTTCGACGACGGGATGACCCCGGTGAGGAACCGCGGCGTGTTGGAGAACGGGATGATCTGCGTCATCGTGCCGCCGACCGCCATCTTGAACACCTTGGCGATCGGGGCGGGTAGCGGCGTGCCGGTGACGTGGCTGGGCGCCACCGACGGGACGTCTTCGGGTGCGACGCCGTAGTTGGTCCACCGGAATCCCAGCGGTGCCAGGATCTCGTCGTGGAGGATGTCGCGAATGTTGAGTCCGGTTGCCGCGGAGATGATCTCGCGCATCAGCGGACCCCACGTGACACCGTGGTACATGTGCACCAGTCCGGGTGGGTGCAGTGGTTTGAGTCGGCTGAGCATGTCGCGCGCGTAGTCGCTGTCGTCCATGCGTTTGAGGTCGGGCCGCGGGCCGGTGGCGAACGGCACCCCGGCGCTGTGGGTCAGCACGTGCCGGATGGTGGTGCGGTCCTTGCCGTGGCTGGTGTAGGTGGGCAGGTAGTCGCAGACGCGGTCGTCGAGGGAGAAATGTCCGCGCTCGACCAGCATGTGCGTCACCGTCGTGGTGATGGCTTTGGCCGCCGAGTACACGCAGAACGGGGTGTCGGTGCGCACGGGCACCTGTGGGGTGCCGGGCGGGTCGGACGGGCCGTTGCCCCGAGCGTGGCCGATGGCCCGGTTGAGGATCACCCGACCGTTGCGGCGCAGGCACACCTGGATGGCCGGTTGCATCCCGGCCGCATACCAGTGCCGGGCCGCATCCCAGATCCGTTCGACGGCGCCGCCGTCGACGTCGCCGGGTTCCTCCGACCCGACCGCGGTGACCGCGTCGAGGTCGTCGGGAACGTTGATCCGGCCGTCGGTCAGCGCGGGCCTCCGTTGAACATGCCGCTGCCGATCACCTGCGTCAGCTGTCCGAGCAGTTCACCCGGGCCGGCCGGCGGCGGCGGCGGGGTGTTGGTCAACTGCCAGGTCTGGCAGTCGCTGGTCGTGAACGACGTGTCGGTCGGCATCACGTGCACGATGGCGGATTTCTTGGTCAGCGCGTTGTCGACGAGCTTCTCGCCCGCGGTGCGCTTCCAATAGCAGGCGCCGTCGTCGATGGGTCCGGCCGACTGGTAGAAGCCGGGGACGATCTGGGTGCCGACGGCGTACGTTCCGTCGCCTTCGATGACGGTCTTCGGCGCTTCGCCTGGTTGTGCGCCGGCGGCTTGTGCGGGCGCCGGTGGTGCGGGTTCGGTGGTGGCATCTGGTTGAGCCAGCGCTGACGGCGCCAGAGCGCACCAGCCCGCCAGCACCGCCGCGGCTGCCGCGGCCGCTCGTGAGGGCTTCATAGGAAGTCAGTCTAAGTGCTGCGGCGGCGAGTGGTCACCCGCCGCCGCAGCCATCAGAGGAGAGGTCAGCCGGCCATGAAGGTGTCGTAGGCCGACTGCAGGTCACCCGGCAGCACCGCGATGTTGCAGGAACGCTGGGTGTCGCCGAGCGGTGCCAGGATGCCGCGCAGGTCGTAGTACTCCGACGGGTTGGCGTTGAAGTAACCACGCAGGTTGGCCTCGGCCTCGGGTCGCGGCTGGTTCATCGCCGCGGTGACCGCCTGGTTGGCGCCCGGATGGGTGTCGAGGTACTGCCGGGCCGCGCCCGTCACGTTGCTGACGGTGTTGGCGACCGAGCTGGCGCTGCACTGCGGAGCCGGCTGCGCCAGCGCGGTGGGTGCGGCCACGGTGGCGACGGCCAGACCGCCGAAGACACACGCCGCCCCGACGCCGGCCAGTGCGCGACGCGAAGTCGGCACGGTGAAACCCTTGGAATTCATATGGATTGATCCTTCGAATTGTTGATCGGTCATTGCGGATCCCCGCCCGAAATCCAAGGTAACCGCGTCTTGAATGGGTCAAACTCGGCTGCGGAAATCGCAAGGGCGTGAGTTTGCCGGCGTTACAGGTCCAGGCGGTGATCTTCGCCTCAATCAGCGTCGATGTCGTTCGCTGAGGGCTCAATTCGAAAAGCGAAATCTGAGAGTTCTCAAAATACGGTGTCGTCTCTTAAATGATCGTGATGTGCGGTGTTTCCGAATTGTTATCGACGATCTTGAAATCCGGCCGCCCGGGGACGCCGCAGCAACGCGACCGCTAGCGTGGTTCACGCTATGAGCCACCCCTATCAGCCGGGCGCCCAACCGCCGACGCCCACGTGCTACCGCCACCCCGACCGGCCCACGTGGGTCCGGTGCACCCGCTGCGGCCGGTTCATCTGTCCGGAGTGCATGCGCAACGCCGCCGTCGGCCACCAGTGCCCGGACTGTGTGAGCGCCGCCGCGCGCACCGCGCCGGTGATCCAGACCCCGGCCGGCGGCCGGCGACCGACCTCAGCGCTGGGGGCCGCGCCGATCCTGACCTACGCGTTGATCGCGGTCAACGTCCTGATGTTCATCCTGCAGTCGACGTCCGCGGCACTGGAGCGCGACCTGGTGCTGTGGGCTCCCGCGGTCGCCGACGGCGACCTGTACCGGCTGTTGACCTCGGCGTTCCTGCACTACGGCCTGGTGCACCTGCTGTTCAACATGTTCGCGCTCTACATCGTCGGACCGCCGTTGGAGATGGCGCTGGGACGGTTGCGATTCGGCGCGCTGTACCTGCTCAGCGCGTTGGGCGGGTCCGTGCTGGTCTACCTGCTGTCGTCGCTGAACTCGGCCACCGCAGGCGCGTCCGGCGCGATCTTCGGGCTGTTCGGCGCGACGTTCGTGGTGGGCCGCAAACTCAACGCCGACGTGCGCGGGGTGATCGGGATCATCGTGCTGAACCTGGTGATCACCTTCGTCATCCCGCTGGTCAGCTCCCAGAACATCAGTTGGCAGGGACACCTGGGCGGGTTGGTCTCCGGTGCCGCGGTGGCGGCCGCGTACATGTACGCGCCGGCCCGTCAGCGCAACGCGGTGCAGGCCGCGGCGACCGCGGCGGCCGTCATCCTGTTCGCGACGCTGGTCTGGTGGCGCACCGCCGAACTACGGGCACTGTTCGGTCTCGGTTAGACCGTTCCGCCGCGTCAGGATCGGCGCGAGCGGGTAAGAAGAGGGGGATGCTGGGCCTACCCGATCGGATACGCGCGTGCCTCTTCGACCTCGACGGAGTGCTCACCGACACCGCAAGCGTGCACCGACGGGCATGGAAGGCGATGTTCGACGAGTACCTGCGTGCCCGGGGCGGGCCGGATTTCGTCCCGTTCGATGCGGGCGCGGACTACGAGCACTACGTCGACGGCAAGCCGCGACTCGACGGCATCCGGTCCTTCCTGGGTAGCCGCGACATCGTCGAGGACGAAGCGACCGTCCTCGCGCTCGGCGATCGCAAGAACGATCTGTTCGCCGAGACCCTGCGCCGTGACGGCGTCGAGGTCTTCGAAGGCTCGCGCCGTTACCTGCAGGCCGCGGCGGACGCCGGACTGCGCCGCGCAGTGGTGTCCTCGAGCGCCAACACTCAAGCGGTGCTCGAGCTGACGGGCCTGGAGGCCTACATCGAGTACCGCGTCGACGGCGTCACGCTGCGCGAGGAGAACATCGCCGGCAAGCCCGCACCGGACTCGTTCCTGCGCGCCGCGCAGTTGCTCGGAGTCACCCCCGACGAGTCGGCGGTCTTCGAGGACGCGATCGCCGGCGTCGCCGCCGGACGTGCCGGCGGGTTCGGCGTCGTGGTCGGCGTCGACCGCGGTGGGCAGGCGCAAGAACTGCGCGACAACGGCGCCGACATCATCGTCACCGACCTGGGGGAGCTGCTCGCGCCATGATGATCAAGGACGAGGCGTTCCCCGTCGAGCCGTGGCAGGTGCGCGAGACCCAACTCCACCACGACCTGCTGCCGCAGACCGAGTCGCTGTTCGCACTGTCCAACGGCCACATCGGATTACGCGGCAACCTCGACGAAGGCGAGCCCTACGGCCTGCCCGGCACCTACCTCAACGCGTTCTTCGAGATCCGCCCGCTGCCCTACGCGGAGGCCGGATTCGGCTATCCCGAGGACGGGCAGTCGATGGTCAACGTCACCAACGGCAAGATCATCCGGCTCCTGGTCGACGACGAGCCGTTCGACACCCGCTACGGCGATCTGCTGTCCCACGAACGCGTCCTCGACATGCGTGCCGGTGTGCTGCGCCGCACCGCGGAATGGGAATCCCCGGCGGGCAAGACCATTCGGCTGCGCACGGTCCGAATGGTGTCGCTGGAGCAGCGCGGTCTGGCAGCCATCGAGTACGAGGTGGAGGCCGTCGGCGAACCCGTGCGGATCACCCTGCAGTCCGAGCTCGTCGCCAACGAGGACCTGCCGTCACCGTCGGAGGACCCGCGCGTCGCGGCGGTGCTGAACCGGCCCCTCGAACCCGTGCAGCACGAGGTCAGCGAACGCGGCGCGATGCTGGTGCACCGCACCCGCGCCTCGGACCTGACGATGGCTGCCGCGATGGACCATCACGTCATCGACGCACCGGGCCGGCTCGACATCAGCGGTGACGCGGGCCCGGACTGGGCGCGCACCACCGTGGTGTGTGGCCTCAATGCCGGTGAACGTCTGCGGGTGGTCAAGTACATCGCTTACGGCTGGTCGAGCCTGCGGTCGCGTCCGGCGTTGCGCGACCAGGTCGCCGCCGCGATCGCCAGCGCGCGGTACAGCGGCTGGGACGGGCTGCTCGCCGAACAACGCAAGTACCTCGACGACTTCTGGGACTGCGCCGACGTGGAGGTCGAAGGTGACCCCGACTGCCAGCAGGCCGTGCGGTTCGCGCTCTTCCATGTGCTGCAGGCCAGCGCGCGCGCCGAAGCCCGGGCGATCCCCGGCAAAGGGCTGACCGGGACCGGCTACGACGGGCACGCGTTCTGGGACATGGACGGATTCGTTCTCCCGGTGCTGACCTACACCGCTCCGTACGCCGCGGCGGACGCGTTGCGCTGGCGCGCGTCGACCCTCGAGTTGGCCCGTGCCCGCGCCGAGGAACTCGATCTGGCGGGCGCGTGTTTCCCGTGGCGCACCATCCGCGGCGAGGAATGCTCGGCGTACTGGCCGGCGGGCACCGCCGGATTCCACGTCAACGCCGACATCGCGATGGCCTTCGAGCGCTACCGCGTGGTCACCGGCGACGACACCCTGGAGAAGGAATGCGGGCTGGCGGTGCTGGTGAACACCGCACGCATGTGGCAATCGCTGGGGCACCGCGACCGAAATGGCTTGTGGCGCATCGACGGCGTCACCGGGCCCGACGAGTACACCGCGGTGGTCCGGGACAACGTGTTCACCAACCTGATGGCCGCGGCGAACCTGCGCGCGGCCGCCGGGGCCTGCCGGCGCCGCCCGGACGCGGCGGCTGAACTGGGCGTCGACCACGAGGAGATCGCGGCCTGGTGTGACACCGCGGATGCCGTGCACATCCCGTACGACGAGGAACTCGGCGTGCATCCGCAGAACGACGGCTTCACCACCTTGCGTGAATGGGATTTCACCGCCAACACCGAATATCCACTGCTGCTGCACGAGCCCTACGTGCGGCTGTATCCGGCGCAGGTGGTCAAGCAGGCCGATCTGGTGCTGGCGATGCAGTGGCAGAGCCACGCGTTCACCGAGGAACAGAAAGCCCGCAACGTCGACTACTACGAGCGGCGCACCACCCGCGACTCGTCCCTGTCGGCGTGCACCCAGGCGGTGATGTGCGCCGACGTCGGCCACCTCGAACTCGCCCACGACTACGCCTACGAGGCGGCGTTGATCGACCTGCGCGATCTTCATCGCAACACGTCCGACGGATTGCACCTGGCATCGTTGGCCGGCGCGTGGACGGCGCTGGTGGCGGGCTTCGGTGGGCTGCGTGACGACGACGGCGTCCTGGCGCTGGATCCGCATCTGCCCGCCGGCATCTCGATGCTGCGATTCCGCCTGCGCTGGCGGGAATTCCGCATCACCGTCGAGGCCGACCACGAATGCGTCACCTACACGCTGCGCGACGGACCGCACTCGCAGCTGGAGATCCGTCATGCCGGTGAATCGCTCGAGCTGACCACCGACTACGAGACCCGCGTACCGGTGCGCCCGCGGGTGCCGTTGCTGCCGACGCCGCAGCAGCCGCCCGGTCGAGAACCGATACGCCGCCACCAGTACCGGCGGGTCGACGGCTGACCCTCATGGCCGGCGACGAGGCCACCGAGCAAGCACTCGACGCGCTGTACTCCGCACCGCGCGACGACTTCACCGCCGTGCGCACCCGGCTGGCCGCCGAGGCCAAGCAGCGCGGCGACACCGCGGCCGCCAAACGCATCGCCGGTAGCCGCAAACCGACCGCCGCGGCCTGGGTGGTCAACGTCCTGGCGCTGCAGACCTCGGCCCGCGACCGACTGGCCGATCTGGGGGCGCGCCTGCGCGATGCGCACGCGGCGATGGACGGCACCGAGATCCGTTCCCTGACCGCAGAACAACGCCGTCTGGTCGACGAGCTGGCCCGCGAAGGCCTGCGCCTGGCCGCCGTGGATGCGCCGACCGCGGCGCTGCGCGACGACGTCACCGCCACCTTGCAGGCCGCGGTCGCCGACCCTGAGGTCACCGCCCGCCTGGGCCGACTGGCCAAGGCCGAGCAATGGTCGGGTTTCGGTGAATTCGGCTCGGCCACAGCGGTTTCGAGTGTCAAGAAGGACAAACCCGCACCACGCGCAGCGCGGCAGGAACCAGAATCGCCGGCTCGCCGGCAGCAGCCAGAATCGCCGGCCCGCCGGCAGGGGCCCGAATCGCCGGCCCGCCGGCAGAAGCCCCCCGAGGACAACCGGCAGCGCCAGCGCGCCCACGCCACCCTGACGGCCGCACAACGGGCCAAGGCTCAGGCCGACGATGCGTTGACCGAACTGCAGGCCGACCTGGCGACCGCGCGGCTGCGCCACCAGGACGCCGAACGCCGACTGCGCGACGCGCAGACCGCGCTGACCGCAGCGCAGGACGCCTACGACTCGGGCAAGCAAGCCGTCCGCGACGCCGCGCAAGCGGTCAGAGCCGCTGACAAGGAGTACCGCCGGGCGGGCGGTTGACCCTAGTCCGCGGCGGGCCGGGACATGTCGTCCGGCGCCGCCGCGATATGTTGCCCTGGCACGGCTCACCCGGAGCCGTGTTAAGCGAAATACTCAGCGCCCCGCTTAAATTCGGGAGGGTGACATGGCGTCCGACATCCGGAAAGTGGTGACCGGAGCCTCCATCGGCAACGCGGTCGAATGGTTCGACTTCGCCATCTACGGCTTCCTCGCCACCTTCATCGCCGCGCAGTTCTTCCCGGCGGGTAACGACACGGCCGCGCTGCTCAACACCTTCGCGATCTTCGCCGCGGCGTTCTTCATGCGCCCCCTCGGCGGGTTCTTCTTCGGTCCGCTCGGTGACCGCATCGGCCGCCAGCGCGTCCTGGCCATCGTGATTCTGCTGATGTCGGCAGCCACGCTGGGGATCGGCCTCCTGCCCACCTACGAGACGATCGGATTGGCCGCGCCGCTGCTGCTGCTGATTCTGCGCTGCCTGCAAGGGTTCTCGGCCGGAGGCGAATACGGCGGCGGCGCGGTGTATCTGGCCGAGTTCGCCAGCGACCGCAACCGCGGTGTGACGGTGACCTTCATGGCATGGTCGGGGGTGGTCGGCTTCCTCCTCGGCTCGGTCACGGTGACCCTGCTGCAGGCGCTGCTACCGGCCGAGGCGATGGAGAGTTACGGGTGGCGCATCCCGTTCCTGATCGCCGGCCCACTGGGACTGGTCGGCCTCTACATCCGCCTGCGGTTGGGCGACACCCCGCAGTTCGCCGAGCTGAACAAGGCCGAGCAGACCTCCGATTCGCCACTGCGCGAGGCGATCTCGACATCGAGGCGCCAGATCCTGCAGGTGATGGGCCTGTTCATCGTGTTCAACATCGGCTACTACATCGTGTTCACGTTCCTGCCGACGTACTTCATCAAGACGCTGGAATTCTCCAAGACCGCGTCGTTCGTATCGATCACACTGGCATGCCTGGTCGCCCTGGTGCTGATCCTGCCGCTGGCCATGCTGTCGGACCGGATCGGACGGCGCCCGTTGCTCATCGCCGGTGCGGTGGCGTTCGTCGTGCTGGGCTACCCGCTGTTCCTGCTGCTGAACTCGGGGTCGCTGGTGGCCGCGATCGTCGCGCACTGCCTGCTGGCCGCCATCGAGTCGATCTACATCTCCACGGCCGTCTCCGCGGGCGTCGAGATGTTCGCGACACGTGTGCGGTTCAGCGGGTTCTCCGTCGGCTACAACCTGTGCGTGGCGATCTTCGGCGGCACCACGCCGTATGTGGTGACCTGGCTGACGGCCACCACCGCCAACCCGATCGCGCCTGCGTTCTACCTGATCGTCGCGGCTCTGGTCTCCCTGGCCACGGTGCTCACCCTGCGCGAATCGGCCGGCCGCACCCTGGCGCAGGTGCAGTGACTCCTGGTTAAGTGGGGCGCAGGCATCCACGAAGGGGAGGGCACATGAAGTTCCAGGTGTTGCCTTACATCACCGTCGAGGTCGACGACCGGCTCCGGCGGCGGTTGCGAACCGTCGGCGAGCGTCTCCGGGTCACCGTGCGCGCCTACCTGCTCAGCGCCGCCGACGACGTCGACACCGCCGGCGACCGGGTCCGCGACATGTGCGACCGCGCCGTGGACCGCGTCGACTCGGTGGTGGCGTCGGTCAACGACCGGATCGCGCCGGAGCCGGAGCCACCGACCCTCCGCGCGGTCTAACGGGCCGCTCCGCGACCCGACTCAACGGGCCGCTCCGCGACCCACGGTCTAACGGGCCGCTCCGCGACCCACCACAAACGAGCCGGCCACCAACACCACCCCGATGACGGCAACCGGGATGGCCCACGACCGCCGCGACGACACCGCCGACTCACACTCGACGACGAAGTCGCGGTGCGGGACGATCTCGTTGAGGATGGGCAGGTTCGCCGGGTTCTGATCATCGACCTGCTGAGCCTGCGACAGATCCTTCGAGATCCCGTTGCCGCACCCGATGTTCGAGTCCGGGCCGGACACCGACACCGGCACCAACAGCGCGATGACACCCACCAGCAAAGCCGCTATCCCGGCAACCAAGATCAGCTGTCGCAGTTTCATGCCTCCGGTAATAGCCCGGTACCGACACACCGAAACAAGATCGATCATTACGCCCGGGGCCACCGGAGTACGCACACGAGCCGCGGATGTGTTGTCCTAGTCGGGTGATCGGCCATGGACTGACGGTGCTGCTTGCGCTTCTTGCTGCGGTGTTCCTCGCCCTGGGGATCGTGATACGGCAGCGGGCCACCCTCGACGTGCCCGCCGAGCATGGAATCAGCGGCGTGATGTTCGCGACATTGATCCGGCGTCCGCTGTGGTGGGCCGGCACCGCCGCCGCGCTCGCCGGCTTCCTGTTCCAGGCGCTGGCGCTCGCGGAAGGTTCGTTGCTGCTGGTCCAGCCCATCCTGGTGTCCGCGCTGCTGTTCGCGTTACCGCTGTCCGCCCACCTGGCGGGCCGCCGCGTCACCCGCGCCGAGTGGGGATGGGCCGTCCTGCTGACCGTCGCGCTGGCGGTGTTCGTCGTATTGGCCAAGGCCAATCCCGGCGACTACGAGGCGTCGCTGTCGTCGTCGGCACTGGTGGCCGTGGTGTGCACGGCCGCGGTCCTGGCGTGCGTGATCGTTGCGACGCGATCGGTCGGGTGGCGGCGCGCGGTGCTGCTGGCGGTCGCGGTGGGCGTGTTGTTCGGCGTGGTGGCCGTGCTGACCAAACTGGTCATGCACCTGCTGACCCACGAAGGCATCGGCGAGGTGCTCAGTACTCCGGTGCTGTACCTGCTGGTGATCCTCGGCGTGGTGGCGATGCTGCTGCAGCAATCGGCGTTCCACGCCGGCTCCCTGCAGACCTCGGTGCCCACCATGCTCGTGCTCGAACCGATGATCGCGGTCCTGCTCGGTGCCGTGGTGCTCGGCGAGCACCTCGACGTCGGTCGGTGGGACGCGCTCGCGCTGGCGGTGTCGACCGCCGCGATGGTCGCGGGCACCATCGCGCTGGGCCGCGACGAGGGTGCCTACGAGGAAGCGCTGGCGCCGGCGGCGAAGACTGCCACGTCCGTCGACTAGCCGCCCTGCCAGGACGCCCATCGGGTGACCTGCACGGCGATGACCGGCCCCTCCAGCCCCACCGAGCGGTACTGCGGGTACTTGGCGCGCAGCGCCGTCAGACCGGTCTCGGCTTCGGCGTCGCCGTCATGGATCTGCGCGATGCCGTCGGCGCGCACCCACCACAGCCTCGACCAGTCGTCGTCGTACTGCGAAACCAGCAAGCTCACCGCCGGATGGTGGTCGATGTTGGCCAGCCGCTGCAGTCGTCGCCCGGACTTCGGTTTGCCGTCCACCGCGGTGTAGACGACCGGGTTCTCGCCGTCGGTCAGCGCGAAAACCACCGGCACCACATGCGGTGTGCCATCGGGCCGCACGGTGGCCAACATCGCCACCGGTTCGTCGCCGAACCTGGCCGCCTCCGACCCGCCCTCGGATTCGCGCAGTACCACGCAGCCGAGCGTAGGCGCGATAAGGTTCACCGCGGTGACATCCCAGTGCAAGCGCGACGCAACCGCGCGGTTGTGCGCCCATCGGAAGGTTCGGCAATGCACACCTCTGCTCCTTCGCTGATGACCAAGGCGCTGGCCGGGATCGCAGCAGCGCTGCTTGCCGTCTCGTGCGCGCCCCCGCCCGAACGGGACTCCGGCGCCGAGACCGACAGCGGGGTGCGCGCAGCAGAGGCGACGTCGGCGGCCGACTTCGGCGGCATGGACGGGCTGATCGAGGCGGCCAAAGCCGAAGGCGAGCTGAACGTGATTGCGCTGCCGCCGGATTGGGCCAACTACGGCGCGATCATCAAAGCCTTCTCCGACAAGTACGGCATCAAGGTCAACTCCGCGCAGCCCGACGCGTCGAGCCAGGACGAGATCAACGCGGCCAACCAGCAGAAGGGGCGCAGCACCGCGCCGGACGTGTTCGACCTGGGTCAGTCGGTCGCGCTGGCCAACACCGAGATGTTCGCGCCGTACAAGGTCGAGAACTTCGACGACATCCCCGCGGCGTTCAAGGACCCGGACGGCACCTGGGTCAACGATTACGGCGGTTACATGTCGATCGGGTTCGACTCGGCCAAGGTGCCGCCCGTGACGTCGGTCGACGACCTGCTCAAGCCCGAATACCGCGGCAAGGTCGCACTCAACGGCGACCCGACGCAGGCCGGCGCCGCGTTCTCCGGGGTGCTGATGGTCGCGCTGTCCCAGGGCGGCTCGGTCGACGACATCGCCCCCGGGGTGGAGTTCTTCGCCAAGCTCAAACAGGCCGGCAACTTCCTGCCCGTCGACCCGACCCCGGCGACCATCGGGTCCGGCCAGACCCCGGTGGTCATCGACTGGAACTACACCAATGCCGCCGAAACCAAGAAGCTGCCGTCGTGGACGGTGCTGGTGCCTCCGGACAACGCCGTGGCCGGCTATTACTACCAGGCCATCAACAAAGACGCGCCGCACCCGGCCGCCGCGCGGCTGTGGCAGGAGTTCCTCTACAGCGACGAAGGCCAGAACCTCTATGCCCAGGGCGGGGTGCGTCCGGTACGCGCCGACATGATGCTCACCGACGGCACTCTCGCCGAGGCGGTGGCCGCTTCGCTGCCCGTCGTCGACGGCCCGGTGACCGTGCCGACACCCGAGCAGACCGCAGCCGCGTCGAAATACCTTGCCGAGCACTGGGCGGCGGCGGTCGGCTGACATGAGCGTCGGCCGCCGGGTCCGAGACGCGCTGCCGCTGGTGCCGTTCCTGGCGGTCGTGACTGTCTTCCTGCTGATCCCGACCGCCACCGTCATCGTCAACGCCGTCTACGCCGACGGGACGTTCTCGCTGCAGCGCATCGAAGCTCTGTTCACCGGCACGGCGCTGTCCGCACTGCGCGACAGCGTGCTGCTCTCCGGTGCGACCGCGGTGCTCGGGGCTTTCTTCGGTGCGTTGTTGGCCTGGCTGATCGTCAGCAGCCCGCCGAACTCGGCGGTACGTCGTACGGTGCTGTCGCTGTGCAGCGTGCTCGCTCAATTCGGCGGGGTGGCATTGGCATTCGCGTTTCTCGCGACCATCGGTCTGAACGGGGTGCTCACCCTGTGGGTGCAGCAGATGTTCGGGTTCAACCTGGCCGCGTCGGGTTGGCTCTACGGGTTGAGCGGCCTGATCCTGGTGTACACCTACTTCCAGATCCCGCTGATGGTCATCGTGTTCCTACCCGCGCTGGAGGGCCTGCGCGCGCAGTGGCGCGAGGCCGCGGTCAGCCTCGGTGCGTCGACGTGGGCGTACTGGCGGGAGGTGGCCATCCCGTTGCTCACTCCGGCGTTCCTGGGCTCAGCACTGTTGTTGTTCGCCAATGCGTTCGCCGCCTACGCCACCGCGGCAGCACTGGTCAGCCAGGGCAGTCCGATCCTGCCGCTGCTGATCCGCGCGTCGCTGGTCAGCGAAGTCGTGCTGGGTCAGGAGGGCTTCGCCTACGCGCTGGCGTTGGAGATGGTCGTGGTGGTCGCGGTGGTGATGGCCGCCTACAGCCTGCTGGTGCGCCGCAGTTCCCGGTGGCTGTCATGAGAGCTGTTCTGCGCGGCGCACTCTGGGCCGGTTTCGCGATGTTCTTCCTGTTCCCGCTCTACGCCATGGCCGACTTCTCCACACGTGACCTGCTCGGGGGCGGACGCACATGGCAGGCATGGCGCAACCTCGTCGCCGACGACGCGCTGTTCGCGTCGATCGTGGTGTCCCTGCTGCTGGCGGTGTTGACGGTCGCGGCCATGCTGGCGGTGCTGGTGCCGACGATGATCTGGGTGCGGCTGCGCACCCCGTGGGCCAGACGCGCGGTGGAGTTCCTGTGCCTGCTGCCGCTGACCATTCCGGCGTTGGTGATCGTCGTCGGCCTGCGCAACGTCTACCTGTGGGTGACCTACCTGCTCGGGGAGTCGGCTCTCACGTTGACCTTCGTGTACGTGGTGGTGGTGCTGCCGTTCGCCTACCGTGCGCTCGACGCGGCGCTCTCGGCGATCGATCTGCGCACCCTCGCCGAGGCCGCCCGCTCGCTGGGGGCCGGATGGTCCACCACCATCCTGCGGGTCATCGTGCCCAACATCTGGTCGGGCATCCTGTCGGCGGCGTTCATCTCCATCGCCGTCGTGCTCGGCGAATACACCATCGCGTCGCTGAGCGGCTACGACACCCTGCCGGTGCAGATCGTGCTGATCGGCAAGAGCGACGGTCCGACGTCGGTGGCCGCCTCGCTGGCGACGCTGGTGTTCGGGTTCGCGCTGCTGCTGGCGCTGTCGCTGCTGACCCGCAGCAGGCGCGGGGGAGGGGTCGCGGTATGAGCGTGGACGTCCGGTTCGACCAGCTGACCCGGGTCTACGGCAGCACCCGCGCGCTCGACGGTTTGACCCTGCACATCGAACCCGGCGAACTCGTCGCCTTGCTCGGCCCGTCGGGCTGCGGCAAGACCACCGCGCTGCGCATCCTGGCCGGCCTCGACGAGGCCACCTCGGGCACCGTCACCGTCGGCGGCGTCGACGTCAGCGCGGTGCCGGCCAACAAACGCGACATGGGCATGGTGTTCCAGGCCTACAGCCTCTTCCCGCACCTGACCGTGCTGGAGAACATCGCGTTCGGTTTGAAGATGCGTCGAAAGTCGAAGCGGGACCGGATGTCTCGGGCCCGGGACATGCTCGATCTGGTCGGCCTGACCGCGCACGCCGACAAGTACGCCGCCGAGCTGTCGGGCGGTCAGCAGCAGCGGGTGGCGCTCGCGCGGGCGCTGGCGGTCCAGCCGCGCGTGCTGCTGCTCGACGAGCCGCTGTCCGCGCTCGACGCCAAGGTGCGCACGCAGCTGCGCGACGAGATCCGCCGCGTGCAACTCGAAGTCGGCACCACGACGTTGTTCGTCACCCACGACCAGGAGGAGGCGCTCGCGGTCGCCGACCGGGTGGGGGTGATGAACTCCGGTCGTCTCGAACAGCTCGCCGCGCCGGCCGACCTGTACGCGAATCCCGCCACGCCGTTCGTCGCCGACTTCGTCGGCCTCAACAACAAGGTGCGCGCCGAAGTCCGGAACGGGCGCGCCACGCTGCTGGGCGTCACCGTGCCCGCGCTGCCCGGCTCCATCACCTCCGGGACCGGGGTGGCGATGGTGCGTCCCGAGTCCGTCACGGTCACCGCCGATCCGGCCGGGACCGCGACGGTGACCGCGGTGTCGTTCCTCGGCGCGATCACCCGCATGACCGTCACACCGGCCACCGGGGGCGCGGTCAACGCGCAGATGACCAGCTCGGTCGCGCGCGCGTTCGCGCCCGGCGACCGCGTCACCCTCGGAGTCGAACCCGGCGGGGTGCTCGTCGCCGCCGGTCAGACGTCCTGAACCGGCTCGATGCCCAGATCGCGGTAGGTCACCAGCGCGTGGAACGGCACGCCGTGCCCCGCGAACCGTCGCGCGGCGACATCGCCGCGGTCGACCATCGGGATCACCCCGGTGACCACGGCGCCGAGCGCGCGAACCCGTTCCAGGGCGATCTCGGTCGATCCGCCGGTGCTGATCACGTCGTCGACCAGCAGCACGCGGTCACCGGCCTGCAGCCGGGTGCCTTCGATCCACTGCTCGCGGCCGCGGGTCTTCTGCTCCTTGCGCACCGAGAACCACGCCTTGCCGGTGACCATGGCCACGCCGTGCGCCAGCGGATCCGCGCCCATCGTCAGACCGCCGACCGCGTCGAACTCCACGCCGTTGGCCGCGGCCAGATCGGCCACCGCACGACTGACGACGGTGAGCCGTTCCCCGGTGTCCACGGCGAACTTGCCGTCGATGTAGTCGTGGCTGAGCTGACCGCTGGCCAGCCGGAACGGCTCTTCACGACGTTCGTACCCGCGGGTGCGGATCAGGTCGAACGCGGCCTGCCACGTCGGTGGTCGCTGCGGGGTCGCGCTCTGCTCCGTCATGTCGACAGATCGTAGAGCAGCGCTTGCCACGCCAGGGACGTGAATCAGGGCTCGCGCGCCAGCCGCGTCAACTCCACCGCAGCAGAACGCAATTCGCCGATCGACCCGATGGGGTGCGGATAACCGATCCGGGTGTAGGCCACGCCGCGGTCGGTGGTCAGGCGCAGGTCCAACCCGTAGCGGTCGGCGCCGGTGCACGTGGCGGCGGTCGCGTCCGGATAGCCGCCGAGCGTGCGGGCCATCGCAAGCAGCGAGTCGGCGTGATCGGCGTTGAGGTGGCCGATCGCGCCGGCCGCGTGCGGGGTGACCGGGTCGGGCTCGGCGGCGGAGTACTCCGCACCGCTGGTCGAGTCCATCCGCCCGTAGCCACCGACCCAGCGCACCCGTTGCACCCGCAGCACCCACAACGAGAAGTCGCTGTAGTCGATGTAGTACTTGGCCGCGGCGACGGCGGCGAGGTGCGCCTCGCGCGCGGCGGCGTGTTCGGCTGCCTCGGGCCGCTCCACGAACCCGGCCAGCGTGATCCGCGCATTGGCCAGCGGATCGCCCTCGGCGGCCGGGGCGACGACCGCCAGACTGGCGCGCGGGTCCCCGGCGAGGTTGCGGCCGTGTTCGGCGAGATTGGACACGCACAGCACCGGCGAACCGTCCAGCAGGCCGTACGTGACGAACGAGGCCCACGGGTCGCCGTCGGCGGTCAGGCTCGCCAGGGTGGCGGTGTTGGTGGACGCGGCGATGGTGCGGGCCTCTTCGGCCGCCGACGGGCGGACGGTGTTGACCGCGCGGGTCAGCGGGGGCGGCACCGTCGGTGCGTCGCCGGGGTCTCCATGATCACGGCCGGCGGAAGTCACGTAGCCACGATAGCGAACCGCGTTCACGCTGGGCGTTTGTGTCGGTGTGCGAGAATGTCGGAGAACTTGACCGGCCGTCGGGGAGATTCGAGTTTCTGGGGGCGACATGGCGGAGCTCGCGTTGCGCGTGGCAGCCGCTGCCGGCGTGCTCTCGCTTGGCGTTCTGACCGCCGTCGCCGGCGCAGCCCCGGTGCTCGCACAGCCCTCGGACTCCGACAACTCCACTCAGAGCACCGACTCCCCGGACCCCGGCGACAATGACCCCGACACCCCCGATGACACCATCGGTGACGCCGGTGACCCGCCGAAGTCCACCGAGCCCGAACCTGAGATCCCCGTCGATGACGAGGACGACGAACCGGCCGGCGGCGGAGGATCCGGCACCCGCAACGCGCCGCCGCCGGATCCGCTGCCTCCGCCGCCGGAGCCGGCGAAACCTCAATACGAGAACTCGCTGACGGTGCCGTTCTTCCGGCTTCCTGCCCCCGGAGAGGTGCCGCCCGGTTCCTGGCCGTCCATTTCGTCCTTCTACACGACCGTCGACATTCCGCTGCCGACGCTCGGTGAGTTCCTGGCGGCGCTGCGGGTGGTGCCGGCACCACCGCCGCCGGGCCCGGAGATGCGGATCCAGCAGGAAGGCCCGGTGCTCGACGCGGGCACCGGCACTCCGGGCGGCGCCGTAGCCGGCGGAGACGGCAGCAGCGGCGGCGGCGGCGCCACGGTGTTCCGGGCGCCTCTGGTGGTGTCGGTGCCGCGGGCCATGACCGTCGCCGGGGCTGCGCCGCGGGCGCGGGCCGTGCGCCCGGGCCAGCCCGCCGAACAGGCCACCACCGCGCCCGGCGTCGCCGGCGCACGCACCCCGGTGATCCGTGGCTCGGTGGCGCCCACCCCCGGTACGGCCGTCGTGATGTCCCCGGCCCCGGCGTCCGGGCAGATGCCGCGTCCGGCGGGCTACCCGCGACTGCTGACCAGCCCGACGCTGGCCCAGATCGCCGCCGTCGCGCTGCCCGGCCTGGCCGGGCTGCTGCTGGTGACTCTGGGCGGCAGCGTCATCGGGTACCGACAGGCCAACAGCCTGCGGTACGTGCGCACCGCCGGCGCCGAGCGGTTCCTGCCCTAGACGTCACGCGTGGTTCAGGTCGCGTCGTCCTGGGTAGGTTGACACCATCTATGGAGGACAGCACCCGCCACCGCTCGCCGGTCCCTGCCCAAGGCAGCCATGTCGAAGACGGGGTCGTCGAGCATCCGACCGCCGACGACTTCGGCCATGCCCGCACGCTGCCCGAAGACAAGCAGTGGTTCAAGCGCGCCGTGTTCTACGAGGTTCTGGTGCGCGCGTTCTACGACTCGAACGCCGACGGCATCGGTGACCTGCGCGGGCTCACCGAACGGCTGGACTACCTCAACTGGCTTGGCGTGGACTGTCTTTGGTTGCCGCCGTTCTACGACTCACCGTTGCGCGACGGCGGCTACGACATCCGCGACTTCTACAAGGTCCTGCCCGAGTTCGGCACCGTGGAGGACTTCGTCGAGCTGCTCGACGCCGCGCACCGCCGGGGAATCCGCGTGATCACCGATCTGGTGATGAACCACACCTCCGACTCGCACGCCTGGTTCCAGGAGTCGCGCCGCGACCCCGACGGTCCGTACGGGGACTTCTACGTGTGGAGCGACACCGCCGAGAAGTACCCCGACGCGCGGATCATCTTCGTCGACACCGAAGAGTCCAACTGGACCTTCGATCCGGTTCGGCGACAGTTCTATTGGCACCGGTTCTTCTCCCACCAACCGGACCTGAACTACGACAATCCCGCCGTGCAGGAGGCGATGATCGACGTCCTGCGGTTCTGGCTGGACCTCGGCATCGACGGCTTCCGGCTCGACGCCGTGCCCTATCTGTTCGAACGCGAGGGCACCAACTGCGAGAACCTGCCCGAAACCCACGCCTTCCTCAAGCACTGCCGGAAGGTGATCGACGACGAGTTCCCCGGCCGGGTGCTGCTCGCCGAGGCCAACCAGTGGCCCGCCGACGTCGTCGAGTACTTCGGCGACCCCGACACCGGCGGCGACGAATGTCACATGGCATTCCACTTCCCGCTGATGCCAAGGATTTTCATGGCGGTGCGGCGCGAATCGCGCATCCCCATCTCGGAGATCCTGGCCCACACGCCGCCGATCCCGGAGATGGCGCAGTGGGGCATCTTCCTGCGCAACCACGACGAGCTGACGCTGGAGATGGTCACCGACGAAGAGCGCGACTACATGTACGCCGAGTACGCCAAAGATCCGCGGATGAAGGCCAACGTCGGCATCCGTCGCCGGCTGGCGCCGTTGCTGGACAACGACCGCAACCAGATGGAGTTGTTCACCGCGCTGCTGCTTAGCCTGCCGGGTTCGCCGGTGCTGTACTACGGCGACGAGATCGGCATGGGCGACATCATCTGGCTCGGTGACCGCGACGCCGTGCGCACCCCGATGCAGTGGACGCCGGACCGCAATGCCGGGTTCTCCACCGCGACGCCGGGACGGTTGTACCTGCCGCCCAACCAGGATGCGATCTACGGCTACCAGTCGGTCAATGTCGAAGCGCAACGGGACACTTCGACGTCGCTGTTGAACTGGACACGCACCATGCTCACGGTGCGGCGCCGGCACGAGGCGTTCGCGGTGGGCACCTTCCGTGAACTCGGCGGCTCCAACCCGTCGGTGCTGACCTTCGTGCGCGAACTGCACGCCGACCCGCAAGGCAGAGCCGGCGAGCACGACGACACGGTGCTGTGCGTCAACAACCTGTCCCGGTTCCCACAGCCGATCGAACTGAACCTGCAGCACTGGAACGGCTACACCCCCGTCGAGATGACCGGCCACGTCGAGTTCCCCCGCATCGGTCAGCTGCCCTATCTGCTGACGTTGCCGGGTCACGGCTTCTACTGGTTTCTGCTCAAACCCGGTAACCCCGAGGCAGGAGAGATGACATGACGCTGCCCTACGGACAATGGTTGCAGCGGCAGCGTTGGTACGCCGGCCGCACCCGTGAGCTCGCTTCGGCGCAGCCTGCGGTGGTCACCCCGCTGTCCGACGGCCCGGGGCTCGACCTCGAACACGTGCTGCTCGACGTCACCTACACCGACGGGTCCAGCGAGCGTTATCAGGTGCTGATCCGTTGGGGCAGTGCGCCTATCGACGAGTACAACGACGTCGCCACGATCGGCACCGCACAGCGTCGCGACGGGGAACGCACCGCCTACGACGCGCTGTACGACCCGGAGGCGGCGCGGCACCTGCTGTCGATGATCGATGCGTCGGCGGTCATCGCCGACCTGAGCTTCGTCAGGGAACCCGACGTGGATCTGCCGCTGGATGCCGCTCCGCGGGTCTCGGGCGCCGAGCAGAGCAACACCAGCGTCATCTTCGATGACCGCGCGGTTCTCAAGGCTTTCCGCCGCGTCACGCCCGGCATCAACCCCGACATCGAGCTGAACCGGGTGCTGGCGCGGGCCGGTAACCCGCATGTGGCCAAGCTGCTCGGCTCGTTCGAAACCGTCTGGGACGGTGAGGGAGCCGAGCCGTGCGCACTGGGCATGGTGGCCGAGTTCGCCGCCAACAGTGCCGAAGGCTGGGACATGGCGACCGCGAGCACGCGCGACCTGTTCGCCGAGGGCGACCTGTACGCCGACGAGGTGGGCGGGGACTTCGCCGGGGAATCCCACCGTCTGGGCGAGGCCGTCGCGTCGGTGCACGCGACGCTCGCCGAGCACCTGGGCACGAGCACCGAACCCTTCCCCGTCGACAGCGTCCTCGAGCGGCTGCGCTCGGCGGTGACGGCCGCACCGGCGCTGCAGGACTACGCCGCCGTGATCGAGGAGCGCTTCGGCAAACTGGCCGGACAGGCGATCACCGTGCAGCGGGTGCACGGGGACCTGCACCTCGGGCAGGTGCTGCGCACTCCGGAGAGTTGGCTGCTGATCGACTTCGAAGGCGAGCCCGGCCAGCCGCTCGAAGAGCGCCGCCGTCCCGACTCGCCGCTGCGGGACGTGGCCGGGGTGCTGCGCTCCTTCGAGTACGCGGCGTATCAACGGATGGTCGACCTGGCCGGCGACGAGGACCGCGACCGCCAGCTGGCGGCGCGCGCTCGGGAGTGGGTGGCCCGCAACAGCGCGGCGTTCTGCGACGGCTACGCCGCGGTCGCGGGCACCGATCCGCGCGATGCAGCCGACGTGCTGGCGGCCTACGAACTGGACAAGGCGGTGTACGAGGCGGCTTACGAGGCGCGGTTCCGCCCGTCGTGGCTGCCCATTCCGCTGCGCTCCATCCAGCGCATCCTCGGCTGAGGGTTCACCGCGACTGCGGGAAGCTGGCAACCGTGGTCGCCGGGTAGGCTGCCGCCGCTCTTCGGCTCCTACTGCCGGCCCGCCGAGGCCGTGGCGTCAGGGCATCCGAAGACACCCGACGCCGACACGACGACCACGGTTGCAACAGCGTGTTCAAGCTAACACACGCGGACTCGAAACGTACTGAACTGAGCCATCAAGGTCGATGGCTCGCAACGTATTTCAGTCGGTCACCGCGCGCATCACCAGGGTGGCCCTGGCCGCCACCGTCACCGAAGTACCCGCGGTGTGGACGGCGTCGGGCTCCGGCTCCGACGCGGTGCACAACACCGGCGTCCATGCTTTGCCGAACTCGGCCTCGGGCAACGCGAAATCGATCGGCTCGTAGTGGGCGTTGAAGAACAGCAAAAACGAGTCGTCGATCACCCGTTGTCCGCGGGCGTCCATGTCCGGGATGCCGTGACCGTTGAGGAACACCCCGACCGATTTCGCGAACGCGGTGTCCCAGTCGTCGCCCGTCATCTCGGTGCCCTCGGGGGTGAACCACGCGATGTCGGGCAGGCCGGCGCTGCCGCGGCGACCCAGCGGCTTACCGGAGAAGAACCGGCGCCGGCGGAACACGGGGTGTGCTGCGCGCAGCTGCGACACCGACCGGGCGAACTCCAGCAGCTCGGTGTCGGCGTCGTCCCAGTGCATCCAGGTGATCTCGTTGTCCTGGCAATAACCGTTGTTGTTGCCGCCCTGGGTGCGTCCGAGCTCGTCGCCGTGACACAGCATCGGCACACCTTGGCTCAGCAGCAGGGTGGCCAGGAAGTTGCGCTGCTGGCGGGAGCGCAGCGCGTTGATCTCGGGGTCGTCGGTGGGGCCTTCGACGCCACAGTTCCACGACCGGTTGTGGCTCTCGCCGTCGTTGTTGTCCTCGCCGTTGGCCTCGTTGTGCTTCTCGTTGTAGGACACCAGGTCGCGCAGCGTGAAGCCGTCGTGGGCGGTGACGAAGTTGATCGACGCCACCGGGCGGCGCGCGGTGTGCTCGTAGAGGTCGGCCGATCCGGTCAACCGGTAGGCGAACTCGTCGAGGGTGGACGGCTCACCGCGCCAGAAGTCGCGGACGGTGTCGCGGTACTTGCCGTTCCATTCTGTCCACTGCGGGGGGAAGTTGCCGACCTGGTAGCCGCCCGGGCCGACGTCCCACGGCTCGGCGATCAGCTTGACCTGACTGACCACCGGGTCCTGCTGCACCAGCTCGAAGAACGTCGCGAGCCGGTCCACGTCGTAGAACTCGCGGGCCAGTGTGGAGGCCAGGTCGAACCGGAACCCGTCGACGTGCATCTCGGTGACCCAGTAGCGCAGCGAGTCCATGATCAGCTGCAGCGTGTGCGGATGGCGCACGTTGAGGCTGTTGCCGGTTCCCGTGTAGTCCATGTAGTAGCGCTTGTCGTCGTCGACGAGGTGGTAGTAGGCGCCGTTGTCGATGCCGCGCATCGACAAGGTCGGACCCATGTGGTTGCCCTCGGCGGTGTGGTTGTAGACGACGTCGAGGATCACCTCGATGTTGGCCTCGTGCAGCGCACGCACCATGGCCTTGAACTCCTGGACCTGCCCGCCCGGGTTGGGGTTCGAGCTGTACTTGGAGTCCGGCGCGAAGAACCCGATGGTGTTGTAGCCCCAGTAGTTGGACAGGCCCTTCTCCACCAGCGTCGAGTCGTTGGCGAAGTGGTGCACGGGCATCAGCTCGACGGCCGTGATGCCCAGCGCCTGCAGGTGCTCGATGATCGCCGGGTGCGCCACCGCGGCGTAGGTGCCGCGGATCTGGTCGGGGATGTCCGGGTGGGTCTGGGTGAGACCTTTGACGTGTGCTTCGTAGATCACCGAGTCGGCGTACTCGTGCCCCGGCGGGCGGTCGGTGCCCCAGTCGAAGTACGGGTTGATCACCACGCACTTGGGCATGTTCGCCGCGGAGTCGTCGTCGTTGCGGCTGTCGGGATCGCCGAAGGTGTAGCTGAACAGCGACTGGTCCCAGTCGAAGTGGCCGTCGATGGCCTTGGCGTAGGGGTCCAGCAGGAGTTTGTTCGGGTTGCAGCGCATCCCGTTGGCGGGGTCGTAGTCGCCGTACACGCGGTAGCCGTAGCGCTGACCCGGCTCGATGTTGGGGATGAAGCAGTGCCAGACGAAGCCGTCGACCTCGGGCAGCGTGATCCGCGTTTCCGTCCCGTCAGCGTCGAACAGGCACAGCTCCACCTTCTCGGCGGCCTCGGAGAACAACGCGAAGTTGGTGCCGTAGCCGTCATAGGTCGCCCCCAAGGGGTAGGCCTTGCCGGGCCACAGTTCGAGGTCGGGGGCGGTACCCGGGGTGGTGACGATGCTCAAACGATTCTCCTGAACTCTTCGTCTCATGGAGACGCTGGGGGGCCGCGACGATAGGGGATGCCCGTTCGGGGCGGGAGGCAACCGTGAGGTGGGTCAGGTCACCACGTCGACGCCGACGGAGCGCAATTCCTCTACCGCCGCGGCCGTCGAGGCCGGCGCGACGCCGGCGGTGAGGTCCAGCAGCACGCGGGTGCCGAATCCGGCGGCCACGGCGTCGGCGGCGGTGGCGCGCACGCAGTAGTCGGTGGCGATGCCGACGACGTCGACCGAGTCGATGTCGTGGGCGCGCAACCAGTCCGCCAGCCCGGTACCGGACTCGTCGGTGCCCTCGAATCCGCTGTAGGCCGCGCTGTAGTGGCCTTTGGCGAACACCGCTTCGACGGGTGCGACGTCGAGGTCGGGGTGGAAGTCGGCGCCGGGCGAGCCCGCCACACAGTGCGGCGGCCAGGAGTCCACGAAGTCGGGGTTCTCGGAGAAATGGCTGCCCGGGTCGATGTGAAAGTCCTTGGTGGCCACCACATGTCGGTAGTGCTGCGCCGACGGGCCGGTGAGCAGCTCGCTGACGGCGCGGGCCACCGCGGCGCCACCTTCGACCGCCAGCGAACCGCCCTCGCAGAAGTCGTTCTGCACGTCGACGATGATCAGGGCGCTTCGGCTCGGTGAATCGCTCATTGCTTCACGGTATCGCCGCCACGGGCGACCCGCAGGTGAGCGGTCAGCAGCAGGTGGTCGAACGCCGCGCGCGGGGGCAGCGTCTCCTCGTAGACGAGTTCGCCGTAGTCCTGGAGCAGCCGTTCGGCCAGGACCCGTAGCTTGACGTTGGTCTCTTGCGAGCGCCAGCGCAGCAGCTCGAACGCGGCGTCGGCGTCCACCCGGTAGATGAGCATCAGCATGCCCTTGACCTGTTCGATGACGGCCCGGTTCTCGGTGATCTCGGCGAGAGCGGCGGACATCATCGCTTTGGTCACCGATTCGCTGGGGGTGACGTCGACGTAGAAGCCGTGCGTGCCGACCAGGCGGCCGTCGTCGTCGCTGAGACGGTCGCCGATCACCACCACGTCGTGGATGTCACCGCGGGTGTCGATGATCCGGTGGCGCGTCGAGAACGTGCGATGCGTTCGGCGCATGTCGTCGAGCGTCGCCGCCACCTGCTGACGGTCCTCGGGGTGCTTGTGCGACAGCACCAGTTCCGTCGTCGGCGTCACGGTCCCGGGTTCGTAGCCGTGCAGGAGCTGCACCTGCTCCGACCATTCCCAGCGTTCGTCGGCGAAGTAGAAGCGGAACCAACCCACCCGCTGCGGCGCTCCGCCGGCAAGCGCCTGTTCCAGAGACTCCTCAGCTGACACAAGATGACATTATGGGGCAGCCTCGGCGGTTCACCCACCGAACAGCAGATACAGCCCCATGAACGTGTAGAACACCATCACCAGCATCATCGCGAGCTGGCCGGTGATCTGATGGTCTTTGGGCAGCAGCGCCAGCGACCGGTCGTGGGCCGCCACCACGCCGGCGATGTGACCCGCCACCACGAAGCCCACCTTCAGCGTGGCCAGCAGCGCGGGATGCATCGACAGCAAATAGCTGACCTGGGCGTCGGCCAGTCCGAGTACGTTCCACCCGCGTCCCAGCGGATCGGCCAGTTGAATGGCCGTCTGCTGGCCGCGTTCCACGAGGTAGGTCAGGTAGTGCGCGAAGACGTAGCCGATCACGATCGGGATGAGCGAGTGTGCCAGCAGACCGGGCAGCTCGCGGCGCCGCGCGGCGTCGACTCCGCCGGTGCAGCGCGCGGCCGCCCAGAACGTGCCGGCGACGACGCCGACGAACAGCAGTAGGGTCGCCGACTTCAGCAGTGTGGCACCCAGCGCGGAGTCGGTCAGGTCGCCGACCAGCCGCCGGAATTGCGGGGTCGCCGAGAAACTGTCGAACGCGGTGGAGCCCAGCAGGACCGCGAGCACCGCGACGACGCCGGGC
The DNA here is from genome assembly GCF_050205565.1 of Mycobacterium sp. SMC-4. GTDB lineage: Bacteria > Actinomycetota > Actinomycetes > Mycobacteriales > Mycobacteriaceae > Mycobacterium. The sequence continues at coordinate 18,632 of NZ_JBNMQU010000018.1, read as the reverse complement.
CGCACGGGCAGCGTCTGCAGATGGTCGAACGGGTTACCGACCGCGATGCGCCCGTCGTCGCGGCGCCGGAACACCGACAGCCGCGACGCCACGACGCTGTACACCTCGAACGGGTCGGCGTTGGCATTCCACCGTGGTCCGAACCAGACCGCCCCGGCCAGCGTCACCACCAGGTAGATCAGCAGCCAGGTGCGGATCGCGCCCAACGAGCCGGGATCCGGGCTGGCCAGCTCCAGCCACACGAACGCGAGCAGCCCGGCCGCCGCGGGCCAGTAGCCCAGGGTTCGGGGATAGCTCCGGCCGAGGTTGCGGCCGCCGACGAGCTTGTGCAGGGCCCGCACCGGTGAGAGCACCCGCCACACCGGACCGATCGCCCACGACAGTGCGACCAGGCCGACCCACAGCAGCACATAGAAGACGCCGGGCAGGGCGTTGTCGGCGTTCTGCGGCCCGAAGAACGCGGCCATCGCGACCCATCCGGTGAACGCGAGCGTCAGCAGTGCGATCGCCCAGCGTGTCACCGGTGCGTCGACGACGGTGGTCACCCCTCCGGGCAGCGCGCGGCCGGGTTTGGCCGGGTCGAATCGCGGGGTGCGCCACGCCAGCGCGACGACGGCGAACGTGAACGTCAGGGCCCAGGCGGCGCCGATCAGCGCGTAGGTGAACGGGATGGGCAGGTCGGTGGAGCCGCCCAACCCGTGGGCCAGCAGCTGCGCGCTCACCGCACCAGGATGGTGGCGATCGTGGTGTGGGTGTTGTGCAGCTCGACGTCGACGCGGCCGGGCATCTCGATGGTGAACTCGAACGTCTGCCCGGGCGCCGCCGCGACGGGGAACGTGTGCTCGGGTGTCGAGTGCACGTGCAGTTCGTCGGCGGTGTCGCTGTCGACGCGGATCGCGATCGGCTGACCGACCGCGGCCTCAAGCTGCTCGTTGGTGGGTGTGACGTCGCCGTCGGCGATGGTGACGTCGAGAACCACCTGGTCGGGTTGCTGCTGGGTGGGTTGGTCCTCGGTCGGCGCGGTTGCCGCCGGCGCCGACGCCGGAGCCGAGGGGTCCTGCGAAGACTCGGAGCTGCCGCAGGCGACGAGCATCACCGCAGCGGCGGCGACGGCCAGCGCTGTGTCGATTCGGATTCCGATCACCTATTCAATGTGGGTTGTTCTCGTTGGACTCTTCACGCTTCTTCCGGTTGCGCACCGCGATGTAGATCACCACGCCGGTCACCACGAACGCCGGGGCGAATGCGGGCACGGCTATCCAGATCGGGTGGTCGGCCAGGATGACGGCGTCGGCGGATGGGGTCATGTCTGCCCGGAGGGTTGCAGGTGCTCGGCTTCCTGCCGCGGCTCGCTGTTGTTGATCCGGCCGCCACCCCAGGTGATGCCGGCGACCATGGCCAGCGTGCACGCCAGCACCACCAGGCAGCCGATCAGCCACAGCGACTGCGGGATGTCGGGGCTGCGCTCGCGCTGCAGGATGGTGATCTCGGAGACGAACGGCCGAGTGAACTGCGGCTCGGCGGGCACCTCCTCGGCGCCGATCCCGGGGTCTCCGGCCAGGAAGATCGGCACCGCGGTCAGCGTCGACCCGTCGTGCACGCGCAGCAGCGTCTTCCACGTGCCCGACACCGGCATCGGTTCGGTGGAGACGTAGTGGCCGTCGCCGACCTTCTCGAGGGTGTCGACGAACTGGCCGCGCTGGTTCTCCAGGCCGCCCTGCCAGCCCAGCACCGCCACCCAGTTCGGGTCGTCGCTGACGACGTCCGGCGGGTTGAAGCGCACGTCGGCGGTGACGAAGCGGTTGCCGTCGACATCGGGCGCCTCGGTCAGGGTGATCGTCGCGGTCGCCTCCTGCGGCGTGTTGTACTGCAGGCCGTTGGCCGCGGCGCCGCCGATGGCCAGCACGGTCAGCGCCACCAATCCGACGCCGATGGCCCGGCGCGGCAGCCGCTGCCCGGTGAGCACCATGCCGGCCATTGCGCCGCAGGCGCCGACCAGGACGGCCACCGGCACTGACATCGCCAGCGCCTCCGGCCAGATGCTCGACGGCCAGGGCAGGGGGTAGACGGCGTTGATCCACAGCGACTCGAGCCACAGCCCGACGGTCGCGATGCCCAGGCCGCTGACCACACCGAAGAGGATGGGCCGCTTGTACAGCGGCGTCAGTGCGACGAGTTCGACGACGACGGCCGCGCCCAGGTACAGCGGGAACCAGTTCACCGGTGCGTCGAGCACCGGAGCGACCAGGAACGCCACGATGCCGCGCAGACCGATCGCGATCACCGCCGCGATGATCGCGGCGCCGCGGCCCAGGAAGATGCGGGCCATCACCAGGGCCAGCGCCGCGGCGGCGGCGATCAGCATCGGCTGGAACACCTGGCGGAACTGCGGGACGCCGAAGTCGAACTCGATCTGGTAGACCGACGCACCGATCAGCACGCCCGCGAACGCCAGGTACATCACGAACTTCAGGCCGAGGCCGTCACGCGGGGCGTCGGGTCCGACGGCGCGTTTCCCTTCGTATTCGAGGAACGCCGCAGCCAGGGTGGAGAAGCCGGCGCCGCCGATCATCATCAGGTGCGTCGGTCCCCACAGCGTGACGTCCTGGCCGAAGATGCGGTGCCAGACGTCGTCGAGCGGGAAGCCGGTCAGCGCGTACAGGCCGCAGCCGGCCATCACGATGCCGCCGACGGGGGCGTACCAGTTGTCGGTGATGCGCACCGCGGCCGGTCCGGGTCGTTCGCCGTCGAGCGGCAACACCATCGCGGTGCAGCCGGCGACGAAGATGCCGAACAGCCCGATCAGGATGAAGTAGTGCGCGGGGTTGGCCAGCGCACCGTCGTCGCGGCCGTTGCCGATGTGCAGGCTGACGTCCCAGATGAAGCCGAACAGCGCGCAGATGATCGACGTGGTGAACATGAGGACCGGCAGCGCAACCCACGGCGGTCGCTTGAATCGCCGGCCGGACCAATCAGCCAGGCTGGTCAGCCAGCTGATCTTGTGGCTGCGGTGCAGGTGGCCGATCCACACGAGGATCGCCGAGACCACCACGGCGGCAACCGACAACCCGATGACCTCGTGCAAGGCGGTGCCGCCGCCCTCCTCGCCCTGAGCCAGGACCGAAACGTCGTACTGCGCTTGCCCCCATGAAGGTGCCCACGAAAACGTCATTGTCATCCCATCGCTGCGCGCTCGGACACGTATGTGACTGATCGGTAATGTTGCCAGAACCACAGTAGGTGAAACCAGGGGTACTGCATGTCTCGGCTCCCGATTCGCGTCACTTTCGCGGCGGCCGGAGCACTTTCATGGCCATCTGCATGACGGGCTGGGGCACCCGGTCCTTCGCCGACAGCGCCCGTGCCGCGGCCTGGGTGCGTAGCGGAGTGCCGCGGCCGAAGTAGCGGTTGAGCGGTCCACCGGTCGGTTCCAGGTCGACGTGCAGCGGGGGAGCGCCGTCGGCGGCGCCCAGCGCGCGGGCGATCACCATTCGCTGGATCTCGCTGGTCCCTTCGAAGATGGTGTAGAGCTTGGCGTCCCGGTACCACTTCTCCACGGGGTGGTCCTTGATGTAGCCCCAGCCGCCCATGGTCTGGATGGCCCGCTCGGTGGTCTTGACGGCGACTTCGCTGGCGGCCAGCTTCGACATCGACCCCTCGCCACGTTCGAACGGCACCCCGGAGGCGGCCATCCACGACGCCCGCCAGGTCAACAGCCGGGCGGCATCGATCTGGGTGGCCAGGTCGGCGATGGGAAATGCGATGCCCTGGTTGTCGATGATCGGCGCGCCGAAGGCTTCGCGCCGGTTGGCGTACTCGGTCATGTACTCCAGCGCGGCGCGGGCGATGCCGAGCGCCTGCGCGGCGACCATGGGGCGGGTCTGTTCGAACGTGCCCAGTGCTGCCGAGCGGGAAGGGCGGGCACCCGCCAAGCCTTCAGAGGCTTCGCGGGCCTTGGCCAGCTTGTACTCGAGCTTCTCCTCGCCGCCGAGCAGGTTCTCGCCGGGCACCCGCACGCTGTCGAACCGCAACTCCGCGGTGTGCGAGGCGCGGCACCCCAGCTTGTCGAGCTTGCGCACCAGCTCCAGGCCGGGTGTGCCGCCGGGCACGATGAACAGCGCCTGACCCTTGTGTCCGAGGTCCTGGTCCACCACGGCGTTGACGACGTGGACGTTGGCGATGCCGCCGTTGCCGATCCACATCTTGTGGCCGTCGAGGATCCAGTCGTCGCCGTCGCGGCGGGCGGTGGTGCGCAGGTTGCGTACGTCGCTGCCGCCCTCGGGTTCGGAGATGGCCAGGGCTGCCAGCTTCAGGTCACCGGGCGTGCCGAAGCATTCGGGAGCCCACTTCAGCATCTGTTCGGGTGAGGCGGCCTGCCCGATCGCCGACAGCGCCAACGCGGGCATCACCACGGCGAGCCCGATGCCTGCGCAACCCCAGAACAGTTCCTCCATGAACATCGGCAGCGACAGACCGGTCGGGTCGCCGATGAGGTCGCGGTAGAACAGCGGGCTGTAGAAACCCCGGGTGGCCGCTTCCTCCAGCACCGGCCAGGGGAACTCCTGGCGCTGGTCGTACTCGGCGGCGACGGGCCGCACGACCTCTTCGGCGAACTCGTGGGTGCGCCGGGCCAGGTCGTGTTGCGCTGCGGTGGGGGTGATGTTGAAGGTCATGTGCGCCCCTCGTCGGTCAACCTACGGTGAGCCTGTACCCACCGTGCGGATTTCCCAGACAGGGGCGGGTTTGAGCAACGCGAGCGCGAGACTGCTGACGCCCATCAACACCATCGTGAGCACCAGGAAGGGGGCGTACCCGCCGAAATGGTCCGAGGTCGCTCCGGAGGCCAGCGGCCCGAAGGCGGTGCCCAGCGACAGCGCCGCGACCAGCCCGCCGAACAGTCCGCCGAAGTTGCGCAGCCCGAAGTAGCGGGACGCCAGGTACGCGATGACGTCGACCTCCGCACCCAGAGTGAGCCCGAACAGCGCCGCGGCCGCGGTCTGACTGACCGGGTTGGCGCCGTCGAACAGCAGCAGTGCGCTGCCGGCGATTGGCACCAGGTAGGCACAGGCGCCGACGACGCGGGCCGGGAAGCGGTCCAGCAGCAGCCCGACGCCCAGCCGGCCGACGATCGAGAACAGCCCGACCAGCGCCGCGGTACCGGCCGCGGCCAGGGGTTCGGCGCCGGCGTCGCGCAGGATCGGCACCAGGTGCACCACCACCCCGAGGGTGGTGAACGCGAAAAGACCGGCGGCCAGGAGCAATTGGTAGAAGGTCAGCGAACGCAGCCCTTCGCGCATCGTGACGCCGGGAAGCTCGACCGGTGGCGTCGCGACTGCCGTCGGCGTGTCGGCGGCGGGCACCGCGGCGGGTTCGGCGCGCGCGTCGGCTCGGGCTTCATCCTGGGCGCCCCGGAAGAACAGGGCGACGGCGGCGAGCACCAGACCGCCCCACAGAACGCCGAGGCCGATGAACGCGCCGCGCCATCCCCAGACCCCGATCAGCGCCGTCGCCAACGGCGGGAACACCGCAGCGGCCAGTGAGCCGCCGGACAACGTGACGGCGAACGCGAGTCCCCGCGAAGTCTCGAACCGGCTGGCCACCGCCGATGTCCACACGGTGGTCTGCACCCAGAACGACGCGAACGACAGAAGCGCCCACAGCAGGATCCAGTTGGCCATCGAGCCGGTCGCCGTACCCATCAACGCGAACGTCGTCGCCATGAGCACCACGCCGCACAGCCCGACGCGCCGCGGCCCGAGGCGGTCGACCAGCAGCCCGATCGGCAGGGCCGCGATCGCGGCGGCCATACCGACGATCGTCAGCCCGACGGAGGCCTGTGCCCGCGACCATCCGAACTCGTCCTGCAGCGGCTCCATGAATGCGCCCAGGCAGTAGACGTGGATGACGCCCATGGAGTAGCCCAGCCCGGCGGCCAGCGGCACCTTGCCGAACCGACGCCACTCGGCGAGTGCCAGGCTTCTGCTGTCTGCCATGCCGGTCCCTTGTCAGTAGCGGGCGAAAGTGTAAAGGCGTTCCTGATGGGCGGAGTGTAACCAGACGGGCCTGGATACGCTGAGGCGATGACCCGCACCTATGCCACCGCCGACGAGGTCACGCTGCCCGAACTGCTCGAGTTCGTCCGCCCGCGGCACCGCATGGTGCTGACCACTTTTCGTGCCGGGGAGTCGTTGCAGAGCTCACCGGTCACCGGCGGCGTCGACGCCGAGGGCAGGATCGTGATCGCGACCTATCCGCAGCGCGCCAAAGCGGCCAACATCCGTCGACGGCCGCGCGCCAGCATCGTGGTGCTGTCCGACGAGTTCAACGGCCCGTATGTCCAGGTCGACGGCTCCGCCGAGGTGATCGACCTGCCCGATGCGCTCGAACCGCTGGTGGAGTACTTCCGGGTCATCTCCGGTGAGCATCCGGACTGGGACGAGTACCGCGCGGCGATGGTGAAGCAGGGCAAGTGCCTGATCAGGGCGACTCCGCAGCGCTGGGGCCCTATCGCGACGGGCGGGTTTCCGCCGCCGGCAGCGCACTCGTGAACCGAGGGTGAACAGGACGCTGGCCGGCGACTGTGATAGTCAGAAGCTGGCGCCGCATTGCGTCTCCTAGCACGTCAAACTATAGTCTGGACACATGTCCAGGAGGGTTCGGATTCCTTGCTCCAATCGATTCGGGCAGCTCAGGGCGGCTTCCCAGCCTGGACCAGCGCGTCGGTGCGCGCCGTCGAAGCGGTGAGCTGACCATGCGCATCGCACTGCTGTCCTACCGCAGCAAGACCCATTGCGGTGGCCAGGGCGTCTACGTCCGCCACCTGAGCCGCGGTCTGGTGGAGCTCGGCCACGAGGTGGAACTGTTCTCAGGACAGCCGTACCCGGAGGGCCTGGACCCGCGGGTCACCCTGACCAAGGTGCCGAGCCTGGACCTGTACCGCGAGCCGGACCCGTTCCGCATCCCGCGGCCCAGCGAGATCAAGACCAGCATCGACCTCGAAGAACTGCTGACCACCTGGACGGCCGGCTTCCCGGAACCCAAGACGTTCAGCAAGCGCGTCGCGCGCCTGCTGGCCGACCGCCGCGACGACTTCGACGTGGTGCACGACAATCAGTGCCTGGGCACGGGACTGTTGGACATCGCCGCGACGGGCCTCCCGGTGGTGGCCACCGTGCACCACCCGATCACCCGCGACCGCGTGGTCGAGATCGAGGCCGCCAAGTGGTGGCGCAAGCCGCTGGTACGCCGGTGGTACGCCTTCGCCGAGATGCAGAAGCAGGTGGCGCGGCAGATCCCCGAGCTGGTCACCGTGTCGTCGACGTCGGCCGCCGACATCGCCGAAGACTTCGCGGTCGATCCGCAGCAGCTGCACGTGGTGCCGCTCGGCGTCGACACCGCGCTGTTCCAGCCCGCGGCCGAGCGGGTGCGCAACCGCATCATCGCGATCGCCAGTGCCGACGTTCCGCTCAAAGGCGTCAGTCACCTGCTGCACGCGGTAGCACGTCTGCGCATCGAACGCGATTTGGAGCTGCAGCTGGTCGCCAAGCTGGAACCCAACGGGCCCACCGAGAAACTGATCGCCGAGCTCGGTATCTCCGACATCGTGCACAGCTCCAGCGGCCTGTCCGACACCGAGCTGGCCGCGCTGCTGGCTTCGGCTGAGGTGGCGTGCATTCCGTCGCTGTACGAAGGTTTTTCGCTGCCGGCGGTGGAAGCCATGGCCAGCGGCACGCCGATCGTCGCCAGCCGGGCCGGTGCACTGCCCGAGGTGGTCGGACCCGACGGCGAGTGCGCGCGGCTGGTCACACCCGCCGACGTCGACGAACTGACCGCCGTGCTCGGCGATCTGCTGGACTCCCCGCGCGAGCTGCGCCGCCTCGGCGACAACGGCCGCCAGCGCGCACTGGAAGTGTTCAGCTGGGAATCGGTTGCCGCACAGACGGTTGCGGTCTACGAACGCGCGTGCGGAAGGGTTGCGGCATGCTGACCGTCGATTTCGACCGGCTGGGAGTCGGTGCAGGCACCAAGGTGATCGACGTCGGCTGCGGCGCCGGCCGCCACACCTTCGAGGCGTTCCGCCGAGGTGCCGATGTCATCGGATTCGACCAGAACGCTTCGGATCTCAACGATGTCGACGAGATCCTGCAGGCGATGAAGCAGCAGGGCGAAGTGCCCGCGTCGGCGTCGGCCGAGGTGGTCAAGGGTGACGCGCTCGACCTGCCGTACGCCGACGGCACCTTCGACTGCGTGATCGCCTCGGAGATCCTCGAACACGTCCCCGAGGACGAGCGGGCCATCGCCGAGTTGGTTCGCGTACTGAAACCCGGTGGGCACCTTGCCATCACGGTTCCCCGCTGGCTTCCGGAGCGGATCTGTTGGGCGCTGTCGGACGAGTACCACGCCAACGAGGGCGGGCACATCCGCATCTACCGGGCCGACGAGCTCCGGGACAAGGTGCTCAAGCACGGCCTCGAGCTGATCCACACCCACCACGCGCATGCGTTGCACTCACCGTACTGGTGGCTCAAATGCGCTGTGGGAACCGAGAAGAACGACCATCCGGCGGTGACCGCGTACCACAAGCTGCTGGTGTGGGACATGATCGACTGCCCGTGGCTCACTCGCACAGCCGAGTCGCTGCTCAACCCGGTCATCGGGAAGAGCGTGGCCCTGTATTTCGAGAAGCCGCAATCGAGCTGATGTCCGACATTCCCAGCGTCCCCGGTGTTTTCACCGCGGCTCAGTGTCTGCAGACGGCCGAGTCGATCGCGGCGACGCAGGAATCCAGCGGGGCGATCCCGTGGTCGGTGGGTGGGCACACCGACCCGTGGGACCACATCGAGAACGCGATGGCGCTGACGGCGGCAGGGCTGATCGAACCCGCCCGCCGGGCATTCGAGTGGTCGCGGGTCAACCAGCGGCCCGATGGGACCTGGCCGATCCAGCTGCGCGACGGTGTGGTCGAAGACGCCAACAGCGACAGCAACTTCTGCGCCTACATCGCGACCGGAGTCTGGCACCACGTGCTGGTCACCGGGGACCGCGATTTCGCGGTCACCATGTGGCCGGTGGTGGCCAAGGCCATCGACTTCGTACTCGAATTGCAGTGCGGCACAGGTGAGATCGCTTGGGGTCGCGGGCCTGGTGGCCCCACCGAGGAGGCCCTGCTGACCGGGTGCGCAAGCATCCACCACGCGATGCGGTGCGCCCTGGCGCTGGCCGACTACGTCGGAGACTCCCAGCCGGAGTGGGAACTGGCCGTCGGTCGGCTCGGCCACGCCATCGCCGATCACCCTGATGCGTTCGCCGTCAAGGACCGTTGGTCGATGGAGTGGTACTACCCGGTGCTCGGCGGTGCACTGCGTGGCGAGCGGGCGCACACCCGCATCGACCAACGCTGGGACGACTTCGTCGTGCCCGGCCTCGGTATCCGTTGTGTCGACGACCGCCCGTGGGTCACCGGCGCCGAAACCTGTGAGCTGGTCATGGCTTTGGAGGCGATCGGCCAGCACGATCGCGCGCACGAGCAGTTCGCGGCCATGCATCATCTGCGTGAGGAGGACGGCTCCTACTGGACCGGGCTGGTGTACGCCGACGGCAAGCGCTGGCCGGTGGAGCGCACCACCTGGACGGGCGCGGCGGTGATCCTGGCCGCCGATGCGTTGTCGTCGGCCACGCCCGGCAGCGGGATCTTCCGCGGCGTAGACCTGCCAACCGGGCTGGAGGGCGACTACGACTGCGAGTGCGCCACCAGCGAGCGTTAGCCGCCGCGCAGGACATTCGTCGTGCTCGTCGTCGAAAGGCCGTAGACCTCAGGCCACCCGGTTGTCGGGTGGTGCGGGTCCGCCGGGTTCGTCGGGATCGTCGGTGGGCGCCTCGGCACCCGGCTCGTCATCGCTCGCCCCGGTACCGTCGGCGGGCAGCTCGACGCCCGGCCCAGGGTCAGCCTCCTCTGTACCGTCGGCTGACGCCGCAGTCGCGTTGTCCCCGAACGCTTCTGGTTCGTCAGGTGGGCGTAGGAGTCGTTCGGGTTGGTGGTAGTAGTTGACCCGGGCTTGGCCGGTATCCAATTGGGGTGGTGGGATCCATTCGACTTCGCAGCGGTCGTTGATTCGGGTGCTCCAGCCACCCTCGTCGACGCTGCGGTTGTCAGATCCGCAGGCCAGGGCCAGTTCGTCGACGTTGGTGTTCCCACCGCGCGAGTAGTCAGTCGACCCGTGGTGGGCTTGGCAGCCATAGGCACTCACGGTACAACCCGGTTTGGTGCAGCCGCCGTCACGAGCGATCAGCATGATCCGCTGCGCCGGCGACGCTATCCGTCTGGTGCGGAACAGATTCAGCGCCGATCCGGTCGCGCGGTCGAACACCGCCAGGTAGTGGTTGGCATGCGAGGCCAGCCGGATCACGTCCTTGATGGGCATGATGGTGCCGCCGCCGGTGGTGCCGACCCCGGCCCGGGACTCCAAGTCCTGCAGGGTGGTGCGGATGATCACCGACACCGGCAGACCGTTGAGTTGACCGAGCTCACCGCTCATCAACGCGATACGCCCGACCGCGACCAGCGCGTCGTGCTGACGCTGGGCCAGGCTGCGGTAATCGTTGTCGATCTGGGCTTGCGACGGAGTGCCCGAGGTACACGGTTCGGGATCGTCGGGGTTGCACATCCCGGGTGCGGCGAACTTGGCGAAAATGGCTTCCCACACCGCCCGCGCCTCCGGCGTCAACTCCCCAGAAATCGCCGACATCCCATCGTCGCGCTGCTTACCCAGCGAGATTCCGCGTTTACGGGCACGTTCCGTGTCATCGGGTTCGGGGCCGTCCTGATCCAACAAGAACAGGACGCGCTCAGCGACATCGTGGAGTTCCTTGGGACCCACCCCGACCGCGGTGCGCACCAAATCCACCTCAATCTGCTCACGGGTGGCCGTATCGACGAAACCGGGCAACCGATCAACAGCCCGACGGATGACCTCGACATGCTCGGCATTGATCAACCCGTGCGCTTGAGCGGCCGCAGTCGCGGCCAACACCGGCGCCAAGGCCGGCCCGATCAAGGACTGCCGCGGCGCCAACACCGCGGCTTCAGCCAACCGCCGACGGGCCTCACGCGCCGAGATGCGCCAGCGCACGGTCAGCACTTCTTTCCACGACTTGGCCCCCATCGACTGGGGTGTCGCCTCGGCCTGCAACCGGGCCAGTAGACGGTGACTCATCGTGGGCAACTGACACCCCAACGCCTCGAGTTCATCGAGGGCGTCAACCAGCTCGGGTCGGGTCAACAAATCAACATCACAGGCGCCCACCTCCTCAAAGGCGGCCCGCAACGCGGCGACCGCGGCCTGCAGCTCACTACCCGACATACTTCGAACATACATTCGAAGACCGACAAAAAGCCGAGCCCAGAATGGACTAGCGCAGTATCAGCCGCGCGGACTTCTCGAGCCGAGCTGCGATCTCCTGGTAGGAGTCGTAACCCATTCCGGCACGCACGAGGGCGCCCGCGTAGAGCATCTCAAGTGAGTCGACGACGTCGGGATCAGTGTCCGGGCCGAGCGCGGCACACAGCCGGTCGCGGATGTCGCGGCCGATGCGTTGGCGCAGCACTTCGACGTCGGGATCCTTGCCGAGCAGCGCCGTGGTCACCGCGCCGGCGAACTCGGGCTCGCCGGCGACCAGCATCGCAATGTGCGCGAGCACTTCGACGACGCGGGTCACCGCGTCACCGGACTCGTGTTCCACCTCCGGGGAATTGGCCAGCCGGCGCCAGAACACCTCTGCGACGAGGTGCTCTTTGGAGGAGAAGTAGGTGTAGGCGGTGGCGGATCCGACACCCGCGGCCGCGGCCACACGCCGCACGGTGATGCCGGCGAAGCCTTCGCGGGTGAGCAGGTCGACCGCGGCCCGTCCCAGCCGGTCGACGGTGTCGGCCTGCCGGGCCGTCAGCCTGCGCCGAGTCGACTCCAGGGCCGGATCGGACACATGTCCGGACGCTACTACAACCCCCTGGGGTCAGCAACGGTAAGTTGTGCGGCATGGGTACCGATACCGCGCTGCCTCCCGAGACTGCCGCGTTGTTCGACCTCGCCGAGCGGGTCACCGGCTTCATGCCGGCCGACGAGGGGCGCACTCTCTACGACACGGCCGTGGCCTACCTCGCGGACGGCGTCGGCGTCGAGATCGGCACGTACTGCGGTCGTTCCACCATTCTGCTCGGTGCCGCGGCGCAGCAGACCGGCGGGTTGATCTACACCGTCGACCACCACCACGGGTCCGAGGAACATCAGGCCGGCTGGGAGTACCACGACGAGTCGTTGGTCGATCCGGTGACCGGGCTGTTCGACACGTTGCCCACCATGCGCCACACCCTCGATGCCGCCGGGCTCGACGACTACGTCGTCGCGATCGTGGGCCGCTCGCCGGTGGTGGCGCGGGGGTGGCGGACTCCGCTGCGGTTCCTGTTCATCGACGGCGGCCACACCGAGGAAGCCGCCAACCGCGACTTCGACGGCTGGGCCAAGTGGGTCGACGTCGGCGGTGCCCTCGTCATCCACGACGTGTTCCCGGACCCGGCCGACGGCGGTCAGGCGCCGTACCATATCTACTGTCGCGCAATGGATTCCGGAGATTTCCGGGAAGTCCGGGCGACCGGGTCGATGCGCGTTCTGGAGCGGATCTCCGGCCTGCCGGGGTCGCTTCGCAGCAGCTGACGCGGCTCTAGCGGGCGCCGAGCAGAGCCGTGGCGGCGTCGACCGCCGGCTCCACCAGGTCGCGCATGTTGCGGCCGTCTTCGACGTGCAGCGCGGTCAGCTCTCGTAATCCGCCGACCAGGATGAGGGCCACAGGTGCCTGCACCGGCGACAACCCTGCGCGGGCGAACCCCGGGCTCGCGGTCAGCCCGATCAGCATGTCAGCCAGGCTGGTCATCGCGTGCCGGTGCAGCGGTGCCGACGCCGCGCCGAGCGCGGGTGCCTCGCGGATCCAGCTCAGTGTGATCGCAGGGCGGGCCTCGATGTGCCCGACGTAGGCCTCGACGGCCTGGCGGATCTGGGTCTGCCAGTCGACATCGGGATCGACGGCGGCGCGGATGGTGTCGATCAGCTCGGCATTGTTGCGGCGCAGCAGTTCGACCAGGCACTCGTCCTTGCCGGAAAACTGTTCGTAGAACGTGCGTTTGGACGTGCGGGCATGACGGACGATGTCGGCGACGGTGGTGTCGCGATAGCCGCGGTCACCGATCGCCGCAGCCAGACCGTCGAGCAGACGGTCGACCACCGCGGGCAATGTCGAGCTTGTCGCCACGTCACCCTCCCGCCCGAACCGGTCTTGTGCCGCTTGGTACCACGGGGTACCGTACCCGAAAGATCTCCGGTACTTCGCTGTACCACGGTACTGATCGGGAGTCCCCATGAGCGAGTCGACGATCACCGCAGCCACCCCCGCACCCCAGGTCCGGCTGCCCCCGGCCCCGCGCATTCCCCGCCTGGTGCAGTCCGTGGGCTTCACGGTGTCCCGCAAGTGGACGCTCGCCCAGATCGTGCGGCGCACCGGCTACGTGTTCACCATGCATCTGCCGGTCTTCGGACAGACGGTCATGGTCGCCGACCCGGCGCTGGCCAAGCAGTTGTTCATGGCCGACACCGAGGAAGTCGGCAACATCCAGCCGAACCTGTCACGCGTGCTCGGACCCGGATCGGTGTTCGCGCTCGACAGCGCCGACCACCGCCGCCGTCGCAAACTGCTCACCCCGCCGTTCCACGGCCGCAGCATCAAGAACTACGAGAAGATCTTCGAAGAGGAGACCCTGAGGGAAGCCGCGAACTGGCCGGAGGGCCGGCCCTTCGAGATTCTCGAGCCGATGATGCGGATCACGCTGAACGCGATCCTGCGCGCAGTGTTCGGCGCCGATGGTGCCCATCTCGACGATTTGCGCCGCATCATCCCGCCGTGGGTGACGCTCGGTTCGAAGCTCGCGGTGCTGCCCACCCCTGCGCGCACCTATGGCCGGTTCAGCCCGTGGGGCAGGCTCGCGGCCTACCGGCGTCAGTACGACGAGGTCATCGAGCGACTCATCGACGACGTCCTGGCCGACCCCGACTTCACCGAACGCGACGACGTACTCGCGCTGCTGCTGCGCAGCACCTACGAGGACGGCTCATCGATGTCGCGCCAAGATATCGGCGACGAGCTGCTGACCCTGCTGGCGGCCGGGCACGAGACCACCGCGGCGACCATGGGGTGGGTGTTCGAACGCATCAGTCGCCACCCGGAGGTGCTGGAAAGGCTTGTGGCCGAAGCGGATACCGACGGCAACGAGTACCGCCAGGCGACGCTGTTGGAGGTGCAGCGGTCCCGCACCGTCATCGACTTCGCCGGTCGCCACGTCTATGCGCCGACGTTCCAGCTGGGCGAGTGGGTGATCCCGCGCGGCTACTCGATCGTGGTGGCGATCGACCAGGTGCACCAACGCATGCAGGAATATCCCGACCCGCAACGTTTCGATCCGCAGCGGTTCCTCGGTCAGCGGCCGAACACGTTCTCCCACATCCCGTTCGGCGGCGGTACCCGACGCTGCGTCGGTGCGGTGTTCGCCAACGTGGAGATGGACATCGTTCTGCGGACGGTGCTCCGGCAGTTCACCGTCGAGACCACCACCGCCCCCGGCGAGAAGGCGCACTCACGCGGAGTGGCCTTCACACCGAAGGACGGTGGGCGCGTGACGCTGCGGCGGCGCCGCTGAGCGGCGGATCAGGCTGCAGCCGCTGAGCTGATCAGACCTGGCTGCGCTTCGGCAGCTTCCAGCCCGGACGCGGAAAGTGGCACGTGTAGCCGCTCGGGTAGCGCAGCAGGTAGTCCTGGTGCTCGGGCTCGGCCTCCCAGAAGTCGACCGCCGGGCTCACCTCGGTGACGACCTTGCCCGGCCACAGCCCGGAAGCGTCGACGTCGGCGATGGTGTCCAGCGCGACTTGGCGCTGGTCGTCGTCGACGTAGAAGATCTCCGAGCGGTAGCTGGTGCCGACATCGTTGCCCTGCCGGTCCTTCGTCGTCGGATCGTGGATCTGGAAGAAGAACTCGAGCAGCGCGCGGTAGTCGGTCTGCGCGGGGTCGTAGATGATCTCGATGGCCTCGGCATGGCCGGGGTGGTTGCGGTAGGTGGGGTGGTCGTTGCTGCCGCCGGTGTAGCCGACACGGGTGGACACGACGCCCGGCTGCTTGCGGATCAGGTCCTGCATGCCCCAGAAACAGCCGCCGGCCAGTACGGCACGCTTGTAGTCGCTCATAGGTGCCAGGCTACCGGCGCCTGTACAACCGGGTGGCGGACCGTTTTAATCGAGAACTGTGCGTGCAACGATCGTCGCTTCAGCGGTGCTGATGCTGGTGGGGGCTGCGCCCGCCGCGGCGCAACCGGCCGTGGACGTGCCGGAGATCCCCGCGGATCCGGCGGTGACGGTGTTCGTCGACGAACCCGAGATCGTCGATGCCTATCTGGTGCGGCCGCAGGCCTTCAGCCGGTTGCCCGACGATCGCACGGTACGGCTGTACTTCACCAGCGGAACCCCGCAGTGCTACGGAGCGACCGCGACGGCCGAAGAGCGCCCCGACGAAGTGGTCGTCAGTCTGCGTACGGGCACGCTGCCCCATCTCGGCGACCGCGCCTGCATCCTCATCGCGCTGGTCGGTGCGATCGACGTGCCGTTGCAGCAGCCGCTGGGCATGCGCGCCGTCCGCAGCGCGCCCTGACCCGTACTCGACAACGACAGCTGGAACGTGTTCTATTTTTCGGTGTGACGGCCAACACCTTTTCCCGCGCCGAACTCGAGTCGGCGTTCGCTGCGTTCGAGGCTACCGTCGACGAAGCGGCGCGTACTCGCGACTGGGATCCGTGGGTCGACCAGTACGCCGAGGACGTCCTGTACATCGAGCATGCCGCCGGCACCATGCGCGGACGCGAGGAAGTCCGTCCGTGGATCTGGCGCACCATGGGCAGCTTCCCGGGCAGCTACATGACGTCGTTCCCGTCGCTCTGGCATGTGATCGACGAGGCCACCGGCCGCGTCATCTGCGAGCTGGACAACCCGATGCGCGACCCGGGTGACGGCACGATCATCAGCGCCACGAACATCTCGATACTGACCTATGCCGGAGACGGGAAATGGTCCCGGCAGGAGGACGTCTACAACCCGCTGCGGTTCGTCGCGGCCACGGTCAAGTGGTGCAAGTTGGCCGAGCAACACGGCACGCTGCCCGCCGAGGCCGCCGAGTGGCTGGCCACCTACGGGCGGCAGCGGTGACCGCACTGGTCATCGGCGCCAACGGTTTTCTCGGCAGCCACGTCACCAGGGCGCTGGTCGCCGACGGCCAGGACGTCCGCGTCATGGTGCGACCGGGTGCCGCCACGATCGGTATCGACGACCTCCCCGTCACCCGCCATCACGGCGACATCTTCACCAATGACGTTCTGCGGGAAGCGATGACCGGTGTCGACGTGGTGTACTACTGCGTCGTCGACGCTCGGGGGTGGTTGCGCGACCCGGCACCGCTGTTCCGCACCAACGTCGACGGCACCCGTAACGTCTGCGAGATCGCCACCGAGTCCGAGATCGCGCCCGGGCTGAAGAAGTTCGTCTACACCAGCAGCTACGTCACCGTCGGACGCAAGCGCGGCCGCGTCGCCACCGAAGCCGACGTCATCGGCGACCGCCGTCTGACGCCGTACGTGCGTTCCCGGGTACAGGGGGAGAACCTGGTGCTCGACTACGCGCAGCGCCGTGCGCTGCCGGCGGTCGCGATGTGCGTGTCGACGACCTACGGTCCGCGCGACTGGGGACGCACCCCGCACGGTGCGATCATCGCCGGTGCCGCCTTCGGCAAGCTGCCGTTCGTGATGGGCGGCATCGAACTCGAGGCCGTCGGCGTGGAAGACGCGGCGCGGGCGATGCTGCTCGCCGCCGAGCGTGGCCGCCCCGGACACCGTTACCTGGTGTCGGAGAAGATGATCCCCAACACCGAGGTCGTCCGCATCGCCGCCGAAGCCGCCGGGGTGTCCCCGCCGACGAAGACGATCCCGCTGCCGCTGTCCTGGGCGATGGCCGCGGCCGGCAGCCTGCGTGGCCGGATCAAGCGCACCGACGAACGGTTGTCCCTGCAATCGTTGCGGTTGATGCGCGCCGAGGCGCCGCTGGACTGCGCCAAGGCGCGCACCGAATTGGGTTGGCAGCCAGGGCCTGTCGAGGATTCGATCCGGGCAGCCGCACGATTCTGGACCGAGCTGCGCGCGGCCCGCCGTCCCAGCTGACAGACGATCACAGCCGGGAGCGCCACCAGCACAGGTGCCCGCCGATGAGCGAACGGGTGGCGACCACCGCCCAGATGAGGACCAGTGCACCGTAGAGACACAGCGAAAACACCTCGAGTGCACGGGAATCCGCGGCCTCACCCAGCGCTGACAGACCCAGCGTGGTGGCACCGATCGGGAACACCAGACTCCACCAGCTCAGCGAGAACGGCGTTCCCGGCTCGGTGCCGTGAGCAGTGAGCGCCGAGGCGAACAGAATCCAGAACAGCGCAAAACCCAGCATCACGACACCGAAGCCGATACCCACCGTCCGCAGCACAGGACCGACGGCGGCGCCGGCCACCGTGGCCGAGCTGTTCCCGAGGCCGAGCAGGTTGGCCGCGGCGATCGACTGTCCGATGACGCCGAGCGGAATCCACACCGTCGGGACGGTCCCGGCGACCGGCGTACCGATGTGCAGCAGGCGGTGGTAGATCATCGTCAGCGTCATCAGTGCCAAAACCAGTGCCATGCCGAACAATCCGTAGCACAACGCCTGCATCGCCGTACGCATCGGTTCGGAATCGATGTGCCCGAGCAGACCCGCACCGGTGGTGGCCGAGACCATCGGCGGTACCACGGGAAGGATCCAGCAGGGCAACGCGTAGTCGCCCGGTCCGTCAGCGGACAGCACCGCCGCGATCGGCACGCCGACGGCGGTGATCACGCCCAGGACGGTGCCGACCGTCCACAGGCCCGCGGCGATCCAGGGGCCGGCAGGGCCGAGCACTGCCGGCCCGTACAGCAGCGTCCCTGCACCGACGGTCAGGATCGCCATCGGCACCGTGCCGTAGAACGGGAGTGCCGCGTCAGTGCGACCGGTCTGCACCGCGTCGTGTCGGTGCAAGGTCCACTCGCCGACCAGACCGATCGACAGTATGATCAGCCAGACGGCGGCCAGAAGCCATACGGCCGTGCCGAATTCGCGGAAGACCGGCGAGGCCCACTCGAATCGAGTGGCCAACGTCGCGACGATCCCGGTGCCCATCACCGAGGCGAACAGACCGGGTGGCACCCGGCGGAAGAACCCGGCGCCGGCCGGCGCTGGTACGCCTGGTGCGCGGACGGTGTCGGGCACCGTCATGGGATTGTGTGTGGACACGCCTACCTCAACTTGTCGCGTTTTCGGGCACGCCGGACCGACGGTCGGGCCAGACCGGCCCGACCGTCAGCCAACTCAGTGCGTGCGGCTCAGTACTCCTGCAGGCTTTCGCGCAGGGTGGTGCCGGGGTAGCGGGTGCGGAAGCGGCCGCGGCGTTGCAGTTCGGGGACCAGCAGTTCGGTCATGTCGTTGAAGCAT
>NZ_JBNMQU010000017.1:0-86144 GCF_050205565.1 Mycobacterium sp. SMC-4 | reverse complement strand
CCGCCAGGGCGACACCGCGCTCAAGGACGCCACCGTGGTCTCGGTGCGGCCCGGCCCGGAATTCACCAAGTGGGTCTGGGATGCCCAGCGCGACGACCGCATCCAGGTCCCTGCCGGCCGCACCTACTTCGTCGACATCAAGTAACACCCCACACCGACGAAGGGGCGCCTGACACCAGGCGCCCCTTTTTCGTGCGCTACAACCCACTGTCGCGCAACACTGCGCACAACGCGGAAACGGCTGGGGCAAAGGCATGTTCGGCCGGTGCCGAGAAGCCGACGATGAGCCCGTCAGCGGTACCGGCAGAGGCATCAGGGTGGCGCATGATCGACAGGCCGGCCAAGGCGATGCCTGCATCGCCGGCCCGATGCATGACTTCCGGTTCCGCGCCCTCGGGGAGTGCCACGACCAGGTTCACACCTGCTGAGAGCCCGCTGACCGACACGTCGAACTCGTCAAGCGCCGACACCAGGACATCGCGACGACGGCGGTACCGCAGCCGCATACGGCGGATGTGCCGGTCGTAGTGTCCGGCGGTGACGAATTCGGCGAATGCCAGCTGATTGATGGCATCGACGTAGAACTGTTGCCCGCCAGCCATTTCGATCACCGGGTCGACCAGTTCCTCGGGCAGCACCATCCAGCCCAGCCGCAGTGCCGGCGACAAACTCTTGCTGGTCGACCCGAGGTAGACCACCCGCGACGGGTCCAGTGCCTGTAGTGCTCCGACCGGCTGACGGTCGTAGCGGAACTCGCCGTCATAGTCGTCGTCGAGAACGAAACGTCCTGTGCGTTGCGCCCATTCGATCGCGGCGGTCCGGCGCGCCGGATGTAGCGCCATCCCCAGAGGCTGGTGGTGCGCAGGCGTCAGGAGCGCCGCCGACACGTCCAGTGGGTCGAGTTCGTCGACGCGCGCGCCGTACTCGTCCACTCCGATGGGCACCGTCGTCACACCGCAGGCGGCGATCGCCTCCCGGAACAGGTACAGCCCGTACGCTTCAACGGCGATCGGGCCGCCCAACACGCGCGCCAGTAGCTCCACGGCATGCCGAACGCCGGCGCAGACGACGATCGTCTCCGGCGAGGTGCGCACACCGCGCGCCCGTGCCAGGTACTCGGCCAAAGCGTTGCGCAGCTCCGAGCGTCCACGTGGATCACTCAGCTGCAGAGCGTCGTTGGGTGCAGTCGAGAGAGCCTGCCGGGTGGCCGCGATCCACTGGCTGCGGGGGAACTGCGAGACGTCGGGGGAGCCGGGCATCAGGTTGTGCAGCGGGCGGACTGCGGGTCCGCGCAGACGGGCTGGTGATGTCGGGCGGGGAGCGTTGACGACCCACGTGCCCGCGCCCTGCCGGGAGCCGAGCCACCCTTCGGCCACCAGCTCGGCGTACGCATCGGCGACGGTGTTGCGGGCCAATCCCAGGTCCGAGGCCAGTGTGCGCGACGGCGGAAGCTTGGTCCCTGGGGGGAGGCGGCTCGACCGGACAGCGTCGCGCAGCGCGGCGATCAGGGCGTCTTTCGCGCCGCGGGTGCCCGGTGCCAGGGTCGCGGCCAGATCGAGATGGAGGTCCCGACTACCCAGATTGGCCCACGAAGTCACCCTCGAATTGAACCATCATATTGGGCCATTGCGGGCTACTTTCGAACTCATGACGCAGACACTCACCGAACCGAGATTCAAGATCTACAAGGCATCGCCGGAGCTCTACGAAGCGATGATGGTCCTCTCGACAGCCGCCGGCAAGGACATCGATCCGAAGTTGGCTGAGCTCATCAAGATTCGTGCCTCCCAGATCAACCGCTGCGCGTTCTGCCTCGACATGCACACCCGCGACGCGCGCAAGCATGGAGTCGGCGAGCAGAAGCTCAACCTGCTGGCCGCCTGGGACGAGGCCAGCGACATTTTCACGACGCGTGAGCGGGCTGCCCTCGCGTTGACCGAGGCCGTCACGGTACTGGGCCACGGTGGGGTCTCCGACGAGGTGTACCGCCGCGCCGCGAGCGAGTTCACCGAGCGGGAACTGGGGCAGGTCGTCGCGATGGCCGTGACGATCAACGCCTGGAACCGCATCAACGCCGTGGCGCAGACCCCACCGCCCACGCGGTGACGGGACTACGACAGGAAGTGCCATAGGACCCTACGAACCGCCACGTCCGGCGCGCACCATGAAGACATGGACGCCACAACCACATCCGAGTCACCGGTCACCGAGCTGACCGAGGCCGAGAGCTGGAATCTGTTGGCAGGCCTGTCTTTGGGCCGGCTGGTGACGACGGTGAACGGCTGGACCGAGATCTTCCCGGTCAACTTCGTTGTCCAAGACAAGACTCTGCTGTTCCGTACCGCCGAAGGCACCAAGCTGCTGACGACTGTGCTCAACGAGAACGTCCTGTTCGAGGCCGACGACCACAACCTCGTCGAAGGGTGGAGCGTGGTGGTCCGCGGGAGAGCCAAACTGGTGGCCGGGTCGAACGACACGGTCAAAGCGCAACGCGCCGGGCTCTACCCGTGGATCGCCACACCGAAGTCCCGGTTCGTCCGCATCACTCCGCAGGCGGTGACGGGCCGACGGTTCGTCTTCGGTCCCGAACCCGATGCCACCGAACTGAGCAGCTGACCCGTCACACCCAGTAGGGGACCCGGGCGCGGTACTGGCGCATCGCCAACGCGGCGAACACCCAGCCGATGACGGTCAGTGCGATCACCACCAGCCAGTGCCGCAGTTCCTGGTCGGCGCCCAGCAGTGGGGCGCGCACGATGTCCAGGTAGTGCAGCAGCGGATTGAGCTCGACGATCTTGGCCCAGCCGCCCGCTCCTTGAGCTTGGAGCGTGGACTCGTTCCAGATGATCGGCGTCATGAAGAACAGTAGCTGCACCAGGCTGCCCAGCAGTGGGCTGATGTCGCGGTAGCGGGTGGCCAGAATGCCGAAACACAGTGCGACCCAGACGCAGTTCGCCGCGATCAGTGCCAGCGCCGGGATGAAGGTCAGATCTGTCCAGTGCCATGGCTTGGGATAGATGACGGCGATGATCACGAAGATGATGATGTTGTGCGCGAACAGCAGCATCTGCCGCCAGACCAGTCGGTAGACGTGGACTGACAGCGGCGTGGGCAGCTGCTTGATCAGTCCCTCGTTGGCGACGAAGACGTCGGCACCCTCCAGGATCGACGCGTTGATCAGGTTCCAGACGATCAGCCCAAGCGTCACGTAGGGAAGGTGTTCGGACAGTTCGAGTTTGAACAGCATCGAGTACAGGCCGCCCATGGCGACCGCCGTCGTGCCGGTGGCGATGGTGATCCAGAACGGGCCGAGTACCGAGCGACGGTATCGCTGCTTGATGTCCTGCCAGCCGAGGTGCAGCCACAGCTCCCGCTTGCCGAAGCCCTCGACCAGATCACCCCACGCCCGCGCGAAGGTTCGAGACTGCGCCGCGGCATCCATGATCGTCATTTCTGTCCGAACCTTTCGCGGCGGCCCAACCGCCGCAACCTCATCCACTCCCGCAGGCCCGCGGGGTCACGCCGGGTGATCAGGAAGTACCAGCCGAATCGCAGCCATTCCTGCGGTAGCAGTTTGCGCATGCCCGGTTGTGCCTGCAGGTATCCGCGGTTGCGGTAGGTGTAGAAGCGTTTGGCTTCGTTGTCGGGATACTGAGTGTGCATCCGGCCGCCGAGGATGGGACGGAACTCGTCGCCTCCCTGCGGATGGAGGTACACCGCGTTCAGGCAGGTTCCGAAAGGAAGTCCGCTGCGTTGCAGCCGACGATGGATCTCGGTTTCGTCGCCGCGCATGAACAGTCGGAGGTCCGGCACGCCGACCGCCTCCAGCGTCTCGGCGCGGAACAATGCCCCGTTGAAGAGGTGTGAGATTCCGGGCATGACGTCCGGAAGCGTTGCGTCGGTGCGTAACTCGCTGACCCGGCGACGCCAGACCAGGCCGCGGCGCAGCGGAAAGGCCAACCGCTCGGGGTCGTCGAGGTCGCAGATCATCGGTGAGACTTCCGCCAGTCCGTACCTCTGGGCGCAGTCCAACAACGTTGCCAGCACTTCGGGGTCCTGAGGTCGGCCGTCGTCGTCGGCCAGCCAGACCCAGTCGGCGCCGAGGGCGAGCGCGTGCAGGATGCCGAGTGCGAAACCCCCCGCGCCGCCCAGGTTGCGGCGCGATCCCAGGTAAGTGGTCTCCATCGGCTGGCCGGTCACCAGGTCCCGGACCCGGCCGTCACCGTCGTCGGAGAAGTCGTTGTCGACGACGATCAGGTGATCGGGTCGCCGGCTCTGTCCGGCGATCGCGTCCAGAGATTTGGCCAGTTCGTCGGGCCGGCGGTGCGTGACGACGACCGTGCAGATGCGCTCATCCGTCACATGGTCTTCGCGCGAGCGCTCATCCGTCACATGGTCTTCGCGCGAGCGCTCATCCGTCACATGGTCTTCGCGCGAGCGCTCATCCGTCACATGGTCTTCGCGCGAGCGCTCATCCACGCGCCGTCTCCTCGAGCACCTCACGCACGTGCCTGGCAGCGTCCTCACCTTCGTAGGCGCGCACGACGTCTTCGATCCCGCCTTCCATCTTGATGGTGCCGTGGTCGATCCACATCGCGGTGTTGCACAGGCGCGCGAGGAACTCGTTGGAATGGCTGGCGAACACCAGGATCCCGGACCGGGAGACCAGGTCGGCCAACCGGCTCTGAGCTTTCTTCAGAAACTCGGCGTCGACGGCACCGATACCCTCGTCGAGCAGCAGGATCTCCGGGTCGATGCTGGTGACCACGCCCATTGCGAGCCGGACCCGCATGCCGGTGGAGTAGGTGCGCAGGGGCATGGACAGGTAGTCGCCGAGTTCGGTGAACTCGGCGATCTCATCGACCTTGGCCAGCATCTGCTTGCGTGTCTGACCGAGAAACAGCCCGCGGATGAGTATGTTCTCGAACCCCGAGATCTCCGGGTCCATCCCGACGCCCAGGTCGAACACGGGCGCGACACGGCCGCGCACGGTGGCCACGCCCCGGGTCGGTTCGTAGATGCCCGACAGCAGGCGCAACAGCGTCGACTTGCCGGCGCCGTTGTGGCCGACCAGCCCGACGCGGTCGCCCATCTTCAGCGACATGGTGATGTCCCGCAGCGCCTCGATGACCACGACGTTGGAGTCGTTGCGGCCGATGGCCCCACCCGCCTTACCCAGGAAGGCCTTCTTCAACGACCTCGTCTTGGCGTCGAAGATCGGAAACTCGACCCAGGCGTTGCGGGTTTCGATGAACGGTTCAGATGGACTCGCCACGCCCGGTCTCACAAATACTGGCCGGTGCCCGGATGGCCCGGTGTGCCTCGCTGGCCGGGGATGCCCGCTCCGGGAGGCAGTGCGCCCTGACGCATCTGTTCGAGTTGCTGACGCGCAGCCATCTGCTGGGCGAACAGGGCGGTCTGGATGCCGTGGAACAGTCCTTCGAGCCAACCCACCAGCTGGGCCTGCGCGATCCGGAGCTCGGCGTCGGACGGGACGGACTCGTCGGTGAACGGCAGCGTCAGACGCTCGAGCTCCTCACGCAGTTCCGGAGCCAGTCCGTCTTCGAGCTCGCTGATGCTGGTGCGGTGGATGTCGCGCAGCCGACCTCTGCTGGCCTCGTCCAGAGGAGCGGCACGTACCTCCTCCAGCAGCTGCTTGATCATCGTGCCGATACGCATGACCTTGGCCGGTTGTTCGACGAGCTCGGTCAACGACCGGCTGTCGGATCCGCCCTCGTCGTCGGAACCGTCGCCGCCGATGATCTCGATGTTGTCGTCGTCGGTGTTGCTAGTCATGGTCCTAGAGTGCCTCAGCGTCCCGTGTTGTATGCGGTCGGCCTGCCCGCAACATTCTCTGGTCGACCTCGATCTTCCCTCAGGCTCGGGGCATTTCCCGACAGACGTGCCCGCCAGGTCGTGTCCTGCCGTCGCCGCCGATGTCTTCGCAACCGGCCAGATCCCGCCCGGACGGTCCCGAGCTGGGCTGTAACGTCAGCAGTTCGTTGAACAGCAACGATGCGGTGAGTAGCACACCGGAGCGTCAGGGTGCTGGACTAGTATGGCTGCGCAGATGACCCGGTCCGGGCATAGCAGGGCGACGACAGCGACGTCGTTCCCTCGCGGAATCCTCGGAAACGGGAGGTTCAACAGCATTCTTCAACGCGCTAAGGTGGGCTGACATGGCATACGACGTCGCCCGGGTGCGGGGTCTGCACCCGTCGTTGGGCGATGGCTGGGTTCACCTGGACGCGCAGAACGGCATGTTGTTGCCGGATACGGTCGCACGCGCGGTGTCGACAGCGTTCCGAGGTTCGATGCCGACCGTGGACAGCCCCCATCCGAGCTCACGCCGTAGTGCCGCGGTGCTCGCCGCCGCCCGCCAGGCGATCGCTGACCTGGTCAACGCCGATCCTGCGGGCGTAGTGCTCGGCGCCGATCGGGCACTACTGCTGACGGCCCTGGCCGACGCCGCGTCCACCCGGTTGGGTCTGGGCTATGAAGTGGTCGTCACCCGACTCGACGACGAAGCCAACATCGCGCCGTGGCTGCGCGCCGCCAACCGGTTCGGCGCGAAGGTGAAATGGGCCGAGGTCGACATCGAGACCGGTGAGTTGCCCACCTGGCAATGGGAAGATCTGGTCAGCCGGCCCACCCGGCTGGTCGCCGTCACGTCGGCGTCCTCGACGGTGGGCACTGTCACCGATCTGCGCGAGGTCACCAAACTGGTGCACGAGGTCGGCGGCCTGGTGGTCGTCGATCACTCAGCGGCCGCTCCATACCGGCTGTTGGACATCGCCGACGTCGACGCCGACGTGGTCGCGGTCAATGCCCTGGCCTGGGGTGGCCCGCCCATCGGGGCGCTTGCGTTCCGGGATCCGTCGCTGCTGGATGCGCTGGGGTCGATCTCGTTCAACCCGTACGCAACCGGTCCGGCCCGACTCGAAGTCGGTGCGCATCAGTTCGGCTTCCTGGGCGGCGTCGTCGCCAGCGTCGAATATCTTGCAGCGCTGGATGATTCGGCTCAGGGTTCGCGCCGCGAGCGGTTGGAGATTTCCATGCGCTCGGCGTCCCACTACCTCGACAGGGTCTTCGACTACCTGCTGAGCTCGCTGCGGTCCCTGCCGACGGTCATGGTGATCGGTGAACCCGAGATGCGTATCCCGGTCGTGAGCTTCGCGGTGAACAACGTGCCCGCCGACCGGGTGGTACAGCGACTGGCTGACAACGGCATCCTGGCGATTCCGAACGCGAACTCACGCGTGCTCGACCTGATCGGCGTCGACGACATCGGCGGCGCGGTGACCGTCGGTCTTGCGCACTACACCACCACGGCGGAAGTGGATCAGCTGGTGCGGGCGCTGGCCTCCCTGGGCTGACGCTCAATGATCAACGCGCAGCAGGATTTTCCCTGACACGTCACCGGAGTCGAGCAACTCGTGGGCGGCCTGCGCCTCGGTCACCGGGAACTCCGCGCCGATCACCGGGCGAACCTGCCCGTCGACGATCAGCGGCCACACCCGGTCACGCACCTGGGCGACGATTTCGCTCTTGCCGGCGTCCCCGTCCACCGGCCGCGCCCGCAGGGCCGTGGCGAACACGCCGCCGCGCTTGGCCAACAGCTTCGCGATGTTGATCTCGGCCTTGGCGCCGCCCTGCATGCCGATGATCACCAGTCGACCGTCGTGCGCCAGCGCATCGACGTTGCGGGCCAGGTAGGCCGCGCCGATGATGTCAAGGATGACGTCGGCGCCGCCGTGCTCCCGCAGCACCTCGACGAAGTCCTCGTTGTGGTAGTCGATGGTGATCTCGGCGCCGAGTTCTGCGCACAGGTCGAGCTTGTTGCGTGAGCCCGCGGTGACGGCGACCCGGCAGCCCAGGGCGCGTGCGACCTGGATGGCATGCGTCCCGATTCCGCTTGCGCCGCCGTGCAGCAGAACGAGGTGGGGGGCGCGCATGCCGGCCGTCATCACCAGGTTCGACCACACCGTGCACGCCACCTCGGGCAGACCGGCCGCATGTGCCAGGGCGACACCGTCGGGCACCGGCAGGACCTGTCCGGCCGGCACGCAGACGTACTCGGCGTAGCCCCCGCCGGCCAGCAACGCACAGACCTGCTGGCCCGGCGACCACTCAGTAACCCCGTCGCCGACTGCTGCGATGGTGCCGGACACCTCGAGGCCGATGATCTCGCTGGCCCCCGGCGGCGGCGGGTAATTGCCTGCGGCCTGCATCAAGTCGGCGCGGTTCACTCCAGCGGTGCTGACTTTGATCAAGACCTCTCCGACGTCCGGTGAGACGTCGGGTACCGTCTGCCAGCTAAGTCGGCCGCCCTCGGCCACGATCGCGTGCATCCTGGAGACGCTACTACGCTGCGGAAACCCCGACGCTTTCCGCCACCAGCAATGAATCTCGGGCCTACTATGTGGACAAATAAGGGGGTCAATATGGTGGGGACCATTGCGGGGCGTACGGCCAGTGATACGCCCGGGCTGGACATCGCCGAGCAGAAGGCGTGGCAGAACTTCTTGGACGCGGCGTTACGGCTGTACGCCACGATGAACCGTTCGTTGGTGGACGAGCACCGGCTCACGCTCAACGACGTGCGTCTGCTCGATCTGCTGGCCAAGTCGGTGACGGGTTCGGCGCGGATGGGGGATCTGGCTGAGGCGCTGATGTCCCTGCCCAGTCGGGTGACGCGGCAGATCCATCGGCTGGAGGTGCAGCAGTTGGTGGTGCGCGGCGCCAGCCCGGACGACGGCCGCGGGGTTCTGGCCACCATCACGCCCGAGGGCCGTGACGCGTTGGCCGCCGCTCTGGAGACCTACGGCGCTGCCGTGCGGGCGCACTTCCTCGAGCCGCTGTCGCGGCCGCAGGTGGTGGCGATGGGCGAGAACTGCCGCCGCATCAGCGCGGGGCTGAAGTCCGGGGGGCCGACCCCCAAACTCGGCCGCGTCTAGACTGTCCCGCGGTGGCGTGGCAGAGCGGCCTAATGCACTCGCCTTGAAAGCGAGAGACGGCTAACACCGTCCGGGGGTTCAAATCCCTCCGCCACCGCCATTCAGGGGTGGAAACGTTCTTGTTCACGGTCTTCGGCGATCGTCCGACCTTCGTGATCCAGGGGGGAACAAGTGATGGTCGAGCTTGTGCTCGCCCAAGGCGGTGGAGAGTCGTGGCTTGGCCCCGCGATCCGAGCAGTCCTGTTCACGTCCGCGGGCGCCGCACTGATCGCTGTCGGTGTCCGCCGCCGCCTCGCTCGTGCTCGTTGGGACCGTGAAGATGACCGTCGCCTGCTGCAGTCGGGCGGGCCGGCCCTGCCCGACGAACATCGGTCATCGCCGCCGGCGTCACGCGGCGTCGGGCTCATCGTCGTCGGCGCGATTTTGGCGTTCCTAGGGTTGTTGCACATCCTCGACCTCGTCGCGACCCTCCACCTGTCGGGAGTGATCTGACCGACGGTCACTGTCGAAGCGCGTCGGTCAGAACGCCAATCCGAGCGTGATCAGGGACAGCAGGCCGAATGGCACAAACGCCAGGACCGCCAGCACGGCCACGACCGTCTTGCCGCTGGCGAGAGACGCCACCACTGCCCCGCCAGCAGCGACGATGCTCAGGATGACGGTGGTCTGCACGCCGGCGACGTCGGTTCCCGTCGGTGCGACCCCGTTCTCGAACTTCGAGGCCATGTTGGTGTCCATGAGTACCGTCAACGCCAACAGATAGGCAACGAACATCCCCGCGAGGCCGGCGATCGACAACATGACACGGCGGTCGGCTTCTTCATCCATAACGACATGTTCGGCTGTGCACGCGCTGCGGGGATCCGTAGAACTACTCCCCGGTGAAGTTCGGTGGCCGCTTCTCGAACATCGCCTTGATGCCCTCGGAGAGGTCATTGGACGGCAGGAACGCCGAGTTCCATGCGGCCACGTAGCGCAGGCTCGCCGCCACTGCCGCGGTCCGCTGCTCGTCGAGGACATCTTTGATGCCGTGCACTGTGTGGGGCGGGTTGGCGGCGATCTCGGCCGCGGTGGCTCGCGCGGCCGCCAGCGTCGCCTCGGCATCGGGGTAGACGTCGTTGACCAGACCGATCTTCTCGGCGCGAGCGGCGTCGATGTCCTTGCCTGTCAGCGCCAGTTCGCGCAGATGTCCGTCGGTCAGGATGTAGGGCAGGCGGGCCAGCGAGCCCACGTCGGCGACGATCGCGAGCTTGACCTCACGCACCGAGAACTTCGCGTCGGCGCTGGCGTAGCGGATGTCGACGGCCGAGATCAGGTCGACGCCGCCGCCGATGCACCATCCGTGCACCGATGCGATGGTCGGGGTGCGGCAGTCGGCGACCGCGGTGATCGACTGCTGCATGGCTTTGATGCGCTTGTGGAAGTCGGCGCGCGGCTTGGACGACGAGCCCTGACCCATCATCGAGCCCAGGGTGTCGCCCATGGCGAGTAGATCCAGGCCGTAGCTGAAGTTGCGACCCGAGCCGGTCAGCACGATCGCCCGCACGTCGGGATCGGCGTCGAGCTCTTCGAAGACGACGGGCAGCTCTGCCCAGAAGGCCGGGCCCATCGCGTTGCCCTTGCCGGGGCCGATCAGCGTGACCTCGGCGATGCGGTCGGAGATGTCGACGGTCACCGATTCGTAAGCGCTCATGCTCAGAAAGGCTAGCCACTCAGCCCGGCAGCGATCCCATCAGGACCTCGCTGACTTTCGCGGTCGGCATCAGCTGACAGCCGGTGTCGGCGAGGAGCTCTTCGAGGAATGATCCGTCGGAGCCGAGGATGGTGCCGTTCTCCTCCATGATCGCCCGCACCACAGCGCGTTTGGTGGCTTGATCGAGGTCGATGAACTCCTCGCACGTCATGGTCAAGGAGTTCGCCGGTGCCGGCACGTCAGGAACCTCCGGCCCGCCGGTGGGCAACGGAATGTTCGGAAGAGTGAAGTCGGGGAGCCCCGGGATGGAGGGCATCCCGGGCGCCTCCGCCCCGGGGGTAGGCGCCGATGTCAGCGCGGGTCCGGGTTGGGTCGTCTGCGCGACGACGCCTTCGGTGGTTCGGGTGCACGCGGTGGTCAGGCCGAGCGCGACCGTCAGACCGATCAGCGTCGCCGCGGTGACCCGTGCGTGCGTTGTCATCCCGCCACGATAGGCGGCTACCGGCGTTCGAGATAGAAATACAGGTGACGCGGGTTGCCTGAGCGGGTGTCCAGGGCGCCCTTGCCGTTCATGATCCCGACGACGGTGTTGTCGTCGACGACCTTGAAGTGGTCGTGCACCGGTCTGCCGTCGTAGACCATCGTGGCGACGACCTCGCCGCGGAACTCCTCCATCCACAGGCTGGCTTCGCCGTTCATCGCCTCGGTGTTGGAGAACTTGTTGCCCTCGGCGTCCAGGCACACCAGAGGCTTGGCGTCGGCGGGGGAGTGGAAGGTCTTGCCGTACCAGTTGAGCTTCTCCATGAAGCCGTTGGCCTTGTGACCGGTGTGGAACTCGCCGCCCTGCCACTCGCCGATCATGAAGTCGATCGTGGCCGGCTTCAGCGTCGCCCAGAACGCGTCGAGTTCGGCGTCGTCGAGCTTGCCGGCCCGGTTCTTGAGGCTGGTGAAAGTCTGCAGCGCGTTGCTCATGCGGCTCCGATCCACTGTCGTGCGAAGTCCAGGAAGGCGTCGTTCTCGTGTGGGGCGGCCACCGTGACGCGGACGCCGTCTTCCCCGTAGGGGCGCACGATGATGCGGCTGTTGGCGGCGTCGGCGGCGAATTGCTGCGCGCGTCCGACCAGCGGCAGCCACACGAAATTGGCCTGGGACGGTGGCAGCTCGTAGCCGGCGTCGCGCAGGGCGGTCGAGACCCGGGTGCGTTCGGCGACGACGGCGTCGGTGCGTTCGAGCAGCTCGTCGGCGGCGTCCAGGCAGGCGATCGCGGCCGCCTGCGACAGGCTGGTCGCCGTGAACGGCACGTACACCTTCGACAGCGCCGAGACGATCTCCGGGTCGGCCACCGCGTACCCGACGCGCAAGCCGGCCAGTCCGTAGGCCTTCGAGAAAGTCCTCAGCACAACGACATTCCGATGGGCGCGGACCAACCCGAAGCTGTCGGGCACCAGGCCGTCGCGGATGTACTCGATGTAGGCCTCATCGAGGACCACCAGGATGTGCGGCGGCACGGCTTCGACGAAGCGGGCCAGCGCGTCGGGGTCGACGACGGTGCTGGTCGGGTTGTTGGGGTTGCACACGAAGATCAGCCGGGTGCGGTCGGTGATCGCGGCGAGCATCGCGTCCAGGTCGAAGGTGTGATCGCGCAGCGGGACCTGCACCGGCGTCGCGCCGGCGGTGCGGACCTGCAGCGGATAGATCTCGAAGCTTCGCCAGCCGAACAGCACTTCGTCGCCGACGGTGCTGGTGATCTGGATGAGCTGCTGACACAGGCTGACCGACCCGCAGCCGACGGAGATGTGCTCGGGCGCGAAGTTGACGTGCTTGGCCAGACGCTCCTTGAGCTCGACGTACCCGTTGTCCGGGTAGCGGTTGATGCCGTCGATGGCCTGCTCGATCGCGGTGCGCACACTGGGCAGCGGGCCGTGGACGGTTTCGTTGCTGGCGATCTTGATTGCGCCCGGCACGGTCTTGCCCGGAGCGTAGGCGGGAAGGTCGGCCATTTCGGGGCGGAGGCGCACGGACACCCGAACAGTTTAGGGCCGCGTCGGAGCTGCTTTGCTTCCCGAGGCGGGCCCTGTGTACTCTGTCGCAGCGGCGGTAAACGTCGGGAGGCGTGCCAGAGCGGCCGAATGGGACTCACTGCTAATGAGTTGTCCCCCTTACAGGGGACCGGAGGTTCAAATCCTCTCGCCTCCGCTCTTAATTGAATATGCAGTACCCGAGCGCCCGTAGCTCAACGGATAGAGCATCTGACTACGGATCAGAAGGTTAGGGGTTCGAATCCCTTCGGGCGCACTTTTCACCAGCGAATTCGCGCGCAATGTCACGTTCCGGCGCAGATACGATTTCCGAGTGACGTCGGAGCCCCTGCGGCAGGCCCAAGAGCGCATGCGGTTCAAGGACTACTCGGGCGTCGCGTCGGCCGCTTGGGCGGCACTGTCCGCCGAACCCGACAACGAGCACGCGATGCGCTTGTACACGCTGGCGCTGCACGGGCTGGGCCGAGTGACTGAAGCCATATCGATGGCGTGGCAGACGGTCAGCGCACACCCGCAGTCGCATCTAGCGCAGTACACCTACGCCAGCCTGTTGCACGAGTCCGGTCAGGAACAGCAGGCGCTCGTCGTGGTGAACGAGGCGCTGCGGTTGAATCCCGCTTCGACGGACTCGCTGGTGTTGCTCGGCGACGTCCATCGATCGCTGGGCAACACGTCCGCCGCGGAGGCGGCGTACCAGGCGGCGCTACGGCTGGAGCCGACCCATGCCGTGGCCGTTCACAATCTGTCGGTGAGCCGGCTGCGGTGGGGCACGTTGACCGACGCGGTACGCGGCCTGCTCGATGTGGGGCGGCTGAACCCGGCTCTGGAGCAGTTGGCCAACCAGAACATCGGCCTGGCTGTGACTCGGGTGCTGCGGATGACGACCGCGTCGGTGGTGTTCCTGGCCGTCGCGCTCATCGTGGTGATGGCCGCGCACAATGACGGCCTGCCGACATTCATCCCGAGGATCGCCGCGGCCGCGCTCAGCGTTTCGCTCGCGGTCGGGGTCGGCTGGGTGGCGCGCACGGTGCCCCGTCCGATATTGAAGACCATTTTGGCGCATCGCTTCCCGCTGGCGTTGCGACTCGGCTTTGTCGTGCTCGCGGTCGTCGTCGGGTTGATCACAGCGTCGCTCGGGTCCAATCCCGTGACCGACGTGGCTGGGCCTTTGCTTCTGCTTGGTGTCGTGGGTCTGACGGTGCTCGGGTGGGTCACGGGGGCGTAGGCGTCCGACGCTTGGCAGCACCCGGGCGCTCAGTCGCGTCGAGTTTCGTCGACGCGAATGTCTTGCAGGTCTTCGGGAGCCACCACCCCGGTCCATCCCAGGTATTGGTCGCCGTCGAGTCCCAACTCACGGGCGACTGAGGGCGAGCCGATGAACTCCACCCCGATCCGGCCGTCGTGGTATTCGTGGCGTAGCGAAACTCTGTGCCCCTTGAGGGCGCCGCTGACGTTGAGGTGGACGACCTCATCGACGACGGAGGTCGGGACCTTGACCCAGGGTCGACGGTGCCCGAATCCGATTGCAGACTCGCCTGATTCGAAGGAGTCTGGAATTTCATCGTCCGGTTCCGTGCGCAAAGCCACCCAGTCGTCAGTGCTGAAGGCGATCCGGTACCAGGCGCCGCGATATTTGGCGATGGCTCCCGTGACCGGCATATCACTCGGCAGGTCAAGGTCGCGAGACGTCATCACTTTTGCCCTCGATCGCGGGTAAAGGATGTTGTGCTGGAATCGGCTGGAGCACAATTCAGATCTCT
Source organism: Mycobacterium sp. SMC-4 (assembly GCF_050205565.1). Lineage (GTDB taxonomy): Bacteria > Actinomycetota > Actinomycetes > Mycobacteriales > Mycobacteriaceae > Mycobacterium. Next base: position 71,695 of record NZ_JBNMQU010000017.1, on the reverse strand, counting down.
TCGACCTGAATGTCCTCGAAGTCCTCTGGCGAGAACAGTCCAGACCAGCCGTCGTACTGACTTCCCGTCAATCCGATCTCTCGCGCCACAACCGGGGACCCGATGAACCACACTCTGATACGACCGTCTGGCATCCGGCCGCGTAGTGAAACACGGTGTCCGGCGAGCTTTCCGCTGGCGTGAATCTGAACGACGCCGTCGAGTGCTGATCGCGGCACCTTGACCCACGGTGCGCGCTGTCCCTGACTGACTTGGCGCTTTACGTCGGCGAACCCGTCGGGTATGTGGGGTCCAGGTTCGGTGCGGAGTGCCACCCAGTCGTCACCGCTGAAGGCGATCTGGAATCGCTTTCCGCGGTATTCAGCGACAGGGCCCGAGACCGGTATGTCTGAGGAGTGATCCGTCCGGGCCATCTCAGTACTCCTCTATTTCGATGTCCTGAAAGGCTTCTGGGGGATACAGACCACTCCAACCCTCGTATTGATTCCCCTCGAGCCCAATCTCCTGAGCGACTGCCGGCGAACCAAGAAAGGACACTTGGATCCGACCGTCGGGCATTTCCCTATGCAGCGTGACTTCGTGTCCTGCGATCTTTGCTGTTACGCGAAGACGGACGATGCCGTCGAGCGCAGACCGAGGTACCTTCACCCATGGTGCCGTGTGGCCCTGCCCGACAGGAGATTCTCCCGATTCGAAGCCGTCGGGAACGCCAGGGCCAGGGGCGGCGCGCAGAGCCACCCAGTCCTCGCCGCTGAACACGATCCGAAGGTGCCGCCCGCGGTAGTCGGCGATGGCGCCGGTGACTGGTATGTCAGTCATTAGTCCTCCTGCGGTAGTGGCTCATGCGCGTCGGGTCTCCTCGACGCGGATGTCGTCGAACTCCTCTGGGGCAAAGATGCCAGACCACCCCATGTACTGATCGCCTTTCGACATCGGCGGAGTACAACAGCGCGGCATCTTCTTCATCGGTAACGGAATACCCCGCGCGGAACGCCCAGGACGTCAGGTCTGCTGAGAGGTGGGGATGAGGTGACCGCACCAGACGCTCAGTCATGTCGATTGCGTCTTACCGGATGCTGAAAAGCGGTGATCCGTCGGAGCTTTCATGGGATCGCCGGATATCTGAAAGCGATGCTTCGAGCAGATGGGACAGTTCGGCAAAAGCACTGATGCTGGTTACCTTGCCGTGCGCCCGCGCGGTTAGCGCACCTGAGCGGTCGAGCAGTTCGAAGGACCCCTCGCAATCGCCCGCAACGATTGTGTATCCGGGCGCAAGGTCATCCTGGGTTCGGAAGGTTGTCAGTCTCGGCAGTTGGTGTTCCGATCGGTAGAGGCAGCCGAACGACGCCATGAGATGGCGTTCCATCACTGGCATCGACTTCGTGTAGAACTCGAACTGTTCTGAAGACGTGCGCTCCGCGGACGTGAGGATGTATCCGCCGTCCGGCGCTGCTCGTCGGTAGTACCGCACTTCACCTCCGGGTGCGGAGGCGAACAGCGCCGCGCCGGAACTGCTCTCGGAGGTCAGGATAAAACCGTTCAGACGTGCCCATTCCGCAAGTTCGCTGGAAATGCGTGGTGCAGTCACGCAAGCACTCCGTTCCCTGAGCAGGTTGACGATGCTCGTACGCTCGTCGAGCTCATTGTAAAAAGCACCTGGAGCGCTCGGCTATCTCGGCCGGACGCCGGTGCTGCCCTGGAGATTGCAACGAATTGCTTGTAGGGCAACTCGAGCGACGACATCGGGAGACTTCTCGACTCGAATCACGGTGGGCCCGTCGCCAGTGAGGCGACTGAGTTCGATTTGTCATCGGCTGGATTGCGACACGGACCAACCTGTAAATACCAGCTCTGTCAATTGATTTGCCGTCTTTCAATCTTCGTCATCGCGACTCCTGATAACGGAATTGTCTTCTGATAGACCCATGGGAAGTCCGTCCGATAGTCGTCGGTCGACGTCATCGTACGACAGCGTCAGCAGCCAGTTCGTCCATGAGATTCCGCGCGCGCCGGTGATGAAGTAGGTCTCAGGACTTTCTCGTAACTGATACCTTGCGTATCTTTCACTGATCAAGACTTTCTCGACTTCAGGGCTCATTCCGGCATCGCGGAAACTCCAAGAGATCGGATCGAGTCGACGTTCGATCCGGAGGAAGTTGCCGATGTTATAGATGATGTACTTGCCGGCCTCCCGAATGGACGAGAATGTTGTATCCACGCCCTCAGCCGGCGTATTCCGTCGCTCTGTCGAAACCTTCAGCACCGCGAAATGATCGTCCGCGTCTTGGGAGATTGCGAATCCGTACCAGTCGGGATGAGGGTAGCCGTGTCGGAAGTACAACCTCCCCGCGGACACCTCAGGGTAGTCCCACGCTGGCACTCCAGCCTGCGTATAAATGTCTCTCCAGCGGTTGTAGCGGGCGAGAAGCTCTGCCACTTGGAGATTAGTGAGAGAAAGAGAGGTCTGCGGGCCCGAAATCACTTAACAACCAATGAGTTCGACAACAGCCAACGTACTCCCAGCCGGGCGCCGCTCCGCGATCTTTCACGGGATACCGGCGGAGTGGTACATCGTGTCTCCGTGGGGCAGCACATCCGTCACGTCAACTGGTTTTCGACAGCCTGCTGGTTGGTCAGGCGCGAGAAGTCCACAATGATCTCGTAGGTACCCGGCTCCACCAAACCTGCTCCCACACGTTCGGCGTCTACGGGGTCATCAGTAAGTAGGAGAACCTCGGCAGTTGTCCCGGACATCCGTAAGAGGCGAACGGGTACCTGGTCCAGTTCGGCGGTGAAGACCCTTTCAAACACTTCGGTGTCAGACAGTGGCACCGTTGCCGACCACACGCCGCGGTGTATCTGTTCGAATCCACCCGGGCCTTGCTCGGCTATCGCGGTCAGCATGACGGAGTCCCCAGTGATGTCGGCGAAGAACTCGTTGCCGCGCCACCGCGCCAGCGTGCCGACCATCGGGCTGGGCCGGCGCCACTGTTTGGCATTGGCCCAACCGCGAGCGGCACCTCCGTAATGCGAGAGGCATTTCTGCTCGCCATCGGAGCGGATACGCCAGTATTCGGCACCGTAGGTGTACCGGGTGCGGCTCATACTCCACACTTGGGCCAAAGAGTCTCCGCGCAAGAAGCCGTTCGGGAATGTGGGCCACGGACGCTGCGCATCGGGCGGTGCGGTGAAAGTGGCCAGGCGCGGCCGCTCGAACCTGACAACGTCGACAAAGTGCGGTGTCGCGTCGACGCCGTAAGCGGCGAGAAGCTGGGCGGGTGTTCTCAAACCGGCCACGGCAGAGGCCGCCGTGACGTACCCGCCGACTTGATCATCGCCGGTCTCGACGATGGCGCTGGACAGCGTTGCAGTGAGTAGCTTTTGCAGCACCAGGCCCTCAGCCATGTCGGCTCTCCTCGACCTGAATGTCCTCAAAGTCCTCTGGCGAGAAAAGTCCAGACCATCCGTCGTGCTGACTTCCTGTCAATCCGATCTCTCGCGCCACAGCGGGTGAACCGATGAACCACACTCTGATACGACCGTCCGGCATTCGTCCGCGCAGGGAAACACGGTGTCCGGCGAGTTTCCCGCTGGCGCGGATCTGAACGATGCCGTCGAGGGCTGATCTCGGCACTTTGACCCACGGCGCACGCTGTCCCTGCCCTACTTGGCGCTCTCCGTCGGCGAACCCGTCCGGTATGTGAGGCCCCGGTTCGGCGCGGAGCGCCACCCAGTCGTCGCCGCTGAAGGCGATTTGGAATCGCTTTCCGCGATACTCCGCGACAGGCCCCGAGACCGGTAATTCAGTCATGAATTTCCCTGCAAGATCCACGTATCGCCCCCGAGTACAGCCACTAGCCGTTGTGTTCCATCTTCCAAGACCTCCCACATCTCTGCACCTTCCCGCATCGTGACGTCCTTCGCCACGTATTCGGGGATGGCATCGCTGCCAGATTTGGTGAACCCGTTTCCTGTGAACGGATCGTCCCACGTGTCATAGGACCCATCGCCTCCCATAGCACTGTGACGGGGTACCTCGTAGATGCCTTCATTAGAGGCGAGATCTGCCTGAAAACGGATGATATGGGTTCCGGGATCATGGCGTTCGAAGGGGGACTCGGAGTAGTCCAAGCGCAACCCGTCGTAAATGCTCGCGGGTGTCCCGAGATGTGCTGTGTCTCCGGCGATTGTCACGGCGCCCCCAACTCGGTCAGGAACCGTGCTATTTCCGTCCATAAGGTAGTCGTCGGCCCGGCTTTGGACAAAGTTGCCGTCTACATCGAAATATCCTGGAGGGATCACCTTTTGCATGACGGTGTCCCTATTGGGTGCGGGCAACTCGTCGCGCACCGCATTGATCAGCTGACGCTCATCGGGTGTGAGCGTGTCGATAGGTCTGTTGATCAGATCGACGAAGTCACTCTTGCTGACACCGTGTGCGGCAAGCGCGTCGTCGACTCGCTGGTTGTCGAGTAGCTGTTCCGGCGCGAACGATGTTGTGTGCGAGCTTCCGTCCGCCATCGTATAGACCCGCGACCCGTCTTCAGGTGGCTCTCCGTTGGCATTTGGTGTGTGACCATCTCCATCGGATGGTCCGGGCTCTGCAGATCCCGGGTGGTGACCGCTGGGATTACCACTGTCTGGGGTGTCGGGACCTCCGGGCGGAGAAGACGATTGCTGACCCGATCCATCGCCGACTGGCGCCGGGAGCGTGCTCTGAGGCTCTACGGCAGAGGGCGCGGCCTGGCCGTTCGACTGGGTGGGAGAAGGTGTTCCGGACTCTGGCGCCCGCGACGGTTCTGGACGGGGCGCCGATGCGTCGGATCCGCGACCGGGCTGCTCGACCGGTGCGCGTTGCCCTGCCCCGCCGTCAGTGCTTGGCCGTGACGGCCCAGCACCTGGAGAGGACGGAGCCGACTCTCCTACACGGCCAGGACCGGCGCCGGCTGGTGTATCGGGCCGGGACAACGGCGGCGTCGGCCCCGGACGGACCGGCGGAACTTCCGGAAGTCTTGGTGGCGCACCGACATTGGGTGTACCGCGCGTCCAGCTGCCCACCTCTCCGAGCTGCGGCAGCCGTCCTTCTTCCAGCACTCGTCGGGACAGACTCAAGCTCTTGGCGACACTGCCCGTCTTGGTCAGCGCGCCGCCTGGGACGAACAGTGACCCGATGTTGAACGCTGCCTCACCCGCAGCGCGGCCAGGATGATCGCCCGACCACTTGTCCCAGGCCACGAACTCTTTACCCATATTGGCCAGCACGCCCGGCAGCGTGGTGGGATCCTGAGCCACCGACGCCGCGAGTTCAGCCATGCCCTTCCACGTGTCGGCGTCAGCCAGCGCCACCACTCCAGACACTGTGTTGATCAGCCCGGTCACAGCGCCGACGGAGAAGTCGGTCCGCACCTTCACCACATCGGCGAGGAATCCGCCCACTCCCTCACCGAAGTGTTCGACCAGGACGGGACGAATCCACTTCTGGAAGGCGGTGGCCGCATCCCCTATGACGATGACGAGCTCTTCCAGGAGTCCGACGATGCCCTTGACCTGCTGTTGGAAGTTGTCGAGGACGGTCCCGACATCGCGAGCCACCTCGCGCAGAATGTCGTCACCCTCACCCGTGAGGAACCCCGTCACGGTGTCCCACAGACCGCCGATCGACAGCCTGTCCAAAAGTCGCCGGATGGCGTCCTGGGTGTCTTGCACACCGGTCGCGAAATCCGAAACCGATTGGGCTACAGACGAAGCCGCCTCTCCTAGGGATGAGATCGCCTGGCCGAGGTTGTCGAGGGCGGAGAGAATGGTGGCGCCCTCGGGAATGGACTGAGCCTGCACGGCGGCCTTGATCCCGGTCAATTGCGGTTCGATCGCGGCGAATCCGTTCGAGAAGTTGCGCCACTGGGTGGCGGTCAGCCGCATCAGTGCCGCGTTGCCCGACGGCCAAGTCATCGCCGCACCTGCGAACATTCCCACCCCGGGCAGTGCCTGCAACAGGGGCTGGACCAGGTGCCACTTCGCCGGCGGTGGAACGATCGAGCCGTTGGGACCCATCGGTACGTGGGCCTGTTCCGCTTTGCCGGGTTCGCCGCTGACCCCGCCCGACGGTCCCGGCCCGCCGATCGTCGACGCGGCATCGGCGTTCTTGTAGTTGTAACCCGTTGCCTCTAACAGAAGTCCGACGGATGTGAACGCATTCGCGGCATCGGCGATCGCGTTGGCGAACTCCTGAGCTTGGCGGCCGTACTTCATGCCGAAGTTCACGCCGGCAGGGTCCAGACCGGAGGCGATTCCCCCGCCGAGCGCCGCACCCAGCGCATCCGAGAGCATCCTCAGTTGCGAACCCAGCGATCCCATGCGTTGACCGGCGCCGATCAACGCGTCCGGTTCAACCTCGATGCGCATGTGCGATCAGGCCTGCCACATCTGGCCGTTCTTGTTCACCGCGTCCGAATAGTTCTTGTCAGCGCCTTCTGCGATCCGCTGCAACGCCGTCAGCGCCGTCTTCATCTGTTCGGCGCCGTCCTCCCATTGCTGCTGCGCCTGCGCCTGGGCGTCGGACCCGTCACCATGCCACGACGTTCGCAGAGCGGCCATGGCCTGCTCCACCTCTTCGAGGCATGCGGCCACTTCCTGGCCGAACTCCTCCATATGCCTGATCGCCGCGCGCAGCTGTGCGAAGTCCACCACGAGCATTGCCGCGCCTACTCCGCCGGCGGGGGTTCGTCGGCGGGCGGTGTCGAGTCGGCACGCCCGGACGGACTGTCGGGAGGCTCGGACCCCTCGTCGCCGGACGCGGATTCGACGGCCAGTTGCACGGCCTGTTGAACCAGACCACCAGCCACCTGGACGGCCTGTTGCGCTGTCCCTGAGGCCATCTGGCCGGCCTGTGTCGCACCACCGGCCATTTGTGCCGGCAGTTGTTCTGTCGCCGAGCCGCTCGCGGGAGAAGAAGGTTCGAGGCCCATCTGGTCCGCCAGAGCGGACTCCTGCGTAGTCGCTGCGGGGCTGCTGGTGTTGTGGCCGGCAGGGGTCGCGGCACCACCGGAGCCGCCCCCCGAACCGTCGACCTGCATCGTCGAATCCAGCATCTGGCCCGACTGTTCATCAGTCTTGGCGTACTCCTTGCCGGCGATGGTCAGCAGCTCGGACATGGTCTGTAGGCCGCGCACCACCTGGCCCGCCCCGCCGTGCCACTGATCCCACGCCGTGGCGTAAGCCGATGCTGCGTCACCCTTCCAGCCCGACCCCAACAACTGCTGAGTCTCCAGGTCCACGCTCGATAACCCGTCCTGCAGCCGTTGACCAGCGTCGCGCAGGCGTGCTGCGGCCGCGTGCAACTCCGAGACGACGACCTCCACCGAACGTCCCATCACATCCTCACAACTCGACGGCCCCGATTCAGCAGCCTAATCGCCGCCGGGATGGGTCCTGTGCGCCAATTTGGCGCCGCTCCGACCCGCGGCCTGCTGAGCGGCTGGCGTGACTGCAACAACGGGGACGCCAGGACCAACGGCCTACCGTTCACTCTCGGGCGACGGATGGCCGACGTGACGCGGTGCCGTCTGTCGGTACAACTGTGAAAAGCGGTGATCCGTCGGAACTTTCATAGGACCGGCGGATATCTGAGAGCGAGGATTCGAGCAGATGGGAAAGTCGGACGAAAGTACTGATGCTGCTGACCTTGCCGAGGGCACGTGCCATCAGTTCACCCGAGCGGTTGAATAATTCCCAGTACCCGTCGGGATCGCCCGGAACAATCTTGTACCCCGCCGCAAGTTCATTCAGATCTCTCAAGGGTCTCAATCTTTGCAAGCGGTGCTTTGATCGGTAGCCATAACCAAATAGCCCCATCAGATAGCGTTCCATCGTGGGCATCGACGTCGCGTGCAGTTCGAACTGTTCTGCCGACGCGCGGTCCGTGGACGTGAGGGTAAATCCACCGTTCGGCGCTGCCCGTATGTAACAGCGAGTCTCGCCGCCAGGTTCCGACGCGAACAGTGCTGCTTCGGTAACGCTGTTGGGCGTAACGGCAAAACCGCACAGATGTGCCCAGTCCACAAGTTCGTTGGAAATTGGGGGCGCAGTCACTCGATACTCCGTCCTCGATCAATTGTCGGACACTTGCCTTCCCGATGCGAGGCGCGTCTATTGCCGAGATAACGGCTAGCACCCATTGACAATTCTCGCTCGCGCCGCACGGAAATGGATTTCGAAGAGCTGCTGTAGCCAGGTAAGCAGTGTCACGTCGTCGGCCACTGGTCCCGGGGTTGGCAGATTGTCTTCGACGTCGGTGAGACACAGCATGAACCGCCAGGTTCCCGAGTGGTCGGCCAACCCGAAGGAGCGACGGGCATCGCAGGGCCCGAGCATGAAGTCGATGCCACCGTCGCGGGCTGACCAACACAGCTGGACATTGCAATCTGCACCGTCGTAGTAGATGGCCCACGCCGGCCGTCCGCAATACACAACACGGTCATCGATCTCGCCGAGTTGCAACCCGTATCGAGTCAATGCGGGAGTCAGAAATGCTGCTGCTTCTCTCGCGTTCATCGGGGACAGCTCCTTGGCGAACCCACACAGTGCCGTTGTCCCTGCATATCAGCCGTTGAGTTTTCGAATGCCTGCCGATGCGGACCTGCAATGCTGTTCGATGCGCCGGGCAATCCAGCGTAGCCACTGGGTCGAGTCTTCGAAATTCGAACGTTCCGCCCGGAGCGTCTCTACCAGTTCTTCGAGAGGTAACTCAGGAGCCGGTAGGAATTCAGTGAGGTAGTGCCATGTATTCGAGCGGTTGTAGAGACCGTGTTCGTTGGGGCGTCTAGCGGGGCGAGCATGCAGTTGATTTCCCCCTCCCGGGCTGACCAGTAGATCTGAAGCTTGCAGCTCTGACTTCGGAAATAGACGACCGCCCCGCTACGCCCTCCTTCATCGACCTGGCCGTCGACTTCGTCGACAGTGAACCCGAGTCGAGAAAGGGTGGGGCCGACGATCGACAGGACTTTTGGGCGAAACTGTCGTCAGCCATTGACCGTCATTTTGCATCCAGCCGTTGCACCTCTGTTATCGACAGCCAGCCTATTTCGTCCTCCCGGGGGCTCGGCGCACCAATTCAACCGCCCACCTACCCTGGACGTGTGCGCCTTCTGCTGATTGCCGACACGCACCTGCCCAAACGCGCCAAGGACCTGCCTGCGCAGGTGTGGACTGAGGTCGACGCCGCCGATGTGGTGATTCATGCCGGGGACTGGGTCGAACCGGATCTGCTCGACCAGCTCGAGGTCCGCGCCAAGCGACTGGTCGCGTGTTGGGGTAACAACGACGGGCCTGAGCTGCGCCGCCGCCTGCCCGAGCGCGCCGACGTCGTACTCGACGGGTTGCGGTTCACGGTCGTGCACGAGACCGGAGCGGCGACCGGCCGCGAAGCGCGGATGGCACGCGAGTATCCCGACACCGACGTTCTCGTCTTCGGCCACAGCCACATTCCCTGGGACACGACGGCGAAGACAGGGCTGCGGCTGCTCAATCCCGGCTCGCCGACCGACCGGCGTCGCCAGCCGTACTGCACGTACATGACCGCGACGCTGCGCAGCGGAGCGCTGCGTGACGTCGAGCTACACCGGCTCGAACGCCGCGTTTAGGGCCGGGTGACGTTTTCGTGGTGGGCCCCGCACACGAACAGGGCCAACCGCGCCGGGGTGTCACCGGGGTTGCGCCAGCGGTGGCGCGTCCCGTTCTGCACGACGGTGTCCCCGGGCTGCAACGTGACCTCCGCGCCGTCGTCGAGTTCGAGGATCACCGTGCCTTCGAGTACGACCTCGAAATCGATGGTGTCGGTGGTGTGCATCCCTGGATCCTCGAGATCCATGTAGCCGAGCAGCCCGGGCAGCTTCTCCTCCGCGTCGGCCAGCATCTCCTCGGCGTCGAGCTGCTCGGGGTCCCCGGTCGCCGTGGCATGTGGTGGCAGGGTGAACGTCGAGAAGCGAAACCCGCCGACCGGCGGAAAGTAGGTACGCCACTGCGGCATTGACCCATCGTCGGGGAAGCGCGGGGCTTCGTCGCCGCCCCACAGGAGCGTGAATTCGGAGCCGGGCAGCAGCTTGGGCACTCGAGGAGCGACCTTCTCGTCGCTGACGAACACAGACTTTCCGGACGCATCGTGTCCGGTGACGACTCGGCGAACATCCATGGCCCAAGTCAAGCACCGCGGGGTGGCTCGCGTGGCAATCTGCCGATATGGACAGCAAGCCCCCCACCCCGACGATCGAGGCAGCGCACCGGCAGCACCTGACGACGCTGCCGTTCCACGACACCCGGGACTTCGCCGACGCCGACCGCGGCTTCATCGCCGCCCTGCAGCCGTGTGTCGTCAAAGCGGCGGACGGGCGGGTGGTGTGGAACAACGACGTCTACGCGTTCCTGGACGGAGAGGCACCGCCAACGGTGCATCCGAGCCTGTGGCGGCAGTCGAAGCTCGTCGCCAAGCAGGGCCTCTACGAAGTCGTCCATGGCATCTACCAGGTGCGCGGTCTCGACCTGTCCAACATCACCTTCGTCGAGGGCGACACCGGCATCATCGTGATCGATCCGCTGGTGTCCACCGAGGTGGCTGCCGCGGCGTTGGCGCTGTATCGCGAACACCGCGGAGATCGTGCCGTCACCGCGGTGATCTACACCCACAGCCATGTCGATCACTTCGGGGGAGTGCTCGGGGTGACGACGCAGGCCGACGTCGACGCCGGGAAGGTCCCGGTGCTGGCACCGGAGGGCTTCACCGCACATGCGGTGCAGGAGAACGTTTACGCCGGCACTGCGATGACCCGTCGCGCCGCATACATGTACGGCACCGTCCTCAAGCGGGGTCCGCGCGGCCAGGTCGGGTGTGGACTCGGCCAGACCCCGTCGACGGGGGAGGTGGCGATCATCGTGCCGACCGTCGATATTCGCCGGACCGGCGAAATCCACGTCATCGACGGTGTCGAGATCGAGTTCCAGATGGCGCCGGGCACCGAGGCGCCGGCCGAAATGCACTTCTACTTCCCGCGCTTCCGCGCGTTGTGTATGGCCGAGAACGCAACGCACAACCTGCACAACCTGCTGACGTTGCGCGGTGCGCTGGTCCGTGACCCGCACGGCTGGGCCGGTTATCTGACCGAGGCGATCGACACATTCGTCGACCGCGCCGATGTCGTCTTCGCCTCGCACCACTGGCCGACGTGGGGTCGTGACAACATCGTCGAATTCCTTTCCCTGCAACGCGATCTGTATGCGTACCTGCACGACCAGACGCTGCGCCAACTGAACCAGGGCTACACCGGCATCGAGATCGCCGAGAACTTCGCGATGCCGCCGGCGCTGGAGCAGGCCTGGCATGCGCGTGGCTACTACGGCTCGGTCAGCCACAACGTCAAAGCGATCTATCAGCGCTACATGGGCTGGTTCGACGGCAACCCGGCCCGGTTGTGGCCGCACCCGCCCGAAGCGATCGGGCCGCGTTACGTCGAGGCGATGGGCGGCATCGACCGGGTGGTCGAGCTGGCCCAACACGCGTTCGACGATGGCGACTTTCGTTGGGCAGCAACTCTACTCGATCACGTGATGTTCACCGACGACAACCACAGCAGTGCGCGCGCGCTGTACGCCGACACCCTCGAGCAGTTGGCCTACGGCGCCGAGACGGCGACCTGGCGCAACTTCTTCCTGGCCGGTGCGACCGAGCTGCGCGACGGCAACTTCGGCACTCCGGTGCAGGCGAATTCGGCGTCCATGGTCAGCCAGCTGACACCCGAGCAGATGTTCGACGTGCTGGCGATCCACTGACTCAAACTTTTTGACAGGGTCGCGATATCCGCAACGCGGCCGGTGTTGAGGAGGTTGAGTGAGGGATGGTCAGATCGCGACGAACGAAGATTGCTGCCGAGGAGAAGACCCGACTGGTATTGGCTGTGCTGGCCGGGGAGATGACCGGGGCTGAGGCGGCCCGGCGGTGTGGGGTGTCATCAAATCAGGTGACCAAGTGGAAGCATCAGTTCCTAGAGGCCGGTGCCGAGCGGATGCAGGAAGTGCCCGGCGGAGCCGCGCACACGGCGGGCAGCCCTGAGCAGCGTCGGCTACGGATGGAGAATGAACAACTCAAACTGGCCTTGGCTGAAGCGACAGTCCAATTACGGATCTGGCAGCGCGGTGCTGCCTTAGCTGACCAGGTCCCTTCCAAGACCTCGAAATCCTAAGAGAGGCAGCAGGCCTGCCGGTTTCGAGGTTCGCCTTCTTAGCCGGCATCCCGGAACGGACCTACCGGCGTCGGTTGGCTCGGCTGCGCGCTGGGGATCCGCCCAAAGGTCCGTGGCCATCGCCAGTGGTTGACTGTATCGAGGAGATGGCCGCTAAATACGCTGAACAATGGCCAGCTTGGGGCTATCGCAAGGTCGCAGCTCTGATGCGCGCCGATGGCCATGAAGTCACCAATTCGTCGGTGCAGCGAGCCCTACGGCGCCGAGGTCTGTTGCTGCCGCAAGGCTTCCGCGCCGACCGAAAGTCATGGGCTGCGCTGCGCCGTCAGGTATTTCACGACCCTCCAAGCGAACGCAACCGAGTCTGGCAGACCGATTTCTCCGAGTTCGAAACCGCCCACGGTGGGATCTGGCGGATCAGCGCGGTCATCGACTACGTCACCAAGTACTGCCTGGCCATCACTGTCACGCCGACCAGTCGTGGCCGCGACGCCGTGCACTGCGTCCGGATAGCCGTTGAGGAAGCCAGCCGCGTGCTCCACCTTGCCGACCTACGCCAGGACCGCGGCCTAATGGACGTCCTCGACGAGAACGACAACACCATCGGCCGCACCCCAGCACCCATAGCCATCGTGTCCGACAACGGCTCCTGCTACCGCGGGAGAGATTTCCGGACATTGTTCACCGGCCCAGACCCGCTCCTACGCCACATCCGCACACGCATAAAATCACCACAAACAAACGGCGTCATCGAGCGGTTCTTCGAGACGCTCAAATACGAACACCTCTTCCGCGGCTACATCGGCGACGGTGATGCCCTCGACATGGAAGCCCACCGCTTCCGCATCATCTACAACACCATCCGACCCCACCAGGCCCTAAATGACCGCACCCCGCAGCAGGCCTACCTTCACCCCATAACCCACGAAACCCTGCCAACTTCTTGACTCAAGACAGCGATCAGCGTGAACGGCCCCCGCGCATGGGATCTCGACCTGGCCATCGACATTTCGTTCGCCGACGCCGGTAACAACTTTCGCCTGACGCTGCGCAACGGTGTGCTGGTCTACCGTCAGGTACCTGCCGACGCGTCGACCGCCCAGACCACCGTGCGCCTGGCGTCGAAGCTGCGACTGCTCACGCTGGCGCTCGGGGACACCACGTCTGAAGGACTCGAAATCGACGGTGACGCCGGGAACCTCAGAACCCTTCTGTCGGTGCTGGACCGGCCGGACCCCGACTTCAACATCGTCACCCCCTGATCTCCGCGGGACTAGGGGATGCCGCCGTCGGCGCGCACGATGGAGCCAGAGGTGAAGCTCGACGCGTCCGACATCAAAAACAGTGCAGCGCCGATGATTTCGTGAGGCTCGCCGGCGCGCTTCAACGCACTGCCGCCGAAGGCTTCCGCGGTGTCGAAGTTCCACGCCTTGCTGATGTCGGTCAAAAACGGCCCGGGCATCAACGTGTTGACCCGCACGCTCGGTCCGTAGGCCAGCGCCAGCGCCTCGGTCATCGCGTTCAAGCCCGCTTTGGCTGCGGCATACGGGATGAAGGACGGATCCGGACGCAGCGAGCCGTGCGTGCTGACGTTGATGATCGACCCGCCACCGTCGGCGACCATGCGCTCGCCGACCAGCACCGACAACCGGAACGGCCCTTTGAGGTTCAAGTTCAGCACCGAGTCGAACAGCTTCTCGGTCACCGAACTCAGCGAGTCGTACACCGGCGACATCCCGGCGTTGTTGACCAGCACGTCCACCCGCCCGAACCGGTCGTATGCCGCGTCGACCAGCCCGTCGAGCTCATCCCACCGCCCGACGTGCACCTGGTGCGCCAGCGCGGCGCGGCCGGTCTCGGCGGTGATCTCCTCGGCCGTGGCCACGCACGCGTCGTACTTGCGGCTGGCGATCACGACGTCGGCACCGCAGCGCGCCGCGGCGAAGGCCATCTCCCGGCCCAGGCCACGACTGCCACCGGTCACCAGGACCACTCGGTCGGTCAGGTCGAACAGCGAATCGGCATATCCACCCACGCGCCCTATGGTGACACGGTGCAATTGCTTCTGGTCCGACATGCGCTGCCGTTGCGCAGCGAGCCCGGGCAGGGCTCCGATCCCCGGCTCGCCCCGGAGGGCGTCGCGCAGGCCAAGCGCCTGCCCGACGCGCTGGCCCGGTTCCCGATCACCCGCCTGGTCAGCAGCCCCCAGGTGCGCGCAGTCGAGACCGCGCAACCGGTCGCCGACGCGCTGGACCTGCCCGTCGAAGTGGACGAGCGGCTCGCCGAGTACGACCGCGATCTCACGCACTACATCCCGATCGAGCAGATCGCTGCCGAGCGGCCCGACGAAATGGAGCGGCTGATCAACGGGCGGCTACCCAGCGGCGTCGACGAAGCTGAGTTCCTGGGCCGGGTGCGCGCCGCGGTCGACGACGTGGTCGCCGCCGCCGGGCACGACGACACCGTCGCGCTGTTCAGCCACGGCGGCGTGATCAACGTGCTGCTGCATCAGATCCTGGGCACCGAGCGGCTGCTGTCGTTCAACGTGGACTACGCATCGGTGACGCGAGTGCTGTCGTCACGCAGCGGACGACTGGCGGTGGCCGGTGTCAACAGCATCGAACACGTATGGGACTTACTGCCCCGAAGTAAGCGGTGGTAGACACATCTCCGTGAGCGACCTCGACGGACTCGACCTGAACGCACTGGACCGACACCTGCGCGAGGTCGGGGTGCCCCGCAGCGGTGACCTGCGTGCCGAACTGATCGCCGGCGGCCGATCCAACCTGACCTTCCTGGTCGGCGACGACGCCTCGCAATGGGTGCTGCGCCGTCCGCCGCTGCACGGCCTGACGCCATCAGCGCACGACATGGCCCGCGAGTACCGCGTGGTGGCCGCGCTGACCGACACCGCGGTGCCGGTCGCGAAGGCGGTCACGATGCGCAACGACGACTCCGTGCTGGGCGCGCCGTTCCAGATGGTCGAGTACGTCGCGGGTCGGGTGGTGCGTCACACCGACCAACTCGAGGCGCTCGGCGACGAGCAGACGATCCACGCGTGTGTCGACGCGCTGATCAAGGTGCTCGCCGACCTGCATGCGGTGGATCCCGAGGCGGTCGGCCTGGGTGACTTCGGCAAGCCCAGCGGCTACCTGGAGCGCCAGGTGCGGCGCTGGGGCTCACAGTGGGATCTGGTCAAACGGACCGACGACGCGCGCGATGCCGACGTCCGGAAGTTGCACGCGCTGCTCGGCGAGGCGCTGCCGCCGCAGAGCCGGACCTCGATCGTGCACGGCGACTACCGCATCGACAACACGATCCTCGACAACGACGACCCCACCAGAGTCATCGCGGTCCTGGACTGGGAGATGTCGACGCTCGGCGACCCGCTCAGCGACGCCGCGCTGATGTGTGTCTACCGCCATCCGATGTTCAACCTGGTCCACAGCGATGCCGCGTGGGCGTCGCCGCTGATCCCCGACGCCGACGGGCTGGCCCAGAAGTACTCCGAAGCTGCCGGACACTCCCTGGATCACTGGGACTTCTACATGGCGCTGGCCTACTTCAAGCTGGCGATCATCGCCGCGGGCATCGCCTACCGCGCACGTGAGGCCGGCGTCACCGACGACACCGACAAGGTCGACGAAGCGGTCGGTCCGCTGATCAGTGCGGGTCTCGAACAGCTGTCATGACGGGACCGTCGTGACGCGCCACGCGCTCACATGTGGGCTTTGAGATTTTTCTTCGCCGCGCGCCGCAGCTGGAACATCCGGACGGCGCCGACGGCCACGGCGAGCAGCCCCCCGGCGACGGCCGCGAACAGGATCGCCACGCCCAACGGCAGGCTCCAGGTCCAGCCGAGAAACGCGAACTCCGCGGACTCGGTGTTCTGCGCGATGAAGATCAGCAAGACGACCAGGATGAGAAACCCGAGCGCCAGCGACACCCACAGCGCCGCGGCGCGGGTGCGGTGAACCGCCGACTGCGGCGGAAGGGCACTCCCCATGGGGGGAGTGACGGGGGCGTCGAACGAAGACGGCTCCGGCACCGGTGCGGACGGATCGCTGGTCATTGATTCATCATTGCCCCATTGCACTCTGAATGAAACCTCTTTGCAGGTGACGTAAGGTCAGCCGATGGATCGCACCCGACGAACCAGGGCCGCCGTCGTCGTCGTTCTCGGCGTGATCGCGGCGATGTTGGCGGGCTGTGGCAGCTCCAACCCGCTCGGCGGTGGCGAGATCTCGGGCGATCTGAAATCGATCAAGGTCGGTTCGGCGGATTTCACCGAGTCGAAGATCCTGGCCGAGATCTACGCCCAGGCGCTGGAAGCCAACGGCTTCACTGTCTCGCGCCAATTCGGTATCGGCAGCCGGGAAACCTACATTCCGGCGGTGCAGGATCACTCGATCGACCTGATCCCGGAGTACACCGGAAACCTGTTGCAGTACTTCGACGCCCAGAGCGCAGCCACCACACCCGACGAGGTGCTGTTGGGTCTGCTGAAGGCACTGCCGGGCTCGCTGTCCATCCTGTATCCGTCGCCGGCCGAGGACAAAGACACCCTCGCGGTGTCGGAGCAGACCGCGCAACGCTGGAATCTGAAGACGATCGCCGACCTGGCGGCGCGCTCACCGGAGGTGAAAATAGGTGCGCCATCAGAGTTCCAGACTCGGCAAACCGGTTTGGTCGGTCTGAAACAGAAGTACGGACTGGACATCGCGCCGGCCAACTTCATCGCGATCAGCGACGGCGGCGGGCCGGCGACGGTCAAGGCGCTCACCGACGGAACCGTCACCGCAGCCAACATCTTCAGCACCTCACCGGCGATCGAGCAGAGCCGCTTGGTGGTACTCGAAGATCCCGAGAACGCGTTCCTGGCCGCGAACGTCGTACCCCTGGTCGCGTCGCAGAAGATGTCCGACGAACTCAAGACCGTGCTCGACGCCGTCAGCGCGAAGCTGACCACCGAGGCGCTGATCGAGATGAACACCTCGGTCGAAGGCAACCGCGGCGTCGATCCCGACGAAGCGGCGCGGAAATGGGTTACCGACAACGGCTTCGATCAGCCGATGGGGAAGTGATGATCACCTTCGATCACGTCACCAAGACGTACCCCGACGGCACCGTCGCGGTCGACGACCTGTCGCTGGACGTCCCTGCGGGAACCCTCACGGTGTTCGTGGGTCCGTCCGGATGCGGCAAGACCACCTCGATGCGGATGATCAACCGGATGATCGAGCCGACGTCGGGCACGCTGACCGTCGACGGCAAGGACGTCACCGAGGTCGACGCGGTCAAGCTGCGCCTCGGCATCGGCTACGTCATCCAGAGCGCCGGGCTGATGCCGCATCTGCGCGTCGTCGACAACGTCGCCACGGTCCCGGTGCTGCGTGGCGAATCCCGCCGCAGCGCACGCAAATCCGCGATCGCGGTGATGGAGCGGGTCGGGCTCGATCCCAAGCTGGCCGACCGGTATCCGGCTCAGTTGTCCGGTGGCCAGCAGCAACGGGTCGGGGTGGCACGCGCCCTGGCCGGCGACCCGCCGATCCTGCTGATGGACGAACCGTTCAGCGCGGTGGACCCGGTGGTCCGCGAGGATCTGCAGACCGAGATCCTGCGACTGCAGAGCGAACTGCGCAAGACGATCGTCTTCGTCACCCACGACATCGACGAGGCGGTCAAACTCGGCGAGCGGGTCGCGGTCTTCGGTCGCGGCGGAGTGCTCCTCCAGTACGACGCACCCGCGCGGCTGCTGTCCAATCCGGCCGACGACGACGTCGCCGCGTTCGTCGGCGCCGACCGTGGATACCGGGGTCTGCAGTTCTTCCACGCGACCGGCGTGCCGCTGCTCGACATCCGCCACGTCGGCGAACCCGAAATCGACTCTTTGACACTCGGTCCCGACGACTGGGTGCTGGTGACCCGGCCCGACGGCACACCGTACGGATGGATCAACGCCGCCGGCGTCGCCCTGCACCGCGACGGACGCTCGCTCTACGACAGCACCACTGCGGGCGGGTCTCTGTTCCGGCCCGACGGCACGTTGCGGCTGGCCTTGGATGCCGCGCTGTCCTCGCCCTCGGGGCTCGGAGTGGCTGTCGACGCAGACGGCCAGGTCATCGGCGGGATCCGCGCCGACGACGTGATCGACGCGCTGGACAAGCAGCGCACCGCCCGGCAAGCCGAAGGCTGAGCCGGTGCGCTACCTGGTCACCCACCTCGACGACCTGTGGACGTTGGCAGTGATCCACCTGCGGTTGTCGCTGATTCCGATCGTGCTGGGCCTGCTGATCGCGGTGCCGCTCGGTGCGCTCGTGCAACGCACGACGGTACTGCGGCGACTGACCACCGTGACCGCCAGCATCGTCTTCACGATCCCGTCGCTGGCGCTGTTCGTGGTGCTGCCGCTGATCATCCCGACCCGCATCCTCGATGAAGCCAACGTCATCGTGGCATTGACGTTGTACACGGTGGCGCTGTTGGTGCGCGCGGTGCCGGAGGCCCTCGACGCGGTGTCCCCGGCAGTCCTCGACGCCGCCACCGCGGTCGGCTACAAGCCTCTGACCCGGATGCTGAGAGTCGAACTGCCCCTGGCGCTTCCGGTGCTGATCGCCAGCCTGCGGGTGGTGGCCGTCACGAACATCTCCATGGTCGCGGTCGGCTCGGTGATCGGCATCGGCGGGCTCGGCACGTGGTTCACCGAGGGCTACCAGGCCAACAAGAGCGACCAGATCATCGCCGGCATCATCGCGATCTTCGTGCTCGCCATCGTCATCGACACTCTGATCATGGTCATCGGGAAGATGCTGACCCCCTGGACTCGGGCCGACCGCAGCCCCAAGGCGAAGGCGGGAGCGGCCGCATGAACTTCCTGCAGGACGCGTTGTCGTTCATCTTCACCGCAGCCAACTGGGGTGGACCGGCCGGACTGACCGCGCGCATCGCCGAGCACCTCGAGTACACCGCCCTCGCAGTGGTCTTCGCCGCACTGATCGCCGTACCGCTGGGCATGGTCATCGGGCACACCGGACGCGGCACCTTCCTCGTCGTCACCGGAGTCAACGCGTTACGCGCCCTGCCGACGCTCGGTGTGCTGCTCCTCGGTGTGCTGCTCTGGGGTCTGGGACTCGTCGGGCCCACCGTGGCGCTGATGCTGCTCGGCATCCCGCCGCTGCTGGCCGGCACCTATGCGGGCATCGCGAACGTCGACCGGACCGTCGTCGACGCCGCCCGGTCGATGGGCATGACCGAACGCAGGATCCTGCTGCGCGTCGAGACGCCGAATGCGATGCCGCTGATCCTCGGCGGGCTGCGCACCGCGACGCTGCAGGTGGTCGCCACCGCGACGGTCGCGGCTTACGCCAGCCTCGGCGGGCTGGGCCGCTACCTGATCGACGGCATCAAGGTCCGCGAGTTCTATCTGGCGCTGGTCGGCGCCCTGATGGTGACCGCGCTCGCGTTGCTCCTCGACGCAGTGCTCGCGTTCGCGGTGTGGCTCTCGGTCCCGGGCAGCGGCCGATGGGACCGGCTGCGCCGGATGCCGCAGCCGTTCCTTGGTGACGAGGTGACTCTGGAGACCGTCGCACCGCGATCCGGTGCATCCGGCGGCGACCGCCGGAAGCCGTCGCATACGGTAGAGGGATGAGTGAAGCCGATCGCTCTGGCGAACGCGAGGTGCACCGGTCAGTCCTGACCTGGCGGGCTCACCATGAGCCGCGCATGGAGTCGACGCGTGTGCAGCTCTCCGGTAAACGCATCAAGGCCTACGGCCGCATCGTCAACGCGGCGACCTCGACGCATCCGGCGTTCAGCGCGTCCTACGACCTGGTCACCGATGAGCACGGCGCCACCAAACGGCTGTCGCTGACCGTGACGCTGGCCGAACGCGAGCGTCAGCTCTCCATCGCGCGCGACGAAGAGAACATGTGGCTGGTGCAGGAGCATGCGGGACAGACGCGGCGCTCCGCGTTCGACGGCGCGCTCGACGTCGACGTGCTGCTCAGCCCGTTCTTCAACTCCCTGTCGATCCGTCGCCTCGGGCTGCACCTCGACGGTGCGCCGGTCACGCTGCCGGTCGTCTACGTGCGGGTGCTGCCGGAGCTGTCGGTCGACGGCGCCGAGATGAGTTACGCGCCCGGTGGTGACGGGATCAAACTGCACTCGCCGGTTGCCGACACCACCATCTCGGTCGACGCGGACGGCTTCATCGTCGATTACCCAGGGTTGGCAGAGCGGATCTGATGACGCCGCCGGCGCGACCGGCCGCGGCCAGTTCGTCGCGCCAGTCTTCGGCGCCGATCACGACGGTCACGATGTCGGGCCGGTCGAAGCGCTCGTAGCGGATGCGCGCGGCATGACCCGCCTCGACCAGCTCGGCCACCGACTGCCGATGCGCGAGATGTTCGCGCGCGTCGGCCAACAGCCGCAGCGTCTCGTCCAGCACGGGCAGCAGCTGATCGGCGTTGGCCTCACACATCGCGCGCACCAGATCCGGCGCGGTCGCCGCCACCCTGGTGCCGTCACGGAACGAGCCGGCCGCCAATGCGAAGGCCAGCGGCACCTCGCCGGCGGTGGTGGCCAGGGCCTCGGCGAGCAGGTGCGGCAGATGCGAGATGGTGGCCGCTGCCGTGTCGTGCTCGTCGGAGCGGGCCGGCACCACCACCGCGCCGCAGTCCAGCGCCAGCGTCATCACCTCGGTCCAGACCTCAGCGTCGACGTGGTCGTCGACACTGACGACCCAGGCCGCGTGGTGGAACAGGCCGGGGTCACCGGCCGCCCAGCCGGAGTGCGCGGTTCCGGCCATCGGGTGGCCGCCGACGAACCGGTCCAGCAACCCGGCCTTGGCGACCTCGTCGAGCACGGCGCCTTTCACGCTCGTCACGTCGGTCAGCGGGCACTGTGGCGCGACGGCACGGATGTGACGCAGCATCACGGGCAGTGCGGGGACCGGTACCGCGACCACGATCAGCGCGTTCGTCTCGGCGGCACGCTGGAGGACTGCGTCGAGGTTGGCCGACGCGTCGTAGCCGTCCGCGCAGGCAGCGTCGACGCCCTCGACCGACCGGTTGTACCCGAACACCTCGCGCCCGGCCTGGCGGGCCGCACGCATCAGAGAGCCGCCGATCAGGCCCAGACCGAGCACGCACACCGGTGTCTTCGCCACGGTTTCCAGGTTGGCACACCGGCCCGTGGCGGCGGCGGCCAGGCGGCGCGGACTCGCTGGTCAACGCGTTGACTCAGGACTACGGTTAGCTGCCATGGGAGCGCAGCGTGCACAGACACAGCAGCAGGCGGTCGACGTTCCTGACGGCTTCGGTGTGGCGGTCGTCCGCGAGGACGGCAAGTGGCGATGCAGCCCGATGCGGCCGGCGGCGTTGAGCAGTTTGACGGCGGCCGAAACGGAGCTTTGCGAACTACGCAGCGCCGGAGCGGTTTTCGGGATCCTCGACGTCGACGACGAGTTCTTCGTGATCGTGCGACCCGCGCCGCGCGGCACCCGGCTGCTGCTGTCGGACGCGACGGCCGCGCTGGACTACGACATCGCCGCCGAGGTGCTCGAGCGGCTCGACGCCGATATCGACGACGACGAACTCGACGACGCCGACCCGTTCGAAGAGGGCGACCTCGCGGTGCTCTCCGATGTCGGGCTGCCCGAACCGGTGCTGTCGGTGATCCTGTCCGAGACCGACCTGTACGCCGACGAGCAGGTCGGCCGGATTGCCCGCGAGATGGGGTTCGCCGACGAGTTGTCGGCGGTCCTGGACCGTATGGGCAGGTGAATTCCGCCGACGAGGATCTGATCCGGGCGGCGTTGCAGGCGGCTTCGGCCGCCGGTGAGCGTGACGTGCCGATCGGCGCCGTCGTCGTCGCCGCAGACGGCACAGAGTTGGCGCGCGCCGCGAACGCACGCGAGGCGCTCGGCGATCCCACCGCGCACGCGGAGATCCTCGCCCTGCGCTCGGCGGCCGCGGTGCTCGGCGACGGCTGGCGGCTGGAAGGCGCGACGCTGGCCGTGACCGTCGAACCCTGCACGATGTGCGCCGGCGCGCTGGTGATGGCCCGGATCGGGCGGCTGGTGTTCGGCACCTGGGAGCCCAAGACCGGCGCGGTGGGCTCGCTGTGGGACGTGGTGCGCGACCGGCGACTGACGCACCGCCCGCAGGTGCGCGGCGGCGTGCTGGCCGCTGAATGCGCGCGCCCGCTGGAGGAGTTCTTCGCCCGGCAGCGGTGAGCGATCGTGTGCGCCCAGATTGCGATTCCGGCCCCGTTGGCGATCTGTGCGCACACTGGCGGCGCCTCGCGGTTTGGGATCGTGGCGGGTGGGTCGGTAAGCTGCCACACGGTGGCGTGTCCGAGCGGCCTAAGGAGCACGCCTCGAAAGCGTGTGACGGGTAACCCCCGTCCGAGGGTTCAAATCCCTCCGCCACCGCCATACGCAGTCAGCCCTGTCATCACGTGATGACAGGGCTGACTGCTAGAGCGGTCTACTTCTTGAACGCGTCTTTGATCTTCTCGCCGGCGTCCTTGATGCTGGACTTCGCCTGGTCGACCTTGCCCTCGTTCTCGGTGCTCTTGTCACCGGTGAGCTTGCCGACACCCTCTTTGGCCTTGCCGCCGAGGTCGTCGACCTTGTTGCTTGCCTTGTCGTCGGCACCCATGTTGCGTCCTTCCGCAGTGCAGCCGGCCCGGGTTCGGGCCATGCGGGCTGGATACCTTCGAGCACAGACATCGAAACCCTCAGATCAACTGCGTCACCTGCTCCGCGAGCGCCTCGCCGAGCGCCCGGTTGTTCTCCTCGGTGAAATGCACCCCGTCGACGCCGTCGGTGGAGATGACCGAGCCCGCATCGAAGAACGGCACCTTCATGAAGGACGCCATCGCGCTGTACACCTCGGCCAGACGCGCGGTCTTGTCCTGGCTGCCCTCGAAGATCAGCCGGAACCACGGATGCGGCGTCGCCGACATCGGCGGCGGCGCGACCACCAGCACCTGCGGCGCGGGATAGCCGGTGCCGACGCCGCCGGCGCTGGTGAGCACCTGCGTCGCCAACACCGACATGCCCAGGGCGATGTCCAGGGGGCTGCGATGGAAGTACGCCTTGGTGTCGTTGGTGCCCAGCATCAGGATCACCAGATCCAGCGGCAGATGGCCGGCCAGACACGACGGCAGATACTTCGCGCCGTTGAGCCGTGTGTCGGTCGGATCGTCGAGATTGGTGGTGCGCGCCGACAGCCCCTCCTCGACGACCTCGAAGCCGTCACCCAGCCGGTCGGCCAGCACGCCGGTCCACCGGACATCGGCCGGGAAGCGCTCGGTCGGCATGCCGTCAGCGACCGGCACCCAACCCCATGTCAGCGAATCTCCAAAGCACAGAATCCTTTTCACTGTCATATCACCACCGTAACGCGCACCGGCGTAGGCTCCGGCTGTGACCGACCCTGGTGTGCCGGGCCCGCGCGACGAACTCGCCGCGCGGGTGCGCGATGTCGTCGACGCGGCGGACATGGCGCTCGCTCAGCTGTGCGACTTCCTGGGCGAACTCGACGACGACGATCCCGCCGGCCCCGCCGTGCGCAACGCCAAGGTGGCCAACGACCAGCTGCACCGAAAGGCGCAACAGGTGATCGACCGGGTCACCGGCCGCCCCGTCACCTGATCCGCTCGCGCGCCGAATCCAGCACGGCCCCGGCGTCGGTCCATGTGCGCCGCACGATCTCGGCGACCGGCTCCAAGCCGGTGATCCGCGCCGACACCTGACCGGTGTTGGCGACGCTGGCATCCAGGTCGCCCTCGAAGTACAGATCGTTGATACGACCGAGCAACTCGGCCTGTTCGCCTTGGTCGCTCAGCGTCGCGGCCAGCCCGGTACGCAGCACCCGCATCGTCGGGTTGCCCGGCACGCTGAGCATCACCGTGCCCGCGTCGTCGGCGGCGACGATCGCGTCCTTGAAGTTCGCGTGCACTGCCGCTTCGACACTGGCCAGCATGCGGGTGCCCATCTGCACACCTTCGGCGCCCAACACCACCGCGGCCGCGCACGAGCGGGCATCGCACACCCCGCCGGCGCAGATGATCGGGAGGTCCACCCGCTCGGCCACCAGCGGCAGCAGCACCATCGTCGAGGCCCCGAGCGCGGACTTGAACCCGCCGCCCTCCACGCCTTCGACCACCAGCGCGTCGACACCGGCGTCGGCGGCCTTCAACGCCGCCTTCAACGAACCCACCACGTGGACGACCGTCATGCCGGCGTCGTGCAGCCGTGACGTGAACAGCGCGGGATCACCCGCGGAGGTGAAGACGTGCCGCACCCCGGCGGCGACCAGCACGTCGACGATGGACGGATCGCGTTTCCAGCCTTGGATCATCAGGTTCGCCGCGACCGGCCGATCGGTGAGTGTCCGCACCCGGACGAGGTCTTCGCGGCCCTGCGGGGTCAGCGTCTCGATCATGCCGAGCCCGCCGCCTTCGGACACCGCCGCGGCAAGCTCGGCGCGGGCGATGTAGGTCATCGGTGCCTGCACCACGGGATAGCGGACACCGAGCAATTCCTGAACACGATTGGTCACGTTGCCCATCCTGCTACGGTCCGGGCGTGTATCGGGTGATCCAGTGGGGTACAGGCGCGGTCGGCACCGAGATGATCGCCGCGATCCTGGACCGCAGAACCGACCTGCAGCTCGTCGGCGCCAAGGTCTACTCCGAGGACAAGGACGGTGCCGACCTCGGTGAACTCGTCGGACGAGAACCGATCGGGGTGGCCGCCACCCGCGACGTCGACGCGCTGCTTACGCTCGATGCCGACTGCGTGCTCTACACGCCGCGCATCGCCCGTCTCGACGAGGTGTGCGCCCTCCTGGCCAGCGGCAAAAACGTTGCAACGACGGCATTTCTCTTCCATCCGCGCCGTCTGCCGCCCGACGACAGAGACCGGTTACAGGCGGCCTGCGCGACGGGACACAGCTCAGTGCACGGCAGCGGCCTGAACCCGGGGAACCTGTCCGGGGTGCTGCCGCTGGCGCTGTCGGGCATGAGCCGCACCATCGAGAAGATCACGCTGCAGGAGCGGGCGGACTGGTCGGTGTACGAGAGCACCGCGATCACGTTCGACAACATGTGCTTCGGTCGCCCGGTCGACGAAATCACGCCGACGGCAACGGAATTCCTGTCCTTCAACAGCGCGCTGTTCAGCGAGCAGGTGTGGTTCCTCGGTGACGAATTGGGTGCCGGTCTCGACGAGGTGACCGCTTCTGTCGAAGCTGTTGCCGCACAACAGGATCACCAGATATTCGACCACGTGCTCCGCGCGGGTACCACCGCGGGGCAACGCTGGCGCTGGACCGGGCTGCGGCAGGGCGAACCACGGATCGAGATCGAGACGCTGTGGACCGTCGGCGGCGAGTACCCCGAGCACTGGCCGGCGCCGCAGCACGGTTGGACGCTGACCATCGAGGGCGACCCGTCGATGCGCACCCACTTCTTCTCGCTGGCGAGCTTCAGCCGTGCCGCCGAAATGGCCGAGCACGTGCGGTCCGCGAACGTCGCCACCGCGATGCAGGTCCTCAACGCGGTGCCGGCGGTGTGCGAGGCACCGCCGGGTTTCGCGACGTCGGCGACGCTCCCGTTGATAAGGAACGCCGCGGCCTTCTCGCAGTAGCCGGCTAGCGGTAGAACGTGGCCGTGTGGTCGGCCGTCCACGCCCCGCCCTTGCATGCCAGCGCGTAGCCGTCGGGGGTCTGGGCAGAGGCGGACGGTTGGTCGCATGCCGACCGCAGCGTGCGCACTCCGACCAGCGGCGGCCAGGAGATCCACTTGCTCCTCGAGCTGCACTGCATCGTGTTTCCTGCCGCGTCCAGACCGAAGTTGAACCGGATGGACTGGTTGCAGCGATCGCCGGCCTGCACGCCCCGCTTGACGTAGGGGACGCACTCCAGCCCGTCACACGTCGACGGCGATGCCGAGGCCGACGGCAAACCCGCACCGACAACGCTCAACGGTGCCGCCAGCAGTCCACCGGCCAACGCGGCCGCGGCGATCAATTTCATGCGCCATAGCGTAGGTGTCGCTGCGCAGCGTAGGGTCACATCTCATGAAGTTGCTGGTAAGAGTCCTTTCTGCGGCGGTGCTGTTCCCCGCCGCGCTCGTCGCGGCACCCACCGCCGCCGCCGACGAGGTCGCCTATCTGGTCAATGTGCACGTCCGGCCGGGCTACAACTTCCCCAACGCCGATGCTGCGCTCGGCTACGGACGAAGCGTCTGCGACCGCGTCGGCGGGCAGATGCCCTACGCCGAACTGGTCGACCAGGTGAAGGCCGACTTCCGCAGCACCGACTACTACCAGGGCGCGTACCTGATCAATCAGGCCGTCAACGAACTGTGCCCGGCGCAGATCTGGCAGCTGCGGCAGTCGGCCGCCGGCTACACCCCCGCGTGAGCTAGGGGCAGGTCACCTCGATCTCGAACGGCTTGTTCACCGGCTGCATCGGGTTGGCCATGTCCATACCCGTCGCGGTGCCCGAGATCTTGTAGGTGTTGCCGTCCTTTTCGACAGTGGCTTCGCCCTGGCCTGCGTTCTGGGCATAGCCGAGGTTCATGCCGTCCACGTTGCCCAGCGCCACCGACACCACGGTGGGCGGGTCGCCTTCGGAGAGCACCGCGCCCATCCCGCCGCTGGGGTCGCCGATGGCCAGGTTGATGTTTCCACCCATCGAGGCGCAGGTGACGGTGCCGGTTACTTCCTTGTCCTGACCGTCGATGGTGACGGTGCTCTTGCCTTCGGCCGACGCGGCCGAAGAGGTCTCGCCGGTTGTTTCAGACTTGTCGTCGGAGGAACAGCCCGAAAGGCCGGCGACGACGATCGCTGCGCCGCCGACGGCGACGAGGACAGAACGTTTCACCACGGTTCTCCTTTGGTTGCGCGACCCGTCGGGGGCGACGGGCCGTCCATAGCAGTATGTTGCGCCGCTCTTAGCCGAGCGTGGCCTTTCCCGTGGAATCGTGATCAACACGCGATCCTGATGTGGGCCGAGGTGCCGGCGACCAGCGCGGCCACGACAGCCGATGCGGCCGGCAACCGTCGGGAAATCACAGTGCAAGAATCGACGACGTGGCAGCCCCGGATAACAGTCGTCCATTCTTTCGCGTGGAAGCTGAACTTCCCGGACGGCAGGGCCGCACCGGGGTGATCCACACCCCGCACGGCGACATCCAGACCCCGGCGTTCATCGCGGTCGGCACACAGGCCACGGTCAAGGCCGTGCTGCCCGAGACGATGCGGCAACTGGGCGCGCAGGCGATCCTGGCCAACGCCTACCACCTGTACCTGCAGCCCGGCCCGGACATCGTCGACGAGGCGGGCGGACTCGGTGCGTTCATGAACTGGCCGGGCCCGACGTTCACCGACAGCGGCGGATTCCAGGTGCTGTCGCTGGGGGCGGGATTCCGCAAGGTGCTGGCGATGGACGCCAACCGGGTCCAGGCCGACGACGTCATCGCTGAAGGCAAGGAACGGCTCGCCCATGTCGACGACGACGGCGTGACGTTCCGGTCGCACCTCAACGGCTCGACCCACCGGTTCACCCCGGAGGTCTCGATCGGCATCCAGCACCAGCTGGGCGCGGACATCATCTTCGCGTTCGACGAACTGACCACTCTGGTCAACACCCGCGGCTACCAGGAAAGCTCCGTCGAACGCACCCACCGGTGGGCGGTGCGGTGTCTGGCCGAGCACCGGCGGCTGTCGGAGGTGCGGTCGCATAAGCCGCGGCAGGCACTGTTCGGGGTGGTGCAGGGCGCCCAGTACGAGGATCTGCGTCGGCAGGCGGCCCGGGGTTTGGCAGAACTCGGCTTCGATGGCTTCGGTATCGGCGGAGCTCTCGAGAAGCAGAACCTGGCGACGATCGTCGGCTGGGTGACCAGCGAGCTGCCCGCCGACAAACCGCGCCACCTGTTGGGCATCAGTGAGCCCGACGACCTGTTCGCCGCCGTCGAGGCCGGTGCGGACACCTTCGACTGCGTGTCCCCGTCCCGGGTGGCGCGCAACGCCGCGGTCTACTCCGTCGACGGTCGCTACAACATCACCGGTTCGCGCTATCGCCGCGACTTCACGCCCATCGACGCCGAATGCGACTGCTATACCTGCGCGCACTACACCCGGGCGTATCTGCACCACCTGTTCAAGGCCAAGGAGATCCTGGCGTCGACCCTGTGCACGATCCACAACGAGCGGTTCATCATCCGGTTGGTCGACCAGATCCGCGCGGCCATTCCAGAGGGTCGCTTCGAGGATTTGCGCGAGCACGTTCTGGGTCGCTACTACGCGAAGTCCCTCGCGCGCTAGTTCGGGGCGCTGGGCTGGTTGGGGCGCTGGCCGCCCGCTGGGCCGCCGGTTGCCCCGCCGAGTCCCATGCGTCTCACCTATCCACGTTTTTCAGGGGTCTACTCGAACTTTCCCTGCAAAAAGCGGATACCTGGGGCTCGTGGGAAAGACGGGCACTCGCCCAGCGGGAAAGGCAGGCACTCACCGAGCCCGTGCACAATCGGGGGTATGACGACCGCCGCGGATCCACAGTCGCTGCTGGTGACCATGCTCGATCCAGCCCACCGGGCGGATCCGTACCCGGTTTATCGGCAGATCCGCGAGTACGGGCCCCTACAGCTACCGAACCTCAACCTGACGGTCTTCACCTCCTACGCCGACTGCGATCAGGTGTTGCGCCACCCGGCCTCGGCCAGCGACCGGCTCAAGTCGACGGTGACGCAGCGGATGATCGCCCAGGGCGGCGACGCCCGCCCCGTCGGCACCCCGGGCTTCCTGTTCTTGGACCCGCCCGACCACACCCGGCTGCGAGGGCTGGTCAGCAAAGCCTTCGCGCCGAAGGTCGTCAAGAACCTCGAACCCGGGATCGTGACCCTGGTCGATGAACTGCTCGACGAAGCCGACGGAACGTTCGACGTCATCTCCGGCCTGGCGTATCCGCTTCCGGTCGCGGTCATCTGCCGCCTGCTCGGGGTGCCGTTGGAGGACGAACCCCGATTCAGCGAGGCGTCAGGGCTTCTCGCGCAGTCGCTGGATCCGTTCATCACGGTGACGGGCGCCGCGGGCGAAGGATTCGAGGAACGCCTGGCTGCCGGGCTGTGGCTGCGCGAGTATCTGCGCGGCCTGATCGCCGAGCGCCGGCGCAACCGGGCGAGGACCTGATGTCGGCGCTGATCGCGGTCGAAGAGGCCGGCGACCAACTCACCGAGGACGAGATCGTGGCGACCTGCAATCTGTTGCTGGTCGCCGGGCACGAGACGACGGTGAACCTGATCGCCAACGCGGCGCTGGCGCTGCTGCGTGACCCGGGACAGTGGCAGGCGCTGGCCGACGACCAGACCCGCGCTGCCGCGGTGATCGAGGAGACGCTGCGTTACGACCCGCCGGTGCAGCTGGTGGGACGGGTGGCCGGCGAGGACATGTCGATCGGCGGCGTCGACGTACCCAAGGGCGACAACATGCTGCTCTTGCTCGCCGCTGCGCACCGCGACCCGTCGGCGGCTGATCAGCCCGACCGGTTCGATCCGGACCGCGCGACGATCCGTCACCTCGGTTTCGGCAAGGGGCCGCACTTCTGTCTCGGGGCGCCGCTGGCTCGACTCGAGGCCACGGTGGCCTTGACCGCATTGACCCGACGGTTCCCGCACGCGGAGCTGACCGCCGAGCCGGGCTATAAACCGAACGTCACGTTGCGCGGGATGTCGGAGCTCCTGGTCGCGGTGTGAGAGTCACTGCGCCAACTCCTCGATGACTGCCCGTGCGGCGCGCTCGCCGGCTTCCACCGCACCTTCCATGTAAGCGCTCCAGCGGGTGGCGGTGTCGGTGGACGCCCAGTGGATCGCCCCGATCGGCGCGGTCAGCGTGTGACCGTAGGCGGTCCACACTTTCGGTCCGAGGTTGGCGTTGTAGCAGCCGCGCGTCCACTGCCGGTCCGACCATTCGCCGTCGACATAGAACTCCGGACGCGCCGCCCGCCCGCCGTAGTGGCGCACCAGTTCGGCGGTCAGGGCGGCGCGACGGTCGGCCTGCGGCAGACGCCCGTAGGTGCGGGCCTGCTCACCTTCGAGGAACAGCAGGAGCACGCCGTGGTCGTCGCCGGGCACACAGGTGTCGTTGGACATGCGCGCCGGACCGACGTCGGAGATCAGCTGTCCGTTGAGACCGTCTGTGCGCCAGAAGGGTTCGTCGTAGACGAAGAACGCCTTCATCGCCGATGCGTTGGGTGCCCGCTGGGTCAGCTGGTCCCGGTCGCCGGGCAACGGCGGGTCGTACATGATGCGCCCGGCCAGGGTCGGCGAGATCGCCACGATCACCCGTCGCCCGCGCGCCACCAGCCCGCCGCGACACGACACCGTCACGCCGTCGGCGCTGTGTTCGACGGTCTGCACCGGCGCCTCGAGAACGATGTGCTCGGACAGTTGTGCTGCCAGACGGTTGGTGATTTCGCCGGTGCCACCGACGAACCGGGTGGTCTGCGCCCCGCCCTCGGATTCGGCGAACAACTCCGCGGAGACGCCGCAGGTCTGGATCGTGAACAGCAGGTGCAGGAATGACACCTCGACGGTCGGGACCGCGAGGATGCCGACGGTGCAGATCTCCAAAAGTTCTCGCGCGATAGGTGACAGGCCTTGGGCGTCATACCAGGCGCCCGCGGTGATCGCGTCCCATTCGGCGGCGCGCGGCGCCGTCCACGGCGCGGCAGGCGGCACCGCGACCGCCAGCTCGTCGAGCTGTCGCAACACGCCCTTCAGGGCGGCCAGCTCGTCGGCGAACCGCTCGTGAAAGACGTTCTGCCGCAGCACACCTGAACCGGCCAGTTCATAGGAGGTTTCGCCGTCGTCGAACTGGGGATAGGTGTCGACGCCGAGTTCGGCGGCTAGCGCGAACATCAGCTCGTGGGTGTCGCCGATCCACTGGGCCCCGAGTTCGACGGGCAGACCGGGCAGCGCCTCCTCGGTCAGGATGCGTCCGCCCACCCGGCTGTCGGCTTCGAGGACCAGCGGGGTCAGGCCGGCGCGCAACAGGGTGCGCGCTGCGATCAGCCCGGAAAGCCCTGCGCCCACGACGATGACGTCAGCTTCGCGGCGTGCCATGGCTGACACTTTCTCACGGCGAGAAGATCCATGGCGAGCGTGGCAATCGCTGCGGGTCGAAGTCGGCGAGCATGCCCTCGGCGGTGGTCGCGCGGTAGCCGAGAGATTCGGCGATCTGGGCCAGTGCCCGCTCTACGCCGATCTCGGCCAGCGTCACCGCGCCGTCGCGCTTGGCCAACCTGGCGCCGTCGGCGTTGAGGACCAGCGGCACATGGGCGTACACCGGCGGGACGTGGCCGAGCAGTCGAGCCAGGTAAGCCTGGCGGGGCGAGGACGACAGCAGGTCATCGCCTCGGACCACCTGATCGATGCCGGATGCCGCGTCGTCGACCACCACCGCCAGGTTGTAGGCGGGCACACCGTCACCGCGGCGCACCACGAAGTCGTCGACCAGACCGGTGTAGTCGCCGTGCAGCACGTCGTGCACCGTGGCGGAGGTGACATCGGTGCGCAGACGCAGCGCGGGTGGACGCCCGGTCTGCAGCCGTCTGGCAGCGCGTTCGTCGTCGGTCAGGTTGCGGCAGGTGCCGGGATAGGCACCCTCGGGCGCATGTGGTGCACGCGGTGCCGACGCAATATCCTTTCGGCTGCAATAACATTCGAACAACAGTCCGCGCGCGTCGAGCTCGTCGACGACGGCATCGTAACGGTGCCGGTGCACGCTCTGCCGTTCCGCCGGAGCGTCCCAGGTGATCCCGATCGCGGCGAGATCGGCGAGTTGGCGCTCGGCGATGTCGGTGTCGGTGCGGTCGTCGAGGTCCTCGACGCGCATCAGAAAGCGGCGTCCTGTGGAGCGGGCGAACAGCCACGCCAACAGCGCGGTGCGCAGGTTGCCGATGTGCAGGTCGGCCGACGGGCTCGGGGCGAACCGGCCCGCGCCAGCAGGGCTCGTCACGACCGTCAGGGTAACGGCGGGTCAGACCGACGGAGCTGTCCGGTGTGCCAGCCGATTGCCACGACTACGCGCGCACCGCCGAGGAGGGGCCGGACGCCGTGGGATACGACGATCTCGCTCGGCTCACGTATTTGCCGAGGCCACAGTCGTATTGGCCGAGCAGTACCTCAGCGGCCGCGGCTGGATGCGCTACGAGTAGGCAGGCTCTGCTTCGCTTCGGCCAGTGCCTCAAGCCACTGTCGCGCGTCGACGCGATGCACGGCGTCGCCCTGGAAGGCGCTGGAGATCACCACGTCGGGGGTGATGCCGGCCAGGACATCGAGGCTGTCGGCGATCGTGTCGGCGTCAGCGGGCTGGTGGAAGCTCTCGATGTAACCGGCACGCCAGCGGCCGTCCGATAGACGGAAGAGGGTGTCACCGGTGAACAGATAGCGGCCTTCGACGCCGGGTACCAGGTAGCAGACCGCGCCCGGTGAGTGCCCAGGCGTAGGGATGACCTCGACGCCGAGGGCGTCGATCTCGCGGTCGTGCACCGGGACATCGACGGCAGCGTGCTTGACGATATCGGCGAGATCACCTGCAGGAGCATGTAATTCGGTGTCGAACCGCTGTTTGAGTTCAGCCAGCACGGGTCCGGCCTCGTCGCGGTGCGACAGATACTGGTGGGCGACTCCACCCCGGGCGGCGAGGTCGTCGAACTCGGTGCTGGTGGCGGGGGAGTAGAACAACACCCGGTGCGGCGTCCAGAAATACGCGTGGGTGGTCAGACCGGGAAACGGGGAATCGACCTGAGTTTCGAGCAGGTCTTCGAATACTTTTCGCATGCCACGAGCCTGCAACCTGAAGCGCTGTTCAGGTCAAGAGGTCATCTCCGACGGCCCAGGCCGTCGACGATGTCGCCGAGGCGGTAGGTCACCGGTCGCTCGAGTTGGTCGTAAGTGCACGAGCGGGGATTCCGGTCTGGGCGCCAGCGGTTGAACTGGGCGGTGTGGCGGAACCGGCGGCCCTCCATGTGGTCGTAGCGGACCTCGACCACCCGCTCGGGGCGCAACGGGACGAAGGACAGATCTTTGCCGGCGTTCCAGCGCGAACCGCCGCCGTAGCGGCGGGCCAGTTCCGGATCGGCGGCAGCCTGCGCGGCCCAGTCCCAGGGATGCTGATCGAAGGTGGTGACCAGCGGCGCCAGTTCGGTCACCAGCTCGCGACGGCGAGCCATCGGGAACGCGCCGATGACACCGACCGACGCGAGCGACCCGTCGTCGTCATAGAGCCCCAGCAGCAGCGACCCCACGGCGTCGGGGCCCGACTTGTGCGGACGGTAGCCGGCCACCACACAGTCGGCGGTGCGCTGATGCTTGAGCTTGAACATGACTCGTTTGTCCGGTTGATAGGTCAGGTCGCGCGCCTTGGCGATGACGCCGTCGAGGCCGGCGCCCTCGAAGTCGGTGAACCACGTCCGGGCGACCGCGGGATCGTCGGTGAGCGGCGTGAGATGGATCGAGGTACCCGCGCCGGCGAGCGCGTCGGCCAGTGCGCCCCGGCGCTCGACGAACGGCGCACCGGTGTAGTCGGTGTCGCCGAGCGCCAGCAGGTCGAACGCGATGAATGCCGCAGGTGTCTGCTCGGCCAGCATCCGCACCCGTGACGCCGCTGGGTGCAGGCGTAGCTGCAACGCCTCGAAGTCGAGCCGGTCGTCGGTGGCGATCACGATCTCGCCGTCGATCACACACCGTGGCGGCAACTCCGCGCGCGCGGCGTCCACGAGCTCGGGAAAGTAGCGCGTCATCGGCCGCTCGTTGCGGCTGCCCAGCTCGACTTCGTCGCCGTCGCGGAACAGGATCGAGCGGAACCCGTCCCACTTGGGTTCGTAGAGGTAGTCGGTCGGGTCGCCCGGAACCTCGGACACCGGCTTGGCCAGCATCGGCGACACCGGCGGCAGGACGGGGAGCTTCACCCGTCGCGCGACCCGATCGTCACCTCCAAGGCGACGCGGTCACGGCCGCGCATCACCACCAGCGGCTGACGTGAATCCGGTGTGGTGCGGCGCAGCGCACCCAGCAGATCCTCCACGGATTCCACCTGCTCGCCACCCAGTCCGACGATCACGTCGCCCGGTCGTACACCGGCCGCCGCGGCAGGGCTGCCGGGCTCCACACCGCGGACCAGCGCGCCACTCTCCACGGGCACCCGCAACTCTTCGCGGATGGCGGGGGTCAGGCGGCTGGTCGAGACCCCGAGGAAGGGGTGCGTGGCGCGGCCGTTGGTGAGCAACTGCTCGGTGACGTCCAGCACTGTCGAGGTCGGGATCGCGAACCCCAGCGACACCGCACCTGCAGTCGGCGGGATGTAGGCCTCGTTGATGCCCACCACTCGTCCCTCGGCATCGAGCAGCGCTCCACCGGAGTTCCCCGGCGAGATCGACGCATCGGTTTGGATCAGGTCGACCAGCGACGAGCTGGCCACCGCCGAGTCCGGGATGTTGCGGTTGAGCCCGGAGATGATGCCGGCCGTGGCGGTGTTCTCGAACCCGAGCGGGCTTCCGATGGCGATGGCGATCTCACCTGGGCGGGGCAGATCGCTGCGGTACTCCGGCACCGGCAGATCTCCGCGTTGGGAGCGGACCACCGCCAGGTCGGTCACTTCGTCGGTGGCCAGAACCTGTCCGGTGGCGTTGACGCCGTCGGCGAAGCCGATCGTGACCTCGCGGGCGTTCCCGACCACATGCGCGTTGGTGACGATGGTGTCGGGGCGCAGCACGACGCCACTGCCCACACCGTTCGGCAGCTGGATGGTCACGACGCTGGGGCTGACCCGTTCGACGAGGTCGGCGAAACCGGCCGCCGGTAGAGACGCCGCCGGAGCCGGCGTCGTCGTGGTCGCGGCGGCGGGGGGTGGCGACGCCTCTGTGGTCGGCGAATCCTGCTGTGGGCTCTGTCCGCACGCAGCCATCGCCAGCACGGCGACTCCCACGGCGGCGATCCGTGCCGGCTTCATCGGCTCAGATTAACCCGTAGCCGCAATCGCCGGTGGCCGATTCGCATCGTGCGTACTATACGAACGTACAGCGTCAAGCGAGAGGCGGATTCAGCCAGTGACCAGCTACGACTACATCATCGCCGGGGCCGGTTCGGCCGGGTGCGTCCTGGCCAATCGCCTCTCGGAAGACCCGAACGTGCGCGTTCTGGTACTCGAGGCCGGCGGCGGGGACCGCAGCCCCTGGTTCCACATCCCCAAGGGTGCGGGCAAGGTCTTCGAGACCGAGAAGTACATGTGGCATTACGAGACCACCCCGTTCGGACCCAAGCCCCACGTCGAACAGTGGATGCGCGGCAAGGTGCTCGGCGGCTCTTCCGCGATCAACGGCCTCATCTACAACCGCGGAAACCGCGCCGACTACGACGGGCTCGAACGTCTGGGCAACAAGGGGTGGGGTTGGGACGAGATCCTGCCCATCTTCAAGGGCTTCGAGCACAACGAGTTCGGGCCCTCCGCCACGCGCGGCACCGGCGGGCCACTGAACATCTCGGTGCCCCGCGACCCCGACCCGCTGTGCGAGGAAATGATCGACGCCGCAACGCGGATCGGCATGTGGCGCGTCGAGGACATCAACGAATCCGACGGTGAACGAATCGGCTACGCGACATCGACCATCCGCAACGGCCGCCGGGTCAGCGCAGCCACCGCGTTCCTCAAGCCCGCGATGCGCCGCCCCAACCTGACAGTCCGCACCGGCGCGCTCGTTCAGCGCGTGCTGCTGGAGGGCGACCGCGCCGTCGGCGTGGAAGTCCGCACTTCCGGCGGCGTCGAGCAGTTACGTGCCGGCCGCGAGGTCATCGTGTCGCTCGGCAGCCTGAACTCACCGAAGCTGTTGCAGCTCTCCGGTATCGGCCCCCGTGACGTGTTGTCAGCCGCCGGTGTCCCGGTTCGTGTCGAGCGCGACCTGGTGGGCCGTGGAATGCACGAACACCGCTGCGCCACACTCCGATTCGGCCTCAACGAGGACCTCGGCTACAACAGGTACCTCGCGACGGCCACAGGCCAGGCGCTCACAGGCATGAAGTACCTGGCCAACCGGCGGGGGCCCCTGTCTGCGCCGTCCTTCGACGTCGTCGGGTTCGTCAAGGCGCAGCCTGACGCCGAGCGCCCCGACTGCCAGGTGATGATGGGTCCCTACACGCTGCCGCCCTACAACGTCGGCGAGCCCGTCGCGATCCAGCGCGAGCCCGGGGCGTCCTGCCTCGGGATGGTGTTGCGGCCCACCTCGGAGGGGCACCTCGAGATTACCTCGGCCGATCCCGCGGCCGCGCTGCGCATCACCCCGAACTACCTGACCAGTGACTACGACCGTGACACCACGGCCAAGCTGCTCCGCACGATGCGCTCGATCTTCGCGCAGTCGCCGATTGCCGAACGCCTCAGCGGCGAAACCTATCCGGGAGCGCAGGTGCGCAGTGACGACGAACTGGTCGACGCGGCACTCGACGGCGGCTACTGCGGCTACCACGCCGTCGGCACGTGTGCCATGGGGCCCAGCGACCACGATGTCGTCGACGATCAGTTGCGGGTGCGCGGAGTGGAAGGCCTACGGGTGGTGGACTGCTCGGTGATGCCGACCATCGTCGCCGGCAACCTGAACGGGCCCATGATGGCGATGGCCTGGCGCGCCGCCGATTTCATCCTGCACGGGGGCTAGCCCGTTCACATCACCGCCGAAATTGCATTCCACGCGCGTCAAGTCGCCAAATCAGCGCAGGGGATGCAATCTCGGCGAGGGGTTCACATCACCGCGTTGCCGGCGTCGACCGGCAGCGCGGTACCGGTGATGTAGCGGGCTCCGTCGCTGACGAGGAAGACGACGGCCGCGGTGACGTCCTCCGGTTCGACGTAGGGCACCGGCAGCAGATTCCCGCCCATTCCGGTGCCTTCCGGATTCGCCGCGACCACGTTGGCCATGTGCTCGTTGAAGATCATCGGCGTCGCGACACCGGTCGGGTGGATGGAGTTCACCCGGATATTGTGCTGCGCATAGGCATTGGCTGCCGAGCGCATCAGCCCGACCACCCCGTGCTTGGAAGCGGCATAGGCGAAGGTCGCCGCGCTGCCATCGCCGCCACGGCCGACCAGGCCTTGCATCGACGAGACCAACACCATCGACCCGCCGATACCGCGACGGATCATCGACGGCGCCGTCGCAGCAATGGTGTGCCAGACGCCGACCAGGTTCACATCGACGATGTCCCGGTACACCGCGCTGTCGGTCGGATCCGGCAAGCCGATCGCCACGACCCCGGCGTTGGCCACCACGATGTCGATGTCGCCGAACCGGGCGATGCCTCGGTCGATGCCGTTCTGCAGCTCAGCGAGGTCGCGTACGTCGGCGACGACGGTCTCGATCTCCCCGCCGACCGCACGCACCTGCTCGGCGGTTTCGGCGAGGTCCTGCTCGGTCGCCAGCGGGTAGGGGATCGACTCGATGTCGGCGCAGCGGTCGACGGCGATGATGTCGATGCCCTGCGCGGCCAGTGCCACGGCGTGGCTACGCCCCTGACCCCGTGCGGCACCGGTGATCACGGCGACGCGGCGTGGCGATTCCTGCGGCATGAACTCTCCTGACGGTTGGTTGTCCGCGAATATAGCCTGTGCTATACATCCGTACAGTATTGGTGAGGAGAAATGGTGAGACGGGTAGCAGTGGTGACCGGGGCCGCCTCGGGCCTCGGTGAGGCGATCTGTGGCGCTCTTGCCGCCGACGGTCACCGCGTCGCGGTGCTCGACCTCAACGGGGAGGCCGCCGAACGTGTCGCACAGCGGATACGCCAGAGTGGCGGACAGGCCGTGGCGATCGGCGTCGACGTCTCCGACGAAGCGTCGGTGCAGTCCGCGTTTACCTCGGTGCGAAACGAATTCGGGCCGGTGCAGATCGTGGTCACCAGCGCGGCGATCGGCGGCTTCACGCGATTCGACAGGATCACCCTCGACGAGTGGAACCGCTATCTGGCGGTCAATCTCACCGGCACATTCCTCAGCATCCGAACCGCGCTGGCCGACATGGTCGAATCGCGGTGGGGCCGCGTCGTGACGATCTCGTCGGCAGCCGGTCAGCAGGGCGCGCCGCGCCAGGGCCACTACTCGGCGACCAAAGGGGGAGTCATCGCGATGACCAAGACCGTCGCACGCGACTACGCCAAACACGGCATCACGGCGAACTCTGTGCCCCCCTTCGCGATCGAGACGCCGATGCTGCGGCAGCAGCAGGCCGAGGGCAAGCTGCCCCCGGACGAATACCTCACCCAGGCCATCCCCGCCGGCCGGGTCGGCGGACCCGAAGACGTCGCCGCAGTCTGCTCATTCCTGTGCTCGGAGGCGGCAGGTTATGTCACCGGCCAGGTCATCGGCGTGAACGGCGGTGCGGTGTTGTGACGTCGGCTCAGGATGCTGCGCGGCCCATGCGGATCGGACTGACCGGCGGCGCCACCACCGTCGACAAGATCGTGGCGCAGGCCCAGCGCGCCGAGGAGGACGGCTTCACCTCGCTGTGGTACGCCAGCTCGGTGGCCGGCGACCCGTTGGTCGCGATGGCACTCGCGGGCCGGGCCACCACGTCGATCGAGCTGGGTACCGCGGTGCTGCAGACCTATCCGTGCCATCCGCTGCTGCAGGCCAATCGCGTTGTCGCGGCGGCCAACGCGATGGGTCGGCCCGGCTTGACGCTGGGAATGGGACCGTCGCACGAACCCATCGTCCGCGATGTGCTCGGGTTGTCCTACGAGCAGCCGGCACGCAACACCCGCGAGTATCTGCAGATCGTGACCACGCTGCTGTCCGGTGCCGAGGCCGATGTCGACGGCACCTACTGGAGCACCCACAGCGGGGGACGCATCGTGGCACCGGAGTATCCGGTTCCGGTGCTGTTGTCGGCGTTGTCACCGAAAATGCTTGCGGTGGCCGCCGATCTGGCCGACGGCGTGGTGCTGTGGATGGCCTCGGCTGCGGTGATCGGCGAGCGCATAGCCCCGGTCCTGCGCGACGCCGCGCGCACGCAGGGCAAGCCGCCCCCGCGGATCGTGGCCGGCCTGCCGGTGGCAGTGCACGACGACGTCGCCGAAGCGCGCGCCGCCATCGCCGCAACCGCCGGCGGCTACGAGCGGATGGTCAACTACCAGAACATCATCAAGGCGGGCGGTGGCGCCGCCGCCGCGGACGTCGGAATCGTCGGTGACGAAGACCTGGTGGCGCGCCGGCTCACCGAGCTGGTCGACGTCGGGGCGACCGATGTGTGGGCGCAACCCGTCGCGGTCGGAGCTGACCGCGATCAGCGCAAAGCCTCGCTGGGGCGCACCCGCGCGCTCCTGCGCTCCTTGCTCGGCTAACCGCCGCCGCGTGGGCGTGCGCCGCGGCCATAGGTGATGTCGGCACGCTCGGGATCCCAACGATTGCGGAAAACCACGTCCGAGAGCGGACGGCGCCGCACCGGGCCGTGCCGACCGCGCGGCCATCCCACCACCACATGCCCCGCCAGGAACCACTCGTCGGGGATGCCGACCGCGTCGCGCAGCGCCTGTTCGCCGCCGTAGGATGCCCAGCTCGTGATGCACGCACCCAATCCCTGCGCGCGGGCGGCGAGATAGAAGTTCTGCAGCGCCGGGTAAATTGAGCCGCCCTGGAGAAACTCCGACGAGAACTCGTTCTTGTACGCGGCGAACAACACCGAGGTGAACTCGCCTGCCCGGTCGTGCAATTCGTAGGTGGCGCGATTGTTGCGCGCGGCGCGAC
Source organism: Mycobacterium sp. SMC-4 (assembly GCF_050205565.1). GTDB lineage: Bacteria > Actinomycetota > Actinomycetes > Mycobacteriales > Mycobacteriaceae > Mycobacterium. The sequence goes on along the minus strand of NZ_JBNMQU010000017.1, from coordinate 31,669 downwards.
TGTCGTCGTCGGGTGCCGGCCGGGACATGCCGTAGATGGATTCGATTGACTCCAAGGCGATTTTGGCGGCCGTTGCGACCGCCGCGCGCTGTTCGGGGCCGTCCAACACGATGAACCGCCACAGCTGGGCATTGGCGCCGTTGGGAGCCCAGGTGGCGGCCTGCAGGCAGCGGTCCAGTGTCTCGTCGTCGACGGGTTCGTCGGTGAACCGCCGGATGGATCGCGCGGTCGACAGGACTTCCCAGACATCGTCGGTCGGATGCGGCATGTCCATTGGTGTACTCGACGTAAGCGGGCTTGTCGAGAACCTTCGTGCTGTACAGTCGTACTGCATATCGGATGTGGAGACGGGAGTGATGCTGTGAGCGACAGGTTCTCGATGGAGGGGCGGGTGGCGGTCATCACCGGTGGCGGCACCGGGATCGGCCGGGCCTCGGCGCTGGTGTTGGCCGAGCGCGGCGCCGACATCGTGCTGGCCGGCCGACGGGAGGAGCCGCTGAAAGCGACCGCGGCCGACATCGAGGCCCTGGGACGCCGTGCCCTCGCTGTGCCGACCGACGTGACCAGCGCCGAGCAGTGCCAAGCTCTCATCGACGCCGCGGTCGGGGAGTTCGGGCGGTTGGATGTGTTGCTCAACAACGCCGGCGGAGGGGAAACCAAGTCCCTGATGAAGTGGACGGACGACGAGTGGCACCAGGTGCTCGACCTGAACCTGTCCAGTGCCTGGTATCTGTCCCGGGCGGCCGCCAAACCGATGATCGCCCAGGGCAAGGGAGCGATCGTGAACATCTCGTCGGGCGCCGGCTTGCTGGCCATGCCGCAGGCGCCGATCTACGGTGCCGCCAAAGCCGGTCTGCAGAACCTGACGGGATCGATGGCTGCAGCGTGGACGCGAAAGGGTGTGCGGGTCAACTGCATTGCCTGCGGTGCCGTCCGTACCCCCGGACTGGAGGCCGACGCGAAGCGGCAAGGCTTCGACATCGACATGATCGGTCAGACCAACGGCTCGGGCCGGATCGCCGAGGCTGACGAGATCGGCTACGGCGTGCTGTTTTTCGCTTCCGACGCATCGAGCTACTGCTCCGGGCAGACGCTGTACATGCACGGCGGCCCCGGCCCGGCAGGAGTGTGACGATGAACGTCAGCCACATCGGTCTGCGGGTGCGCGACATCGACGCGTCGAGAGCCTTCTACGAGGCGCTCGGTTTCAGTGAGGTCAAGCGTTTGAAGGTGCCCGACCAGATGGCGCAGGCCCTTTTGGGGCTGGAGCCTCCCATCGGCTTCGAAGCGGCCTACCTGCGCAACGAGGGCGTCGTGCTGCAGCTGCTGACCTTCTCGGGTTATCCGGTTCCGGACGAGCCCGAGCGCGGCATGGTCGGTGCCGGGTTGACGCATCTTTCGATCGCGGTGCCGGACATGGGGGCCGCACAGGCGGCGGTGACCGCACACGGTGGCGGTGTCATCGCCGATCCGGGCGGCGGATACGCGTGCATGGTGCGTGACCCGGACGGTCAGCTGCTCGAGCTGGTCAGCGAGCGGGTACGACCCGTCCCCGCAGACGCGTAGCCCCTACACATCCTCGAGCGCTTCACCGATTTCCTGCGCCACCCGGCTGTGTTCGTTCTGTTGCAGCGCGTGGCCCGCGGCGAGCACCAGGGCCACCGGCCACTCGATGATCTCCGTCGCGGCCAGCAGGCCCAGTGCCCCGTAGAACGCCAATTGTTCCGGTCGCGGGATGCGAATGTGCCCGATGATCGGTAGGTCGATCGCGAACGACTGAGCCTCCCGGACGCGCTGGACCGCATCGGCGTGCGATGCCCCGGTTCTCGAGGATTCCGCCATTCGTCACCTTCCCGTCACCAAGCGTTGGTCGTCTGGACGCTCCTGGTGCGGACCGTCGACAACGTGGTTGCTTCACCTGCGCTCACACCGTCGTCCGACCCGGTGACCGTGGTCTCCGGGCTCTTCGCCGTACCGCTGCGCGAGTTGTACGCGGTGCTCTGGCGGCTCGGTGTCATCGACATCGGCGACTGAACTCGGCTCATCAGCCGGGGTGCACAGCCCGCGGCGGCGGTCGCCACGCCGGCCGTCCCGAGGGCCTGCGCCCAACCCAACGGCCCCAAAGGCGTGCAGCCCAGCAGGTGGCTCAGTCCCGGCGTACTGATCACAGCGGCGAGTGTGGCGAGCGATCCCACCGCGGTGCTGACCACCAACGGGCTGTGCGAATCGAGCAGCGTCTGCCCCAACTGCGTGGTCACCAGCGCCACCAGTGCCACCGTCGATGCTCTCCGCGGCGTCAGGGTGAAGCCGCCGAGCACCCAGGCCGACGTGGCGGCCGCGGCCGTCGTCGTCCCCCGGATGGCAACGGTCCGCCAGATCGCCGCATGGTTCGGGCCGTGTGTCACGTCGTCGCCGTTGCGTCGCGCAGGACTGACGGCCAGTGCCGCGGCGGGCAGCGCGTCGGTCATCATGTTCACCAGCAGCAGTTGTCGGGTGTTCAACGGTGAACTGCCGGTCAACGCCGACCCGATGACGGAGAACGCCACCTCGCCGGCATTGCCGCCCAACAAGATCGACACCGCGGCCTGCACCCGTCGCCAGAGCTGACGTCCCTCGTCGAGCGCATCCAACAGGGACCCGACTCGTCCGTCGAGGAGCATCACATCGGCGGCTGTACGCGCGGGGTCGCTACCCCGCGACGCGACCCCGACGCCGACGGTGGCCGCGCGAATCGCCGCGGCGTCGTTGGCGCCGTCTCCGACCATCACGCAGACCTGCCCGGTACGTTCCAGCGTCTGCACCACCTGCACCTTGTGCTCGGGTGTCATCCGCGCGAACACCAGGGCATCGCGTACCACCCGTTCCTGGTCGCGCCGGGAAAGTGCACCCCAATCAGCGCCGCTGATCACCTGGTCCGCGGTCACCGCCAGCCCGAGTTCGGTCGCGATCGCCGCCGCGGTCACCGGGTGATCGCCGGTGATCAACCGAATCCCGATGTGCTGTCTGCGCAGCGTCGCCAGCAACGATGCCGACTCCGCGCGTGGGGTGTCGGACAAGCCCAGCAGACCGACGAACTGTAAACGCTTGCTACACAGGTCGATCAGCGTGTCGTCGGTGCGGCGCGCGGCCTGGGACTGCCGCTCGGTCAGAGTGCGATTGGCCACCGCGATGACTCGCAGACCGGATTTCGCCATGTCCTGCACCGCACGTTGGGTCTGCGGGTCCAAGCCCGTGCACGCGGCCAGGACAACCTCCGGTGCCCCCTTGATGAACAGATCGCTGCCGTCCAGGGACGCCGAGAACGGCCGCCCGGAGCGGAACGGCAGGTACATCGTGCCCGGGCCCGGAGGCGGCACGTCGCCGGCCGATTCGACGACCGCACCGTCGGTGGCGTGGTCGTGACGATGGCCGTTCCTCGGCGGAGTGGCACGTGCGGCGTACTCGAGCACCTGTTTCTCGGCGAGGCCCTCGGCGCTGTGAACCTGCGCAACACGCAGGCGGTTCTCGCTGAGCGTGCCCGTCTTGTCGAAGCAGACCACGTCGACGCGTCCCAGTGCCTCCACCGAACGCGCGCTGCGGACGAGCACCCCGGCACGGGTGAGCCGACGTGCCGCCGTCTGCTGAGCAAGTGTGGCGATCAGCGGCATACCTTCCGGTACCGCGGCAACCGCGACGGCCACGCCGCTGGCCACCGCGCGGTGCAGGGGTGCCAGGCGCAGCAGACTCAGGGAACTGACCAGCGCGCCACCGGCCAGGCTCAACGGCAGTGCCTTGTCGGTCAATTCGCGCAACTGCGCCTGGAGTCCGACCGCGGACCTGCCCGCCGATTGGACGTGTACCGCCCGGCTCGCCTGCGTGTGCTCGCCGACCGCGGTGACGACGGCCACGACAGTCCCCGCGACCACCGTCGTAGTGGCGTGGAGCATGCAGCTGCGCTCGCCGAGAGCCGCGCCCGGAGTGGCGGCGGCACCTTTCGGCACCGGAAGGGATTCGCCGGTCAACGCGGACTCGTCGAGTTCGGCATCGCTCGCGTCGATGATCCGCGCGTCGGCAGGCACCACCTCACCGGGGCGCACCTCGATCAGATCACCTGGACGCAATTGTGCGGCCTCGACTGTCCGGTAGCCGTCATCGGTGACCAGCCGTGCCGGAGGTACCTGAACGGCCAGCAGACGACCCAGAAGTCGCTCCGCCCGAACTTCCTGCGATGCAGCAAGAATCGAGTTGCCGGCCAGCACCGAGCCCACCAGGATCGCGTCGACCGGCGATCCGAGCAGAGCGCTCGCCCCGGCGCCGACGGCGAGGATCGGGGTCAGCGGGTCGGAAAGCTCCCGGCGCAGAGCGCCCACCAGATCCGCGGTGAGCCGCAGTGGTGGACCAGTCAATCGGGACGCCAGGGTGAACGACGCCTGAGTCGCCGAGGCGATCAGCGAGTTGTCCTGAGCCGGTGCGCGTTCCGGCGGCGGCAGGGCCTGTCGTACCTCGTCGGGTGACATGGAGTGCCACTCATGGGTGATCACCGGGCTCGGCGTCGGATCCCGTAGGGTCCCGTGGGCCAGCATCAGACCGGTGGTCAATCCCGCGGCGGCGCCGGCGGTCACCGGTCCAGGTCCGCGCCCGCGGACGCCGGGGATCATGAGCAAGGCACCCAGCGCGCTGGCACTTGTGGCCAGTTGCACGCCGCGCTCGCTGGCTCGGCGCGCCGCAGGCAGGGCATGCATGACCCGCCACACCGCGGCCAGGTCGGCGGCCAGCAGGTCGGCCCGCCACGGGGCGTCGCCGCCGGACACCAGCCCGATCGACACATCGGCAACCGAGAGAGCTTGCGGTGCAGCCGAAGTGATCACGGCAACGGTGCGGCCGGCCTGTTGCAGCGCAAGGACAGTGCCCAACAGCGACGCGTCGACGGATCCGTTCAGCGGATACAACTCGTCGAAGGACGGCCGAAGGTCGTCGAGTTCGTCGCTGCGCACCGACACCAGCTCGGCTCCCGCCCGGCGCACCTCACCGAGCACACCGGCTGCCAGCGGATGGTGTGTATGGCGCACCAGCACCTCGGCGCGGGAGGCGCCGTTGCCGTTGGTGCGCACCGGGGGGTGGTGCCACCCGACGTTGAGTTCGCCGCGCTCCAGGCTGTCGCGCGCCCACTGCCACGCCGCGGTCCGGTCATGGTCGGAGATGCCGCGAAGCCGGCCGATCCGCAGGTCCCCGGTGAACAGGACGCGCGGGTCGACGACCACGGCGTCGACCCGGTCCAGGCGGCGGATGGCCTGAGGGTCGAGGGCGACGATGTCGTGCTTGTCGGCGAGGCCGCGGCCCAGCGCGGCGGCGAAACCCTCGCGGGCGTGGCGCGCGGCTTTCGGGGTGGTGACCACCGCCGCAGTGCCGGCGGCGTTGATGTCGCGAGTGAACATGCCGACCGCCGCCGCGGCCGTTGCCTGTGCCGCACCGCTGCGACCGGCATGACGCTCGACGGGGCCGGGTGGCGCCGGACATGGACGCTGGGGAAGCGGCCCTGGATGCGGATCGTCGGGATGGCGGGCGAGCACCGGTTCGCGGCGTTGCCAGGCGCGGGAGTTGGCCAGTGCTTCGCCGACTGAGTAGAGGTGCCGAACCGTTTCGACGGCCAGCGAGGAGGGGGTCGTGGTCGCGGCGTACACGGTTGCGGCGGCGATCGCGATCGCGGTGTCGGCAGCGTTGTGCCCCAGTCGCCGTTCCACGAGGTCGCGCAAGCGCGGTTCGTAGTCGATCAGCGTGACCGCCGCGGTCAGGCCTGACGGCAACACCGGCCATGCCAGCGTCCGGCCCATGACCGCCGCGCACAGCCCGACGCCGCTGGCGGTGGCCGCGATGACTTTCCCGGCCAGGACGATGCCGTCGGCAGGTAGCTCGGTCGGCATGCGTCCGGCGTTCGGTTCGGCGTCCGCCGAAACGTCGCGCTCCACGTCGGCGACCAATTCGCACAGGCGAGCCAGCGACGGTCCGTCCTCGTCGACCGTCACCACCAGCCGAGCCAGCGAGTGATTCAGCCCGACAGTCCGAACCCCGGGTTCGGCGCGGGCGGTGCGGAGCACTGCACGTCCCAGTGGCTTGCCGTTGTCGCCGTCGAGGCCACGCACCTCGACCCAGCAGCGGTTTTCGTTGCGCCAGCACCGACGGCTGGGCGTGCCGCCTGCGAGTTCCTTGACGGCTGCGGCGGCGCTGTCGAAGAGCCGCCCGAACAGGTTCACTTCTGGGTTGCGCGTCGCGAAGCGGTCGCCTTCTTGGTGGGTCGCGAGGGTGGCTTCTCAGGCTCCTCGGCTTCGCTGGGCATGTTGCCGCGCTGAGACAGCTGATGCACCACCAGCGCGGTTCCGCCGACGGTGAGCAGTACCGGCCACTCCACCAACCCGGCTGCACCGATGGCCCCGATTGTCAGTGCTGCGGCGGCCGGCGACCGGCTGCCGTTGTCGAGGCCCGCGCGCACTCCTGATGCCGCGCCCCGCACGGCGCCGACCGCGCCGTTGACGGCCGCGCCGCCCACCGCTCCGGCTGCCGCCGTCGTCATATCCGCCGTCTTGGTCACTGCTCGGGTGGCCGCAGAAACGATGTTCATCGCACGCTCCTCGCGCTGGTGCTTGCGAGTGGTCTTCCCCGTAGATTCCGTTGTACACCGATTTCGGCCGCACTGTTATGGAACAGGGGGTCACCCGAGTTCGCCGAGCACCTCTGTGTAGCGGTCCAGGAATGGAAACGTGGTCGAGGGGTCGTCAGCGTCGCGGCGTCCGCCCCCGATCACCACGCGGGTGAAGCCGAGATCGCGGTAGCGGGCGAGCCGGTTGGCCGACGGGTCACCCCAGGCCATGATCGTCAGGTCCAGGGTCGCGGGGTCGCGGCCTGCCTCCTCGGTGCGGCGCCGGAAGTCGGCGACGGCCGTCGGCAGATCGTGGAATGCGGCGTCACCGGGCAGCCAACCGTCGGCCCACGGAAGACATTCGCCGATCGCCGTGGGGCCCGTCGCAGCCGCCAGGATCGGCGGCCCCGGTCGCTGGTGCGGCTTCGGGAAGGACCAGACCGGCGGGAAATCGTAGTGTGCGCCGTGGAATTCGGCTTGCTCGTCGGTCCACAGCGTCCGCAGGGCGGCAACCATCTCGGCCAGTGCCCGGTAGCGCTGTGGCCACCGGATCGAGCTCGCCGTCTCGAGTTCGGTGCGGACACCGACGCCGATGCCGAGCAGCAGCCGCCCGTCACTGAACTGGTCCAGTGTGGCGACCTGCTTGGCGAACGTGAACAGTTCATGCTCGAGCGGCAGGGCGACCGCGGTTCCCAGACGCAGCGTCGTGGTCGACCGCGCGGCGAGCAGCAGTGACATCAGCGGGTCCCACATCCGCTGCTGGGAATGCAGCAGGGCAGCCGGCAGCGAACCGGCCGCCGAGACCGGGATCTGCGGGTGCTCGCCGACCCACAACGACTCGAAGCCGCGATGCTCCAGCTCCACGGCAAGGGCATCCGGCGCGAGATCGCGCGGAGTGTTCAGGCTGACGAAACCGATGTGCATGGATGCTCCCTCGAGCGGTCGGCTGTGCTGTACGATCGTACAAGTGAGCGTGCTCTATTACGACCCGTATGACGTCGAGATCGACCGGGACCCCTATCCCGTGTACCGGCGACTACGGGACGAGGCGCCGGTGTACTACAACGAGAAATTCGGCTTCTGGGGCTTGAGCCGGTTTTCCGACGTGGAAGCGGCATTGCGTGACGTCGAGAACCTCAGCTCGGCCAAGGGCGACATCCTCGAGGTCGTCAAGGCCGAACCGGTGATGCCCGACGGCGTGTTCATCAACGAGGACCCGCCGCTGCACACCGTGCACCGGTTGCTCGTGTCGCGGGCGTTCACGCCACGGAAGATGAAGGCGATCGAAGAACAGATCCGGACGTTCTGCGCGGCCTGTCTGGATCCGCTGCGCGACGGCGATCGTTTTGACTTCACCCTCGATCTCGGATCGGAGATGCCGATGAAGGTCATCGGCATGCTGGTCGGCATGCCGGACTCGTTGCAACGCAGCGTCCGCAAGGTCGCCGGCGCACGGCTGCGCAACAATCCCGGTGAACCGTTGCCGGTCAAGAAGGACAACTACTTCAACGGCAACATGTTTCGCGACTACGTGGCCTGGCGCAAGGACAATCCGAGCGACGATCTGGTGACCGAGTTGCTCAACGTCGAGTTCGACGATGTCGACGGGCAGCGGCGCAAACTACGCGAGGAGGAGTTGCTGGTGTTCCTCGGCGTGATCGCCAACGCCGGCACCGAGACGGTGGGCCGGTTGTTCGGCTGGCTGGGCAAGGTCCTCGCCGACCACCCGGACCAGCGCCGGGAACTGGTCGCCGACCCGTCGCTGATCCCCGGCGCCATCGAAGAGATCCTGCGCCTGGAGCCGCCGGTCCACCACATCGCCCGTTATGTCGCCAAAGATGTTGAGTACCAGGGGCAGACGGTGCCCAAGGGAAGCGCACTGCTGCTGATGGCCGGTGCGGCCAACCATGACGAACGTCGCTTCGAGGATCCGGAAACCTTCGATATCCGGCGCAACCCCAATCACCTGACGTTCGGACGCGGCGCCCACTTCTGTCTGGGTGCGTCGCTGGCTCGCATCGAAGGCCGGGTCGCGCTGGAAGAGATGCTCAAGCGCTGGCCCGAGTGGACGATCGACGAGGACAACGCAACCCGGGCGCCGACGGCCACGGTGCGGGGCTGGGACTCGATGCCGGCGATCGTGGGTCAGTAGTCCCACACCGTCGGCACGCACCGGAACACGTCGCCCGCGGTTGCCACCTTGCACACCGACGGGAACGGCAGGTGCGTCGCGACCAGCGATTCGCCCGTCGCTGCCAGCTCGGTCAGCAGATCGACCCGGACCCGCACAGCCTCGTCAGGATCGTGCTCGAAACCGTTGTGCCAACCGGGATTGTCGAAACCGGGGACGAATACCGCGTCACCGGCGAAGGTCAACCGTTCACCGCCGGACGCCAACCGAACCACGCTGTGCCCGGGAGTGTGGCCGCCCGTACGGCTGACCAGGACCCCCGGCGCGGGCTCATACTCTGTCTCGAATGTCCGCAGACTGCCGCGGAATTCGGACAGGAATCGCGAGGCGGTCGACCGCAGCACCTCGGGTACCGGCTCTGGCATGCAGGTGCGGGAGAAGTCGGGTGCCTCCCAGAACTCGGCTTCACGGGCCGCCACGTGAATCTGCAGATCCTGGCGAAGCCGGGCTTTCACCCCGTCGGTGAGGAGGCCACCGACATGGTCCATGTGCAGGTGCGTGAGCACCACATCGGTCACCGATCCGAGATCGATACCGGCGGCTTCGAGCCGCGCCACGGTCTGGCCGGCGCGCGGGAAGCCGGGGAACTCGACGCCCAGACCCGCGTCGACCAGCACGGTCCTGTCGCCGCTGCGGACCACGACGACGTTCAGCGGCCAGTCGAGCACATCCGGTGGCAGGAACATGTCGTGCAGCCAACTCGTCAGTTCAGCCGGATCAGCATTGGTCGCCAGCGTCGACGCCGTGATGGGCAGTACGCCGTCGCTGATCACCAGCACTTCGATGTCGCCGACATTCACCGCGTAGCGTGAGGGAACCAATTCGTCAGCACGTGTTTCGGTCATGCTCATCGTCGTCTCCTTCAGTGGTAGGACTCCCTGACTCCTGCCAGAACGGCGGCCGGCGCCGCAACTCATCCCGGTAACCGTCACAGTGCGATGCCGCCGCCGTCGACGTGCACGATCGTGCCGGTGAGGAAACTCGCGGCCGGCGACGCCAGGAACACCACCGCCTGCGCGATCTCGGTGGGATCGGCCGTTCGACCCAACGGAAGACTGCGACCGAGCTGTTCGTTGGTCTCGCCCCACTCGGCAAGGACCCCATCGGTTCTCGTCGGTCCCGGTGCGACGGCATTGACACGAACACCACGGGGACCGAATTCGACCGCCCAGGTACGAGTCAGGGATTCCACCGCCGCCTTCGACGAGCTGTAGACGGAGGCCCCGGGCACGCCTTTGGCGGCCACCATCGAGGTGACGTTGACGATGCTTCCGCGCCCTCGTTCGAGCATGCCGGGAACCAGCCCGGCGGTCAGGAAGTAGGCGCCGCGCACGTTTGTGTCCAAGGTCCGCGTGAACGAGGCGGCATCCTGCTCGACGGTCAACGCCGCCGGAAAGGTTGCGGCATTGTTGACGAGAACGTCGACGCTACACACCTGTCGCACCAGTGTTTCGACGGATCCGAGATCCGCCATATCCGCACGAATGAAGCTGATCCGGGCGTCAGAGGCGGCCACGCGCTCACCGCGAGCGACATCGCGGCCGGTGATCGTGACCTCGGCTCCGGCTTCGGCGAACAGCTGGGCGCACGCCAGGCCGATTCCTGCGGTGCCGCCGGTGATCAGTGTTCGGTAACCACGTAATTGCATGACAGTCCTTTCGTCGGCTCATCTCCCGGAACCACCGGCGGCGAACCGAGCTATCCGACTGTGAAGAGGACGACCGCGGGATGAATTCATGTCAGGCCGCGGGTTCTGGCGCTCTGAGGCTGCATAGACGCCGCCTCGACCGACGTCACAGAGAGGCACATCATGAAGATCGTCGTCATCGGGGGCACTGGCCGAGTCGGGTCGAAAGTGGTCAGTGGCCTGACCGAACACGGGCACGACGCCGTGGCCGCGGCGCCGTCGACGGGGGTAGACGCAGTCACCGGCGAGGGACTGGCCGACGCGCTGGCCGGCGCGCAGGTGGTCGTCGACGTCACTAACTCACCGTCATTCGAAGAAGCCGCTGCCCGCGAGTTCTTCACCGTGTCCACCGCCAACCTGTTGCGCGAGGAAGCTCGTGCCGGAATCGCGCACCACGTGGCCCTGTCGGTGGTCGGCACCGACCGAATGGCTACCGAAAGTGGTTATTTCCGAGCGAAATCAGAACAGGAAGCGTTGATCAGCCAATCGGGTATCCCGTACACGATCGTGCGTGCGACGCAGTTCTTCGAATTCCTCGACGCGATCGCCGACTCGGCCACTGTGGACGGCGCTGTCCGCCTGCCGGACAAGTTCATCCAGCCGATGGCGGGCACCGACGTTGCCGAGGCCGTCGCGATCGCAGCGGTGAACCGCCCGGTCAACGGCATCGCCGAAGTCGGCGGCCCCGAGCGTTTCCGGCTCCCCGACATCATCCGCACGGCCCTGACTGCACACGGTGACACCCGGGACGTGATCACCGACCCGCACGCCGGCTACTGGGGCGTCGACATCGACGAGGACACTTTGGTCCCCGGGAACGGTGCCACCCTGTTCGACACGCGCTTCAGCGACTGGGTCCTGGAAACCGCGGCGAAGAGTTGACCTGTGGTCGCCTGGACCGCTGGTGTGCCAAGTCGTAGCATCACTTCGATCGGGGCCGAGGCAATGAGTCGGGCGGCCACCAACTTCTGCGCGGTGGTGCGATATGTCGAACCATGGGCGGGGACGGCCGTTGTTCGGCCGAGCCGCCGAGACCGCCCTCCTGGACGACATCACATCGACGATGCGGTCCGGCAGATCACAGGTACTGGTGCTGCGGGGAGAACCGGGCGTCGGCAAGACGGCGCTGCTGAACCACCTGATCAGCCAGGCTCAGGGCGTGCGCTGCGTGCACGTTTCCGGCGTCGAGTCCGACATGGAGTTGGCGTACGCCGGACTGCACCAGTTGTGCGCGCCGCTGCTGGAGCACCTCGACGATCTGCCCCCACCACAACGCGATGCGCTGGGCATCGCGTTCGGGCAGGGGACGGGCACACCGCCGGAACGCTTCCTTGTCGGTCTGGCGGTGTTGAGCCTGCTCGCCGCAGCCGCCGTTCAGGAGCAGCCGCTGTTGTGCGTCGTCGACGACGCACACTGGCTCGATCAGGTATCGGTGCAGACACTGGGGTTCGTTGCACGCCGCTTGGTGGCCGAGCCGGTCGCGCTGGTCTTCGCCGCACGCGATGGCGAATGTCAGGCGCTGAACGGGCTGCCCGAGCTGCCCGTCCGAGGAATGTCGGACGTCGATGCGCGGATGTTCCTGGAGCAGATGGCAATCGGCGCTGTCGACCCCAGCGTGCGAGATCGCATGGTGGCCGAAACCCGCGGTAATCCGCTGGCACTTCTCGAGGTGCTTCGTACGTACTCGGCGGCCGAACTGACCGGGGGCTATTGGAACGTCGCTGCGCATACGTCGCCCACCCGGATCGAAGAAAGCTACATCCGCCGCATCCAAGCGCTGCCGCAGACGACCCGTCTGTTGCTGCTGATCGCCGCTGCCGAGCCAGTCGGCGACTCGGCGCTGTTCCTGCGAGCAGCAGGCCTTCTGGGTATCGCCGTCGACGCTCTGGCACCCGCGGAGGCTGCCGGGATCATCGAGTTCGGCCCTCGTATGCGCTTCCACCATCCGGTGATGCGCTCGGCGACCTACCGTGCTGCCGACCTGGCCGATCGTCGGAGAATCCACGCCGCCCTGGCCGAGGCATCCGATTCTGCGGCCGATGCGGACCGCTGCGCCTGGCACGCTGCCAACTCAGTCGCGGGAACCGACGACTCGGTCGCCGAGGCACTGGAGATCTCCGCGAGTCGTGCACAGAGTCGCGGCGGCCTCGCCGCGGCGGCCACCTTCTTGGAACGCGCGGCGGTCCTGACGTCGGACCCTGAATTACGCGGAAACCGGGCGATGGCCGCGGCACAGGCGAAGTGGGACGCGGCCGACACGGACGCGGCTTATGAACTATTGGCCGTCGGCGAGTCGTCACCGCTTTCGGAGCTGCAACGTGCCCGCGCAGTCCGCCTGCGGGCCCAGATGGCGTTCACCGCCAGCCGCGTCGGCGCCGCCGGGGCACCGACGGTCGGAGACGCGGCCGCTGCGCTGCTGGATGCGGCAAAGCAGTTGGAGCCTGTCGATGACTTCGCATCGCGGGAGAGCTATCTCGAAGGATTCGCCGCGCTGATGTATGCCGGACGGTTCAATCAGCCGGACGCGCTCCTGCTTGCCGCCGAGGCAGCGCGTTCGGCCCTGTCGCAGACAGCGCAGCTACCGCGAGCGGCGGACCTGTTCTTCCGCGGCATGACCGAACGCATCAGCGGCGGCATCCACGACGGCGCCAAGCACTTGCGAACCGGGCTTTCGGCTATGTGTGAGCTCGCGGAGACAGAACCGGCCCAGGTGTTGCGCTGGCTCGTGCCCGCGTTCCCGATCCTGCAGGAATCAGCCGCCCACGAGCTGTGGGACGAGAACCTCGTCGATGTCCTGTCAGCGGCCGTGGTCACGCAGGCCCGCGCGGCCGCTGCGCTGGCCGGTCTGCCGCAAGCGCTGGTGTATCGCTCCGGAGTGCACCTCCTGCTAGGCGAATTCGCCACTGCTGCAACGCTGATCGCCGAAGCTGATGCGATCAACGAAGCCACCGGGCACGGTAGCCCGGTCCGCTACCACTGGTTGACCATCCTGGCCTGGCGGGGTGATCCCACCGAGGCGATGCGCTTGATTGAGGCGGCCATGGCCGACGCAACTGCCCGGGGCGAGGGCCGCTTGATCGGGTTGACCGGATACGCCACGGCGCTGCTCTACAACGGTCTGGGCCGTTACGAGGAAGCCTTCGCCGCCGCACGACGAGCGTGTGAATACGAGGATCTGGGCTTCTACAGCTGGAGCCTGCACGAACTCGTCGAAGCCGCCGTACACATCGGTGAACTCGACGCCGCGCGGTGGGCCGTCGGTCAGATCGAGGGCCGCGCGGGCGCCAGCGGTACACCTTGGGGACTTGGCGCGATGGCCAGCGCCGCCGCGCTGGTTGCCGACGACGCGGACGCCGACCGGCTGTTCACCGAGGCGCTCGACCACTTGAACCGTTCTCGGGTGGCGGTGCACCGGGCACGGACGCACCTCTCCTACGGAGAGTGGTTGCGACGAGCGAACCGCCGCGGAGATGCCCGACGCCATCTCGGCGCTGCCCACGAGATGTTCACCACGATGGGAGCGCACGCGTACGCCGAGCGCGCACGTCGGGAATTGACCGCCGCCGGCGAGAAGGTGCGCAAGCAGCCCTTGACTTCTGGGGACGAACTCACAGCCCAGGAGGCACAAATCGCGCGCCTGGCCGCTGACGGCCTGACCAACCAGGAAATCGGCGCGCAGTTGTTCATCAGTGTGCACACCGTCGAGTGGCACCTGCGCAAGGTCTTCGTCAAGTTGGGTATCACCTCCCGTCGCCAACTACGGTCCGCGGCCCGGCCCACTAGGGACTACGGACTGCAGACCACGGTTGATCAAGGGTCCGCCCACGGATCGTGACGACGAGTCTGATGTTGCCGCCCTGATTCCGGGCGAACCACATCGAGACCGAGGTGAGTTCATGACCGTCACACCCGTCCCCGCCGCAGCCCACGACACCGAGCTGCAGGCCCGATTCGCCGAGGACGTCTGGCCACTGGTCGATGTCTTGCTGCGAGGCGCCCGACGGCTCACCCGCAACGAAGCCGACGCGGAAGACCTGCTGCAGGAGACGTTGGTGCATGCCTACGCGGGATTCCGGACGTTCCGTGCCGGCACGAACCTGCAGGCCTGGCTGTTCCGGATCCAGTACAACCAGTGGATCAACGCGTACCGCCGGAAAGAGCGTCGACCCGACGAGGTGCTGTCCGACACGATCAGTGACCGCCAGCTGCTGGCAAGAGCGTGCCCTTCGGCAGAGGCCGAGGTGATGGATCTGTTGCCCGACGGCGAGCTACGGGACGCCCTGGCGGAGCTGTCGGAGGGCTTTCGCACCGTGCTCTACTACGCCGACGTCGAGGGCTATACCTACGCCGAAACCGCTGTCCTGATGGGTATCCCGGTGGGCACGGTGATGTCGAGAGTGTTCCGGGCGCGGACGCAACTGCGCCGCGCCCTGGCCGACGCGGACCACGCGCGCCAGTCCGTCGCACACCGGCCGGCCGCCGCGTGAGGAATGAACCGATGTCCGCACAGTACGGCGACGAATGGAAGACCGCAGTCACCATGGTTCAGGGCGTTCGGCCGCCTGCCATCTCACCCCGAGCCGAGGCGATGACCGTGGTGGTCGAGTTTCCGCCCGGCAGCAGGGGCACCCCGCCGCACCGGCATCCCGGCGGTCCGGCGTTCGGCTTCATGCTCGAAGGCGAGATGCTCTTCGAACTCGAAGGCCAAGCCCCGCAGGTCATTCGCGCAGGTGAGGCGTTCTGGGAACCCGGCGGTGACGTCATCCACTATTCGGACGCGAACAACCGCGATGACGCGCGCAGCCGGTTCCTGGTCACGATGTTCTGCGTTCCCGGCGAGCCCATGCTGGTGCTGGTGGACGACGCCGAGCTAGCGGCACGAGCACACCTGCGGGTCTCCGGTTGAACGTCAGCATCTCCGCACCGGAACATTGAGCTTGCTGTCCGGACCCGACACCGATGCAAAACCCATTGTCCACGGCGGAATTCCGTGCTGGGCCACCCAGACGGACCCGGTGGCCTCGGCCGGCGCGTCGAGTGCAGCCAGCACCGCATCGGCGATGGCGTCGGGCTCCATGACCGGTACCCCGATGCGTTCGACGAGTGCGCGCCGGTCACCGAGCACACCCGTCTCGGTGATGCCCGGGCAAATGGTGTGCACCGCAATGCCTTCCGCGATCAGATTCGGGGCGATCGAGCGCATGAAGCCCACTACGGCGTGCTTGCCCAGTGAATACACCGCGTCGGGGTGCCATGGCATGAGTCCGGCCAACGATGACGTCGCCAGCACGGCCCGGTCACGCTGATCGAGGGATCGCATGGTGCGAACGGCCGCGCGCACCCCGAACACCACACCGTCGACATTCACGCCGACCGATCGACGGTACTCAGCCAGGTCGAGTTCGGCGACATCACCGGACCAGTGGATCGTGATGCCGGCGTTGAGGAAGGCGATGTCGAGCCCGCCGAGTTCGTCGACACACGCCTCGAAAGTCGCATCGACCTGGTCGGGATCGGTGACGTCGCACCGTAATCCGATTCCGCCGATCTCGTCGGCGACACCGGTCGCGGCCTCGCCGTCGATGTCGACGACACAGACACGCACGCCCTCGGCGGCCAGCCGTACCGCGGTGGCGCGGCCGATGCCGGACGCGCCGCCGGTGACCAGTGCTACCCGCCCCCGAAGTTCCCGGTTCACCACCGGTTGACGGGATCGTCCAGCGTCAGCGGGCGGAGGTAGGAGGCGTCGGTCTTGTCCCACTGGCCCTTGATGAATCCCTGCACCGCACCCTTGCCCAGGATCGATGAGTCGCCGCTGATCATCCACTCGATGGTGCACCGGCGCAGCGCGATCTTCCAGACGCCGTCGCGGCGTTCCAGTCGGTCGAGGTAGCGCCCGCCCATCAGCGAGACGATCTTGCCCCCCTTGACCCGCATCGCGCCCATGACGTAGCTCTCGGCGTGGGCCTGGTCACCGTCGATTTCACACGTGTGCGTGGTGATGTTGTGCAGGTGGTCCTCGAACACCGCGGTGTGCGCCTCGTTGGCCCAATCCCCGTATTCCGGGCCGGTTTTCACAGTTGGGCCGTGCTCGTCGACGCCGTCCTCGAAGTACACGCTGCCCATGAGTTCGGCGTCGTGTCGGTCATGGCCCCGGGCCTGGTTCATGACGCAGTCGAGGATCGCTGTGCGGTCCTCGAGGTACTGCACGCGCTTACGGAGTTGTTCGAGTTCGTCGGAGCCGGTCATGGTGCCCTTCCTGGCCGAGTCGTACTTGTTGTACATGTGTATAGCACAACGAGCACCACGTCGACCGCCCCTTCGGCAATCGCCGGGGAGTTACTTCGACCGTCTGCGTGTGCCTTTGACTTTGGCCGGTGGCTCGATGGACTCGAGGTAGCGTTCGAAGGCCTCGGTGAGCTCGGCGTGCGCAGTCTCCACACCCACCCCCTTCTCGAGGTTCAGGAATTTCGGCAGACTGGAGATCAGCAGCTGCAGCGCCGGTAGCGACAGGTCGCCCCACGGTCTTGCGCCTTCACCGAATTTCGCAGCCAGCGCATCGATCTGGACTTTGCGCACGCTTTCGGTGACAGCGGCGATCTCGGTGCGGATCGACTTGCGGTGGTTGCCGAGCGCCATGAACTCGATCATCAGCGTCCCGGTGGCCTCGTCCCAGCTGTACTCCCACAGCGCCCGCAACGGGTCCTCGGTGCGTTTCTCGATGATCTTGTTGAGATAGGCGAGGTTTCGCTGGGAGTAACGGCGGATCGCGGCGATGAAGATCTCATCGAGGGTGGGAAAGTAGTACTGCACCAGACTCGGCGTGACACCCGCCTTGGCGGCCAGGGCGCGGTAGGTGACGCTCGCATAGCCCTCGTCGAGCATCATCTTCTCGACGGCGTCGAGCAGGGTGTCGCGCGTCTTGGACGTTTCGGCGCCGACGCGCCGCGACGAGGTCGCCATGGACGTATTGTGGCATCACCGGGCGGTGAGGACGGTCCCGCCCGGCCGGCTTCCCGGACCCTGTTGCCGTCGAGCGCGATTGACGTGTGCGACGCGGCGCACGAACGCCGGATGGAACAGCCGAGCAGGCGGATCGACCAACCCTGCCACCTTCGTGAACTGCGCGTGTACCAGGGCATCGGTCTCACACGCTGTCAGGATCCAGTCCGCGTAGCGCTGGGTGAGCCGCGTGACAGGCGTCCGTCGCCCTTGCACCTGTGGGAAGGCGAGGTCGGTGCCCGCGCCCAGACTCCAGGCCACACCGACGGACTTGGCGGCGAGGTGGAAGTAGCGTCGGGCCACGTCGTGAGAACCCCTTCGCAGGGCCTCTCGTAACGCGGTCGCTTCTGTCGCCGCCACCGACATTCCCTGTCCGTAGATCGGGTTGAAGCTGCACATCGCATCGCCGATCACCAACAGTCCGCCGGGGAACCGGTGCAACTTGTCGTAACGGCGCCACTGGCTCGAGGGCAGCTTGTGCGGCACCGCCGGGCCAAGCGGTTCGCCGGCCGCCACCCCGGCGAGAACGTGTTCGGGAGCGCGGGCCCGCGCGAACGCGATCATGCCGGGAAGATCCCGGGGTGGTTCGATGCCCATCCCGAACACGGTGAAGATCCACTGATCGTTCTCGTTGCGCACCAGGAACATTCCCGTCGGCTGAGCAGCTGCAGGACCGATGCCCACGAGCATCTCGTGCAGCGTTCCGGGTGGGATCCGTAACGCCTGACTCATGTAGGTCGTGTGCATCGTGACGCATTCCTCGACCGGTCGCTGGTAGCCGAGGCGGTCGAGCAATGCCGGTGTGCGTGCGGCGCGGCCCATGGCATCCACGACCAGGTCGGCCCGCATGACCGTCTCGGCGGACGTCTCGCGATCGACGAGCCGGACACCGGTGACGCGGGCGCGGTCAGGTGAGGTGCACAGCTCGGTGACCTCGTGTCCGTCGGCGATGGTGACGTTGGGCAGTGCGCGCAGCCGTCGCCGCACGTGGCATTCCAGGAGCGGACGGCTCGGTTGGTACATCGGGGTGGCGTCGTCGTCGTAGGCGGCCCGCCCGGATCGGACCACCAGGTGACCGTTGAGGCAGATGTAGATCTTGGACATCGCGAAGTCCCAGACGGGCGCTCCTTCGGCGACGAGATCGTCGAAGATCCCGGGAAACAACTCGCCGATCGTCTGCGCGCCCCTGGCCAGCAGTGCGTGGGGGTGGCGGCCCTGAGGTACCCCGCGCCGCGGGGATGGGGAGTCGGACAGTTCGTCGCGCTCCACGAGCGTGACGTCGCGATAGAACTCGGCCAGAACCCGCGCGGCGAGCAGCCCGCTCATGCTCGCGCCCAACACGACTGCCCGTTCACCCAGCACCGGCATGGCGCCCCCTGCGTCCGTGCCTGATCCGTCCCACCGGACCAGCGATAGGGCGACGGTAGCAGTCCCAACGCGCATTCGCCACAAGTCGACCAGATGTCAATTACGCCAGTAAATACACCTAACCAAGGGGCGGAAGGAGTTGCCACGACGACGGGGGTCGCGGCCGGGAGGAACCCGTCGAGGTGTCGCCGGTCCGCCTCTCGGGCATGACCCCATTCGTCACGCGTGTCGTCGCGACCTGACGGCCACTGTGGTGGCATCCGGGCTGATCAGATCGGTGCATCCGGTGGTGCCGTACAGCGTCGAACCACCGGTGAAGACGCCGCGGTCGATGCCGTCGTGGGTGATCAGATAGCTGCGGTCACCGAGTCCCGAGGTTTCGATGATCGAGACGTCCATGATTGCTCCTATGTCTTGCGTCAGTTCAGAAGAAAGGTGTCGGCCAGGACGTACGCGGCGACTGCGAACACGAGGTAGGCGAACCAGCGCTGCAGGCGAGCGGTGTCGGTCTTGGTGCCGAGGTGTCCGGCGGCCAATGAGGTCGTCATCGCCGCGGCGATGAACGCGCCGGTGACCTGCCAGTCGACGCTGATCGACTGCAGGTGCGAGAGGATGCCCGCGGCGGAGTTGGCGATGATGATCAGGAGTGATGTCCCGATGGCGGTGGACATTTCGACACCGAGCACCACGACGAGTGCGGGGATGATGAGGAATCCGCCGCCGACGCCGAACAGTCCGGTCAGCACCCCGACCAGTAGGCCGGCGCCGATCGAGCGCGGGGCGCAGCGGCGCCAGTTCACCTGACCGGATTCGACCTTGCAGGCCGTGCCGGTGGTGTCCTGGTCGGTCAGCATGCGGATGCCGGCAATCACCATGACGATGGCGAAGCCGACCAGCAGCGCCGACTGCGGCAGGTGACGGCTGAGGGCGCTGCCGGCGATGGTGGCAGGGATGCCGGCGGCGGCGAAGATGCCGGCCATGCGCCATCGGACCTGTTTGGCGCGGATCTTCGGTAGCACCGCCACCGCCGAGCCCGCGGCGACGACGATCAGCGAGATGGGGATCGCGCGTTCCATGTCGAACCCCAGGCCGTAGACCAGTGCCGGCACGGCGAGAATCGAGCCGCCCCCGCCGAGTAGGCCCAGCAGCACGCCGATCAACGCGCCGAGCGTCAGCCCTGTCGCGATTGCCATGACAGTTCCCTACCCAGTTCAGTTGCGGAATGACGTCACGCGTATGGCTTCACGCAGACGCATGCGCGCCAACCCATGCGTGATATCCACCCAGCAGGTCGGACACCTGCTCGAAACCGTTGGCGCGCAACAGAGATGCCGCCACGCTGGAACGCCAGCCACCCGCGCAGTGCACCACGATCGGCTTGCCGGTGGGAATGTCGTCGACATGCAGGCGCAACCCGCCGAGCGGCATGTGCAGTGAGCCGCGGATGGCACCGCCCTCGCGCTCACCGGGATTACGGATGTCGATCAGCGTCACCGCGCCTTCGGCCAGCAACTTGTCCAGTTCAGCCACCGAGGTCCTGGGTGCCCTCTGGCGCAGGTCGGCGAGTTCGGCGGGGAACGCTCCGTCGCGATCCACGTTCAGATAGCCGATTGCGTTGTCCGAGCCGATGCGGGCCAGCCGTAACGCCGCCTCCTGCTCCTCGCCCGGATAGGTGATCAGCGCGATCTGCTCTCCGATGTCTGCGACCATGCCGCCGGTCTCGGCGAACCGGCCGTCGAAGCCGACGTTGACCGACCCGCGCAGATGTCCGGCAGCGAAATCGTCGACGGTGCGCGCATCGAGGACACGGACACCGCCCTCCAAGGCGGAGCGCATCTGCTGCGGTGTCATGGCCGGAATCCTGCGATCGGGCTGCAACAGCGTGTGCACCCGCTTGTTCAGGGCGGCGTCGGACGCGAAGTACGCCGGTGCCGCGGGCTGACCGCCGGTGAGCATTGCGACAAAGGCGCCTTCGGTCATCGGTTGCACCGACGGATTACTCAATCGCTGCTCGCCGATGGTCGAGGTGAGTTCTGCGGACAGGTTCTTTCCGCACGACGAGCCAGCGCCATGGGCGGGCATCACCACAACGCTGTCGGGCAGCGTCAGGAGTCTGTTGTGAATGGTGTGATACATCGCGCGGGCGAGATCGCTGGTCGAGCTGTCGCCGATGTTGACCAGGTCCGGCCGACCGACGTCGCCGATGAACAACGAGTCCCCGGTCAGCACGGCCACCGGGTCGGCATCTGCGCGATCGCGAATCAGCACGCTGATCGACTCCCAGGTGTGACCAGGTGTCGAGATGATCTCCAGCTCGACCTCGCCCAGTGACACGCGCTCCCCGTCGGCCAACCTGCGGATCGGGAAATCGGTCTCTGCCGCGTCTCCGAATCCGATCCACGCGCCGGTCGCATCGGCCAGTTCGAGGTGCCCCGAAACGAAGTCGGCGTGGAAGTGGGTGTTGATCACCCCTTCGATGGTCAGCCCGAACCTGCGCGCATCAGACAGGAAGTCGCTGATGTCGCGGCGCGGATCGACGACGACCGCGCGGCCGGTGGTCTCGTCGCCGACGAGGTACGACGCATGGGAGAGGCATTCGATGTAGTACTGCTCCAGGATCATCGACGGTTCCTTGTCGCTCGTTCCGGGCGGAGGAAGGCGCCGCCCGACGGTCATTACGACAATACCCCTAGGGGTATTTATTCCCCCCTCCTGTATACCCCAGGGGGTAAGGTGGTGAAGTCGCAACGAAAGGAATGACCATGGTCGGCGACCAAGAAGCCATCGATGCAGTGCTCAACCGGCTGCGCCGGGCGCAAGGGCAACTTGCCGGCGTCATCTCGATGATCGAGCAGGGGCGCGAATGCAAAGACGTCGTCACACAGTTGGCGGCTGTCTCGCGCGCTCTCGACCGCGCCGGCTTCAAGATTGTGGCCACCGGATTGCGGGAATGCGTTACCGGAGAGCAGGGCGGCGAGGACCGGCCCATGACCGAAGCCGAACTGGAGAAGCTCTTCCTCGCGCTCGCCTGAACGAGAACAAAGGAGCGATCATGGATATCGGATTGGTCACCAGTCTCAGAACCCCCTTCGACGACGCCGTCGCACGAACTCGAAAAGCCTTGGCGGACGAGGGCTTCGGCGTGCTCACCGAGATCGATGTCAAGGCGACGCTGAAGAACAAGCTCGATGAGGACATGGAGAATTACCTGATCCTCGGAGCGTGTAATCCGCCGCTGGCGCACCGCGCGATCGAGGCGAACCGCCAGATAGGCATGCTGCTGCCATGCAACGTCGTCGTGCGCAGCGACCCCGGCGATCCCGACACCACGCTGGTGGAGGCCATGAATCCACAGCTCCTCGTCGATGTCACCGAAGAGCCGCAACTGCAACCGGTCGCCCAGGAAGTCACCGAAAAGCTCAAGGCCGCCATCGCAGCATTGACTGCATGACTGCGATGACACTGGCCCGGCGCGGCGGTCTACGTGAGTATGGAGACCGTGGACCTACCCGTGACGCCGCCCCTGGAACCGATGCTGGCCAAAGCCCAGGCCAAAGTGCCCGACGAGGCCGGAGTCTGGTCCTACGAGCCCAAATGGGACGGCTTTCGGGCGTTGGTGTTCCGCGACGGTGACGACGTCGTGCTGCTGTCGCGCAGCGGGAAAGACCTCGGCCGCTACTTCCCCGAGGTTCTCGACGCGGTGCGCGACGAGCTCGTACCCCGCTGTGTGCTGGACGGCGAGATCGTCGTCCCCCGGGAGATGTCCGGGAGGACCCGGCTGGACTGGGAGTCGCTGAGCCAGCGCATCCACCCGGCGGCCAGTCGGATCACGATGCTCGCCGAACAAACCCCGGCGCACTTCATCGGGTTCGATGCCCTGGCCGTCGGCGATGAGTCGTTGATGAAGCAACCCTTCCGGGTTCGGCGGGCGGCGTTGGTCGACGCGGTCACGGGCAAGACGTGGTGTCACGTCACCCGCACCACCGAGGACCCGGCGATCGGCGCGGGTTGGCTCGAGGAGTTCGAGGGCGCAGGCCTGGACGGGGTGATCGCCAAACGCCTCGAGGGACCGTACCTGCCGGGCAAGCGTGAGATGGTCAAGGTCAAACACCATCGCGATGCCGACTGTGTGGCCATCGGCTACCGAATCCACAAGAGCGGGGAGGGAATCGGATCGATCCTGCTCGGGCTGTACCGCGACGCCGGAGAACTCCAGATGGTCGGTGGAGCAGCGTCGTTCACCGCGAAAGCGCGGCTGAAGCTGCTGGCCGACCTCGAACCGCTGCGCATCGGTGACGATGTGCGCGACGGCGAACCCAGCCGATGGAACTCCGCCGCCGACAAACGCTGGATCCCGGTGCGTCCCGAACGGGTCTGCGAGGTCGCCTATGACCAGATGGAAGGCGACAGATTCCGTCATGCGGTGAAGTTCCTGCGCTGGCGCCCCGACCGCGACCCGGCCAGCTGCACGTTCGTCCAACTCGACGTCCCGCTGACCTACGACCTGAACGACGTGCTGGAAGGATCATGATGGCCGGAAAGAGCTCCGCCGCAACCGAACTGGACGTCGACGGCATCAAGGTCCGGCTGACCAACCCGGACAAGCCGTACTTCCCGAAGCTGGGCAATGACGGCACCAAGGGCAAGCTGGTCGACTACTACCTCGCGGTCGCCGACCGGATGGTGGCACTGCTGCGCGACCGGCCGGTGCATCTGCAGCGCTTCCCTGACGGCATCGACGGCGAGGAGATCTACCAGAAACGGTTGCCGCAGAAACGTCCTGACTATCTCGAGTCCTGCACCGTGACGTTCCCGTCCGGACGCACCGCGGACGCGCTGAAGATCACCCATCCCGCGGCCATCGCGTGGGCGGCCCAGATGGGTTCGGTGACACTGCATCCCTGGCAGGTTCGCTGTCCGGACACCGAACATCCCGACGAGCTGCGCATCGACCTCGACCCGCAGCCAGGAACTGGTTTCGCCGAGGCCCGCAGCGTCGCGGTGGACGTGCTCAAGCCGCTGCTCGACGAGTTGGGGCTGGTCGGCTATCCCAAGACCTCCGGCGGCCGCGGAGTGCATGTGTTCCTGCGCATCGCCACCGACTGGGATTTCATCGCGGTGCGTCGCGCCGGTATCGCGCTGGCGCGGGAGGTCGAGCGGCGCGCACCGGACGCGGTGACGACGTCGTGGTGGAAGGAAGAACGGGGGAAGCGACTGTTCATCGACTACAACCAGAACGCTCGCGACCGGACGTTCGCGTCGGCCTATTCGGCTCGCAAGACCCCGATCGCCACGGTGTCCACCCCACTGTCCTGGGACGAGCTGCGCGACGCCGACCCGGACGACTACACGATCCGCACCGTGCCGGACTTTCTCGCCGGCCGGCCCGACCCGTGGGCCGACATCGACAACGAGGCCCAGTCGATCGCGAAGCTTCTGGAGATGGCCGACGCGGACGCCGACCAGGGCCTCGGCGATCTGCCGTATCCGCCGAATTATCCGAAGATGCCGGGCGAACCGCCGCGGGTGCAGCCGAGCAAGAAAGTCGCCGCGCACTGGGATGAAGACGGTAACCGTGTAGAGGATTAGCGGGGCGACGATACCCTGCTGTGCATGCCGTCCCCTCAGAGGTGGAACACCATCCGCAAACTGCTCGCCGCATTGGCCATCTTCGGCATGCTCGCCAGCGGCGTCGGTATCGCCTCGGTGATGATCTTCTCCAGGCCGGACGAGCAGGCCGCCCCCGTGCGCACTCCACCGACTCCGCCGCCACCGTCGGTGCCGACGGTCAAGGAGTTCCTCATCGGGGTCCAGGTCACCGCGCAGGAGTGCGACCCTGCCGGGCTGTGCCGGTACACCTACACGATCGACCCCAAATACGTGGGGCTGCACCCGTTTCCGGAAACCCCGTTCACCGTCGAGTACGAGGTGGTCGGGGGGCATCAACCGCAGCCGGGCCAGTTCACCGTCGAGGGCCAGCAGGCGCAGGTCCTCAAGGACGTCGTCGTCGACGGCCCGCCGGGTGCGGTGCTGTCGGTCAACGTGCTGCGGGTGATCGGGTAGAACAGTCGGCTATGACGACATCGTCCGACCGCGGCCGCTGGATCCGCAACTTCTCGCCCGCGCCGAACGCCCGTATGCGCCTGGTGTGCTTCCCGCACGCGGGTGGATCGGCCAGCTACTACTTCCCGCTGTCACGAGCGTTGTCGCCCGAGTTCGATGTGTATGCGGTGCAGTACCCGGGTCGGCAGGACCGGCACAGCGAACCGTTCGTCGACAACATCGACGAACTCGCCGACCGCGTCGTCGGCGCGCTGGGTGACCTCACCGAGTCGCCCACCGCGTTCTTCGGGCACAGCATGGGCGCAGTGCTGGCGTTCGAGGTGACGCGGCGACTTGAGGAGACCGGACGCGCACCTCTGGTCGTGTTCGTCTCCGGGTCGCGCGCGCCGAGCCGCTACGAAGACGACGGCCGATCGCGCACGGACACCGACCTGATCGACGTCATGCGTGAGCTCGGCGGCACCGATCCACGAGTGCTCGGCGATCGCGACCTGCTGGAGACGTTCCTGCCGCCCTTCCGCAACGATTTCCGCGCGCTGGCCGCGTATCAGCGTGGACCGGAAGTCGGCGTGCGTACCCCACTGGTGGTGATGACCGCCACCGATGACCCGAAGACCAGTGAAGCCGACGCGCGGGCCTGGGACACCCACACCACCGGACCGGTCGAGGTGCACACCTTCACCGGCGGGCACTTCTACCTGGAGAAGCAGGCGCCCCGCGTCATCGACGTGGTCGCGCAGAAGCTGCGCACCCTCGGGTGAGTGTTGGGTTGATGCACGCGAATCGCGTCCAGACGTGCATCAACCCAACACTGGACGGAGGGTGACGCTGTTGCGTTCGGCCGGTGTCCTTCTCAGGCGGGCACCACACCGCGCGGGTTCGGCAGCGGCAGATCGTTGTACGTCGCGATGCCCGGAGCTGCGGCCACCACGGCCGGGATGGCGTGGATCGGCGGCATGGCGGTCATGATGTGGCCGAGTACAAAGAAGTCCTCGATCGTCTTGGCGTTCTCGATCATGTCCTGCGGCGGCAGGAACCCGACCGACATGTTCACCGTCGGCCGGCCCTCGATGGTGATCTTCCAGCCGTCGCCGTCGAGCTGCCAGTCCGGGTCGAGGGTCTGACCCTTCTTCCAGCGCACGTTGATGTCGATGACGGTCCGACCGTGGTAGATGCCCTGCCAGCTGGCGTACACGCCGGCGACGTGACCGGCGGGGATCGTCCACGACGTCATCACCAGGTCTTCGGTGGTCTGCGCGTATTCCGGCACGCATTTGATCTCGTCGAGCTCGATACCGAGCGCGTCGGCGACCAGCTGTACAGCCTCGGCGAACACCGCGGTGCCCTTCGAGGCCATCGGCTGCAGGTTGGGATCGTCGATCGCGGTGCCGAAGCCCACCGGCCGCTCGGTGTCGGGGGAGTCGTAGAGGGTGGTGTCGGCGGACTCGGAGATGATCACCTTGTCGATGCGGTCGCAGGCGGTGCCCGCAACGATGGCCAGCAGCTCGGCGAAACCGGGGCTGACACCCGAGCCGAACAGGGTCGAACCGCCGCGCTGGCACGCCTCGGCGAGCTTCTCGCGGTCGGCGCCGAGATTCCCTCCGGTGATGAACGAGGCCGAGGAGACGACGTTGATGCCGGCCTCCAGGATCCGCACCAGTTCGGCCACGTCGATCCACATCGGGTTGTAGACGACGACATCGGGCTTGAGCGCCAGCAGCGCGTCGACGTCGTTGGTGGCGGTCACACCGACAGGTTCGATCCCGACCAGTTCGCCGAGATCGCGACCGACCTTGTCCTGCGACCAGGCGTAGCCGCCGATCAACTCGAGGTGCGGGTTGTTCGCTATTGCGGCGACAGAGCTCTTTCCGACATTTCCCGTCGTCCACTGGACGACGCGGTACGAAACAGTGTTGGGCACTTGCTCAGCATAGGGATTTGCTGTGCCGTGCTCGGCGGTTTCGCGAAATCACGGGCCGGCGGTCAGCGCTGCCTTCCCGGTCCGCGTCTGCCCGGCCCGGTCGATCCACGTCAGGTCGACGACGTCGCCCGGATAACGGCGGTCCAGCACGGTGGTCAGCGTCGTCGCCGAATCCAGCGTCACGCCGTCGAGCACCACCAACAGATCACCGCCGAGCAGTCCGGCCTGCTCGGCCGGTCCGCCGCGCAGTACCTCCTGGATCACCACTCCCGGGGTGTCGCGCGGGGCGGTGCGTACCCCGACGCCCAGCAGTGTCGGCGGGCCGATGTGCACGTTCTGGGAACGGATACCGGCGCGGATCTGGTCGGCGATGACGACCGCGTCGTTGATCGGGATCGCGAAGCCCTTGCCGCCCGGGCCCATCCGGAAGTTCACCGATGCCGCGGTGGTGATGCCCACGACCTGGCCGCTGCTGTTGACCAGCGGCCCGCCGGAATCCCCGGCGCGCACGGGAGCCGCGAACTCGATGAGACCGGTGAGTTCGTCGGAGGTGCCGGTGAGGGTGTCCTCGGCGTTGACCGTGCGCCCGAAGCCCGAGACGGTGCCTTCTTCCCGCGTCAGCGGTTCGTAGGTGCCCCGTGCGTTGCCGAGGGCGACCACCGGCTCTCCGGGCACCAGCGCGTTCGCGTCGCCGAGAGTCACCACCGGGAGTCCGGCGGCGCCCACCAGTTGGATCAGTGCGACATCGCGCTTGCGGTCATAGCCCAGCAGCTGGGCCGGGTAGGTGCGGCCGTTGACGGTTGCGGTGATCCGGTCAGCACCCTGCACCACGTGGAAGTTCGTCATCGCCAGACCGTTGGGATCGATGACGAAGGCGGTACCGAGCCCGAGCACTCCCTGGTAGTCCACCTCGGTGTCGATACGCACCACGGCGGCCTCGACCTGCGACGACGCCGCAACGGGGTCGGCGGGTACAGCTGCCGCCGGCGCAACTGGCGCCACCAGGGCCACGGCCGCGGCCAGCGCGATCATCAAACGTCTCGTCGAGCGAATCGGGCTCATACTCATCAATAGTGGCTGCGACGTGGGCTGCTGTCGACGCAGCCCCTCGGCTCAGTCCTCGACCGCCACGCCGCCGCGCGTGCGCCGACGGCGTCCGAGCAGCGCCGTCTTGCCCGTAGGGCGCTGATTCTTCAGTTTGCCGGGCGCCGGCTCTTCGGCGTCCTCGGTGGGCTCGGCGGTGTCGGCGTCCTGGGTGGTCTCGACTGTTTCGTCGTCCGCCGTGTCGTCCGTCGTGTCGGCGGTCCCGAGGTCGTCGTCGCCGTCCTCGTCTGCCACCGCAGCGTCGGTGTCTGCGGCCTTGCCGCGCGCCGTGCGCTCCTTGACCTTCACCGGTTTCGGCGGCGGTGGCGGCAGTTCGGCGACGAACGCCAGGTAGAACGACAACATGGCCAGCAGGGCGACCGCGGCCGCGGCGCCGTAGACACCGAACAGCCATTGGCCGGCCGAGTCCAACGACAACCAGATCTCGCTGATCGCGGCGCCGAGGATGAGCACCCCGGCCAGCACGTGCAGCGCGATCGAGGTGGTCCGCAGGCGTAGTGCCAGCTGCGGCGTCCCGAACTCGGGCCGACGTGTACGCAGCAGCGTCAACAGCACCGGCACGGCGGCCAGCCCGATCAGGGCAGCGGTCACGATGCGCAGGACCGTGCCGAGCGTGGGGGAGGTGGCGCCGAGCAACTCGTAGGTGCGGGGCAGCACGAAGAAGAAGTAGAGGACACCGGCGGCGAGGGAGAACGACGCGTGCCAAATCACCGCGGCGGTGCGGCCCATACCCCTCCTCGGTCGTGTGGCCCGGGGCGCGACCGCGCATCGCTGCCGGTCACGCCCCGGGCTGAGTGCGGAGGATGCGGGATTTGAACCCGCGAGGGCTATTAACCCAACCCGCGTTCCAGGCGAGCGCCATAGGCCACTAGGCGAATCCTCCGTCGGCCATGGTAGCGGACCCGCCCCGCGACTCCCCAAATCCGGGGCGGTACTAGACTCGCCGTGGACCCCGCGTGGCGTCCATCCTGTGAACTCCCCCAGGGCCGGAAGGCAGCAAGGGTCAACGGGCTCTGGCGGGTACGCGGGGTCCCCTGATCTTTTCGGCACGGGGACACGACGGTGAGAGGCGAGCGGTGTCTTTTCAGTCACTGGGCTCAGATGATCTGCTCGCCCAGCACGAGCTGCAGCAGCGCAACTACGCAGAGCTGCAGACCAAGGGACTGAAACTGGACCTGACCCGTGGTAAGCCGGCGCCGGCGCAGCTCGATCTGTCCAACGGCCTGCTGGGGTTGCCGGGGCAGGACACCTACCGCGATGGGGACGGCACCGACACCCGCAACTACGGCGGTCTGCACGGCCTGCCGGAGTTGCGGGCGATCTTCGGCGAGCTCCTCGGCATCCCGGTCCCCAACCTGATCGCCGGCAACAACGCCAGCCTCGAGTTCATGCACGACGTGATCGTGTACTCGCTTCTGCACGGCGGAGTGGACTCGCCGCGGCCGTGGATCCACGACATCGTCGACGGCACCGGCGTGAAGTTCCTGTGCCCGGCCCCCGGATACGACCGCCATTTCGCGATCACCGAGAGCCTCGGCATCGAGATGATCACCGTGCCGATGCGCGAAGACGGTCCCGACGTCGACCAGATCGAAGAGCTCGTCGCGGGCGACCCCACCATCAAGGGCATGTGGTCCGTGCCGGTGTACTCGAACCCGACCGGCACGGTCTACTCCGAGGACGTCGTCCGCCGTCTCGTCCAGATGAACACCGCCGCAACCGATTTCCGGTTGATGTGGGACAACGCCTACGCCGTGCACACGCTGACCGACGAATTCCTGCCGCCGGTCGACGTGCTCGGCCTGGCCGAGGCGGCCAACCACGCCAACCGGCCGTTGGTCTTCGCGTCCACGTCGAAGATCACGTTCGCCGGCGCCGGGGTGAGCTTCCTGGGCGGTTCGTCGGACAACCTCGCCTGGTACCTGCAGCACGCGGGTAAGAAGTCGATCGGCCCGGACAAGGTCAACCAGTTGCGGCACCTGAAGTTCTTCGGTGACGCCGATGGAGTACGTGCGCACATGCGCCGTCACCAGGAGCTGCTGGCGCCGAAGTTCGCGCTGGCGTTGGAGATCCTCTCCGACCGGCTCGGCGACTCCAAGATCGCGTCCTGGACCGAACCCAAGGGCGGTTACTTCATCAGCCTCGACGTGCTGCCCGGCACCGCCAAGCGGACGGTCGCCCTGGCCAAGGACGCCGGCATCGCAGTCACCGAGGCGGGCGCGTCGTTCCCGTACCGAAAAGACCCTGACGACAAGAACATCCGCATCGCACCGACGTTCCCGGGCGCCGACGACCTGCGCGCGGCCATCGACGGCCTCGCGACCTGTGCGCTGCTGTCGGCCACCGAGCACCTGCTGACGTTGCCGGCTGAGAAGTAGTCAGACGCTGTCGGTAGCCTGCTTCCGTGGCGCTCTACCGCAAGTACCGACCGGCGACGTTCGCCGAAGTCGTCGGCCAGGAACACGTCACCGAGCCGCTGTCCACAGCGCTGAACTCGGGCCGGATCAACCACGCCTACCTGTTCTCGGGTCCACGCGGGTGCGGTAAGACGTCGTCGGCGCGCATCCTCGCGCGCTCGCTGAACTGCGAGCAGGGCCCCACGGCCACCCCGTGCGGGGAGTGCGACTCGTGCGTCGCGCTGGCGCCCAACGGGCCGGGCAACATGGACGTCACCGAGCTCGACGCAGCCAGCCACGGCGGCGTCGACGACACCCGCGAACTGCGCGACCGCGCGTTCTACGCCCCCGCACAGTCCCGGTACCGCATCTTCATCGTCGACGAAGCGCACATGGTCACCACGGCGGGCTTCAACGCGCTGCTCAAGATCGTCGAGGAGCCGCCGGAGCACCTGATCTTCGTGTTCGCGACCACCGAACCCGAGAAGGTGCTGCCGACCATTCGATCGCGCACCCACCACTACCCGTTCCGGCTGCTGGCCCCCCGCACCATGCGCACACTGATCGAGAAGATCGTCGCGTCGGAGAGCGTGGCCGTCGACGACGCGGTGTATCCCCTGGTCATCCGGGCCGGTGGCGGCTCGCCGCGCGACACGCTCAGCGTGCTCGACCAGCTGCTTGCCGGCGCCGACGGCAACCACGTCGCCTACCAGCGCGCCCTGGCGCTGCTCGGCGCCACCGACGTGGCCCTGATCGACGACGCGATCGACGCGCTGGCAGCCGGCGACGCCGCGGCCCTGTTCGGCGCGGTGGAAGGTGTCGTCGACGCCGGACACGATCCGCGCCGGTTCGCCAGCGATCTGCTCGAGAGGTTCCGCGACCTGATCGTGCTGCAGGCGGTGCCCGACGCGGTGGCGCGTGGCGTGGTCGACGGACCCGAAGACGAGCTCGAGCGGATGCGGGAACAGGCCACCCGCCTGGGCACCGCCACGCTGACCCGCTACGCCGAGGTCATGCACGCCGGGCTCGGCGAGATGCGCGGCGCCACCGCGCCGCGGCTGCTGCTCGAAGTGGCATGTGCGCGGCTGCTGCTGCCGTCGGCCAGCGACACCGAAGCAGCACTGCTGCAGCGGGTGGAACGCATCGAGACCCGGCTGGACATGTCAATCCCGGGCGGCGACGACGTCGGTGGCCAGGCACCGGCCGCCCCGCGCAAGCAGTTCGTCCGCAAGAGCGAGGCCCCCTCGGCCGAGCCGGCCGCGCGTCAGCCGGCCGCGCCGGCGGCGCGTCAGCAACCCGCCTAGCCGGTCGCGTCCCCGCCGGC
>NZ_JBNMQU010000016.1:0-113348 GCF_050205565.1 Mycobacterium sp. SMC-4 | reverse complement strand
TCGAAAACGAGTGAATAAAGTTACGGCGGTCCATAGCGGCAGGGAAACGCCCGGTCCCATCCCGAACCCGGAAGCTAAGCCTGCCAGCGCCGATGATACTGCCCACCCGGGTGGAAAAGTAGGACACCGCCGAACACAAATTGAAGTCCTGTGGCCCCCAATGCAATTGGGGGCCACAGGCATTTCCGGACCAGTCCGCCGGCCCGATAGCGTCAGGCGGGCCCAATGGCGTCAGCCGAAAAGGGTCGGCACCGGAGAGGCCGCGTTCGATTTCTCAAGTCCGAGAAGCACCTTCTTGCGGTCGATTCCTCCGCCATACCCGGTCATCTTGCCGTTGGCGCCGATGACGCGATGACAAGGCACGATGATGCAGATCGGATTGTGCCCGTTCGCCAGCCCGACCGCGCGTGACGCCCCGGGCGCACCGATGTGCTTCGCGATCTCGCCGTACGAACGGGTCTGCCCGTACGGGATCGCCAACAACGCCTCCCACACGCGGCGCTGGAACGGGGTGCCCGCCATGTCGAGTTCTAGGTCGAACTGCTGTAGCTCCCCGGCGAAGTACCTCTCCAGCTGTTCCACGGCCTCACCGAACGCGGTCGGGTCAGGCTCCCAGCTGGCTCGGTCGGGTTCGTAGGTCTGATCGACCATCCGCAGGTGAGACAACCGGTTGTCGACGCCCGCGAGCGTCAACAAGCCGACTGGGCTCTCCATCGTCCGATACCGCACGGTTTCCATCATGCCCCTCCTTCGGTGGCCAGTGATTGACGGCATGGTCCAATGCCGTCCAAAGATGTTGCGTGGCATAGGAACGCCACGGCCGCCAACGGCTGCTGTACTCGACCAGAGTCCTCGGCGCCGACGGTATGCCAAGCCGAGCTGCGGCCGATGTGACACCCAGATCCGTCGCTGGAAACGCGTCCGGATCACCGAGACCGCGCATCGCGATCATCTCCGCCGACCACGGCCCGATGCCGGGCACTGCCAGCAGACGTCGTCGTGCGTCGTCCCAGTCGCAGCCACTGTCGAGCACCAGTGCGCCGGTAGCCAGCGCGTCGACCAACGCGGCCAGCGACCGCTGCCGCGACTTCGGCATGGCCAGATGGCGGTCGTCGATGTCCAACAGCTGCTCCACGGTCGGGAACAGGTGGGTGAGGCCGCCATCCGGGTCGGCGACAGGAGAGCCGTAGGCCGCGGTCAGGCGGGCGGCATGGGTGCGTGCCGCGGCTGTCGACACCTGCTGCCCCAGCAGCACCCGTAAGGCCAATTCGTGCTCGTCGACAGTTCGCGGGATCCGTTGTCCCGGCGCACGTTCCACGAGCGGTGCCAGGGCGGTGTCGGCGCTGAGTGCCTCCACCACCGCTGCGGGGTCAGCGTCGAGGTCGAGCAGTCGCCGGCATCGTGCGATCGCCGCAGACAGGTCGCGGAAGTCGTCGAGAACCAGTCGGCACCGGACATGGTCGGGCTGCGGTGTCAGGGTGACGATGCCCGCTCCGTGCGGCAGCCGGAGAGTCCGACGGTAGGCGCCGCCACGGACCTCCTCCACACCCGGAACCGCGGTCGCAGCCAGGTGACCGAACATGCCCTCGAAGGCGAATGGTTGCCGCACCGGCAGGCGAAGCGTCATCACCCCCGTCGCCTCCGGCTCTTGACGGCGGAAACGGGCGCGGGAGCGCAGTGCCGTCGGGGTCAGATCGCTCACCGCTCGCACCGTGTCGTTGAACTGGCGGATGCTGGCGAAGCCCGCCGCGAATGCCACGTCGCTGAACGGCATATCGGTCGTCTCGATGAGGACCCGAGCGATCTGCGTGCGCTGGGCTCGGGCCAGCGCCAGCGGTGCGGCGCCCAGCTCAGCCTGCATGAGGCGCTCGAGCTGACGCACGGTGTAGCCCATCCGGGTGGCCAACCCGGTGACGCCTTCGCGGTCGACCGTTCCGTCGGCGATCAGGCGCATGGCACGGGCGACGGTGTCGCCGCGCACATTCCATTCCGGAGAGCCCGGTGACGCGTCCGGCCGGCAGCGCTTACAGGCGCGGAAACCGGCTCGTTGCGCGGCCGCCGCAGTGGGATAGAAACGCACGTTGCGGGGCAGTGGTGTCCGTGCCGGACAGCTCGGCCGGCAGTAGATCTTGGTGGTGAGCACGGCGGTGACGAACCAACCATCGAACCGCGCGTCCCTGGATTGGACGGCGCGGTGGCAGCGGTCGAAGTCGGTGTGCATCTCTTTGACAATCGCATGCCGGTGCACCCGGGCACTAGCGGAAAAGCGACATCCGAGCGGCAGAAGATGCCCAGTCGCGCAGCGCCGGGAATTACTCGGCGACGCGCACGCTGGAGATCACCAACTGCAGATAGGGGCGGTAGAGGTCCTCGCCATCGAGGTGACTGTCGAGGGTGATGCCGTTGTTGGCGGCCAGAACGACTCGAGCGAGCGTCTCGGCATCAATGGTCAGGGTGCCGCCGATGCGTGCCACGTTCTTGCTGATGAATTCGCCCAGCGCGCGGACGGTTTCGCGACGCTGGGCCGCGACTCGTTCCCGCGCATCGGGGTTGCGGAGCAGGAACAATGTCAACTCGTATCCGAGTGCTGCGCGGTCCGGGCCGCTGCTGAGTTGACGCCATCGCTCGGCCAACTCGTCGATGTCGACGTCGCTGAGGCGATGGAAGGACATCATCACCTCGGCGAAACCGTCGAGGAATCGCTGACGTTGCCGGTCGACGACCTCGAGAAAGAGCTTCTCTTTCGCGCCGAACTGGGAGTAGATCGCTCCGCGGGTGAACCCCGCTGTTTCGGCGATCTCTTCGAGCGCTGCGCCGGTCAGACCCTTGCGGGCGAAGACTTCTTCGGCGGCATCGAGCAGGATCTGGCGGGTGTGCTCGGTACGCCGCTCCTTGGTCCATCGTTCGGCCACGAGCCCATCCTCCCACCACAGCCGGGGATCGTGTGACGCCCGAGAGCGCAACGGTAGATACAGTCTTGTATTCAAGATACGCCTCTGTATAAAGTGAGGCCTGTCACATCCGCGCCAAGGTCAGCCCCGCCGTCGCGAGATGTCCGACCGGCCCACCAAGGAGGACTGCCGTGCTGCCGATGACCCGCCCCGGAGAGTGGCTCGATCCCGACTCAGGCCTTGGTTTGTGCCTGGACGACCTCCAGCCCGGGACGTTCAACATGACCATCTCCACCGACCGCTACACGTGTCCGGACTACGCCGCCCGGGAGCGGCGCGCGATCTGGAAGCGGACGTGGCAGATTGCCGGTCGGGTCGAGGATCTCCCGAAGGCCGGCGACTGGAAGAAGTACGAGATCCTCGATCAGTCGTTCCTCATCGTGCGCGGCAAGGACGAGAAACTCCGCGGATTCGTCAACGCCTGCCGTCACCGGGGAAATGCGCTGTGCACCACCGAGACCGGCAATGCCAAGCGGGGCTTCCTCTGTCAATACCACCTCTGGTCCTATGACCTCGAAGGCAAATTGAAAGGCCTGCTCCGCGAGAATCTCGCCGGACCGATCGACAAGAACGAGAACTCGCTGCTGGAGGTGTGTGTCGACACATTCGCCGGGTTCATCTTCCTCAACCCGGATCCCGATGCCGAGGCGCTGCGCGACTACCTCGGTGAAGACGTCGTCGCCTTGCTGGAGCCGTACAACATCGAGAAGTTCACGACGGTCATGGACGTCACTGAGGACCTCGAGTGCAACTGGAAAGTCGTGATGGACGCCTTCGAAGAGGGCTACCACATCAACGGCATCCATCCCCAGTTGCTACAGGTGCTGCACATCAATCCGCGGACCGCGCGGTACCGGTTCTTCGAAAACCACAGTGTCGCAATGGCGCCGTTCGAGGTGGTGGGCGCCGGCGTGCAGGATCAGGTCGCCGGGATCCTGGCCCTGCCCGAAACCTTCCCGGGCACAGTCGCGGTCATTCCGAGGTTCCAGGAACTCATCGCGCCGTACCAGGACCAGGACGGCAACGTGACGTTACCGGAGGGGCTCACCGCGCGACTGCTGCTGCAGCAGGCCACTCGCGAGGTGCTCACCGGTATGGGACTGGATGTCAGCGGTCTGACGGATTCACAGATGGTCGACAACCAGGGTTGGGTGCTGTTCCCCAACTACTTCATGACGGTGCGCGCCGGAGAATGCCACGTCATCATGTCCCGGCCCCATCCCAGCGGGGACCCGAACCGGTGCATCTGGCACGTCGCCAGTTACATGTACGTGCCCGACGAGTTCCGCGACGCAGTCCGCGCTGAGCCGCTCGTGGTCGACACACCAGGCAGCCACAAATACTTCGAGGCGTTGCAACAGGACTACGAGCAGATGCCGCGACAGCAGAAAGGTCTGCGTAACGACCGACTCGACCACATGTCGCTGGTCAAGGAGGAAGTCGTGATCGCGCACTTCCACTCCGTGGTGGACCGTTTCATGGCCGATACCGTCACGAAGGGACATCTGTGAACATCAAGAGCGCCATGACCACCATCGACGAGGCGATCAACGGCACCACCGGGCGATCGCGTGCGGTGTTGCAGTACAGCCAGACCATGAGTCGTCTGGTGAAAAGCGCCAAGGAACCAGGATTCTCCGAGCAGAGTTGGGAGCCTTTGGCGGAGTTGATCGCACTGGACGACTTTGTGCGAATCGGCCCGTTCAAGGAGGTGATGAACTGGGCCGAGTACACCGAGTTCCTGACCACCTGGGCAAAGTCCTCGGATTGGGACTGCTCCTTCAAACGCATCAGTGAGACCGGCGAGATCGTCCTGCTCGAACTCGAAGAGCGCAGCCAGATCGGCGATTTCAGCAGCGTGGTGAACAGCGCATCGGTTTACGAGTTCGACGCCGACAACAAGATCACCCTTGTGGCGATCTACCTGCAGATGCAGTTGCCCGACCAGGCGCCGCTGCCCGAGCTGTAGAGCGACGACGCGACGCGTGTCGGTGCCCTACACTCGCGCCCATGGCCGAGTTGGTGCAGCGGTACCTGGACCGCATCCGCGCCGAGCACGCCTCCGTCGACGACGGTGCGGTGGCCGACTACATTCCCGAGCTCGCCGGGGTCGACCCCGACAAGTTCGCCCTGTCGCTGTCCATGGCCGACGGTTATTCATACGAATCCGGCGATGCAGCATGCCAATTCACCATCCAGTCGATATCCAAGCCGTTCACCTACGCGCTGGCGCTCGACCAGATCGGCGTCGCGGCCGTCGACGCCAAGATCGGTGTCGAGCCCTCGGGTGAGGCCTTCAACGAGATCAGTGTCGACCGCGCCACCAAGATCCCGAAGAATCCGATGATCAACGCTGGCGCCATCGCCGCGGTCTCGCTGGTTCCGGGTTCGTCACCCGAGCAGAGATTCGGGTTGATCCGGGATTTCTACTCCGCGTTCGTCGGCCGCCGCCTCGAGCTGGACGACGCCGTCTATCGGTCGGAGAAGGCGACCGGCAGCCGCAACCGGGCGATCGGGTACATGCTGCAGAGTTTCGGCGTGCTCGACGACGATCCCGACGAAGTCCTCGACGTGTACTACCGGCAATGCGCCCTGCGTGTCACGAGCACAGACCTGGCCACCATGGGGGCGACGCTGGCCCGAGGCGGGTTGAACATGCGCGGAGAGCGTGTCACCGACGCCGCGGTGGTCAAACGCACGCTGTCGGTGATGGTGACGTGCGGCATGTACGACGCCGCCGGAGATTGGGTGAGCGCGGTGGGGATGCCCGCCAAGAGCGGGGTCGGCGGCGGAATCGTCGCGGTGTTGCCCGGCCAGTTCGGCATCGGCGTCTACTCACCACGGCTAGACCAGAAGGGCAACAGCGTGCGCGGAGTGCGCGTGTGCCGCAGCCTTTCCGAGCAGTTGGGCATGCACTTTCTGACCGTGCGTCGCGATTCGCGCACCACGCTACGCAATGTGTACGAACCCAGCGCCGGCATCCGGATCTACGAAACCCACGGCGATTTGTTGTTCAGCGGAACCGAGCAGGTCGTGCGCATCGTCGAGCATGACCGTGACCGCTTCGACGTCGCGATCCTCGACGTGTCGCGTGTCGACGACATCGACGATGCGGCGCGCGCGATGCTCGCGGAACTGGGGTCCGAACTCCGCGCGGAAGGCAAGCAGGCCATCCTCGTCGATCCCGACGGCGCAGTCCTGCGATCCGCCGACGATGTCGGAAAGATTCGGTTCTCCACCCCCGATGACGCGCTGGCCGCCGCGCGAAAATCGTTGCGCCCCAAAGTGTGACGCCTCCGGGGTTCAGGCTCCGCGATGCACCGGTGCCAGCCGCTCGGCGATCTGCCCGACCAGCAACTCCACCTCAGCGGCTCGCCCCTGTACTCGCTCAGGAGCCCACGCCAACGCGATATCGGCCGGGGCCCAGGTGCTTTCGTCGACCGGAATGAGTTTGAACTCCGGGGGCGAGAAGATCTTGCCGATGAACGAGTCGGGTGCGTAGCTGACGACCGCCACCAGGTGACGGTTGAACACCTGCGTGGCCATCTCCACCTCGCCGCCACGCTGGTTGGTGGTGCGGACGATGCGGTGGATGCCCCTCTGGTTGAGCAGTCGGGTCAGCCCGGCCAGGACCACCGGGTTGGGTCGGGCGAAGTCGATGGCCACCTCGCGGTCACGCAGTTCCTCGATCGCCACCACGTCGCGGTCGGCCAGAGGGTCGTCGAAACGGACCGCGATCGCTCCCTGATAGCTGGCCACCACCTGGTACCGCAACCGCTTGTCGGATGCCGGCAGATGGATCAGCCCGATCTCAGCTTGTCCCGCGATCAGTTTCGCCGTCACCTCGGCCGCCGAGCCGGGGACACTGAACTCCGACGGCGTCGGCAACGCGGCCAGCGCAGTCTCCACCTGAGTCAACAGGTCCGACGGAGCGTAGGCGGTGGCGCTGACCCGGATCGGGGCAAGGCCCTGCACGCCGCGCACGGCGGTCGCCTTGAAGTCCTCGACCTGCCGGAGGATCTCGCGGGCCGGCCCGATCAGACGCTCACCGAGCGGGCTGAGACGCACCTCGTGGTAACCGCGTTCGAACAGCGGCCCACCGAGTTCCTTCTCGAGCAGCTTGATCTGCTTGCTCAGCGGCGGGGGAGTGATCATCAACTTGTCCGCGGCACGCTTGAAGTGCAGTTCGTCGGCGACCGCGACGAAATACCGGAGCCTGGTGAAGTCGATGTCCATTCCTGCGCATTCGGATGTGGTGGCGTACCACCTCCGCATGCTACGAGATCGGCGCTGCGAGCCCGTCAGGCCTGCATCGGGCTCTCGACCTGCGGCGTCTCGAGCACCCCGCGCTCGTGGAGGGCCGTGATCTCGTCGGCATCGAGCCCGAGCAGTTCGGCGGCGATCTCGGCGGTCTGCTCACCGAGCAGCGGGGCCTGACCCAGTGGAGGATCGGCGACGTGATCGCAATGGATCTGCACGTTTTCCATCATGAACGGCTCGGACCCGTACGGGTGCAGCTCCTCCCGGAACGCGCGGCGCTGCTCGTAGTAGCGCCAGGTCGGGACCTCGTGGGCGTGCAGCACGGCGCCGGCCGGCACCCCGGCGGCCTGTAGCGCTTCCATCGCCTCGGCGGCCGACCGCTGCGTCGTCCACTCGCGTAGAGCGCTTTCCAGGCTGTTCTGCTCGTCGTGGGCGACGCCGAGTACCTCCCGCAGTGCGCGGCGGTCGTCGTCGTCGCGGACGGTGACCGCGACCCAACTGTCCTCACCGGCGGCCGGGAACATGCCCCACGGCCCGTGCCGAGCGTCCTCACCGCGGTGGTGCCCGGCGCGCTCGAGCGCTTCGGCGGTGATGTCGGCGGCCAGATGGCTGAGCATGACCTCCGCCTGGGAGATGCTGGCCGCGCCTCCTGTCCCGGTGCGTTCCCGACGCAGCAGCAGGGCCATCGCCGTCAGCGCGCCGATGCGGGCCGCGACGTGGTCGGGATACACGGTGACGGTGTCGCAGAACGTCTCCGACTCGCCGGGGTAGACCCACAGATTGGTGAACCCGACAGCGGCGCGCACCAGCGGTCCGTAGCCCAGGCGCTTGGCCCACGGTCCGGTGGGCCCGAACGCGGAGCTGTCGACGACGACAACTTCGGGGTTGACGTGCTGCAACGTCGCGTAGTCCATACCCAGTGCTTCGGCCACCCCGGGCTTGTAGTTGGTCAACACCACATCGGAGACCTTCACGAGGCGGTGCGCCAGTTCGCGGCCTTCGGCGCTGCGCAGGTCCAACCCGATCGAACGCTTGTTGCGATGGCCGGCCGCAAAGGGCTGGGTCATCGACGTCAGCCGGCCGACCCGGAGTCCGTCCGGATGGGCCGAGTGTTCGATCTTGACGACATCGGCGCCGAGATCGCCGAACAATCGCGCGGTGTCGGCACCGACCACGATGACGCCGAGATCCAGCACCCGGATTCCCTCCAGCGGCAGGCCGTCGCCGCGGCGTTGCCGTGCCGCAAGAAGCGGTGCGCTGCTCGGGCGCGGATGCGCCGCGCCATCGACATTGAGCGCGCTGGCACGTTGGCCGTCGATTTCGGCGACGCCGACCGGCACCGGGCCGACCACCCCGGGCGCCAGCTCCGCGTCGCGGAAAAAGCCGCGCTCGGCGAAGTGCTCGGCGTTGAGCGCTTCCGCCAACGTCAGGACCGCGGCGGTCGGAACACCGTGCGCTTGCCCCTGGGCTTCGAGTTCTGAACGCGTCTTGTCGGCGCAGAACCGTTCGATCGCGTCCAGCAGATGCGGTGAGTGGAACCGTTTTCCGAGCTTGTCGTAGCTGGGGTCGGCGAATTCCTCTGGGCTGCCCATCCATTCGAACATGCCGCGCCACTGCCGCTTGGCCAGGATGCAGATGCGGACGTGACCGTCCTTACACGGAATGATCGGGTAACGCTGACGTTCGGCGTTCCAGTCGCGGCGCTGTGCGCTCAACGCCACCCCCGCCGATGCACTGCCGGCGGTGCCGAACGGCGGATCCAGTGTCTGCATCGCGCCGTCGAGGACCGAGAAATCGATCAGATCGCCTTCGCCGGTGCGCAACCGGTCCAGATAGACGGCGATTGTCATCACCGCGGCCTGGGCGGCGGCCACCTGATACGGCAGTTCCGCCGGCGGAACCAGCGGTTCGCGACCCGGGATGCCGGAGCGCGACAGCTCACTGGTCAGCGCATGCAACACCGGGGTGGTGGCCTGCCACTGCCGGTAGTCGGTGTCCCGGCCGAAGTCGCTGATCGACAGCACCACCAGTTCCGGGTGCTGGGAGCGGATGCTGCGGACCGACAGCGCGGCTTCAGCGGCTGAGCCCGGTCGGCTGTTCTCGACGAGAATGTCTGTAGCCCCGACCAAGTCGGCAAAGTGCTGTCGGCCCGCCTCGTCGGCCAGGTCGACGTCGACGGTGTCCAGGCCGTGTCGGTCGATCGCCGTCTGAATCGGGACCTCATCGATGAACGGACCCGCCGCGGTGTCGTCGGTGATGCCGGGCAGACGCACCACCGTGACGTGCGCGCCCAGGTCGGCGAACAGACGGCCGACCGCGGTCATCGGGCCCGAGGTCAGGTCCAGGATCTCGACACCCGCCAACGGCGGGTCATAAGAGGTGGTCACGGTCAGCTCCGGCGTGCTTGGCGGAACGGGATGTCGCGGTCGGCCTCGGGTTCCTTGGGCAGGCCCAGCACCCGCTCACCGATGATGTTGCGCTGAATCTGGTCGGTGCCGCCGCCGATCGAAGTGAAGAATGCGTTGAGCGTCAGGAAGTTGACGTCGTCGGCCTCCGGGTTCTCCGGGCCGGACAGCAGCGCCTTGGCTCCGATGATCTGCGTCTTCATCGCCGCCTCGGTGTGCAGGATCTTCGACATCGCCAACTTGCCCAGTGACATGATCGAACTCGAGGTGCCCTGCGACGCAGAGGCTTTCGCGCGGGCATTGTTCAGCCGGTTGAGTTCGCGCATCGCCAGCACCTTCGCCAGGGGGTGGCGCACGGCGGGGTCGTCGAGGACGCCGTGCTCGCGTGCGAGGTCGATGAGGCTGTCGGCCTTGCGGTTTCGCGAGCCGCGCCCGCTGTCACCCATGATCGAGCGCTCGTAGGCCAACGCGACCTGCAGTGCGCGCCAACCATTGCCCTCTTCGCCGAGCATGTACTCGTTCGACACGGTTGCGTCGGAGATGAACACCTCGTTGAAATGTGACTCGCCGGTGATCTGCACCAGTGGACGCACCTCGATGCCCGGCTGCTTCATCGGCATGATGAACAGGCTCAGGCCCTTGTGCTTCGGGACATCCCAGTCGGTGCGTGCGAGCAACAGTGCGTAGTCGGCGGTTTGGGCGCCGGAGGTCCACACCTTCTGTCCGTTGACCACCCACCGGTCGCCGTCCCGGACCGCGGTGGTGCGCACACTGGCCAGGTCGGACCCGGCGCCCGGCTCACTGTAGAGCAGGCAGGTGCGGGCGCGTTCGACGAGGAAGTCGCGCAGCAGGTCGTTCTTGAGTTTCTCGGTGCCGAGCGCGAGGACGGTGTTGGCGGGGATGTTGTACTTGTCCTGCCGGGAGCCCGGCGCCTTGACCGCGGCGAACTCCTGGCCGATCACGTTGGCCAACTTGTTGGGGTAGCCGCGGCCGAACCACTCGGCCGGGTAGGTCGGAACGGCGTATCCCGCGTCGAGCACCTTCTCCAGCCAGGCCACCCGCTCCGGCGACGATGCCCATGGATCGGAGTTCTTCGGCAGCGGTTCGTAGTTGTCCCGCAGCCAGGTGCGGACCTCTTCGCGCAGGTCGTCGGCGCTGGGCAGATCAGCGGTGGTCATGTCAGGCACCTTTCGAGACGAGGTAGCGCTCCCGATGAAGCCGCGAGCCGCCGAACAACTGCATGCCGGTGCGCGCCCGACGCAGGTACAGGTGAGCCGGATGCTCCCAGGTGAAGCCGATACCGCCGTGCATCTGGATGGCGTTCATCGCGATGGTGTCGTAGGCCTCCGCGCACGAGAAGCCCGCCAGCGCGATGGCGCCACCGGCACCCTCGCTGCCGGACGCCTTCTCGGCCGCCGCGTGCTGTGCCGCCGAGGTTGCCGACTCCACCTCGAGCAGCAAGTCGGCGGCCATTTGCTTGAGCGCCTGGAAACTGCCGATCTGGCGGCCGAACTGAACGCGTGTCTTCAGGTAGTCGACGGTCATGTCGAAGATACGGCGGCTGCCGCCGACCTGCTCTCCGGCCGAGGCGATGACGGTGTGGTCCAGCGCCTCCTGCACGGCCTGCCACCCGGCCTCGCCGAGACGGCGGGCCGGGGTGCCGTCGAAGGTGAACGTCGACAGCCGCACGGTGGGATCGAACACGGTCGCGGCCGTGCGCTGGAGACCGGTCGCCTCAGGGGAGACCTCGAACACACCCACTCCGTCGTCGGTGCGCGCGACGACCAGAATGACGTCGGCAACCTGACCCCAAGTCACGTAGTGTGCGGCGCCGTTGAGCGTGCCGTCCGAATCAGCGGTCACCTCAACACCTTCCGGTGTCCACGTACCAGCGCTACCGGTCAGGGCCACGGTGCCGATGGCGGTGCCGTCGGCCAGCCCGGGCAACAGCCGCTGCTTGTCCTGCGCGGAGCCGGCCGCCTCGATCAACGCGACGGTCAGCACGGCACTGGAGATGAACGGCGCGGGCAGCAGCGCCGCGCCGGTCTCCTCGGCGACAGCCTCCACCTCCAGCGCGCCGAACCCGAGTCCACCGTGGTCGGCGTCGACCAGCATGCCCAGCACGCCCTGTTCGGCCAGGCGTCGCCACAGCTCGCGGTCGAAGCCTTCCTCGGAGGTCATCACGCGGCGCACGTCGTCCTCTGTGCACTTGTCGCGCAGCAACTCTCCGACCGCCGTGCGCAGCTCTGCGCGCTCGGCCACACTGATGGTCATTCCAACCGCCTTCCTGGTCGTTGGCTCCCATGCTCGGGGTTGCCCGACGCGGTGTACATCACGAATCGCGACACCGACGCGTTTCCGTTTCGGACATCGTGCCCCGAACGCGTTTCCGAAGCGAGCATGTGCCGGTGTGCCGTTCGGTCGTTTACCAGAGCGGAATGGTCGCGCCGAGAATCAATGCGCCAGACTGTGCGAGCAGCCTGTGAGCAGATGAGGAGCCGCATCGTCGATGAGCGTTGTCACGCCGGCCATCGCCGGTCTCGGGATCACCGAACAGGGCAAGGTCTACGGAAAGACCGCGCGGCAGTTCGCCGCGTCGGCCGTGCGGCTCGCCGCGGCCGACGCCGGCCTGGAGCTCGACGAGATCGACGGGCTGCTGGTTTCCGGCGGGATCAAGGCGCGTGTCGGCATCGAACTGCAGGACACCCTGGGACTGCGCGATCTGAAACTGTTGACGTCGATGCAGGGCTTCGGTTCCACGGCCGGTCAGATGGTGCAGTACGCGTCGATGGCCGTGCAGGCAGGCATGGCCGGCGCGGTGGCGATCGTCTGGGCCGATGCGCCGTTGAAGGAAAAGTCCCGGTCGTCGGCAGCATACTCAGGAGGCGGCTCGCTGCCGCGCGGGTTCGACGGCATCACAGCGTCCAACGGCATCATGTCGCCGACGACGATGTACGCCCTGGCGGCGCGCCGCCACATGAAGAAGTACGGGACGACCAGCGACCAGCTCGGACACATCGCTGTGGCACAACGGGATTGGGCGCAACTCAACCCGCTGGCACAGTTCCACGGAACGCCGCTGACGCTCGACGAGTACCACCGCAGCCGCTACATCGCCGAGCCCTTCCACCTCTTTGACTGCTGCCTGGTCAGCAACGGCGGTGTGGCGGTGATCGTCACCTCGCTGGAGCGCGCCCGCACGCTGCGTCAACCGCCGGTGCGGGTGCTGGGTTGGGCGCAGGCGCATCCCGGTCGCTCCGGCATCCGCAACGACGACTTCGGTCTGGTCAGCGGCGCGGCGCAGTCGGGTCCCGCCGCGTTGAAGATGGCGC
This sequence comes from Mycobacterium sp. SMC-4, assembly GCF_050205565.1. Classification (GTDB taxonomy): domain Bacteria; phylum Actinomycetota; class Actinomycetes; order Mycobacteriales; family Mycobacteriaceae; genus Mycobacterium. Next base: position 100,400 of record NZ_JBNMQU010000016.1, on the reverse strand, counting down.
AGACCTCGCTCGACGAAATCGGGGTGGCGCAGATCTACGACTGCTACACCTTCACCGCACTGCTGACCCTCGAGGACTACGGGTTCGTCCCGAAGGGCGAAGGCGGACCGGCGATGGCCGAGCCCGGAATGATCGGCCCGAACGGCAAACTCAAGTTCAACACCGGCGGCGGTGAGCTCAGCGCGTTCTACATGTGGGGGATGACCCCGCTGCACGAAGCTGTGGTCCAGGCACGCGGACAGGGCGGCGACCGGCAGGTGGCCGACCATGACCGGGTCCTGGTCTCGGGCAACGGCGGAATCCTCGACTACCACTCCACCCTGGTTCTGGGCACCGACAACTGAGGAGCGCGAAAGTCCATGCCCATCTTCCCCGTTCAGCGTGACGCGGCCTCCGCAGAGTTCTTCGACGGCGCCAAGCGCGGCGAGTTCCTCCTGGTGCGTGACACCGAGACCGGCGAGTTCCTCGCGCCCCAGTTCGACGTCTCCGTCGATCCGACGCGTTACACCTACGTCGCCGCAGCCGGCACCGGCACCGTCGTCAGCTGGTCGGTCGTGCACCAGCGCGGCGGTGACGGCGTGGTGCACCGACTGCCGGTCGGCATCGTCGAACTCGACGAGGGGCCGTGGTGGTGGACGTCGTTCCCCGCGGCCGATCCCGACGCCGACCTGTTCGGGGCGCGGGTGCAGGTCGCGTTTCAGGTGCTCGGCGACAGCGAGGACGCCGAGGCGATCCCGTACTTCACGGTGATCTAGTCGACGACCGGGGTGGCCAGCTGCGTGGGCTGCTCGTACCCGCGCAGCGTCACGGTCTGCCCGAGCGTCCACTTCGCACGTTCGGCCTCGGTGGCGCGGTTCACCGCCTCGGCGGACGCGACCACCCGTCCGTCCTCCTTCTTGGCCAGCTCGCACAGTCGCGCCGCCTCGTTGACCGGTTCCCCGATGACGGTGTACTCGAAGCGTTCTTTGGCGCCCACGTTGCCCGCCACCACCACTCCGGCGGCGACGCCGACACCCGCTGGGCATTCCGGAACCTCGTCCCGCAGTCGTTCCGCCATGGTGCGGGCCGCGGCCAGGGCTTCAGTCTCGGCGTTGTCGAGCGAGACCGGTGCGCCGAACACAGCGAGTACCGCGTCGCCCTCGAATTTGTTCACCAGGCCGTGGTGCTTGTCCACCTCGTCGACGACGACGTCGAAGAACCGGTTGAGTACCTCGACGACCTCGACGGGCGGGCGGCTGGTGACGAGCTGGGTGGAACCGGTGATGTCGACGAAGACGACGGCGGCGTAGCGTTCCTCACCGCCCAACTCGATCTGCTGCCTCTCAGCGGCCAGCGCGACCTCGCGTCCCACATGCCGACCGAACAGATCGCGCACCCTTTCCCGCTCGCGCAGACCGTCCACCATCGAGTTGAATCCGCGTTGCAGCTCACCGAGTTCGGTGCCGTCGAACACCACGAGGTTGCAGTCCAGATCGCCGTCCTCGACGTGCTTGAGCGCGCTTCGCACGACGCGGACCGGAGTCGCGATCAGCCACGACAGCAGCCACATCAAGACCAGACCGAAGAGCAGGGCGATGATCGCGATGATCATCACGGCCACCGCGAACTGGGTGGCGCTGAGATTGCCCATCGACAACGTGAACAGCGCCAGCAGCAGGATGCCCAGGACGGGGACCCCGGAACTGAGCAGCCACACCGTCATTGTCCGGCCCATGACGCCGTGGGCCAGTCGCCGTGGCGGGCGGCCCGCTTCCAACGCCTGAGCGGCGATCGGCCGTAGCGCGAACTCGGTGATCATGTAGCAGGCCGTGGCCACGACGATTCCCGGGAAGCCCACCGCGAACAGGAACCTCGGGATGAAGTCGGTGTCGTGCATGCCGTAGAGCACGGTCAGCAGCACGGCGCCCACACCCCACAACAGAAGCAACGCCTGCGCCACCCGGGCCGGGGCGCGGAATACGTTGCGCTGGTCGTCGCGCGTGGGTCGCCGTTCTTCGAGGGCCCAGCGCAGCGCACTGACCGTGCGCGAGGTGATCCAGGCCGTACCGAAGATCAGTGCCACCCCCATGTACGCCGGCACGACCCCGAAGGTCAACCACGCCGGGGCATCGCTGAACACGCTGGGCACGGGGATGGCGACGGTGTTGAGTAGCAGCGACACCGCGATGCCGAGCACGTTGGTGAACAGGAGGAAAAACGTGAGGATGATCTGGATCCGGACGCGCCGACGGCGCTGGTTCTCTTCGGATCTGCCGAGCAGCCAGGAGCCGTAATCCGGCGTGCCGAGCCGCCCGCTCTGCCGGGTCAGCGTCTCCAGCACCTGGCCCAACCGGTGCGGCACGCTCTTGGTGGCGTTCATCGTCCCGTCAGCCTAGTGACCGGACGCGCGGCATCTATGGTGGTTCGGTGCGTCTTGTCATCGCCCAGTGCACCGTGGACTACGTCGGCCGACTCACCGCGCACCTGCCGTCGGCGCGACGGCTGTTGCTGTTCAAGGCCGACGGGTCGGTCAGCGTGCACGCCGACGACCGGGCTTACAAGCCGCTGAACTGGATGAGCCCGCCCTGCTGGGTCTCCGAGGAAGCCACCGGCGACGTGAAACTGTGGATCGTCGAGAACAAGGCCGGCGAACAACTGCGCATCACCGTCGAGGAGATCGAGCACGACTCCAGCCACGAACTCGGAGTCGATCCGGGTCTGGTCAAAGACGGCGTCGAGGCCCATCTGCAGGCGCTGCTGGCCGAGCACGTCCAGCTGCTCGGGGATGGCTACACGTTGGTCCGTCGCGAGTACATGACGCCCATCGGGCCGGTCGACCTGCTGTGCCGCGACGAACAGGGTCGATCGGTGGCCGTGGAGATCAAACGCCGCGGGGAGATCGATGGCGTCGAGCAGTTGACGCGCTATCTGGAACTGCTCAACCGGGACTCACTGCTGGCTCCGGTCGCCGGCGTGTTCGCCGCCCAGCAGATCAAACCGCAGGCACGCACGCTGGCCACCGATCGTGGAATTCGTTGCGTGATCCTGGATTACGACAAGATGCGCGGCATGGACAACGACGAGTTCCGCTTGTTCTGATGGGTAAGCGGCGCGCTCCGCGCAAACGGACTGTCGTACGCGCGCCGCTACCCGCGTCGCGATGGGTCGAGGTCGGACCCGACGGTGATGACTACGAGGTGCGACCGATCACGGCGACCCGGGCGACCAAGGTCTACCGGTGCCCTGGCTGCGACCACGAAATCCGGCCGGCGACAGCACATGTCGTGGTCTGGCCGGCCGACGGTGCCGGCGGCGTCGAAGATCGCAGACATTGGCACACGGCGTGCTGGCAGCACCGCGCCACGCGCGGCCCGACCCGGAAGTGGTCGTGAGTCAGTGAGTGGCGTCGGCGGCCGGCTCGACCAGCTCGATCAGCACGCCGCCGCCGTCCTTGGGATGGACGAAGTTGATGCGGGAGTTCGCGGTGCCCCGGCGCGGCGCGTCGTAGATCAGGCGGATGCCGTCTTCGCGCAGACGTTCGCTGATCTTGTCGATGTCGCTCACCCGGTAGGCGAACTGCTGCAGACCCGGCCCGCGCTTGTCCAGGAACTTCGCGATGGTGGAGCTGTCGTCGATCGGGGCCATCAGCTGGATCTGGGTGCTGCCGACGGGCGCCCCGCGCACCGACAGCATCGCCTCGCGGATGCCCTGTTCTTCGTTGACTTCCTCGTGCAAAACGATCATGCCCAAGTGGTCGTGGTACCACTTGATCGCCTCATCCAGGTCGCGGACGGCGATGCCGACATGGTCGATCGCGGTCACCAGCGAAGTGGCCAGGGCCGGACGGGCGTCAGTCTGCTCGGCGGTCATATCAGAAAGGTAACCTAACAAGATCAGTTTCGAATACCCAGGTACGCCCGTATAGCCTTTTCCCCAGTGCTTGAAACAGCTTGGAGGTAGTCATGACCACGTCGGTGATAGTTGCTGGAGCGCGGACCCCGGTGGGGAAGCTGTCGGGATCGCTGAAGGACTTCTCCGGAAGCGACCTGGGCGCCGTGGCGATCGCCGGCGCGTTGGAGAAGGCGAACGTCGCACCGTCGGCGGTCGAGTACGTGATCATGGGGCAGGTCCTCTCGGCCGGAGCCGGGCAGATGCCCGCGCGCCAGGCCGCCGTCGCGGCCGGCATTCCGTGGGACGTCCCGGCGCTGACCATCAACAAGATGTGCCTCTCCGGCATCGACGCGATCGCGCTGGCCGACCAGCTGATCCGGGCCGGTGAGTTCGAAGTCGTCGTCGCCGGCGGTCAAGAGTCGATGACCCAGGCACCGCACCTGCTGATGAACAGCCGGTCGGGCTACAAGTACGGCGACGTCACCGTCCTGGACCACCTGGCCTACGACGGCCTGCACGACGTGTTCACCGACCAGCCGATGGGCGCGCTCACCGAGCAGCGCAACGACGTCGACAAGTTCACCCGCGAGCAGCAGGACGAGTACGCGGCCGGCTCGCATCAGAAAGCCGCGGGTGCCTGGAAGGACGGCGTCTACGCCGACGAGGTCGTCCCGGTCAAGATTCCGCAGCGCAAGGGCGATCCGATCGAGTTCACCGAGGACGAGGGCATCCGCGCCGACACCACCGGCCAGTCGCTGGCCGGGTTGCGTCCCGCCTTCCGCAAGGACGGCACCATCACCGCCGGCTCGGCGTCGCAGATCTCCGACGGCGCCTGCGCGGTCGTGGTGATGAGCAAGGCCAAGGCCGAGGAGCTGGGCCTGAGCTGGCTGTGCGAGATCGGCGCGCACGGCGTGGTCGCCGGACCGGACTCCACTCTGCAGAGCCAGCCGGCCAACGCGATCAAGAAGGCCGTCGCCAAGGAGGGCATCGGGCTCGACGACCTCGACGTCATCGAGATCAACGAGGCGTTCGCCGCGGTTGCGCTGGCCTCGACCAATGAGCTCGGTGTGGACCCGGAGAAGGTCAACACCAACGGCGGCGCCATCGCCATCGGCCATCCCATCGGGATGTCCGGGGCACGCATCACGTTGCACGCCGCGCTCGAGCTGGCCCGCAGAGGTTCGGGTTACGCGGTGGCCGCTCTGTGCGGTGCCGGTGGTCAGGGCGACGCCCTGATCCTCCGTCGCCCCTGAGACGTCAACGACACTTTGTAGTAGTTCGTGTCGGACTCGGGCACAATGGCGGCCATGACACGCAGTTTCGATGTCCGCAGTGCGGCGGCATGGTTCCGTCTGGTCGCCTTCGCCGAAGCGCTGAGCTGGGTGGGTCTGCTGGCCGGCATGTTCTTCAAGTACCTCGGCTCGCCGCGCACCGAGATCGGCGTCAAGATCTTCGGCCCCGTCCACGGCGGCATCTTCGTCGCCTTCCTCATCGCGGCGTTCTTTACCGGCATCGCCCTGCAGTGGCGGCCCGGCACATGGTTGCTGGCGTTGCTCGGCAGCATCGTCCCTCTGGGCAGTGTGATCTTCCTCATATGGGCCGATCGGACCGGCCGGATGGCGGAGCCGCAGACCGATCCGGCCGGGTCGGACGGCTTGGGTCAGGCACGGCGAACGGTGCCGGAAACGACGTGACAAACTTGGTGCCGTGACGCGTCCTCGACCTCCGATCGGCCCCGCCCTGGCCGGCGCCGTAGACCTGTCGGCACTCAAGCAACGTCCCGCCACCGGTGAGGGTGCGCCCGCGGGCGCCACCCCGGGCGGTGTCGAGATCACCGAGGCCAACCTCGAAGCCGAGGTGCTGGTCCGCTCCAACGAGATTCCCGTCGTGGTGCTGCTGTGGTCACCGCGCAGCGACGCCAGCGTGCAGCTCGGCGACGTGCTCGCCGGCCTGGCCGCCAACGATGCGGGGAAGTGGTCCCTGGCCACGGTCAACGTCGACACCACACCGCGGGTGGCGCAGATGTTCGGCGTGCAGGCGGTGCCGACCGTCGTGGCGCTCGCCGCGGGCCAACCGCTCTCGAGCTTCCAGGGCATGCAGCCGCCCGAGCAGCTGCGCCGCTGGGTCGATTCGCTGCTCAACGCCACGGCCGGCAAACTGAGCGGCTCGGCCGATGCCGACGTCGAGCAGGTCGACCCCGAGGTGGCCCAGGCGCGGGCCCATCTCGACCAAGGTGACTTCGAATCCGCCCGCAGCGCTTACCAGGCGATCCTGGACGCCAACCCGGGTCACGCCGAAGCCAAGGGTGCGGTCCGTCAGATCAGCTTCCTGCAGCGCGCGACCACTCATCCGCAGGATGCGGTCGCCCTGGCCGACGCCGCACCGCAGGACATCGACGCCGCGTTCGCCGCCGCCGACGTGGAAGTCCTGCAGCAGGATGCGGCCGCGGCGTTCGCCCGGTTGACCGCACTGGTCAAGAGCACCGCCGGAGACGACCGCGCCAAGGTGCGCGCGCGACTGGTCGAGCTGTTCGATCTGTTCGACCCGGCCGACCCCGATGTGATCGCCGGCCGACGCAACCTGGCCAACGCGCTGTACTGACCCTCGTCTCACGCCGCCGAAATTGCATTCCACGCGCGTCAACTCGCGACTTGACGCGCGTGGAATGCAAGTTCGGCAGGGAGGGCGGGAGGTTCCCGAGGCTGAGGGTGCTAGGGCTGCTCGGGTGCGGACGGGATCTCCGGTTCGAACCACACCGCTGACAGCGGCGGCAGCACCATCACCGCCGACGCCGGCCGGCCGTGCCACGGCTCATCGGTCGCTTCGACCGCGCCGTAATTGCCGATGCCTGCACCGTGATAGGCGTCCGAATCGGTGTTGAGCACCTCGCGCCACACCCCGGCGTGCGGCAGGCCCAGCCGGTAACGGGAGTGCTCGGATCCCGAGAAGTTGAACACGCACGCCATCATCGATCCGTCGTCACCGAACCGCAGGAAGCTCAACACGTTGTTGGCCGAGTCGTTGGCGTCGATCCACGAGTAGCCCTCGGGCTTGGTGTCGCGCGACCACAGCGCGCGTCGGCTGCGGTAGATGTCGTTGGCGTCGGTGAGCATGCGCAGAATGCCGTCGGAGAAACCCTGCTCGTCGAGCTGGAACCAGTCGACTCCCCGCTCTTCGGACCACTCGCCGCGCTGACCGAACTCCTGACCCATGAACAGCAACTGCTTACCGGGGTGGGCCCACTGGTAGGCCAGCAGGCTGCGGATGCCGGCGGCCTTCATGTGGTCATTGCCGGGCATGCGGCCCCACAACGTGCCCTTGCCGTGCACGACCTCGTCGTGGCTGATCGGCAGGACGAAGTTCTCGCTGAAGGCATAGATCATCGAGAAGGTGATCTCGCCGTGGTGGAAACTGCGGTGGATCGGGTCGCGCTTGATGAACTCCAGGGTGTCGTTCATCCAGCCCATGTTCCACTTCATCGAAAAGCCAAGACCGCCAAGGTTTGTCGGTCGGGTGACGCCCGGCCACGACGTGGATTCCTCGGCGATGGTGACGATGCCGGGCGTCGCCTTGTGCACGGTGGCGTTCATCTCCTGCAGGAACTGCACCGCCTCGAGGTTCTCCCGGCCGCCGTAGATGTTGGGCGTCCACCCACCTTCGGGACGCGAGTAGTCCAGATACAGCATCGAGGCGACGGCATCCACGCGTAGGCCGTCGACGTGGTACTCCTGCAACCAGTACAGCGCGTTGGCGACCAGGAAGTTGCGGACTTCGGCACGCCCGAAGTCGAAAACGTAGGTGCCCCAGTCCAACTGTTCGCCGCGGCGGGGGTCCCCATGCTCGTAGAGGGCGGTTCCGTCGAACCGGCCCAGCGCCCACGCATCCTTGGGGAAGTGCGCGGGCACCCAGTCGACGATGACGCCGATACCGGCCTGGTGCAGCTTGTCGACCAGGTACCGGAACTCGTCGGGGGTGCCGAACCGGGACGACGGCGCGTAGTACGACGTCACCTGGTACCCCCAGGAGCCGCCGAACGGATGCTCGGCGACCGGCAGCATCTCCACGTGCGTGAAGCCGTGCTGCACCACGTATTCGGTGAGCTGATCGGCCAGTTCGGTGTAGCTCAGGCCGGGCCGCCAGGAACCCAGGTGCACCTCGTAGGTGCTCATCGGTTCGAAGACCGGGTTACGCAGCGCCCGCGCCGACATCCACTCGTCGTCGTTCCATGTGTAGTCGCTGGCGAACACTTTCGAGGCGGTCTGCGGCGGCACCTCGGTGGCGAACGCCATCGGGTCGGCGCGTTCGGTGACCGCACCGTCGGCGCCGTGCACCCGGAACTTGTACAGGCCACCGTCGGGGAATCCGGGCCAGAACAACTCCCACACCCCGGTCGAACCCAGCACCCGCATCTGCGCTTCGTTGCCCCAGTGGTTGAAGTCGCCGATGACGCTGACGCCCTTGGCGTTGGGTGCCCAGACCGCGAACGACACTCCCTCCACGACGCCGTCGGCGGTGGTGAAGCTGCGCGGGTGCGCGCCGAGCACCTCCCACAGCCGCTCGTGGCGTCCCTCGGCGAACAGGTGCAGATCCATCTCGCCGAGGGTGGGCAGGAACCGGTAGGCGTCGGCGACGGTATGGACGAACGCCGACTCGTCTTCGGAGTAGCTGATCTCGAGGCGGTAGTCGATGAGATCGGTGAAGGGCACCGCAACCGCGAACAGGCCGGCCTCGATGTGGAGGAGCGGGTAGCGCACGCCGCCGATGACGGCGTTGACCTTGACCGCGTGTGGACGGTAGACGCGGATGACGGTGTGGTCGTCGTACTCATGGGCGCCGAGCACCGCGTGGGGGTCATGATGTTCGCCGGCGAGCAGCCGGTTCAAATCGGCCGTGTGTGGCCGCAGATGCGGGCTGTCGACGGTGTTGGTCACTCCGGACGCGTTGGTCATCAGTCACTCCCTACGCAGTAGGTTCAGTCGTTGGTCGGCGGGAATCTGGGGCATGTTCAGCACATGGGCCACCGCGCGGGCGGGTTCGAGCCGCACGTAATTGCCCTGGCCCCATTGGTATTCCTCTCCGGTGATCTCGTCGCGAACCCAGAACCGGTCCTGCTGCTCCATGCCCACGGCGCCCATGTCGAGCCACAACGTGCCCTCTTCGGGCCCGAACGGGTTGAGCGTGACCACCACGAGCACCTGATCGCCGGACACCGGATCGAACTTGCTGTAGGCCAGCAGCGCGTCGTTGTCGACGTGGTGGAACGTGATGGTGCGCATCTGATGCAGTGCCGGATGCACACGGCGGATCTCGTTGAGCCGGGTGATGAACGGCTCCAGCGATTCGCCGTCGGCCAGCGCGGCGTCGAAGTCGCGCGGACGCAGTTCGTACTTCTCCGAGTTCAGGTACTCCTCGCTGCCTTCCCGCACCGCGCGGTGCTCGAACAACTCGTACCCGGAGTAGACGCCCCACGTCGGGCTCATCGTCGCGGCCAGCGCAGCGCGGATCGCGAACATGCCCGGCCCGCCGTGCTGCAGGCTCTCGTGCAGGATGTCGGGGGTGTTCACCCAGAGGCTCTGCCGTGCGTAGTCGGCGTGCTCGGCGAGCTGCTGACCGAACTCGGTGAGCTCCCACTTGGCGGTCCGCCAGGTGAAGTACGTGTACGACTGCGTGAAGCCGAGTTTGGCCAGGCCGAACAGCCGCGCCGGGCGGGTGAACGCTTCGGACAGGAACAGCACGTCGGGGTCGACGTTCTTGGCCTCACCGATCAGCCACGCCCAGAAGTTCGGCGGTTTGGTGTGCGGGTTGTCCACGCGAAACACCTTGACGCCGTGGGAGATCCAGAACTTGACCACTCGCAGCACCTCTTCGTACAACCCGGCCGGGTCGTTGTCGAAGTTCAGCGGGTAGATGTCCTGGTACTTCTTCGGCGGGTTCTCGGCGTAGGCGATCGTGCCGTCGGGCAGCACCGTGAACCACTCGGGGTGCTCGCGTGCCCACGGATGGTCGGGCGCGCACTGCAGGGCCAGGTCGAGCGCAACCTCCAAGCCCTCGTCCCGGGCGGCGGCGACGAAATCGTCGAAGTCCTCGATGGTGCCCAGGTCGGGGTGCACGGCGTCGTGGCCGCCCTCGTCGCTGCCGATCGCCCAGGGCGAGCCGACGTCGTTCGGGCCCGCGGTGACGCTGTTGTTACGACCCTTGCGGTGCACTTTGCCGATCGGGTGGATCGGCGGCAGGTACGCGATGTCGAACCCCATCCGGGCGACGCGGGGGAGGGCTTTGGTCGCGGTGGCGAACGTGCCGTGGACCGGGTGGCCAGCGCTGTCCCACCCGCCGGTCGACCGTGGGAAGAACTCGTACCACGAGCTGAACCGCGCCAGCGGCCGGTCGACCCAGATGCCGTACTGCTGGCCCCGGGTGACCAATTCGCGCAGCGGATACTTGTCGACCAGCTCGGTCACCTCGGGCGCCAGCGCCGGGCCTGCGCGGTAGAACGGATCGCCGGGTTCGCGCAGCCGCGCCACGGCCTCGGCCAACGGATAGCGGTCCTGACGCGGCACCCCGGTGGCGGCACGCTCGAGCAGCTTCGCGCCGACCAACAGGTCGTTGTTCAGTTCGCCCTCGCTCTGGCCGGCTTCGAGCTTGGCGGTCACGTTCTTGCGCCACGTCGCGATCGGGTCGCCCCAGCCGTCGACCCGGAACGTCCACAAACCCACCGCGTCGGGGCAGAACTGGCCGTGGAAGACGTCGGGGGTGCGGCCCTGCGCCATCGGCAGCGTGCTCGGGCGTACCCGCGCCGCGGTGTTGACCACCTCGTCGATCGGCACGGCCTCCGGGGAGCGCACGCGTCCGGGTGGCTCCTCGGCCAACGGCGGATACGTCGTTCCGTGGTAGCGCACCACCAACGTCGCGGAGACCGCGTCGTGGCCCTCGCGCCACACCGTGGCGCTCACCGGCACGACCTCGCCGACTACCGCTTTGGCGGGAAACCGTCCATTGGACACAACAGGCGCTACGTCGTCGATCTCGATACGACCGGCGGTCACTGGCCACCACTCCCTACCACTCGTCCGTGTGCGCGGCGCGCTTTGCGCGCGCCGCTGCTGGTGTCGCGCACAGCCCGGTGTTCGGCGCTGAACCCCGCTGAATCTCTTCTGCCGCCTATACCCACCGTAGTGTCGCGCTCAACCACGGGAAGTGCTCGCGAAGGCCGGCAAAAGCAGCCGGGCGCCCCTCACCGCCGGCGATGTCAGTAAGGTTGACTTGCGTGAAAGCTCTTCGCAGGTTCACCGTCCGTGCCCACTTGCCCGACCGGCTGGCTGCGCTCGAGCGGCTCTCCACCAATCTGCGTTGGTCGTGGGACAAACCAACCCAGGACCTCTTCGAGGCCATCGATCCGGAACTGTGGGCGTCGGTGGGCTCGGACCCGGTTGGTCTGCTCGGCCAGGTCAGCCCCGCGCGTCTGCAGGAACTCGCCGACGACGACTCGTTCGCCGCCCGGCTGGACAAACTGGCCGCGGATCTGGACGACTACATGACCCGACCGCTGTGGTATCAGCAGCTGGCCGAACGCAACGGCAAGCAGGGCGACCCCGATGGCGTCGTCCTGCCCAACGGCATCGCGTACTTCTCGATGGAGTTCGGGGTGGTCGAGGTACTGCCGAACTACTCCGGCGGGCTGGGCATCCTGGCCGGTGACCACCTCAAGTCGGCGTCCGATCTGGGGCTGCCGTTGATCGCCGTGGGGCTGTACTACCGCTCCGGGTACTTCCGGCAGTCGCTGACCGCCGACGGTTGGCAGCACGAGAACTACCCGTTGCTCGATCCGCAGGGCCTGCCGCTGCGGCTACTCACCGGTGCCGACGGCAAATGCGCTCTGATCGATCTGGCGCTGCCCGGCGGCGCCACCTTGTACGCGCGCATCTGGATCGCCCAGGTCGGGCGGATCCCGCTGCTGCTGCTCGACTCCGACATCCCGGAGAACGAGCACGATCTGCGCGGGGTCACCGACCGGCTCTACGGCGGCGATCAGGAGCACCGGATGCGCCAGGAGATCCTGGCCGGCATCGGCGGGGTGCGTGCCATCCGCGCGTTCACCGAGATCGAAGGGCTGCCCGCCCCCGAGGTGTTCCACATGAACGAGGGCCACGCGGGTTTCCTCGGGGCCGAGCGCATCCGCGAGTTCATCGAGGCCGGGCTGGATTTCGACACCGCGCTCACCGTCGTGCGCGCTTCGACGGTGTTCACCACACACACCCCGGTGCCCGCGGGGATCGACCGGTTCCCGTTGGATCTCGTGGAGCGCTACTTCGGCCCGGAGAACGGTTCGGGAGGCTCGCGCCTGCTGCCCGGTGTCCCGTTGGAGCGCATCTTGTCCTTCGGCGCCGAGGACGACCCCACGAAGTTCAACATGGCGCACATGGGTCTGCGGCTGGCCCAGCGGGCCAACGGCGTCTCGCTGCTGCACGGCCGGGTCAGCCGTGAGATGTTCTGCGATCTGTGGCCGGGGTTCGACGCCGCCGACGTGCCGATCGGTTCGATCACCAATGGTGTGCACGCACCCACGTGGGCGGCGCCACAGTGGCTCGAGCTGGGCCGCGAGCTGCTGGGCAGCGAGGATCTCACCTCCTTGCGGGAACCGGAGACCTGGAAGGGTCTCCACCGTGTCGAGCCCGGCCACCTGTGGTGGATCCGATCGCAGCTGCGGGCCGAGTTGATCGACGACGTGCGTGCGCGTCTGCGCCGGTCCTGGCTGGAGCGGGGGGCGCCGGCCGCGGAGTTGGGTTGGACGGCAAAGGCATTCGACCCTTCGGTGCTGACGATCGGGTTCGCGCGCCGCGTTCCGACCTACAAGCGGCTCACGTTGATGCTGCGTGACCCGGAACGGTTGGCCAAACTGCTGCTCGACCCGGAGCGACCGATCCAGCTCATCGTCGCGGGCAAGTCCCATCCCGCCGACGAAGGCGGCAAGGCGCTGATCCAGCAGGTCGTTCGGTTCGCCGACCGCGAGGATCTGCGGCACCGCATCGCGTTCCTGCCGGACTACGACATGTCGATGGCACGCAAGCTGTATCACGGGTGCGATGTGTGGTTGAACAACCCGCTGCGGCCTCTCGAGGCCTGCGGCACGTCGGGCATGAAGAGCGCGCTCAACGGTGGCCTGAACCTGTCGATCCGCGACGGGTGGTGGGACGAATGGTTCGACGGTGACAACGGATGGGAGATCCCGACCGCCGACGGTCTGACCGACGAAAACCGGCGTGACGACCTGGAAGCGGCTGCGCTGTACGACATCCTCGAACGCGCGGTCGTGCCGAGGTTCTACGACCGCGACGAGCACGGCATCCCGGTGCGGTGGGTGGAGATGGTGCGACACACCCTCGAGGTGCTCGGCCCCAAGGTGCTCGCCTCGCGCATGGTGCGCGATTACACCGAGAAGTACTACCTGCCCGCGGCACGCGCGCTGCGGTTGTCGATCGAACCCGCGCAGTCGGCGCCGGAGTACGACGTGCCCTTCGGCTCGGCGCGCGAACTCGCCGAGTACCGGCGACGGGTCGGACACAACTGGCCGGGTGTCCGCGTCGTCGAGGTGGACAGCTCCGGGCTGCCCGACACGCCGCTGCTCGGCTCGGAGATGACGTTGACGGCGCGGGTGCAGCTGAATGGGCTGCGGCCCGACGAAGTTTCGGTCCAGGCGCTGGTCGGACGCGTCGACGCCAGCGACACGCTGGTCAAGCCGGTCACGGTCGCGATGACCCATGCGCGGACGGGCGAGGACGGGGTGGAGATCTTCTCGGCGACCACGCCGCTGCCGGTCACCGGGTCGGTCGGGTACACGGTGCGGGTGCTGCCGCATCACCGGCTGCTGGCCGGGGACAACGAACTCGGACTCGTCAGCTTCGCGTGACGTCGCCGTTGCAGGTCGCGCTCGACGGCGGGCCGTACCAGTTGGTCGTCGGCCCCGACGGGGCGATGTGGGTGACGCTGGCACACGCGGGGGCGATCGCGCGTGTCACCGGCGCCGGTGCGGTGACGGTGTATCCGATCGGGCCGGACAGCCGCCCGACGGTCATCACCGCCGGACCCGACGGCGCCCTGTGGTTCACCCGCTCCGGCGACGACCGCATCGGTCGGATCACCACGGACGGTGAGTTGAGCGCCTTCGATCTACCTGACGGCTCCCACCCGTACGGGATCACCGCCGGACCCGACGGAGCGCTGTGGTTCACCGCGATGACCGCCGGCACGGTCGGCCGGATCACCGTCGACGGTGAGATGTCGGCCGAACACCGGGTCGGCGGCGCACCGGCGATGATCGTCACCGGACCGGACAACGCGTTGTGGTGCACGCTCAATCAGGCCGGCGCCATCGGTCGAGTGACTCTGTCCGGGGACGTGACCGTGCGCGAAACACCCACGCGGGCTTCGGGTCCCGTCGGGATCACCACGACTCACGACGACACCGTGTGGTTCACCGAGATCCGCGCCGAACGCCTGGGTCGGATCCCGATGAACGACGCGATCCAGGAGATCGAACTGCCCGGGAAGCCGCACGCGGTGCTGGCCGATCCCGAGGACGGCGTGTGGGTCACGCTGTGGGGGTCGAGCCAGGTGGCCCGTGTCAGCGGCGACGGCGACATCGGCACCATCGACCTGCCGCCCGGCTGTGAACCCCACGGCCTGGCCGTCGACACCGAGGGCGCCATCTGGGTTGCGCTGGAAGCCGGGTTCGTGGTCCGCCTGCCCGGCTGAGACTAGGCGAACCGCGCAAAGCAGCGGTCGGCGTCGCCGAGTACGCCCACCCGGAACGCGTCGATGCGGGAGAAACCCGACGGCACCGATTCGCCGTTGACGTCCCCGGCGGCCAGCCCGTTGGTCAGCAGCCCGGACACGGCTTCGTCGACGTCGCCGGCGGTCAGTACCACTGTGTCACCGCCGGGAGTGTGGAGTTCGGCGGTCATCTTCGCCGTCGCCACCCCCGTCAGACACGCGGTCCGCAGTGCCGCGCCGGCGGTGTCGAGTGCGACCCCACCGCGTTCGTGTTGCAGGGCAAGCATGAACCGGGACACCAGTACCGAGTAGGCGACGTTGTCGCCGGTGGCCAATGGGTCGGCCTGCGGCAGGTGCGCCTGTCCGCCCAGCTCGTGCAGTCCGTCGAGATCGACCAGCACCGTGTTGGTCGCCGGACAGAACGACACCGGAGGGCTGGGTCGCGCGTCGGCGCAGCCGCCGTGCTCGGCGGTGAACCGCAACGCCGGTGGGGTGCGCGGACGGAACAGGATGGTCATCGCATCGGCCACGGCGTGGACCGTCTTCTCGGTGACCGGCAGCTCGCCGGTCTGGTCGTCGGCGAGCAGCAGCGGCAGATCGCCTCGCCGCTGGGCGATTTCGCGCAGGTCGATCACTGCGCACGCCGACGGGCCGTCGGTGAAGCCGAACTGGAATGCCGACAGGCGTTCGAAGGCCGATCCGTGCTCGTTCACGCCGACGTCGAGATCGTTCTCGTGCAGCACGGGATCGCGGAACGCGACCACCGCGGCCAGCACCGTGTTCAGGCCGTCACCGGTGTTGAGGGCAAAGCGCGGCGAGTTGTCCTCGGCGACCCAGCGCAGATACGCGCCCGCGAAACAGTCGGCCTGCTGTTCGGCCACCAGGGTTGCGCTCTCGTCGGACGTCAGGCCGGCTTGACGGGACACGGCGTGGCCGTACTCGTGGGCGAGCACCATCACCACACCCATGTCACCGAACGCGCGCTGCAGGCCGGGCATCATCGCACCGCGGTCCCATCCGATGGTCCGGTCGGGGTAGCAGTACGCGGCGTTGATCAACGCGAACGTGGAACCGCCGCAGAACTGTCCGTCGAAGCCGTCGGCATCCCACGAGATCACCGCGGTCGCCGGAACAAACTGCGAGCCAAAGGTTTCCGGGTACGCCGTCTGCCAGAATCGTTCGACGTCGCTGATCGCCAGCCCGGCCAGGGCGTCGACGTCACCGCCGTCGG
Organism: Mycobacterium sp. SMC-4; assembly: GCF_050205565.1. Classification (GTDB taxonomy): domain Bacteria; phylum Actinomycetota; class Actinomycetes; order Mycobacteriales; family Mycobacteriaceae; genus Mycobacterium. Next base: position 84,532 of record NZ_JBNMQU010000016.1, on the reverse strand, counting down.
TGTCCACGACGGTCCGCGTGGCGGGTTGGGCGCTCGACCGCAGGCCGCTGGGCCCGTCGGTGGCCGGCATCCCGGCGACCGAGAACGGGTCGGCGAACACCGAGACCGGCCGACCCTGCAGTGCGGCCGAGCATCCCACGGCTCCGATCGCCGTGGCCGCCGCGACGGCCGCGGCCAGCAGCCCTGCCAGTCTCACCGCACCGCCGTTTCCTGCGGCGCCGAGGCGCCCGAGCCGCGCAAACGTTGCAGCGCGGCGCGCACGGCTGCGCCGTCGGTGGTGGTCCAGAACGGCGGCAGTGAGGCGCGGAGGAAGTTGCCGTAGCGCGCCGTGGCCATCCGCGAGTCCAGGACCGCGACCACGCCGCGGTCGTCGACGCGGCGCAACAGCCGGCCGGCCCCTTGCGCGAGCAGCAGCGCGGCATGGCTTGCGGCCACGGCCATGAAGCCGTTGCCGCCGCGGGCGGCGATGGCGCGCTGACGTGCGGTCAGCAGGGGATCGTCCGGGCGGGGGAACGGGATGCGGTCGATGAGCACCAGCGACAGCGACGGTCCGGGAACGTCGACGCCCTGCCACAGCGACAGAGTCCCGAACAGTGACGTGGATTCGTCGCCGGCGAACCGGGCCACCAGTGCGGCTGTGGTGTCCTCGCCCTGACACAGCACGGGGCTGTCGAGCCGTTCGCGCATCACCTCGGCGGTCGCCCGGGCGGCTCGCATCGACGAGAACAACCCGAGGGTGCGGCCGCCGGCCGCATTGATCAGCGCGGCGATCTCGTCGAGCTGCTCGGCCGAGCCGGTGCCGTCGCGACCGGGTGGTGGCAGATGCGCTGCGACATAGAGGATTCCGGCGCGCGGGTGATCGAACGGCGAACCGACGTCCAGGCCGCGCCAGCGCATGGCCTTCTCGCCGGTGCCGGCCAGGCCCCACGCGGCGGCCATCGCGTCGAAATTGCCTCCGATGGTCAGGGTGGCCGAGGTCAGCACCGCGGTGGCGCGGCCGAACAGCCGGCTGCGCAACAACCCGGACACCGACAGCGGCGCCACCCGCATCACCGCGCGAGCGCCGGATCTGGCGTCCTCGCTGTGCTCGACCCAGACCACGTCGGTGCGGTCGGGGATGGCGGGCACGAAAGAGTCGAGAATCCGGGCGGCGGTATCGGCGATGTCGGACAGCGCCGTCGACGCTTCGGAGCGGGCCGCCGCGGTCTTCGGGTCGTTCGGTGCGGTGTCGACCGCTGTGCGGGCCGCCTGGGCGGCGTCGCGCAGCAGGGTGAGGTAGGAGGCCATCTCCTCGTCGAGGGTGTCGATGCGTCCGTCCCGCGCGTCGAACAGGGCCGAGGAGAACGTGGCGGCGGCCGCGTCGAGCCGCTCGGTCAATTCGGGTCCGATCAGCCGCGACGATCGCCGCTGGGCCACGCCGAGGGCTGTCGCCGACAGTTCTGCGGTGGCCGCGGAGGTCACCCGGTCGACGAGGTCGTGGGCTTCGTCGACGACGAGCAGATCGTGCTCGGGCAGCACATTGGCGCCACCGATCGCGTCGATGGCCAGCAGTGCGTGGTTGGTGACGACGACGTCGGCGTGCGCGGCGCGGTCCCGGGCGCGTTCGGCGAAGCAGTCGGTGCCGAACGGACAACGCGACACCCCGATGCACTCTCGTGCCGACACACTGACCTGGCCCCAGGACCGGTCGGGCACGCCGGGGACCAGATCGTCGCGGTCACCGGTGTCGGTGTCCGAGGACCACTCGGTCAGGCGGGCCACGTCGCGACCCAGGGCGCTGGCTGCGACCGGCGAGAACAATTCCTCCTGGGGTCTGTCGTCGGGCTCCTGGAGGCCGGCGGCTCCGTTGTGGACCTTGTTGAGGCACAGGTAGTTTCCGCGTCCCTTCAAGAGTGCGAACGCCGGACGGCGGGGGAGTGCGGGCGTGAGTGCCTCGGCCAGACGCGGCAGGTCGCGGTCGACCAGCTGACGTTGCAGCGCGATCGTCGCGGTGGACACCACGACGGGTTGCTCGGCCGCGAGCGCATGGGCGATCGCCGGTACCAGGTAGGCCAGCGACTTCCCGGTTCCGGTGCCGGCTTGCACGGCGAGGTGCTCACCGCTGTCGAAAGCGCGCGCGACGGCTTGGGCCATCGCGATCTGGCCCTGGCGCTCGGCGCCGCCGAGAGCGGCGACCGCCTTGGCCAGCAGGGGAGTGACGTCGGGGGCCATCGGACTCAGTGGGTACGCACCGGCGGAACCAGCCGGGTCGGAATCGCCGGCTCACCTTTCGAGAGGCTCAACCCGTCCCACGGCAGTTGCCGCAGACCGCGGGCGACCCGTTCGCGTGCGCCTTCCAGCGACAGGTCGGCCACCGGTTCGCCGGCGCGCACCAGCGGGACGGTCAGCGGTTGGTGCACCAGGTCGTCCGGCAGCTCCGGCGGCGCGCCCGCGGGGTGGACGACCTCCTCGACGACGGTGCCGGTGTCTCGCGCCAACCGCAGCGCTTCCTTGCGTCCGCCGTGGGACTGCTTGAGCGTGCTGCGCTTCTCGACCGGGATGCCGTCGACCTCGACCAGCTTGTAGACCATGCCCGCGGTCGGCGCGCCGGAACCGGTGACGACCGACGTGCCGACGCCGTAGCTGTCCACGGGCTCGGCGCGCAGCGCAGCGATACCGAACTCGTCGAGGTCGCCGGAGACCACGATGCGGGTGTCGGTGGCCCCGAGCGTGTCGAGCTGCCGCCGGACCTGGCGGGCCAGCACGCCGAGGTCGCCGGAGTCGATGCGGACCGCGCCCAGTTTCGGGCCTGCGACCTCGATCGCGTGCGCGACCCCCGCGGTGATGTCGTAGGTGTCCACCAGCAGTGTGGTGTCGATGCCCAGCGCGTCGACCTGAGCGCGGAACGCGGCCTTCTCCGAGTCCGCGCGCGACTGACCGGCCTGCGTGTGCAGCAGCGTGAACGCGTGTGCGCTGGTGCCCAGCGCCGGTACCCCGTACTCGCGTTGGGCCTGCAGGTTGGACGTGCCGGCGAAGCCGGCGAGGTAGGCCGCGCGGGCGGCGGCGACGGCGGCCCGTTCGTGCGTACGCCGGGACCCCATCTCGATCAGCGGTCGGTTGTCGGCGGCGCTGACCATCCGGGCGGCCGCCGAGGCGATGGCGCTGTCGTGGTTGAAGATCGACAGCGCCAGCGTCTCGAGAACCACGCATTCGGCGAAGGTGCCGTGCACCGACAGGACCGGGGAGCCCGGGAAGTACAACTCGCCTTCGGAGTAGCCGTCGACGTCACCGGTGAAGCGGTATCCCGCCAAGTAGTCGAGGGTGTCGTGGTCACAGAAAGCGGACAGTTCATCGAGGATGTCGCTGTCGAATCGGAACTGTGCCAGCTCCTTGACGAAGCGGGCGGTTCCCGCGGTGACGCCGTAGCGTCGGCCGTCGGGCAGTCGCCGCGCGAACACCTCGAAGGTGGTGCGACGTTGGGCGGCGCCGCCGTGTAGCGCTGCGGCGAGCATCGTCAGCTCGTATTTGTCGGTCAGCAGCGCCGGGGACGACGAAGTCACAGGCCAACCGTATCGGTTCGGAGCGCGAGTGTGACCCCGGTATTCTTGCGCCATGGTCACACCGGCGCTGGCTCGACCGGGAACCCGCGAGGACACCGAAGCGGCCACCGATGTCGAGGAAGATGTCGCTACCGACGCCCCCTGGGTGACCATCGTCTGGGACGACCCGGTCAATCTGATGACCTATGTGACCTACGTTTTCCAGAAGCTCTTCGGTTACAGCGAGCAGCACGCCACGAAGCTCATGCTGCAGGTCCACAACGAAGGTAAGGCGGTGGTGTCGGCGGGCAGCCGGGAGTCCATGGAAGTCGATGTGTCCAAGCTGCACGCTGCGGGGCTGTGGGCGACCTTGCAACAGGATCGCTAACCCGCTGTGCGTAAATGGAAGCGGGTCGACAGTGCCCAGGGTCCGCGGTTCCGGTCCGCGCTGGCCGCGCACGAAGCCGAGTTGCTGAGCAGTCTCGTGACGTCATTGGCCGGAATGCTCGACGACCGCGCGGCCTCGGCTCCCGTCGACGAACTGTCCGAGATCACCGGCATGCGAACGGGCAATTCCGTTCCCCCGCAAGACGACACGATGAAACGCATCCTGCCCGACTTCTACCGGCCGGCGACCGACCATCCTGCCGGCTCCGGTCCGGCGGAGAGCCTGAACGGCGCGCTGCGCAGTCTGCACGAACCCGACATCATCGACGCGAAACGCCAAGCGGCGCAACGGCTTCTGGACACCGTCCCGGCCGGCGGCGGGAAGGTCGAATTGTCCGAGGAGGACGCGCACGCCTGGGCCGGTGCGGTCAACGACGTGCGGCTGGCGCTGGGCACCATGCTCGAGATCGGTCCCGACGGGCCCGACCGGCTGCCGCCGGAGCACCCGATGGCCGCCCACCTCGACGTGTATCAGTGGCTGACGGTGTTGCAGGAGTATCTGGTGCTCGCCCTGATGGGTTCGCGATGAGCAGAAGGTCCCGATGAGCGGCGCGATCACCGACGTCGGCGGCATCCGCGTCGGCCACCACCATCGCCTCGACGACGACGCGCAGCTGGGTACGGGGTGGGCCACCGGCACCACCGTGGTGCTGACCCCACCCGGCACCGTCGGCGCCGTCGACGGACGTGGCGGCGCGCCCGGCACCCGTGAAACCGACCTGCTCGAGCCGAGCAACTCTGTGCGTCACGTCGATGCGGTGGTGCTCACCGGGGGCAGCGCGTTCGGGCTGGCGGCCGCCGACGGCGTGATGACCTGGCTGGAGGAACAGCAGCGAGGCGTGGCGATGGACGGCGGCGTGGTGCCGATCGTGCCGGCGGCGGTGATCTTCGATCTGCCGGTCGGGGGTTGGCGGTGCCGGCCCGACGCCGACTTCGGTTACCAGGCGGCGCAGACCGCCGGCGGCGACGTCGCGATCGGCACCGTCGGCGCCGGTGTGGGCGCGCGGGCCGGTGTCCTCAAAGGCGGGGTGGGGACAGCGTCGATGACGCTCGAGTCCGGGGTCACCGTCGGCGCGCTGGTCGTGGTCAACTCCGCGGGCGACGTCGTCGACCCGGCCACCGGGCTGCCGTGGCTGGCCGGGCAGATCGAGGAGTTCGGGCTGGTGCCGCCGCCGGCGGCGCAACTCGCCGCCTACGCGGACCGTCACGGCGAGCTCAGCCCGCTGAACACCACGATCGCGGTGGTCGCCACCGACGCGGCGTTGAGCAAGGCGGCGTGCCGGCGGGTGGCGGTCGCCGCGCAGGACGGTCTGGCCCGCACCATCCGGCCATGCCATACCCCGCTGGACGGCGACACCGTGTTCGCGTTGGCCACCGGGGCGGTGGAGGTGGTGCCCGATCCGACCACCCCGGCGTCGATGTCACCGGAGTTGTCGCTGGTCGCCGCGGTGGGTGCGGCGGCGGCGGACTGTCTGGCCCGCGCGGTGCTCGTCGGGATGCTGGCCGCCGAACCGGTGGCAGGAATACCCACCTACCGTGGCATGTTGCCCGGAGCATTCGGGTGAGACGCTCCCGACGCGTCGGGGTGTGAGAAAGGAACTGTGCAGTGCTGGTGATCCGTGCCGATCTGGTCGAGGCGATGGTCGCTCACGCGCGCGCCGACCATCCGGACGAGGCGTGCGGCGTCATCGCCGGACCGGAGGGCTCTGACCGGCCCGAGCGGTTCATCGCGATGACCAACGCCGAGCGGTCGCCGACGTTCTATCGGTTCGACTCGATGGAGCAGCTGAAAGTGTGGCGATCCATGGACGAGGCCGACGAGGCTCCGGTCGTCATCTACCACTCCCACACCGGGACCGAGGCCTACCCGAGCCGCACCGACGTCAACCTGGCGTCCGAACCCGGCGCCCACTACGTGTTGATCTCCACCCGCGACCCCGAGACCCACGAACTGCGCAGCTACCGCATCGTGGACGGGGTCGTCACCGAAGAGCCTGTCACCATCGTCGAGCAGTACTGAGAAGTCAAGGAGACCGAACCATGGCTGTATCCGTGTCCATCCCCACGATCCTGCGCACGCACACCGGCGGCGAGAAGCGCGTCTCCGCGTCGGGCGAGACGCTGCAGGCGGTGATCGCCGATCTCGAAGCCAACTACTCCGGCATCTCCGAGCGCCTGATCGATCCGGACAAGCCGGGCAAGCTGCACCGGTTCGTCAACATCTACGTCAACGACGAGGATGTGCGCTTCTCCGGCGGGCTCGACACCACGATCTCCGACGGGGACTCGGTGACGATCCTGCCCGCCGTCGCCGGCGGCTGAGCACCGTCTATGACGCGATACGACTCGCTGCTCCAGGCGCTGGGTAACACCCCGCTCGTCGGACTGCCGCGGCTCTCGCCGCGCTGGGCCGACGAGGACGGTGTGCCGCACGTGCGGCTGTGGGCCAAACTCGAGGACCGCAACCCGACGGGTTCGATCAAGGACCGGCCGGCCCTGCGCATGATCGAGGACGCCGAACGCGAGGGCCGGCTGCGTCCCGGCGCGACGATCCTGGAGCCCACCAGTGGCAACACCGGGATCTCGCTGGCGATGGCCGCCCTGCTCAAGGGCTACCAGATGATCTGCGTGATGCCGGAAAACACCTCGATCGAACGGCGACAACTGCTGGAGCTCTACGGTGCGCGCATCATCTACTCGCCCGCAGAGGGCGGCTCGAACACCGCGGTGGCCCAGGCGAAAGAGCTTGCCGCGCAAAACCCTTCGTGGGTGATGCTGTACCAGTACGGCAACCCGTCGAACGCGGCCGCGCACTACGACGGCACCGGCCCCGAGTTGTTGGCCGACCTACCGGAGATCACGCACTTCGTCGGCGGACTCGGCACCACCGGCACCCTGATGGGTACGGGGCGCTTCCTGCGTGAGCACGTGCCGGGAGTGCAGATCGTGGCGGCTGAACCGCGCTACGGCGAAGGCGTCTACGCGTTGCGCAACATCGACGAGGGATTCATCCCCGAGCTCTACGACCCGGACGTGCTGACGACGCGGTTCGCGGTGGGCTCATACGACGCGGTGCGACGCACCCGCGAACTGGTGCAGCGGGAGGGCATCTTCGCCGGCATCTCCACCGGCGCGATCCTGCATGCGGCGCTGGGGATGGCGGCCAAGGCCGTCAAGGCCGGCGAGCGCGCCGACATCGCGTTCACCGTGTGCGACGCCGGGTGGAAGTACCTGTCCACCGGTGCCTACACCGGTAGCCTGGACGACGCGGAAGATGCGCTGGAAGGGCAACTATGGGCGTGACGGGCACCGGTGGTCATCCCGGCCCGCCCGGACGCCCCGCGCAGAAGCGGCCCGCGTGGGTCGTCGGCGGTGCGACCATCGTCTCGTTCGTCGTGCTGTTGTGGCTCATCGAGATCCTGGATTCGTTGCTGGGCCACAGCCTCGACAGCAACGGCATCCGCCCATTGGAGAGCGACGGTCTGACCGGCATCCTGTTCGCTCCGTTGCTGCACGCCAACTGGGAGCATCTGATGGCCAACACCGGCCCGGCGCTGGTGCTCGGCTTCCTGATGACGCTGGCCGGGCTGGCCCGGTTCGTGTGGGCGACGGCCATCATCTGGATCGGCGGAGGTCTCGGCACCTGGTTGATCGGCAATCTCGGGGCGCCGACGTATCAGGGAATGGCGGTGGAAACCAACCACATCGGGGCGTCCTCGCTCATCTTCGGTTGGTTGACGTTCCTGATCGTGTTCGGGTTCTTCACCCGCAAGGTGTGGGAAATCGTCGTCGGTGTGGTCGTGCTGTTCGTCTACGGCAGCATCCTGCTCGGCGTGTTGCCCGGCACCTTCGGGGTGTCCTGGCAGGGCCACCTGAGCGGCGCGGTAGCCGGGGTGCTGGCCGCCTACCTGCTGTCCGGCCCGGAGCGCAAGGCCCGGGAGAGTCGCAGCCGACGGCCGACCCCGCCGTACCTGACGTCGTGAGGCGCCGGTGACCGACCAGCAGGCGCCGATCGGGATCTTCGACTCGGGCGTCGGCGGACTGACCGTCGCGCGCGCCATCATCGACCAACTCCCCGGCGAGGGCATCGTCTACGTCGGGGACACCGGCAACGGCCCCTATGGCCCGTTGACCATTCCCGAGATCCGGGCGCACGCGCTGGCGATCGGCGACGACCTGGCGGGCCGCGGTGTCAAGGCCCTGGTGATCGCCTGCAACAGTGCGTCATCGGCGTGCCTGCGGGACGCCCGCGAACGGTATGCGCCGATTCCGGTGGTGGAGGTGATCCTGCCCGCGGTGCGTCGCGCCGTCGCCGCGACCCGCAACGGACGGATCGGCGTGATCGGCACCGCGGCGACCATCGCGTCGGGGGCCTATCAGGACGCGTTCACCGCGGCGCGCGACGTCGAGGTGTTCGCGACCGCCTGCCCGCGGTTCGTCGACTTCGTCGAACGCGGAGTGACCAGCGGCCGGCAGGTCCTCGGGCTCGTCGAGGGCTATCTGGAACCCCTCCAGCTCGCCGGGGTCGACACCCTGGTGCTCGGCTGCACGCACTACCCGATGTTGTCGGGCCTGATCCAGCTGGCGATGGGCGACGGCGTGACGTTGGTGTCCAGTGCCGAAGAGACAGCGAAGGATCTGCTGCGGGTGCTCACGGAACGGGATCTGCTCCGGCCGCGCGACGCCGACGGGAATCCACCGCAGCGGATATTCGAGGCGACCGGCGATCCGGAGTCGTTCACCATGCTGGCGACGCGCTTCCTGGGTCCGACACTGGACCGGGTGCGCCCCGTGCAGCGTCACGTTCGCGCCCCCGGGTGATCTGTGTCAGCGAAAGCGCCGATGTTTTCGTCGAAGCCGTGACGGGCATGGCAAGCTAGTGAGCGTGCGAATCACCGTACTCGGTTGCTCCGGCAGTGTGGTCGGTCCCGATTCGCCCGCGTCGGGATATCTGGTCACCGCGCCCGATACGCCACCCCTGGTCCTGGACTTCGGCGGCGGTGTGCTCGGTGCGCTGCAACGCCACGCCGACCCGAACGCGGTGCACGTGTTGCTGTCGCACCTGCACGCCGACCACTGCCTGGACTTGCCCGGCCTGTTCGTCTGGCGTCGCTACCACCCGACCCCGGCGACCGAGCGCGGCGTCATCTACGGCCCGGCCAACACCTGGACCCGGTTGGGTGCGGCGAGCTCCCCAGAGGGGGGCGAGGTCGACGACTTCACCGACATCTTCGACATCCGCCACTGGATCGACAACGAGCCGGTCCAGATCGGCGCGCTGACGGTCGTGCCGCGATTGGTCTGCCACCCCACCGAGTCCTACGGGATGCGGATCACCGACCCGTCGGGCGCCACGCTGGTCTACAGCGGCGACACCGGTTATTGCGACGCCCTGATCGACCTGGCCCGGGACGCCGACGTCTTCCTCTGCGAAGCGTCGTGGACGCACTCGCCGGACCGTCCGCCGCGTCTGCACCTGTCCGGCACCGAAGCAGGTCGCGCAGCCACCGAAGCCGGTGTGTCGGAATTGCTGCTCACCCACATTCCACCGTGGACGTCCCGGGAGGACGTCATCAGCGAAGCCAAAGCCGAGTTCGACGGACCGGTCCACGCCGTCGTCTGCAACGAGACCTTCGAGGTCACGCGAACGGAGCGGGCTGAAACGACCCGCTAGGGTTGGGCCGTGTCCACACGAGAAGACGGCCGCCAAGACCACGAGTTGCGGCCGGTCACCATCACCCGTGGTTTCACCACCCATCCGGCCGGTTCGGTGCTGGTGGAGTTCGGGCAGACCCGAGTGATGTGCACCGCCAGCGTCACCGAAGGCGTCCCCCGTTGGCGCAAGGGCTCCGGGCAGGGCTGGTTGACCGCCGAGTACGCGATGCTGCCGGCAGCCACCCACGACCGTTCCGACCGCGAGTCGGTCAAGGGTCGCGTCGGAGGCCGCACGCAGGAGATCAGCCGCCTGGTCGGGCGGTCGCTGCGCGCGTGTATCGACCTTGCGGCGTTGGGGGAGAACACCATTGCCATCGACTGCGACGTGCTGCAGGCCGACGGTGGCACCCGCACCGCAGCCATCACCGGTGCTTACGTGGCGCTGTCCGACGCCATCACCTATCTGTCCGCGGCCGGCAAGCTGTCGGATCCCCGCCCGCTTTCCTGCGCGATAGCTGCCGTCAGCGTCGGGGTGGTCGACGGGCGCATCCGCGTGGATCTGCCCTACACCGAGGACTCCCGCGCCGAGGTCGACATGAACGTCGTCGCCACCGACACCGGAACCCTGGTCGAGATCCAGGGCACGGGCGAAGGTGCGACGTTCCCGCGCTCGACCCTGGACAAGATGCTCGACGCCGCGATGGCCGCATGCGACGAGTTGTTCGAGGTCCAGCGGAAGGCGTTGGAGCTGCCGTATCCAGGGGTGCTGCCGGAGTCCGGCGAACCGCCGAAGAAGGCTTTCGGGAGCTGATCGGCGCTTGATGCCGCAACTGCTTGTCGCCACCCGTAACCGCAAGAAGCTCGTCGAGTTACGGCGTGTCCTCGACGCCGCGGGACTGGCCGGTGTGACGTTGCTGAGTCTCGATGACGTGCCGCCGTTCGAGGAGGCGCCGGAGACCGGCGCGACGTTCGAGGCCAACGCACGGGCCAAGGCGCGCGACGCGTTCAACGCGACCGGGGTGCCGACGGTCGCCGACGACTCGGGTCTGGAAGTCGACGCTCTGAACGGCATGCCCGGCGTGCTCAGTGCCCGGTGGGCCGGACGGCACGGCGACGACGCGGCCAACACCGCGCTGCTGCTGGCCCAGCTCGCCGATGTACCCGACGATCGTCGCGGTGCGGCGTTCGTGTCGGCGTGCGCGCTGGTCTACGGTCCAGAGGCGTCGGACAGTGCGGTGGTGCGCGGTACGTGGAGCGGCGCGATCACACGGGAACCGCGGGGCGCGGGCGGATTCGGGTACGACCCGGTGTTCCTGCCGGCGGGGTCGGAGAGAACCGCCGCAGAGTTGACGCCACAGGAGAAGGACGCCGCCTCGCACCGCGGCCGAGCGTTGGCCGAGTTGCTGCCGTCGCTGCGCGCGGTGTTCTGAGGTCGGGTCAGGCGGTGTAGGAGCCAGGCCGCGGGCACTGTCCCGAGCAGGGTGGCGGCGATGAGGCCCGGCATCGACCCGGTGAACAGCGGCCAGTCGAGCACCAGGTGCAGTACCAAGCCCATGATCACCACGTGGACGAGGAAGATCTCGTAGGAGATTTCGCCCAGCCACACCATCGGGCGGCTGGCCAGCACGCGCCGGAACGAGTTGTCGCCGCCCAGCACGAGTGGCGCCAGCACGAGAGTCGCAACCGCAGCGAACAGCAGCGCCTTGATGCTCGGCACCCACACCGGGTCGGGACCGAGGATGGCACCGCCGAGCGGGGTCGCGGCCACCAGGAACGCGACCCCGGCGAGCGGTACCGCGACGATGGCCGAGCAGCGCGCACCGAGGTGCTGCAGGACCGCCAATCCCATCCCGCCGGCGAAGCACGCGAGATGGCCGGGCAACCACATGCCGGCTGAGTTGGGCAGCACGTCGGTGCCGGCGACCACCAGCAGCCACACCGGGGACACCGCGGCCAGGCCCGCCACCAACGTCAGTGCGCGCCGCGGCCGCCAACCGCGGCCGATCACCAGAGCGGCCAGGGCGGGCAACGCGACGTAGAAGCTGGCTTCGACGGCGAGGCTCCACATCTGCGACAACCCCGGATGCAGCAGCGTGATCACGTAGTCGTCGGTGTAGATCTGCGTGAACGTCAGGTGGCGCAGCAGACCGTGCCAGCTCTGGCCCGGGTTCGGCCCGGGCGTGAAGTACAGGTACACGGTGTAGGTGATCAGTACCGTCGCGACGTAGGCCGGAACGATCCGACGGATCCGGCGCCGCCCGTAGGTGGCCACACCCGGTCCGGGTCGGCCGTCGGCGGCGGCACGCACCCACGGACGGAACAACAGGAAGCCCGAGAGCGCGAAGAAGATCGCGACGCCGACTTCGAGGCGGGCGTAGATGGCGCCGAGGTAGCCGTGGGTGAGATACCCGGTCGCGAACGCGGCGTGGGTCGCGACGACCAGGAGCGCCGCGACGGCTCGGAGACCGGTGAGGGACGGATCCCGCCGGTCAAGCACGCGCGTGTGGGTCGGCTCCATCGTCGAGGCCGAACTGTTCCTTGATGTTCTGGGTCTGGACGTGCTCGACGATGATGCCGACCAGCGGGATGGTGCCGGCCAGCAGCACGCCGACCGTCTTGGCGATGGGCCAGCGCACCTTCACCGCGAGGTTGGCGGTGAACAGCAGGTAGATGAAGTAGACCCAGCCGTGCACGACGGCGATCCAGCCCAGCGAGTCGTCACCGAACCCGTACTTCATCACCATCTCGTAGCAGAGCGCGATCAGCCATACGCCGGTGATCCACGCGAGCACTCGGTAGCCCAGCAGTGCCTTGCGGATGGTTTCGACAGGGATCAGGGGGGTGGGGGAGTCGGGTGCGGTCACGTACCGGTTCCTCTTGTCTGCTGCGTCCTGTGGTCTTCGGTATCGGCTTTGGCCAACTCGGCGAGGTAGGCGTTGTACTCCCGCAGGGTCGTGTCGGCGTCGGTGGCGGCGGCCGGCGCGGGCCGTTCGGGGAGGAGACCCGCAGGGATCTCGGTGACAGTCTGACGGTTCGGCGGTTCCGGTGGGGCGTCTTCGTAGCGCACGAACTTGTAGTACGCGTACACACAGAACCCGGCGAACAACGGCCATTGCAGCGCGTACCCGAGGTTCTGGAAGCTGCCCGAGCTGGACTCGAACCGCTCCCACTGCCACCACGCCAAAGCCAGACAGCCCAAGGTTCCGGCGCTCACCAGAAGGATGAGCGCCGGCCTCCTACGCCGCGTAGTGGACATCCTTCCAAGGTACCGCGACATCTTTGGGTCCGATGAATTCGTCCATCACGAGACAGGCCCTGACAATCCGGCGTTGATACGATCGCTGCGCTGCGGGCGTGGCGGAATGGCAGACGCGCGGTCTTTAGGTGTCCGTGTTCGAAAGAACGTGTGGGTTCGAGTCCCACCGCCCGCACCAATGTGGCGCTCCGCTTTCGCCGAGTGTGCGGGCAGGGTGGTGTACCGGTCGTTTTTCCGCCACAGGTGCACGTTGGGCGAACGTCACTAAATCGCCGCCGCCTCAGAGCAGATAGATGACGAACACCACGGCGACCAGTCCCGCCAGCCAGCCGTCGGTGGCGCGTCGCAGCCAGCGCGGAGCGGTGCGGACCTCCATGAAGTACTGGATCACCAGTCGGCTCTTGATCACCGTCAGCGCCAGGACGAGTGCGGTGATCGGCGTGCTCGGCTCCACGGTCTCGGTGAAATGAGCCGGGGCCAGCCACCACGAGCCGATGGTGATGGCCACCAATGCCACCCACGCCCACGTGATGGCGCGTTGGGTGGTGGGTTCGCGGCGGCGTGTGAAGACGGTTGCCATGTTCACCTCAGTACGTAGAGCAGGCCGAAGATGATGACCCAGAGCAGGTCGACCATGTGCCAGTAAATGGCGCCGGACTCGACCATGGAGACGCGGCGGCGAGCCGGGTTGCGCAGTTCTCGGACCACGACGCCCAACACGATCAACCCGATCAGCACGTGCACCAGATGCACGCCCGTGATCACGTAGTAGAACGAGTAGAACAGGTCGGCGTTGGTGTGGCCGGCGGTGATCTTGGCGTACCACTCGTAGCCCTTGAACACCATGAACAGCACACCGCCGAAGCCGCTGGCGTACACCAGCTGGATGGCTCGACGGTGGTCTCCCGCTCGTGCCGCCAAGACGCTGCGGGCCACGAACCATGAACTGGTCAACAGGATCACGGTGTTGACGACACCGATGTTGATGTCCAGATGCTGTTGTGCGGCAAGGAATTCCGCCGAGTTCATGGTCCGGTAGATCATGTAGACGACGAAGTATCCGGCGAAGATCACCAGGTCGCCGAGCACCATGACCCACATGTCGGTGTCGCCGGGCAGGTGGCTGCCCGGTTTGAGTGTGTCGGTGGGTCGGCGGGTGGCCGACGAACGCGACGTGGATTGCGTCATGGGTTTCTTCCTCGAGCTCAGTCCACGGGTGGGGCGTCGGCGGGTTCGCGTTCGGCGGCTCTCTTCAGCAGCAGGATCAGCAGTCCCAGCCAGGCGGAGAACACGACGACCGACCACCAGAAAGCCAGTGAGCCGTTCCATGCGAACGGGCCCGACTGGAAGACGAACATCTGCGTGGCGATCACCTCGGTGACGATCTGCCAAATGGTCACGTAGGCAAACCACTTCGGGAAGATGTCGTTCTTGTCGTAGAGGATCGCGATCGCGAACACCAGGTAGGCGGCGGTGAAACAGCCCAAAGACCCGTTGTACGACAGCATTCCGACGTCGTAGAGCAGGCTGACCAGTTCTGGGTCGCGATCGGCCCGGAAGGTCGCGGTCAGGAAGCACACCGCGACGAGTAGGAACCCGGGCAAGGCTCCGACGCCCATCCCCGCGATGTAGCCATACGCGAATACCGAGCCGACCGACATCCGCTTGATCTGGTAGGCGACCAGTCCGTTGGTGACCGCGGCTCCACCGAGGAGAATGAGCAGCAGCGCGAACCCGATCTGGATGGTCAACCGGTTGTCGGTGAAGAACGCGACCTTGTCGACCGCGGTCACGTCCGGACGTGGTGGCGGCGTGACCCGTGCCAGTACGCAGATGATCACACCGAAGACGCCGTACCACGCCGGGAAGAACCAGGTGATCAGCCGGACGTCGGGTTTGGCGGGACCGGGCTGATCCGATGTGGGCGCGGAACGTCCCGGTGTCAGGACGCTCATCCGGCGATGACCCCGTCTTGGACGGCCTGTTGGCGCAGCACTTTTCGTAGGACGACGAACATCACGACGACGAAGGCGGCGAACGCGCCGTTGCGCAACCAGAACGCCAGCAGGCCGTCCCAGGCCAACGGCCCGGACTGCATGACCGCCGCGCCGGCGGCGGGGATCATGGCCACCGCGGTGGCCGCCGAGTAGTGCCCGACCCATCGTGGGAACACCGCGTCGGGTCCGTTGTCGAAGTAGACCGCGACGGCCAGGAGCAGGAATTGGGCCACCACCATGCCGACCGGGGCGATGAAGACGATCCATGCCAGGTCGTTGAGGAGCATGACCAACTGCGGGTCACGCTCAGGGCGGAATGCCGCCACGAGGAAGAAGATGTTCGACAGCGCGAAGATCGTCGCTCCGCTCACCACTGCGGTCAGATAGCAGTATGCCAACACGTGGCTTTGGTCCATGCGCTTCATCTGCGTCACGATCACCATGAAGAACGGCAGGATCATGATGCCGCACAGGTTGAACGTGACCTGGCTGAAGCGGATCCACGCAGTGTTGTCGGTGTAGAACGAAGCCACCTCTCCGGCGTTGAGCAGCGGCGACATCGGCGGCCAGAAACCGGGAAAGGCCAGCAGTGCGATCAGTAGCACCGCTCCGACGGCAGGTCCGGTCCACAGGCTGACCCACTGCGCCTTGATATTGCCCGCCTGCGGGCTGTCCTGCACTTGCTCGAGGATCTGCACCTCGACCTCCATCATGACTTGAGTCAGGTTCTGTTTCTAAAGGACGAAGCCCGAGAAGTCCGGACCACGCGTAAAGAGCGGCCATACCGCGCCTTTGACTAGATTGAACCGTAACGCCCGGGAGGCGGTTAGGGAAGACTTTCTGATTCCAGTCAGTAATTGGGCTACGGTTGTCTGCAGAGATGGCCGGATCAGGAGGCGAGCGATGGTGCTGAACGTCCCCCCACGCGTCCGCAAGGGTCAGCAGACGCGCGAGCGGTTACTCGGCGCAGCGGTCGCCGAGTTCCAGCGTGCCGGCATGGCGGCAGCCGACATCAGCGCGATCGTGTCGGCCGCGGGCGTGGCTCACGGGACGTTCTTTTTTCACTTCCCGACCAAGGAACACGTCCTGCTCGAGCTGGAGAAGCGCGAGGAGGAACGTATGGCCGCGGAGCTGGCACGCATGGTGGCCACCGACCACAAGGTCGAGGACACCTTGCACGAGGTGCTGCGGGTGTTGGAGAAGGTGGAACGCCGACTCGGCCCCCGATTGTTCAAAGACTTTCTGGCGCTGCACTTCACGACCAAGAGGCCGCCCGCCGAAGCCTGGTCGAGTCACCCGTTCGTCGCAGCGGTGGTCGAGGAACTGCTTCGGGCACGCGAACGCGGGGAGATACCCGTCGAAGTCGACGTGGTGCATTGCGGGGTTTCGTTCCTGGTCGGCCTCTACGCCTTGCTGATCACGATGCCCGAGGACAAGGGCGCACGCTCCGCCGCGCTGGCCGAATATCTCACGACCTACCGGTACGGGTTGCGGATCGTGGAGTAGCGCTGAGTCACACCCCTGCTTCGACTGCGACGACGCGCTCGGTGGCTTCCATCTTGAAGCAGAAGATGCTGGCCGAAAAGCTCAGTAGTGCCGCGGCGCCCGCCAGAACCGCGATCAGGGTCTCCGACATGCCCCAACTGGCCAGCCCCACCGCCAGCGCGATGACGGCCGCCATCAACAGGAACAACCCCGTGGTGGCGACCGCCTCGTTGAAGGGATCGTCAGAGTGAGGGGTGCCTTCTGCCATGCCGCCTAGATAGCCGCGTGGCAACGTCGCCAAACCTCGCGGCGGTCACAGGTTCGATTCGCCGACCCGGCGTCGATATGCCGATGGGGTCTCGCCGCAGTACTGCGTGAACGCTCGGGTGAAGGAGCTCACGCTGTCGAATCCGACGGCGGTGGCGGTGTCCTGAACCGACTGCAGCGGCGCGGCCAGCAAGGCCATGGCGCGCAGCATGCGGGCCTGCAGGAGATAGGTGCGCCACGGCAGACCGAGGGTGTCGGCGAACAGGCGGCGCAACGTGCGTTCGGACACCGAGACCGCGCGGCTGACCTGCGCACAGGTGGCGGTGTCGAGGTGTTCCTTGGTGTAGGCCATGGCCGCAGCGACGATCGGGTGGTCCGAGGTGGGCAGGCTCAGCGGCGCCTCGTGGTCGAGAGCCTCGGTGACCAACTCGGCCAGAGTGCGGAAGAACGCATCGGAGATGTCGTCGCCCTGCGCGCGTTCGATCGGCCAGCGCAGCGCGTAGACCATCATCTCCCGGATCAACGTGGACACCGCGAGAATGCGTGCGCGGTCGCCGGCCTCGGTGATCAGCGAAGGGTCGAACATCACCGCGATCGTCTTGACATCGGGGTTCATCACGGCCTGGTGCTCGAGTCCGGCCGGGATCCAGGCCGCCTGCTGCGGCGGCAACAGGTAATGGGCCGCATTCGTCTCGACCTCGACGACGCCGTGCAGCGCGTACTCGATCTGGTGCACGTCATGCGAGTGCCAACCGGTGATCAACGCGTCGCCCTCGTAGAGGTAGCTGCCGCCCAGGGCTCGCCCGCCGCGGCGCAGGTCGATCACGCGGCGGGCAGGCCGTGAATCCAGATTGGCCGCCTCGGACAAGTATCTGTCCGAGAATGCAGAGACGGTCATGTCTGTAGACGGTACTACTGGGATATGAGCACGGAAATGAGCCCTGACGACCTGATCCTCGTGAGTATCGACGACCACGTGGTGGAGCCGCCGGACATGTTCCTGCGCCACGTGCCGGCCAAGTACAAGGAGGAGGCGCCGATCGTCGTCACCGACGACAAGGGCGTCGACCAGTGGATGTACCAGGGCCGTCCCCAGGGGGTGAGCGGGCTCAACGCCGTGGTGTCCTGGCCCGCCGAGGAATGGGGCCGTGACCCGGCCGGCTTCGCCGAGATGCGGCCCGGTGTCTACGACGTGCACGAACGCGTCCGCGACATGAACCGCAACGGCATCCTGGCCTCGATGTGCTTCCCGACCTTCACCGGTTTCTCGGCCCGTCACCTGAACATGCATCGCGAAGAGACGACTCTGGTGATGGTGTCGGCCTACAACGACTGGCACATCGACGAGTGGGCCGGCTCCTACCCGGACCGCTTCATCCCGATCGCGATCATGCCGACCTGGAACCCGGAAGCCATGTGCGACGAGATCCGCCGGGTGGCCGCCAAGGGCTGCCGGGCCGTGACGATGCCTGAGCTGCCGCACCTGGAAGGCCTGCCCAGCTACTTCGACGAGGACTACTGGGGTCCGGTGTTCCGCACGCTCTCGGAGGAGAACGTGGTGATGTGCCTGCACATCGGCACCGGCTTCGGCGCGATCTCGATGGCCAAGGACGCACCCATCGACAACCTGATCATCCTGGCCACCCAGGTGTCGGCGATGTGTGCCCAGGACCTGCTGTGGGGTCCGGCGATGCGCAACTACCCGGACCTGAAGTTCGCCTTCTCCGAGGGCGGCATCGGCTGGATTCCGTTCTACCTCGACCGCAGCGACCGCCACTACACCAACCAGAAGTGGCTCCGGCGCGACTTCGGCGACAAGCTGCCGTCGGACGTGTTCCGTGAGCACTCCCTGGCTTGCTACGTGACCGACAAGACCTCGCTGAAGCTGCGCCACGAGATCGGCATCGACATCATCGCGTGGGAGTGCGATTACCCGCACTCGGACTGCTTCTGGCCGGATGCGCCCGAGCAGGTGCTCGCCGAGCTGAACGCCGCAGGCGCCGACGCCACCGATACCAACAAGATCACGTGGCAGAACGCGTGCAACTTCTTCAGCTGGGACCCGTTCGCCCGCACGCCCAAGGCCGAAGCCACCGTGGGGGCGTTGCGCGCCAAGGCCACCGACGTCGACACGTCGATCCGCTCGCGTGCCGAGTGGGCGCGGCTCTACCAGGAAAAGCAGCTCGCTCGAGCCTGATCACCTCACGTCGCTGCGATACCCGCCAACACCGTGCGGGTGATCGCTTCGGCGCGAACGGGTTCGAAGGACCGTCCCTCGGTCAGGATGGCGTACACGATGCCGCCGACGATTGCGTCGGCGGCATCGCGCGCCGCGTCCTCACCGAATCCCGCCGATTGCAACCGGTCTCGCACCGTGTCGTGCAGAGGCACGCTGAACCCCGCGCGCAGCCGGGCCGCGGTGTCGCGATGTTCCATTCCGGCGGTGGTCAGAATGCGCAGCATCGCGTTGCCGCGTGCGGTGGTCAATGTGGTGGCCAATTCGGTTGTCCACCGGCAGCAGTCCGCGGTGAGGTCGCCGGTATCGGTCATCGGCCGCAGGATGCGGTCGGCGTACTCCAGGATCACGTCGGCGACCAAGGCGTACCGACTGGGCCACCACCGATAGATCGTCTGTTTCCCCACGCCGGCGCGGGCGGCTACCGCCTCGATGCTGAGCTTGTCGAAGCCGCGCTCGAGCAGCATCTCCCGGGTGGCGCGGACGATGGCCAGCCGCGACTTCTCGCTGCGTCGCCGCGGTGCCGCGACTCCAGTGGTCATGGATTTCCGATCCTGTTGGCTCGCACCTTTACACGCGTGGACACTGCCCCGTAGTCTCCCACAAGACGAGACGGTGCGTCTCGCAGATGGTGGATCGCGCGAAGGGTGAGGTGATGGCGACGAAGCTGGTGATCGGCGCCAGCGGATTCCTCGGATCGCACGTCACCCGGCAGTTGGTCGCCCGCGGCGACGACGTACGCGTCCTGATCCGCCCGACGAGCGCCACACGGGCGATCGACGGACTGCCGCTCGACGTGCGCCACGGGGACATCTTCGACACGGCTGCCCTGCAGTCGGCGATGGACGGCTGCGACGTCGTGTACTACTGCGTCGTCGACGCGCGTCCGTGGCTGCGCGACTCCCGACCGTTGTGGCGCACCAACGTCGACGGTCTGCGCAACGTGCTCGACGTCGCGGTGCGCGCGGATCTGTCCCGATTCGTCTTCACCAGCACCATCGGCACCATCGGGCGGGTCGAGACCGGCCTGGCCGACGAGACGACGACCCACAATTGGGCCGATGTCGGCGGCGACTACATCGCATCCCGGGTGGCCGCGGAGCGGCTCCTGTTCGACTACTGCGCCGCCGCGGGGCTACCGGGGGTAGCCATGTGCGTGGCCAACACCTACGGACCCGGCGACTGGTTGCCGACTCCCCACGGCGGTCTGCTGGCAGGTGCGGTCCGCGGCAAGCTGCCGTTCTACATCGACGGCTATGAGGCCGAGGTGGTCGGTGTCGAAGACGCCGCTGCCGCACTGCTGCTGGCTGGAGAGCGCGGCCGTCCGGGGGAGCGCTACATCGTCTCCGAACGATTCATGAGCGCCCGCGAGATCTATGAAATCGGCTGCGCTGCAGTCGGTGTGGCGCCGCCCTCGCGCGGCATTCCGATCAGGGCAATGGCGGCGGCCAGTCACGTCGCCAATGCGGTGTCCCGGATGCGGGGTACCGAGACCAAATTCACGCCGCTGAACATCCGCCTGATGAACATCATGTCGCCGATGGACCATTCCAAGGCGGTGCGCGAACTCGGATGGCAGCCGCGTCCGACACCCGACGCCATCGCCGCCGCCGCACACTTCTTCTCCGACCGACGCCGCGGCAAGAACACCCAGGAGGCCACCGCGTGAGCATCGGCCTCACCCCGGAACAGCAGCAGCTCGCCGACGCGGTCACGCAGTTCGGCATCCGGCATGCCCCGGTCGCAGACACGCGCGCAGCGTTCGACACGCTGGCCGGTGGGCAACTGCCCAGTTGGTGGAAAACCTTCACCCAACAGGGATTCCATGCCGTGCATCTGTCCGAGGCGGTCGGCGGCCAGGGCGGCTCGCTTGTCGACACCGCGTGCATGTTGGAGGCCGCCGGCACGGCGCTGCTCCCGGGCCCGGTGCTGCCCACGGTGCTCACCGGGGCAGTGGCGATGCTCGCACAGGACACCCGAGCGTCGAAGGCGCTGTTGACCCGGCTGGCCTACGGTGTCCCGGCGGCGCTGATCCTGCCGGTGCGCGGAGCCGTGGCGGCCACCGCGGTGGACGACGGATGGCGGCTCCACGGCAGCACACCGGCCACACCGGGGGTATGTGCGGCGCAAGTCATCCTGCTCGGCGTGACCACCGACGACCAAACGCTGTGGTGCGTGGTCGATCCCGCCGGGCCGGGGGTCACCGTCGAGCAGCGCACCGGCACCGACAAGACCGTCGACGTCGGGGTTCTGCGCCTCGACGGTCACGTCGTCGCATCCGACGGTGTGCTCGCCGGTGTGGACGAACTGCGGGCGCACTCGACCGTCGTGGCGCTGACCGCCGGCGCGGCCGCCGGCGCGGTGCGCTGGTGCGTCGATGCGGTGACGGGTCATCTGCGCACCCGCGAACAGTTCGGCAAGCCGATCGGCGCCTTCCAGGCACTGCAACACCAGGCCGCGATGCTGCTGGTCAACTGCGAACTGGCGACGGCAGCGGCATGGGATGCGGTGCGGGCACTGTCCGAGCCGTCCCCGACGCAGCACCAGATCGCCGCCGCGGGTGCGGCGCTGATGGCGATCGCTCCCGCCCCCGACCTCGTCTTCGATGCGCTGACCATGTTCGGTGCCATCGGGTTCACCTGGGAACACGACCTGCACCTGTACTGGCGCAAAGCCACCAGCCTGGCAGCCTCGATCGGCCCGGCCGGTGATTTCGCGGAAACCCTCGGCGCACTCACCGTGACCGAAAACCGGGACGTATCGGTCAAATTGGGTGACGCCGACGCCGAATTCCGGCGCTGGATCGCCGACACACTCGATCACGCGATGACCCTGCGCAACGACCGCCCGGGCCGGCAAGGTGACTACGAGAACCTGGCCACCGGTCCGCAGCGCACCCTGCTGGCCGACGCCGGACTCATCGCGCCGCACTGGCCCAAACCGTGGGGTGTGGCCGCCACCCAGCGCCAGCTCCTCATCATCGACGAGGAGTTCGCCAAACGCCCGGCGCTGGTGCGTCCGTCGCTGAACATCGCCGAGTGGATCTTGCCGACGATCATCAGCTCGGCGCCCGAACATCTGCAGCAGCGGTTCATCCCGCCCACCCAACGCGGCGACATGACGTGGTGCCAACTGTTCAGTGAGCCGGGCGCAGGATCGGACCTGGCCTCGCTGACCACCAAGGCCACCAAGGTCGACGGAGGGTGGCGCATCAACGGCCACAAGATCTGGACGTCCTCCGCGCACGTCGCCGACTACGGCGCACTGCTCGCACGCACCGATCCGGACGCCGCCAAACACCGCGGGATCGGCTATTTCATCGTCGACATGCGCTCCGACGGGGTCGAGTTGCACCCGATCCGCCAGGTGACCGGCGAGGCACACTTCAACGAGGTGTTCCTCAACGACGTGTTCGTGCCCGACGAGATGCTGCTCGGCGGCCCCACCGACGGCTGGAACCTCGCGATCGCGACCATGGCGCAGGAGCGCGTCGCCATCAGCGGCTACGTCAACTTCGACCGAGCCCGCATCCTGCGGGCCATGGCCGCGCAGGATCGCCCCGACCGTGCACGGGTGCTGGCCGCCCTCGGAGAAGCCGACGCGTACGCCAACGCGATCAAGGTGTTGGCAGTGCGGGAGGTCATGCGGCTGCTCGACGGGCAGGCCCCCGGCCCCACCTCGAGCATCGCCAAGGTCGCCATGAACGTGATGCTGCGCCGAACCTTCAAAGCCACACTGGATCTGGCCGCACCCGCCGCGCTGGTCGAGGATGCTGACCCGGCGATCATCGAACCCTACTTCCACCTGCCCGCCGAACTGATCGGCGGCGGCACCAAAGAAATCCAGCTCAACATCATCGCCCAGATGATCCTCGGACTGCCCCGGGGATGAGCGGGCCATCGTAGGGAAGCGAGAGTACATGGGACTGCGCGGAGAAGCGGCGATCGTCGGCTACGTCGAGCTGCCGCCGGAGCGGCTCAACAAGGCCACCCCGGCCGGATTCACCCTCGAACAGTGGGCCGAACTCGGCTCGGCGGCCCTTGCCGACGCAGGACTGTCCGGCGAACTCGTCGACGGGATCGTCACCACGCATTTGAGCGAGTCGGAGATATTCGTTCCGTCGACAGTGGCCGAATACCTCGGAGTACGAGCTGGTTTCGCCGAGATGGTCGATCTGGGCGGCGCCAGCGCTGTGGGCATGGTGTGGCGTGCCGCAGCCGCCGTCGAACTCGGCATCTGCGACGTCGTGCTCTGCGCCATCCCGGCCCGTTACATCACCCCCACATCGGACAGGAAGCCCAAACCGCTCAGCGACGCGGTGTTCTTCGGCGCCTCCAGCAATCAGTACGGTTCTCCGCAAGCCGAATTCGAGATCCCGTATGGCAATCTCGGCCAGAACGGGCCGTACGGCCAGGTGGCCCAGCGGTATGGGGCCGTCTACGGCTACGACGAGCGTGCCATGGCCAAACTCGTTGTCGACCAACGGTTCAACGCCAACCACACCGAGGGCGCCATCTGGCAGCACACCCCGGTGACCATCGAGGACGTGCTGGCCAGTCCCGTCATCGCCGACCCCTTGCACATGCTCGAGATCGTGATGCCCTGCGTCGGCGGCGCGGCCGTCGTCGTCGCCAATGCCGAGGTGGCGGCCCGAGCGGCCAACCGCCCCGTGTGGATCAAGGGATTCGGCGAGCAGGTGCCGTTCAAGACGCCGACCTACGCCGAAGATCTGCTGAACACCCCCATCGCGCGCGCCGCCGACACGGCGTTCTCGATGTCCGGCCTGACCCGGGAGCAGATGGACATGGTCTCGATCTACGACTGCTACACCATCACCGTGCTGCTCAGCCTCGAAGACGCCGGCTTCTGCGAGAAGGGCAAGGGAATGGAGTTCGTGTCGTCTCACGACCTGACGTTCCGCGGGGACTTCCCACTCAACACCGCCGGTGGACAGCTCGGGTTCGGACAGGCCGGCAACGCCGGCGGCATGCACCACGTCTGCGATGCCACCCGTCAGATCATGGGCCGCGCCGCGGCTGCACAGGTGCCCGACTGCAACCGCGCGTTCGTCTCCGGCAACGGCGGCATCCTCAGCGAGCAGACCACCCTCGTCCTGGAAGGGGACTGATCCGTGACCATGCCGTCGTTCGAACGACCGATGCCGGTGAAAACCCCTACCACAGCACCTTTTTGGGATGCCCTGGCCGAGCACAAGGTGAGGATTCAGTACTCGCCGTCACTTCAGTCCTACGTGTTCTACCCGCGGGTGCGCGCCCCGAGAACCTTGGCCGACGATCTGGAATGGCGCGAGATCTCCGGCATGGGCACCCTGTACTCGTTCACGGTGGCGCGCCGGCCCGTGGGCCCGCACTTCGCCGACGCGGTGCCGCAGCTGCTGGCCATCGTGGAATGGGATGAGGGACCGCGGTTCTCCACCGAACTCGTCGACGTCGCCGTCGAAGACATCCGCATCGGCATGCGGGTCAAGCCGGTGTTCTGCGATTACCCCGAGCACGACGTGACGATGCTGCGCTACGCACCGGCCGACCGCTGACGGCAACCGGCCGCCGCCCGAATGGAGACATCTCATGAACGTCCGTGAGGACCGCCAGGACATCGCCGATGTCCTGACCCGCTATGCCACCGGGATCGACCGTCGGGACTGGCCGTTGTTCCGCACCGTGTTCACCCAGGACTGCGAACTCGACTACGGCGACATCGGCACCTGGCACGGGGTCGACGCCGTCGTCGACTTCATGACCGCCGCACACGAGATGGCCGGCCACACGCTGCACCGCATCACGAACACCGCGATCGAGGTCGACGGGGACACCGCCACTTCACGCGCGTACGTCGACGGGCTGATCCTGTCGCCGGACAACACCTCCGGCGTGAACGCGACCGGCTTCTACGATGACGACCTCGTACGCACCGACACCGGTTGGCGGATACGGCGCCGCCGGTTCACCGTCGTGCTGATGCGGACAGTGAGCGCGGGATGACGTTCGCCGAAACCTACGGGCCCTGGGCGCTGGTCGCCGGCGCATCCGACGGCGTCGGCGCTGCGTTCGCGGCCGCGCTGGCGCAGCGCGGTGTCAACGTCGTCCTGCTGGCGCGCCGGGAGGCGGTGCTCGAACAGGTCGCTGACGACATCCGCGCGGCCACCGGTGTGCAAACCCGGGTGCTGTCCGTCGATCTCGCGACCGAGACGGCGGTGCAGACGGTGATCGACGCGACCGCCGACCTGGACATCGGTATGCTCGTGTACTGCGCCGGGGCCGATCCGAACTTCAAACCCTTTCTCGCCGAACCGGTTCAGGCCGCCGAGGCGATGGTGGCCCGCAACTGCATGATGCCCGTGCGGCTGTGCCACCACTTTGCGCCGGCGATGGTGGCGCGCGGACGCGGCGGCATCGTGATCTTCGGGTCCGGGGCCGGGTGGGCCGGGGCGCCCAACATGGTGGTCTACGGCGCCAGCAAGGCGTTCGACATGGTGTTCGCCGAGGCCCTGTGGGCGGAACTGCACGACAGCGGCGTCGACGTCCTGGGACTGATCCTCGGCAAGACCGACACTCCGTCGCTGCGCCGGCTCGAACACGAGCGCGGCATACTCGCGTCGCCCGAGGAACGGCCGCAGGACGCCGTGTCGGTCGACGACGTGGTCGACGAGGCGTTCGCCAACCTACGCAACGGGCCCACGTGGATCGTCGGCGAGAACGGCCGCGCTGCGGCGCAGATGATCGGCGCCATGCCGCGCAACGATGCGGTACGGCTGATGATGCAGGCGACCGCCGAGTCGATGGGCGACTGACGCCGGCTCACGCGTCGACGAGTTTGCGTAGTGGGCGGCGCGCCGTCTCGCGCATGGTCAGCAACGTCCCCAGTGTCACCACGGCGGCGATGATGACGTAGTACGCCGGTGCGAGGTCGTTGCCGGTCCGCGACACCAGCCACGTCGCCACGTACGGGGCGGTGCCGCCGAACACCGCGACCGACAGGTTGTAGCCGACCGAATACCCGCTGGACCGCACCCGCGTGGCGAACAGCTCCGCCGCCGCGGCCAGTGATGCACTGACGAAAACTGCTTCGATCGCGGCCAGCGCCGCATGGGCGGTGACCGCCGCGGCCAACGACCCGGTGTTGAGCAACAAGAACAGCGGATAGGTGAAGACCGCGAACGCGATGGCCCCGGTGTACAGCAGCGGCTTGCGTCCGACCCGGTCCGACAGCGCGCCCAGCGGCGGGATCAGCACCAGCGCAACCACGCTCGCGACCGTGATGGACACGAACGCGTCGGTCTTGGTGAACTCGAGCGTCTCGGTGAAGTAGCTGGGCAGGAACGTGAACACCACGTAGAAGCCCACGTTGTGGATCACCACCAGCCCGAAGATCTGCAGGATGGGCCGCCACGCGGTGGTCAGCGCCTCCTTCAGCGGCGAGGACGACACCTCGCCTTCCTCGCGCAGCGCCTCGAATTCCGGTGTGTCACTGAGCTTCATACGGATGTAGAGGCCCACGACACCCAGCGCGCCGGCGATCAGGAACGGGATCCGCCAACCGTAGGAATCCATCGCCTGCTGCGACAGCACCGTTTCCAGTGCGGTGACGGTGATCGATCCCAGCACGAAGCCCAGCACCACCGACCAGACGAGGAAGGACACGACGAACCCGCGGTGCTTGTCGGAAGCGTATTCGGCCAGGAAGCAGGCGCCGCTGCCGTATTCACCTCCGGCCGAGAAACCCTGAAGGCAGCGCATCAGCAGCAGCAGGATCGGGGCCAGCATGCCGATGGTGTCGTAGGTCGGAATCAAGCCGATGGCCAGGGTCGATGCCGACATCAACAGGATGACCAACGCAAGCACCTTCTGGCGGCCGATCCGGTCGCCGAGCGGGCCGAAGAAGAAGCCGCCGAGGGGACGCATGAAGAACGCGGCCGCGAAGATCGCGAAGGTGTTCAACAGCGCCGCGGTGTCGTCGCCCTCGGGAAAGAACTTCGTGGCGATGTAGGTGGCCAGGAAGCCGTAGATCGCGAAGTCGAACCACTCGACGGCGTTGCCGATGGCGGCCGCACGCACCGCGGCGCTCACCGGTGAAGGCGCATCGGCGCGACGGGTGGAACTCTGGTCGACGGTCATGGCTTTCCTCCGGGCGATTCGGAATCCAATGCTGTTGCGGCGGTGTCGAAGTCCTGGTGGGGGCGGTCGGTGAGGAACATGTGGCCCGGGGCGTGGAAGATGGCCAGCGCGGTTCGCGCCTCGGTGACCGCGATCTGCGGGGTGACGCCACAGGCCCAGAAGACCGGCACCTCGTCCGTTCCGACCTGCACCGGGTCGCCGAAGTCCGGGCGCCCCAGGTCGGTGATCCCCAGTGCGGCGGGATCGCCGACGTGCACGGGTCGGCCGTGCATCGCCGGGAACCGCGACGTGATCGCGACCGCGGTGGCGATGCGCTCGGGCGGCAGGGGCCGCATCGAGACCACCAGAGGCCCGGCGAAGCGGCCCGCGGCTGCGCACGGGCGGTTCGTCACATCCATCGGCACGTTGACGTTCTGCTCCTGATGCGCCAGGGGGACACCCGCTGTGCCGAGCGCCCATTCGAACGTGAACGAACACCCGAGGAGAAAACCGACGAGATCGTCGCGCCAGTAGGAACCGATGTCGGTCGGCTCGTCGACGCACCGACCGCCGCTCATGACGCGGTAGCGCGGCAGGTCGGTGCGCAGGTCGGCGTCCGCGGCCAGCGTCGTGGGATGGGGCGATCCAGTGTCGGTGATCTCCAGAACCGGGCACGGCAGAGGATTGCGGGCGCAGAACCGGGCGAAGTCCAGCGCGTCGCCCTCCGGCAGCACCACCAGGTTGGCCTGTGCACAACCGGGCGCCAGACCGCTGGTGGGACCCGTGTGCGCACCGCGTCTGATGTCGCGGCGCGCCGCCGCTGCGCCGGTGGCCGCGACGACAGCGTCGGATGCCCGAATCGCTGTAGAACGCATACGCCTGCATTCCCCGCCGTGCGGGCGTAGTAACACGCGGGCACGTCACACGTCGGTTAACTCCGGCCGGTAGAGCCGCGTCGGCTCGGTGCGCCCGCGCAACACGGCTTCCCCGCACGGAGCCCAATGCTGCTGTTCCTCGACGGGTGCCCGACGATAGGCCGCCTGCGAACACAAGGCGCGTTCCTCGCCGTCCTTGGCGCGGTCGGCGAGTCGCGCGGCTTCGTTGACGGCGTCGCCCACCACGGTGTACTCGTAGCGGTTGGCCGCGCCGATGTTGCCGGCAAAGACGGCGCCGGCCGACACCCCGATCCCGAAGTCGACGGGCAGGGTGCGCAGTTCGGTGGCCAGGGCGCGGGCTGTCGCCAGCGCCGCCGCCGCCGGTGCGTCGATGCGCAACGGCGCGCCGAACACCGCCAGTGCCGCGTCGCCCTGGAACTTGTTGATCAGCCCGTCTCGGTCGTCGACGGCCGCCACCACGAGGCGGAAGAAATCGTTGAGAACGGCTGCCACTTCATGGGGTTCGCGGTCCACCGCCAGCCGGGTCGAATCCACCAGATCGATGAACAGCACGGAGACGTCGCGCTCGTCGCCCGACAGTGAAGCGCTTTGATGAACGGCGCGTCGGGCCACCTCCTCGCCCACATGGCGACCGAACAGGTCGCGCAACACATTACGTTCGCGCAGCCCGGCGACCATGCTGTTGAAACCGCTTTGCAGCCGACCGATCTCCGACCACTCGTACACCTCGATGGACCGGTCGAAGTTGCCCTTCTCGACGTCGGCCATCGCGGTGACCACTTCGTTGACCGGGTCCGAGATCGACATCGACACCAGCATGACCGCGCGGAAGCCGAGAACCACCGCCACCAACGCCAGGACGAGCACGGCGAGCTCGATCGGCGCAGTCGGATCCAACAACCAGTCGTTGGAGCGCAGCGTCAACAACACCGCGATCGCGGTCCCGGGAAGCCCGGTGCAGACCATCCAGGTGAGGAGCAGCCGGGTGCGCACGCCCGGCGCCACCGCGCGCACGGCTCCGGCGGGCACGGCGGCCAGCAGCGGCCGCACGGTGCGCAGCGTGAACAGGAAGCCCGTGCAGACCGTTGCGATGGCGCCGAACATGATGGCCGAGGTGATCACGACGAACGTGTCGACGGGCGCGGTGCGGTTCAACGGTACGACGATCGCGGCCGCGAAGATCCACGGAGCGAGCGTGAGGGCCGCCTGACGACGCATCGTCTTGGCGGCGGTCTTCACCTCGTCGGGCGTGGGTGCGCGGTCGTGGCCCAGCCAGCGCAGCGACGGAGCGAGGATGGCGACCGCACCGCCGGCGACCGTGGCGGTGCCGACGGTGCCGATGACGGCCAGGGCGATGCCGTTGGATGCGGTCAGCACACTGCTGCCGGCCAGTGAGATGACGAGGGCGACCACCTCGCCGAGGGTGAACAGCCACGCGGAGATCAGGCCCGCGGCGTAGCGGAACATCAGGCGTGGCGGCCTCATCGGGCCGAAGGTATCAGCCGGTCGCCGTCGACGGCTCTGCTTCGACGCGTTCGCCGATCGGCCCGTGCTCGGGGCGACGCCAACCGCCGGGCAGGAAGCACACGGCCAGCGCCGAGATCACCGAGACGCCAATGAGATACGCGGCGATGGCGGTGCTCGTGCCGAACGCGGCATAGAGGGCGGTGGCGATGGTCGGGGCGAACGCCGAGCCGACCACCTGCGAGAGTGTGTAACCCATCGACACACCCGAGTAACGAACGTCGGCGTCGAATGTCATGGAGAACAACGCGCCGGTGACGCCTGCTGCCGGTGCCATCGCCAAACCGAAGATCAGCACCAGTGCCACCACGAACAGTGCCGGCCGTCCGGTGTCGATCAAGGCGAAGGTGGGGAAGACGGCCACGCCCATCGCCACCACGCCCGCCAAGTACAGCGGCTTGCGTCCCACCCGGTCCGACAGCGACCCGAACAAGGGATAGGTCACCACCGCCACAACCGCACCGATGAAAACCCCGAGAAGAGCCCACTGCCGCGGGATTCCGGCAGCCGTCGTCGCGTAGGAGACCAGGTATGCCACGCAGATGTAGGCGAACACACCCTGGGACAGATACGCACCCGCGATCAACAGGATCTCGCGCCAGTGCCGGCGCACCGCGGCCACGATCGGGGTGCGCGCCACTTCCGAGCGGCGCTGCAGGTCGGCGAAATCCGGGCTCTCGGTGACGGTCAGCCGCACGACCAGGCCGATCACGATGAGGATCGCGCTGACCAGGAACGGAATTCGCCAGCCCCACGAGAGGAACTGTTCGTCGGGCAACTGGGCGGCCAGGTAGAACGCCAGTGTCGCCGCAGCTGTCCCGGCAGGAGCGCCCATCTGCGGGAACGCGCCGTAGAAGCCGCGGCGGCGTGCGGTGGCGTGCTCGACCGCCATCAACGTCGCACCACCCCATTCGCCTCCGACGGCGAACCCCTGCGCCAGACGCAGCAGGGTGAGCAGGATGGGCGCCGCCAGACCGATCTGCGCGTAGGTGGGCAACAACCCGATCAGGACGGTCGAGACGCCCATGCCGACCAG
Organism: Mycobacterium sp. SMC-4; assembly: GCF_050205565.1. GTDB lineage: Bacteria > Actinomycetota > Actinomycetes > Mycobacteriales > Mycobacteriaceae > Mycobacterium. Next base: position 54,101 of record NZ_JBNMQU010000016.1, on the reverse strand, counting down.
CGAGTAGACCAACATTCGGCGACGGCCGACCCGGTCCCCGAAATGACCGAACACGATGCCGCCCAACGGGCGGGCGAAGAAGCCGACCCCGAACGTCGCGAACGAGAGCAGCACTCCGGCGGCGGGGGATGCGCTGGGAAAGAACAACTTCGGGAACACCAGCGCGGCGGCGGTCCCGTAGATCAGGAAGTCGTAGAACTCGACCGTCGTGCCGATGAAGCTCGCCAGCGCGACCCGGCGCGGGGAGACCCGCGCCGGCGCGGTCGAACGCTGCGACACGGTGTCAGTCGCTGGCCGGAAGCGGCTTGGCTTCCTTCAGCGACAGCGGCGTCGAACCGACGCTCAGAGTGCCCTTGCCGGCCTTGGTGACCAATACCTCGGCGCCGTTGTCGTCGACGTAGCGCTTGCCCATCAGGTTGCCGTCGGCCAGCGAATCATCCAGGGACAGGCTCGAATCGACGTCGTCGCCGATCGGGACCATCGGGGCTCCGCCGGCGCGGAGGTCGTCGAGGCTGTCGGCGCTGCGCACGACGATGACCTGGGTGTCGCAGACCTGGCTCTGCAGGCGGGTGCCGTTCTTGATCATGCGGGGGCTCCTTGTGTCGCGCCGGCCGAGCCGGCGATCGTTATGTAACCGGCTGTGCCGGCGATCGGTCCTGATTCAGTTCGGCTACGAGTTCGCGGCGCAGCACCTTGCCGGTCGCGTTGGTGGGCAGTTCCGCACGGAACACCACCCGATCGGGGGTGCGGGATCCCCGCAGTTGTGCGCGCACGTGGGCGCGCAGCTCTTCGATGTCGGGGTCGGTACCGGGTTGGGGCACCACGACCGCGACGATGATCTGACCCCACTGCGGGTCATCTGCTCCGACGACCGCGCAGTCACGCACGTGCGGATGCTCGACGAGGACGTCCTCGATCTCGGCCGGTGCGATGTTCTCGCCGCCGCGGATGATGGTGTCGTCCGAGCGGCCCCCGATGAACAGGTAGCCCTCGGCGTCGAGGTAGGCGACGTCCTTGGTGGGGAACCAGCCTTGCTCGTCGAGTACCGACCCGATGTCGGTGTACTTGCCCGACACCTGGTCGCCGCGCACGAACAGCTCGCCGGTTTCGCCGGGACCCAGCACGGTGCCGTCCTCGGCGCGGATCTCGACCTCGATACCCGGCACGGGCTGACCGACCGAACCCAGCCGGCGCAGGGCCGCGTCGTCGGTGGCGCTCAGTGCGGCGCGGTGGTCGTCGGGCGTGAGCACCGCGATGGTCGAGCTGGTCTCGGTCAGACCGTAGGCGTTGACGAAGCCGACCTCGGGCAGCAGCGACAGCGCCTTGCGCACCAGGGGGAGTGGCACTTTCGACCCGCCGTAGGCCAGTGTGCGCAGGGTGGGCAGCGCGGCGTTCTGTGCTTCCAGGACGCTGACGATGCGGTCGAGCATGGTCGGCACCACCGTCGCCGAGGTGACTCCTTCGGTGCCGACCAGAGCCACCCACCGCTGCGCGTCGAAGTGCCGCAGGTACACCATCTTTCGGCCCGCGTACAGGTTCGACAGCGCCGCGCCGACGCCGGCGATGTGATACGGGGGCACGCAGATCAGCGCGGCGTCATCGGGTTCGGCCGAGGCGAACTCGACGGTTCCGGTGATGTAGCTGGTCAGGTTGTTGTGGGTGAGCTCGACGGCCTTGGGCTTGGAGGTGGTGCCCGAGGTGAACAGCACGACCGCGACCGCGTCGGGGTCGGCGAACTCGACGGCCGGTTCGTGGGTGCGGGAGGCTTTGAGGAAGTCCTCGGAGGACAGGGTGCGGTATCCGTCGCCGACGGCCTCGCGGTACTCGTCGTCGACCACCACGAGCGGATCGGGGAGCCGGTCGAGCAGCGCTCGCAGGCCCTCGGCCGAGAGCCGGTAGTTCAGCGGGGTGACCGGGATGGCGGCGCGGGCGGAGGCGAACAGCAGCAGCGGCAGCATCGCGCCGCCGGTGCCGACGTAGGCGACGTGCTGCGCGCCCGAGGCGGCGATGACGCCGGCGCCGCCGTCGGCCAGCGAGCTGACCTGCTCGGTGGTCAGCCGGAGGTCGTCGTCGACGACGGCGGTGCGGTCCGGGTCGCTGGAGGCTGCCATCTCCAGCAGCAGCGAGATACTCATGCGCTCACCGGGGCGTCCACGAAGATGTCACGGATGGGATTGTCCCCGCCGCCGTAGCGCGACAGGTCGGTTACGCCGGACTCGACGAGAACTTCGGAGTCGATGTAGCAGTTGCCGTTGACCTCCGCGGCGGTCCGCGACAGGATCACCGCCGCGGCGTCGCCCATGATCTCCGGGCTGCGCGAGGACTTGGCGAGGTCGGCGCCGTCGGCGAGGTTGGTCACCGCCGAGGTGGCGATGTAGGTCTCCGGCCACAGGCAGCTGAAGCCGATCCCGGCGCCGTCGCGTTCCTGGCGGTACTCCTCGGCCCAGCCCAGCGACAGCAACGTCATCCCGTACTTGGACAGGGTGTAGGACGGGTGGGCGCCCAGCCAGTACGGGTTCATGTTCAGCGGCGGGGCCAGCGTGAGCACGTGCGGGTTGGCCGACTTGCGCAGGTGCGGCAGGGCGGCCTTGGTGAGCAGGAAGGTGCCGCGGACATTGATGTCCATCATGAGGTCGAACTTCTTCGCCGACAGCATTTCGGTCGGTTCGGTCGCGATCGCGCTCGCGTTGTTGACGACGATGTCGACGCCGCCGAAGTGCTCGACGGCGGTCTCCACGGCGCGCGCAACGTCCTCTTCCTTGCGGACGTCGCCGACCACGGCGACGCCCTTGCCGCCGGCGGCTTCGACGTCGGCGACGGCGGTGTGCACGGTGCCGGGAAGCTTGGGGTGCGGCTCGGCGGTCTTGGCCAGCAGCACGACGTTGGCGCCGCCGCGCGCTGCGCTCAGCGCGATGGCCAGCCCGATGCCGCGGCTACCGCCGGACACGACCATGGTGCGGTTGGCGAACGGGGTCTCGCTCGGCGAGCTGGACATAGGCCTCCTCATACGGCGGCAGATAGTGCCGTTCTCATTTTAGGCGAATCCCATAATCGCGGTGTGCCGGGGTTTCGCTGCGTCAATCCGGGTCCACGCACCTACTGCTGCGTGCAGCTTTCCCGTAGACGGTATTGGCATTCTCATTTTTTGCAAGTACGTTATCCAGCGATGAGCGAGCCAGTACAGACACCGTCGGGCATTCCGCTGGAACCCGTGTACGGGCCGGGCGATCGGTCGGCAGATCCGCCATCGCCGGGCACCTACCCGTTCACTCGCGGCAACTTCGCCTCCGGCTACCGCGGCAAGACGTGGACTTTCCGCCAGTACTCGGGATTCGGCACCGCCGAGGAGTCCAACCGTCGCTACCGGTACCTGCTCGACCAGGGTGGCACCGGTCTGTCGGTGGCGCTCGACCTGCCGACCCAGTGCGGATACGACTCCGACGATCCGGAGTACGGCGAAGAGGTCGGCCGTGTCGGTGTCGCCGTCGACACGCTCGCCGACGCGGAGATCCTCTTCGACAGCATTCCGCTCGAGTCCATCAGCACCAGCTTCACCATCAACGGCACCGCCGCGATCCTGCTGGCCTTCTACGTCGCGGCGGCGGAGAAGAAGGGGGTGCCGCGGGAGAAGCTGACCGGCACCATCCAGAACGACATCCTCAAGGAGTACGCCTCGCGCGGCACGTGGATCTGGCCGCCGGAACCGTCGCTGCGGCTGATCGCCGACACCATCGAGTTCTGTGCTGCCGAGGTGCCGCGATTCAACGCGATCTCGGTGGCCGGGGCGCATTTCCGCGACGCCGGCGCCAACGCGGTGCAGGAGATGGCGTTCACCCTGGCCGACGGCGTCACCTACTGCGACACCGTGGTCGAGCGCGGCCGGATGACCATCGACAAGTTCGCCCCGCAGATCTCGTTCTTCTTCTACACCCACGGCGACTTCTTCGAAGAGATCGCCAAGTACCGCGCCGGTCGCCGGCGGTGGGCCACCATCGTGCGCGAGCGCTACGGCGCGACGACGGACAAGGCGTCGATGTTCCGCTTCGGCTGTGTCGCCGGCGGCGCGTCGCTGTACGCACCGCAGGCCCGCAACAACCTGGTCCGGGTGGCCTATGAGGCCATGGCCGCCGTGCTCGGCGGCGTGCAGTCGATGTTCACCGCGGCCTGGGACGAACCGTTCGCGCTGCCCAGCGAGGAGTCGGCCACCCTGGCCCTGCGCACGCAGCAGATCCTGGCCTACGAGACCGGGGTGACCAAGGTCGCCGATCCGCTCGGCGGGTCGTACTTCGTCGAGGCGCTGACCGACGCCACCGAAGAGAAGATCATCGAGATCATGCACGACCTGGAGACCCACGGCGGCATGGTGCGCTGCATCGAGGACGGGTACCTGCAGGGGCTGATCGCCGACGAGGCGTTCAAGATCCACCAGGAGGTCGAATCCGGGGAGCGTCCGGTGGTCGGCGTGAACAAGTTCGTCGTGGACGAGCCACCGCCGGACATCGCCACCTACGAGCTCGACGCCGAAGGCCGCGACACCCAGCTCAAGCGGCTGGCGAAGGTCAAGGCCGAGCGTAGCGACGTCGCGGTCAAGGAGGCCCTTGCCGCGCTGGCCCGGGCCGCCGAAGGGGACGCCAACCTGATGCACAACCTGATCGACTGTGCGAATGCCTATTGCACTGTGGGAGAAATGGTCTCGACGTTGAAGTCCGTGTGGGGCGAGTTCCGGCAACCGGTGGTGTTCTAGAGATGGCTGATTCCGCTACCGCACAGCCGGTCCGTGTGCTCGTCGCCAAGCCCGGCCTCGACGGTCACGACCGTGGCGCCAAGATCGTCGCGCGGGCGTTGCGCGACGCCGGGTTCGAGGTCATCTACACCGGGATCCGGCAGCGCATCGAAGACATCGTGTCCATCGCGCTGCAGGAAGATGTTGCGCTGGTCGGACTTTCGATCCTGTCCGGGGCGCACGTCGCGCTGACCGCGCGTACCGTCGACGCGCTGCGCGCCGCCGACGCCGGTGACATCGCCGTCGTCGTCGGCGGCACCATCCCGCAGGGTGACGTCCAGAAGCTGCTCGACGCCGGCGCCGCGGCGGTCTTTCCGACCGGAACCTCGCTCGACGACCTGGTCCGGGACGTGCGCGAGCTGACCAAGCAGACCGCGCAGTGACCGCACGCTTGCTGGAGGAAGCTGACACATGAGACTCGGAGTGATGATCGGGGCCGAGCGCGGCGACATGGCGCGCAAGGTCAGCAAGCTGGTGGCCGACATCGAGTGGGCGGAGTCGGCCGGCCTGGACACCGCGTGGATGCCGCAGGTGCCCAACGACTTCGACTGCTTGACCATGGTGGCGCTGATGGCGGCGCACACGTCGCGCATCGAACTGGGCACCGCCGTGGTGCCGTTGCAGGCGCAGCACCCGATCGCCCTGGCTCGTCAGGCCCTCTCGGTGCATGCGATGGCCGGTGGGCGCCTTGCGCTGGGGGTCGGCCCGTCGCACCACTGGATCGTGCGCGACATGCTGGGGCTGCCCTACGACAAGCCGGCGGCCTACACCCGTGATTACCTCGAGGTGTTGAACGCCGCCTTGGCCGGCCCGGGCGACGTGGACGTGGAGAACGACACCTTCACCGTGCACAATCCCACCGTCCTGGGCGCCGAGCAGCCGCTGCCGGTGCTGGTGGCCGCGCTGGGCCCGGTGATGCTGCAGATCGCCGGGGAACGCGCTGACGGTACCGTGCTGTGGATGGCCGACGAGAAGGCGATTGGCGAGCACATCGCACCCAAGATCAACAAGGCCGCCGCCGAGGCTGGGCGTCCTGCACCGCGCATCGTGGCCGGCATCCCGGTCTGCTTGTGTGCGAACTCCGAGATCGATGCGGCCAAGGAGCGGGCCAACCGCATCCTCGCCGAAGCCGAGACCTCACCGAACTATCAGCGGTTGCTCGACCGCGGTGACGCCCGCAATGTCGGCGACCTGTGCGCGGCCGGTGACGAAGAGTCGATCTTGGCCCGGTTCAAGCAGTTCGCCGACGCCGGCGTGACGGATCTGTCTGTGCGGCTGTTGCCCATCGGGGAGACGCGTGACGAGCTCGTCGCGTCGAAGTACCGCACCCGTGAGGTGATCGCCGAACTCGCCAAAGCTGTGCAATGACCACCTCGGCACCTCTGGCCGGCATCCGGATTCTCGAGGTCGGCGTGATGCTGGCCGGGCCGTACGCCACGATGATGCTCGCCGATCTCGGCGCCGAGGTCATCAAGATCGAACCTCCGGGCGGGGAGATCTCCCGTCAGGTCAGCGACAGCTATTTCGCCAGCCTGAATCGCAACAAGCGCAGCGTGTGCCTCGACCTGCGCTCGGAGGAGGGACGCGCCCGGCTCGGTGCGCTGGTCGCGGACTCCCACGCGCTGCTGGTCAACATGAAGCCGTCGGCGATCCGCCGACTCGGGCTGACCTACGACTCGCTGAAGCAGTACAACGAACGCATCGTGTGCGTGGCGATGACGGGTTTCGGTCTCAACGGCGGCGACGACCCCGCGTTCGACTACGTCATCCAGGCGGGCACCGGGGTGGCTGCGATGACCGGCGACCCCGAGGGCCCGCCGACGCTGCCGGGTTACTCGTCGGCGGACAACTCCACCGGTTTGACCGCGGCGCTGGGCCTGCTGGCCCAGATCGTGTCCGGTCGAGGCGGACAGGTCGACGTGTGTCTGCGGGACGTGATGCTGTCGCAGTTGAACTACCGGGCGGCGGCGTACCTCAACGACGGCGTCGAGCCGCAACGCCACCCATACGGCGCGCACTCCTACTACGTTCCGGCGCAGCTGTTTCCGACCGCAGAGGGATTCCTGGCGCTGTTCATCACCCACGACGCGTTCTGGGCGGCGTTCTCGCGCGAGGCGGGCATCGAGGGCTTTCCCGCGATGGCCGAGCGGGCGGCCCACCGAGAAGAGGTGCTGGCACTGGTCTCCGCGGCGCTGTCCGGAGACACGGCGGCCAATTGGGAGGCCCGGCTGCGGCCGCTCGGTATCCCCGCGGCCGCGGTGCGCACGCTGCCCGAGGCCCTGCGCGCCACTCCCGAGGTGCTGGTCACCGCAGGTGACTTCCGGCTGGTCGGCAGCCCCATCAGGATCGAGGGCTACGAGCCGGTGTACCAGCCGGCCCCGCGGCTCGACGAGCACTCCGGGGCGGCGGCTCAGTCGTCGTAGGTGACCGATACCGACGGGGTCTCCGGAACCGCCTGGCAGGTCAGGACATATCCGCCCTCGACCTCATCCTCGGTCAGCGCATCGTTGACCCGCATCGTGGCCTTGCCTTCTGTCACCAGCGCCATGCAGGTACCGCAGTTGCCGGCTTCGCACGAGAACGGCGGACCCATACCGGCGCGGCGCGCGCTCTCCAGAAGCGTCTCGTTCGGTCGGGCGGCCACCGACGCGGTGCTGCCATCCAGCTTGATCGTGATGGTGCCCTGGGCGTCACTCGGCTCTGTCACTGCAGTCCCTACCGGTGCGTGGGGGCCGTACGGCCCGCGCTCGACATTGTCATTCTGATAATAGGAGAATAATATTCTCGCCGACGCACGGTACCCCTCTCATCCTTGTCACCAAACATCCATCCCCCGGAAGGGAGCGACATGACTGCAGCCGTGGCGCTCACCTACGAGGACCGTGAATATAGCCTCGCCGACCTCGACGCGCTGACAGCGGGCATGGCCGCGACGCTTCGGCGCCGCGGCGTGGGGGAGGGCGCCCGGGTGGCGCTGATGTCGTCGAACCGGCCCGAGTTCGTCGTGGCGCTGCGCGCGATCTGGCAGCTCGGCGCTGCCGCGGTGTTGTTGAGCCCCGCGTGGAAGCGCGCGGAGGTGGATCACGCCGTGTCGCTGACCGATCCCACGCACGCCGTCGGCGACCACCCGGTGCTGTCCGACGTGATGCCGATGCTGCACCTCGACGAGCCGGTCGCCCCGGTCCAACTGACTCCGAGGCCGGTCGACCCCGCCGCCGATGCGGTCATCGTCTTCAGCTCGGGCACCACCGGAATGCCGAAAGGCGTGCGCCACACCCACGGGTCACTGGCTGCCGCGGTGCGGCACTGGCGCGCAGGCCTGCAGTTGACCTCGGCCGATCGTCTCCAGATCATGACGCCGCCGTCGCACATCCTCGGCCTGCTCAACATCGTGATGGCACTCGACACCGGGGCCTGGATCCGTCTGCACCGCAGGTTCGACATCGACGCCATGCTGCGGCACATCGAGACCGACCGCATCACGATCGAAATGGCCGTCGCTCCCATCGCATTGGCGCTCTCGGCCCATCCGGGCCTGGAACGGCACGATTTGAGCTCCCTGCGTTACGTCATGTGGTGCGCCACGCCCGTCACCGAGAGCGTCGCCCATGCAGTCTCCGCCCGCACCGGAGTGAAATGGGTGACGGCGTACGGTGCCAGCGAACTGCCGGTGATCTCCTGCAACGATCTCGACGGCGCACATCTGGACACCGTCGGGCGCGCCGTGGAGGGCGTGCAGGTACGAATCGTCTCGCTGGAGTCGGGTGAGCCGGTCGCGCCCGGCGTCGAGGGGGAGATCCAAGTGCGCTCCGACGCCGCGATGGCCGGGTACCTGCCCGAATCATCCACAGCCGAAGCGTTTTCCGGCCACTGGTACCGCACCGGCGACGTCGGCACCATGGACGCCGACGGCTGGCTGCGGATCACCGACCGCGCCAAGGAGATGATCAAGGTGCGCGCGTTCCAAGTAGCCCCGGCAGAGGTCGAAGCCGTGCTGCACGGTCATCCCGCCGTCGAGGACTGCGCGGTGTTCGGTGTGCCGTCAGCCGACGGCGAGGCCATCGTCGCCGCGGTCAAAGCCGCCGGCGCCGTCGACCCCGAAGAACTCGCCGGCCTGGTGGCAGATCGCCTCGCCTCGTACAAGAAGCCCAGCCGCGTCGTTTTCGTCGACGAGATCCCGCGCCTGCCATCAGGCAAAGCGCTTCGCCGAGTGTTACGGGAGCGAGTGATGAGCGCTCGCGCGAAGAACGGAGGAAACCGTGGACGTCCGCTTGACAAGTGAACAACGACAACTGCGTGACGCCGCTGCAGGACTGGCCGCCGACCTGGGGCCGGGCTCGGTCGCCGAACTGGACGACGACGCCCGCATCGGGCGTCTCGAGAAGGCCGTCGACGCGACCGGCTTCCGCACCCTCCGGTCGGACGGCGCGTCGGCGGTCGAGGTCGCCTTGGTGGCCGAGGAGTTCGGCCGCGGCCTGGTCGACGTGCCCTTCGTCGGACCGCTGTTGATCGACGATCTGCAGCGGCGCCTCGGTCGGGAGGTGAGCGGTCCGTCGTCGTCGGCGCCGACCGTCGACCTCACCAACAGCCTCACCGGCGTGGCGGAATCGCCGGCCGAGCTCGAGGAGCTTTCCGAGGAGGATGCGGGCCGCTGGTACGCGCTGGCCCTGACCGCCACCACCGCGGACATCCTCGGCGCCGCCCGCGGAACCCATGCGCTGGCCACCGAGTACGCCAAAGTGCGGTCGCAGTACGGCGCGACCATCGGTTCCTATCAGGCCGTCGCGCACCTGCTGGCGGAAAGCCTGGCCCTGATCGAGGGGTCGATCAGCGTGGCCCGGCATGCCGCGTGGGCGGTCGACGAACTGCCGGTCGCCGAGGCGATCGAAGCCGGCCGGGTGGCCAAGATCTACACCGCGCGGGCCGCCATGACGGTGTGCGAGACCTCGATCCAGGTGCACGGCGGCATCGGCAACACCTGGGAATGCCTGGCCCATGTGTACCTACGACGAGTGCTGGCCGCCACCGAGGCGTGGCCGGTGAATCTGGAGGAGCTGACCATTGGACTTTCGTGACTCGCCCGACGAGGCCGCGTTCCGGGAACGGCTGCGCGGCTGGCTGACCGAGCAGAAGGGCAAGTTCCCGACCTCCGGTGACGCCTACTGGGCCAAGGCCGGTGAGTGGCACCAGGCACTGTTCCAGGCCGGGTTCTTCGGCACCTCGTGGCCGAAGGCGTACGGCGGCCAGGATCTTCCACCGGTGTACGACGTGATCGTCGATGAGGAGATCGCCAAGGCCGGTGCGCCGGCGCGTCCCAGCCTGGGATACCTCGTCGTCGGCCTGAGTCACCATGGCAGCGAAGAACTTCGGCAGCGTTTTCTGCCCGGCATGATCAACGGCACCGAGCGGTGGTGCCAGGGCTTCTCCGAGCCGGGCGCCGGATCGGATCTGGCGTCGCTGACCACCACCGCGGTGCGGGAAGGTGACGAGTACGTCATCCACGGGCACAAGATCTGGACCAGCTACTCCGACGTCGCCGACTGGTGCCTGGTGCTGGCCCGCACCGACAAGGACGTGCCGAAACACAAAGGCATCTCGGCGTTCATCGTCAGCATGCACCAGCCCGGCATCGAGCAGCGGCCGCTGAAGATGATCAGCGGCGTCACCAAGGAGTTCGGCCAGGTCAGCTTCGACGGCGCCCGCGTGCCGGTCGAGAACATGGTCGGCGCGCCGGGGGAGGGCTGGAAGCTGGCGATGACGGTCGTCAGCCACGAGCGCGAACCCTCCACCCTGGGCTTCTCGGCGCGGTACGGAAAAACGGTGCGGCAGTTGGCGTCCCGCGTGGACGGAGCTCCGCCGGAGGAGCTGTCCTGGGCGTGGGTGCAGACCGAGATGTTGCGGCTGCATGTGCGTCGGCGGCTTTCCGAGCAACTCGACGGCATCACCCACGGCCCGCAGGGGTCGCTGGACAAGCTGCTGATGACGTGGACCGAACAGTCGGTGGGCCATGCCGCGCTGAAGACCGTCGGCACCGCCGACGAGGAGATGTTCGGCGCCTACATGTACAGCCGCGCGCAGAGCGTCATGGGCGGCACGTCGCAAATTCAGAAGAACATCATCGCGCAACGAATCCTAGGACTGTGAGACCCCAAATGTACGGCATGCCAGATGAAATCGACGTTCAGTCCGACGGTGCGCTGCGCATCATCACATTGAACCGGCCGGACGACCTCAACGCGGTCAACGACAACCTGCACGTGGGGTTGGCCAAGATCTGGGAGGAACTCAACGAAGACACCGGCGCGCGAGCTGCCGTCATCACCGGTGCGGGCCGGGCGTTTTCGGCCGGCGGCGACTTCAACTATCTCGACGAGCTCCGCAACGACGAAGCGCTGCGCCAGAAGACCATCAAGCACGGCCGCGATCTGGTGATCGGCATGGTGCGCTGTCGTATCCCGGTCATTGCGGCGGTCAACGGCCCGGCGGTCGGTCTGGGCTGCAGTCTGGCCGCGCTGTCGGATGTCGTCTACATCGCCGAGAACGCGTTCTTCGCCGACCCGCATGTGTCGATCGGTCTGGTGGCCGCCGACGGCGGTCCGCTGGTGTGGGGTTCGCAGATCAGTCTGTTGCAGGCCAAGGAGTTCGCGCTGACCGGTGTCCGGATCAAAGCCCAGCGCGCGGTCGAGCTCGGTCTGGCCAACCACGTCGTCGAGGATCCGCTCGCCGAGGCGATCGCGTGTGCCAAGAAGATGATCGAGCTGCCGCAGCAGGCGGTCGAGGCCACGAAGCGGCTGATGAACATCCAGCTGGAGAAGTCGGTGATGGCGTCGCTGGACTACGCGAACCTCGCTGAGTACGTGTCCTTCGGGACAACGGATTTCAACAGGATCGTCGACGGCCTGATCGCCAAGAAATAGAGCGCTCCACTAGTTTGCGCGAGCGCGCGTGTCTGTCCCTCGACACGCCGTAATTCTCGTGCATTTCGCGCGCGCTCGCGGCGACCGAGCGCGCGCGGAATGCCGAATACCGGTCGACAGCCGGCAAGCCGTCAAGAGAGTGCGCGCGCTCGCGCCGATCGAGCGCGCGTGAAATGCCGCCTGCCCTCGGCGTGTTGGGGGACAGACACGCGCGCTCGGCAAAACGAGGCTAGCGGAGATCCAGCTCTTCGGAACGCTGGATGGTTCCGGTGATCCCGGAGGCGTCTTGCTGGGCTAAAAGCACCGCGGCGCGGGCCATGGCCTCGGGTGGCTCGACCATCTCGGGCGGGATCTCGACACCCCCGCCACCGGCCTGCCAGCCCTCGGTCAACACCACCCGCGACGGGCTCAGACAATTGACCGCGATGTTGTCGGCCTTCAGATCGCTGGCCAGCCCCAGATACAGACGTTCGGTCGCGGCCTTGGACACCCAGTAGGCATTGGCGCCGTAATCGGTCATCGTCACCCCGGTGGTCGTCACCGCGATCAGCGAACCCCCGCCGCGGGCCCGCACATGCGGAATGACGGCCTTGGTCACCAGGAAGACACCCGTGGTGTTGACGTCGAGGCACAATTGCCAGCGTTTGAGCGGGGTGGTCTCGACAGGTCCCATCCAGAGCACGCCCGCATTCGCCACCAAGATGTCGATCCCGCCGAACTCCGCGACCGTCCGATCGACGGCGTGTTCGACGGATTCTTCGCTGGTGACGTCGCAGCGCACCGGCAGCGCCTGCCCGCCCGCATCGCTAATCCCTTGCGCCACAGCACCGATGGTGCCCGGCAGCTTGCCCTCGACCTCCGAACGCGCAGCGACCGCCACAGCGGCGCCCGCCTCGGCCAACGCCCGGGCGACGGTCGCTCCGATGCCACGGCTGGCCCCCGCGACGAAGGCCACCCGCCCGTGCAGCGGGCGACCCCCGTCCCCACCGCTCATTTCGGCGGGAAGCGCAGTGCCCCGTCGAGGCGGATGACCTCGCCGTTGAGGTAGTCGTTTTCGACGATGCTCTGTGCAAGCCGTGCGTACTCCGTGGACCGGCCCATGCGCTTGGGGAACGGCACCTGCGGGCCCCAGTACTGCTCGAGCTGGTCGGCCGCCTTGCCGTACGCGGGGGTGTTGATGGTGCCCGGCGCAATGGTGACGACGCGAATCCCCAACGGTGACAGGTCACGCGCGGCGACGAGCGTCATTCCCAGTACGCCGCCCTTGGCTGCCGAATACGGCAGCTGCCCGATCTGACCCTCCATGCCCGCGATCGACGCGGTGGTGATGATGACGCCGCGTGCACCCTCGTCCAGCGGTTCGGTCTTGGCGATGGCCGCCGCGGACAACCGCATGACGTTGAACACCGCCGTCAGATAGAACTCGATGGTCGTCCGGAAGCCCTCCAGGTCCAGCGGTGAGCCGTCCTTGCCGATCAGGCGGCCACCGCTGGCCGGGCCGCCGTGGGTGTCGACCGTGATCCGCAGCGGTGCAAGCGCTTCGGCGACGGCGATCGCCTCGTTGACCGAGTCCTCGGAGGTGGCATCGGTGCGGACGTAACGCACGCCGAGCTCCTTCTCGAGCTCCTTGCCCCTCTCATCGGCGAGGTCGGCGACGACCACCTTGGCGCCGGCGTCGTGCAACCGACGCACTGTCGCCTCGCCGAGGCCACCCGCGCCACCAACGACCACTGCCGAACTGCCGGCGATCTCCATGCGTGTGACCCTCCTTGAAACGCGGACTCTCGTGCTGGGAGAATAACATTCTCCATTCAGCACGGGAACGGATGAAACGAGGTGAGTGGTCTGCGTACTGTTCCAGTCGTGACCATCGACGAGCTCGTGACTGCGGCCCGCAGCGGATCGCTCAGAGCCACCGGTCGTCTGCTCAGCTATGTGGAAAGCGACCGGCGCGACGAGGTGCTCGACGCCCTGGGCGACGTGGCGCCGGCCCGGGTCGTCGGGATCACCGGTCCTCCGGGTGCCGGCAAATCGACCACGGTGGGGGCGCTGGTCGGGGCATACCGTAGCCGCGGTATGCGGGTCGCCGTGCTGGCCGTCGATCCGTCCTCGCCGTACAGCGGTGGTGCGCTGCTCGGCGACCGGATCCGGATGGCCGCGCACATCAACGATCCCGAGGTGCTGATCCGGTCGGTGGCCAGCCGCGGCCATCTGGGCGGCCTGGCCGCTGCCGTGCCGGCATCGATCACGCTGTTGTCGGCGCTGGCCTACGACCTGGTGATCCTCGAATCCGTCGGCGTCGGGCAGTCCGAGATCGAGATCGCCGCGGTCGCCGACCCGACGGTCGTCGTCCTGAATCCCGGGGCGGGTGACGCCGTGCAGGCGGCCAAGGCCGGCCTGCTCGAGGTCGCCGACATCGTCGCGGTCAACAAGGCCGACCGCGAGGGCGCCGACCAGACCGTCCGCGATCTGCGGGCCGAGACCGCCGCGCCGATCGTGAAACTGATCGCGGCGCGCGGTGAGGGTATCGAGGAACTCATCGACGTCATCGAGGCCACCCATCGGACCGACGACGCGTCCCGGCGGACCGCGCGGGCCCGCTCGCAGATCCTGTCGCTGGCCCAGACGCTGCTGCGTGAACACGCCGACCTCGACCAGCTCGCTGCCGCGGTGGCCGACGGGACGTCGAACGCCTACGCGGCGGCCGCCCGGCTCATCGCCGGGCAGGCCGACCGGTGAGGGTGCTCAGGTAGCCGACCGGCCGGTGGCCGCGGTATAGCCGGCGCGGTAGCCGAAAACCATTGCCGGACCGAGTGTTCCGCCCGCCCCGCCGTAGGCCTTTCCGGTCGCGCCGGCCATGGCGTTGCCGGCGGCGAACAGCCCGGTGATCGCGGTGCCCGAGACGTGCAGCACGCGGCCGTCGCGATCGGTGCGCGGACCGCCCTTGGTGCCCATCGCACCGACCGATACCGGTACCGCGTAGTACGGCGCGGTGTCGATCGGTCCGAGGGTCTTCCCGGCGGTGGTAGGGGCGTTGGTGTCACCCCAGTAGCCGTCATAGGCGCTGGCGCCGCGACCGAACTCGGGGTCGTGTTCGGCGGCCACGTTGGCGTTCCACGCCTCGAGCGTGCGGGCCAACCCGTCGGCGTCGATGCCGGTCTTCTCGCCGAGTTCGGTGAGATCCCCTGACTGGCAGAACCATTCGGGCACCGGACCGTCCGGGTCGACGCCGAGGAACCCGTAGTTCTTCAGGTGCAGCGAGTCGAACACGATCCACGCCGGGTCGTTGGCGTAGCCCAGCTTCGGGTCGAGGTAGTGGAATGGGCCGGCCATCGAGTTGTACTCGCCGGCTTCGTTGACGAAGCGCTTACCGGCCCGGTTGACGATGATGCTGCGCGGGCGGGTGCGCTCGAGTCGGACGCTGCGGCTGCGGGGATGACCTTCGAACGTGTCGCCGGGGATCTGCACGATCGGCACCCACCACGCCTCGCCCATGTTGGCCAGGTCCGCGCCGAGGGCCATGGCCATCCGCAACCCGTCACCGGTGTTGTTGGGCGGGGACACCGCTCCGCGCATCGGGCCACGCAGATAGGCCTCCACCAACCGCGGATCCCATTCGAACCCGCCGGTACCGAGGATCACCGCACGGCGAGCCCGCACCCGGACCTCATTGCCGCTCAGCTCAATTCGTACTCCGGTGACGCCGAGTGCATCGGTGAAGAGTTCGGTCGCCCGGGCCTCGGTGTGCGGTGTGACGCCGAGGTCGAGCAACCCTTTGAGTAGACCCGCGATCAACGACGTCCCCGCCACGCAGTAGTCACCGGCGTCGTCGTCATCGAGCGAGGCGTGGATGCGCGCGCGGGTCTCGGCGTCGATACCGACGTTGCTGAAATCCGCGGGGAACGAGGTGATGCGGTCGCGCCACTGCCCGAGCGTCGAGAGGTCGAACGGCTTCGTGTTCAGCGAACGACCACCGCCGGGCCGCCCGCCGGGTAGCTCGGGCTTGTAATCCGGGAAGCCCTCGGCGACTTCGAACCGCAGGTCGCTGTGCGCCTCGACGAAGTCGAGCATCGGCGTGCCGGTGCGGACGAACGTCTCCACCAGGTCGTCGTCCATGACGCCGAGGGACTGGGCGTGCAGATAGGCCAGTGCGTCCTCGACGCTCAGCTCTCCGTCGGGGGACCGGTTGTGCGCGGGAATCCAGACGATTCCTCCCGACACGGCGGTGGTGCCGCCGACGGTTGCCGCCTTCTCATACACCTCGACGGAAGCGCCCTGTGCCGCAGCGGTGAGCGCGGCGGTCAGTCCCGCGCCTCCACTGCCGAGCACGACGACGTCCACCTCGTGGTCCCAGTCGGTCACCGGTGTTCCCTTCTTCCAGCGTCGGGGTCAGGACAGCACTGCTGACAGCTCATGGGCTGCCTTGAGGACGGCGTCGCGGCCGCGTTCGACGACGTCTTCGCGGTGCGAGATCAGGTTGATGCAGGTGGGCGGCGACGGTGGCCGGCGCCGAACCGGTACTGCCAGACCGTAGGTGTTCGGCTCCACCTCGCCGTGGGTGATCACCCACCCCTGTTTGCGGGCTTGCTCGACGAGGTCCCGTTCCCCCGGTCGCGGAGGCATGCTGGCCAGCAGAGCGACCCCTGCCGCGCCGCGCTCGAGCGGGTAGCGGCTGCCCTCGTGGAAGGAGAGCTGGTAGTAGACGTTGGTCGGTGCCATGACCGCGATGGCGACCTGCTGGTCACCCTCGGCGACCAGCAGCGACACCGTGGTGCCCAGTTCGTCGGCCAGGGCGCGCAGCGTCGGCACGCACAACTGGCGGACGTTGTTGTCGAACGATGCGCCGAGCAGTGCCAGGGCCGCAGCCGAGCGGTAGCGGCCGTCCTCGCCCTTGGCGATGAAGCGGAACTGCGCGAGCGTGCTCAACAGCCGGTAGGCGATCGTGCGGTGCACGCCGATGTCGTCGGCGACCTGAGTGACGGTCAACCCGGTGGGGGAGCTCGCGACCAGTTGGAGCGCGCTCAGTCCGCGAGCCAGCGTCTGCGAACCGGGCACGGCGGCACCGGCAGCTGCTGCGCTGTCGGCGCCGGAGGAAGCCGATTCGCCGGACGCTCGAGTCATACGGACCTTCCTTGACAGAAACCCGCCGTGAGAGTGATGCTCTAACTATAGTGCACATGGATGTGCGATAAATGAGCGAGACGCTTACAAAATACGAGAATACGATTCTCGCCGTCAAGGGTTTCCAGGCCGGAAAGGGAGTGCGGTGACGGAGTTCGAGAGCGTGTGGAGCGACCTGCAGGGCGTCGCGTTCTCCCAGGGGTATCTCGACGCAGGGGGAGTGCGCACTCGCTATCTGCATGCCGGCGACACCTCCAAGCCGGCGTTGGTGTTCCTGCACGGCTCCGGCGGACACGCCGAGGCCTACGTCCGCAACCTCGAGGCTCACGCCCAGCACTTCTCGACCTGGTCGATCGACATGCTGGGCCACGGCTACACCGACAAACCCGGGCATCCCCTCGAAATCCCGCACTACGTCGACCATCTCGTCGCGTTCCTCGACGCGATCGGCGCGCAGCGGGCCCACATCAGCGGCGAGTCGCTGGGCGGGTGGGTCGCCTCGCGAATGGCGGTCGACCACGCCGACCGACTCGACCGCCTGGTGCTCAACACCGCCGGCGGATCTCAAGCCGACCCCGAGGTGATGCAGCGCATCATCACGTTGTCGATGGCGGCGGCCGAGAATCCGACCTGGGACACCGTGCAGGCGCGCATCAAATGGCTGATGGCCGACAAGTCCAAGGACTACGACGACATCGTCGCCAGCCGGCAGCGCGTCTACCGCCAGCCCGGCTTCGCCGACGCGATGCGGGACATCATGGCGTTGCAGGACCCCGAGATCCGCGCCCGCAACCTGATCCGCCCCGAGGACTACGGGTCCATCACCACCCCCACGCTGGTTGTCTGGACCAGCGACGACCCGACGGCCGACGTCGACGAAGGCCGCCGCATCGCCTCGATGATCCCCGGTGCGCGGTTCGAGGTGATGCCCGGCTGCGGGCACTGGCCGCAGTACGAGGACCCCAAGACGTTCGACCGGCTCCATCTGGACTTCCTGCTGGGGCGCGCATGACCTCGACGGCGCAGCTCACCGACGTCGACGTCGTCATCGTCGGCGCTGGACCGTCCGGCCTGACGTTGGCGAACATCCTCGGGCAGCAGAAGATCCGCACTCTGGTCGTCGACGAGCGCGACACCCTGATCGACTATCCGCGCGGGGTGGGGCTCGACGACGAGGCGCTGCGCACGTTCCAGTCGATCGGCCTGGTCGACAACGTGCTGCCGCACACGGTGCCCAACCAGATCCTTCGGTTCTTCGACGGCGACCGCAAACTGCTGGCCGAAATGGCCCCGCCCGACGCGCGTTTCGGCTGGCCCAAGCGCAACGGCTTCGTCCAGCCGATGGTCGACGCGGAACTGTTCGCCGGCCTCGGCCGCTTCGACACCGTCGATGTGCGGTTCGGGCACCGCATGAGCAACTGCACCGACGACGGTGACGTGGTCACCGTCGAGTTCGCCGACGGTCAACCACCCGTCACCGCACGGTACGTCGTCGGCTGCGACGGCGGCCGCAGCGCCACCCGACGCCTGATGGGGGTGTCGTTCGACGGCACCACCTCCTCGACGCGCTGGCTGGTCGTGGACTGCGCCAACGACCCGCTGGGCCACCCCAACAGCGAGGTCGGCGCCGATCCTCGGCGCCCGTATGTGTCCATCGCGATCGCGCACGGCATCCGGCGCTTCGAGTTCCTCATCCACCCTCACGAAACCGATGAGCAGGCCGACGATCCCGCGTTCGTCCGCCAGATGCTCGGACAGCTGGTGCCGTACCCGGAACGCGTCGACATGATCCGGCACCGGGTGTACACCCACCATTCGCGCATCGCGGGCTCGTTCCGCAAGGGCCGGTTGTTGCTGGCCGGCGACGCCGCACATCTGATGCCGGTGTGGCAGGGCCAGGGCTACAACAGCGGCATCCGCGACGCGGCGAACCTGGGCTGGAAACTCGCCGCGGTGGTCAGCGGGCAGGCCGGCGACGCGCTGCTCGACACCTACGACGTCGAGCGCCGCAAGCACGCGCGCGCCATGATCGATCTGTCGACCATGGTGGGCCGGGTCATCTCACCGACGAACCGCCGCGTGGCCGCGCTCCGCGACCGGGTGATCCACGCCGCCTCGGTGGTCCCCACCCTGAAGCGCTACGTGCTCGAGATGCGGTTCAAGCCGATGCCCAGGTACCTGCAGGGCGCGGTGCACCACGCGCAGCCGGCCAGCCCGAACTCGCCGACGGGCACGCTGTTCATCCAGCCGCGCGTCGACACCCGCGACCGGTCCGACGTGCGACTCGACGATGTCATCGGCCCCGGCTTCGCAGTCCTGTGCTGGAGCAACAACATTCGCGCCGTCCTCGGCGAAGCCGCCTTCAGCCGGTGGAAAGCCCTCGGCGCCACCTTCATCGAAGCCCGCCCGATGACCCAGCTGCACTGGACGGGACACGACGATCCCGACGTCGTCGTCATCGGCGACCGCACCGGAGCGCTGAAGTCGTGGTTCGACGTCTACACCGATTCGGTGCTGTTCCTGCGTCCCGACCGCTGCATCGCCGGGGCCTGCATCGCCCAGCGCGCACCCGAGGTCTCGCAGGCGCTGTTCGGCGTGCTCCATCTGACCCAGGAAGGAGGCCCGAGTTCGGATGGCAAGTCAGATCGCGCTGTGCGCCATGTCGCACAGTCCGCTGCTGGATCTTCCGGGACCGTCAGCGGAACTCCTTGACGACATCGAGTCGGCGATCACGGTCGCCCGCGAGTTCGTGGCGGCCTTCGATCCTGAACTGGTCGTGACCTTTTCGCCCGACCATTACAACGGCTTCTTCTACCGTGCGATGCCGCCGTTCTGCATCGGCACCGCCGCTCGCGGCGTCGGCGACTACGGCACCTACGCCGGACCGCTGGACGTCCCGGCCGAATTGGCGACCGACTGCGCCCGCGCGGTGCTGGACGCCGATGTCGATGTGGCGCTGTCGGCGGAGATGGACGTGGACCACGGCACCGTCCAGCCGTTGCAGAAACTCTTCGGCGACGCGACCACCAAGCCGGTGATCCCGGTGTTCGTCAACTCGGTGGCCACCCCGCTGGGTCCGATGCGACGGGTCCGGGCACTCGGTGATGCCGTCGGCGCGTTTCTGGCCACCCTCGGCAAGCGCGTGCTGGTCATCGGCTCCGGTGGGCTGTCCCACGACCCGCCCGTACCCACGCTGGCGACCGCACCCCCGGCGGCCCTGGACCGCATCGTGCGCGGGGTGCCGATGACGACCGAACAACGCCAGGCCCGGCAGACCGCGGTGATGGAGGCGGCACGCCAGTTCGCCGCCGGTGCCGGCGCCCTGGCGCCGTTGAACCCCGAGTGGGATCAGGCGTTCCTCGATCTGGTCGACACCGGTCGCCTCGCCGAGGTCGACGCGTGGGACAACACCTGGATCGCCGCGCAGGCCGGCAACTCGGCCCACGAAGTCCGCACCTGGGTGGCGGCGTTCGCCGCGCAGGCCGCGCAAGGTCCTTATCAGACCGGCAGCCGGTTCTACCGTGCTGCCCCCGACCTGATCGCGGGATTCGCGATCCGAACGGCGGTGTCCACCTGATGAATTCGCCAGCACTCCAGCCCTTCGACCACGTCACCGATGTCCTGGTGATCGGGTCCGGTGGCGGCGGCATGACCGCCGCGCTGGCCGCCCGGGCCGAGGGGCTGAACACCCTGGTGGTGGAGAAGGCGCCGCGCTTCGGCGGCTCCACCGCGTTGTCGGGCGGCGGGATCTGGGTACCGGGCGCGCCGTCGCAACGCCGCGAAGGCTACGTGCCCAACCCCGACGACGTGTTCGGCTACCTCAAGGAAATCACCGGCGGACTCGTCAGCGATGCCCGGCTGCGTGCCTATGTGGACGCGGCGCCGGAGATGATGGAGTTCCTCGAAAAGCTCAGTCCGTGGCTGGAATTCGTGTGGAAGCCCGGATACGCCGACTACTACCCGGAGCTGCCCGGCGGCTCGGCGCTGGGCAGCACGATCAACGTGCCCGAGATCGACCTGCGGGTGCTCGGCGACGAGGAACAGAACCTGCTGGCACCCCTGGCGATGGCGCCCAAGGGTATCTGGTTCGCGCCGAAGGATCTGCGGCTGTTCTATCAGGTCCGGCAGAACTGGCGCGGCAAAGCGGTGCTGCTGAAGCTGATCTGGCGGATGGTGCGCGCGCGGGTCTTCGGCGACCGGATGGCCGCGATCGGGCAGTCGCTTGCCGCGCGTCTGCGCCTGGCGATGAAAGAGCGCGACATCCCGCTGTGGCTCAACGCGCCGATGACCGAGCTGATCGCCGATGTCGACGGCAGCGTGATCGGCGCGGTCATCGAACGCGACGGCGTGGCCCAGCGCATCCAGGCCCGCCGCGGCGTGATCCTGGCCAGCGGAGGATTCGACCACGACATGGCATGGCGGCTCGAGCACCTGCCCGAACTCAAACGCGTCCGCGACCTGGCCGGCGACAAGGACTGGAGCTTCGGCAACCCGGTCGCCACCGGTGACGGCATCCGGGCCGGGGAGAAGGTGGGCGGATCCACCGAACTGCTCGACGAGGCCTGGTGGTTCCCCGCGATCTGCTGGCCCGACGGGCGCCTGCAGTTCATGCTCAACGAACGGATGATGCCGTCGCAGTTCGTCGTCAACGGCGAGGGCAAGCGCTTCATCAACGAGGCCGCCCCGTACATGGATTTCGCCCACGCGATGATCGATGGCGAGCGCTCCGGAGTCACCCACATCCCGTGCTGGCTGATCACCGACATCCGGTCGTTCCACCGCTACGTCGTCGCGGGTCACCTTCCGCTGCCGAAGATCCCGTTCGCCCCGGTGCCGACCGGGTGGAAGGTGCCCAAGGCGTGGTTGGACTCCGGGGTGGTGTGCGAAGGCAGCAGCTTCGAGGAGCTGGCCGAAAAGATCGGGGTTCCGGCCGACCAGCTGCGTGCGACCGCTGAACGCTTCAACGAACTGGCCCGCCGCGGCCACGACGACGACTTCAACCGCGGCGACAGCGCCTACGACAACTATTACGGCGATCCCACGCTGCCCAACCCGAACCTGCACCCGCTCGGCAAGCCGCCGTACTACGCGTTCCAGATCATCCTCGGAGACCTCGGGACCTCGGGCGGACTGCGCACCGACGAGCACGCCCGGGTGCTGCGGGCCGACGATTCGCCGATCCGCGGGCTGTACGCCGTGGGCAACGCCTCGGCCGCAGTCATGGGACGCAGTTATGCCGGTGCCGGCGCCACGATCGGCCCGGCGATGACGTTCGGCTACGTCGCGGTCAAACACATAGCAGGTACCGGCGCGGCCGCGAGCCCTGATCACCAACCCCCGTCAGCCATCGATAGCCCCGAATCTTCAAGGAGGTAAACAGAAGTGAAGATTTCCCTGTTCTACGAGTTCCCACTGCCGCGGCCATGGTCCGAGGACGACGAGCACCAGCTGTTCCAGCACGGCCTCGACGAGGTGGAACTCGCCGACAAGGCCGGGTTCTCGACGGTGTGGCTGACCGAGCACCACTTCCTCGAGGAGTACTGCCACTCCACCGCCCCCGAAATGTTCCTGGCCGCAGCCAGCCAGCGCACCAAGAACATCCGGCTGGGCTTCGGCGTCATGCACCTGCCGCCGCCGATCAACCACCCGGCCCGCATCGCCGAGCGCGTCGCGACACTGGACCACCTGTCCAACGGCCGCGTCGAATTCGGCACCGGTGAGGGATCGTCGGTGGCCGAGCTCGGTGGGTTCAACATCGACCCGGCCGACAAACGCACCATGTGGGAAGAGGCGCTGGAGGTCTCGATCCGCTGTATGACCGAGGCGCCGTTCACCGGCTTCAAGGGTGAGCACGTCGAGATGGCCGCCCGAAACGTCATCCCCAAGCCGCTGCAGAACCCGCACCCGCCGGTGTGGGTCGCCTGCACCCGTCCCTCGTCAGTGCAGATGGCGGCCCAGAAAGCGATCGGCGCACTGAGTTTCGCCTACACCGGTCCCGAAGCGCTCAAGACGCGCGTCGACGGGTACTACAAGGAATTCGAAGAGGCGGGCGCCCCGGTCACCCCGGCGATCAACCCGAACATCCTGGCCATCGGCGGTGACCTGTCGATGATGGTGGCCAAGTCCGACGAAGAGGCGCTCAAGCGTCTCGGCATCGGCGGCGGGTTCTTCTCGTTCGGCATCATGCATTACTACGTCAACGGCATGCACACCCCGGGTCGCACCGGCGTGTGGGAGCTCTACGAGAAGGCCGTCAAGGAGGACCCGACGCTGGCATACGGCCCCGGCCGCGGCGCGATCGGTTCCCCGGAGACGGTGCGGGAGTTCCTGCGCGGCTACGAGGCCAGCGGCGTCGACGAGATCATCCTGCTGCTCAATCCGCGCAGCCACGAGGGCACCATGGAGTCCATCGAGATCATGGGCAAGGAGATCCTGCCCGAGTTCATCGAGCGCGACGAGAAGGCCGTCAAGGACAAGGCCAAGCGGCTCGAGCCGGTGATCGAGAAGGTCGAGGCGCGTCGCCGGCCTTCGGAGGCGCCGATGTTCGACGAGACATATGCGTTCGGCGGCCTTCCGACAGGTCGGGGCGGCAAGTTCACCGCCGGTGAGATCCCCGAGGCCATGGCCGAGATCAACGAGGGCCGCGTCAAGGCCGCGGAGCAGGAGAAGCAGGCCAGGGCGGTCAAGGAGGCCTCGGGCTGACGTGGGCGCACTGGATGAGCTGGTGCGCTACGACGGCAGACACGTCGTGGTCACCGGCTGCGCCTCCGGGATCGGCGCCCGGGTGGCCGACCAGTTGGCCGCGCTGGGCGCCCGAGTCACCGGGCTGGACCTGCGAGAGCCCGAACAAACGTCGGCAGCAAGAGAATTCGTGGCCGTCGACCTGGCCGACCCGGCGTCGGTGGCCGCTGCGGCCGCCGCCGTCGACGGCGAGGTTCATGCACTGTTCAACATCGCGGGGGTCTCCTCGGGCATCGGCGACCCGGTGCTGGTCATGCGGATCAACTTCCTGGGCATGCGGCAGTTCACCGAGGCGCTGATCGACCGCATGCCCGAGGGGTCGGCGATCACCAACGTGTCGTCGTTGGCCGCGTCGGGGTACCGCGACCACGCGCACGTGACCGCCGGGCTGCTCGACACCACCTCGGTGGACGAGGGTCTGCAGTGGTGCGCGGAGCATCCCGATGCGTTGGCCGACGGCGGTTACCGCCAGTCCAAGGAGGCGATCATCCTCTACGGGATGCGTAAAGCCGTGGAACTGGGTCCGCGAGGCATCCGGGTCAACTGCAGCGCACCAGGGGTTACGGAGACCCCGATCCTCGACCAGCTGCGGTCGAGGTACGGCCAGCAGTACCTCGACTCGTTCAGCGCACCCCTGGGCCGGGTGTCGACCCCCGAGGAGCAGGCTGCGCTGCTGGTCTTCCTCGGCAGCCGCGCTGCCGGCTACGTCACCGGGCAGGTGGTGTGGGCCGACGGCGGCATCTCCGCCGAGCGGTTTCTTGCTCAGAACGCTGAATCCGAAGCGAAACAGAGGAGTTGACGTGGCCGGCAGTATGACCGATTTCCGGCGGATGGCCGATCAGGTCCGCAACTGGGGCCGGTGGGGAAGCGACGACGAACTCGGCACGCTGAACTTCATCACGCGCGAGAAGGTCGCCGAGGCCGCGGCCACCGTCAAGAGCGGCAAGGTCATCTCGTTGGGCGGGGACTTCAGCGCCGGCGGCCCGCAGGGCGCGTTCAAATTCCGGCAGAACCCCGTGCACACGATGACCGTCGACGGCGGCGACGCCTCCACGCTCGTCGAGTACGGACCGCAGTGGCTGCGCAACGCCGTGGCAGCCGACATGAGCGCGTTCTTCGCCGACAACCCATTCCGGTTCAACGACGACATGATCGTGATGCCGCTGCAGGCCGCGACCCAGTGGGATGCGTTGTCGCACGTGTACTACGAGGACAAGCTCTACAACGGCTACCCGGCGGACTCGGTCACCAGCTTCGGCGCGTTCCACCTGGGCATCGAGAAGGTCGACGTCAAGGGCATCACGTCTCGCGGGGTGCTGCTCGACGTGGTCGCCCACCGCGGTGCCGAGACGTTCTGCGAACCGGGCACCACCATCACCCCCGACGAACTCGACGAGATCGCCGCCCGGCAGAAGGTCGAGATCCGTTCCGGGGACGTTGTTGTCGTCCACACCGGGTGGTGGACCCGGTTCCTGTCCACCGGCGAAGGCACCGAGCCCGGCGCGGGTCTGGACTGGACGTGTGCGGCGTGGCTGCACGAGCGCGACGTGGCCGCCGTGGCCGCCGACAATCTGATGGTCGAGGACCCGGACCCGGGCAACGGCATCGAGGGCACCTTCCTGCCGATGCACATGCTCTGCCTGCGCGACATGGGGTTGATGCTCGGCGAGTACTGGGATCTCGGCCCGCTGGCCGCGGACTGCGCCGCCGACGGCGTCTACGAATTCCAGCTCGTCGCACCGCCGTTGAAGGTCGTCGGTGCGGTCGGGGCCCCTGTCAGTCCCATTGCGATCAAGTGAGGATGTCAGTGACCGAAAGCAAGCAACCGTTCATCGTCGGCCTGGGCGGCACGCTACGCGCCAACTCGTCGACCGAACGAGCCGTGCGGCACTGTCTGGAAGCAGTCGAGCGCCAGGGCGGGCGTACCCGCATGTTCGCGGGCCCGGACCTCGACTTGCCCATGTACGCGCCACACCAACTCGAGCGCACCCCGGGAGCTCTGGAACTGGTTGCGGCGCTGCGTGATGCCGACGCCGTGGTCGTCGGGTCACCGGGATACCACGGCGCCATCTCAGGCCTGGTGAAGAACGCGTTGGACTACATCGAGGACCTGCGTGAAGACCCGCGGGTGTATCTGGACAACACCCCATGGGGGTGCATCAGCTGCGCGTACGGCTGGCAGGCCGCGGTCGGCACCCTGACCCAACTGCGCAGCATCGGGCACGCGCTGCGCGCCTGGCCGACCCCGCTGGGTGTGGCGATCAACTCCGCCGACCCCATCTGGGACTCCTCCGGCGCGCTGGCCGACACCGAACAGGGCAAGGCGGTCGCCAACCAATTGGAACTGCTGGCAAGCCAATTGCTGGCGTTCGCGCAGACCTCGAGGACCTTCACGTGAGCGGTCGACGGTCGGTAACCGTCGACGGTCTGCACACCAGCTACCTCGAAGCCGGAACCGGCGACCCCGTCGTCCTACTACACGGCGGTGAGTTCGGCGCCAGCGCGGAGATCGGCTGGGAGCACACCGTCGACGCGCTCGCACGGCGCTATCGCGTACTGGCGCCCGACATGCTCGGCTTCGGTGACTCGGCCAAAGTCGTCGACTTCACCGACGGCCGCGGCATGCGCATCCGCCACATCGCGCGGTTCTGCGAGGTCATGGGCGTCGACAGCGCCCATTTCGTGGGCAACTCGATGGGTGCGATCAACCTGCTCGTCGACGTCACGTCCGAGAAGCCCGTACTGCCGCTGCGCAGCCTGGTCGCGATCTGCGGAGGCGGCGAGATCCAACGCAACGAGCATGTCAGCGCCCTGTACGACTACGACGCCACTTTCGATGGGATGCGCAAGATCGTCCGTGCGCTGTTCCACGACGAGTCCTACCCGGCCGACGAGGACTACGTGCGGCGGCGTTACGAGTCCAGCATCGCACCGGGCGCGTGGGAATCGTTGGCTGCGGCCCGATTCCGGCGACCGGGCCTCGAGCCGCCGGCCACGCCGAGCAGCGCGCGCGCCTACGAGCGCATCACCGTGCCGACGCTGATCGTGGAAGGAGGCGCCGACAAGCTGCTGCCACCGGGGTGGTCCGCCGAGATCGCCGGCCAGATCACCGGCGCCCGCTCGGCGATCATCGACGCCGCCGGACATTGCCCGCAGATCGAGCAGCCCGCGGCGCTCAACGCGTTGTTGTTGGACTTCTTGGAAGGAATCACGGGATGACGGAACTGGCCGGGAAAGTCGCGATCGTCACCGGCGGAGCATCCGGGATCGGCCGCGGAATCGCTGCACGGTTCGCGGCCGAGGGCGCCGGTGTGCTGATCGCCGACGTGCGCGACGACCTCGGGGAGGCGCTGTCGGCCGAACTCAACGCAGCCGGCGGGCGCACGGTGTACCGCCACACCGACGTCGGCGACCAGAACGAAGTGGCCGACATGGTGGCCGCGGCGGTGAGCGAGCTCGGCGGTCTGCACGTCATGGTGAACAACGCCGGCATCTCGAGCCCGCTGAAGAAGGGCTTGTTCCACGAGGACCTCGAGGAGTTCGACCGGGTCATGCGGGTCAACCTTCTCGGCGTGATGGCCGGCACGCGCGACGCCGGTCGTCACATGGCCGAGCACGGCGGCGGCTCGATCATCAATCTCGGATCGATCGGCGGCATCCAGGCCGGCGGCGGCGTCTCGAGTTACCGAGCCTCCAAGGCTGCGATCATCCACTTCACCAAGTGCGCGGCGATCGAACTGGCCCACTATGAGATCCGGGTGAACTGCCTGGCCCCGGGCAACATCCCGACGCCGATCCTCGCGTCGTCGGCCACCGACGAGGACCGTGCGCGACTGGAGAAGTTCGAGGCCCGGATTCGCCAGCAGATGCGCGACGACCGTCCCCTGAAACGGGAGGGCACGGCCGACGATGTCGCCGAGGCGGCCCTGTACCTGGCGACCGACCGTTCGCGGTACGTGACCGGAACCGTGCTCCCCGTCGACGGCGGCACCGTGGCCGGGAAGGTGATCGCGCGCAAGCCGGCGGCCAGTCCTTCGTGACCGCGTTAAATCAGTTGCTTGACTTATCTGGTGTGACGGGGTTCACTCATGGGGTGACCACCGCCCGGAGTGTCCGTGCCGACCGCGCCAGCAGCACGCAAGAAGCGATCCTGAAGGCCGCCGAGCGTCTCTACGCCGAACACGGCGTGTTCGCCGTGTCCAACCGACAGGTCAGCGAAGCCGCCGGCCAGGGCAACAACGCCGCCGTCGGATATCACTTCGGCACCAAGACCGACCTGGTCCGGGCCATCGAGCACAAGCACCGCGGCCCCATCGAAGCGCTGCGGGAACGCCGCGTCGCCCAGATCGAGGATCCCGCCGACATGCGTGCGTGGGTTGCCGCCCTGGTCTGCCCGCTCACCGATCACCTTGCCGCTCTGGGCAATCCGACGTGGTATGCCCGGTTCGCCGCGCAGGTGATGACCGACCCGGCCTACCACAACATGATCGTCAAGGATGCGCTGTCGTCGCAGTCGTTGGTTCGTGTGCTCGACGGCATCAACGGCTGCCTGCCCGACCTTCCGGTCGACGTGCGCGTGGAACGCAACATCATGGGCCGGAACCTGTTGATGCACAGCTGTGCCGATCGGGAGCGATTGCTGGCCCAGGGCTCGCCGGTGGCCCGGTCGTCGTGGCAGGACGCGGCAACCGGCCTCATCGACGCACTCATCGGACTGTGGCACGCGCCCGTGACGGAGACGAGTTGACATGAAAGTCACCGTCGACCAGGACAAGTGCGTTTCCTCCGGCCAGTGCGTACTCAACGCCGGCGAGGTCTTCGACCAGCGGGACGACGACGGCGTCGTCGAGCTGCTCATCGCCGAGCCCGGACTCGAGTACGCCGACCAGACCCGTAAGGCCGCGGCCGCATGCCCCGCCCTGGCCATTCATCTCGAGGAGTGAAGACCCATATGACCGACGACGGCTTGCCGGAGGAGACGAAATGACGGACACGCTTGCCCAAGAAGCTGTTTCGGTGCCCGAGTACCCGATGGAGCGCTCAGCGAGCTGCCCGTTCGCGCCGCCGCAGCAGATGCTCGAGATGAACGAGAGCAAACCTCTGTCGCGGGTGCGCATCTGGAACGGGACCACGCCGTGGCTGGTCACTGGGCACGCGGTGGCGCGGGAACTGTTCGCCGACTCCCGGGTCAGCGTCGACGACCGCATCGAGGGCTTCCCGCACTGGAACGAGCACATGCTAGCGACGGTCGACAAGCGCCCGCGCTCGGTGTTCACGTCCGACGCCGAGGAGCACACCCGGTTCCGCCGGATGCTGTCCAAGCCGTTCACCTTCCGTCGCGTCGAGGCGCTGCGTCCGGTGATCCAGGACGTCACCAACGAGTGCATCGACGAGATCCTGGCCGGTCCGCAGCCCGCCGACATGGTGGCCAAGCTCGCGCTGCCGGTGCCCACCCGCGTGATCAGCGACATGCTCGGGGTGCCCTATGAGGACCACGAGTTCTTCCAGGAGCACGCCAACGCCGGACTGGCCCGCTTCGCTGCCGCGGATGCCATGCAAAAAGGCGCGATGAGCCTGCACCAGTACCTGATCAACCTGGTCGAGGAAAAGCAGAAGAACCCGGCCGAGGACGCGGTGTCCGACCTGGCCGAACGCGTCACCGCCGGCGAGATCAGCGTCAAGGAGGCCGCCCAGCTGGGCACCGGCTTGCTGATCGCCGGCCACGAGACCACCGCCAACATGATCGGCATCGGCATCCTGGCGCTGCTGGAGAACCCGGAACAGGCGGCGGCGCTGCGTGATTCCGACGACCCGAAGTTCATCGCCAACGCGGTCGAAGAACTGATGCGGTACCTGTCCATCATCCAGAACGGACAGCGTCGGGTGGCTCTGGAGGACATCGAGATCGCCGGCGAGACCATCAAGGCGGGGGAGGGCATCATCCTCGACCTCGCCCCGGCGAACTGGGATGCGGCGGCGTATCCCGAACCCGACAAGCTCGACTTCTCCCGCGACGCCGGTCAGCAACTCGGCTTCGGCTACGGCCGGCACCAGTGCGTCGGTCAGCAACTCGCCCGTGCCGAGCTGCAGATCGTGTTCCACACGCTGCTGCGCCGCATGCCGACGATGCGCCTGGCCATCCCCTTCGACGAGGTGCCCTTCAAGCACGACCGGCTCGCCTACGGCGTCTACGAACTACCAGTGAACTGGTAACAGCCCTCTCCCACAGCCCGATTGGAGTTCCCACGATGTCCAGCCCGACATTGCCGTCCCCGCTCTATCCCCCTGAAGGTTGGGGTGCGCCCAAGCACCGCCAGGGTCATTCCACCGGAACCGTCGCCGGACTTCCCCAAGGCACCGAGATCTTCTCCGCCGACAACCACATCTCGGTGGCCGACGACATCTTCTACAACCGCTTCCCCGACGAGCTCAAAGGCGCGGCCCCGCGCATCTGGTACGAGGACGGCGCCTACATGGTCGGCATGAAGGGCAAGGCCTGGACCGGAGGCGACTTCGGTCGCGTCCTGATGCAGTACGACGACCTGGCCGGCGCGGCGTCGAACAACATCGCCGCGCGGATCCGGGAGCTCAAAGAGGACGGCATCGACAAGGAGTTGGCATTTCCGAATGCTGTACTCGCCCTCTTCCATTACCCGGACAAATCGCTGCGGGAGCGGGTCTTCCGTATCTACAACGAGCACATCGCCGATCTGCAGGAGCAGGCCAAGGGCCACTTCTACGGTGTCGGCCTGATCAACTGGTGGGACCCCAAGGGCACGCGCAGCACCCTCGAGGAGCTCAAGTCCTACGGGATCAAGACGTTCCTGCTGCCGCTGAACCCGGGTAAGGACGACGACGGCAACATCTACGACTACGGCAGCACCGACATGGACGCTGTCTGGGACGAGATCGAGGCGGCGGGCCTGCCGGTCAGCCACCACATCGGCGAGACCCCGCCGAAGACGCCGTGCCAGAACAACAGCGTCGTCGTCGGCATGATGGTCAACGTCGACTCCTTCCGTGAGCAGTTCGCGAAGTATCTGTTCAGCGGCATCCTGGACCGTCACCCGCAACTCAAGGTCGGCTGGTTCGAAGGCGGCATCGCGTGGGTGCCCACGGCACTGCAGGACGCCGAACACATGCTGGCGTCCTACCGCCACATGTTCAATCACGAACTGCAACACGGCATCCGGTACTACTGGGACCACCACATGAGCGCGTCGTTCATGGTCGACCCGCTCGGACTGCAGTTGATCGACCACATCGGTGTCGACAACGTGATGTGGTCCTCGGACTACCCGCACAACGAGAGCACCTTCGGCTACTCGGAGAAGTCGTTGGCCACCGTCGTCGAGGCGGTCGGCTCCGAGGCCGCGGTGAAGATCGTCAGCACGAACGTGCAGAAGTTCCTGGGGCTTGTGTGACCGAAGCGATGACAGCCTCTATTGATTCGGGCGTCACGCAGATCGCCCGGACCGGGTACACGTGGCTGGACATCCCTGACGAGCCGGACTTCGCCCGGATGCGTCGGGAGGTCGGGTCGCGTCTGCACGCCGCCATGGCCGACCAGGGCGTGGATGCGCTGGTGCTGCTGGGCAACAGCAACGTCATGTATGCCACCGGAATCAGCTGGCCCCTGGCCGACGCGGGCCTGTCCCACGTCGAGCGGCCGGTGGCGGTGGTGCTCGCCGACGACGAGCACCCCCACCTGTTCCTGCCGTTCCGCGAAGGTGCGGCCATGGAGTCGGATCTGCCCGACGACCACGTGCACGGGCCGGTCTATCTCGAATTCGACGAAGGGGCCGCCGAATTCGCGCAGACGCTGGCGCGGCTCATCCCGTCCGGCGCGACGATCGCGACCGACGAACTGACCGGTGCGATGCGTCGGGCCGGCACCGCCCTGTTTCCCAACGCGCCGGTGGACGCCGGACCGGTGGTCGGTGCGGCCAAGATCGTGAAGACGATCGACCAGATCGCGTGCATCCGGCGGGCGTGCCAGATCACCGAGGTCGCTGTCGGCGAGATCCAGAGGTCGCTGGCCCCGGGGGCACGGCAGATCGATCTGTCGGCCGAGTTCGTGCGTCGCACCTTCGAACTGGGCGCCACCACGAACATGTTCGACTCGATCTGGCAGGTCATGCCGACGTCGAAGGACGAGGGTCCGTGGACGACCACCGGTGATCTGGCCCTGCCGCTGCTGACGACAGAACGTGAGCTGGCCGAGGGCGATGTGCTCTGGACCGACGTGTCGATCGCCTACCACGGTTACTGCTCCGACCACGGCCGCACCTGGATCGTCGGTCGCGAACCCACACCGGTTCAACAGCAGCAGTTCGACAAGTGGAGCCAGATCGTCGACGCCGTGCTCTCGGTGACCAAAGAGGGTGCGACCTGCGGGGACCTCGGGCGCGCGGCGACAGCGGCCGCGGGCGGGGAGAAGCCGTGGCTTCCGCACTTCTACCTGGGGCACGGCATCGGCACCAGCGCTGCCGAAATGCCCATGATCGGAACCGATCTCGGCCAGGAATGGGACGACAACTTCGTGTTCCCGGCCGGCATGCTGCTGGTGTTCGAACCGGTGGTCTGGCAGGACGGCACCGGCGGTTACCGCGGTGAGGAGATCGTGGTGGTCACCGAGGACGGCTGGATGCCGTTGACCGCGTATCCCTACGACCCCTACGAGGTGTCCCGTGGGAACTGAGATCGAGGCCGACGGCCACGCACTGCGCGTCAGCCGTCGGCAGCGCGCTCTCGCGCAGATGGAAGCCCATGACCTCGACATGTTGGTGCTCGGCAGACAGGCCAACGTGCGCTACATCTCCGGCGCCCCGCAGCTGTGGGTGGTCGGCACGCGGCCGTTCGGACCGATCTGCGAGTTCGTGCGGGCAACCGGGGAAATCCATCTCAACAGCACCTGGGACGAGGGCATCCCCGAGGAGATCCCGCACGAGAACCTCTACGGGTTCGCGTGGAACCCGATGACGTTGGTCGGCATCCTGCAGAACATCGAGGGCGCGGACACCGTCCGCCGCGTCGGAACCGATGCGCTGACACCGATGTTCGCGAAGCTGTTGCCCATGGCATTCCCGAACGCGGAGTTCGTCGACGCCGAGCCGGCCATGCAGGCCGCCCGCCGGATCAAGACACCCGAGGAGGTAGAGGCTTTGCGACGCGCGCTTGTGGTGGCAGAAGAGGGGCTGGCCGCCGGTGTCGGCGCGCTCGGCCCGGGCACCACCGAGGGCGCACTGGCCGGTGCCGTGCTGGAGGCCGAGGCGGCCGGCGGCGTGAGCACCCCGGCGACCCAGGATGCGGCGTGGGTGACGTCGAAGCAGCATCCGTGGCGTCGTGCCGAGGGCGACGGCGTGGTGCGCGAGGGTGACCTGGTGGCGTTGTCGGCCGGGGTCCTGGCCGACGGCTACGTCGCCGAAGTCGCCCGCACACTGCACGTCGGTGAGCCGACCGACGCGGTGCGCGCCCTGTACCGCCGGCGAGACGACCTGTGGGACAGGCTGATCGATGCGTGCCGGCCCGGTGCACCCACCAGCGGCCTGCTGGACGCCTACGAACAGGCGGGTGAGCAGTTGCCGGCGATGCCGGTGGCGCACGGTCTCGGCCTGGGGTTCGATCCGCCGGTCGTGACACCGCGTCTGCGGGCCACCGCAGACGCCGAGAATCTCGAGGAAGGCATGGTGATGGCGGTAACCGCCTATGTGTGGGAACAGGGCGTCGGTGCGGTGTTCACCCGCGACGCTGTCTTGATCACCGCCGACGGCGCCGAGGTCCTCTCGGCCGCTCCGGCATACCGTGAGGCCGTTCATGGCTGAGCGGCCGAAACCGGAGGAGATCATCCTCTACGAGAAGGACCCCCGGACCAAGATCGCCACCATCACGTTCAACCGCCCGGAGTTCCTCAACGCTCCGACCTCGATGGCGCGGTTGCGGTACGCCGATGTGCTGCGCGCGGCCAACACCGACAACGACGTCAAGGTGGTGATCATCCGCGGCGTCGGGGACAACCTGGGCAGCGGTGCGGATCTTCCGGAGTTCATGGAGGGCAACGACAATCCTGCCGCGCGCCTGGCCGAGCTGCGACTCGAGGATGACGGGGTCGGCGAGGTCACCTATCCGCCGAAGGGGACGTTCCGCAACGGCGCCACCATCAGCGCGTGGTATGCGAACTCCCAAGCAGGCAACCGCGCGCTGCAGGATTTCAAGAAGATCAGCATCGTCGAGGCCAAGGGCTACTGCTACGGCTGGCACTTCTACCAGTGCGCCGACGCCGACCTGGTGATCTCGTCCGACGACGCGCTGTTCGGGCACCCGTCGTTCCGCTACCACGGCTGGGGTCCCCGAATGTGGACGTGGGTGCAGATGATGGGGCTGCGCAAGTTCCAGGAGATGGTGTTCACGGGGCGTCCGTTCACCGCCGCCGAAATGTACGACTGCAACTTCCTCAACAAGGTGGTCGCGCGCGACCAGCTGGAAGCCGAGACGCAGAAGTACGCGTTGGCATGCGCGCGAAACCGCCCGGTGGACACCGTCTTCCAGCAGAAGATGTTCTTCGAGATCTTCAAGCAGCAGCAGGGCGAGTACATGGGCAGCCTGCTGAGCGCGTTCTTCGAGTCGATGGGCAACGGTGTGGCCAACGACAGCGACGAGGACCTGGACATGTTCGAGTCGATCGACAGCGGGCTCTCGGCCGCGGTCAACGACAACGACAGCAAGTTCCCGCCGGAGTTCCGGCTGAGCAAACGCAACCGGGCCAAGAAGGACTAGAGAGGATTGACCGAGCCTCCGCTTTCCGGCTACGTCGTCGTCGATTTGGCCAGTGGCATCGCGGGTAACTACTGCACCAAGTTGCTCGCCGACGGCGGCGCGACGATCGTCAAAGTCGAGCCGCCGCAGGGCGATCCGTTACGCAATTGGTCCGCTTCCGGCGCCGAGATCATCCCCGGCACCGACGGCGCGCTGTTCTCGTTCCTGGCGTGCAGCAAGCACAGCGTGGTGGCCGAACCGGGTGCCGACGACGACTTCGTCGACGCACTGCTCGCCGGCGCCGACGCGGTCATCTGGTCGCGCGGGTCGGGCGTCACCGAGACCGCCCGGTTCACTCCGGCAGCGATCGGTGAGCGCCACCCGCACCTGACCGTCACCGCGATCACCCCGTTCGGCCTCGACGGGCCGTGGGCCGACCGCCCGGCCACGGAGTTCACGCTGCAGGCGTGGTCGGGTGGCATCGTCGGGCTCGGCCGTGGGGCGCCCGACCGGGCACCGGTGTACGTCGGCGGCCAGGTCGGTGAGTACCTCGCCGGCGCCTACGCCAGCGCGGCCACGCTGGCGTCACGGATGCGGGGCGGCGCCGAGGTGATCGACCTGTCCATGCTGGAGACCTCGGTCCTCGGGCTCACCTACTATCCGGTGAGCTACTTCGAGATGCTGGGCCGACCGTGGCGCGACGCGCGGCGACTGACCGTGCCGGGCATCGCCCGGGCGAAGGACGGTCTGGTCGACATCGGTTGCGGCACAGCCCAACAGTGGTTCGACCTGTGCGCCATGACCGGGCACGTCGAGTGGATCGACGAGGAGTCGCCGCTGTCGATCACCGAGCAGGCCAACGAGAAGGCCGAGGAGCTCTACGCCTGGGTCGCCGAACAGACGGTCGACGAGATCCGCGATCTGGCCACGGCCTTCCGCATCCCGAACGCGCCGGTCGCCAACGGCGCCAACGTCGAGCAGCTCGACCACTTCGTGGCGCGCAGCAGCTTCGTGGTGAACCCGCGCGACGGCTTCACCCAACCGACGCAGCCCTACCGCACCACGCCGCCGATGCTGCAGCCGCCGCTGCCCGCGCCGCGCCTCGGCGAGCACACCGAGCACTACCGCGCGCGAACGTGCAGCGACGGTAGTCGAGCAGGTGACACCGCTACGGTGAGTGCACCCTCGCAACGAGACGGCCTGCCGTTCGCCGGGTTGCGGGTGGTCGACATGACGACGTTCTGGGCAGGTCCGAGCTGCACGCACCTGCTCGCCATGCTCGGCGCCGATGTGATCCACGTCGAGTCCACCCGGCACCCGGACGGCACGCGGTTGATCGCCGGGATCCCGGTGACCGAAAACCAGTGGTGGGAAAAGTCGCCGATCTTCTCCGGCCTGAACACCAACAAGCGCGGCATCACGTTGAACCTGCAGAGCGACACTGGCAGGGACCTGCTGAAGAAGCTCATCGCGACCGCCGACGTCGTGGTCGAGAACTTCACGCCGCGGGTGCTGGAGAGCATGGGGTTGACCTATGACGTGGTGCGCGAGATCAAACCCGATGTCGTCATGGTCCGCATGCCCGGCTTCGGGCTCGACGGACCGTGGCGGGACAATCCGGCCTTCGCCTACGTCATCGAAGCGGCCGCCGGCATCAGCTGGCTCACCGGCTACCCCGACCGCAATCCGTTCGAGCCGTACTCGGTGGGCGACCCGAACGCCGGCGTGCACGCCTGCAACGCGATCCTGATCGCACTCGAGCGCCGGCGCCGCACCGGCGAGGGGTCGATGGTGGAAGCCGCGATGGTCGATGCTGCGCTCAACGTCGCCGCCGAACAGGTCATCGAGTACTCGGCCTACGGGACGGTGCTGCAACGCGACGGCAACAGGGGACCGACCGCCGCACCGCAGAACCTGTACCTGTCCAAGGACATCGACGAGTTCGGGCGCCTCGACAGCTGGGTGGCGGTGGCCGTCGCGACCGATGTCCAGTGGACCGCCTTGCGTGAGGCGTTGGGCGACCCGCAGTGGGCACGGTCGGCCGAGCTGGCGACCGCCGCGGGGCGGCGCGCCCACCATGACGAGATCGACCGGCATCTGGGCCGGTGGTGCGGCGAGCGCAGCGCCGACGCGATCGTCGAAACGCTCTGGGACCGTGGAGTTCCCGTGGCCAAGGTGATCCAGCCGCACCGGCAGGCGGAGCTGGCCCAGCTCCGGGCGCGCGGCTTCTTCGAACCCGTCGACCATCTGGTCAACCCCACCACACCGCACAGCACGCTGCCGTTCAACTCCACCCGCGGACCGCAGCGCGTCCACACCGCCCCCGCACCACTGCTGGGACAACACAACCGGGAAATACTCGGCGAACTCGGTCTGACCGCCGACGAGATCCGTGCGCTGGAAGCCGAAGGGGTCATCGGAACGACCCCGGCCCGTTAGCCTTTCGTACCATGCCCATCGCTGCGTCCGACATCCTGCTGACTGGTCGCGTCGCCGTGGTGACCGGGGGAGGCGCCGGAATCGGGCGAGGCATCGCCGAGGGGCTGGCGGCCTTCGGTGCGTCGGTTGCGGTATGGGAACGCGACCCGGACACGTGCACGGCCACCGCCGAAGCGATCGGCGGGTTGCCCGTGGTGCTCGACGTCCGCGACAGTGCCGCCGTCGATGCGGCGCTACAGCACACCGAGCAGGAACTCGGAACGGTCTCGATCCTGGTGAACAATGCCGGCGGGACCTTCCGCTCGGGCTTGCTGGACACTACCGAAAACGGTTGGGATGCGCTGTACCGCAGTAACCTTCGTCACGTCCTGCTGTGCACGCAGCGGGTGGCGCGACGACTGGTCGCCGTCGGTGCCCGGGGCAGCGTGATCAACGTGACCTCGATCGAGGGGGTACGAGCCGCCCCTGGGTACGCGGCCTACGCTGCCGCCAAAGCCGGCGTCATCAACTACACCAAGACCGCGTCGTTCGAGCTGGCCCCGCACGGGATCCGCGTCAACGCACTGGCGCCCGATCTGACGATGACCGAGGGACTGGCCGCGATGGCCGGCGGGGACATCGGAGGCGGTGCCGCGATCCCGTTGGGGCGTGCCGGACATGTCGACGAGCTCGCCTCCGCCGCGGTCTTTCTCGCCTCGGACATGGCCAGTTACATCACCGGGCAGACGCTGCACGTCGACGGCGGGACGGAGGCGGCCGGCGGGTGGTACGTGCACCCCGTCAGCGGGGCCCCGACGTTGGGGCCGGGCTAGGAATCCGGTGCCGGGTCGCCGATGCCGCGGCGGATCGCGCCCCACGGATCGGCGTACTGGCCCGGCTGCTTCCAGTAGGCGGAACGGCGCACCAATATGACCCGCACCAGCGGCGCGATCACCCGCAGCAGGTACTTTGACGGACCGGCGCGCCGGTGGGCCTCGGCGAGCATGTCCGGCCACGAATGATGTTGGAAGCCCAGCGCTTCCTGGGCTCGGGCGGTGTCCATCCAGTCGGTGACGAACCAGTCCTCATCGCTGTCCGGATTGCCTTTACGGCCCGTCGGCAGGCCGCCCTCGAGGCCGCGTGACGCGGCCAGAGCCGGGCCGACGTCGCCCTGCAACACGCGATGCGAGTCGTCCCCGGCGATCAGCAGGATCTCACCGGCGACATCGGCGGTCGTCGCCGCCGCGAACGCCCACGCGACGTCGCGCACGTCGACGGTGTGCAGCCGGCCGTCGGTGGGCAGCGTGCTCTCGAAATACAACGCGTCGAGGTTGAGCGCCATGGCTTTCGGGTCGGCGGTGAGGACACCGCCGAGGCGCAGCACCACCCACTCCAGCGAGGACGCCCGCACGATCGCCTCGGCCTCGGCCTTGTGGGTGCTGTACAGGTCGGAGTGCCGGGTCGGTGTCTCGGCGGTGACGGGGCCGGTGGATCGGTGTGGGTTGCGGGCACCGTAGACCGCGTTGCTCGATGCCTGCACGAAGCGTGGGGGAGTGGGCTGGGACTCGGCGATCCGGACCAGTGTCGCGGTCGCGTCGACGTTCACGCGACGCGCCAGGGCCCGGTTCTTGTAGATTGCCGGCGGGATGATCGCCGCGAGGTGGATGATGGCCTCGGGCGCCGCGTCGGCGACCAGACGGGCGGTCTGCTCGGCGTCGGTCAGGTCGGTCCACGCGACGGTGACGCCGGCGGGCAGCCGCTCGGCGGCCTTACGGTTGGCCGGGCTGTCCAGGTCGGCCACCACCACTCGGCGACCGAGTTCAGCCAGTCGGCGTACTGTGGCGGTACCCACCAGCCCGAAGCCGCCGGTTATCAGGACTGGTCCCGCCACTACGCCCCCTACCTGCGAATATGACATTCTCG
This sequence comes from Mycobacterium sp. SMC-4, assembly GCF_050205565.1. Classification (GTDB taxonomy): domain Bacteria; phylum Actinomycetota; class Actinomycetes; order Mycobacteriales; family Mycobacteriaceae; genus Mycobacterium. Next base: position 15,443 of record NZ_JBNMQU010000016.1, on the reverse strand, counting down.
TTATCCGAGAGTAACATAATCGTTCGATGCCCGACGAGCGCGCCGAGATGGCGAAGTGGGACCCTGGCTTCACCCGGCAGATCACGAACTGGGTGGGGCCCCTCATCAAGCGTTACTTCCGCGCCGAGGTGCGCGGTATCGACTCCATGCCCGACGCCGGTGGTGCACTGGTGGTGTCCAACCACTCCGGCGGCATGCTCACCCCGGATGTGCTGGTCTTCGCGCCGGAGTTCTACGGCAGATTCGGCTTCGACCGCCCGCTCTACACGCTCGCGCACTACGGGGTCTTCATCGGCCCACTCGGAGATCTGCTCCGTCGTGCCGGCGTGATCGAGGCGAGCCGCGAGAACGCGGGGCGCGCACTACGCGACGGCGCTGTGGTGCTGGTGTTCCCGGGGGGTGACTACGACTCGTACCGGCCGACGCTGACCGCCAACCGCGTCGACTTCGCAGGGCGTACCGGGTATGTCCGGACCGCGATCGAGGCGGGTGTGCCCATCGTGCCGGTGGTGTCGATCGGTGCGCAGGAGACCCAGTGGTTCCTCGCGCGCGGCGACTCGTTGGCGCGCAGGATCGGCCTGACTCGCGCCCGGATGGAGATCCTGCCGGTCAGCGTGGGTTTCCCGTTCGGGCTGTCGGTCATCTTCCCGCCCAACGTGCCGTTGCCGGCCAAGATCGTCACCCAGGTTCTCGAGCCGATCGACGTGCAGGCAGAATTCGGCGAGGACCCCGACATCGACGAAGTGGACCAGCACGTGCGCTCAGTCATGCAGACTGCTCTCGACGAGTTGGCGCGTCAGCGCCGATTCCCGATCCTGGGGTGATTGCGTGGCTGACCAACTGGGGCTTCTGAACACGCTGTGGCAGGCGAGGTTGATCGCGCCGATGCGGCCCGACCGGTACCTGCGCATGGGGTTGGCCGTACGACGCGCGGGCCTCACCGCGACCGTCGGCTTTGCCACTGCCGCGCAGCGCTGCCCGGACAAGGCCGGCCTCATCGACGAGCGCGGCACCCTGACGTGGAAGCAACTCGACGACCGGTGTGACGCGCTCGGCGCGGCCTTGCAGCAGTGGCAGCCGGGAACCGTCGCGGTCATGTGCCGCAACCACCGCGGTTTCATCGAGGCGCTGGTCGGTGCGAACCGCATCGGCGCCGACGTGCTGTTGCTCAACACCTCCTTCGCCGGACCGGCGATGGCCGAGGTGATCCAGCGCGAGGGCGCCGATGTCGTCATCTACGACGAGGAGTTCACCGAGACGGTGGACCGCGCCCTGCGTGATGTGCCGGACGCCACCCGCGTTCTGAGTTGGGTCGACGACCCGGGCGGGACCGCGACCACCACCGACGCGCTGATCGAGGCCCACCTGGGCCGTCGACCGCAACCGAGCGACCGTAAGAGCGACATCATCCTGCTGACCTCCGGTACCACCGGAACGCCCAAGGGCGCCAAGCGTTCTGCGGGCAGTGGTGGAGCCGGCGACCTCAAGGCCGTCCTGGACCGCACGCCGTGGCGCGCGGAGGAACCGATCGTGATCGCGGCCCCGATGTTCCACGCCTGGGGGTTCTCCCAGTTGTTGTTCGCCGCGCTGCTGGCGTGCCCGATCGTGACGCGCCGCAAATTCGACCCCGAGGCGACGCTGGAACTCGTCGACCGGCACCGGGCCACCGGCCTGGCCGTCGTCCCGGTGATGTTCGACCGCATCATGGACTTGCCCGACGAGGTTCGAAACCGCTACAGCGGCAGGTCGTTACGATTTGCGACCGCATCGGGATCGCGGATGCGCCCCGACGTCGTCATCTCGTTCATGGACCAGTTCGGCGACGTGATCTACAACAACTACAACGCGACCGAAGCCGGCATGATCGCCACGGCCACCCCGCAGGACCTGCGGGCAGCACCCGACACGGCGGGCCGGCCCGCCGACGGAACCGAGATCCGCATCCTCGACGACGACCGACGCGAGGTACCCACCGGCGAGGTCGGCCAGATCTTCGTCAAGAGCTCCACCCTGTTCGACGGCTACACCTCGGGAACCACCAAAGACTTCCATGACGGCTTCATGGCGTCCGGCGACATGGGTTACCTCGACGACGCCGGCCGCCTGTTCGTGGTGGGCCGAGACGACGAGATGATCGTTTCCGGCGGCGAGAACGTCTACCCGATCGAGGTGGAGAACACCCTGATCGCCCATCCCGCGGTCGCTGAAGCCACCGTGCTCGGCGTGGACGACGAACAGTACGGCCAACGGTTGGCCGCGTTCGTGGTGCTCAACGAAGCCGACGGACAGCCGTCGGTGGACGACCTCAAACAACACGTCCGCGACAACCTCGCGAATTACAAAGTGCCCCGGGACATCACGATCCTGCCGGAGCTGCCGCGAGGGAGCACCGGCAAGATCCTGCGCAACGAACTGCGCGAGCTGACCTAGTCGCTGCCACAGGGTGCGGGCGCCATCGCGCTGGTCACCGGCGCGGATTCGGGCAGGCCGCCCGCCGCGCGTAGTTCGTCGAACGCGTGCACCATCGCGTCGGTCGCCTCGTGGGGGTCGGTGAACGTGCGGTCGTCGGAGAGCACCGCGATGTCGAGCTGGTCGACGTAGCTCCACACCGTCATATTGAAGGCACTGCCCGCGGAAAGCACTCCGACGGAGTAGATTTCGCTGACCGGAGCACCGCCGATATGGCCGCGCTGACGAGGTCCGGGCACATTGGAGATCGCCACGTTCATGAGCCTGTTGTGGTTGGCGCGTTTGGACTGGGCACGAAACAGTGTGGGCGCCAACGGTGGTGGCAGGTACTCGAGGTACCGGGCCTGCAGCGTCGGTCCGAGGAGGTCGTAGTTCTCCTTGGCGCGCTTGGTCGCCTCGGCGATCAGCGCGACCCGCTGCAGCGGATCGTCGACGTGGACCGGTACCGAGACCATCAGACCGCCCAGTTCGTTGCCGGTGATGCGGTCGGCCGACTTGTCGATGCTGATCGGGACGGTCGCCAACAGCGGCCGGTCGGCGCGGCCGTCGTAGCGCAGCAACAATTCCCGCAGCCCCCCGGCGGACATCGCGAGGACGACGTCGTTGAACGTGACGCCCAGCTGCTTGGCCGTCTCCTTGACCTCGGCCAACGACAACGTCGCCGTGGCGAACGTGCGCACCGGTGACACCACGTGGTTGAGGAATGTCGGCGGAGCGTTGAACGGGCGGGCCAGGTCCGGGTTGGCGCGCCGCTGCCGGGCGCGCTGTCGCAGTCGTCGGACACCGCGGGCGGTGTCGGCCAGCAGGCCGGGCAACTCGGTGAAATTCTTGAAGTGGTCGAGCTGTGCCTCTTTGACCAGCTGCGCGGTAGACGGTGGGTCACACGACTCGGGCGGTCCGTCGCGCTCGTCCGGCGCGGAGCCCGCCAGATCCATCAGCCGCGCCAGCAGGTTGGCCGAGGCGACACCGTCGGCGAGGGTGTGGTGCACTTTGCCGATCAGAGCGAAGCGGTCGTCGGCCATGCCCTCGGCGAAATAGAACTCCCACAAGGGTTTACTGCGGTCCAGCGGTGTGCTGGCGATCCGGCCGATGACCTCGTCGAGTTCGCGGCGGCCCCCCGGCGCAGGCACCTGGACGCGACGCAGATGGTAGTCCAGGTCGACGGGGCAGTCGGGCAACCACATCGGGTGATGCAGCCGCCACGGGATGTCGACCAGCCGGTAACGCAGCGGGTCGAGCAGATGCAGACGGTGCTCGATGGTCCGGCGGAACGAATCGAAGCCGAACTCGCCCTCGAAACCCGAGGCGTCGATGACCGCGACCTTCAACGTGTGGGTGTGCACATTGGGCGTCTCGCTGTACAACAGCATCGCGTCCATGCCGTTGAGTCGCTTCATGGGCACAATGGAACCACCCGCCGGCCATGATCAGTTCCGTTTCGGCGAATGGGATCAGCTGCTGATCGTCTCGAGTGCCTCGGCGGTCTGCAGGTCGACGAACGCCGCGGCGTATCGCTGCGCCAGCGCGAGGCAGATGTCGGCACTCTGCCAGGCGTCGCCGCCCGACAGGGTGGCCATCCAGATCGCCAGCCCGTGCGCCACGGAGGCGCGGTAGCGCAGCCAGACATCGTCGCGACCGGGCATCTCGGAGGCAGGCAGTTCCAGGGCCCCGTGGTACTCGTCGAGCAGATCGCGTTCGCTGCGGCGGCGGTCCTCGATCGTCAGTGCGCCCTGAAGGAAGTAGCCCAGATCCAGGGAGTAGTTGCCTCGCCGCACCATCTGCCAGTCCAGGAAGCCGACAGTCTCGCCGGTCGGCGAATCATCCGGTGCGACATAGGTATTGCCGATGTGCGGGTCACCGTGCAGCAGGGTGGCGGGCGACGCGGTGAGCGTGCCGATGTAACGCGCCCAGATGTCGACGAACAACTCGGTCCCGCTCAGCGCGAGCACCTCGGGAGCGACGGTGTCGCCGAGTCGTTCGCGGGCGATGTCCAGCGGGGCGTATTCCAGCCCCTCGAAGGCCACGAACGGCTCCACCCAGGACAGGGCCGGGTTGCCTGTCAGCCGCTCACCCCAGTACCGGCTGTGCAGCCGGGCCAGACCCCGCACCCCGGCGGCCGCTTGATCGACCGTCAATGGACGGGTGGAGTCGCGCGGATCGGCGCCCCGTCCGACCACGTCCTCCATGATCATCAGGAAGTCGCGACGGTCTTCGTCGATCATCGCGGCATAGACGGCCGGGTGATTCAGCGGCAGCACCACGCCCGAGGCGAACAGCCTCGGTTCGTGGTACAGCCCGCTGGTCAGTGCGACCAGATCGGCGTGCTCAGGATCCACCGCCTTGGCGAACACCGTGGCAGGTCCGGTTCCCGTGGAGTAGCTCAGCGCGAGCCGGGCGCGACGGTTGGTGCCGTCGTCGCGCAGTGCGACCTGCACCTCGCCGACCTCAGCGCCCGGAAAGTGCCGGGCGAGCACGGAAGTCATCCACTCGGGGGTGATCTCGTCCCAACCTTGCGGGATCGCGAGTTCCTTCGACGGCACGCCGTTCTGGTCTTTCCGCTACTTCAGGCAGCTGCCGCCGTCGACCGGCAGCGTCACGCCGGTGATGAAACGTGCCTCGTCGGACGCGAGGAACAGCACCGCGTTGGCGATGTCCTCGGGCTCCACCCAGCCGATGGGCAGGGTGTGCATGAGCTGCCCGACAACCTTCATGTCGTCCGGGCCCGGGTTCTCCAGGTCGGGACGGAACAACTTCATCGTGGGCTCGTTCATGAACAGCGGGGTGTTCACGTTGGTCGGGTGCACCGAGTTGACGCGGATGTTCTGGGCGCCGAGTTCGACGGCGAAGGTCCGCATCAGGCCGACGACGCCGTGCTTGGCGGCGACGTAGTGGCCGGTGTGCGGGTAGGCCTTCAGGCCGCCCACCGAGCTGGTCAGGATGATCGAGCCGCCGCGTCCACCGGCCAGGATGTGCGGGACGCCGGCCTTGACGGTCTTCCAGACGCCGGAGAGGTTGACCCCGATCATGTCGTCCCAGTCGGGCTCTCCGGTGTCGTGCAGCAGCTGACCGCCGTTGCCGATGCCGGCGTTGGCGACGATGATGTCGAGCCGGCCGAACTCCTCGACACCGGCGTCCACGGCGGCCTTCAACACGTCGAAGTCGCGGACGTCGACCTCAGTGGTGTGGATGCGGCCACCGGCGTTCTTGACCAGATCGGCGGTCTCGGCGAGGTCCTCCGGGTTCGACAGCGGGATCAGCACGCTGTCGATCTGCTTGCAGATGTCGACGGCGATGATGTCGGCGCCTTCCTCGGCCATCCGGACGGCATGCGCCCGTCCCTGCCCACGCGCGGCGCCGGTGATGAATGCGACCTTGCCTTCTAGACGTCCTGCCATGTTCTTTCGGATCCTTACTGTCGTGGTGGGGTGGGTGGGTTCAGGCGATGAGGGTGGGCATGGATTCCCAGCCGCGCACCGCTGTGGTCTGCGACGGACGGGCGTTGTCCCAGTCGACTTCCCATTCGGGGAACCGCTTGAGGATCTCTTCGAGCGCGACCCGGCCTTCGAGCCGGGCCAGGGCGTTGCCCATGCAGAAGTGTGTCCCGGCGCCGAAGGTCAAGTGGGAGCGCAGTTCTCGATGGATGTCGAAGACGTCACCGTTGGGCGGGAAGCGACGGTGATCGCGGTTGGCCGCACCGATCATCAGCAGCATCGCGCTGCCGGCGGGCACCTTTTGCCCGTAGTACTCGGTGTCACGCGTGACGTAGCGGGCCATGTGCAGCGCAGGCGGCTCCCAGCGCAGGATCTCTTCGATCGCCTGGGGGATCAGGCTCGGATTCTGCGCCAGCTCGCGACGCTGGTCGGGGTAATCGGCAAGCGTCTTGCCGGCCCATCCGATCAACCGGGTCGTGGTCTCGGAACCAGCGGTCGCCACCACTGTCAGGTACATCAGCAGCTCGTCGCGACGCAGCCGCCGCACCGTACCGGTCTCGTCCTCGAACTCGACGTTGAGCAGATCGGTCATGATGTCGTCGGACGGGTGCTTGGTGCGGTAGTCGATGAACTCCTCGAACACCTCACCGGTGGCCATCAGGTCGGCGTTCTCGCTCTGCAGCGTGGCCTCGCCGTGCTCGGTGACCCGACGCTGATGCTCTTCGGGGATACCCAGTAGCATCCCGATCACCCGCATGGGCATCTGCTCGCCGAGGTCGTTGACGAAGTCGAATCGGTTCGTGCCCACGAGCGGATCCAGGCAGCGGGCGGTGAACTCGCGGATCTGCGGCTCGAGCGCCAGCACCTTGCGCGGGGTGAACATCCGCGACAGCAGGTTGCGATGGATGTTGTGGATCGGCGGATCTTCGAAAATCAAAGTGCCGGGCGGGATCTCCATGCCTGACTTGATGATTTCCAGGAGCGCGCCACGACCGGAGATGAAGGTCTCGTGGCCGATCAGGGCCTTGTTGACGTCGTCGTAGCGACTCAGGGCGTAGAAGTCGTGTGTCTCGTTGTAGTAGAGAGGCGCCTCTTCGCGGAGGCGGGCGAAGACCTCGTAAGGGGCCATATTGAGATCGACGCTGTAGGGGTCGTAGGACAGGTCGGCTGGCTGGGCATTCTGTACGTCGGAATTCTCAGCGCTGATCGTCACGGTATCCCTCTCGCCGGACCGGTGCTTTTTAGACAGAAGTCGTAAGACAGCGGGCTGCCATCTGTCTCACACTGTGGCACTCCTTACAGCGAAGTGTCAATGGTGGACTCAATCACGGCAGAGCGCGCTCTCCGATTAGAAGAACATGCCTCTCATGTGAATGGACGGCGTTGAACAGGTCTTTTGGGTAAGCGGAAGCGTCAACTGCCGATTTGGCGATTCTGACTCGTGAGAGCGGGGTTCTCGGACCTAGCGTGCGGCGAAACCGTGCGCGCAGAAGTCCCAGACCTCGTCGGCCGTGATGGGATTCGGAGTACCGTCGCCGGCATCGCCGCTGCTCTGTGCGACGAACATCACCGTCTGCATGGTCATGGCCGCCATGCGCTTCGGATTGATGCCCTCGCGGAGCTTCCCGGCGGCGCCGGCGTCCTCCATCAACTCCGTGAGCAAAGCAAGCAGCGGAGCGTGGGCGATCTTCACCTCGGAGGGATGTGAGACCAGCAAACGGGGGGCGAAGTCTGTGAACAGAGGACGTTTGGCCGCCGGGTCGGGGCGCGACGTCTCGAACAGCAACTGGATGGCGACTTTGAGTCGCTCGAGCGGGTCCTCCTGGCCGGACGTCGCGGCGCGGATCTGGTCCGCCGACCGGCTCAGAGCGTCTTCGAACAGGGCCAGCAGAAGCTCGTGTTTACCGTCGAACTGCAGGTAGAAGCTGCGAAGCGACTGGCGCGACCGGTCCACGACCTCTTGGACGGTGAAGTCGGTGCTGCCCTTTTCGATGATGATGGCCTGTGCGGCGTCGAGAAAGCGCTGCACACGCTGGGCGGCGCGGAGCTTGGCGGTCTTGATGGACCGCTCGACGGCGCGCTGCTTCCAGGCCGGCTCCTCGCTCGGCGTGGTCACCGGCGGCCCGTCGGCTGCAGACCGGTTGGGAAGAACATGGACTGACTGTACCGGAGATCGTCTTGCCATTGCGGTCCTCGACCCCCTCTCGGCCCTCGTGTCAGAGATTGTAACTTCCTCATCGCGAGAATAGTATTCTCGTTTTCGAGATAATAGAAGGCCTTCACAAGGAGCTGTCCGAATCGCGGCATTTCCAATCGACGCGATTCCCGCTCTCAATACCCGCACCCGCTGCGCTGAAACCCCGAGGATTTGCCGCATGTACATCGACTACGAGGTCGCCGACAAGATCGCCACGATCACGCTGAACCGGCCGGAGGCCGCCAATGCGCAGAACCCCGAACTGCTCGACGAACTCGACGCGGCGTGGCAGCGGGCTGCAGAAGACCCCGAGGTGGCAGTGATCGTGCTGCGCGCGAATGGAAAGCACTTCTCCGCCGGCCATGATCTGCGCGGCGGAGGACCCGTTCCGGACAAGATCACGCTGGAATTCATCATTCAGCACGAAGCCAAGCGCTACCTCGAATACACCTTGCGCTGGCGTAATGTGCCCAAGCCGTCGATCGCCGCGGTGCAGGGCCGATGCATCTCCGGCGGCTTGCTGTTGTGCTGGCCGTGCGACCTGATCATCGCCGCCGATGATGCGCAGTTCTCCGACCCGGTGGTGCTGATGGGTATCGGCGGTGTCGAATACCACGGGCACACTTGGGAACTCGGGCCCAGAAAGGCCAAGGAGATCCTGTTCACCGGCCGGGCGATGACCGCAGAGGAAGTGCACAGCACCGGAATGGTCAACAAGGTGGTGCCGCGCGATCAGCTCGACGCCGAGACGCGGGCGCTGGCCGAGCAGATCGCGAAGATGCCGCCGTTCGCGCTACGGCAGGCCAAGCGCGCGGTCAACCAGACGCTCGACGTGCAGGGCTTCTACGCCGCCATCCAGTCGGTCTTCGACGTGCATCAGACGGGCCACGGCAACGCGTTGAGCGTGGGCGGATGGCCGGTGCTGGTCAATCTCGACGAGATGAAGGCCAACATCAAGTAGTAGCCCCTCGCCCCGTTTTGTCGAGCGCGCGTGTCTGTTCGGCGGCGCGCCGGGCAGCTACGGCATTTTGCGCGCGTTCGTCGGCCGCGACCGTACGCAAAAGCGCGCGCTGTCTCGGCGTGTCGCCGGACAGACACGCGCTTTCGCGGAACGGAGTCACGCGGAACGCGAGTCTCGCCCAGAAGGGAGTCTCGCCCAGAACGGAGTCAGAGGTAGGCCAGGCGGGGGACCGAACCGCGGGCACGCAGGCCGGCACCGGCCTTACGCGCCAATTCCTTTGAGTTGCCCAGCAATCCGTCGAGCACCATGGCGCGCTTGATGTGCACGTGCAGTTCGTGCTCGTCGGTGAAACCGACACCGGCGAGCACCTGCTGACAGTGCTTCGCAGCGGTCAGCGCGGCCTTGCCCGCCGCTGCTTTGGCCAGCATGGCGGTCAGGTCCGCACTCTCGGTGCCGGGAAGCTCCAGCGTCGCCTCGGCGCCCTCGATGGCGACCAAGGTCTCCGCCAACCGGTGACGCACCGCCTGGAAGCCCGCGATCGGACGGCCGAACTGCACGCGGTCGAGCGCGTGTTGGCGGGCCAGGCTCAGCATCGCGCGTGCCGAACCCACCAGCCACCAGCCCACGGCACGCCGGGCTTCGCCCATGCGCATCAACTCCCCGTCGGGCACCCGCTTCAGCGGTAGACCGCCCAGCGTGGGGGATTCCGCACTCGGGGTGCGCTCCCACACCACCCAGCCGCCGCCGGTGTACGGCATCGGGGGCGTACCCCCGGGCTCGGCGCCGATCGTCTCGAGCATCACGTCGTTGAGCACCGACGCGTACGAACCGGTCTCGCCCAGCAGGCGGAACACAAGTGGGATCGCGACATCCGGCATGTCCGACAGCATCTCGGCCCAACCCAGCTCGGCCAGCGCCGTGTCGAGCTCGGGGCCAGAGGCCGCCAGCATGGTCTTGCGCAGGGTGTCCTCGAGCATGCCGAGTGACTGGGCGTCCATGTTCTGGTCCATGGTCACTCCTTCCCGAGATCCAGCAGACGGCGAGCGATGATGTTGCGCTGCACTTCGGCGGTGCCTCCGTAGATCGTGGCAGCCCGCGAATACAGGAACTCGGTGCGCCAGTCAGAGTTTTCGAGTTCGATCACGCTGGGCAAGAGATCGCGGACGGTGTCGTAGAACTGTTGTTCAGCGCCGGCGAGCAGCACCTTGTCGATCGAGGTGTCCGGACCCAGTCGCTGTCCGTCTGCCAGCCGGTGCTGGGTGGCCCGGGACCGGCACCGCAACGTGTGCAGGGCCAGATACACCTCACCGAGGTCGGAGTCCGACGCGGTGCCCAGGCCTTTGACGATGCCGATCAGCTCGTCGAACCGGGAGTACAGGTACGCGATGCGTTGCCAGAAGCAGCTGGACCGCTCGTAGGGCAGCAGGTCCATCGCGAGTTGCCAGCCATCACCGGGCTTTCCGAGCATCCGGTCGGCGCCGACGACGACGTCGTCGAAGTACACCTCGCAGAACTCGTCGACGCCGTGCATGGTGTGCAGAGGGCGCACCGTGATCCCGGGGGTGTCCATGTCGACAAAGAACGCCGTGATCGCCTGGTGGTTGGGAGTGTCGGCGTCGCCAGTGCGCGTGAGCAGGATGCACCGCTGCGAGAACTGGGCGAAGCTGGTCCAGACCTTCTGCCCGTTGATCACCCACTGATCACCCCGCTGGGTGGCGCGCGTGGTCAGCGAGGCCAGGTCGCTGCCGGAGCCGGGCTCGGAAAACCCTTGGCACCACAGCTCTTCGCCGCTGAGAAGCTTGGGCACCATTTCGGCGGCCAGACCGTCCGGGGCGTAGTCGATCATCGTCGGGGTCAGTACCTCGAGCATCGAATACGGTCCGGGCTCGGCGAGCCGCCGGCCCACGACTTCTTCGCCGACCACTGCGCGCAGGATTGCCGGACCGCCGAGTCCGCCGGCCGCTTCAGGCCAGCCGTAGCGATTCCAGCCGGCGTCGTAGAGCGCCCGCTGGACGCGGAAGAACTGCCGGATGTGGTCTTCCAGGGAGTGCGCGCCGTCCGGCGGAGTCAGGTCGTTCTCGTCGAGCCACGCCTGCAGCTGGGACCGGAACTCGGCGGTGTCGGTGGAGATCATCCCGCCTCCGGCCGTCCGATGGCGTGCGGGCGTCCGGAGTCGTGCTCACCGTTGCGCCGAATGAACGTCATGGCACGGGTTTTCAACCGCCAGCCGTCGTCGGTGCGGAGGTAGGTGTCGTTGTAATAGCCGATGCGCATGTCGTGCTTCGAGTGCTCGATGAAGCACAACGGCTGGGTGCCGGTCGCCTTGTCCGGGTCGTCGGCGTCGAGCGTCACCAGTGAGGTGCCGGTCATGAAGAGCCCCTTGGGCGCGGCGTCGACCAGCTCGGGGAAGCGGTTCAGCGTGTACGTCGAGCCGAATGCGCTGTAGGTCCCGTCCGGCGTGAACACCGAGACCAGTCCGTCGATGTCACCCTGGGTGATGGTGACTGCGTATTTCGCCAGGAGCTGTTGGATCTCGACGAGATCCTCAGTTCGGTTGCTCATGTCGGTAGACCTTACCGCCCTTCATTACAAAGTTGACATTGCGTGTAACGCCGATGTCCTCCAGCGGATTGCCGGGCACCGCGATGATGTCAGCGAGGTATCCCTCGGCGAGCCTGCCGAGCGAGTCCGACTTGTTGATCAGATCCGCTGCCACGACCGTCGCTGACCGCAGCACGGCTGCCGGCGGCATGCCCCAGTCCACCAGCGTGACCAGTTCGTCGGCGTTCTTTCCGTGCGGAATCGCCGGGGCGTCGGTGCCCACGGCGATCTTCACGCCGGCCTCGTAGGCGGCCTTGATCGACGTCCGAGCCTTCGGGAACATCTCGGCGGCCTTGGCTTGCAGTTCCGGCGGGGCCTTCGAGACGTCCATGTACTCGGCCAGTCGTCGCGTGGTCACCAGGAAGCGGTCGTTGTCGACCATCATCTGGATGGCCTCGTCGTCCATCAGGAATCCGTGCTCGATGCAGTCGATTCCGCAGTCGACGGCGTGCTTGACGGCTTCGGCGCCGTGGGTGTGCGCGGCGACCCGCAGACCGCGGCGATGCGCCTCATCGACGATCACACGCAGCTCTTCGTCCGAATAGTGTTGTGCCCCGGCCTCTCCCGTCAGCGACATGACGCCGCCCGAGCAGCACACCTTGATCAGTTGCGCGCCGTGCTTGATCTGGTAGCGCACCGCCTTGCGGATCTCGTCGACCCCGTTGGCGATGCCCTCCTCGATGGTCAGCTCGAGCACGCCGGGCATGAACGCGGCGAACATCGTCGGGTCGAGGTGACCGCCCGTCGGTGTGATGGCGTGACCCGCGGGGATGACTCGCGGACCTTCGATCCAGCCGGCGTCGATGGCTTTGCCCAGTGCGACGTCGAGCAGGAATCCGCCTGTCTTGACGAACAATCCGAGATTGCGCACCGTCGTGAATCCCGCCCGCAGTGTGCGCCGGGCGTTCCCCACTGCGCGCAGCACCCGCGTCGGCGGATCGTCCTGGACCTGAGACAGCCCGGGGTTCTCTCCGCGACCACCCATCAGGAGGTTGACTTCCATGTCCATCAGGCCAGGAAGCAGGATGGAATCCCCGAGATCGATGATCTCGCCTTCGGGTGTTCCGCCGATTCCGACGATGCGGTCACCGTCGATACGGACGACACCGGGGAGGATCTCCCCGGTGTCGACGTCGACGAGACCCGCTGCCTTGAGGGTCGTCAATGAGCCGTTTGCGCGAAGAGCGCCGGACGTGGCCACCGTCAGACCACCGGCTCCTTGATCAGGTTGATATAGGCCGCGCCGCTGTCGAGGACCCGCGGCTGCTTCCAGACCTCGACGGGGAAGCTCACCATGACGATCGACTGGCCCAGGTGCACAAGAGCCTTGGCGTCATCGGGCATGCTCTTGAGCGGGAACCGGGCGTCCACGTAGACCATGATGTCCTCGAGACGGGCCAGGCCGGCGTCGTAGAGCTCCTGCATCTCCTCCATCGTGGAATTGAGGCGCTTCTGGTAGCGCTCCTCCTCGGTGGGCAGGCACCAGTCGGCGAACCGCTCCAGATCGGCGAATTCCTCGGGCAGCTTAGGCATTGGCGGCTTCCTTCGACTCGGTGGTGGTGTGCTTGCCGTTCGTTGACCCGTTCTGGTTTGCGAGAGACTCCTTGTACCGGTCCACGTACTTGTGGGCGGTGTGGTGCAGGTGACGCAGCAACACTTCCTGATCGCAGAGCGGGAAGTCGAGCACGGCCCGGGTGCCGATCTGGGTCTGGGTGGCCTCCAGGGTGTTGGCGTCCTGGAACGCGTACTCCTTGAATGTCACCGCGGCCAGCTCCTGAGACAACCGCTCGCGCAGGTTCTTCGGCGGCACGAAGTAGAGATCGGCCTCGAAGATGTGGGTGTCCACCCCGGTGGGCCAGTAGTTGTAGGTGAGATACCAGCCGGGCACCCAGAACAGCAGGGTGAAGTTCGGGAAGAACTCGAACGAGTCCTGGCCCCAGGTCTTGTGGCGGCCCGGGTTGATCGCCGGCGGCAGCTCGTCGGGCAGGATGCCTTTGATCTTGGGGCGGTCCCACGGTCCGAACAGGCCGCTGTGCAGGATGCGCTCGATGGGCTTGACCATCTTGAGATCCTTGGGCGGGCTCATGCCGCCCCAGGACGAGATCATCGAGTGGTCGCCCTTGATGTCGTAGTGCAGCGCCTCGAAACCGAACTTGGCGAGCTTCTCGGCTTCCTCCTTCTCGGCCTGCTTCATGTGCAGGATCGGCGCGTGGTAGAACTCGACGAACGCGTCGATGAACAGCTTCCAGTTCGACTTGATCTCCGCGCGGTAGCTGTAGTGCTCGGTCATCTCGTGGAAGGGGTAGCCCTTCAAGCCCTGGCCGAATTCGCCGAGGTACTCCTCGAGCGAGACGGCGTTGTCGTCGAAGTTGACGAAGATGAAGCCCTCCCACACCTCGCAGCGCACCGGCTTGAGCGGGTAGTCCTGCTTGTCGAGGTCGAAGAACTCCTGCTCCTGCTGGACGAAGGTGAGGTCGCCCTTGAGGTTGTAGCGCCAGGCGTGGTACTTGCAGACGAACTGGCGGCAGCTGCCGGAAGTCTCCTCGCCGGGGTAGTCGTTCCACACCAGCTTGTTGCCGCGGTGCCGGCACAGGTTGTAGAACGCCCGAACCTGTTCGCCGTCGTTGACGATGATGATCGAGGTCCCGGGTCCGACCGACGGCATCTCGCGGGTGAAGTAGCTTCCCTTCTTGGGCAGCTGCTCGACCCGGCCGACCTTGAGCCATGTCTTGCGGAAGATCGCCTGTTGCTCGAGCTTCCAGTGCTCGGGGTCGATCGAGTCCTCGTAGTTGACCGGAGTGGTGCCGAGTTCGGGCCAGTTCTCGGTCCAGCTGCCGGCGGCAGGTTTCGGGAAGTGTGCCATTGGGTTCGCTACCTCTCTGGGTCGGTACTGGCGTCGGGTTCTACGCCAAAGGTGTTGATCGCCATGGCGAGTGAGCCATAGCAGCCGATTGTGAAGACGAGCTCCATCAGCTGGCGCTCGTCGAGGTGGTTGGACAGCGTTGTCCAGGTGGAGTCGGAGATGGCGGCGCGGTCTCGGAGCTCGTCGACCGCGGCCAGGACGGCGCGGTCGACTTCGTCGGCAGCCTCCCCGCGGGTGACGCCGTCGATGTCCTCGTCGGTGAGTCCGACGTCGCGGCCCATGGTGACGTGGTGACGCCACTCGTACTCGCAGTTGGTGTTGTGGGCGATCCGGAGCACCGCCAGCTCGCGCAGCCGCTCGGGCAGGCTGGCCCCGTAGAGCAACTGGAAGTTGAACCGGAGAAACCCTCGAGCGAGCTTCGGGTGCCGCACCAGGGTGGCGACGAGGTTGCCGGTCCCCTCCGGGTTGCGCATCTCCGCCGGCATCAGGCCCGAAAGCGCCTTGTCGACGGCCTCGTCCCACTGGTCCGCGGGCAGTGGGGCCACTCGCACCGTCGGCCTCCTCTCGTTCATGAGAATCAGGTTCTCATATTTGACCAACAGATTTCCACTTTCTGATGTCGGCGTCAACGGAGGCGGCCGAAATGGCCGGTCAGCGCGGCGAGGACGCGCGGTCTTCCTCACCGTCTGCCAGCATCGATGTCACTGCCGAACGTTGATTCTCGCTCAGCGAGAAGCTAGTTTCCTTGGAAGGAGAACAACGGCAGCGACCAGATGTCCTCGAGTGGGAGCCCGGGGCGGAAGGAAAGCCATCATGCACAAAGACGACATGATTTTGATCAGCGTGGACGATCACATCGTCGAGCCGCCGGATATGTTCAAGAATCATCTGCCGAAGAAGTATTTGGATGAGGCGCCGCGG
>NZ_JBNMQU010000015.1:0-154353 GCF_050205565.1 Mycobacterium sp. SMC-4 | reverse complement strand
CCACGACGCGGTGATCGGATTGCCCTCGATGGCGTCGAAGCCCAACACATCGCCGGTCTTGGCGCCGTTCGCGATCCGCACCGTGGCACCGGAGAGCTGATCGGAATCCAGATCGGTGATCGAGGCTGAGGTGATCACCCGCACCGGGGAACCACCCAACCGGAACAACGGAGCACCGATCGTCACCACCGCCGGCGGCAGGCCAATCACGGTCACCAACGCAGCACCCGGGACGAGTGAGGCGACCTCGGCCTCGTCAGTCACCGAGACGGTCAGGCCACGCGGCACACCGCCCTCAGTCGTGCTGAACGTGATGGCCTTCAACGCAGCCTCGTATTGGGCGATAGTCGCCAACCCGCTCAACGTCAACGTCAACGTCTGCGCATCCCAGGTGCCCGTGATCGGATTGCCCTCGATCGCGGTAAAACCAAGAACGTCACCAGTCTTGGCCCCCGTGGCGATGCGTACCGTCGCACCGGAGAGCTGATCGGAATCCAGATCGGTGATCGAGGCTGAGGTGATCACCCGCACCGGGGAACCACCCAACCGGAACAACGGAGCACCGATCGTCACCACCGCCGGGGGCAGGCCGATCACGGTCACCAACGCAGCACCCGGCACGAGTGAGGCGACCTCGGCCTCATCGGTCACCGAGACGCTCAGGCCACGCGGCAGGCCGCCCTCAGTCGTCGCGAACGTAACGGCCTTCAAAGCTGCTTCGTACTGAGCGATGGTCGCAACCCCGGAGAGGGTCAAGGTCATGGTGTTGGCATCCCAAGTCCCGGTGATGGGGTTGCCCTCGATGGCGCTAAAGCCCAACACATCGCCGGTCTTGGCGCCGGTCGCGATCCGCACCGTCGCACCAGACAACTGATCAGAATCCAAGTCAGTGATCGACGCCGAAGAGATCACCCGCACCGGCGAACCACCCAACCGGAACAACGGAGCACCAATTGTCACCACCGCCGGCGGCAGTCCGATCACGGTCACCAACGCAGCGCCCGGCACCAACGACCCAACCTCGGCCTCATCGGTCACCGAGATCGTGAGTGCACGGGGCAGGCCGCCTTCGGTGGTGGTGAACGTGACTGCTTTGAGTGCCGCTTCGTACTGAGCGATGGTCGCGGCCCCGGAGAGGGTCAAGGTCATCGTCTCCGCATCCCAGGTGCCCGTGATCGGGTTGCCCTCGATGGCGCTGAGGCCCAACACATCACCAGTTTTGGCGCCGGTCGCGATCCGCACCGTCGCACCAGACAACTGATCGGAATCCAAGTCAGTGATCGACGCCGAAGAGATCACCCGCACCGGCGAACCACCCAACCGGAACAACGGCGCACCGATCGTCACCACCGCCGGAGGCAACTTGACGATCGGGTCGACAGTCAAAGGCACGGTCACGGTGACTGTGTCGGCCTGCGCGATCCCGAAGATCTTGGCAATCGTATGGAGCACGCCGAGCACGGCGCCCAGGCCGCCCGTCAGATGCTCCGACGAATCACTGACGACAACCTTGAAAGTGTCAGTAATCGGTCCACCGGTAACTATCGAGGTAGGGGTGTAGATGAACTTGCCCGTGATCAAGTCACGGTGCACCAGGCCGTATTTCGGCTGGACGATCCTGTACGTCAGCGGGTCACCGTTCGGGTCGTAAGCCGGGATGTCGACCAGGATCTGCCCGGTGATGATCTGCTCGGTTCGAACTGGCCCGACAACTGGAGTCTTGTTGAAGAACGTGTGCGTGATCTGACGGCGCACCCAGGCCAGCAGCGCATCGAACCAGGGTGCCTGCGCGGGGGCTGCGGGGTCCGCGAACGGTGATATGACGCTCGAGACGAGTGCCGCGACGATATTGACGTTCTCCGTATCCTCCTCCGCGATGCGGCTGGCCGAGGCACGTGAAGCGCTGCTGGTGGTCGGTGCTGCGTCGACAACCGTGATCTCCTGCGTTTCAACATTGTTGGAGACGGTCTCGTCGCTGCTCTCATCGGTAACGTCGTCGTCAATGACCGTCGCGGTCTCGTCGAGACCGGCTGCGGAGTCTTCGGGATCGTCTTCTACTGCGATCGCCCTGCCGGAGTCGCGTCCCGACGTGCCGCCACCGGAGTTCGACGCAGTCTCGGAGTCGACGGGGAGGATCGGACGCTCAGTATCAACGTGCGGACCCGACGGGTCCGTTTCGTCCGGGAGATCCGGATCAGGCCCCGACGGCTCGCTCGGATCTTCATCAATCTCGGGATCTTCGAGTTCTTGGTCGACGAGTTCCACTGCCTCGTCGGCCGTGTCGCCGGCCTGCGTGGGAGTCGGCCGGTCGATACCCGACCGGCGGGGTCCGGAAGTTGAACGGTCGGCGTCGCGACTGGCCGACACCGAGGACTCGGTATCACTGTCGGCATACGCCAGACCCGACGAGTTCGCGAGGGCCAGTCCGATCCCGAACGACACAGCCAGCGCTCCGACACGTCCGATGGGAAGTGCGTACTTCGGGGCGAGAGGGCGTGCATGCCTGGCCTGCCCTCCAGCGGTGGTCAGCAGGTCACTGGCCGTCCAGAACTGTCGTTCTGCACCGGACTCGCGACGCGGGGCACGGTGACGGGCCGGGCTCGCACACATACTCATCCTCCATTTGCTGTGGCGGCACACCCCGCCATATCCAGTTGTTCTGCCGCCCGCGCGAGCACTCTGACGGAGCGCCGCAGTCGAGGTGCCGATGTCGCGCCTGCAACGCGGCATTTGGTCGCCACTTCGCACCAGTACGTTCACTCACGTTTGCTGAAAACGCACCAGCGCGACGCTTTTTGCTTATTGAAGCAGAATGTACGGCAATTGCGAAACTTTAGATAGCGGAATTGCCGGTTTGCTTGCGTTTCGAAGCACACAGCGAACCATGATGGTCGGATAATCCCTTTATCTCGACCTCTATAGGTCGTACAGCAAATCTTCGTCCGCGTCAGCTGAACTACCGAAGTGGACTGACATGTGGCCTCTCCCGCAGGTGACCGCAGTATGGCTAACGCACGCGCCATCCGGTGACACTAAGCAGTCGTTTCGTCATGTAATGGCAGCCGTGTTCGCGTCAATAGCGCGTGGTCACAGCGGGTCTGACCGCGCTAAGGACGGGGCAGCCTCAAGCCGTGGACGGACCCGAGCGTCAGACGTTCAGGTGCAGTGGACGCTGTTGAGGCACCCGCCGCCACCTTCGCAAGTGTCAAAATTTGCCATTTCGGGCGGGCAGGGTCACGAGAGCGCGCGGATGACGTCGCGCTCGAACAAGCTCGATACCGAAGTGGGTTCTACCTCCGTCATGATGCGCGCCAGCCGCTATGCGGAGTACTCCCCATGGCCAGCGCCGCCGAGCCGAGAAGGGCTACGTCATCGACCGACGACCTGCTCGGGCCAGCGGACTACAGAATCACGGTGAACGCCGACCGGATGGTTCGTATGTCACTCATCAAACCGTACTGATCCTCCACTTGAATGGTGACTGTCCGGAATCCATAAACCGGAGCTCCCAAGATCGGGGTTGTGGCCTTCTTCAGTGAGATATTGCGCAGCACCCATTCGTACTGCGCGACTGTCCCTGAACCCGAAAAGGTCAGTGTCTTACGGTCAGACGAGACAACAACGCTGATCGCCCCAGAGTTCGAGTTCAACAGGTAGGTGAGTTCGTCACCGGAAATGGCGTCAGTCAGTTTGACGACTGCGCCTCGCAGATATGTGGAATCATCGGAAATCGTCGCCAGGCCAGCGATCTTCGGTTCCCCATCGAGCAGACCCACCAGATCTGCGACGAAGTCGGCGATAACCGTCGGAGCGGTATTCGCTTTGACCGTGACGTAGACGTCCACCGATGAACTGGTCGCGAACCGCTCGTCCGTGACGGTGAAAGTCAGTGTCTTCACAGCTGAGGTAGCGTCAGCGGGCGTCGCGATCGTCACCGAGTTCAGGACACTTGCGAACTGCCCGGCACTGATCGGGTCTGCTGCTGTCAGGGTCAACGTGCCTGTTGCCGCGTTGAACGATCCGGTGACTCCGTAGTTCGCAGTGAACGACAGCACATCCTGACCAGCCACATAGTTTCCGGTGATCTGGATTGTCGCGCTCTTGATTCGGTCGAACTCGAGGTCCGTAATGGTGACACCCGAAGTCACCTTGCCGGGCACGTTTCCAGCCGTGTAAGTCGGACCGGCTATCGCCAGGACCAGCGGCGGTAGCCCCGTCGGTTTCGTAAGCACAGTCACTGCTACCAAGCCTGGAAGGCTCGTTGATCCAGCGCCGTCAGTCACCTGGAATTCGACCGCCTTGGGCGTAGGTAGCGCAGCCGGCGTCGTCGAGATCTTCACCGTCCGCAGGAGCTGCTGATACATGTCGATCGATGCGGGGCCGGTGAACGTCAGGGTTCCCGTGTTTTCGTCATAGCTTCCAGAAACTTCGAATTGCGACGCCAACAAATGGTCGAACGTCAAGGCATCGCCTGACGCAAAACCCAGCCCGATCTTCACTGTGGCTCCTCGGAGTGTCTCCGAGTCCACATCCAACAGCCGTAGCCCGCCGTCGACAACTATGGGCGTGTTACCGATCGTGTACTCGACATTGACCAACGAGGTGACCACCAACGGAGGCAGTGAGGTGGCGGCCTTCAGGATGGTGACCGCAACCAGCCCGGGCAGACTCTCGTTGTCCTGGGCATCAGTGATCGTGAACGAGATCGACTTGATGGTGGCCAGCGCATCGGACGTCGAGCTGAACGTCACCGACCGCAGCAACTCCTGATAAGCAGCCTTCGAGCCGATTCCGGTGAACGTCAGTGTGCCCGTGGCGGAATCGTAGGCAGCGTTGAAATCCACGATTCCCGCCGGTTCGCTGAAACCGAGGCTCTCCCCTGCGGAGGCACCGCCCACGATGCGGACGACCGCACCCTTGATGTTCTCCGAATCCACGTCGAAGATCAGCAGATTCCGGTCGACCCGCGCCGCCGAACTGCCGGCCTGATAGTTCACATTCGCCAGCGACGTGACGACGACCGGCTTTGCCTGAACCGGCAGTGCCAACACGGTGACCGCCACACCGCCTGGGAGGCTGACGCCGCCCTCGTCGTCGGTGACGGTGAAACTGATCGACTTGATGGACGCCAGCGCCGACGAGGTGGTCGAGAACGTCACCGAGCGCAGCAGCGCCTGGTAGTCCGACACCGACGCGGTACCGGTGAAGGTCAACACGCCATTGCTGTAGCTGCCCTGAATGCCTTCGGGAAGTGTCCCGAAGCTCAATGCATCTCCGTCGGCACGATTGCCGATCGTCACGGTGGCGCCGGTCAGTATTTCTGAATCTGCGTCCAACAGAATCAGATTCGGGTCAACTGGTCGCCCACCGGAGCCTGCGGTGTAGTTCACCCCGACAACAGAGGTCAGCACCACCGGATTCGCCGACGACGGCAATCCGACCACAGTCACCACGGTGCCTGCCGGGACGGTGCTGACGTTGCCCTCGACATCGGTGACCGTGAAGCTCACCGACTTCAAGCCGACGGTCGTGGACGTCAACGCCACCGACTGGAGCAGTTCGCGGTACTCGTCGATCGACGCGTCACCTTGGAACTCGAGGACACCCTCCGAACCGGTGGCGAGCAACACTCCCGTCGGAATCTTCGATGAGTCGTAGCTCAGCGAATCGCCGACCCGGAAGTTCTCGATCACGACGCGGACGGCTCCCAGCAGGTCCGAGTCGAGATCCGCGATCGTCACGATCGGACTGACCTTGATCGGGTTGCCCACCGTGCCGGACATCAGCGGTGCGACGAGCACCAACGGCGCCAACTGGGTCTGTTCGCCCACCACCGTCACCACAGTGCCGGCCGGCACCTGGCTTGTGTTGTTCTCCGCGTCGGCGACGGTGAAGCTGACCGATTTCAACCCTGCCGTCGGCGAGGTCAACGTCACCGACGCCAGCAAGGCCTGGTACTCAGCCGCCGAGGCGATGCCGGTGAATGTCAGTGTGCCGTCGACGAATTCACCGCTGACGGTATCCGGAAGAAGCGCCCCGGTGAAGCCGAGGACGTCACCGCTCTTCCAGTCGTCGATCGTCACGGTGGCTGAGCCGATCTGCGACGAGTCCAAATCGGCGATCACCACGAGCCGACTCACCCTGATGGGGGTCCCCTCGGTTCCGAGCGCAGTGGGCATGACCACGACCAGCGGTGGTACCGCGACGGTGGACGGCGACGTCGTGACGATGGTGCCTGCCGGCACCTTGCTGATGTTGCCGTCGGTGTCGGTGACCGTGAAGCTGATGGTCTTCAGACTGGGCTCAGCTGCGGTGAACATCACCGACTCCAGTAGCGCACGGTAGTCCTCCACCGAGGCAGTGCCGGTGAAAGTCAGTACGCCGCCTGCGAAGTCGGCCACCACATTGCCGGGCAGCGGACCGGAGTAGGTCAGCAGATCACCGTCCACATACCCGCCGATTGTGACGGTGGCACCGTCGAGGTCCGACGAGTCGAGGTCGGTGATCGCGACGATCGGGCTGACCCGGATCGGGTTACCCATGGTGCCGAGCGCCGCCGGCGCAACCACCACCAGCGGCGACACCTTGATCGGGGCGTCGACCACGGTGACCATGGTCGCGGCTGGAACCTTGTTCTCGTTGCCGTCGACGTCGGTGACGGTGAAACTGACCGACTTGAGTCCTGCCGCTGCGGAACTCAGTGTGACCGCGGCCAACATCGCCTCGTACTGAGCGACCGTCGCCTCACCGTCGAAGGTCAGCACCCCGTTGGCGTAGCCCACCGTCACACCGGACGGCAGGGTTCCCGTGTACGCCAGGACGTCTCCGTCGTCATAGTTTCCGATGGTGACGGTGGCAGAACGGATCCGCCCGGAATCCAGGTCGGTGATCACCATGACGGGACTCACGGTGATGGTCGACCCCGCCCGGCCGGCTGCGACCGGTGTGGCGACCACCACGGGAGCGATCGTCAGCTCGGGCGCACCGACCACCGTGACGAGCGTGGCGGCGGCCAAGGCGCTGGTGATGCCGTCGCTGTCAGTGACGGCGAAGCTGACCGTCTTGAACCCATCGGTGGTCGAGGTCAGAGTCACTGCTGCCAGCACCGCCTCGTACTGCGCGACGGTGCCATCACCGCTGATCGTCAGCACGCCACCGGTGTAGGACACGTCGAATCCGTCGGGCAGAGTTCCGCTGTAGGAGAGGACGTCTCCGGCGGCCGCGTCACGCACCGTGACCGTCGCCGACCGCAGCCGACCGGAGTCCAGGTCGGTGATCACGACGATGGGGCTGACGGTGATCTCCGAACCGACGCTTCCGGCGGCCACCGGCGACACGACGACCACGGGTGGAATCGACACGCCCGGGACGCCCACGACCGTGACCGCCGTGCCCGCACTCACCGTGCTGGTATGGCCCTCGAGGTCGGTGACGGTGAAGCTGACCGTCTTGACGCCGGAGGCCTGCGAGGTGAAGGTCACCGACGCCAGAAGCTCCCGGTACTGAGCGACGGTGGCTGATCCGCTGAATGTCAGGACGCCGTTTGCGAATTCGACGTCCACACCGGCCGGAAGCAGGGCGTCGACAGCGAGGACATCATCGGCGTCGGCGTCCGTGATCCTGACTGTCGCGCCGGACAGCCGACCCGAGTCGACGTCGGCGATCGCCACGATGGGGCTGATCCGGATCGCAGAGCCCACCCGCCCGGCGGCCAACGGGGCCACCACAACCACCGGTGCGTGTAGTGCGTCCGGAACACCGACCACGGTGACCACGGTGCCTGCCGACACCGAACTCTCGTTGAAGTCCTCGTCCGTGATGGAGAAGCTGATGGTCTTGATCCCGGCCGTCGGCGAGGTGAACGTCACTGCTGCCAGAATCGTCTGATAGTCGGATGCAGAGGCGATCCCGTCGACCGTCAGGACACCGGCGGTGTAGTCGACGACGACGCCCGTCGGCAGCGGAGCGCTGTAGCTCAGGACATCACCGTCGCTGTAGTTGTCGATGGTCACCTTCGCCGAACGGATTCGGTCCGAATCCATGTCGGTGATCAAGACGACGGGGGTGACCCTGATCGCGCTGCCGGCTACGCCCGCGGCCACCGGGGACACCACGATGACGGGATCGAAGGACAGGTCGGGCACACCGACGACGGTCACCATGGTGCCCGCAGGCAGAGTGCTGGTTCTGCCTTCCACATCGGTGATCGAGAAGCTGACGGTGCGAACGCCCGCCTCGGCCGAGGCCAGCGTCACCGATCGCAGCAAGGCCTGATACTCGCTCAGAGTCGCGTCGCCGGTGAAGGTCAACACGCCGGCGGCGTAGGTGGCCGAGACGCCTTCGGGTAACCCGGCAGTGAAGTCGAGCAGGTCACCATCTTGCGCATCGCCGAGAACCACGCGTGCACCGCGCAAGCGGTCCGAATCGACGTCGGCGATCACGGCGACCGGGCTCACGGCGATCGCCTTTCCGACCAGGCCGGCGGCCACCGGAGAGACAACCACGACCGGAGCGATCGACGTCCCGTCGATTCCGACGACCGTCACTACGGTGCCGGCCGGAACAGCACTGGCGGTGCCCTCGGCGTCGGTCACGGAGAACGACACCACCTTCAGGCCCGCGCTCGTCGACGTCAATGTCACCGAGCGCAGCAGCGTCTGGTACTCGCCGAGAGTGGCCGCGCCGCTGAAGGTCAGGACGCCCTCGGCGTAATGCGCCACCACGTTCTCGGGTAGATCAGCGGTGAAGCCGAGGACATCGGCGTCTTCAGCACCGTTGAGAACAATTCGGGCACCGCGCAATTGGGTCGAGTCGGCGTCGCCGATGACGAGAACGGGGCTCACGGTGATCGACGAGCCGGTGGTGCCCGCCGCAACGGGCGAGACCACGACGACAGGCGCCAACAGTGATGCAGGCACGTCGACGACCGTCACGATGGTGCCGGCCGTTACAGCGCTGGTCTTGCCGTCGATGTCGGTCACCGAGAAGCTGACCGTCTTCACGCCGTCCACCGCCGATGTCAACGTCACCGAGCGCAGCAGGGCTTCGTAGTCGGCCACGGACGCCGGACCGGTGAACGTCAGCACGGCACCGGTGTTCGTGACCGTCACACCGGCGGGCAGGGTCGCGACGTAGTCCAGCAGGTCGCCGTCCTGGGCATCGGTGATGGTGACGATCGCCGACTGCAGCTGATCGGAGTCCAGGTCGCGGATGGCCACGATAGGACTGACCCTGATGGGGCGGCCTGCAGCACCGGCAGCCAACGGTGACACCACCACCACGGGCGCCAACGACACGGCGGGCACATCGAGAACCGTGACCACGGTGCCTGCGGACAAGGCGCTTTCGTTGCCCTGCGCATCGGTCACCGAGAAGCTGATCACCTTCACACCGGCGTCGGCCGAGGTCACCGTGACCGCGGCCAGCATCCGCTGATAGTCCTCGGCGGAGGCCGCGCCGCTGAACGTCAGGACTCCGTCGGTGTAGCCCACGTCCACCCCGGCCGGTAGCGCACCGGTGTAGGAGAGCACGTCGCCGGCCGTATGGTCGGCGAGAGTTATTCGTGCGGAGCTGATCTCGTCGGAATCGGGATCGGTGATGATCACGATGGGGCTGACACGTACCGGCTTACCTGCGACGCCGGCGGCCACGGGCGCAACGACGACGACCGGGGCGATCGACACACCGGGCACACCGACCACGGTCACCAGAGTCCGCGCCGCCAACTCGTTGGTGTTGTCCTCGGCGTCGGTGACCGAGAAGGTGACCGTCTTCAAACCCGTCGTCTGCGACGTCAGGGTCACCGACTGCAGCAGGGCCTGATAATCGGCGAGCGTCGCTGCGCCGGTGAGCGTCAGCACACCGTCGACGTAGCTGCCCGAAACACCGGACGCGAGTGAGCTGTCGAATCCGAGGACGTCACCGTCTGTGTGACCTGTCAGAGTGACGGTGGCCGAACGGATTCTGGTGGAGTCTGCGTCGCCGATCAGCAGCACGGGGCTCACCGTGATCGCGTCGCCGACCAGACCGGCAGCTACCGGTGCGACGACGACGATCGGGGCATGCGTGACGGCGGGGACGCCGACCACGGTCACCAGCGTGGCCGCGGGCAGGCTGTTCGTTGCGCCGTGTGCATCGGTGACCGAAACGGTCACCGACTTGACGCCGGCCCCCGTGGCGGTGAGTGTGACCGACCGCAGCAGGGCCTGGTATTCGGCGACGGTCGCGGTGCCCGTGAAGGTCAGCACACCGTCGGCGTAGGAGCCCGAGACGCCCTGAGCCAGAGCGGCATCGAAATTCAGAACATCACCGTCCCGGTGGTTTTCGACCGTCACTGTGGCCGCATCGAGATGGGTCGAACCGAAGTCGCTGATGATCGTCACGGGGCTGATCCGGATCGGTTTGCCTGCAACACCGGCAGCCACCGGCGCGACAACTACGACGGGAACATATGCAGCGTCCGGCAGTCCGACCACCGTCACCAGCGTCGCCGCCGAGACCGAACTGGACGCGCCTTCGAGGTCGGTGACCGTGAAGGCAACCGTCCTGAGACCGGCAGTTGCCGACGTCAGGGTGACCGACCGCAACAGGGCCTGATACTCGGCAGTGGTGGCTTCACCGGTGAACGTCAGCACACCGTCGATGTAGCTACCCGAGACACCGGGGGCGAGGGCCGCGTCGAAGTCGAGGACATCGCCGTCCTCGTACCCCTCCACGGTCACGGTCGCAGACCGGATCCGGGTGGAGTTCACGTCGCTGATCACCGCAATCGGGCTGACCGCAACGGGTTTGCCGACCAGGCCGGCAGCCACCGGCGAGACCAGCACGATCGGGGCGACCGACTGGCTCGGCAGTCCGACCACGGTCACCAGGGTCGCTGCGGGGAGGACGCTTGCACTCCCGTCGGAGTCGACGATATCGAACGTCACCGACTTCAAACCGTCGGCCGCCGAGGTCAGAGTGACGGAGCGCAACAGCGCCTGGTAGGCCTCGACACTGGCATCGCCGGTGAAAGTGAGGATGCCGTCGGTGTAATCGGCAGAGATGCCGGATGCAAGTGCAGCGTCGAACTCGAGGACGTCACCGTCCTGGTAGCCCTCGATGGTCAGCGTCGCCGAGCGCAGACGCGACGAGTCCACGTCGGTGATGATGACGACGGGGCTGACCGCGATGGGGCGACCGACGGTGCCGGCAGCCACGGGCGAGACGACGATCAGCGGCGGAAGCGCCACTCCCGGCACGCCGACCACGGTCACGGCGGTCGCGGCGGGAACGGTGTTGGTTGCCCCGTCGATGTCGGTGACCATGAAGGTGACCGTCTTGATGCCGTGGGTCGCCGATGTCAGTGTCACCGAGCGCAGCAGGGCCTGGTAGTCCTCGACGGAGGCCTCACCGCTGAAGGTGAGAAGGCCATTGGTGTAGCTGGCCAGGATTCCCGGCGCCGCCGAGGCGTCGAAGCCGAGCACGTCACCGTCGGCATAGCCCTCGAGAGTGACAGTGGCAGAACGGAGTCGGGACGAGTCGACGTCGCCGATCACCAGAATCGGACTGACCCGGATGGCCGACCCGGCACTTCCTGCCGCGACCGGGGATGCAACCACCACCGGAGCGAACGACGTCGCGGGGACCCCGACCACGGTGACCGCGGTGCCGGCGGGAAGCACGTTGGTGGTCCCTCCGATGTCGGTGACCGAGAAGGTGACGTTCTTGACGCCGGCGGTCGTCGATGTGAGGGTGACCGACCGCAGCAGGGTCTCATAGTCGGCCACGGCTGCGGGGCCGCTGAACGTCAACACACTGCCGGACTGAGCCACGGAGACGTTCTGCGGGAGTGCAGCGTCGTACCCGAGTACGTCTCCCTCATCGGGGTTTTCGATCCTGATGGTGATCGAACTCAGCCGGTCGGAGTCCACGTCTCTGATCAGCGACAGCGGGCTGACCCGGATGGTGCGTCCTACGGCGCCGGCAGCCACCAGGGCCACCACCAGCACGGGCGGAATCTCGGTGGCGGGCACACCCAGTACGGTGACGGCGGTGCGTACGGCCACGCTCTCGTTGTTCAGCAGGTCGGTGACGCTGTAACTGATCGTCTTGACGCCTGCCGACTGTGAGGTCAGGGTGACCGATTGCAGAAGTGCTTCGTACTGATCCTCGGTCCCGAGTCCGGTGAAAGTCAGCACCCCGTCGGCGAATTCGGCCTGGATACCCTCGGGAAGGTCGGTGCGGTAGCCGAGAACGTCACCCGCATCAGGATTGTCGATCGCGACCCTGGCCGAGCGCATCACACTCGAGTCGAGGTCGGTGATGACCACGACGGGGCTGACGGTGATCTCGTCACCGACGCTGCCCGCCGCGACGGGCGCCACGACCACCACCGGGTCGATGGACAGGTCCAGCAATCCGACGACGGTCACCGCGGTGGTTGCGGGCAGCACGCTCGTGGTGCCCTCGACGTCGGTGACGGCGAAGCTGATCGTCTTCACTCCGCCGGATGCCGCGGTCAACGTGACGCGTTGCAGCAGTGCCTCGTATTGCGCGACCGTCGCAGCACCGGTGATGGTGAGGACCCCACCGGCGTAGGTTGCGGTGACACCGGTCGGCAGCGTGCCCGTGACGGTCAGACGGTCGTCGGGCTCCGGGTTGTTGATTCGCACGGTGGCAGAACGCAGTTGGCCGGAATCGGGATCGGTGATCGACACGATCGGGCTCACCACGATCCCCGAGTTGGCGCGACCGACCGCTGCCGGGGACACCAACACCAGTGGGGGGACGTCGCTGGACAGCCCGATCACGGTCACCAAGGTTCCGGCGGCCAATGTGTTCGTCTTACCATCGGTGTCGGTGACCGAGAAGCTGACGGCCTTCACCCCTGCGGTCTCGGAGGTGAGCGTCACCGACTGCAGCAACTGCTGGTACTGCTCGAGGGTGGCCGTGCCGGTGATCGACAGCACCCCGCCGACATAGCTGGCCTGCACTCCCGACGGAAGCGGCACACCCACCGCGAGCACATCACCGGAACCTGCGTCGCGCACCGTCACCGTCGCCGAGTTCAGGTGATCTGAATCCCCATCGCTGATCAACACGATCGGGCTCACCCGCGTCGGCGAACCCACTGTGCCGGCCGCCGCCGGGGAAACGACCACTACCGGCGGCAACGCCAGACCACCGGGGACGCCGACGACCGTGACCAGGGTCGCCGCCGACAGCACATTGTTCGTACCCGACGCATCCGTGACCGCGAAACTGACCGTCTTGACTCCACCATCGGCCGAGGTCAACGTCACCGAACGCAACAACGCCTCGTACTCGGCCACCGAGGCATCGCCGGAGATGGTGAGAACACCACCGGCATACGATGCCGTGACGCCCGTCGGAACCTCACCGGTCAACGCCAGCACATCCCCGTCCACGGCATCGGCCAACCGCACTGTCGCAGAAAGCAATCGGTCCGAATCGGGATCGGTGATCATCACGATCGGGCTCACCACGATCGCCGAGCCGGCGACACCGGCGGCCACTGGCGACACCAGTACCAACGGCGCCGCCTCAGTCGTCAACCCGACCACGGTCACCAAAGTCCCGGCGGGGAGCGCATTGGTCACGCCCTCGGCATCCGTCACCGAGAACGTGATCGCCTTCATGCCCGCAGCCGTCGAAGTCAGCGTCACCGACCGCAGCAGGGTCTGGTAGTCCTCGACCGACGCGACCCCGCTGAAGGTCAACACTCCGTCGGCGTAGGTTGCCGTCACATTGGGCGGCAGTGACCCGTAACCGAACGAGTCGCCCGCGCCGGCATTTTCGAGAACTACTGCGGCCGAGCGCAGGCGATCGGAGTCGACGTCGGAAATGATCAGGACCGGACTGATTCTCACCGGCTCATCGACGGTTCCGGCCGTGACCGGGGACGCGACAACCACCGGAGCGATGGAGGTGCCCGGCACGCCGACGACGGTCACCAGGGTGGCTGCAGGCAGCACACTGGTCACGTCGTCGATGTCGGTCACCGAGAAGCTGACCGTCTTGACGCCGACGGCCGATGACGTCAACGCCACCGACCGCAGCAGCGTCTGGTAGTCCTCCACCGACGCGACCCCGCTGAACGTCAGCACACCGTCGGCGTAGGTCGCCGTCACATCGGCCGGCAAGGATCCATAAGTGAATGAGTCACCGATCTCGGCGCCCGTGAGAGTCACTGTTGCCGAGCGCAGTCGAGATGAGTCGACATCGGTGATCAGCAGGATCGGGCTCACCGAGATCGGAGATCCGGTCCGGCCCGCCGCGACCGGCGACACCAGGACCACCGGCGGCACCGACACGCCGGGCACACCCACCACGGTCACCAGGGTGGACGCCGGCAGCACACTGGTGTTGCCGTCGGCGTCGGTGACCACGAAGCTGACGGTTTTGACGTCCGCTGTCGTGGATGTGATGGTGACCGACTGCAGCAGCTTCTGGTAGGTCGCCGTCGATGCGAGGCCGGTGAAAGTCAGTACTCCGTCGACGTATTCGGCGGACACACCCTCCGGCAGCGTCGCGGTGGTGTCCAACACGTCACCGTCCTCGGCGTCGCGGATCCGGACGCCGGCTGAGGCCAGTTGCGCGGAGTCCACATCGGTGATCACCACGATGGGGCTGACCACGATCGACGATCCGACGGTTCCGGCGGCCACCGGAGACACCAGCACCAGAGGGGCGATCTCGGTGGACAGTCCGACGACCGTGACGACAGTGCCTGCGGGGACGGCACTGGTGTTGCCGTCGACATCGGTGACGGTGAAGCTCACCGCTTTGGCGCCGACGCTGGTCGAGGTCAGCGTGACGGACTGCAACAGGGCTTGGTATGCGGCCACGGAAGCCGGCCCGGTGAAGGTCAGTTGACCGTCGGCGTATTCGGCCGACACCCCGTCCGGCAGCGCTGCGGTATAGCCGAGGACATCGCCGGCGGCGGCGTTCTGCAGGCGGATCACTGCCGAGCTCAGGCGGTCCGAATCCACGTCGGTCAGCACGATGATCGGGCTGACCACGATCGGCGATCCGGTGGTTCCGGCGGCGACCGGAGACACCAGCACCAGTGGCGGCAGATCGGTGGACACCCCGAGCATCGTCACGGTGGTGGTCGCCGCCAGCGAGTTCTGGTTGCCCTCGTCGTCGACGATGCTGAAGCTGACCAACTTCACGCCTGCTTCGGCAGAGGTCAGCGTCACCGATGCAAGCAGTTCCCGGTAGGCGGCTTCCGACGCAAGTCCGGTGAAAGTCAGCTCCGCGCCGACGATCTCGGCGGAGACGCCGTCCGGAAGGCTGCCGGTATAAGCGAGAACATCGCCGACGGCAGCGTCTTTGACCCGGATGACCGCCGATGCCAGCCGGTCCGAGTCCAGGTCGGTGATCACGATGACGGGACTGACCCGTACGGCGGATCCGACGGTGCCCGCAGCCACCGGTGTCACCACCAACAACGGGTCGAACGCGAGAGCCGGTGCACCGACGACGGTGACCAGCGTGGGCGCGCCGACCACACTGCTGTTGCCGTCCACGTCGGTGACGGAGAACGTGAGGGACTTGACCCCAGCGGTGGGTGAGGTCAGTGTCACCGAGGCCAGCAGCGCCTCGTACTGGTCCACGGAGGCCGTCCCGGTGAATGTGAGGACACCGTCGGCGTAGCTCGCCATGATTCCGGTGGGCAGGGCGTCATGGCTGAGCACATCTGCTGCCGCGGCATCCTTGAGAACCACTCGGGCCGAACTCAATTGGCGGGAGTCGACGTCGGTGATGACCACGATGGGGCTGACCTTGATCGGTGCGTCGGCCGTCCCGGCGGCCACCGGCGACACCAGTACCAGCGGCGGCACCTCGCTCGAGAGACCGACCAGTGTGACCACGGTGGCGGCCGGAACCACGCTGGTTTCACCGTGGAGGTCGGTGACTTCAAAGCTCACCGATTTCAGACCCGCGGTCGGCGAGGTCAACGTCACCGAGGCCAGCAACGCTTCATAGTGCTCCACCGACGCGGTGCCGGTGAAGGTCAGCACACCTCCTGCGTAGCCGGCCTGCAGGCCTCCCAACAGCGCCTCGTCGAAGCCGAGCACATCGTCGGCGGCGGCGCCTCGCAAAGTCACGGTGGCGGAGCCGAGTTCGGACGAGTCGAGGTCTCTGATGACGATGATAGGGCTGACCGTGGTGGGCTTGCCGACGGTGCCGGCAGCCACGGGGCTGACCACCACCACCGGCGGCAGAGCGCCGCCGGGCACGCCGACGACCGTGACGACCGTGCCGGCGGGCAGCACACTGGTGTTGCCCTCGACGTCGGTGACAGCGAAGCTGACAGTCTTGAGCGCGGCGTCAGCGGTGGTCAGCGTTACCGAGGCGAGCAGGCGCTGGTAGTCGGCGACCGAGGCCACGCCTTCGAACCGCAACACGCCGCCGGCATACGTGGCCGACACACCCGTCGCCAGCGTCGCGTCGAAACCGAGCACATCCCCGTCGGAGGGATTTGCGAGGGTGACTGTGGCCGAACCGAGTCGGTCGGAGTCGACGTCGGTGATCACGACGATCGGGCTGACCCTGATGGGCGCACCCGTGCGGCCCGCGGCCACCGGCGACACCACCACCAGCGGTGGCACCTCGGTCGACAGGCCCACCATCGTCACGAGGGTCCCCGCGGGGACAGCGCTGGTGTGGCCCTGCCCGTCGGTGACGGCGAAGTCGATCGCCTTGAGGCCCGCGATCTCCGACGTCAACGTCACCGAGGCCAGCAACCGCTCGTAGTCCTGCGTCGAGGCCTCGCCGGTGAAGGTCAGCACACCGTCGGCGTAGCTGGCCGTGATCCCGGTCGGCAGCGTCCCGGTGTAGGCGAGCACATCGCCGGTCTTGGGGTTCTTCACCGAAACAGTCGCGGAACGCAACTGCGATGAATCCAGGTCGGTGATCACCACGATCGGGCTGATCTTGACCGCGGTTCCGATCACGCCGGCGGCCACCGGCGAGACCACCACGACTGGTGCGATCACGACGTCGGGCACGCCGACGACCGTGACCACCGTGCCGGCCGGCACGGTGCTGACGTTGCCCTCGGCATCGGTGATCGAGAAGCTGACCGCCTTCACGGTGGTGTCTGCGGTGGTCAAGGTGACCGACTGCAGCAGCGCACGGTACGTCGCGATGGACGCTTCACCGGCGAACGTCAACACGCCCCCGGCGTAGGCGGCCGAGAGACCGGACAGCAGCGAGGTGTCGAAATCCAGCGAATCACCCGTCGAAGGATCGGCGATTCTCACTGTCGCGGAACGTAGTTCATCGGAGTCGAGATCGCTGATGACGACGATGGGACTGACCTTGATGGGCGACCCGGCGCTACCGGCCGCGACCGGCGACACCACGATCAGCGGCGGCACGTCGGCCGACATCCCCACCACGGTGACCACCGTGCCGGCCGGGACCGTGCTCGTGTTGCCGTCGACGTCCGTGACGGCGAAGCTGACCGCCTTCAGTCCCGCGGCCGGCGAGGTCAACGTCACCGACGCCAGCAGCGTCCGGTACTCGGCCACCGAAGCCTCACCGGTGAACGTCAGGACACCGTCGGCGTACGTGGCCGACACATTGGTCGGCAACTGACCGTAACCGAACACATCCTCGGCATCAGCGTCTTTGAGAGTCACTGTCGCCGAACGCAACCGGTCCGAATCCAGATCGGTGATCACCACGATGGGGCTCACCTTGACCGGTGACCCGGCCACCCCGGCGGCCACCGGCGAGACCACCACCAGCGGCGGCACCTCGGCGGGCACACCCACGACGGTCACCACGGTGCCTGCCGGGATCACACTCGTATTGCCCTGTACGTCGGTGACGCTGAAGGTGATCGCCTTCAGACCCGCGTCGGTCGAGGTCAACGTCACCGACGACAGCAGCGCCTGGTAGTCGGCGACCGACGCAGTCCCGCTGAAGGTCAGGACACCGTCAGCGTAGGTGGCCGTCACCCCGGTGGGCAGCCCGCCGTACCCGAGCACGTCACCGACCTCGGGATCTTTGAGCCGCACGGTGGCAGAACGCAGTTCGTTCGAGTCGAGGTCGGTGATCACCACGATCGGGCTGATCCTGACCGCCGATCCGGCCACGCCGGCAGCCACCGGCGCGACCACCACGAGCGGCGCCACCTCGGTCGACAGTCCGACAACGGTTACCACCGTGCCGGCCGGTACGGCGCTGGTGTTGCCCTGCGCGTCGGTCACCGCGAAGCTGATGGCCTTCAAACCTGCTGACTCGGAGGTGAAGGTCACCGACTGCAGCAGGGCCCGGTACTCCGAGACGGACGCGACGCCGCTGAAGGTCAGGACACCGTCGGCGTAGGTGGCCGTCACCCCGGTGGGCAGCCCGCCGTAGCCCAGCAGATCACCTTCGACGGCATCCTTGATTCGCACGGTGGCAGAACGTAATTGCGACGAGTCCAGATCGGTGATCACCACGATCGGGCTGACCACGATCGGCGATCCGGCGCTGCCGGTCGCCACCGGGGTGACCACCACCAGGGGCGGCACCTCGGTAGGCAGGCCCACGACGGTGACGATCGTTGCCGCAGGGACAGAACTCACGTTGCCCTGTGCATCGGTCACTGTGAACGACACCGACTTCAGGCCTGCGTCGGGTGATGTCAGCGTCACCGACCGCAGCAGCGCCTGGTACTGCTCGACCGACGCGGTACCGGTGAACGTCAGCACCCCGTCGGCATAGGTGGCCGTCACCCCCGTGGGCAGTTCACCGAAGCTGAGCACATCACCGTCAACGGCGTCTTTGACCCGCACTGTGGCGGAACCCAATTGCGATGAGTCGAGATCGGTGATCACCACGATCGGGCTGACCACGATCGGCGACCCGGCGCTGCCGGTCGCCACGGGGGTGACCACGATCAGCGGCGGCACCTCGACCGGAAGACCCAACACCGTCACCGCGGTCAGGGCAGGCAGCGTGCTGACGTTGCCGTCGTCGTCGACGACGGAGAACGACACGGATTTCAGGCCGGGTGCTGCGGATGTCAACGTAATCGACTGCAGCAGTTGTTGATACGTCTCGGCTGACGCCTCACCGGTGAACGTGACCCATCCGTTGCCGGTGGTCACGCCGAATCCGCTCGGGACAGTTCCCCAGTCGAGCGCGTCCCCGTCGGCGGGGTTGCTGATGCGGACCGTGGCCGAGGTCAGGGTGTCGGAGTCGACATCGGTGATCACCACGATCGGGCTCACCGTGATCTGGTTGTCGGTGCGACCCGTCGCGATCGGGGTGACGATCACCAGCGGCGGTACCTCGACCGGCAGGCCGACGATGGTGATGGCCGCCGTCGCCGGCACGGTACTGGCGTTTCCTGCGTCGTCGACGACCGAGAACGAGACCGTCTTGAGGCCTGCGTTCGCCGATGTCAGCGTCACCGACTGCAGCGCCTGTTGGTACGCCTCGGCGGTAGCGGCACCGGTGAAGGTCAGCACGCCGTCGGTGTACGCAGCCGAAATGCCCTGTGGCAGATTGCCCCACCCGAGCACGTCCCCGGAGCCGCCGGTGACCCGCACGGTGGCCGACGCCAGTTTCTCGGAGTCCAGATCGGTGATGATCACCACCGGGCTGACCCGCACGGCCGTCCCGACCGTGCCGGCGCCGACCGGCGTGACGACCACGATGGGGGCCATCTCGATGATCGGGTTGACGGTCACCGAGACGGCCAGCGTGACCGTGTCCTTCTGGGCCAGACCGATCACCTTCGCGACGCTGTGGAAGACACCCTGGATCAGGCCGGCGATACCCGTGAGGTGCTCGGACGAATCGCTGATGGTGACGTGGAACGTGTCTTTGAGCGGCTTGCCGGTGACCGGCTTCTTCGGCGTGTAGATGAACTTGCCGGTCAGCGGGTTCCGGGTCACCACACCGTGTGAGGGCTGGACGATGTCGAAGCTCAGGGGATCGCCGTTCGGATCTGACGCGTTCAGGTCGAACTCCACCTGACCGGTCAACAGCTGGTGGCTCTCCACCGGACCCCACACCGGGGTCTTGTTGAAGAAGGTGTGGGTGATCTGCCGCCGAACCCACGCCAGTACCGCGTCGAACCATGGCGCCCGTGCCGGCGCGCTGGGGTCGGCGAACGGCGACACGATGTTCGACACCAGTGCCGTCATCATGTCGACGGTCTCGACGCTTTCCTTGGCCCGTGCGGCCGATGCGACCGGGGTCCGGGACGCGGTGGGGGTTCCGGCGGTGGTCTCGGTGGGGTCTGCCGCGGGCAGGTCGAGAATGACCGAATCGTCGGACGGCTCCGCGCGATCGTCGATGGCGACATCATCGATGGCGGCGTCGTCGACGCCGGACTCGTCGAGTTGCGGCGTAGCGGTCTCGACGGTTTCGTCGTTTCCGGTCGTCGTCGCAGTCGTCGCGCTCTCCGCCGAGCGTTGAGTGTGCCGGCGCTGCGACCCGCGGGTGGCGTCCTGAGTTCCGCCTGCCGCCGGGTCGTCGGCCTCTTCGGCGGGAAGCTCCCCGCCCGGCCGGCCGCCGTCCGAATCGTCGGGTTCCGGTTCTTCGAGTTCTTCTTCCGCGAGCTCGCCGACACCGTCGGTCTGGGCACCGCCGGCACTGTCGGACTGTGACGGGGCGGTGCGGTCGGCGCCGGACCTACGCGGTCCGGACGACGATCTGTCGGTGTCGCGGCTCGCAGACACCGACGACTCGGAGTCGGAGTCTGCGTACGCCACACCGGAGGAGTTGGCCACGGCCAGTCCGATACCGAGCGACACGGCCAGCGCTCCCACCCGTCCGATGGGAAGTGCGTACTTCGGGGCGAGGGGGCGTGCGTGCTTGGCGTGGCCGCCGGTCGTCGTCAGCAGATCGCTAGCAGTCCAGAACTGTCGTTCCGCACCGGATTCGCGGCGGGGGGCACGATGACGGGCCGGGCTCGCGCACATACTCATCCTCCATTTGCTGTGGCGGCACCCCCCGCCATATCCAGTTGTTCGGTCGCACGTGTGGATCGCTCGGAGGGTTGGCCACAATCGAGAAGTCGACGACGCGCCTCCCTGCGCGACGCCGGGCCCGACACTCCGCCCCAGCCGACCGTTTGGCTTTGCTGAAACTGCAGCTCGCCGACCGATACTTGCTCATTGAAACAGAATCTACGGCAATTGCGAAACCGCGATAGCGGAATCGCGATTTTTCCTCACAATCGAGGTCGTCAGCAAAACGGGACAAAGTACGTGTATCGCTCTACACTGCAGTTATCGTCTGACTGGCAAATAGTCGTCAGCGTCAGTCACCAGTTGTCTGCGTGGCCCTTCAGGCCGCCCGACTGGCCCCACACCTCTATGGCTAACCCAGTTGCCATTGGACCGCGGATGACCGCGCCCGTGGCAGGCGATGGCAATGACGTTCGCGCTGATTTCGCGAGGTGAGCGTAGGTGAAGTGGCGAAACGACAGTGACGGCATCGGCAGGCGGGTGGATGCAAGGCCCCCAGCTCAGACCGAGGGGCGCATCAGAGCGTGATCAGCGTGGGTGTCAAAATTTGCCCGCTGCGGACATTAGGCAGTCTGTGTCACGAAAGCGCGGGGATGACCTCGCGCTCGAACAACTCGATTCCGGAACGGTCGTAGGCCGCCTCGGGGAAGTAACAGATCACGTACTCGCAGCCGAGCTTGCGGAGTCGCT
This sequence comes from Mycobacterium sp. SMC-4, assembly GCF_050205565.1. GTDB lineage: Bacteria > Actinomycetota > Actinomycetes > Mycobacteriales > Mycobacteriaceae > Mycobacterium. The sequence goes on along the minus strand of NZ_JBNMQU010000015.1, from coordinate 132,679 downwards.
GGAGTGACTCCACCAGTTGCTCAGGGGTACCGCTGCCGGCCTGCGGCGTGCTCATGGAGTTCAGCATTGCGTCTGCTGCGGCATCCCCGGCCAACGCCCCTATCCGGGACCTGACCCGCCCCAGCCGCTCCTTCACCTCGGCCTCGGAGCTGCCCACCACGGCGTTGATGTTCACGCTGCGCACGATCGCGTCGAAGTCGGTGCCCACGTCGTGGCAGTGGGTGGCGAGGATCTTCGACTTCTGGGCGAAGCCGTCCGGATCGGCCGTGAAATTGGTGTACCGGGCGTACTGCGCGGCGATCCGCAGGGTGACCTTCTCCCCTCCCCCGGCGATCCACAGGGGGATGCCGCCGCGTTGAAGCGGTTTGGGGGCGACGATGGCGCCGTCGACCTGGTAGTGCTTGCCCTCGAAAGTGACGACACCCTCGCGCCAGGCGTCGGCCATGATCTGAACGCCTTCGTCGAGGCGGCCCAAGCGAACACCCGCGGATGGGAACCCGTATCCATAAGCGCGCCACTCATGTTCGTACCATCCGCCGCCGATGCCCATCTGCACCCGGCCACCGGAGATGACGTCGGTGGTGGCAGCCACCTTGGCCAGATAGGCAGGATTGCGGTAGCTCATCGCGGTGCACATCTGACCGAGCTTGATGCGCGAGGTGGATGCGGCGAAGGCCGCCATCAGCGACCAGGCTTCGTGGGTCGCCTCGTGGGTGGGCACCGGAACGGTGTGGAAGTGGTCGTAGACCCACAGAGAGTCCCAGGTAGCGCCGTCGTCGGCGTACCTCGCGAGGTCCCGCATGACTTGCCACTGTTCGGCGGGGTCGATGCCGACCAGGTCGAGTCGCCAGCCCTGAGGAATGAACAGTCCAAAGCGCATAGTGCCCGACTCTAGGTGGCTGGGGCCGTCATCGGCAGACCGCCCGCCGAAAGTGATGTCGATGTCGTGGTGTCTCAGTACGTTGACCGTATGGCTCTATCGAAATCCGAACGCGAAGAATTCCTCGCAGAACCGCATGTCGCGGCGCTGTCGGTATCTGCCGGTCAGCGCCGCGGCCCCCTGACGGTGCCCATCTGGTACCAGTACCGGCCCGGTGGCGAGCTGTGGTTCACCACCGGCGCCGGTTCCCGTAAGCACCGGCTCATCGAGTCGGCCGGATACGTGTCGTTGATGGTCGACCGCGTCGAACCGTCGGTGCGTTATGTCGCCGTCGACGGCTCGGTGGCCCGCATCGAACCCGGCACCGACGAGCAGCTGGTGGAGATGACGAAGCGCTACCTTCCCCCGGACAAGGTCGAGGGTTACCTCGAGTACGCCCGTCGCGAGCACGGAGAGAGCATCGCGGTGTTCGTCAACCCTGAGCACTGGTTGTCGGCGGACCTCGGGTCGCTCTGACGTCACCCCGGATACAGCGCGGCGACGGCGGGCAGGCTCACTTTCAGCGCCGGGTTGCGGGGCAGCTCCTCGACGACGACGAAACCGACCGGCACGTTGTACGCGGGTAGATGTTGCCGGACAAAGGCTTCGAGCTCCTCTGCCGAGGGTGCGTGCACTTCGGACGGCACCTCCACGGCGGCGAACGGCACCTGTCCCAGCCGGGTGTCGGGCACGCCGACCACGCACGCGTCACGCACGTCCGGGTGAGAGATCAACACGCGTCGCACCTCTTCGGGCAGCACTTTGAAGCCACCGCGGTTGATGGCCCCGTCGGCGCGTCCGTGCAACGTGACGAACCCGTCCTCGTCGACGCTGGCGATATCCGTCGTCCGGATCCAATCCGGACTGATGGGTGCGACCTTGGCTTCCAGCAGTCCCTGCTTCCCGGCCTCCACTTGCAGTCCGGTGTCGGGGTCGACGATGCGCAGTTCGGTATCGGGTAGTGCCCGGCCCACGCTGTGGCGTTTGGCGTCGCCGAACTCGGCGATCATCTCCGGGGTCCAGGCGCACAGCGAACCGGCGAATTCCGTTGCACCGTATGCCAACCGGACGGGTATGCCGTAGCGGCTCTCGAACTCGTCGCGGGTTTCAGGATCCAGCGGTCCCGACGCACTGATCAGGAACTCGAGGGAGGCCAGGTCTTCTTTGGCGACGTCGGCGTCGAGCAGCATGCGGATCACCGCGGGCTGCACACCTGATCGTGCGATGCGGTAGGTCTTGATTGCGTGGACGTACCCGTCGACGGTGAAGCGTTCGAGCATGACGATGCGCCGGCCGTTGTAGATACCGGCGATCAACTGGCAGACACCGATACCGCCGAACTGCCAGTACGCGAACTCCGGCGGGGCGTCAGGTGCGGCTTTCTCCCCGCTGGTCACGCTGAACACCGTGCGCTCCAGTACCGCGGCTTTGATCTCCTGCCGCTTCGGTGGGCCGGTGGTGCCGCTGGTCAGGATCTGCAGGGCGACGTCGGGTTCGGCCCGCGCGTGCGCTCGTGCCGGATCGCGATGCGCGACGGTGGTGACCGTCGGTTCTGACAGGTCGATCGCGATCCCGGCGCTGCCCGCCCGGGTTGCGGCCGCGACGGCTTCGGTCGACCAGTCCTGCCGGTCGGCGATGATCGCGGCGAGCGCGAGCTTCTCGATGTCGTCGGCGATCGCCTGCGCCGACTGGAAGGAGTAGATCATCGACACCGGCCGCCCGGCCGCGAGGAAGCCGACGATCGCCGCGGCGTGCTGCAGGCGGTTGCGCACGACAAGCCCGACGGGTACGCCGCGCGGCACACCGGCCTCGTCGAGCGCGGCGGCGATTGCCTCGCCGTAGGCACTCACTTCACGACCGGAGTACCAGCGGCCTTCGAACTCGATGCATGGGCCGTCGCCGTATCCGGCCAGGCCGGCCGCGAACTTCTCGGTGAAGGTCTCGCCCACGCCGGCCATTGTGCCGGATACCTCCAACAGGATTGTCAGTATTTTGTCGACGCTCGGCACCCGAGCCCCTGTCGGTGCCGCCCTGTGGTCGGCATCCTGATGGCATGTCCTTCACACGACCCTGGCCCTGGCCGCGGCATCGCCCGACCGGGACCCAAGCGAGCAGCTTCAACGCGGTGAGCGCTTTCGTTGCCGGCATCCACGCCGGGAATGGCCTGGCCCACGGCGTGCTGCCGCCCGACCAGTCGCGCACCCGCTACTGACACCACCGCAGAACACGAAAGCCCCTGCCGGAGCAGGGGCTTCGCGTCTTGCGAGTTTTACGACGTGAGCGATGCGGGCGGGTTGAACCGCTCGCCGTAGCGTTCGGCCAGCTGCTTGGCCCGGGCCACGAAGGCCTCCTTGCCGACGCCGAGCTCACCTTGGTAGCCCACGATGAACTGCGCGCTGCCACCGGTGTACGGCGGGAAGCCGATGCCCATGATGGAGCCGATGTTCGCGTCGGCGGTCGAGGTCAGCACACCCTCGTCGAGGCACTTCTGTGTCTCGAGGGCTTCGGCGAACAGCATCCGGTCGATCATGTCCTGCAGCGGGATGTCAGCCTTGCCCGACTCGAAGGTCTCGGCCAGACCCGGCCACAGGCCGACACGCTTGCCGTCGACGTACTCGTAGAAACCCGCGCCCTTCAAGCGGCTGGGCCGACCGATCTCGATCATCTTGTTGACGACGGCCTCGGCCGGATGCGGCTCGTAGGTCGCACCGGTGGACTCGGCTGCCTTGCGGGTCTCGGTGGCGATCTTCTGCATCAACTCGAGGTTGAGCTCGTCGGAGAGCTGCAGCGGCGCCGCTGGGTAGCCGGCCTGCGAACCGGCCTGCTCGATACTGGCCGCCGGCACACCCTCACCGAGCATCGCCAACGCCTCGTTGACGAAGGTGCCGATGACACGAGAGGTGAAGAAGCCGCGGCTGTCGTTGACCACGATCGGGGTCTTGCCGATGGCCAGCGTGTAGTCGAACACCCGGGCCAGCGCCTCGTCCGAGGTCTTCTCGCCCTTGATGATCTCCACCAGCGGCATCTTGTCGACCGGGGAGAAGAAGTGGATCCCGATGAAGTCCTCCTGGCGCTTCACGCCGGTCGCCAGACCGGTGATCGGCAGCGTGGAGGTGTTGGAGCCCAGCAGCGCGTTGGGCTCGACGATGTCCTCGATCTCCTGGAACACCTTGTGCTTGAGTTCCTGGTTCTCGAAGACGGCCTCGATCACGAAGTCGACACCCTTGAGATCGGCCGCATCGGCGGTCGGGGTGATCCGGGCCAGCAGCGCGTCGGACTTCTCTTTCGTGGTGCGACCGCGCTCGAGCGCCTTGGCCTCGAGCTTCTCGGAGTAGCCCTTGCCCTTGTCGGCGGCTTCCTGCGAGACGTCCTTGAGGACGACGTCGAAGCCGGCCTTCGCCGAGACGTAGGCGATGCCGGCGCCCATCATGCCCGCGCCCAGCACACCGATCTTGTTGATCTTGACCGGCTCGATGCCGTCGGGCCGCGATGCGCCACCGTTGATGGCCTGCAGATCCAGGAAGAACGCCTGGATCATGTTCTTGGCGGTCTGGCCGGTGACCAGCGTGGTGAAATACCGGCTCTCGATGCGGCACGCGGTGTCGAAGTCGACCTGCGCGCCCTCGACGGCAGCGTCGAGGATGGCGCGCGGCGCGGGCATCGGTGCGCCCTTGAGCTGCTTCTTCAGCAGCGCGGGGAACGACGGCAGGATCGCGGCCAGTCCCGGGTGCGACGGGGTGCCGCCGGGCATTTTGTAGCCCTTCTGGTCCCACGGCTGGGTGTGCGCGTCGGGGTTGGCCTTGATCCACGCCTTGGCGGCGGGGATCAGCTCGTCGACCGAGCTGACGAGCTCGTCGACCAGCCCGATTTCCTTGGCCTTGCCGGGCTTGAAGCGGGTGCCCTGGCTCAGCACCTCCATGAAGGCCTTCTGGATGCCGAACATGCGCACGGTGCGGGCGACACCGCCGCCACCGGGCAGCAGGCCCAGGGTGACCTCGGGCAGACCGATGACCACACCCTTGGCGTCGGCGGCGATGCGGTGGTGACAGGCCAGCGCGATCTCCAGACCGCCGCCGAGGGCGGCGCCGTTGATGGCTGCCACGACGGGCTTGCCCAGCGTCTCGAGCTTGCGCAGGTCGGCCTTGATGAACTCGACCTCGGCGAAGGACTCGGCCGCATTGTCCGGGCCGACGTTCATCATGCCCTTGAGATCACCGCCGGCGAAGAAGGTCTTCTTGGCGCTGGCGATCACCACACCGGTGATCGAATCCTTCTCTGCCACAAGCCGTTCTACGGCGTTGTGCATCGATTCTTTGTAGTGCTCGTTCATCACATTGGCTGACCCGGTCGGGTCGTCCAGTGTCAGGGTGACGATGCCGTCGGCATCCTTGTCCCACTTGATGGTGTTCTCTGCCATGTCTTTTCAGTCCCTTCAGACCCGTGCTCAGACGCGCTCGATGATGGTGGCCACGCCCATGCCGCCGCCGACGCACAGCGTGATCAGCGCACGGCGAGCGCCGCGGCGCTCCAGCTCGTCGACCATGGTTCCGGTGATCATGGCGCCGGTGGCGCCCAGCGGGTGCCCCATCGCGATGGCGCCACCGTTGACGTTGAGCTTCTCGTCGGGGATGCCGAGATCCTTCTGGAACTTCAGCACCACCGAGGCGAACGCCTCGTTGAGCTCGAACAGGTCGATGTCATCGACGGTCAGACCGGCACGGTCGAGCACCTTCTTGGTCGCCGGCGTCGGACCGGTCAGCATGATCACCGGGTCCGCACCGGAGGTGGCCGTCGCGACGATGCGCGCCCGCGGGGTCAGCCCCTGCGACTTGCCGGCAGCCTCGGATCCGATCAGCACCAGCGCGGCGCCGTCGACGATGCCCGAGGAGTTGCCGCCGGTATGGACGTGGTTGATCTTCTCGACGAAGTGGTACTTCTGCAGCGCCACGTCGTCGAAGCCGCCCATCGCGCCGACGCCCTCGAACGCGGGCTTCAGCTTGCCGAGGCTCTCGACCGTGGTGCCGGGACGGATGTGCTCGTCGTGGTCGAGCACGACCAAGCCGTTCTGGTCCTTGACCGGAACCACGGACTTGGCGAAGTAGCCGCCGGACCAGGCCGCGGCCGCACGCTCCTGTGAGCGCGCCGCGTAGGCGTCGACGTCTTCGCGGGAGAAGCCCTCGATGGTCGCGATCAGATCGGCACCGATGCCCTGCGGGACGAAGCCGATGCGGTAGTTGGTCTCCGGGTCCGACGCCCAGGCGCCGCCGTCGGATCCCATCGGCACGCGGCTCATGGATTCGACGCCGCCGGCGAGCACCAGATCGTCCCAGCCGGAGCGCACTTTCTGCGCGGCCATGTTCACGGCCTCCAGGCCGGAGGCGCAGAACCGGTTGAGCTGCACACCACCGGTGGTCTCGGGCAGGCCGGCCACGAGACCGGCAGTGCGGGCGATGTCGCCGCCCTGGTCGCCGACCGGGGAGACGACGCCCAGGATCAGGTCACTGATCAGGTTCTCGTCGAGGTCGGGGTAGCGGGTGCGGATCTCGTCGATCAGGCCGACGACCAGGTTGACCGGCTTGATTTCGTTCAGGGCTCCGCCGCGCTGCTTGCCGCGCGGGGTGCGGATGGCTTCATAGATGAAGGCTTCTTCGGACATGTGTTCTCCAGGTCCTGTTCAGGGTTTCGCGGGCACACCCGCGGGAGGCTGCTCCTCTTGCGCGATGCTAGCAGCCTCGCCCAACCGCTTGGTTGGGCCTCCTGGAGGTCTCGCGAGCAGACGTGAACTCGCACGCTCCAGACCAGGACCGTGCGAGTTTGTGTCTGCTCGCGGGGATACGGGCCCGGACTAGTCGGGTGAACCCTCGCTGCTGTCGAAGAACGACCATTCGCCGTCGTGTTCGACCTCCATGCGCCAACCCAGTTCGCCGTAGTCGGCCTTGTTGTCCACGAACCATGCGTGGGCGTCATCGGCGCTCTCGATGTCCTTGGTCTCGACGACTTCACCCTTGGGATTGAGCACGCGGTAAGTAGCCATGCCTCCCCTGTTCCCACCGCAGCGCCCTCGCACACCCGACATTCTTCGACACGACGCGGGCCGCCGGTTCTGTGACGATGAGCAGATGCAATCACCGCCCGAGTTCTCCTGGCTGCCCGATCTCGCGCTGCGCACGGTGGGTGGAGCGGTGGTGTACGCCAACGACGACACGTTCGCCGAGAAGGAGAACCTGATCATGCCGGGGCCGGCGGGTTACCGGCCGGCCAACTTCGGTCACCGCGGCCAGATCTACGACGGGTGGGAGACCCGGCGTCGGCGCACACCCGGTAACGACGAGGCCATCATCCGCCTTGGTGTGCCCGGGGTGGTCCGCGGCGTGGTGGTCGACACCGCGTGGTTCACGGGAAACTACCCGGCCGAGATATCGGTGGAGGCACTGGAGGTCGAGGGGTACCCGACCGCTGCCCAACTGGCCGACCACCCCGACTGGCACAGCATCGTCGCGCGCGCAAAGACCAACGGAGACAGTCTCAATCCGTTCGAGGTGCACTCCGAGCGACGCTGGACGCACGTGCGCCTGCGCATATTTCCCGACGGCGGAGTCGCCCGGTTGCGGGTGCACGGCGAGGGTCGTCCCGACCCGCGATTTGTGGGGATCGGCCCACTGGACCTCGCGGCGCTGGAAAACGGCGGGCTGGTTCTGGACTGCTCGAACCGCTTCTACAGCTCTCCCCAGCATCTGATCTTCCCGGGCGTGCCGCGGACGATGGGCGACGGCTGGGAAACCGCGCGCCGCCGCGAGGGCGGCAACGACTGGGTCCGGCTGCGGCTGGCGGGGCTCGGGCGGGTGCGGCTGGTGGAGCTCGACACCTCGTACTTCCTCGGCAACAGCCCGCAGGCGGCGTCGTTGACGGGGTTGACCGCCGACGGCAGCTGGGTACCGGTCTTGCCCCGCACGGAGCTGCTGCCCGACACCCGTCACCGCTTTCTGGTCGACGTTGATACGCCGGTGCACGAGGCGCGTTTGGACATCTATCCCGACGGTGGCCTGGCCCGGCTGCGGATGTTCGGTGACCTGGCATGACCGCCTACGCCCGCGACATGGTCGGTTACGGGTCCCATCCACCTGACCCACGGTGGCCGGACGGAGCAGTCATCGCCGTGCAGTTCGTGCTGAATTACGAAGAGGGTGCAGAGAATTGCGTCCTCGACGGGGACCCTGCCTCGGAAACGTTCCTGTCCGAGATCACTCCGGCCGAACCCTTCTCCAATCGCCACATGAGCATGGAATCGTTGTACGAGTACGGTTCGCGCGCCGGGCTGTGGCGGGTGTTGCGGGTTTTCGAGCAGCGCGAGCTGCCGCTGACCATCTTCGCGGTGGCCCGTGCCATGCAGCGCAATCCGGAGGCTGTCGCCGCGTTCACCGAGCTCGGCCACGAGATCGCGTGTCACGGCTTGCGTTGGTGCTCCTACCAATCCGTCGACAAGGACACCGAGCGCGCGCACATGGCCGAGGCCGTCGCGATCCTGCGCGAGCTCACCGGCGCGGCACCGTTGGGCTGGTACACCGGCCGCGACTCGCCGAACACCCGCGAGCTGGTGGTCGAGCACGGAGGTTTCGTCTACGACTCGGACTCCTACGCCGACGACCTGCCGTACTGGGTCCGGGTGCGCGACACCGATCACCTGGTGGTGCCCTACACCCTCGACACCAACGACATGCGGTTCGCCTCAGCGGCCGGGTTCGCTACGGGAGTGGAGTTCTTCGCGCACCTGCGCGATGCGTTCGACGTGCTCTACGCCGAGGGATTGGCCGGCGCCCCGAAGATGCTGTCGGTGGGGCTGCATTGCCGCCTGATCGGCCGACCTGCCAGAACCGCTGCGCTGCAACGATTCCTGGACCACGTGCAGTCTCACGATCGGGTGTGGATCGCCCGGCGCATCGAGATCGCCGAGCACTGGCGGACCCACCACGGGAGGTGAGTTCACTGCCGTCGGGTGTAGGCCTTCGGCGGCGGCGGTGCGAATTCACCACGCTTACCGGTGCGCAGGCCCATCCGCACCAGGGACTGCACGGTCAGCGTGGCCGCGGCGACGCCGTCGACGACCGGCACACCGATCTCTTCGGAGACGGCCGTGCACATGTCCGCCATGCCGGCACAGCCGAGCACGATCGCGTCGCACCCGTCGGATTCGACGGCCTCCCGACAGGCTTCAGTGACGATCTTGCGGGCCATCGGATCGGTCTCGAGGTCGAGGACGGGTAGCTCGCACGCGTGGAAGCCACGGCAGTGCCGTTCCATCCCGTAGCGGTGCGCCAACTCGCGCGCGCGACCGAGGGTGCGGGCCAGGGTGGTCACCACGCTGAAGCCGCCGCCGAGATGGCTGGCGGTGTGCATCGCGGCTTCGGCGATGCCGATCACCGGTCCGGTGGCGACTTCGCGTGCGGCGTCCAGGCCCGGGTCGCCGAAACAGGCGATGACGAAACCGTCCGCCCCGGCGGCTTCCCCGCGGCGGACGGCCTCGAGGAGCCCGGGCACGCTCATCGCTTCGTCGTAGTGGCTTTCGATGGACGGTGGCCCGAACTCCGATGTCACAGCCGTCACGAGGGTGCCGGGACCGGCCGCTGCCTGGGCGCAGCGGCCGATCCCGGCGGTCATCGATGCGGTGGTATTCGGGTTGATCACCCAGATCCTGGTCACGACACCGACGCGGCAACCAGCTTGTCGCGGGTCGCGAGCAGGTAGTACACGCCGAAGCCCACACCGCACCCGATGAACCAGCTGTACTGAGCTGCCGCGGACATGCCGGTCACGCTGCCGCCCAGCAGCACCGGGATGACGGCCAGCACTGCTCCCACGACCGTCGCGACGATCGCAACCTTGTTGTATCCCTTGGTGTACCAGTACTTTCCGTCTTCGTCCATGGTGAACAGATCGTCGACCTCGACCTTCTGCTTGCGCACCAGGTAGTAGTCGGCGATCAGGACACCGAACAGCGGACCGATGAACGCGCCCAGTGTCTCCAGGGTGTAGTGGATGACCTCCGGGTTGGCGTAGAGGTTCCACGGCGTGATCAACACCGAACCGACCGCGGCGATCATGCCACCCATGCGCCAGCTGATGCGCTGCGGGCTGACATTCGAGAAGTCGAACGCGGGGCTGATGAAGTTGGCCACGATGTTGATGCCGATCGTGGCGATCGTGAAGGTCAACGCGCCCAGGACGATTGCGAATGTGCTGTCGATGCGTGCGACGGTTTCCACCGGGTCGGTGATCAGCTCGCCGAAGACGGGCACGGTCAGCGACGCCGTTACCACCACCAACACCGAGAACAGCAGAAAGTTGATCGGAAGGCCCAGGAAGTTACCGCGTTTCACCGCGGCGAACGACTTGCCGTAGCGCGAGAAGTCGCCGAAGTTGAGCATCGGCCCGGAGAAGTAGGACACCACCAGTGCGATGGCGCCGAGCATCACCGGCAACGATGACCAGCCCGTGTACGTCACGCCGCCGAGGTTCATGTCGATCGCACCCCACCCGGCCCGGTAGATCAGGTAGCCGCAGAGCACAAACATCACGACATAGACGGCGGGTCCGCAGAAGTCGATGAACTTGCGGATCGACTCCATACCCCGCCAGAACACGCAGGCCTGCAGCACCCACAGCAGCAGGAAGCTGCACCACCCCAGCAGCGACAGTCCGGCGAACCCGTAGTTCTCGACCTGCGCGTACGGCATCAGCCCGGGGAAAAGCTTGAGCAGCACGATGTCGAGTGCCGCCGACGCGAGGTAGGTCTGAATTCCGTACCAGGCCACCGCGATCAAGCCGCGGATGATCGCCGGGATGTTGGCGCCCAGCACGCCGAACACGGTCCGGCAGATCACCGGGTACGGCACGCCGGCCTTCTGGCTGGGTTTGGCCACCAGGTTGCAGAAGTAGTACACGATGGTGATGCCGACCAGCAGCGCCACCAACACCTGCCAGCTGGCCAGCCCGAGCGCGAACAGGCTGCCGGCAGTCACGTACCCACCGACGCTGTGCACGTCCGACATCCAGAACGCGAAGATGTTGTAGGACGTCCATCGCTGCCGACCCAGCGGAGCCAGGTCTTCGTTGGTCAGCCGTGGGTCGTATTCCGGTTTGATGACGCCTCCGCCGACCGGATGGCCGGCGGCTTCCACGATGTCGTCGGCGCCGATCCTCACGCCGGGTGGTAGTTCTGTGGCTTCTGATTGGGCGGCTATCTCGGTCACGGCAGGTTCCTCCGGTCCTGGAGAGGCAAGATGCAGTGACGGTATGGAGAACGTATTGCGGCGAGGTTTCGGTCGCGATATGCCGCTATTGCAGGGGAAATATATTCTCGTCCGCCAACAGACCGGCGTCGACGGGCAAGGTGGCGATGACCTCGTTGAGGCGCTTCGCGTGGCGTTGGGCAGTCGCGAGGAGTTGTGCGCTGTCGCCGGCGACGAACGCGGCCAACATGTCATCGTGATCGTGTTGCAGCAGAACACGGTCCGCCGGCGACGTGTGCACCATGGGTTGCACCGGCTCGGTGACGTTCCAGGCCATCTCGAGCATGTGCAGCAGGCGGTGCATGCCGCACGGCTGCGCCAGGGCCATGTGGAAACTGCGGCTCTGCCGATGGAAGGTCAACGCGTCGTCCTGCGTGATCGCCAGTGTCAGTTCGCCGTTCACTGCGGTCGCGGTGGCCAGATCACCGTCGGAGGCGTTGTGCACTGCCACCGCGAGCGCCGCCGACTCCAATGATGCCCGTACGACATACATTTCGCTGAGCTCGCGCGCGGTCAGCTGTGCCACGGTGTACCCACCGTGGCGGCGGTGCGCCACCAACCCTTCACCGATCAGCGTGGTGAGCGCCTCGCGCACCGGGATCTGACTGACCCCGAACACCTCGGCCACCTCGGCAGGAGGTACGGCGGTTCCGGGCGGGGCCTGCCCTTCCAGGATCACCCTGCGCAACTCGTCGACGATCGTCTGCTGGGATCCGCCCGGTCCGCTGACCACCACCTTGTCCAGCAGCGGGGAGCGACGCCGATGCTGCATCACAGAACTCAGGCCGGTTTCCCGATCGCGGTCGCGGCGTCCCGGTCGGCCAACACACGGCCCGACACCAGACCCCACAGCATCGCCAGGGAGACACACGAGGCCCTGTTGGCGGCACCGAGTTTGACGGTCGCATTCTCCATGTGATGGCCTGCGGTGCGCGCACTGATGAACAGCCGGGCCGCGATCTGGTTGTTGGTCAGGCCGAGCGCGGCCAGGGTCAGCACGTCGAGCTCGCGCGGGGTGATCCCGAAGGGCAGGTCCGCACGCGCGACCAACAGCAGCCCGCTGAGGCTGTCTCCCGCGTAACGCGGTGCGGTGGCCAGGTGACGCACGTGCAGCCACGACGTTCCGTCGTGCCAGCGCGTCGCCTCCGGGCGGAAGGGACCGCCCACCATCTGGTGCGCCATCGTCATGTCGGTGACCAGTGCCGCGTCCACCGGACATTCGAACTGTGCGCCCGGCCGGAGCAGGTGCGCGCGTCCGATCTCGTCGACTGCCCACGCCTGCGCCTCGGGCGCCAACAGCTCGGCGACCTGACGGGGCCGCACCGAGAAGTCCAGGTAGTCGGCCATCTGTCGGCGTAGGGCGTTGATCTCGCGGACATCGTCGTCGCTGGGATAGCGGGCGTCGTCACAGTTGACGTGGATGGTGCCGGCGTAGTGTCCGTCGGCGGTGACCAACCGGGCCGACAGTCCTTCGTCGAATCCGGCCGGGGCGAACACCGCCGTCACCGAGTAACTGGTGCGGTAGTCGGGGAAGTCCCGCCACCGCAGCGCCCCGAGGTCGCGTCGGCACATCGAGTCGAACAGCGGATCGTGGTCGATGAACCAGGTGTTGAGGTGGTCCATCACCGGGTCGGGATAGTCGTGATTGGCGACCGTGACGTGCCTCTGCGCGATCGGGTCCCACAGGCTGATCGCCGAGGCCGACGACCCCGCGCGCGCACGCAGCGCGTCGAGCATGTCGTGTGCTCGCGTGTCGATCCCGGCGGTGCTGTCGAGCACCGCGGCATAGTGGCCGGTCATCCCGGACATCATCGGCACGCCACGTTTCGGGCATGTTTCGCCCGTGGGGCGGCCTCGAAAACTGGTGCGGCAAATGGGAGATTCCTCCCATGGTGAGCGCGGCCGGACACTTCCTACTCTGACGGCACCAACCACGACGACACGTCCGTCCGCCAGAAAGCAAAGGCACAGCACCATGATCCGGTCCTCACTGAGCACGACGCGCCGGTCCCGGCGGAGTTCCACGCGCCGGCTGCGGCGTTCCACCCTCGCCCTGGCCGCAGCAGCCGCCCTACTCGCGGCCGGCTGCGGGAGCAGGGCCGGCGACGACACCGCCGCCGCCGCCCGGGAGGGCTGCGCCGACACCTCCGGCGACACGGTGAAAGTCGGCGCCATCAACTCACTGTCCGGCGGCCTGGCGGTCAGCGAGTCGGTCATCCACGACGCGATCGTGATGGCCGTCGAGCAGATCAACGCCTCGGGCGGTGTGCTGGGCAAGCAACTGCAACTGCTGTCCGAGGACGGCGCCTCCGAGCCCACCCTGTTCGCGGAGAAGGCGCAGAAGCTGGTGCAATCCGACTGCGTCGCAGCGGTCTTCGGCGGCTACACATCGGCCAGCCGCAAGGCGATGCTGCCGGTGTTCGAAGATGCCAACGCGCTGCTGTACTACGGCCAGCAGTACGAGGGCCTGGAAGACTCCCCCAACATCTTCTACACCGGCGCCACCACCAACCAACAGATCATCCCAGCGCTGGACTACCTCAAGGAACAAGGCGTCAAGTCGCTGTACCTGGTGGGCAGCGACTACGTGTTCCCGCGCACGTCCAACGCGATCGTCAAGGCCTACGCCGCGGCCAATGGCATCGAGATCAAAGGCGAGGACTACACCCCGCTGGGCAGCACCGACTTCTCCACGATCGTCAACAAGATCCGTTCCGCCGACGCCGACGCCGTCTTCAATGTGGTGGTCGGCGACTCCCTGGTCGCGTTCTTCCGGGAGTACCGCAGCGCCGGACTGACCGCCGAATCCATGCCGGTGATGTCGATGTGCGTCGGCGAGGAGGAGGTGCGCAGCATCGGTGCTGCCACCTTGACCGGGCAGCTGTCGTCGTGGAACTACTACCAGACACTCGACACACCGCAGAACACGACGTTCGTCGCCGACTTCAAGGAACGTTTCGGCGCCGACCGGGTGACCTCCGACCCGATGGAAAGCGCCTACGCTGCCGTCCTGCTGTGGAAAGCGACTGTGGAGAAGGCGGATTCGTTCAAGGTCGCCGACATCCAGCAGGCCGCCGACGGTGTGTCCGTGGATGCGCCCGAAGGCACCATGACCGTCGACGGCGAAAACCACCACGTCACCAAGACCGCCAGGATCGGACGCGTCGGCGACGACGGGCTGATCCACCAGGTGTGGGAGTCGCCGCAGCCGATCGAACCGGACCCCTACCTGCGCAGCTACCCGTGGGCCGCGAGCATCACAGGCTGACATCATGCACCTGACTCCCAAAGACGAAGACCGGCTGCTGCTGTTCCTGGCCGCCGAACTGGCCCGTAAACACCGCAACGCCGGACTGGCACTGAGCTACGCCGAAGCCCGCGCGCTGATCGCCGACGAAGTGGTCGAGGCGGCCCGCGCCGGAGCGACGGTCGCCGCGGCCGCCGCCCACGGCGCGTCGATCCTGACCGACGACGACGTGCTGCCCGGGGTGTCGGCGCTACTCGGATCCGTTCAGGTCGAGGCGTTCTTCGAAGACGGCCAGAAGCTGGTCACAGTCCACGAAGCGATCGGACCCGGCACGGCGACCGACGTCACGGCCGTCGTTCCGGGCGAGATCCTGCCCGCGGAAGGTGAACTCGAGCTCAACGCCGGCAGGCCGGTCGCCACGGTGACGGTGCAGAACACCGGCGACCGACCGATCCAGGTGGGTTCGCACTTTCACTTCTTCGAGGTCAACCGCGCGTTGCGGTTCGACCGGGCGGCCACCTTCGGGATGCGCCTGGACATCCCGTCCGGGACCGCCGTGCGGTTCGAACCCGGTGAAGCGCAGGAGGTCACGTTGACCACCTACGGCGGTGACCGCACCGTGGTCGGACAGAACGACGTCACCAACGGCGCGACATCTTCTCCCCCATCTGACGAGCTCATGGCGTCGCTGCGCGCGCAGGGCTTCCTCGACTCGACGCAGGAGGCCTGACATGGCGCATCGCATCTCCCGGCGTCACTACGCCGAGCTGTACGGTCCGACCACCGGTGACCGGGTCCGGTTGGCCGACACCGAACTGCTGGCCAAGGTCGAGCACGACGCGACGGTCTACGGCGACGAGTCGATGTTCGGTGGCGGCAAGACCATGCGCGAAGGCATGGCCGTGCACGGCGACATCACCAACGGTGACGGCGCGCTGGACTTCGTCATCACCAACGTCCTGATCATCGATGCGGTGCTGGGAATCCGAAAGGCCGACATCGGCATTCGGGACGGTCGCATCGCCGGGATCGGCAAGTCGGGCAACCCGCGCACGATGGACGGCGTCGACCCGAAACTGGTGATCGGCGCAGGCACCGACATCCGGTCCGGCGAGGGCATGATCGCCACCGCCGGAGCGATCGACGTGCACGTCCATTTCGACAGCGCCGGACTGGTCGAGGAAGCGATCTCCAGCGGCGTCACCACCATGATCGGTGGCGGGCTGGGACCGGTGACCGTCGGCATCACCTCGTCGGGCCCCACCAACCTGGCCCGCATGCTGCGTGCCGCCGAGGCGTTCCCGATGAACTTCGGGTTCATCGCCAACGGCAGCGCGTCGAGCACCGCGCCGCTGATCGAGCAGGGTCTCGCGGGCGCGATCGGATTCAAGATCCACGAAGACTGGGGCGCCACCCCGGCGGCCATCCGCGCGTCCCTCGACGCCGGAGACGAACTCGACCTGCAGGTGCAGATCCACACCGACACGCTGAACGAGTCCGGCTTCTTCGAGGACACCATGGCCGCGATCGGCGGCCGCGCGATCCACACCTACCACGCCGAGGGCGCCGGCGGCGGACACGCACCGGACATCATGCGCGTCGTCGGCGAACCGCACTGCCTGCCGTCTTCGACCAACCCGACGAACCCGTACACACTCAACACCTTCGACGAGCACCTCGACATGGTGATGGTGTGTCACCATCTCAATCCGCGCATCCCCGAGGACGTCGCGTTCGCCGAGTCGCGGATCCGCCGCGAAACCATCGCCGCCGAGGACGTGCTGCACGACCTGGGCGCGATCTCGGCGATGGGATCGGACTCACAGGGCATGGGCCGCATCGGCGAAACCATCGCGCGCACCTGGCAATTGGCGTCACACATGCGCGCCACGCGGGGTGCACTGCCCGCCGACATCGGGACCGGCGCCGACAACGCGCGCATCCTGCGCTACGTCGCCAAGCTCACCATCAACCCGGCGAAGCTGTTCGGCATCGACCACGAAGTCGGCTCGCTGGAGCCGGGCAAGCTCGCCGACATCGTGCTGTGGGAACCGAAGTTCTTCGGTATCCGGCCGGAGGTGGTGTTCAAGGGCGGCTTCCCCGCCTGGTCGGTGATGGGTGAGGCCAACGCCTCGCTGATGACGTGTGAGCCGCTGCGCTACCGGCCCCAGTGGGCCGCGTTCGGGAAGACCCCGGCCGACGTGTCGGTCAACTTCGTGGGTCGCGACGCAGTCGGAAGCGGTCTGGCCGACCGGCTGGGCCTCGACACCCGGCTGGTGGTCTGTCGCGGAGCGCGCGCGCTCACCAAGGCCGACCTGCTGCACAACGACTACCTGCCCGAGATCAGCATCGAGCCCGACACCTACCGCGTCACCGTCGACGGGCAGCCGTGCGTTAGCACCCCGATGAGCCAGGTGCCGCTGGGCCGTCGCTACACCCTGAAATGACGAGGAGCATGCCATGGCAGAGGTAGTCAGGATCGGCATCGGCGGGCCCGTCGGGTCGGGCAAGACCCGGTTGGTGGAGACTCTGGTCCCGAAGCTGTCCGCCGCCGGTCTCAGCGTCGCGGTCATCACCAACGACCTGGTCACCGACGAGGACGCCCAGCGGGTCCGGCGCAGCGGCGTCATCGACCCTGAACGGGTGCTGGCGGTGGAGACCGGCGCATGTCCGCACACCGCCATCCGGGAGGATCCGTCGGCGAATCTGGCTGCGGCCGAGCGGCTGTGCCGCCGCTTCGATGACCTGGACTTGATCCTGATCGAATCCGGCGGCGACAACCTGGCCGCGACCTTCACCTCAGACCTGGTCGACTACTGGATCTTCGTCATCGACACCGCGGCCGGCGACGACATCCCGCGCAAGAACGGCATCGGACTTCTGCAGGCGGACCTGTTGGTGGTCAACAAGATCGACCTCGCACCGCTGGTCGGCGCGGACCTGGACCGGATGCGCCGTGACTGCGCGCTGGCACGCCCGGTCAAACCGACGGTGTTCACCGACCTGCGGTCGGGCACGGGTCTCGACGAGTTGACCGCGCAGCTGCTCGACGGGGCGATGCTGGCGGTCAGTCCCCGGTGATCGCGCCGCCGTCGATACGTCCCGGCGAGCTCGTCGTCGACGTCGTCGCCGACGCGCACGGCAACACCCGGACCGCGTTGCTGCGGCAGCGCTACCCGCAGCGCGTGACGATGCCGCTGCGATGCGACCCACAATTCCCGGGGGCAGCGACGCTGTGCATCCAAAGCCCCAGCGGCGGAGCGTTTTCCGACGACACGCTGCGCACCGAGGTGCACTGTGACACGGGCACTCATCTGCACCTGACCACGCAGTCGGCCACACAGGTGTTCGCCGGTGACGGCCACGGCGCCCGCCATCAGGTGACGCTGCGGGTGCGCGCCGGTGCGGTGCTGGAGTACTACCCGGGCACCGTGATTCCGCACCGGGATTCCCGGTTCACGCAGCGGATCGACGTCGATGTCGACACCGGGGGTGTCTACCTGGGCTGGGAGGCGCTGGCCGCGGGCCGCATCGCACACAGCGAGCGATACGAATTCGATTGCTACGACGCGGCATTCGTGCTGCGGATCGACGGGCATCCGGCGGCACGGGACCGCCAGCTGATTCGCCCCACACAGGCACCGGACCGGTTGCTCGACGACGACTACCTGGCCACCTTCGTCGTCGTCGCACCGGGTCAGGCCACCGAGCCGCTGCTGGAGGACCTACGCGGATTGCTCGACGGATTCACAGACTGTTCGGCCGGGGCCGGCCGCCTCCCTCGTCAGGCCGGGGTGTTCGTCCGTCTCACGGCGCCGGGCGCGCCGGAATTGCACCGCGCGCGCCGCCAGTTGTTCGACACCGCCCGCGCGGCACTGCTCGCGACGCAGGGAAAGGAGACCACGTGAAGGTCGAGTCGATCCTCGGAGACCACGATGAGCTGCGATTCCACCGGCGGCGCCGCCGGCACGTCGACATCAGCTGGGGCGATGCCGCCAAACACCGCCAGGTGGTGACCACCGACGACGGCGTACGCGTCGAGATCAAGCTGCCCCGGGGCAGCTTCCTGCGCGACGGCGCGGTGCTCGCCGACGACGGCGACCACATCGTCGTGGTGCGCCGGCCACCGGAGCCGGCCATCACCGTGCGGTTCGCCGACAACGACGGCGTGCACGGTGCGCGGCGAATGCTGCTGCTGGGTCATCTGCTGGGCAACCAGCATGCGCCCATCGACGTCGGCGACGAGCAGCTCGCTGCGCCGCTGTTCACCAGCGCCTCGGCTGCCGAGGAACTGTTGGCCGACCTCGGTGTCGTCGGCGCCGTCACGGCCGTCCCGATGGCGACCCAGGGGTGGTCGCGCACGTCAGCGGATTCCCGTGCCGGCCACCACCACTGATCCGGCGGTGGCGCTGGCGCTGTGGATGCAATTGCAGGACAGCGCCTTTCCCGCCGGAAGAATGGTGCACAGCAACGGCCTGGAGCAATGGCTGTCCCAGCACTCCGATGCCGGACCCGACGACATCGCCGCCGTCGCCCTGCAGTACCTGGGCCACGGTTTCGCGCCACTGGATGCGACGATCACCGCCGCGGCGTGGCGAGCGGACCCCGACCTCGATGCGTTGTGCGGACTCGACGAGCTCACCGCGAGCTACAAGCTGTTCGACAACGCCCGCACCGCGTCGGAGTCGGCCGGCCGGCAACTCGCCACCGCCGCCGGCCACGTCGGTCTGGCCGACGGGTCGCGTTATCTTGCCTCAGTGCGGGACGGCGCCACTCCCGGGCACAGCGCGGTGGTCGACGGCGCGCTGCAGGCGGCGCTGGGCATCCCGCAACACACCTCGGTGCTCGGGTCGATCCGGTCGATGCTCGCCACCATGCTCAGCGCAGCGGTGCGGCTGGGGCGGCTGGGACCGTTGCAGAGCCAACGCATCCAGGCCGGTGCCGCCGCCGAGCTCGTCGAACTGGCCGAGCAGGCCTGCCGCCGCGACGTCGACGACGTGTGGAGCACCGCCCCGGCACTCGAGATCAGCGGTATGCGGCACGAAACCCGCACCGGGCGGCTCTTCGCCACCTGAGTGCAGCGCTAGGCTTCGAAGCCGTGACGGTTCCACGGTTGCAGCCGTACGCGGTGACGATTTTCGCCGAGATGTCGGCGCTGGCCGCCGAGCTCGGCGCGGTCAATCTCGGCCAGGGCTTCCCGGACGAGGACGGACCGGCGGCGATGCTCGAGGCCGCGCGACAAGCCATCGCCGAGGGCGTCAACCAGTACCCGCCCGGACTGGGCATCCCGGCGCTGCGTCAGGCGATCGCCGGGCAGCGCAAGCGTCGCTACGGCACCGAATACGACCCGGACAGCGAGATCCTGGTGACGGTCGGCGCAACGGAGGCCATCGCGGCGTCGGTGCTCGGCCTCGTCGAGCCGGGTTCGGAGATCCTGCTGATCGAACCGTTCTACGACTCCTACTCCCCCGTGATCGCCATGGCCGGTTGCCACCGCCGCGCGGTTCCGCTGACCACAGCAGGCAACGGGTTCGCCATCGACGTCGACGCGCTGCGCGCCGCCGTGACACCGAACACCAAGGCGTTGATCGTGAACTCGCCGCACAACCCGACCGGCATGGTGGCAACCGACGACGAGTTGCGCGCCATCGCCGAGCTCGCAGTGGCAGCAGATCTGTTGGTGATCACCGACGAGGTCTACGAGCATCTGGTCTTCGACGGCCGCTCGCATCTTCCGCTGGCCGACTACCCCGGAATGGCCGAACGCACCATCACCATCTCCAGTGCGGCCAAGATGTTCAACGTCACGGGCTGGAAGATCGGATGGGCCTGCGGGCCAAGGGACCTCATCGCCGGTGTGCGCGCCGCCAAGCAGTATCTGACCTATGTGGGCGGGTCGGCGTTCCAGCCCGCCGTCGCGCAGGCGCTGGCCACCGAGGACGCCTGGGTGGCCGCGCTCCGCGACTCGCTGCAATCTCGACGCGACAAACTGGGAGCGGCGTTGCGCGACATCGGTTTCGAGGTGCACGCCAGCGCAGGCACCTACTTCCTGTGCGCGGACCCCCGTCCGCTGGGCTACCACGACAGCGCGCAGTTCTGCGCAGACCTCCCGAAGCGGGTCGGCGTGGCCGCCATCCCGATGACGGCGTTCTGCGACCCCGCTGCCGCGCACGCCGACCAATGGAAGCATCTGGTGCGTTTCGGATTCTGCAAGCGCGAGGACACCCTCGACGAAGGCATCCGGCGACTGCAGGCGCTGCGCTAGCGCGACGAGGTACTGAGCACGCGGCGCCGCAGATCTTCGAGCGCGACGTCGAGCACCATCCTGCGGGCCCGCTTGAGCAGGAAATCCGGAACCGGCGCAGCCAGGTCGAGAATCAGGTCGAACCGCACCCGGGTGTGGTCCTCTCCGATGGGCGTGAGGTTGTATTCGCCGTGCTGGCCCCGCTGCCCGAGGGTGCTGGCGGCGTCCCACACCACCCAGTCGTCACCCCAGTGGTACTCGAGGATTTCCTTGTCGCTGATCCCCATGATCTTGACCGTGGCTTTCACGCGGTGCGGACGGCCGTCGGGGTGACGGTCGAGCACTTCGGCGTCCTTGTGCAGCGCCGACCAGGAGGTGATGTCCTCCACGTCGGCAAGCGCGTCGAGGATCGCTTGCGGTGGCGCCTCGATCACCGTCTCGCTGCTCGCCCGGACCGCCATACCGGCAAATGTTAGCGCGGTCGGCATCCTCGCGCAGAAGTTTGCCCAGCTAATTCTGCAAACACGTGTAATCAGCCTTTGGCGACCTTGAGCACCTGCTTGCGCAGGCCGTCGGTGGCAGTTTCCATGCCGCCCTTGAGGGCGCGCTTGACCACGAACCCCGGCAGCGGAACCGCGAGATCGAGCGCCATGTCGAACCGCACCCGCGTCGCGTTGCCCTCGGGAGTCAGCGTGTAGCCCGCGTCCTGTGCCTTCAGCTGGCCGGCGGACACCAGCGTCCATGTCACTTTGTCTGTGCCCCAGGTGTACTCGAGCACCTGCTCGTCAGTCAGTCCGGCCGCCTTGACCTTCATCTTGACCTTCTTGGGACGGCCGTCGTCGAACCGTTCGAGAACTTCGGCCTCCTGGTACTGCGGGGACCACGAGGGGGTGTTCTCGACATCGGCGATCACGTCGAGGATCTGGTCGGGCGTCGCTTCGATCACGACCTCGCGGGAGTCTCGGGTTGCCATGGCGAGACGATAGCCTGCTCAGGATCCGGCGTGGCTCAATAATGCGATGGACGCCTCGACCGCCTCGTCGGTGACGTCGCCGAGCTGGCCGCCCTCCTCGACGGTGATGGCCGTCAGCTCGCGCAGACCGCCGAGCAGCATGATGACCCGCTGCCGCGAGATGGGACTGACCCCGGCGGCCCGGAACTCATCGGTCGCAGAGATCGCGTCGACCATGCCGATGAAAGCTTCCAGCGCCTCGCGCTGCAGACCGCGGGCCGCGGCGCCGAGCGAGGGCACGTCGCGGATCCAGCTCAGCATCAGCGCGCGGCGGGCCTCGCCGGTGGCGATCCAGGCCTCGACCGCCTGCCGCACCTGCTTCTGCCACGGCGCGGTGACGTCGACGGCCTCGGAGATCTGCCGCACCTGTTCGGCGTTCGCGTCGGAGAGCAGCTCGATGAAGCAGGCTTCCCGGCTGTCGAAGTGCTCGTAGAAAGTGCGACGGGAGGTGCGGGCCCGACGGACGATGTCAGCGACGGTGGTCTTGGCGTAGCCGTCCTCGGCGATCGAGGCTTCGAGCGCGTCGAGCAGCCGCTGACGGAAACCGTTGCTTGTCATGTCGGAGGACATGATTGCACGTCAGCGGCAGTAGTTCCGGGTGGCCGTATCGAGCGCCTGCCGGTAGAGCGGGTCGAACGCGCGCGCCTGCGCGACGGTGTCCCGGGCGCGGTCCAGTTCGGCCGGGCACTGCGGCGACCGCAACGCACCGCGCTGGTCGGCGATCAGGGTGACCAGTTCGCGGTTCACCGCGTCCAGGACCGCCCGCGACGAACTCAGGTCTTCGGCGGGTGCCGGCGCGGACGCGGGGTCCAGCGTCCACTGCGACAGCCGCGCGTACTGGATGCCGACGGACGCGTCGATCTGGTCACGGAACACCGTCGTGACCAATGCCGGGTCGGCGCCGAGGGCGGACGCCTCGGCCGAGACCGCGTCGATCACCTGCTGCTCGCGTTGCGGGTCCTTGACCGGCTGGCCGTTGTGGAACTTGGTCAGCGCGACCGGGTCGGCCACCTCGAGCCGGCGTGCGGTCGCATCGACCAGATCCGTCAGGGTGCTGTGCGGCTGCGCCGCGGCGGAGGGGGCGACCAGCAGGGAAAAGATCACGGACAACGCCGCCGCCACGGCGGTCGGACGCGATCCTGTAGTGGTCATGGTGGCCAGGGCCGGGATCGAACCGGCGACCTTCCGCTTTTCAGGCGGACGCTCGTACCAACTGAGCTACCTGGCCGGACGGCACCGATCACTGAAAAAAAGTGCCTCGCCGTGATGGCGACCCTGACGGGACTCGAACCCGCGACCTCCGCCGTGACAGGGCGGCGCGCTAACCAACTGCGCCACAGGGCCTTACTCGTACTACCTTGTGCAACTCCCACTTCCATGGTCGCTACGCGTACCCCCTACGGGATTCGAACCCGCGCTACCGCCTTGAAAGGGCGGCGTCCTAGGCCGCTAGACGAAGGGGGCCCAGCCGAATCTCTCCGGGGTACTCGCAACGCTCGTGTCGTTGGGAGCTTCGATAGCTTAGGGTACGGAGGCCAAATCCTCAAACCCGCACCACACGCTATCCTTTCAAGGCATCAAGCCCCTATAGCTCAGTTGGTAGAGCTACGGACTTTTAATCCGCAGGTCCCAGGTTCGAGCCCTGGTGGGGGCACTCAGCGGAGGTACTGCTCGCGGCCGGTCGGGTAGCCGCCGCCTGTGGTGGTGATGTGGACGTGGTCGTAGTGGCCGTACCCGCCGGCGCGCACACCGCCGGGGGTGTAGTACTTGCCGCGCCAGATGGCGTCCTGGATGCCGAACCGCTCGGCGTTCTGCAGGACATAGGCCACGATTGCGTTGCCGAGTGCGATGCCGTTGGCCGATGTCGGGTTCGGGATCATCACGTCGAGCGCCAGACCGTTGGGATGCCAGCGCAACGCGTCGGACCGCACACCGCCGATGTCGTCGATCTCCGGGAACACGGCGCTGATGCTGCGGGCGGTCAGGATGGTGCGGACCTGCAGTCCGCGTTCCGGCGCCACACCGGCCGGCAGCGTCGGGCTGACCACGCGCCACCGTGACGCCGACACCAGCTCCACCGAGTCCGCCGCCGCTCCGGGCTGCGGTGCGGTCAGGTGCGCGGTCGGTGCGCCGGGGGCTGCCACGATCTCGACGCAACAGGGTTTCTCCGGTGCGACGACCGGCTCGGGTGCCTGCTGGGCGACCGGTCGTACGTCGCCCGGTTCGGCGACCGGTCCTCCGTCTGCCTTCGCGACGAGAAGCACCGCCGCAGGGGCGAGGAAAGCTCCGAGGACTACCGATGGATTGCGCCGCTCTTGGGGCTTCGAGTGCCGACCCACACAAGCAAGATACGGAAAAAGTCCGCAATGTACAGCATCGGCCACGCCAGGTGAATACGACGCGCGGAACGTTACCGGACCGCGATCACATCTTCAGCGAAGCTTCATCGAGAGCATCGCCGCAGGTCAGGATCAGACTGCGACGAGCAGCGCAGCGAACACCAACACAGTCAGTACGGCTGCCGCGGCAAGGACTCCACCGGCACTTCGCGGGTGTGTCTCGGCACCCTCGAGGGCGACCTGCATGGCCTCCGCGGTCGGGAACCGCCACCGCGGATCCGGCGACATGGCCCGCTCGATCGTGGCCGCCAGCGTGGGGTCGACGTCGGGGCGCAATGCCCGCAGGGGCGTCACCCGGCCGGCATAGATCGCGTCGGCCAGGGCGGCCAGATTGTCCTGTGGATAGGCGCGGCGGCCCGTCAGGGCCTCGTAGGCCACCACTCCGAGGGCGTACAAATCGTCGCTGGGCGTTGCCGGTCGGCCGGCGATGCGGTCGGCGGGTAGGTAGGCCATGGTGCCGAAGACACGATTGGTCAGCGTCTGCGGCGAGTCTGCGCTCTTCGCCACCCCGAAGTCGGTGATCTTGACCCCGCCGAACGGGGTGAACAGCAGGTTGGCCGGTTTGATGTCGCGGTGCAGCACCCCGCGGGCGTGCGCGGCACCCAGCGCCGACAACACGTCGGTCATGATGGCGCGCACATGGTCGGCCGGCAGCGGACCCTGCCGGGCCAGGACGTCGGCCAGGTTCTGTCCGGGCAGCCGTTCCAGGACGATGTAGTCGCGCCCCCGGTCGACGCCCTGATCGTGCACGGCGACGACGTGCGGGTGGTTGAGCAGCGCCGCGGCGCGCGCTTCGGTCATGAAGCGACGGCGCGTGTCCGGTTGCGCGCTGACGGCGGGATGAAGCATCTTGACCGCGACCGGCCGTCCCAACCGGGTGTCCCAGGCATCACGCACCTCCGCCATGCCGCCGCGGCCGAGAACACCGCGGAGTTCATAGCGGCCGCCCAGAACTTCTGGCGCCTGCATGCCTTCAAGCTAGCCGGTGCGGCCGGAAAGCAAACCTGACGCGCCGCTACCGCGCCGGCACCGTCGGCACCACCGGGGCGCCCGGCCAGCAGCCCAGCGGGCTGAGGGCTGCTTCGCGTGCGGCATCGAGACACTTGCTCACCAACACATTCGGGTTGTCCGAAACCGAGTCGGCCAGCACCTCGTTGGCCCGCGCCTCGGCCGCGGCGGTCTGGGCGCGTTGTTCGGCCACCCGGGTGTTGGCCCGCTCGGCGTTGAGCGCGTTGATGCGGCCCTGTGTGGCTTCGTCGTAGCTGACCAGCGGGATGATCACGTTGATGATGTCGACCTGGTCGCCCACCTTGGCGCGGAGCTTGTCGGCCACGTCGTCTCCGAGCGCCTGGACGTCGGTGCCCTCCACGTTCTCCGGGGCCAGCGGGTCGAAGTCGGAGAACACCTCGTTGAGCGCGGCCCGCAGCTCACGTGTCACGAGGTTCTCGCGGACGTTGTGGAAGTCGCGGTAGTCGAGGAACAGTTCGTCGGCGGCCGCGGCCTGGATGCGCCATCGCACGCTGTTGTCCACGAACGCGGTCGAGTTGTTGCCCAGCCGGACCGTGGTGGCGTGCTCGCCGGTGTGGTTGTCGATCTGGATCGCGCCGTCCATCTCGGTCACCCGCTGCCAGGGCGCCTTGAGATGCAGCCCGTTGCTCAGCGTCCCGCTGGGCCGGCCCAGGGTGGTGACGACGCCGATGTTGCGGGTGGACACCATCGTCGTCGATCCGAGGATCAGGACGACGACCGTGAGGACCCCGCCGACGACCGCGATCCGCGTGCCCCGGGTCTCACCGGCCGCATCTGATGCCATGCGGCGTGACAGCAGCCCGAATCCGGTGAGCGCCAGCAGCGCGACAGCGGCGAAGATCTCCCACGGCATGCCGTGAGTCTAGGATCAAGATCACACGTTCGGGCAGTAGAACTGCGGCTGACCGCGGTATTCGACGGGCGGCAGGTTGCGTGCGGGAGTCTCGACCAGAGGTGCATCGGCGGGCAGACGCCCCGACGCACGATCCAACGCCGACCGCTTGCGGGGGTGCATCAGCCAGCGTTTGGGCAGCACTTTGGTCGCGAAGGTGACCACGTCGCAGAACCGCTGGTGCAGGAATTCCTGGCGCGGCGACCACGTGTAGCCCATCAGCTCACGCACCGGCGGGTCGTAGAGCGCGACGGTCATGAAGTCGAGGAAGCGCTGCATCACCATCAGGTTCAACTTCCACAGCGGATCCGGAACCCATTCCAGCGACGGATGTTTGGGCATGGTGGACAGATCCATGACCTCGCGCGCGGCCCAGTTGTTCTCCAACACGTTGTTGCACATGTGGTCCCAGTACTCTTCGAACTCCTCCCAGGTCTTGGGAACCGGTCGCATGCTCATTCCGTACATGCGGTACCAGGTGACGTGCTCGTCGAAGAGCTGGCGTTTCTCGTCCTCGGTGATCCCGCCACCGAACTTCTCCGCGGCCAGCAGCGTGGACTTGAAGAACGTCGCGTGCGCCCAGTAGAAGACGTCGGGATTCAGCGCGCTGTAGCGCCGGCCCTGCTCGTCGACCCCCTTGATACCGATGTGGTAATCGCGCACTTCGGCGCCGGTCTGGGGCGCGCGGTCACCGTCGAACACCACGCCGCCGATCGGGTAGATCGAACGCAGTAGGCGCGGGATGCGTTCCAGGAAGAAGATGGAGTGATCTTTGACCGCCGCGCCGAGCTGCGGATGCATGTTCTGCATCGACCCGGCCCAGGTGCCCTGGAAAAGACCCGTCCACTGCCCGAAGTACTTCCAGGTCAATGAGTCCGGGCCGAGCGGCATCGGAAGGTCGTCGTAGCCGCCGCCGCTGACCGGGCAGCCGGCCGCCACTGCGGGCTCGACCGGTTCGGGATTGCTGTTGGCCGGGCACGCTGCGGACGTATCTTGAGTCACTGGCGCTCTTCCTGTCGACGCGTCACGAATTTGACTACACACGTTGTCACTTGAGCTTAGGAGGGTCGTGACGTCAGGTCAACGACGAGGTAGATGGTCCGGCGTTCCGTTGTCGGACCGTCAGGCGCTGCGCCGCGACGAGTTGATCGCCGCCGGCATCGCCGCCCTCGGCGATCCTGAGCGCCCCGGTCTGACGGTGCGCGCGGTGTGCCGGTCAGCCGGCCTGACCGAGCGCTACTTCTACGAAAGCTTCACCGACCGAGACGATTTCGTCGCCGCCGTCTACGACGAGGTGTGCACCGCCGCGATGTCGGCGCTGTTGAAATCCGACAGTCCACGCGATGCCGTGGAACGGTTCGTCTCTTTGATGGTCGACGATCCGACACGCGGCCGGGTGCTGCTGCTCGCCCCGGAGGCCGAACCCGTACTGGCCCGCTCCGGTGCCCGGTGGATGCCCAACTTCATCGAACTGCTCCAGCACAAGCTGACCCAGATCACCGATCCCACGGTGCAGGCGATGATTGCCACAGGGCTGATCGGGGCACTCACTGCACTGTTCACCGCGTACCTCGACGGCAGGCTGGCGGCGACCCGCGAACAGTTCATCGACCACTGTGTTGAGCTACTGCTCAGCGGCGCAACGACTTGATAACAGTTCCGACCTGCGTGTGAGCTGCGGCGCGGTGGCTTGAATGTCACCGAAAGACACAGATATATTGACTGCAACTAACAGGTACAGATAACTGGGAGGCGTTGTGTCGAAAGACCTGACCGACCTGCAACTGCTGAAAGAACTCGAGCCCGTCGTCGAGCCCTTGGTCAACCGGCACCTGCGGATGAGGAAGGATTGGAACCCCCACGACTTCATCCCGTGGTCGGACGGCAAGAACTACTACGCCCTCGGCGGCCAGGACTGGGACATCGAGCAGTCGAAGCTCTCCGAGGTCGCCCGGGTCGCGATGCTGACGAACCTCCTGACCGAGGACAACCTGCCGTCGTACCACCGCGAGATCGCGATGAACTTCAGCATGGACGGGCCGTGGGGCTTCTGGGTCAACCGCTGGACCGCCGAGGAGAACCGGCACGGCATCGCCCTGCGCGACTACCTCGTCGTCACCCGCAACGTCGATCCGGTCGAACTGGAGATGCTGCGCATCGAGCAGATGACCCGCGGCTTCTCCCCCGGCCAGAACCAGCAGGGTGGGGACGAACTGTTCGCCGAGAGCCTGTTCGACTCGGTGATCTACGTGACGTTCCAGGAGCTCGCCACCCGGGTGTCGCACCGCAACACCGGCAAGGCGTGCGACGACCCGATCGCCGACCAGCTGCTGCAGCGCGTGTCGGCCGACGAGAACCTGCACATGATCTTCTACCGCGACGTGTCCGAAGCCGGCTTCGACATCGCCCCCGACCAGGCGATGAAGTCGCTGCACAAGGTGCTGCGCAACTTCAAGATGCCCGGCTACACCATCCCGGACTTCCGCCGCCGCGCCGTGACCATCGCCTCCGGCGGTGTGTACGACCCGAAGATCCACCTCGACGACATCGTGATGCCGGTGTTGAAGAAGTGGCGCATCTTCGAACGCGAGGACTTCAACGGCGAGAGCGCCCGGCTGCGCGACGACCTCGGCCTTCTGGTCGAAGAGCTGCAGGAGGCCGTCGACAAGTTCGAGGTGGCCAAACAGCGCCGCGAGGCGCGGCTGGCCCAGATGGCCGAGAAGAAGGCGGCCAAGGCCCAGCTGGTGGGGACTTCAGCGGCATCGTGACCACCAGCGTCGACGCGCCGCGACCGGCCCGATCTGCGTTGCGGATCGGGCCGATCGCATTGCGCAGTCCGGTCGTGCTGGCCCCGATGGCCGGCGTGACCAATGTCGCGTTCCGCACGTTGTGCCGCGAGCTCGAGCTCAGCCGGGCCGGCACGGTCAGCGGGTTGTACGTGTGCGAGATGGTGACGGCCCGCGCGCTGGTCGAGCGCCATCCCGTCACCATGCACATGACGACGTTCGCACCTGACGAACAGCCGCGGTCCCTGCAGCTCTACACCGTCGACCCGGCCACCACCTACGCCGCGGCGAAGATGATCGTCGACGAAGACATGGCCGATCACATCGACATGAACTTCGGCTGCCCGGTACCGAAGGTCACCCGCCGGGGCGGCGGTGCCGCGTTGCCCTACAAGCGTCGGCTGTTCGGGCAGATCGTCGCGGCCGCCGTCCGCGCCACCGAGGGCACCGACATCCCGGTGACCGTCAAATTCCGCATCGGCATCGACGCGGAACACCACACCCATCTGGACGCCGGCCGTATCGCCGCCGAGGAGGGCGCCGCAGCGGTGGCGCTGCACGCGCGCACCGCGGCCCAGCGCTACTCCGGACAGGCCGACTGGGAGCAGATCGCCGCGCTGAAGTCGCACGTCCGCGATATTCCGGTGCTCGGAAACGGTGATATCTTCGACGCCCGAGACGCGCTGGCCATGATGGCCGCGACCGGGTGTGACGGTGTGGTGATCGGCCGTGGCTGCCTGGGGCGGCCCTGGCTGTTCGCCGAGTTGTCGGCCGCCTTTTCCGGGGCGGAACCGGCGACCCCGCCCACGCTGGGCGAGGTCGCCGCGATCATCCGAAGGCACGGCGAGCTGCTGGCCGCCCACTTCGGAGAGGACAAGGGAATGCGGGACATCCGCAAGCATGTGGCCTGGTATCTGCACGGTTTCCCCGCCGGAGCCGACCTGCGCCGGTCGATGGCGCTGGTCAAGACCATCTCGGAGCTCGACGACCTGCTCGAGCAACTCGACCACGACGAGCCGTTCCCCGCAGCCGCCTACGGCCCGCGGGGCCGCCAGGGTTCGGCCGCCTCAATCACGTTGCCGGAGGGTTGGCTCGACGACCCCGACGACTGCACCGTGCCTGCCGGCGCCGACGTGATGCACTCCGGCGGCTAGCTCGTCGAGACCATTTCGAGAGATTTCTGACACTTTTCCCGGCTGGATGTCTCTCAGGTTGTCTCAGTACGATGAAAAACCACATGTTCGGCTCCAGTGGCGGAGCCAGAACCAGTGCTTCATGACAGAAGGCACGGGTACGGCAAGTGATGTGCCGATGCGCAACGAGGCGCATGAGCACCACGGAGCCGACACAGCTGGAGGGCCGGTACGAAGATGAGCGACGGCGACAAGCAGGACGCCGCTGCAAATTCTGGCCGTCCCATGCCCGGCGACGACGACAGGTCCGACAGTGACTGGCTTACCCGAACCCCGCGGCCGACGCCAGGCGCCGCGCCGTGGGAGCGCCGAATAGAGCCTGCCGGCGACGAAGCCGACGACGAGGCGCCCCGGCCTGTCACCGTCGCCGACCTGATCGCCAAGATCCACGGAGACACCGGCCCGATCACCCCGCGGCGTCGCCGCGCCGCACCAGAACCGGAGCCGGAACCGGTGGTCGATGCCGAACCGTACCCGGTCGACGACCTGGAGACGACGGTCCTGCCCGCCGTCGTCCCCGAGCCGGAACTGCCCGTCCTCGGCGAGGCACCGCCCGCCGCGCCCCGGCTGTCCCGGACTCGGCCGCACCGACGCAGCCTGCTGGCCGGACGCACCGCCGCCGCGCTGATCGCGGTGCTCGCCCTGGTGCTCACCGGAGGTGCCTGGCAGTGGCAATCGGCCAAGAACAACCTGCTCAACAAGGTGTCGGCGCTGGACCCGGACTCGCGCGACATCCTCGATCCCAACGCGCAGTTCGGTGACGAGAACTTCCTGATCGTCGGTACCGACAGTCGCATCGGCGACAACAGCGCCATGGGCGCCGGGACCACCGAGGACGCGGCGGGCGCCCGCTCGGACACCGTGATGCTGGTGAACATCCCGGCCAACCGCAAACGCGTGGTCGCGGTCTCGTTCCCCCGCGATCTCGAGATCGAGCCGATGAAGTGCGAACCGTGGAACGCCGAGACCCGCGAGTACGGGGTGATCACCGACGAAGAGTCACCGATGTACGGCATGGACGAGGTGTACACCGAGTACAAGCTGAACTCCGCATTCGCCGTCGGCGGCCCGAAGTGCCTGGTCAAGGTGATCCAGAAGCTGTCCGGTCTGCACGTCAACCGGTTCATGGCCGTCGACTTCGCCGGCTTCTCGAAGATGGTCGACGCGCTCGGCGGTGTCGAGGTGTGCAGTACGACCCCGATCGAGGATTACGAGCTGGGCACCGTGCTCGCCCGGGCCGGCCGTCAGGTCGTCGACGGGCACACCGCGCTGAACTACGTGCGTGCGCGCCAGGTCACCACCGAGACCAACGGCGACTACGGGCGCATCAAACGTCAGCAGCTGTTCCTGTCGTCGCTGCTGCGCTCGCTGATCTCGAAAGAGACGTTCTTCTCGCTGTCCAAGCTCAACAACGTCGTCAACATGTTCATCAACGACAGTTACGTCGACAACCTGACCACCAAGGACCTGGTGGACCTCGGTCAGTCCGTGCAGGGCGTGACAGCCGGGCGCATCACGTTCGTCACCGTGCCGACTGTCGGCTACGCCGACGAGTGGGGGAACGAGATTCCCCGCACCGACGACATGCGCGCCCTGTTCGACGCGATCATCAACGACGACCCGCTGCCCGAGGAACGCAACCCCGACAACACACCGGTCCCGGGCACCCCGGAGTCCCAGACCAACGGCGTCACCGCACCGACCGAGGACCCGTCCCCCGAGATCATCAACGCCGTCACCACCGAACCCTCCGACGTCACCGTGCAGGTATCGAACTCGACCAGCCAGTCCGGGCTCGCCTCGTCGGCCGCCGGGGCGCTACAGGCGTACGGGTTCAACGTGACCAACCCGGACGACTATCCGGGGCCGCTGGAGCAGACGACGGTGTTCTTCTCTCCCGGCAACGAGGAGGCCGCCGCCACGCTGGCCGCGTCGTTCCCCGACTCGACGATCGAGCGCATCGGCGGGCTGGGCGACGTCGTGCAGGTCGTCCTCGGCACGGACTTCAACTCTGTGTCTGCACCGCGCCCGAGCGGATCGTCGGTGCAGGTCGAGGTCATCCGCGGCACCAAGAGCAGCGGGGCGACGGCCCTGCCCGAAGACCTCACCGTCACCAACGCCGCCGACACCAGCTGCGAGTGAGCAGCACCATTTCGGCAGGTGGGCTTCACCTCTCGTTCATCGTGTGCTCGTGACGGGGGTCGGTACGCGCCGTAGTCTTGACGCATGCGTACCGCGTACCACGAGCAGTTGGATGCCCTGACCAGTCAACTCGGCGAGATGTGCGGGCTGGCGGGCGTCGCGATGGAGCGCGCCACCCAAGCCCTGCTGCAGGCCGACCTGAGCCTGGCCGAGCAGGTCATCACCGACAACGACCAGATCTCCGCGATGAGTGTCCGTGCCGAGGAGAGCGCCTTCGTGCTGTTGGCGCTGCAGGCCCCGGTGGCCGGCGACCTGCGCGCGATCGTCAGCTCGATCCAGATCGTCGCCGATGTCGACCGCATGGGCGCGCTGGCGTTGCACGTCGCCAAGATCGCCCGCAGGCGCCATCCCCAGCACGCGTTGCCCGAGGAGGTCAACGGCTACTTCGCCGAGATGGGCCGGCTGGCGGTGGAACTCGGGCACAGCGCACAGGAGGTGCTGATCACCCGCGACCCGGAGAAGGCCGCGCGGATCAGCGAAGAAGACGACGCGATGGACGACCTGCACCGCCACCTGTTCTCGGTGCTGATGGACCGGGAATGGAAGCACGGGGTCGCCGCGGCGATCGACGTGACGCTGCTGGGGCGGTTCTACGAGCGCTTCGCCGACCACGCCGTCGAGGTGGCGCGTCGGGTGATCTTCCAGGTCACCGGCAAAAATCCCGACGAAGAGCAGCTGCCCGCGTCGCGCTGAGCGACGCGGGCTTTCCCGCGATCAGCCGAACCGGCCCGAGATGTAGTCCTCGGTGGCCTTCTTGGTCGGGTTCGAGAAGATCTTCTCGGTGTCGTCGATCTCGATGAGTTTGCCCGGTTTACCGGTGGCCTCCAGATTGAAGAACGCCGTCTGGTCGCTCACCCGGGCGGCCTGCTGCATGTTGTGGGTGACGATCACGATCGTGAAGTCCTGTTTCAAGGTCGAGATCAGGTCCTCGATCGCCAGGGTCGAGATCGGGTCCAGCGCCGAGCACGGCTCGTCCATCAGCAGCACGTCAGGCTGCACGGCGATGGCGCGCGCGATGCACAGTCGTTGCTGCTGACCGCCGGACAGGCCGCCGCCCGGCTTGTCGAGCCGGTCTTTGACCTCGGTCCACAGGTTGGCACCGCGCAGCGAGCGTTCGGCGACCTCGTCGAGGGTCTTCTTGTTGCGGACGCCGGCCAGCTTGAGCCCCGCCACCACGTTGTCGCGAATCGACATGGTCGGGAACGGGTTCGGGCGTTGAAAGACCATACCGATGGTCTTGCGGACACCGACGGGGTCGACGCCTGCGCCGTAGATGTCCTCACCGTCGAGCAGCACCGAGCCTTCGACGCGGGCGCCGGGAATGACCTCGTGCATGCGGTTGAGGGTGCGCAGCACGGTGGACTTGCCGCAGCCGGAGGGGCCGATGAACGCGGTCACGCTGCGCGGCTGCACCGACAGCGACACCTCGGCGACGGCGTGGAACGCACCGTAGTAGATGTTGACGTCTTTGAGATCGAGACGTTTGGCCATGTCGGTTTTCTCCTAAACCTGCTCAGACCTTTTTAGGGGCAAAGAATTTGGCGAGGAATCGCGCGCCGACGTTGAGCAGCGCGATCAGCACGATCAGGGTCAGCGCCGCGCCCCACATGCGGTCGGTGGGCACGGGGTTGGCGCCCGCGCCGGCGGAGGTCTGGTCGTACATCATGCCGGGCAATGAGCCCATGAATCCGCTGAACATGTCGAAGTTGATCGCCTGGGCGTACCCGACCAGGATCAGCAGCGGGGCGGTCTCGCCCATCACGCGAGCGAGCGCCAGCATGATGCCGGTGACGATGCCCGACAACGCCGTCGGGATCACGATCGCGGAGATGGTCTTCCACTTCGGCACCCCGAGTGCGTAGCTGGCTTCGCGCAGGTCCATCGGCACGATCCGCAACATCTCCTCGGTGGACCGCACGATCACCGGAATCATCAACAGCACCAGGGCAAGTGACACCGCGAAACCGGAACGTTCGAAGCCCAGCGTGGCAACCCACAGCGCGTAGATGAACAGTGCGGCCACGATCGACGGCACGCCGGTGAGGATGTCGACCATGAACGTGGTGACCCGCCCGAGTCGGGTGCCACCTCCGTACTCGACGAGGTAGATGCCGACGAACACGCCGACGGGGATCGAGATCGCCGCGCAGATCAGGCCTTGCAGCAGGGTGCCGACGATTGCGTGGTACGCGCCGCCGCCGGCGGCGAACGCCGTCATGCCCGCCTGCGAGTTCCACCACCAGGTGCTCGACGTGACCGCGCCGATTCCCTTGGCCACCACGGTGTAGAGCACCCACACCAGCGGCACGAGCGCCACCAGCACCGAGGCGGTCACCAGCACCGTCGCCACCTTGTCGACGGCTTTGCGTCGCAGGCTCAGCCCCTGGAAGGTCGGCGCCTTGACGGGTTGGTCGAGTGTGCTGGTCATGACTTGCCCTTCCCGGCGACCGCGGCGCGGGCCAGCGAGTTGACCACGAACGTGAGGATGAACAGCACCAGACCCGCGGCAATGTAGGCGCCGGCCTTGTACTGGTCGTTGAATTCCGATGCGGCCGAGGCGATCAGGCTGGCGAAGGTGTAGCCGCCGTCGAAGAGTGACCAGCCGAAGGCCTCCTGCGTGCCGCGCAGGATGATCAGCAGCGCGATCGTCTCGCCGAGTGCGCGACCCAGACCGAGCATTGCACCGCTGATGTAGCCGGACATGCCGAACGGCAGCACCGTCGTCCGGACCACCTCCCAGCGCGTCGCGCCCAGCGCCAGGGCGGCCTCGATCTGGCCGCGCGGCGTCTGGACGAAAACCTCGCGAGTGACCGCGGTGATGATCGGCAGGATCATCACCGCGAGCACGATTCCGGCGGTGAAGATCGTGCCGCCACCCGACACCGAGGCAGTGCCGTCGGCGAAAAGGAACATCCAGCCCAGAGAATCGTTGAGCCACAACGCAAACGGCTTGATCGCCGGCGCCAGGACATACAGACCCCAAACGCCATAGATGATCGACGGCACCGCGGCCAGCAGATCGACCAGGTAGGCCAGCGGACTACTGATCCGTCGCGGCGCGTACTGCGTCAGATAGATCGCGATACCCAGGGCCACCGGCATCGCCAGGATCAGTGCGAACACCGACACGAACACCGTCACCTGCAACAGGTCCAGGATGCCGAAGTGCATCGCCGAGGTGTCGGTGGTGATCCAGTTGCCGCCGAAGAGGAAGAAGTTCTCCTCGTTACGCGCGAGCGCCGGGACCGCGCGCCACAGCAGGAAGATCCCGATCGCGGCGATGATCGCCACGATCAGGACGCCCGAACCTTCGGCCAGGATCCTGAAGATGCGGTCGCCGAACCGCACCTTGGCGTTCTTGGCGGGGTCCGTCGAGATCGGAGTGGGCGCGGGGAGGGGTGCGGCCAACGCCTCACCCGACCCCGAGTCGGCTGGATTGGGAATCGTCACAGAAGTTCCGTCGAAGCCCTTCTCGGTTCCGTGGTACGTCATTCGGTCAGACCCCCATCCTCGCCTCGATACCGCCCCGGTGCCAAGCAGCTAGGCAGTCGAGCCGATGGCGTCGATGGACGTGAGCAACCGCTCCTTGAACTTGTCCGGCAGCGGCACGTAGCCGGCCGAGGACAGGTCGCCCTGCCCGTTGTTGGCAGCCACCGTCAGGAACGACTTCACCGCCGTCGCGGTCTCGGCGTCATAGCCGTTGGAGCAGACGATCTCGTAGGTCGCCAGCATCAGCGGGTACGCGCCCGGCTCCTGGGTGGCGTAGATCGAGTCCAGATCCAGCACCAGGTCGTTGCCCTCGGACGCGAACGCGGCGGCGTCGATCGCCTTGCCGGCGGTCTCGTCGTTGAGTTCCACCGCACCCGCACCCGTGTCGATCTGTGCGTAGGGGACACCGGCCTGGTCGGCGAAGCCCTTCTCGACGTAACCGATCGAGCCCGGGGTGGCCTGCACGGCCTGCACCACGCCGGCGGACTTCTGCGCGCCCTCCCCGGCGCCGCCCTGGAACTCGCTGCCGGCGCCCTGCGTCCACGTTTCCGGGGCGGCGGCGGTCAGGTACTTCTGGAAGTTGTCGGTGGTGCCGGACGAATCCGAGCGGTAGACCGGGGTGATCGGGCTGTCCGGAAGGCTGGCGCCCTCGTTGAGCGCCGCGATCGCCGGGTCGTTCCAGGTGGTGATCTGGCCCGAGAAGATGCGTGCCAGCGTGTCGGCGTTGAGCACCAGCGAGTCGACCCCGTCGAGGTTGTAGGCCAGCGCGATGGGCCCGAACACCAGCGGCAGGTGCCAGGCCGGATTGCCACCGCACCGCTGGGCCGCGGCGGCGATCTGCTCGTCCTTGAGCGCAGAGTCCGAACCGGCGAAGTCGACGTTGCGCGCGATGAACTGCTCGCGGCCGGCACCCGAACCGGTCGGGTTGTAGGACAGGTTCTTGCCCGGGCACGCCTGACCCCACACCTGGTTGAACACGGCGACGGCGTTCTGCTGAGCGGTCGAGCCCTCGGCGGTCACATTGTTCTTGCCCCCGCAGTCAGCGGCCGACGCCGAACCGGTTCCCGTCCCCGTGGTGGTGGGCGCGTTGTTGTCGCTGCCACACCCCGCAAGCGTCAACGCCGCGATTGCTGCGATGGAGGCGGTCGTGCCGAACGTCCTGCCGATGCTGTTGCGCTTCACTGATCCCACTTTCCTGACTCGATGCCCAGACGGCTGCGATCTCTCGGGCAACGTATGCGGCCGTGGTGGATCGTTCGCGGACTGCAAGTGAACGCGAGGTGAACGGTTCAGCGTTCTTACAGGTTTGCGGCGTAGGCCACGTCGGCGTTGGCCACGTGGAAACCGAGACGTTCATACGTCTTCACCGCGGCAGTGTTGTCCGCCTCGACGTAGAGCATCACGTCGGGCTCGACTCCGCCGACGGTCAGCCGCTCGGCCAGGTGGTGCAGACCGAGGAGCGTCAGCGCCGCACCCAGGCCGCGGCCTTGGGCGGCCGGGTCGACGCCGACGACGTACACCTCGCCCAGCGACGCCGAATGCACCTTCGTCCAATGGAATCCGAGTAGCGCACCGGATTGCTCGTCGAACGCCAGGAACAGTCCTGCGGGATCGAACCACGGCTCTGCGCGCCGCTCGGCGATCTCGGCGTCGGTCCAGCCGCCCTGCTCGGGATGCCAGGCGAAGGCGGCGTTGTTGACCCGCAGCAGTTCGGCATCGTCGTCGGGACCCGAGTAGGTGGCCAGACGCACCGCGTCGAGCGGCGGCACCGCGGGCAGGCCGGTCAGCGGGCGACTCATCTGCAGCAGTCGGCGTACCGCCACCAGACCCAGAGCCTTCGCGGTTGCGCGCGCGGGTTCGAGGTCGCCGTGTGCCCAGAAGCGGGTGCCGACGGCATCGGTGTCCAGTGCGCTGCGGATCATCGCAGAACCGATGCCGCGGCGACGGGCGTCAGGGTGCACGACCAGTTCGGCCATGGGCGGCGCGTCGTCCGCGGCGGGCGCGAGATTCAGATAGCCCAGCACGTCCCCGTCTCCCCCGGCGACCAGATGCCGGGTCCGGCTGTGATTCAGAGCGCGCAGTACCTGCTCCCCGACCGGGGCGACCCCGTCGGAAGCGGTGGCCGCAGCGACGAGGTTGCGGATCTGCTGACGCTGCTCGTCGGAGAGTTCGCGATGCCAGTCGACCGTCACGGACTCCCCAGCGATTCGGAGACGGCTTCGCTACCCAGTTCCTCGACGTCGTCGTCGTAGGGATCGTCGTCCATGTCGTCCGGCAGCGGTGTGCCTGCCGTGGCGCCGCGACCGCGGGCCGGCCGGACCGCCTTGTATCCGACGTTGCGGACCGTGCCGATCAACGATTCGTATTCGGGGCCGAGTTTGGCGCGCAGCCGTCGCACGTGCACATCGACGGTGCGGGTGCCGCCGAAGAAGTCGTAACCCCACACCTCCTGCAGCAGTTGAGCCCTGGTGAACACTCGGCCGGCGTGCTGCGCGAGGTACTTCAGCAGCTCGAATTCCTTGTAGGTGAGGTCGAGAGGACGACCGCGCAGACGGGCCGTGTACGTGCCCTCGTCGATGACGAGCTCACCGAGGCTGATCTTGCCGACGTTCTCCTGCGTGGCGAGCCCGCCGCGTCGTCCCACCAGTAACCGCAGCCGTGCGTCGATCTCGGCCGGCCCCGTGCTGGGCAGCAGGATCTCGTCGAGACCCCACTCCACGCTGACGGCGACCAGCCCGCCTTCGTTGACGACGGCCACCACCGGCACCGAGGTGCCCGTCGTGCCGAGCAGACGACACAACCCGCGCGCGGCGGCGAGGTCGGTACGCGCGTCGACGATCGCCACATCCGCGGTTCCGGCCTCCAGCAACGACGACACCTCGGTAGGTGCCGTACGCACGTTGTGCGCGAGCAGGGCCAGCGACGGTAGGACTGATTCAGGATGCGGGTCAACCGTGAGTAGCAGTAGATCCAACTGGCCCTCCAACGGTCGTGGAGATCATTCGGCAGGCCACCGCCGGTACGTCGTTGTCGCGCGGTGACTTCCCAGATTCATGCCTGACACACGGCCGTTACCCGACCGTTGATGGTCTAACGATAGCGCGCTACCTGCCTGTAAGCCGCGCGGAACGGAGTTGCTGGACCCCGTGGGCCAGAATGTCGGGGTGCGCAAGCTCCTGCTCGGTGCCCTCGCGACCCTGTCGGCATTGGTCCTCGGCGTGGTGGGCATCGACTTCGGCGCCGCGATCTACGCGGAATATCGCCTGGCCAGAAGCGTTCGTACCGCCGCAGACCTGAACTGGGACCCGTCGGTGGCGATCCTGGGCTTCCCCTTCGTCACCCAGGCGTCCCGACACCACTACGACGAGGTCGAGATCAAAGCCAGTGGCGTCGATCACGCTGTCGTCGGGAAGGCGTCGCTGGAGGCGACCCTGCACTCGGTGGAGCTGCCCGGGTCGTGGCTGGTGCAGCCGGACTCGACGCTGTCCGTCGACAAGCTGGAAAGCCGCATCATCATCGACTCCACCCACTTGGGCCGCTTCATGGGCGTTCCCGACTTGCTCGTCGAGGCACCGACCGTCGAGACCAACGACTCGACCGGCGGCACCACCGAGTCCGGCATCTCGAGTAACCGCGGGGTGGTGTTCACGGGCACCCCGGACAAGGCCGGGTTCGGCGAGCGCGTCAGCATCGCAGTGGACCTGTCGGTGACGGGGCCGCAGGACTCGACCCTGGTCCTGACGGCGACCGGAGTCTTGACCGGGCCGGGGACCGCCGATGTGGACGTGCCCGAGGAGCAGTTGCCCGCAGTGCTGGCCGCGTTCACCACCACGCTGCCCGGCCAGCGCCTGCCGTTCGGGGTCGCACCGACCAGTCAGGGCGCCCGCGGTTCGGACATCATCATCGAGGGCATCACCGAGGACATGGAGCTCCGACTCGACCAGTTCCGCCTCCCATGACCTCGACATGGGTCGCGGTCGTCGCGGTGGTGATCGTCGTGGCCGGCCTGGCGATCTTGATCGGGCGGCTCGTCGCGCTGCGCAGCACTCTGGCCAGAGGCGCCGCCGAGTGGCCCGACGTGGACACCAGCGATCTGGGTCTGTCCACGACCGGCCCGACGATCCTGCACTTCAGCGCGCCATGGTGCGGGCCGTGCGTCGGAGTGCGACGCGTGGTCGACGACGTGTGCGCCGAGCTTCCCGCCGTCGCCCACGTCGAGATCGACATGGACGCCAATCCCGAGGCGGCGCGCAAGCTTTCGGTGCTGTCGTTGCCGACGACGTTCATCTTCGACGCCGAGGGCCGGCAGCGCTATCGGACCTCGGGTGTGCCCACCGCCGCTGACCTGCGATCGGCTCTGCATCGGCTGTTGGCTTGATCACCCTGTCATTGGGTAAGCTGTGGCCCGTGTCAGCCCGCCTCGAGCCTTCGCTCACCAAGCGCCGCGCAGTTGATCTGTGCCGCGTCGCGGGTTGTTGCTGTTGTTGTTGCTGCTGAGTAGCCGCGTTTTCGCTGTGCGCCGCACTCTCGTGAGCGGCCGCCGACCGGCCCGCCAGCCCGCCAACGCACAACAGGAGCCTCTTTCATGTCGATGATCACCACCGCCGAGCGCACAACCGTGCTGCTTCGGCGACTCGTTCCCGCCCGCACGTAGCGACCCGCCCCCAACGAAAACCGGAAGGACCCCTCTATGGCACGCTCCGACGTCCTGGTCTCAGTCGACTGGGCCGAGAGCAATCTCGACGCGCCGAACACCGTCTTCGTCGAGGTCGATGAAGACACCAGCGCTTACGACACCGGACACATCCCCGGTGCCGTCAAGATCGACTGGAAGACCGATCTGCAGGATCCGGTTCGGCGCGACTTCGTCGACGCCGAGCAGTTCTCGAAGCTGCTGTCCGAGCGCGGTATCTCCAACGATGACACCGTGATCCTCTACGGCGGCAACAACAACTGGTTCGCCGCGTACGCGTACTGGTACTTCAAGCTCTACGGCCACGAGAACGTCAAGTTGCTCGACGGTGGCCGCAAGAAGTGGGAGCTCGACGCGCGCCCCCTGTCGACCGACAAGGTGGAGCGGCCGACCACGAGCTACGCCGCCAAGGCCCCCGACAACAGCATCCGCGCGTTCCGTGACGAGGTCATCGACGCGATCGGCAAGAAGAACCTCGTCGACGTGCGCTCCCCCGACGAGTTCTCCGGCAAGATCCTCGCTCCGGCGCACCTGCCGCAGGAGCAGAGCCAGCGCGCGGGTCACATCCCCAGCGCCATCAACGTTCCGTGGAGCAAGGCCGCCAACGAAGACGGCACTTTCAAGTCCGACGAGGACCTGGCCAAGCTGTACGCCGAGGCCGGCCTCGACGGGGAGAAGGAGACCATTGCCTACTGCCGGATCGGTGAGCGTTCCTCGCACACCTGGTTCGTGCTGCAGGAGCTCCTCGGACACAAGAACGTCAAGAACTACGACGGTAGTTGGACGGAATACGGCTCCCTGGTGGGAGCCCCGATCGAGTTGGGAAGTTGATATGTGCTCTGCACCCAAGCAAGGACTGACGTTGCCCGCCAGCGTTGACCTGGAGAAGGAAACGGTCATCACCGGCCGGGTCGTGGACGGCTCGGGGCAGGCGGTCGGCGGAGCGTTCGTGCGCCTGCTGGACAGCTCGGATGAGTTCACCGCCGAGGTCGTCGCGTCGGCCACCGGTGACTTCCGCTTCTTCGCGGCGCCGGGCACCTGGACGCTGCGGGCGCTGTCGAAGGTCGGTAACGGCGACGCGGTCGTCGCGCCGTCGGGCGCCGGGATCCACGAGGTCGACGTCAAGGTCGCCTGACGGAGTCGGGCAGTGGGGCCCCGCTTAGGACCCAGGTCCGGTCGCGAGCAGGATCTCGTCGGCGGTTAGACTCTCCGTCGTGGTGCTGTTCTTCGAGATCCTGCTCGTCGCGGCCGTCGTGGTGATCACCTGGTTCGCGTTGTACGCGTTGTATCGCCTGGTCACTGACGAGTCGTAATGACGTCCGGCGACGAAGCGGTCGCCGCTGCGGCCGAGCGGGCGAAAGAGACCGCTGCACGCAACATTCCGGCGTTCAGCGACCTGCCGTTGCCCGCCGACACGGCGAATCTGCGTCAGGGCGCCGACCTCAACGACGCGCTGCTCGCGCTGCTGCCCCTGGTGGGCGTCTGGCGCGGCGAGGGCGAGGGGCGCGGCGCGCACGGCGACTACCGCTTCGGTCAGCAGATCGTCGTCTCCCACGACGGCGGTGATTACCTGAACTGGGAAGCACGGTCGTGGCGGCTGACCGAGGACGGGGACTACGACCGGCCCGATCTCCGCGAGACCGGTTACTGGCGGTTCGTCACCGATCCCGCCGACCCCGGCGAGTCCCAGGCCATCGAGCTGCTGCTGGCGCATTCGTCGGGCTATGTCGAGTTGTTCTACGGCCGGCCGCTCAACCAGTCGTCCTGGGAGTTGGTCACCGACGCTTTGGCGCGCAGCAAGTCCGGCATTCTCGTCGGCGGCGCCAAGCGGCTCTACGGAATCATCGAGGGCGGTGACCTCGCCTACGTGGAGGAGCGGGTCGACGCCGACGGCGGCCTGGTTCCGCATCTGTCGGCGCGGCTGTCCCGGTTCGCGGGCTGATCCACCGACCACACCTGTGGTAGAACTGTAATTAACAACGGCCCCCCGGGGTGACCGTTGCTTTTCCCGCCGTCGTCGTCGGCAAGATTGCGCGGACGAGTGCGGCACCAACAGTTCGCAACCAGAGGAGCCGTCGATGACTCAGAATTCCTACGCGGTGGTCATCGGCGGAGCCTCGGGCATCGGCGCCGAGATCTGTCGCGAAATGGCCGCTCAGGGCTACGCGGTGGTCATCGCAGACCGGAACGTCGAGGCCGCCGAGTCGATGCTTGCCGAACTGCCCGGCGAGGGGCACGCTGCCGCGGAAGTCGATGTCTCCGACGAGTCAAGTGTCGCAACGCTTTTCGCCTCTCTTGAGCAGCGGGACGGCCGCTTCGAGGTCGCCGTCAACTGCGCAGGTATCACCGCGCTCGGGTTGGTGACCGAACTGCCTGTGGCCAAGTTCCGCCGGGTGCTGGACGTGTGCCTGACCGGAGCGTTTCTCACCATCCAGCACGCCGGCCGCCACATCGCCGACGGAGGCGCGATCATCTCGCTCAGCTCGCTCAACGCCCGACAGCCGGCGGTCGGCATGAGCGCCTACTGCTCGGCGAAGGCAGGCCTGTCGATGCTGACGCAGGTCGCCGCCCTGGAACTGGCACCGCGCGGCATCCGAGTCAACGCGATCGCACCCGGCCTGGTGCGCACGCCGCTGACTTCCGGCGCGCTCGGTGTTCCCGGCGTCGAAAGCGAGTACGTGGAGAACGTCCCGCTGGGACGTCCGGGCACTCCGGCCGAGATCGCCGAAGCCGTCATGTATTTGGCCCGAGCACAGTGGGTCACCGGTGAGGTGCTCGACATCAACGGAGGTGCGCACATGATGCGCTACCCCAACGTGCACGCGCACTTCGAGCGGTCCACGCAGTCGACCGCCGCTCGCGGCTGACATTGCGCCTGCCCGCGTCCACATTGCCGACAGTTATTCGCAATACCGGCTTTTGATAGTCCACTGCTGTTGCAATACAGCCGCATGCCTTCGTATAGTTAGTTTCAATTCTAGTTGATTGACTGTGAGGTAGAGATGCAGCGCACTGTGTGTGTGGCGGGGGTCGGCATGACTCCGTTCGCCAAACCGGGTAAGAGCCGGGACTACCAGGAGATGGGTGCCGACGCAGCACGCGCTGCGCTCGCCGACTCCGGGTTGAACTACGAGACCGTCGAACAGGCCTATGTCGGCTACGTCTATGGAGACTCGACGTCCGGTCAGGCCGCGCTG
This sequence comes from Mycobacterium sp. SMC-4, assembly GCF_050205565.1. GTDB lineage: Bacteria > Actinomycetota > Actinomycetes > Mycobacteriales > Mycobacteriaceae > Mycobacterium. The sequence continues at coordinate 89,091 of NZ_JBNMQU010000015.1, read as the reverse complement.
TATCACCTCGGGCTGTCCGGAATTCCCGTGCTCAACGTCAACAACAACTGCTCGACCGGTTCATCGGCGCTCTGGCTGGCCAGGCAGGCCGTCGCCTCCGGCTCGGCCGAATGCGTCATCGCGTTGGGCTTCGAGCAGATGCGCCCCGGCGCACTCGCTGCCGTGTGGGACGACCGGCCGAGCTCGACGGGCAAGTTCGAAGAGGTGGCTCTGGGCCAGCCCGGCGCCGATCCGAAGGCACCGATGGCTGCTCAACTGTTCGGTGGCGCCGGAGTGGCACACATGGAGCGCTTCGGCACCAAACCCGAGACGTTCGGCCGGATTTCGGTGAAGGCACGCCAACACGCGGCCCGCAATCCGTTCGCGGTCTTCCGCGATCCGGTGACGCTCGAGGACGTCATGAACTCACCGACGATCTGGGGCCCGCTGACCCGTCTGCAATGTTGCCCACCCACCTGTGGCGCTGCCGCGGCGGTGGTGTGCAGCGAGGACTTCGCCCGCGCACACGGGATCGATCACGCCGTGCGCATCCGTGCACAGTCCCTTGTCACCGACCTGCCCGGAGCGTTCAACGGCGACGACATGCGCCGCGTGGTCGGCTACGACATGACCGCGAAGGCTGCGGCCGACGTCTACGAAGCCGCCGGTGTCGGCCCGGAGGACATCCCGGTGGTCGAGTTGCACGACTGCTTCACGACCAACGAACTGATCACCTATGAGGGCCTCGGCCTGACCCCGGAAGGCACCGCCGAGAAGTTCATCCTCGACGGCGACAACACCTATGGCGGTCGGGTCGTGACCAATCCTTCAGGCGGACTGCTGTCGAAGGGCCACCCGCTCGGCGCCACCGGCCTGGCTCAATGCGCCGAGCTGGTCTGGCAACTGCGCGGCCAGGCCGGCGAGCGCCAGGTGGAAGGGACGCGACTGGCGTTGCAGCACAACCTCGGCCTCGGCGGAGCTTGTGTCGTCACTCTGTACGAAAGGACATCGCGATGAGTGCCGAATCCCTGAAGGGATATCAGTGGCCGGAGAGCACGGTCGACGTCGAACGGGGGCGCGTGGCGATGTTCGCCAAGGCGATCGGGGAGACCGATCCGATCTATTTCGACGTCGAAGCCGCCCGCGCCGCGGGCCACTCCGATCTTCTTGCGCCCCCGACGTTTGTCTTCGGACTCGACCTCGAGCACTCCGACACCCTCGGCGTTCTCGAAGCCCACGGCGTGGACCTGTCCACGGTGCTGCACGGCGAGCAACGGTTCACCTACCACGGCGAGGTACACGCCGGCGACACCTTGTCGCTGCGTGCGGAGTTCACCGATTACTACTCGAAACGTAACGGCGCCTTGGAGTTTCTGGTGCGTCGTTCACAGCTGACATCCGGCGGCGACCTGGTCGCCGAGATGGAAAGCGTGTCCGTCATCAGGAATGGAGCGCCCTCATGAGCACCGATACCGCCGAGATCCAGGTTGGGACTCAGTTGCCGCCGTTGCATGTGGGGCCCGTCTCTCGTACCACGTTGGCACTGTTCGCCGGCGCCTCAGGCGATCACAATCCGATCCACATCGACATCGACGCCGCCAAGGCCGCAGGTTTCGACGACGTCTTCGCCCACGGCATGCTCTCGATGGCCTACCTGGGCCGGCTGATCACCTCCTGGGTACCGCAATCGCGATTGCGTGCCCTGAGCACCCGGTTCACTTCGATCACACCGGTTCTCGCTCAACCGACCTGCACCGGGACGGTGACCAGTGTCGAGGAGGTGGACGGCGAGAAGCGGGCGACCGTCGACGTGAAGATCACACTTGCCGACGGCACGGTCACCCTCTGCGGCGAGGCGGTCGTCGCGGTCTCCTGAAAAAGGCACACGGCGGTCGCGTTCCCAAATCAGGACCCGTGCGGCGCGGTGAACTATAATCGGGGTTCACTCTTCCAGGCCAGCACATCGGCCGAACGGCAGCAAAGGGAGGACCGCCGACGTGGCGCAGACCGTTCGCCAGCACGCACGGAGTTCGGTACGCAAACTGCAGTTGTCCCAAGCTGCTGCCCGGCTCTTCACCGAGCGCGGTTACCACAACGTGAGCATGGACGATGTCGCCTCGGCTGTAGGCCTCACCGGCCCCGCGTTATATCGGCATTTCCGCAAGAAGCACGACATCCTGGCGCAGGCCATTTCGGAACAGCTGGGCGCTGTCGAGGCGGTCGCGATCCGCGCGGTGGAGTCGGACCTCGATTCGGACGAACGCACGGCGATGTTCTTGTCCGAGCTCGCCGATCTGGTCCTGGAGCGCGATGAAGTGCTGCTGTGGAAGCGCGAGCGTCGGCAGTTGTCCGAGGCGGAGCAGAATCAGTTCCGCGCAAAGCTCAACGAGGTGCTGCGTCTGACTGTGCATGCTCTCGGCCTGGGGAACGGCGGTGAGCCGTCCAGCGACGCGGAACTGCGCGCCTGGAGTGTGTTGGGGATCTATTCGAGCGTCGCACCCGCGCGCAAACGACTCGAGGATGCCGCCGCCAAGCGTCTCCTGCAGTCGACCGCCCAGGGGGTTCTGCACTGCAACCTCGACGGCGCCACCATGAGCTCAGTTCAGCGGGTACCGACCCAGCGGCGCCCACCCGGGCGGCGGGAACGCATCCTCGCGACCGCCACGCGGTTGTTCCATGCGCAGAGCTATCACGCCGTCGGCATCGAGGAGATTGCTGCCGAGTCGGACACTGCCATCGCGACGTTCTACCAGTATTTCAACGGCAAGGCCGAGCTGCTGCAGGCGGTACTCAACCGCGGCGCCGAAGGACTGCACTACGTCACCAACCACAGGCTGCCGTCGGCCACCACGCCGCAGGAGGTTGTCGACGTCATCGTGTGCACGCTCATCGAACTGGCTCTCGGCCCGCACCAACCGATCCTGGCGATCCTGGCTGCTGACCTGATCTACCTTCCCGAGAATGCCCAGGAAGCGATTCGGATGAGCGAGCGCGAATACATCGACGAATGGGTTGCTGCCATTCTCGGGATTCGACCGGAGCTGTCCCCGTCGTATGCACGGCTGCTCGCCCGGGCGTCGATCGGCCTGGTCACCGACATCACGCAGACGCCGAGCATGCGCAATCGGCCGGGTATCGCCAACGAGTTGCACCGCCTCGTCTCTGCGGTGCTGGCCGCCTAGCGACCGGGCATCACCGCAAGACCGAAGTGCGCGGCGAACTCCCGGGCACCGGTCTCGTCGAGCACGTCGCCCGTGTCGCGCACCAACCGGCAGGCACCGGCCACCGGGCTGAGTCCACTCTGCGAAACGGCTCGGATCATCATGTCCCAGACCTGGTCTCGACGTTCGAACGGGAATTCCGGGCACCGGACCGGGAGCACATGTCCCGGCCGCCGCAGATCTGCGGCGGTCGCGTCCGGGTTGCCGAGAACCCGCAGGGTCAGCGCCCGGTCGCGCGCCGAGATACCGGTGCCGACGCCGACGGCATCCACCGAGACCGTGAATCGCAGAGATCGATCCTCCGACGCCAGCACGAGCTGGTCGTGAATCCGGAGCAGGTCGAGGCGATCTGATCGCATGACGGCATGGATCAGACCCGATGAGTACCGCGTCGCGAAGCTCAGTAGCCCAGTCGAGGCGACCTCCGCGGCGAAGAACAGTAGTGCACCACGTTCGCCGTCGAGCGCGATGACTGGTTCTCCCCGCGCGATCTGGTCGATCAGCGCGGGCATGTCGTCATCCACGGCGATACATCTCATGGTCGACTCCGTCAGCTCAAAACCCGGTGGGTGCCGAAGGTCCTGGCATGGTATGTCAGCGGCGCGATGCCACATGTTTCGACTGCGCGCACCTCCCCGATCACGACGACGTGGTCGGCGGCCTCGACAGTCTGCAGTACCGTACAAGCGAACCACACTGCGGCACCGGATAATTGCGGTACACCACCGGACAGCGTCCACTCCACGCCGGCGAACTTGTCAAGTCCTTTACGAGCGAAACCGGCCGCCTGATCGGACTGATGGTGTCCGAGAACGTTGACGCCGAAGATTCCTCCCGACCGGATGAGTGCCAACAGGTCGGAACCCTGGTCAAGGCTGACGAGCAGCGACGGCGGCGACATCGACAGGGACGCGAACGCACTCACCGTAGTGCCGTGCGGTCGCTCGCCGTCCATTGCCGTGATCACCGCCACCGGTGTGCAGACAGAAGCCATGGCGTTGCGGAATGCGTCCTGGAACGCATCGATCTGTGCCCCGGTCATTTCGGACTCTCCTGCCTTCGCATCGCGGTTCGTCACAATCCTTTTCGTTCGCGTAGGACGGTCGCGACGAACTCACCGATCTCCGCGATCGCGCGCTGCGCACGCGGCATGGACGACGCGAACATCGTCCACGCGTGACACACCCCGGCGTAGACGGACAACGTCGACACCGACCCGTCGCGCTGCATGCCGTGATGCAGCATCTTCGCGTCGTCGAGCAGCACCTCCCGATCACTGACCAGGATCAGCATCGGCGGCAGTTCGTGGAAATCGCCGAACACCGGTGAGGCGAGCGGGTCACGTGGGTCGTGGCCGGCCAGGTAGGCACCCGCCAGCGACTTGACCGAACGCCTCGAGATGGCGACATCCTCGTCGGCATGACGGTCGAAACTCTCGCCGGCCGCGGTGAAGTCAGCCAACGGCGACACCAGGACCGCGCCTGCCGGGAGCGGGGTTCCCTGCTGGCGGGCGCGGATCAGTGAAGCCACCGTCAGTCCGCCGCCGGCCGAATCGCCGGCAAGGACCCAGCGGTCACCGAAAGTCTCTGCCGCCCAGTCCATCACCGCTGCGGAGTCGAGAACCGCGCCGGGAAACGGATGCTCGGGAGCTCTCCGATAATCGGGTACGAACACCGGATGACCGCATGCCGCCGACACAGCCGCGGCCATTGCGCGGTACCCGTGCGGGGATCCCATGACGTAGCCGCCGCCGTGCAGCCAGATCACCGCGGCGCTGTCGTCGACTGATCCACCGTCGACGCGCAGAGCGGGGACCCCACCGGCATCGACCTCGGTGACCACGACGTCGTCGAGGAGGGCCTGAGCGCTCATCATCTCGTCGAGATCGACGCGCATGTCGGGTAGCGGGCGCCGCCCGTCACCGAAGACACCGCCGAGCGCGGCCTCCGCACGTTCCAGGGCCTCGGCATCCGCCTCTGTCCAGCTCTCGTCAGCTACCGACAGCACGTCGGCTCCTCTCGCCATTGCGCCACCACGGAAGAATCTCTACTAACTGTAGCGCCATAATAACTTGTCAGAGCGTTGTTGACGACGACAAATGATGAAGTTAGCCTTCACATGGGTGCATTGCACCGGGTCCGACCACGGAAAGAGGATGACATGGCGCGACTGTCCGACAAGATTGCGCTGGTGACCGGCGCGACCACCGTGAATCCGGGTGGGAACAACATCGGCGGTGCGGCAGCCACACAGGTGGTCGCCGAAGGCGCCCGCGTGGTGCTCGCGGACATCAACATCGACGGGGCCTCAGCGCTGGCCGATCAACTCAACGACACCTACGGACCGGACGTGGCGATCGCCGTTCACACCGACCTTCGTGATGAGGCGGCGATTCGGGATCTGGTCGCGACGACGGTCTCGACCTACGGCGGCCTCAACATCCTGTTCAACATCGCCGGTGTCTTTCCCGCGGGAGACGGCGACGTGGCCACCATGCCCATCGAGGTCTGGGACGACGTGATGGCGGTCAACGTGCGCAGCGCGATGCTCACGACGAAACACTCGCTGCCGCACCTTCGCGCCCACGGTGGATCCATCGTCAACACCGCCTCCACGCACGCCTTCGCGGGTGACACCAGCCTGACCGGTTACGGGGCGACCAAGGCCGCTCTGCTGGCGCTTACCGCATACACCGCGACCCAATACGGTCGCGAGGGCGTGCGGTGCAACGCGATCTGCCCCGGCACCACCAGAACCCCTCCCGCGCAACAGCTCCCGAAGGAAGTCACCGACATCTATCGCCGGCACACCCTGGCGCCGGACCTCAACGGGCCTGATGACCTCGCCAAGGTCTACGCCTTTCTCGCCTCGGACGACTCGCGTGGAATCAACGGCGAATCCATCCGGGTCGACGGCGGACTGCTCGCTCATCAACCGTTCGTGCCCGACATGAACGCCCTGGGCGCGGCGACCGCGACCTCGCAGTAAGCCGGGCTGTCTATGGCCGAGCGTCAGTCCGGTCGGCCATAGACAGCGACGACCACGGTGCGATCCAGGCTGTTCTCTGACCAGACTCCGATGCGCGTATGTGTGCAGTCCGCCATGATGGCGTGGTAGGCGGGGTTGTAGAACCACAGATTGAGCAGCTCGATCCCGCTCATCGCCAAGGCCGGATGAATCGCGATGGTCTGCGCGACGGTTCCGTTGAAGCCGGCCGCCTCCGCGCGCTGCTGCGGTGTGGAACCGTCTGAGCCCACATCCGCATTGAGATGTCGATTCCCCATCAGGTCGCGTGCATGCCACTCGGCGGCCAGCAGCAGTTGGGGGCTGACGTTCAATTCGCCCTCGCAACCGGCTTCGCGTTGGATGGCGTAGACATTCTCGACCACGCTGCTGTTGAACCTTCGGTTGTCTGCAGACGCCGTGGGCACTGTCACGCCGAGGGCCAGGCATACCGGAAGTGCCACGGCGGCCGCCCACCGCGCCGTCTGTCGTCTCAAGGGGACCTCCGTCATCGTCATATCGGCTCGAAACCCGCGATCAGCCAGGAGCTTCCGACCTTCGCCATCTCGACGTGGGCGCTGGACCGGGTATCGGTCGGCGGCTCGGCTCCCACGGTCGTCGTCTGGTTGATGTACACCAGTACCTGCGCTCGGTCACCGTCTGCCGACACCAGCGCTGCGGCGGGTACGGTCGCGACCGCCGAGATCTGCTTCTCCTCGGCGCCGGGAATGACGACCTCGGTGATCAACGTGGTGAATTCGTCGCGGAATCCGCCAGTCATCCGCTCGCTCGCAGCGGTCAGGTCCTCCTGCACATGGCCGGACCGGTAGGACAGCATCTTCACCGTGCCCTCCGTCGCCGCGACGACGGCCTCCGCGGAGGCACCGTTCGTCGGCGACGCCGCCGTCTCGGTACGTACCTTCAAGAAGCCGACCCCCGAAGCGGCAGCCAGCACCAGCAGCGGCAGCACAACATAGGCGAGGACTCGGGTCCAGGGCCGTTCCTTCACCCCATCCGGCTCCCCGGCCGTTGCCTCCGCGTTCTCCGCGGCTTCCACACAGTCATCGACCTGCAGCGTCATCACACGAACTCCACGTCCGACACCCGGGTGGCGCCATCGCTGCGTTGAACGCCGACGCGCATCCGCCAGATCTGCGGCTCCTGTTGCGGTGCACCAGCACTGGACATCTTCACCGACATCACCACCAATACGCGCGCAGTGTCGCCCTCTCGTGTTTCGAGGGCTGCCGACGTCACCGAACCCTCAGACACCGACTGTGCCTGCTTGACCACCTCAGCGAACGGCACAGCACGCTTCTCGAAGTCCTCGCGGAACACACCGGTCGACGAGTCGATGATCCGCTTGACGTCGGCATCGACCGTGGCGTGACCGATCGTGGTCAAGTTGACTGCGCCCTGCCGCGCTGCTTCCAGGAACTGGCTCTGCTCGGCCGCGTCTTGACGCTCCTCGATGAGCCGATACCCCATCCAGCCCCCGAGACCACCGAGCGCTGCCAACGCCACCAGGCACACCGCGACGGCCGACCGCCAGGGCGGAACCCGCTGTGCGCCGGTTGTCTGGGTCAACGTGCCGCCGGAGGGATCATCATGCTCTCCCATGTCCTGCCTTCTGTCTGCTGAGCCAAGTCGGCTTGGGTGTAGATCTTTCCGTCGGGTGCCACGTACTCGCCGGTGGCTGGGTCGTACTGCGCCACCGCGATCGGTGCCGGCGGCTGCGCAGGCGGCGGCGGCAACTGTGGGATGCCCTGCCCCGACAGTGTGGCGTTCGGATCGCCCTTCCAGTTGAAGCCGTCGTTGAGCGGCACGTACTCCTCGTCGCTCTCGCACATCTTCACCGTCGGTGCCCGCTTGCCGGGCCGGGTCAGGCACGGATAGTTGCGGTTGCCTCGCACCACATTCCAGGAGTCTTTCGGTATCCGGCAGTAGAGGTCTCCGGGAGGGAGATCTGCAGAGGTCTCGACGTTCGGGGTCAGCTGCTGATCCACCGGCAAGAACCCCGTGGTGCACGGCGGCGGCAGGTTCAGGTTGAGATTGAAGCTCACGTACAAGCCCGGTGACTTGCGCTTGGAATTCTTGTTCGCCAGCAACGCACCCTGCAGGCTGGCGACGAGTTGCGGTTCCAACACCAGCACCTGCTCGATTGCGGGCTGATAAACCACCGCGACCTCACCGACGCTCACCAAGTTGGCCATCAACGTCGGCAAAGTCGGCTTCAGCCGGTCGAACAGTTGCCTGCCTTCCTCCGTCGCATCACCACCGCGCTCGAGCAAGCCGGCCACGGCCGGGTCGACATCGCGAACCTGCGCCGTCAGATCAGCAAGGTGTGAAGCCCACGCGTTGATCGAATCCGCGGTCTGCGTCTGCGAATCCATCAGCGGCTTGGCGTGGTCGATCAACGTCAGCAGTGAGTCGAGGTTCGCCCGGGCATCCGATGCCAACTGCGTCGATCCCTGCACGATGCGTGACAACTCGGGCCCGAGGCGCCCGACAGCGGTGTAACTCTCATCGACGACGGTCTTGACGTTGTCACCCGGAATCGCCTGGATACCCCGGTTCGCCGCATCGAGCAATGCGTTGATCGGCGGTGGCGTCGACGCGCGGTCGACGGGGATCACGTCGCCGTCCTTCAGTGGCACCGAATCGGATCCGTTGGGGACCAGCGCGACGTACTGCTCGCCGATCGCTGAGGTGCTGTGCACCTCGGCGACCAGGTCCGACGGCACCTCGGTGCCCGAGTCCATCGACAACACCGCCTCGACCCCGCCGTCGTCGGTCAAACGGACCTCGGCGACACGCCCGATTCTGGTGCCGCGGTACATGACGTTGGCGCTTTCGTAGAGGCCGGCTGCCTGTGGGAGTTGCACGGTCACCGTGTACCGGCCGATACCCAGCATTGCCGGGACCTTGATGTAGCCGAACGCCATGATGCTGCTGGCCGTCAGTGCCACGACCGCAAAGATCAACAGCTGCAGCTTGATTCGCGTGGTCAGCATGTCATGGCCCCTGATTGTGCTGGTAGGGCGCCACCAAGGGGTTTCCGGCTGTGTACGGGCTGGGGATTTGCCCGATCGTTCGGCCCCACTGCATCTCCAATTCGGTGAGGTCGCCTTCGAACCGCGTGCCGTTGAGCAGCCCGTCGCCGAGTCGACTCAACGTCAGATCGAAGATCACATCGGTGTTCAGATAGTCCCCGCGCACGACCTTGTCGATGCTTTCGATCGGCCACGGGAAAGTCGTCAGCAGGCTCAGCGACCTGGTCATGGCCGGCCCCGCATCGGCGAATGAACTCAGCACAGGGCCTACCGCCTTCATTTCGGACACCAGGTTCGTCTTGGTCTGGTTGACCACGTCCGCGGTCAACGCACTGAACTTGCCGAAGCCGTCGACCGCCTCGGTCAGGTTCTGGCGATTGTCGCTGAGGACTTCCAAGGCGTTCGGGATGGTCTGCATCGCGTTGTCCAGCACCGGCTTCTGTTCCGAGAGCTGCCCGACGAGGTTGTTGAAGCTGTCGGTGGCGGCGATGATGTCGCCGGTCTGACCGTTCAACCGTCCGACGAATTGGTCGGTCTGCTGAATCAGGCTGCGCAGTTCACTTTCCCTGCCGGTGAACGCCGTCGCCAGCGCCGCGGTGATGTCCTGCATCTGGCCGATACCGCCACCGTTGAGCAACAACGACAACGCCGAGAGGGTCTGGTCGGTGTTCGGGTAGGACGAGCCTGCGTTCAGCGGGATCAGCGAGCCGTCGGTGAGCTTGCCCTGCGGTTCGGCATCGGCAGGGGGCGCGAGTTCGACGTGCAGCGAACCCAGCAAGCTGGTTTGACCCACGGTGGCTGTCGCGTTGGCGGGCAACTCGACATCACCGTTGAGCCGAATGGTGACCAGCGCGTGCCAGCCTTGACGTTCGATTTTCGTGATCGTCCCGACGTTGACGTCGCCGACGCGGACACGCGAGTTGGGTTCGATGGTCCCCACGTCGGGCAGTTGGGCCTGCACCACGTAGGAACCGGGGCCGCCGCCTTCGGTACCCGGCATGGGCAAGGAGTTCAGCCCACGCCATTCACAACCGGTGAGCACCAACACGGTGATCACCGCGATCACACCGAAGGCGCGGACTCGCAGCTTCCCACTCGTCTTGGACACGATCATCGTCCTTCCGCGGGCAGCAGCATTCCGGGTAGCCCCGTGGGCGCGTCTGCCTCGACCGGCGCCGGCTGCTGTGGCGGCTTCGATGGCGCCTGCGGCGGCACATAGTCCGGACGCAGGCGGTCCTCGCTGTAGGTCAGCTCATTGGGTCGAGCTGACTGACCGACGAACAGGTTCTCGCCGAGCGGCGGAAAGTTCATCTGACGGTTCTTCACGATCGGTGCGAGGTACTGCGCGCACAGCTTCGACGAGTACACGGCGTTGACCCGTGAGGCCGCCTCGACCGAGCCGCACAGGAGGGCAACCGGATCGGCCAGGTTGTTGACCGCCAGCATTCCGGTCAACGCAGCCTGCGAAGGTTGGTAGACGTTCGCGAAGTTCTGCACGGCATTCGGAAACGCGTGCAGCGCCTGCTTGACGTCGTCAAGGCCTCCGTTGACCGCTGACGTGATGGCAGCCAACTTGTCCGTGGCCAGTCCAGCTGCTTCGCGGTTCTCTCTGACGAACTCGGTAGCTTCTGCGACGACCGAGTTGAGATCTTGCACAGCATTTCCGACAGCACCCGGGTCGTCGGCGAGAAGTCCTGTGACCGCGGCCATGTTGCGGTTGAGTTGGGCGAGTAGATCCGAGCTGTCCTCGAGAGCGGAGACCACCACCGCGAGATTCCGCAGTGTGGCGAAGGTGTCCTCGCTGTGATCGCCGAGCGCGGACAGGGCGCGCGCCATCACCGTGATCGTCTCGCGGATGTTGGCACCCTGTCCACGCAGGTTGTCCGCTGCCGTGTTGACGAATTGGCCGAGAGTGCTGACGCCACCGGGCTGCTTCGGTTGCAGCGCGTCGGTGAGCTTCTCCAGTTGTATGCGCAGGTCGTCCCATTCCAGGGGGACTGCGGTGCGCTCGAGCGGAATGACCGCTCCGTTGTCCATCACCGGGCCCGAGGTGTACGCGGGGGTGAGTTGAACGGCACGTGCGGTGACCAGTTGCGGCGACACGATCACAGCCTTCACGTCGGACGGCACCTTGTGTTCGCCGTCGACCCAGAACGTCACCTTCACCCGTTCGGGCTCCGGTTCGATGGTCTCGATCGCACCCACCGGGACACCGAGGATGCGGACTTCGTCCCCTGCGAAAAGGCCGTTGCTGTTGTCGAAGTAGGCGGTGAGATGGGTCCTGCCGGCCTGGTTGAGGGAGCGAAGGACCGCCACACCGCCGAGGACCACGGCGACCACCGCCGCGACGGTCAATCCGATTCTCAGAGCACGGTTTCGCGTCACTGTCCTCCTCCTGCAGGTCCGTGTAGCGACGGCGCCTCATCGGATGCCGGTACCTGTACCGGCGGCGGGCTCGGGATCGCAGAAGGCTGCTGACCCTCAGGCCACAGTGCAGGCGGGCCCGGCGGCGGTCCGCCCGGAGCAGGGGCCGGCTCGGGCTCCCGGTAGGGGTATCGGGGATCGCCTGGCTTGCCCGTGATCGCATCCGGAACGGTGAGGTGGGGCTCTCCACCCTGACCCGTGCGCGGGAAGGGAACGGGCAGTGCGGGAGTGGCGGGTTGACCGGTCTGCGGATCCGACAGCTGAGACGGCGGAAGCACATTCGGGTCGAGCCCCAGGTCGGAGAACGCGGCGTCGATGAACGGCTGAATCAACTGACCGGGCAGGTTGGACAGGTACGCCTTGAAGAACGGTCCAGAGCCGACCGCGTCACCCAGCGACATCGTGTACTGGTTGAGGTACTTGATCGCCGTCATCACGCGTTCCTTGCGGTTGTCGACGATCGTCAGGACTCCGTTGAGCTTGTCCAGAGCGGGACGCATCTGCTGACGGTTCTCGTCGATGAAGGTCGACAACTGCTGCGCGAGGTTCGACAGGTTCCGCGAAATCTGTTCCAGCGCAGCGCTCTGCCCGCGAAGCTCAGCCAGAAGTGCATTGCTGTTGGCGACCAGTCCGGCGATCTCTTCGGCGCGCTCGGACAGGACCCCGGTCGCCTTGCTCGCGTTGCTCAGCAGCGTTCGCAACTGTCCGTCCCGTTCACCGAGACTCCGCGAGAAACGGCCCACACCCTCGACTGCCTCCTTCAGATCCGGCGGGGTGTCGGCGAAGGTTTCGGCGAGCGTGGCGAGGGAGTCGGACACGGTGTCGGTGTCCAACCCGCTGATCGTCGACGACAGATCGCCCAGTGCATCGGGGAGCTGGTACGGAGATCGCGTGCGTTCCAACGGGATCGGCGCGCTCAGGTGGCCCTCGCCACGCGGTGTGACTTCGAGGACCTTCGATCCGAGCAGGCTCTTGGTCCGGACGTGTGCTTCAGTCAGATCGCCGAGACGGATGTCGTCGTCGACGTCGAAATCGACTCGGACCCGGTCACCGTCGAGCTTCACTGCCGACACCTGCCCGACCCGGAAGCCGGCCACCTGTACCGGCGCACCGGTACGCAGCCCGCCGGCCTCGGCGAAGTAGGCGGAGTGATCCTCGGCCGAGGTACCGAAGGGGAGTTTGTCGTACTGCAGCGCGACGACGGCGATGCCGGCCGTCGCTGTCATGCCGATCAGGCCAATGACGAATGGGTTGCGTTCAGCGAAGGGTTTCATTTCGGAGCGCACCGACCTGTTGTCTGTTCCGTGAGCTTGACGTAGACCGGTTGCCCGCCCTTCCCGTTCACCTTCAGCGACAGGGAGCACAGGTACTCGGGGATGAAGTCACCGCGGCTGCCGAGCCGGGACAGCTTCTTGTAGGCATCGGGCAACATGTTGAGCAGTCCGTCGAAGTACTCGTGATCGGCGAGAACGAGCGAGGTGGTCCGGTCGGACTGTGCGACGGTCTCCTTGAACGGCGCACGCGCCTGCATCAGCAGGTCGGCGACGGTCGCCGAGGCCGCGTTGGTGTACGCAATCGCGTTGGTGACCTCGGTCTTGCGGCCCTCCAATCCCTCGATGAGAAGGGACAGGGAGTCGACCGCCTTGGCGAACTGCTCGGTTTGTCCGCCGAAGGTACCCAGAACAGAGTTCAGATTCCCGATCACCTCGCCGATCAGCACGTCCCGATCGGCGAGGGTGTTCGTGACGAGCGCCGCTTGGCTCAGGAATGACCTGATCGTGACGCCCTCCCCCTGGAAAGCCTGGATGAGTGCGCTCGACAGCGTGTTCACCTGCTCGGGATCCAACGCTCGGAACAGTGGACGGAAGCCGCCCAGGAGCGTGTCGAGGTCGAGCGCCGGTTCCGTCCTCGAAGCAGGAATCGTTTCGTCCGGCTCGAGCCGGCGCTCGCCGCCCCCCGACCCCTCCAACAGGGCCATGTAACGGTCCCCGATCGGGTTCTCCCAACGGATTTGGGCCTTCGAGACGTCGGTGAGTGCGACGGAAGGGTCTGCCGAGAATTCGACGATCGCGCGGGCACTGGAGTCCCCCGAGGCCTCTACCGAAATGGCCTTGACCTGTCCGACCTCGACACCTGCGATCCGAACGAAGTCGTTCACCTCCAGCCCACTGACATCGGTGAACTCGGCTTTGTAAACCTGTTCGGAGGAGAATCGCAGATTGGCGAAGATCGCCATCAGACCGAATGTCGCGACCAGGCACAGGGCCACGAACACCGTCAGATTGACGACTACACGTCGCAGATTGGTTCTCACTGGTGGTCCTCGGTGCTCATGGTGACGGGCTCGTCTGTGCAGGCGCTGCTGCTTCGGCCGGGAGTACCGGCGGTGCAACCCCATCTGGTGACGGCGCTGGGGCTGCCGGGGCGGGCGGTACCCCCGGCCAGAGCGGAGTTCCGTCCGGCCCGTACAGGGCGGCGCCGTAGGGTGCCCCGCCGGGATGAGCGGGAGCGGGTCCCGGAGCAGGACCGCCGGGGTGGCGGACCCGAGGTGGTTCCGGGACCGCTTTGGTGACCGGGAAGTAGTTGACCCATCCGGGGAAGCCGATCCCGGGGTTGGGTCGAATGTCGAGTCCGGTGCCGAATCCGGTGTCTGTCACCAGGTACCGCACCGGGAAGTTCTTGCTCACGTCCGGCAGCGAGCCGCAGCCCGGCTGACCTCCGGGACCGCCTGTGGCAGCCACCTTGGGTAGGTGCTGGGGATACTTGTACGGGTCGTCGCCCATGAGCAGTCCGACGTCCTGAACCACCGAACGTCCGTTGCCGCCGATGTTTTCGTAGGCCCCGTTGTCGAGGGCGAACTTCGCGCCCTGCAGCAGGCAGGTGTAGATCGGGTCGTACTTGAGCAACAGGCTCGTGGTTGGCTCCAGGATGTTGATCCCGTTGATCAGGTTGTCCCGGTTCGGAGCGATGAGATCGATTCCGCTGTTGGAGAACCCGATCGAGCTCAACAGCAGGGCATCCAGGTCTTGCGCATGCTCGGCGATCGTGCCGCTGGTGACGGTGGCGGCGTCCAAGGTGGCCAGGATGTCCGCGGCCGCGGAACTGTAGGTGTCGCTGACATCCCGGAAGGAGACCCAGTTCTCGCCTACGCGGTCCATCTTCGGATTGATGGCCAACAGCACCTCGTTGGCGTCGGTGGTCGCCCGTCCGATGCGCTCGCCCTGGCCGCGGACTCCGTCAGCGACCGCGGTCAACACGGCGTTGAGCTTCGACACGTCGATCTCGTTCAACAGCCCGACCAGGTTGTCGAACACCGTGTTCACCTCGGTGGCCACATTGCGGGACTGCAGTACCGCGCCCGTGGTGAGTCGTTGTGCGCTGGGCTGGTCCGGGTAGATCAGGTCGACGTACTTGGCGCCGAACGCGGTGGTCGTTGCGATCTCGGCCTCGATGTTGGCCGGTATGTACCCGGCCTTGTCGGGATCGATCTCCAACGCCAGCGCCACGGTGGGGTGTCCCCCGACGATGCCGGCGACCCTGCCCACCTCGACACCGCGCAGCTTCACCTTCGCGCCCGACTCCATCACGAGCCCGGAACGGTCGGAGGTCAATGTGACCGGCACGTACCGACGGAAGGTTCCGGCGAAGGCCGCCGAACACACCAGGACCAGTCCGATGACGGTCGCGAACAATGCGGCGGTCCACCACAACGGGTGCACGCGACCTCGACTACTGCTGTGCGCCATGGGATCACCCAGCCAGGTTGAAGTTGCCGGACTGGCCGTAGATGGCCAGGGAGAGGAACAGGACCACCAGGACTGCCGCGATCAACGAGGTGCGCACCGCACGGCCGACCGCCTCCCCGACACCTGCGGGCCCGCCGGAGGCGGTGAAACCGTAGTACGTGTGCACCAACATGATCACCACTGCCATCGCGATGGCCTGGAAGAACGACCAGATGATGTCGGTGCCGTTGAGGAAGGTGGTGAAGTAGTGGTCGTAGACACCCGAAGACTGGCCGTAGATCACGATCGTGCCGAAGCGGGCAGCCCAGAACGCCGACAGCACGGCAACGCAGTACAGCGGGATCACCACGATCACCCCCGCCAGCACCCGACTCGACGCGAGGTAGGCAACTGAGCGCACCCCCATCACCTCCAGGGCGTCGATTTCCTCATTGATCCGCATCGCGCCCAGTTGCGCTGTCGCGCCGGCGCCGATGGTGGCGGCCAGTCCGATGCCGGCAATCACGGGCCCGATCAGACGCACGTTGAAGTATGCGGATGCGAACCCTGTGAGTGCCTCGACACCCACTTCGGCGAACTGGTTGTATCCCTGGACGGCAACCAACGCGCCCGTGGAAAGGGTCAGGAAACCGACGATCACCACCGTGCCACCGATGACGGCCAACGCGCCGACGCCGAGGCTCATCTGCGCGATCAGCCGGAACAGCTCTTTCTTGTAATGCAGGAGAACATCTTTGGTCGACCCGAGGGTCTGGAAGTAGAACTGCGCCTGTGTGCCGATCCGGCTCAGGCCGTCCACCCACCCGGCGAGGATGCGCCGGAGCCGCGGATGAAGTCTGCTCGGAGTGCCCGCGGTCATAGCGTCGCCTTGATCCCGACGGCCGAGGCGATGATGTTGATCGCGAACAGCGCGACGAAGGTGAAGACGACGGTCTCGTTGACCGCGTTACCGACCCCGGCGGGACCGCCACCCACCGAAATCCCTTTGTAGCAGGCGATCAGCCCGGCTGCGAGCCCGAACAGTGCGGCTTTGATCAGCGAGATGACGACATCGTCAGCTCCGGTGATCACGGTCAGGCCGCCGACGAACGCACCGGGTGTCACGTGCTGGATGAACACCGAGAAGACGAATCCCCCGACGAGTCCCACCAGGATCACCACCGAGGACAACAAGGTGGCAACGAAGGTGGCGGCCAGAACGCGGGGTACCACCAGCGACTGGATCGGGTCGACACCCATCACGCGCAGAGCGTCGAGTTCGTCGCGGATGGTGCGCGCGCCGAGGTCCGCGCACATCGCCGTCGCCCCGGCACCCGCCACGACGAGCACTGTGACCACCGGGCCGATCTGCGTGACCGTTCCGTAGGCGGCGCCGGTGCCCGCGAAGTCCGCGGCACCGAACTCGAGCAACAGGATGTTGAACGTGAAGATCAGCAGGACGGTGAACGGGATGGCGAGCATCAGCGTGGGCACCAACGACACTCGCGCGACGAACCAGGACTGTTCCAGAAACTCCCGCCACGCGAACGGCCTGCGCGGGATGCACACCAGGGTGTCCAGCGCCATTGCGAAGAAGTCGCCGAGCGCGCGAACCGGCCCGGCAGCGCGGGCGGACGAGATCGCGCGTAGCCGGTCGCCGGGGCGGCGGGCTCCTGCAGCGGTGGTCACGCCGGCCTCGATCCGACGCTGCCGGTGTTCCGGCGTCGACCAGATTGTGAAGAACAATTCTGTGCGACCTCAGTCAACTTATTGCCTTTCACATACGTCCGGTGGGGCCCTCACACCGCGGGAACCTGAGTGTTCCCGATCACAACTGTAATCCGCGATAGCATCGCACATGCGAATTTCGACCGTCAAGCGGGCTTAACTGGCCGCCTTTTCAGCACGATCGATCCGACCGCCAGGGTCACTGATATTGACGCCTATGAACTGCGAATTTGGTCAGACTGCGCGTGCGCACTCGACATCCGCCCGGCGCCGCCATCAGTGAGCTCGCGACTTACTTAGTAAATCTTCGTTCTGACAAGAATGCTGTCCGGAAGTCTCGGCCCGTGGGTCCGGCGCGGAGCCGTCAGGCGCCGGCCCGTCGCCCCCCGGTTACCCGCCCTGTCGGAGTGTCGGAGTGTCGATCGGTATCTGACGCGGATCTGCTAGCCCGCTCCGGGTACCAGGACGGCGCGGCCGGTCACCTGGCCCGCTTCCAGACGCGCGAACGCCTGCAGCGCGTCGTCGAGTGCATAGCGCTCGACTTCGATGCCCAGCAGTCCGTCCCGAGCCAAGGCAACACACTCGATGAGGTCGCTGCGCGTCCCGCCATAGGACGTCCGCACCGACGCTCCCCACGGCCACCCGCGACCGTCGCGCGGCTCGGCCGCGATCGGCACCTGCCCACCGGCCAGACCGGCAATCTGCACCATGCCATTGGGCGCCACGCATTCTGCAGCGGTCTGCAGGCTGGCCCCGTTACCGACGAAGTCGAAGACCGCTGCGGCGCCCAGGCCTTCGGTCATCTCCAGGATGGCCGCTGCTGCATCCGGTCCGGCCGGCACCGTCGCATGCGCGCCGTAGGAGGTCGCTGCGGCCAGCTTGTCTGCCGCCACATCGACAGCGACGACGCGTACCGCCGAGGTGGCCCGCAGAATCTGGATCGCGCAGTGACCGAGGCCGCCGATGCCGATGACCACCGCGGTAGCCCCCGGTGTCAGCACGTCGTGGCTGTTGCGGATGCTGTGATAGGCCGTCATGGCGGCATCGGCCAGCGGCGCTGCGGTGACCGGGTCCAAGCTCTCGAGGTCCACCAGGAATCGTGCCGGCACCCGCATGAACTCGGCCATCCCACCGTCGGGCCCGAGTCCGGGCGCCGGCGGTTGCGCCCGCCGTCCCCACCGGAGGCACACGTTGTCGGCACCGGCCAGGCAGTTTCGGCACTGCCCGCACGACCAGCACAGGTGCACGATGCCCTGCTGTCCCTCCGCCCAGCCACGCACGCGGGCACCGATTGCCGCGACGGTTCCGGTCACCTCGTGCCCGAGTGTCACCGGGCGGGGAAAGAGCCGTTGGGGGTTGTGCACGACGTGCAGGTCGGAATGGCACAGTCCTGCTGCGGCCACCCGCAGCAGCACATCGTCAGGTCCGATCTCGGGCACCGAGATGTCGACGAGCTGGACCACCGTGGGCTCGACGAGTTGTACGGCACGCATCAGAAGTACTGCGCCCCACCGTCGACGCTGATGTGCTCAGCAGTGATGTACGACGACGCATCGGAGGCCAGGAACAGGACCGCCTGCGAGATCGCCTCGGGTTCGGTGGAGAAGTCCGGTAGGAACGGTGTGCCCATGCCCATCAGGGATGGATTGGTCTCGCCGGCGGCGGTGAGTTGGGCGATCATGTCCCCCGAGCCCATCGGGGTGTCGACCGCGCCCGGGTGGATGCTGTTGACCCGTACCCGATGTCGGCCCAGCTCGGCGGCGAAGGCCCGGGTCATGCCGACCACCGCGTGCTTGCTGGTGGTGTAGGGCACCATGAACGGCTGCACCTTTTTCCCGGCATACGAGCTGATCAGGATGATCGAGCCGGCACCGCGTTCCACGAGGTGCGGCGCCGAGACCATCACGGTGTTCCAGACACCGGTGACATTGATGTCCAGGGTGTCGCGGAACACTTCGGGTTTGGTCAGATTCCACGGGGCCGGGACACAGATCGCCGCGTTGGCCACCACCACGTCCAGACCACCGAGCTCGAGGACGCCTCGTGCGACCGCGGCCCGCATCCCCTCCAGATCGCGCACGTCGACCTGTTCGGTCACGATCCGACGGCCCGTGGCCTTGACCAGGTCGACGGTCTCGTCGAGATCCGCGGGCGTCGGTGAGTCGTACGGGACACCGGGTAGCGGTCCGGCCAGGTCGACGGCGATGATGTCGGCGCCCGCCTGCGCGAGCGCGACCGCGTGAGTGCGGCCCTGACCGCGTGCGGCACCGGTGATGAAAGCGACTTTGCCGTCAAGTTCTGCGGTCATGGCTGATGTCCTTACTGAAGTCGACTGAGTGACCAGGGTTTTCAACTGAACTCGAACGCGGCATAGCCCGAATCTGCGATCTCGGCGTGCTTGGCGGTCAAGCCGGACAGTCCGCCGTCGTAGTGACGGAAGGTGACCGTCTTGCCCGGGGTGTTTACGCCGTAGGTGTAGTCGAGCGCGGCCTGGGCGCCCAGGGTGCCGTGGTTCAGCTCGTAGACGTGCGCGGTCCAGGCCTCCTCGGCCTCGGGCCTGGCCTCGACGCGGGTGGCACCCCGGCGAACCGCCTCACCGATGACCTCGTTGACGAAGTCGCACTGGCGCTCCGAGATTCGCGGCACGTTGCCGCCGGAGCTGTGCGGGCCGACCAGAAAGAACAGGTTCGGGAACCCGGGGCTCGCCGCGCCGGCCACGGTGT
The DNA here is from genome assembly GCF_050205565.1 of Mycobacterium sp. SMC-4. Classification (GTDB taxonomy): domain Bacteria; phylum Actinomycetota; class Actinomycetes; order Mycobacteriales; family Mycobacteriaceae; genus Mycobacterium. The sequence continues at coordinate 69,235 of NZ_JBNMQU010000015.1, read as the reverse complement.
GCGGCCCGTCGGCCCAGTAATCCTTGAGGGTGCCCTCGGTGCCGGCGATCTCGATCCGGTCGAACGCGCCGGTGATCGCGTCGAATCCGGAGGCATAGACGATGATGTCGAACTCGCGTTCACCTGCGGAGGTGACGATGCCACGGGCGGTGATGCGCTCGATGGGCGTCTCCCGCATGTCGACCAATGAGACGTGCGGCAGGTTGTAGACCTCGTAGTAGCCGGTCTCGAACGGAGGCCGCTTGACGCCGTAACCGTGGTCGGGCACCAGCTTGTCGGCGATCGCCTGGTCCTTGACGCGGGCCCGGATCTTGGTTTCCAGGAAGGCGCTGAACTCGGCGTTGAAGTCCTTGTCCGTCATGACTTCCACGTAGTTGCCCAGGAACTTGGCGAAACCCGGTGCGGCCAAGAGCGTGTCCCAGTACTCCCGACGCTGCTCAGGTGTCAGCGTGGACGGATCGTCGGGGCTGAAACTGTGCACGAATCCGGCGAAGGAGCCCATCAGGTCGGCGTGCATCTGTTCGAAGGATGCGGTGATCTGCTGCTGCTCATCAGCGGTGATCGGGCTGTTGTTCAACGGCGTGCACCAGTTGGGGGTGCGCTGGTACACCGTCAGCGACCCGACCTGCTCGGCGATCGCCGAGATGACCTGCACACCACTGGAACCGGTGCCGATCACCGCGACCCGCTTGCCGGTGAAATCCACCTCATGGTGCGGCCACAGCCCGGTGTGATAAGCCTCGCCCTCGAACTCGTCGAGTCCGGGCACCGACGGGAACTGCGGCGCGGACAGGATGCCGATCGCGGTCACCACGAAGCGGGACCGGATGGTGCTGCCGTCCGACAACGCAGTGGTCCAGGCCCGGTCGGATTCACTCCACGTCGCCGACACCACGCGCACCTCGAAGGTGATGTACCGGCGCAGGTCGAACTTGTCGACAACGGTGTTGAGGTAGCGCTCGATTTCCTGTTGTCCGGCGAAATGCTCGGTCCAGCGCCACTCCTGCGCCAGTTCCTTGGAGAAGAAGTACGCGTAGGTGTAGCTCTCGGAATCGAATCGGGCGCCCGGGTAACGGTTCCAGTACCAGGTGCCACCCACCCCGGCGCCGGCCTCCACGGCCCGGAAGGACAGGTCGGTCTGCGCCAGCTTGTAAAGCTGGTAAATGCCCGATATGCCGGCGCCGATGACCAGGACGTCGATCATCTGCGATTCCTTGTCGGCCTCAGTTGCCATGTGCTGTCGTCCTTTACCCGGTGGTGATGGCGAGATCGTTGATGAAATTCCCGATGTGTGAGATCGCGACGGCCGCCTCGGGCAGCCGCCACAGCAGAATCTGGTGCACGTGCGGCATCCCGTCCTGCACGTCGACGCGGACTTCGCCGCCAACGCCCCGGATGGCCTCGGCGACCCGCATCGTGTCGTCGTGCAGGATCTCCTCCGTGCCGACCTGTAGGTAGACCGGCGGCAGCCCGGACAGATCCCCGTACACCGGCGACACCAGCGGGTCGCGGCGGTCGTGGGAGCCGAGGTAGCCGGCGGCGTTGGCTTCCAACTGCTCCCGCGTCATCAGTGGATCGACGTCGGCGCGTTCGGTCACCGACGGGCTCGCCAGCGCGAGGTCGGTCCACGGCGACAGCGCGACGGCGGCGCGCGGCAACTCGTGCCCACGTTCGCGGGCCGCCAGCAAGGTCGCCAGAACGAGCCCACCGCCGGCGGAATCACCTGCTATGACCACGTTCTCGGAGCCCACACGTGCGATCAGCTCATACAGCACCGAGGCGGCATCGTCGAGGGCTGCCGGGAACGGCTGCTCCGGCGCCAGGCGGTAGTCCGCGACGAACACCTCCGCCGAGGCGGCGTCGGCGATGTGGCCCGCCAGTGGGCCGTGGCTGCGGCTGGAACCGAACAGATATCCCCCGCCGTGCAGGAACAGGATGGTCGGTCCCGAGCGGCTCGCGGGCCGAAACCAGGTGCCCGGCACACCGGCGACCTCGCCCGGGCCGGCCGACACCCCAGCCGGTAGCCCGGCCCGAGCCATGCTCCGGTCATAGCCGTCACGCACCTGCTCGATGGTCGCGTCGGTCGTCGCGAACGAGTACGCATCGACCACGGCATCGATCACGCGTGGTTGTGCCGTCACGATGCCGGTACCCGTTCGGGCGCAGCGGCCGCGGTGAGTTCGTAGTCCGCCAGATCCGGGTGCCGCGTCATGGTCCAGTACTGCAGCACCGTCCACGGCGAGTTGGTCACGACCCTGCCCGTGGAGTTGCGGTAATAGCTCTCGACACCGTCCTGGGCGAAAACCATTGTGCTGTTGGCTTCGTCGAGCCGACGGTTGTATTCGTCGAAGACGTCCCGGCGGCAGTCCACCGCGGTGAGCCCCTCCGACACCATGGTGGTCAGCATCTCGACGATGTAACGGGCCTGCGCTTCGGCGAGATTGATGAAGCTGCCGCCCGGCGGGTTGGTGTTGGGCCCGAACAGGTAGAACAGATTCGGGTAACCCGGTGTGGTCAGGCCGAGGTAGGCGCGCGCGTCGTCGTCGTGCCATTCGTCGCGCAAGCTGCGTCCGTCGCGCCCGAGCACCTCCAGCGGATACAGGAACCGCTGTTGCTGAAATCCGGTACACAGCACGATCGTGTCGACGTCGGTGTGCACGCCGTCTGCGGTGACGATGCCGCGCTCATCGATGTGCGTGATCTTTTCGGTGACCAGGTCGACGTCGTCGCGCAGCAGCGCATCGAACCAACCGTTGTCCAGCAGGATGCGCCGCCCGAACGGCGGGAAGGACGGTGTGGTGCGTTCGATCAGATCGGGACGATCTGCGAGTTTCTGGTGCAGGTAGGAGGTATAGAAGCGACGGATCGCCTCGCTGTAGGAGTTGACCGAATTCTTGCTGCGGTCCCACTCCGGGTCCACCACCAGGGCCGGGAACATACCCTCGGTGTAGATCCAGTAGAGCCGGAACCGGTTCCACTCCCAGTACAGCGGCACGTTCTCCAACAGCCAGTTGGTGTGCTCCGACACAGGCTGGAAGTACATCTCGTTGGGCACGATCCAGTGCGGGGAACGCTGAAAGATGGTGGCGTGCTCGACGGTGTCCACGGTGGCCGTGACGACCTGCATGGCGCTGGCGCTCGCACCGATCACCCCGACCCGCCGGCCCGTCAGGTCGAGGCCTTCCGGCCAAGCGGCCGAATGTACGACGTCACCTGTGAACTCGTCCAGACCGGGGATGTCGGGATACTTCGGTCGGTTGTGCAGACCGACGGCCGTGATCACCGCGCGGGCGGTCACCTCCTGAGTCTGTCCGTCGGCGACGACGGTCAGATGCCACACCTGCGCCCCCTCGTCCCAGCGCACCGACCGGACATCGTGACCGAATCGGATCGCGTGACGGATCCCGAGTTCCGTCGACGTGGCGATCATGTAGTCGGCGATCTCATCCCTTCTGCTGAAATGCTCGGACCAGGCCTTCGTGTTGAACGAAAAGGAGTACAGGTTGCTCGGTACATCCACCCTGGCGCCCGGATAGCGGTTCTCCCACCAGGTTCCGCCGACTTCCTCGTTCTTCTCGTACACCGTGTACGGAATCCCGGCGGCTTCGAGCGCGCGAGCAATCACGATTCCGGACACGCCGGCACCGATCACCGCGACGTTCAAGATTTCGGCGCCCTCTGCAATTTCCGCACGCTCCGGCACGAACGGACGCAGCCCGATCTGCTCGGCGATCATCGGCGAGTAATCCTCGGGCACCCGCTGCCCGATGGCCGCAGACATCAACCGGGCGAACGTCGCCGCATCCGGGTCCGGCAGTTGTACCGGCGCACCCGCGGCCCAGGCGAGTACCGCCTCGGCGGCAGCCTCGCGAACCTCGTGTTGCAGTTCCTCGGACAGGCCGCCGGACGGGTCGTCGACGAATCCGACGGGACGCGCGACGCGGAACTGGTCGGAAATCCAGCGCTCATTGCCGGTGAGCTGGGTGAGTACCGGCAGCAGGGTGGCAATACCGGCTTCCTGCAGAGCATTTCGGAGCACACCGAGGTCCGGGGAGAGTCGGGGGCGACTGACCTTCACGTTCGCTACTTCCTCGCTGGACGTCGACGTCGAGACCGTCAACCATCAGGACAATAACTAGAATTCAACCTAACATCGGAACGTCCATGCGCCAAGGTTTCGCGGATATAACCGGTCATATAGGGCTCTATGCCCACCCAGATGCCGACATAAAACGAAAGCTCAATTCACACGGCGGGCTAGCAACGGGCGATGGCCGAGAGGATCGCGGTCAGCGCACGGCGCGTGTTCGAGCGCTCCCGCAGATGTACGGTCTGCGCAATGTCGGAGGCCACACCAGTGGCGGTTCGGGCCCGCGCCCGGGATTCGAACACGGTCAACTCCGGGCGTACGCGTTGCAGCGCGCCCACCCACTCGTCGATGTGCCCGCGGTGCGCAAGCAGCAGCGCGGCGCGCTGCTGCTCGGGCAACGCCATGATCTCCTCGTCGAAGATTCCGAACATCCGCCGGTGCGGCCCCATCGCGAGATCGACGTAGTTGGCTATCAGCACGTCGATCACCGCGTCATCTGACTCGATCCCGGCCAGCAGGTGGGTGGTGAGGTAGTTGACTCCCTCGATCCCTCGGTCGAGGATCGTGTACAGCAGGCTGACCTTGTTCTCGAAGTACTGATAGATGGTCGCGATGGCGGTATCGGAAGCTGTGGCGATATCCTCGATGCTGACCTCGACGAACCCACGGTCGTCGAACAGCCGCGTGGTCGTCTCGAGGATGCGTTCGCGTCGCCCCAACGGAACATATTCACCTGCCGCCGTGTGTGAATCGCCCTCATGTACGACAGGCAGATCGCAGTATGCGACGGCCTTCGCCATCTGCACCAGCACGCCCAAACCCCGCTGGCGGCCACCCGCAGAGTCGGCAGTTCGGCGAAACCCCTTGGTGTGCGCGAAAGTCGACAACAGCGCCCAACTGAGCAGTTCGATCTCGTCGTCGCCGAGATCCGGACGAACATCCCGCAGCACTCCGGATGCGCACGTCCGGAGTCTGCGCGCCCTCCGCCGGAACTCGGCCTGGGCCGGTTCATCGAGTCGGCGACGTTCCCTGCGCCACAGCATGATTTCGTCACGGTCAAGGGCCAACCTGGCCAGATCTCCGATGAATCGCTCGAAACGCTGCTCCGGTGACCCACCGCCGTTCGCGGCGGCTTCGGCGACATCAAGGCATACGGTGATCTGCTCCAGGACGATCCGCTCCAGCAGTTCCTGCTTGCTGCGGAAGTGTCGGTAGAGTGCCGGCCCCCGCAGTCCGACCGCCTGGGCGATGTCGTCCATGCTGACCTGGTGGAAACCACGCTGCTGGAAGAGAGTTCCGGCCTGCACCACGATCTGAAGCTTGCGCGGCGAGTCCTGCCGCACTGCGACGCTCGATTGAGTCACTTGGCCACTACCCTCGCTCCACTGCCGCCCCACCGGGCCTCACCCCGTCCGTAGACTATCAGTCGATACAGAAGGCTGGATAACATTCTGACCCGCTCCAGCGGGCCCAGCCGTCCGGTAACGCACTGATAGAACTACGGGAACACGAATCATTCGGTTGACCCATAATTCCCCTGAAGTACCATCACTGGTGAAATCATGACTCGCATCCGGACCGATTTACCCTTCAGGGCGCCGGCCGCTGCGATGTAGGCGCTTCGGTGCCTGAAAGGAACGTTCGAATGCACGACGACACAACCGAACAACACTGGGGAATCGACTTGCATGCCCTGGATGCGGTTGTCGCCGAATGCCTCGGCGTCGAGGACCTACGCCGAGAACTGATGGGCGGCGGGTTGTCCCAGACCACCCTGCGCTACGTCGGCAACATCCCGGCGTGGGCCGACTCGGTGATCGTTCGGATTCCCCCGCTGCACGGCCCCCTGGAGCCCTACAGCGCCTCAGGTGAGGCAGCGCTGGGGAACTGGCTGGCGACACAGGGCATTGCGGTGCCACGGGTCATCGCCTCGGCCGCGCACGAACCCCGTATCGGCCGGGGATACCTGATCTCCGAAACCGTCGACGGCCACGTGGTGCGCGATGGCGCCCCCGGCCTCGATGACGCCACCAAGAAGGCCATGGCCCAGGCATACATCGATCAGCTCGTCGCCCTGCATCAGCTGGTCGATGCGCCCCGCCCGCACGAGGTACTGGACTGGGCACCGCCCAAGACGCCTGCCGGGGTGGTCGATCGGTGGACCCGATCAGTGCAGGAAACGTCCCTGCAGCTTCCCGATTTCCATGTCTTCCTGACCGACTGGCTGATCGCGCGGATGCCGGATGAGGACGACCGCCCCACGATCGTGCACGGCGACTACCGCTTGGGCAACGTCATGTGGACTGATACGCACACCATCGCCGCTGTGCTGGATTGGGAGGAGGCCGGAGCCGGCGATCCGTACTTCGATCTGGGGTGGACGTTGATGGGCACGGTCAGACCGGACGACCTGATGATGGGCCTTCTGCCGCGCGACGAGTTCCTGCGGATGTACGCCGAGAAGAGCGGCCGTCCGATCGACCAGGATCGCCTGATCTGGTGGGAGGTGGCCGCCGGTTGGTCACGGATCTGCATGGAGGCCAAGGCGATTGCGTTGCTGGCCAGTGGCCACTACAGCGACGTACGTCCGCTGCTGTCCAGCTATATCAATCGACGGTTGTCCATCGTGCTGCTGGAGAAGATCCACGCCTTCGAGGGCTCAGCCGCCTCGATCCCCGTCGTGCACCCCTGAGGAGGAACCAACCATGGACTACATCGACATGTCCGTCGCGCTGGACACCATCGTGCGCACCTTGGAATCGGACGTCATGAGCCGTCTCGACGATCCGTATGCCCGCGGCCAACTATGGGCTTCGACAGGCATTCTCGCCAATATCGCGGTGGACCTGCGATCCGGCGCGGGCAACACACCGGTCGCCGCGACACCGATGGCGGCCGATGCCGCAACTGCTGCGACGCTTCTCGAAAGCGTGCGCGCCGCGGTGGGCCGGCAGGCATCCCTGCACTACAAGAAGGCGGCCACCGGGGCCTGAGCAGGAGGGCTCAGGGCATGCCCTGAGCCCGTCCGCTCATGGGCACGCCTGGCCAAGCGCAGCGCGCTCGGCCGCCCGCACGCCCTGCAATCGGGCGATGTAGTCGTGCCACTGCACCTCGCCGTATCCGGTCCGGTCGCCCCATTCACAGTCGAACAGACCCATCACCAGATAGATGTTCTGCCCGCCGTCGATCTCCGCTGAGCCACGAGCACGTCCGGTGATGTGGTATTCGACGTCGTGCTCGTCGACGATCCGGTAACGGAAGCCGACAATCCGCAGGCCCGCACGATCGTAGGTGACCTGCGCCGACTTCAACGCGCGGAATTCCCCGTCCCGCAGCAGATAGCCATGCGAGACGTAGGGCTCACCATCGGGAGATTCACCGGTGTGGGTGAGCAGGGTGAGCTCTTCGCCGAAGTGCACCAGGTCGAATGTGCCAATGGTGTGACGGACCTCTGCGCGAGGGCTCCACGAGTGGTCACGGTTGGCCACACAGTCCACTTCGTGCACCACCCCGTCGATGGTGACGCTGCCCCGGACAGCCATGGTTTGGTCGATGTGACCGGACGGCTCGGTACCGTTCCGGTTCGCCGGTGTTCCGAGGCGCGGTCCACGATGAAACGCCACGAAACCCTCCGGGCCGTCCGGAATCTTGGTCGCCGACAGATCCGCCGGCTCCATGAGCGCCTCGAAGGTGAGCTCTGCGGTCATCCGGCCACAGGCCGAGCGGTAGGTCAGGTCGTAGGTCTGCGGCGCCGGACGGCCCTTCACCGACACCCCCGACTCCAGCGAGAAGTCCGACAGCCGTGCCGTACCGATCGGACTGTTGTACTGCATGTCGCACATTTCCATGTCCAGCACCGAGTCACAGAACTGCGAAAATGCGTACACCTTCGTCGTTGCGACACCGGTGTTCAACCGGAAGCCCATCCAGAAGTGCAGGCGTATGCCGTCGGTGGTCAGCGCCGAGAACCAATGCGTCTCCAGCCATCGGGTATCCCGGTAGGACGGTCGGGCGAACTCCGCGTAGCTGCGGCTCATGCTCTCCTCGGTTCTGTGATGGAAGGTCGGTCAGACCGGCTGCGACGTCCGGTATCTCTTGATCAGCTCGGTCTTCATGAGCTTTCCGTTGGTGTTTCGGGGCATCGCGTCGATCACGTCGACCGAACGCGGGCATTTGAACTTCGCCAGCCGGCCTCGGCAGAACTCGATCAGGGTGGACTCGATATTCGCAGCCGCCGCATCGTCGAGGCCGTCGCGAAGTTCCACCACGGCCTTGACCGCCTCGCCCATGTCCTCGTCCGGGACGCCGATCACCGCGACGTCGGCCACCGCGGGATGCGCCGCCAGCACGTCCTCGATCTCGCGCGGATAGATGTTCACGCCGCCAGAGACGATGGTGAAGCCGACGCGGTCGGTGAGGTACAGGTATCCGTCCTCGTCGAGATAACCGATGTCGCCGTTGGTGCTCATCGCACCGTCGGCGCTCTGCGCCGCCCTCGTCTTCTCCGGGTCATTGAGGTACTGAAAGTTGGTGGCGCCCTTGATCCACACCACACCGGGCTCCCCGGTGGGCAGTTGTTCGCCGTCCGGACCGAGAATGAACAGCTCCCCCACCAGCGGCTTACCCACGGTGCCCGGACGGGCCAGCCATTCATGCGAGTCGCAGATGACGCTGCCGTTGGCTTCGGTCGAGCCGTAGTACTCGAACAGAATCGGCCCCAGCCAGTCGATCATCGCGCGCTTCACCGACGGCGGGCATGGTGCGGCCCCGTGCGCAATGGCTTCCAAGCTCGACACGTCGTACTTCGCTCGCACCTCGGCCGGGAGTTGCAAGATGCGCGACAGCATCGTGGGCACCACAAGCGAATTGGTGACCCGGTATTGCTCCACCAGTTGCAGGAAACGCTCAGCGTCGAACTTCTGCATGATCACGCAGGTCCCGCCGCAACGCAGCGATTCGGCCGTGGCGCTCTGCGGTCCGGAGTGGTACAGCGGCGCCGGCTGTAGAAACACCATGTCCGGGCGGGTGTGATACACCTTCGGCACCAGTTGGAAGATCGGCAGCGGGTCGGCCGGGTCGACATCCAGCCGCGGCCGCAACACGCCCTTGGGCTTGCCGGTCGTGCCCGACGAATAGAGCAGCGCCAAGCCCAATTTCTCACCGTCGACCGGTGTTGACGGATAGGACGCGACGACGTCGGCGTAGTCCTCGAACTCGGTGAGTTCGTCGGGTCTGTCCACCATCACCCAGCGCTCGACATTCGGGCAGCGCTGCGGCAGTTGGCGTGCGACGTCGGCCACCGCGCGGCTGGTCACCACGATCCGCGCGGCGCTGTCGTTGACGATGTAGGACGCCTCTTCGGCGGTCAGGTGAAAGTTGATCAGGGTGTAGTAAACGCCGGTACGTTCGCCTGCACCTTGCGCGACCACGTTGGTCAGAGAGTTCTCCAACATGTAGGCGATGCGGTCGCCCGGCCGCACCCCGTGGTCACGCAGGAAATGCGCGAACTGGTTGGCCTGCGCCTCGAACTGCGCGTAGGTCAGACTGTCACCGGAATCGGCCATCACCAGGGCAATCCGGTCCGGGTACTGCTCGGCTCGCTTACCGGGGTACATCGTGGATCTCCTCGGTGTCTGTGGGGCGGCGAGGCGGTTCGGCCACCATCCAGCTGATGCCGCCGGGCGCGATGAACCGTTGTTCGTCGGCCAGCACCTGGGGCAGCACATCGTCGGCGAGCATCCGCTCCACCATCGCCTCGACCTCGTGACGGTGCTCGAAGGTCAGCTCGGTCACCGCGGCGAGGTCGATGAGGGAGTCGGTGAGGACGGTGTCCCCGCGCGCAGCCGCGAGCCGGCGCACCAAGGCCTCCGATTCGCCGGGTCCGACCCCGTAGTGCCGCCGGTATGCAACCGGCCGGCCGCCGACAAGCCGGCCGATCAACCGGATGTGCCGAGTCTCGTAGTACTCGATGAACTCTTCGCGGGACAGATCGGACCGCTTCCTGATGAACATCATGAGCGTCACCACATTCATCAGAATACTGATTCACGCAAGATTTCCAAGTGGTGACTGCAGGCGCAGTATCAAGATGATCAAATAAGCTGGTACATCGAGTAATCAACTGTTCAAGGGCACACCCGGCCGACCGTCACGGGCCGCCTTGCGATCGCAAAGGTCAGCCATCATGGGTGGAATCCCAAATCACTCCCGACCCAGGCGAGGTGGGGCAACCCACCCTCGCCACACTCCCCCGTCCACGCCGCACCGTTTCGCGGCAGTTCGAGTTCGCCCCAGAACCTGAATTCACTACAGGCGTCGGCGGAACCTCATCTCGGGAAGCTCCAATCAAAAGGTCAGCTATCTTTGAATGCGCTATTTATGCAGGTTAACAGCATCTTATGACAGTTATGGCTATCCACAGCCGCCCGCGCTCGAACAGCCCCGCCACGCCCTCCTTGACGACCAAAAACTTGTATGTGATGCTATCGCCAATCACTGTTGTGACAGAGATCATTCATTTTCCAGCGGTGTGATCCCAACTTTCCAGGAGGGCCTCAAGTGACCACCAGCGAACAGACCTCGGCCGCCGAATCCGACGCAACGACAACCAACTCCGAAGTGCTGCCGGTGTTTCCGTTCACCCGGAAGTGCCCCTTCGCGCCCGCGGATGACTACGCCGACGGTGGCCCCATCCGCAAGGTCTCGTTCAAGAACCTCGTCCCGGCCTGGCTGGTCACCGACTACAGCGATGTCAAAGCGGTGCTCGCCGACCGGCGCTCCAGCGTCCGCAACATCCCCGACCCGTCCCGGGGCGACGAGGGCGGCGAGCCACTGCCCGGCTTCTTCATCGCGATGGATCCGCCGGACCAGACCCGGTTGCGCAAGATGCTCTCCCGCGAGTTCACGCCGCGACGCATGGAAGCCATGCGGCCGGCGGTGGAACGGATAACGAACAAGCTCATCGATCAGATGCTCGAGCAGGACGGGCCCGTCGATCTGGTGCAGGCATTGGCGCTCCCGCTGCCGTCATTGGTGATCTGCGAATTGTTGGGCATCCCCTACGAGCGGCACGATTGGTTCCAGGAAGAGACAGTGAAGTTCCTGCGCCTGGACACCACACCGGAAGAGGCGGCCGAGACGGTCGCATCGGTGATGGGGTATCTCGGAGAGCTCACCGTCTCCAAAATGGACGACCCGGGCGACGACCTGATCAGTCTGCTGCTCAATCACGTTCGTAGTGGCGACCTTTCGATTCCAGAGGTGGCCGGCATGGCCGCCTTCCTGCTGATGGCCGGGCATGAGACGACGGGCAACATGATCTCGCTGGGCGTGTATGCCTTGCTGGAGCATCCCGATCAACTCGAACTGCTGCGCCAGGACCCCTCCCGGGTGCCGGCCGCGGTGGAGGAACTGCTTCGCTTCCTCGACATCATCGGAAATCTGCCCCGCTACCTGACCGAGGACATGGAACTCGCCGGTCACACCATCCCGGCCGGCGACATCGTGATGGTGGCCATGGACAAGGCCAACCGCGACCCCAAACAGTTCGAGGACCCCGACACCCTGAACATCCTGCGCACGGACGCCAAAGGTCACGTCGCCTTCGGGCACGGCATCCACGTCTGTCTCGGCGCCCCGCTGGCCCGGGTGGAACTGCAGTCGGTGATCAGCACGCTGTTCAGCCGCATCCCGACCCTCAAGGTCGCGGTGCCCAGCGAGGAGATCCAGGTGAAGACCGAGGCCAAGATCTTCGGGCTGAAGTCACTGCCCGTGACGTGGTAGATCCGATGTCAGAAGCTGACTGCCTGGAACGTCGGAGCACAGTACGCCTGGTCATGCGGGAGTACGAGGCCGACGTCGTCGTGGCCGGCAAGGATTTCATTGCCGACGGCGTCGCCGCCCTGACATTGAAAGAGGTTGGGGACCATCCACTCCCGGATTGGACACCCGGTTCACACATCGACCTCATCATGTCCTCCGGCCTGGTCCGCCAGTACTCGCTGTGCGGTGACCCCGGCGATCGGGACACCTGGCGCATCGCGGTGCTCCGCGAGCCCGACGAGCGATCACGCGGCGGATCGATCTACGTGCACGACACCCTCGAGCCGGGCGCCGAGCTCCGCATTCGTGGACCCCGAAATCATTTCCAGCTCACTGCATCGCCGAACTACCTGTTCATCGCCGGCGGCATCGGTATCACCCCGATCCGGGCGATGCTGGCCGAAGCAGAGGCTGCGGGCGCGAACTGGAAGCTGTTCTACGGCGGCCGCAGCACCGAATCCATGGCGTTCCTCGATGAACTGGCCCCTTACGGTGACCGGGTCGAGTTCTGGGCGCAGGAACAGCGTGGACTGCTGGACTTGGAGTACATCCTCGGCACCCCGCAGGCAGACACCTTGGTGTACTGCTGCGGCCCGCAGGGTCTGCTCACCGCGGTCGAAGAACGCTGCACGGCCTGGCCCGCCGGCGCGCTGCGGCTGGAACGCTTCAGCTCCAGCACTGTCGAGACCGAATGGGTCAACACCCCGATCGAGGTCGAATTGGCCCAGCAGGGTGTGACATTGACCGTGCCTGCGGACCAGACCGTGCTCGAGGCGATCGAGGCGCACGGTGTCGACGTGATGTCCTCGTGCCAGTCCGGCATGTGCGGGACCTGCGAAACACCGGTTCTCGACGGAATTCCCGAACATCGCGATGACGTCCTCACCCACGAGGAACGCGAACGCAATGACTGCATGATGATCTGCGTCTCCCGGAGCCGCAGCGACAGGCTCGTCCTCGACATCTGACCCCCTCCGATGTCGTGGACGCCCCGGCGGGGCCCTCGTTTGAGGGCCCCGCCGGTGTCGTTTACGGCCCACGCATGCCCGCCATAAAAGAATCGTCCTTTACTATTGAGACTTATTACCCAGATAACGTAGCGTTTGACTGCGTTCTCAGGTGAAGTTACGCTTCACATTGGCGTGATGATCGGCGGCCGCTCAGTCGCCCACCCGCCCAGAAAGGGATCCGCACATGCGAATCGGCACTGTCCTGGACTTCGGGAGACCGATGTCGGTCGTGGGCGATGAAATCGCCGCCTGGGAAGAGGCTGGATTGTCGTCGGTCACGCTGGGCGAGGCCTACTCCCTGGACGCCCCCACACAACTCGCCTACCTCGCGGCTCGCACCCACTCCGTCGAGCTGGCGACCGGCGTCCTTCCCCTCGACACCCGAACCCCCACCCTCATCGCGACCACCGCGGCCGGTCTGGACTACGTGTCAGCGGGACGCGCCCGGCTCGGTCTCGGGCCGTCCGGCCCCCAGGTGGTCGAGGGGTTCCACGGGCTGCCGTTCACCGACATTCCCGGCAAGACCCGGGAGACCATCCAGATCTGCCGATCGGTATGGCGTCGGGAAACCCTGCAGCATCAGGGCCGCCACTACCAGATACCGCTGGATCCGAGCCGGGGCACCGGTCTGGGAAAACCACTGAAGCTCATCAATCGCCCGGTGCGCGACCGGATTCCGGTGTCGATTGCTGCGCTCGGACCGCGCATGGTGGAACTGACCGCCGAGATCGCCGAAGGCTGGGAGCCCATCTTCTTCTATCCGGAGAAACTCCAGGATGTCTGGGGCGAGGCGCTGGCCAGAGGTAACGCCAAGCGATCGGCCGATCTCGGCCCGCTCGAGATCATCGCCCGGGTTCCGCTCGCCGTCGTCGACGGAGATGCGTCGAGCTGGATCGACGCTGCCAAGCCACAACTGGCGTTGTACGTCGGCGGCATGGGATCGCGCGAGCAGAACTTCTACAACCGACTGGTCGCGGCGTACGGATTCGCCGAGGAAGCCGCCGTCATCCAGGACCACTTCCTGGCCGGCCGCTACGCCGAAGCCGCGGCCGCGGTGCCGGACGAGTTGGTCCACGCGACTGCGTTGATCGGTGACGTCGACCGCATCCGGCAACGTCTCGTCATCCTGCGGGACGCGGGGGTGACGTTGGTGAACGTCACCCCAATGGCAACAGATCCCATCGAACGCCTGGAAGCCGTGAAAGCGGTTGCCGCACTGAGTAAGGAGCTATCGTGAGTCAACTGGCCGATCCCAGCGTCATCAACGTCGAGGAGTTGCGCGAAGCGTTGGACGTCGCCAACGTCCCCTGTCTCATCGGCGTCCTCTATCAGCTGACAGGCGACGGTAAGTGGCTCGACGAGCCCTACCGGATCGCCCCCACCGTCGGCTTCGAAGACCTCGACGACGGAGGATTACCGGCCGAGCGTGCCGCCGAGGTCCGCGACGCGGCGTTCGCCGCCGTCCAGGACTGGGCGGCCGGTACGCCGATCGCGCACCCCTCCCCCAGGGGGGAGGAACTGACCAAGCTGATGTCAGCGGTGATGGGCGAGCCGGTCACCGAGAAGTACACCGCACTGGCCGGCGAGCAGCTGGGATTTTCGCCCTACATCCCGGCTGATGTCACCGAAGGTTGCGCGCAGTCCGGGTTTTCCGTCGTCGTCATCGGAGCCGGCTTCTCCGGCCTTGCGGCCGCGGTCCAGTTGAAGCGGGCGGGGATCCCGTTCCGGGTGCTGGAGCGCAACGACCACATCGGCGGAACCTGGTTCGAGGCAAGGTATCCCGGTGCGCGCGTGGATGTGCCGAACAATCTCTACTCCTACTCGTTCTTTCACCACGACTGGAGCGAGAACTTCGCCCAGGCCGACGAGATCAGGCAGTACATCGACAACGTGGTCGCGCACTTCGACCTCGCACCGCACATCGAGACGGGCGTCGCGGTCGAGGGTGGCGAGTGGGACGCCGACGCCGGCGAATGGGTACTGACGGTGAAGTCGGCCGACGGAACCGAGACCGTGCGTACCTCGGCACTGATCACCGCAGCGGGGCTGCACAACACCCCGAACATCCCCAATTTTCCCGGCCTTTCCGAGTTCACCGGTCCGGTGGTGCATTCGGCGCGTTGGACACCGGATATCGACTACCGGGGCAAGAAGGTCGCGGTCATTGGAGCGGGCGCCAGCGCGATGCAGGTGGTCTGCAAGATCGCCGACGACGTCGAGCACATGACCGTCGTTCAGCCGGAACCGCACTGGATCACACCCAACGAACAGTACTTCCGCAAACAGCCCGCGACCCGGCACTGGCTTTTCCAGCATGTGCCGTTCTACCGGGCGTGGTTCCGGTTCCGGCTGTACTGGGTCTACACGGAGCGCAATTTCCCCGCGCTGCGGGTGGACCCCAAGGCCAAAGAGAAGGGCAAGCTGATCAGCTCGCTCAATGATGCTTACCGGCGTCACTTCACGGCTTATCTGCGTGCGCAACTGGACGGCCGGGACGACCTCATCGAGAAGTGCACACCCAGCTATCCCCCGTTCGGAAAGCGACTGCTCATGGACAACGGCTGGTTCGCGACGCTGCGCAAGCCGAACGTGACTCTCGTCGCCGAGGGCGTGGATCACCTGACCGAGAACACGCTGGTGACCACGTCCGGTGACGAGCATGAGATCGACATGCTGATCCTGTGCACCGGCTTTCAACAGCAGCGCTACCTCTACCCCATGGAGCTGCGCGGACGCGATGGCATCGAACTGCGCGACTCCTGGAGCGACGACAACGCCCGGGCATACCTGGGCCTCACCGCTCCGCAGTTCCCCAACCTGTTCTTCCTGTTCGGCCCCAACACCAACCCGCCGGGCGGCAGCTGGCTGACCATCGCCGAGGCGCAGGTTCGTTATGTCGTGGAGATGCTGACGCGGATGGTCCAGGACGATATCGCCGTGGTCGAATGCCGGCCCGAGCCGTTCGAGGACTACAACACCGAACTCGATGCCAGCAACAACGCCATGGTGTACGCGATCGACGGCGTGCAGAACTACTACCGCAACAGCGCCGGCCGGGTGGTCACGAACTCGCCGTGGGCCGTGCCGGACTACTTCGCGCTCACCTCGGAGCCGAATCTGGCCGACTACAACGTCGTTCGTCGCGGTACCGAACAGTCTTGAGCAGTAGCCCCAATCGACAAGGAATGACACATGTCTGAAGAAGCCTTCATCTATGAGGCCATCCGCACCCCGCGCGGCAAGCAGCGCGGCGGAGCCCTGAACGAGATCAAGCCCATCAGCTTGGTCGTCGGCCTGATCGACGAGATGCGGTCGCGTTACCCGGATCTGGACGAGACGATGATCAGTGACGTCATCCTCGGTGTGGTATCGCCGCTGGGTGACCAGGGTGCGGTGCTCGCGCGCACCGCGGTGCTGGCCGCGGGTCTGCCGAACACCACCGGTGGTGTGCAGCTCAATCGGTTCTGCGCCTCGGGTCTGGAGGCGGTCAACATGGCTGCGCAGAAGGTGCGTTCCGGTTGGGACGACCTGGTCCTGGCCGGCGGCGTGGAGTCGATGAGCCGGGTGCCGATGGGGTCTGATGGCGGCGCCTGGGCCAACGATCCCGATACCGCTTATGAGGTCAGCTTTGTCCCGCAGGGCATCGGTGCCGATCTGATCGCCACCATCGAGGGCTTCTCCCGCGAGGATGTCGACGCCTATGCGGCGCGCTCACAGGAGCGTGCGGCCGCAGCCTGGTCGGGCGGCTACTTCGCCAAGTCCGTCGTCCCGGTCAAGGACCAGAACGGCTTGGTCGTGCTCGACCACGACGAGCACATGCGGCCGAACACCACGGTCGAGAGCCTGGGCAAGCTGAAACCCGCATTCACCGATATCGGCGCGATGGGCGGTTTCGACGACGTGGCGCTGCAGAAGTACCACTTCGTCGAGAAGATCAACCACGTTCACCACGGCGGCAACAGCTCCGGGATCGTCGATGGCGCCGCGTTGGTGCTGATCGGTAGTGAGAAAGCAGGGGCGGCGCAAAACCTGACCCCACGTGCCCGGATCGTCGCCACCGCCACCTCCGGTGCGGACCCGGTGATCATGCTGACCGGTCCGACGCCGGCGACCAAGAAGGTGCTCGACCGTGCCGGTCTGACCGTCGATGACATCGACCTGTTCGAGCTCAACGAGGCGTTCGCCTCGGTGGTGCTGAAGTTCCAGAAGGATCTCGGCATCCCCGACGAGAAGCTCAACGTCAACGGTGGCGCCATCGCGATGGGGCACCCGCTGGGCGCCACCGGCGCCATGATCACCGGAACCATGGTCGACGAGCTCGAGCGCCGCGGCGCTCGCCGTGCGCTGATCACGCTGTGCGTCGGCGGCGGCATGGGCGTGGCCACCATCATCGAGCGCGTCTGAGCACGGGTCTGAAGGGACTGAAAAGACATGGCAGAGAACACCATCAAGTGGGACAAGGATGCCGACGGCATCGTCACCCTGACACTGGACGACCCGACCGGGTCAGCCAATGTGATGAACGAGCACTACAAGGCTTCGATGCATGATGCCGTAGAGAAGTTGGCACGGCTTGTGGCAGACGACCCTGCCTCGATCACCGGTGTGGTGATCGCCAGCGCCAAGAAGACCTTCTTCGCAGGCGGCGACCTCAAGGATCTCATCGCGGTCGACAAGGACAAGGCGGCGGAGTTCTTCGCCGACGTCGAGGCGACGAAGGCCGACCTGCGCAAGCTCGAGACGCTGGGCAAGCCCGTCGTGGCGGCCATCAACGGCGCCGCCCTCGGCGGCGGTCTGGAGATCGCGCTGGCCTGTCACCACCGCATCGCCGCCGACGCCAAGGGTGTGGTCATCGGTCTGCCCGAGGTCACCCTGGGCCTGCTGCCCGGTGGCGGCGGTGTCGCCCGCACCGTGCGCATGTTCGGCATCCAGAAGGCCTTCACCGAAATCCTGAGCAAGGGAACCCGCTTCAAACCCGCCAAGGCTCTCGAGATCGGGCTGGTGGATCAGCTCGTCGGTTCGGTGGACGACCTCGTTCCCGCCGCCAAAGCCTGGATCAAGGCCAACCCCGACGCGCACACCCAGCCCTGGGACCAGAAGGGCTACAAGATGCCCGGCGGCACCCCCGCCAGCCCGGCGCTCGCCGCGGTACTGCCGTCGTTCCCCGCACTACTCAAGAAGCAGGCCAAGGGCTCCCCAACGCCGGCACCACGCGCGATCCTCTGCGCCGCCGTCGAGGGCGCCCAGGTCGACTTCGACACCGCGTGCCGCATCGAGAGCCGCTATTTCACCACGCTGGTCACCGGCCAGACCGCCAAGAACATGATCCAGGCGTTCTTCTTCGACCTGCAGACCATCAACGGCGGCGGGTCGCGCCCGGACGGGATCGCCAAGCAGGAGATCCGCAAGATCGGTGTCCTGGGCGCGGGCATGATGGGCGCCGGCATCGCCTACGTCTCGGCCAAAGCCGGCTACGACGTCGTCCTCAAGGACGTCAGCCTCGAAGCCGCGGAAAAAGGCAAGGCCTACTCCGAGAAGCTCGAGGCCAAGGCTGTCAGTCGGGGACAAACCACCGAAGAGCGCTCTGCCGCCTTGCTTTCCAAGATCACCCCGACCGCTGATGCGGCCGACTTCAAGGGTGTGGACTTCGTCATCGAAGCCGTCTTCGAGAACACCGAACTCAAGCACAAGGTGTTCGGCGAGATCGAAGACATCGTCGAGCCCAACGCGATCCTCGGGTCCAACACCTCCAGCCTGCCGATCACCGGTCTGGCCACCGGCGTCAAGCGCCAGGAGGACTTCATCGGTATCCACTTCTTCTCCCCGGTCGACAAGATGCCGCTGGTGGAGATCATCAAGGGCGAGAAGACCTCCGACGAGGCGCTGGCCCGGGTGTTCGACTACACGCTGGCCATCGGCAAGACCCCGATCGTGGTCAACGACAGCCGCGGCTTCTTCACCAGCCGTGTCATCACCACCTTCCTCAACGAAGCGATGGCCATGCTCGGGGAGGGCGCCAACCCGGTCAGCATCGAACAGGCCGGCGGCCAAGCGGGGTACCCGGCACCTCCGCTGCAGCTGCTCGATGAGCTCAACCTGGAACTGCTGCAGAAGGTTTCGGACGAGAACCGCAAGGCCGCCGAATCGGCAGGTACCGAGTACCGGCCGCACCCCGCAGACGCCATCGTGGACAAGATGATCGAAATCGGTCGTCCGTCGCGGTTGAAGGGCGCGGGCTTCTACTCCTACGTCGACGGCAAGCGCGTCGGTCTGTGGGAGGGCCTGGCCGAGACCTTCGAGTCGGGCAAGGCTGACATCCCGCTGCAGGACATGATCGACCGCATGCTGTTCGCCGAAGCCCTCGAGACCCAGAAATGCCTCGACGAAGGCGTACTCACCTCGACCGCCGACGCGAACATCGGCTCCATCATGGGCATCGGCTACCCGGCGTACACCGGTGGCAGCGCGCAGTTCATCGTGGGCTACCAAGGTGAACTCGGCGTCGGCAAGGAGGCGTTCGTGGCCCGGGCCAAGCAACTGGCCGAACGCTACGGCGAGCGCTTCAACCCGCCCGCATCGCTGCTGTAACGATGAGGTTCTCCGTATCGCTGCCCCGTCCCGACGGGACAGCGGAGACGGGCATCCCTGCAGTAGTCGAGGTGGCCCGCACCGCGGAGGCGGCGGGCTTCCACGCGGTGTCGGTGACCGACCACCCGTTCCCGTTCCTCGGAACGGGTTCGGTCAGTCACCGCACCTACGACCCGTTCACGGCGCAGGCCTACGTGGCCGCCGCCACGGATCGGATCCGGTTGCATTTCAGCCTGCTGGTGGCGTGCCACCGCAATCCGTTCCTCACCGCCCAGATGGTCGCCACTCTCGACGAGGCAAGCGGTGGCCGAACCATCGTCGGCATCGGCGCAGGCTACAACCGCGCGGAAATCGAGGCCCTCGGCGGCGATTTCGCGCGGCGCGGACCCGCGGTCGACGAGGCCGCGACGGTCATGCGCTCGGCGTGGACCGGCAAGCCGGTGCACGCCGAAGGCGACCGCTGGACTGCCACCGGCAACCAGTTGTTCCCCGCGCTCGCCCAGGCCCCGCCGCTGTGGCGTGGGGGCAATTCCCGCACCGCTGTCAGAAGTGCCGCAACGCTCTTCGATGGTTGGGCACCGCTGGAGGTCCCGGATCCCACCGTCGCCGCCCTGGCCGGGACGAATGCGCTGACCATCGCGACCCTGCCGGAGGCCGTGGACGCTTTCAAGCAGCGGTGGCGTTCGGCCGGCCGCACCGGTGAACCCGAGATCTGCTTCGTCCGCTCCTGGCCGGACTGGCTCGCCGAACCGGCCACGATCACCGCGGATGTCGAGGCGTTGGCCGCGGCCGGTGCGACCTGGGTCGAGTTCACCATCGCCGGCAGCACGCACCGCGAACACAAGCAGTGCATCCGCGACACTGCGAGCGTGCTGCGGGCGTCGGGTCTGCTCGCCTGACGGCCCGCTAGGACACCGAGCGGGACTCGTCTTTCCAATAGCGCTCGCGCAGTTCGCGTTTGGCAACCTTGGCGGCCGGGGTCAGCGGTAGGGCGTCGACGAAATCGACGCTGCGCGGCGCCTTGTAGCGGGCGATCAGCGATCCGCAGTGCTCCCGCAGTTCTTCGGCGGTCGCGGTCGCGCCCTCGTGCAGCACCACGACGGCGTGCACGCGTTCGCCCCACTTCTCGTCGGGTACGCCGATCACCGCACTGGTCGCCACACTAGGATGCTGGGCCAGCGCATTCTCGACCTCGGCCGAGTACACGTTCTCCCCGCCCGAGACGATCATGTCCTTGATGCGGTCGACGATGAACAGGTAGCCGTCGGCATCCAGATAGCCGCCGTCGCCGGTGTGCATCCAGCCGCCGCGCAGCGCCTGGGCGGTCTCCTCGGGACGGTTCCAGTAGCCGAGCATGACGTGCGGGCCGCGGGCCACCACCTCCCCGACCGTGCCGAGTGGCACCTCGTTGTCATCAGCGTCCACGACTTTGACTTCCGCGATCGGCACCGCCCGCCCGGCCGAGCGCAGCAGGGCGGGATCCCGGTGGTCGTCGGCGGTCAACACTGTGGTGGTCGGCGACAACTCGGTCATGCCATACGCCTGCAGCAGCCGCACCTCCGGCAACAGCCGCATGGTGCGCTCCAGCAACGCCTGCGAGATGGGCGAGGCGCCGTAGAGCAGGTGCCGGAGACTGGACAGGTCGTGGGATCGCGCCGCCGACGAGTCGACCAGTGTCTGAATCATCGTGGGGGCCAGGAACATATCGGTGATCCGATACTGCGCGATGGCGGCGGCAACGGCCTCCGCGCTGAATCCGGGCAGAATCACGTGTGTCCCGCCGACCACGTTGCGCGCCACCCACCCCGATCCGTCGGCGAGATGGAACATCGGCGCACTGTGCAGCAGCCGGCCCCGGGGCCGCAGGAACTGTCCGGTCGCCAGCGCGCCGAGCGCCGCCGCCATCAGATTGGCGTGACTGAGCATCACACCCTTCGGAGTGCCCGTCGTGCCGCCGGTGTAGTAGATCGCGGCCAGCGCGTCCTGCCCACGCCGGGCGTCCTCGACGGGCTCGTGCGCCGCGATCAGATCCTCCAAACCGTGCACTCCGTCCGGGCGGGACCGCTCGCCGGTATGGATGTAGGTGCGCACCACCGGCGCCAGCGCGCGCAGTTCGTCGACCACGTCCACGAAGACGTCGTCGACGACCAGCACCACCGCGCCGCAATCCTCGAGCGAGAACGCGATCTCCTGCGGACTCCAGCGGGTGTTCACCGGGACCACGACAGCGTCGGCCCACGGCGTCGCGAACAGCACGTCGTGGTAGTCGTCGCAGTTCTGGGCAAGGATCGCCACCCGGTCGCCACTGCGTACGCCCAGGCTCGTGAGTGCGCCCGCCAGACGTGCGGCGCGATCAGCGCTCTGTCTCCACGTGCGGACGCGATCGCCGAAGACCGTGGCCGGCAGGTCCGGCGTCTGCTGAACAGCTCGGTGCAATGCCTGCGTGAGATACATGGTTAGTACCCGTTTCGGTAATGAACAGTTCCTTACAAGCCTTTGGCCTGCAATATTGCCACTTGACATTAGCACTAATTTCGTTAGGTTCATCACAGAAGCCCAATCCGGGCGCTCCCCGTCGAGGCTCCGAACAGGGTTACGGCGCGCGAGTGCTTCTGCTCGGAACTGCAAGAAAGGTATGGAGATGACAGAGACGCTGACCCGAGAAGCCGTCCCCGGTAGCAGCCGGGTAGCTGACTATTTGCAGCGCGTGCGAACCATCACTCCATTGATCCGCGCCGAGGCGGAGGGCATGGAACGGGCCCAGACGTTGTCCGATGCGGTACGCGCCGCGATCACAGAGCAGAACCTGCACCACATGCTGGTCCCGACCGAGCTCGGGGGCGGCGGCCTGCTGCCGAGCGAAGGGCTGCGCGTCTACGAGGAGATGGCCAAGGCCGATGCGTCGACCGCATGGGCGTTCATGGCGACCTCGTGGTCCACCGCAGAGGTCATCGGCTACCTCAAGCCGGAAGTGGCGGAGAAGCTCATGAGCGGCGACGAGCCCTTCATCGTCGCGGGCCAACTACTCCCCCGCTACCCGGCCACTCGGGTCGAGGGCGGGCTGATCGTCGAGGGCAACTTCAACTTCGCCAGCGGCTCGGACCACGCCACCTGGATCGGTGCGGGCGTGTTCGTCGCCGACGAGGACGGCAACACGATCCCCGGCGAGGACGGTCAGCCTCAGCCTCGGGTCGCGATGTTCCCCAAGGGCGAGGTCGACCTCAAGCACAACTGGGATGTGTGGGGCCTCGGCGCCACCGGCAGCCATGACTACCGGGTGGACAAGAAGTTCGCTCCCGACGAGCACACCATCGTCACCTTCGGTGGCAAGCCCTACCGGTCGGAGACCATTTACAAGCTGTCCAACGAGTTCGTCGGCCCACTTCCGCACGTCTCGGTGGTGCTCGGTATCGCCACTCGCGCACTGGAACTCCTTGCCGCGGTGGCGGTCAAGAAGTTCCGCCCCAACTACGGCGGCCCGATCGGCGAGGCCGACATTTTCAAGCTCGAGTTCGCCCGGATGGAAGCCCTGCTGCACGCCGTCCGGTTGTCCTTCTACGACCTGGTCGAGTCGGCCGAGGCCGGAGGTACCCGCACCACCGAGCAGATGGCCCGGATGCGTCAGCAGCTGTCCTGGAGCCATGAGGCCGCCGACGCCATCGTCGGCTTCGCCCACCGCTGGAGCGGCAGCCAGAGCATCGGCCGCACCGCCACCTTGGGCCGGTACGTCCGCGATATGCAGGTCGCCACTCAGCACCTGCTCGTCGACCCGAAGTGGTTGGCCGACGCGGCGACCGATCTGCTCCCGATCTATGCGGCAGCCGGCGAGGCCTGAACCCGGTTCCCGCGTACGCCCGGTACCCGCCCTGCGGGTACCGGGCTTTCCACTTCCTGGACGTCGGTCAGTGGGTTCGGTCGGCTTGTGCCGAGGCGCGACGGCGAAACCTCCTCCGGCCCTATTGAGCCGGAGAAGGTTTCGTTCCCTGGACTATTCGTCGGAGTCGCTGCCGGCACCCGCGGACGTGGAACCGACAGACACCTTGTCGTCAGCGTCCCGGTTGGTGTCGCGGTCGGCGTCCCGGTCGTCCGCCGTGTCGGTGTCCTTCTCGTCGGCCCTGTCGTCGGACCCGTCCGTGGCCGGCGCGTCCGTCTTCTCTTCGGTCCCCGGGTCGGTCGTCACCTCGGACTCCACGGCGGGTTCGATTTCTTCGCGGCCGGATTCCATTACGTCCCGGGCCTCGCCGACCTCGTCGATCTTCTCGACATCGGCCGCGGTGGAGGACGAGACCAATACTGCTGTGCGTTCAGAGTTGCGCGCTCTTGCCGGTGTCGCAGACGGCTGGACGTCGACCTGCTCGGTCATCGTCGCCTCCGAATCCGCGACAGCGGGCGTATCGGCACTCGACTGCGGAACCGCGGGCGTGGCCGACTTCGGGAATACGCGCGAAACAGCCTTCTCGATCCGCTCGACCACATCGGCGTTGACGGCGCGAACAAACTTGATGACCGAGAAAGCCGCAGTGCTGACTGCCCGATTCACCGCCTTGACGACAACTGACAGGTCGCGGGTGGCGAAGGCCTCGACCACCGAACGGATCTCGGCACCGACCTGCCGCACCAAGGTTCGCAGTTGCACACCCACCTCGCCGAAGAAGGTGCGGCCTTCGCTGAACTCCCTACCGTCCCAGCTCACCAACTTCCAGCCGTCCTCGGAATTTCCCTCGATCACCACATCGGCGGTGTTGCGCAGAGATGCCCGTAGCAACTCCATCTTCTGTGCCGCGGTCAGGTTTTCGACGTTCATGAACGTCCAGAACATCATGGCGGCCCCGTGCGAGAACACCGCTGCGTTGCGATCACCACTGTCATAGATCGCCTGCAGCGCGCTGTCCATCCGGGCATCGAACTCGTGCCCGTCGATCGACCCGGGAATGCGTGCGTCCAGGTTGCCCTGCAGCGACCACGCCAGCGGTGCCAGCATGTAGCCACTGGCCGCCTCACTTTCCGGGGTGCCCTCGTAATCACCGGCCTCGATTTCCTGCAGACCGTCCAAGACGTGGATCGGCAGGCCCAGATACTGCGACAACGGTGTTGCGGTCAGCTGGGTCCGGACCATCGATGAGGCGTAGACCCCGTCGTAGTTCTTGTCGCCGAGCTTGGCCGCCACCGCCGCAGCTTGCTGGTAGCCCAACGCACTGAGTACCGGCCCGGGCGTCGACGAATCGATACTGCCGGAGGCGTTTCCGAGCGATTGGCCGTGACGGATGAACGTCACCCTCATCAGTTCGGCTGCCGACGCCGGGATGGCCGCGCCGACCAGCAATGCGCCGGCGACGAAAATCGATATCAGATACCGCCGAAGTGTCGATCTTCGCCAAGTGGGCCGAGTGGTGGGTAACGCGCTGTTCATCATTTCTCCTTCGACAAATGAACCAAGCCGGAGGGTTTCCCCGGCGTCTTCGTCCCCCCAGAAGCGTTCGCGCGCAGAACAGCGCGCCTGCGCGGTGAAGCAACAGACGATCGCTGGTCGTCGAGAGTGGTGGTGCTACACGCTGAGAGCAGTCCGGAGGAATGCACCGATCTCGTCAGCGGCTTCGATGCCTTCAGGCAGGATCGAGGAGAACAGCGGCCACACGTGCACCATGTCGTCGTACAGGGAAACCGAGGCAGTGCCGCCGGCCGCCGTGATCCTGTCGACCGCGCGGCGGGAATCGTCGAGCAGCACCTCGCCAGAGCCCACCAGGAACAGCGCGGGAGGGAGTCCGTGCAGTTCGGCGAACACCGGTGAGGCCAACGGGTCTCGCGGATCATGACCCTGCAGGTACGCCTCGCGCAGGTTACCGATCGAACCGCGGGACACTGCGATGTCGGTGCCGTCGTAGAGATCTACGCTGGCACCGCTGGCAGTGAAATCGAGCAACGGAGAGATGAACACCGCCGCTGCGGGCAGTTCCGCGGCAGCATCGCGTGCCACGGTCAGCGCGGCGAGGGTCAGTCCCCCGCCGGCGGAGTCTCCACCCACCGCAACGTTGCCGGCGCCGTGAGTCGAGAGCATTCCGGCGATGACCGCGACACCGTCATCGACCGCCGCGGGAAACTTGTTCTCGGGCGCGCGACGATAGTCAGGCAGCGCAACCGTCACGCCGGCCGCACGCGAGAGTGTGTGGCCGAGTTCTTGGAAACCCTTGGCGCTGCCCAGCACGTAGCCGCCGCCGTGGAACCAGACGAGCACCTTGTCGGTACGCGCGCCCGCGGCGGTGACGAACAGCACCGGCACGCCCGCGACCACGCGTTCGACGGGTTCGACCCCATCGGGCAGTTCGAATTGCAGAAGCAGCGCGTCATAGGCGGCACGCAGCTCCTCGACCGTCGCCGTGGCGGCATCCGGGAAGCCGTTTCGGTACATCTCCTCGACGCGCGCCAACGCCTCGGTTCTCGCCATCGATCCTCCACTGATCACTCGACCGGTTTCAGCGAACTCTACATAGCGGCTCCTAACTTATGGAGCTGTTTGCAGGTTTTTTCCGCTGCTTTCGGGATGAGATACCATAATCTCTGTTCACAGATTGACCATTGACCGAAGGGCAC
This sequence comes from Mycobacterium sp. SMC-4, assembly GCF_050205565.1. Taxonomy (GTDB): domain Bacteria; phylum Actinomycetota; class Actinomycetes; order Mycobacteriales; family Mycobacteriaceae; genus Mycobacterium. Next base: position 43,138 of record NZ_JBNMQU010000015.1, on the reverse strand, counting down.
CAGCCATGACGGGTCCGCTCGAACGCCTGCTGAACCCCCGCACCGTCGCCGTCGTCGGGCTCAGCGACAAGTCACCGGTCGCCGGCTTCATCTCCCCCACCCTCAACAGCACTGCCGAGGTCTACTTCGTCCATCCGACCGCCGAAACCGTCCTCGGCCGGCCGGCGTTCCGCGCGATCAGCGAGGTGCCCGGACCGATCGACGCGGTGCTGTCGGTGATGTCCGCCGAACGCACCGTGGCGCTCGCCGAGGAATGCGCGGATCTCGATTGCGGTGGGCTGGTCATCTACGCCGCGGGGTTCTCCGAACTCGGCGAGGCGGGCGCCGACCATCAGAGCCGCCTTGCAGATGCGGCCCGACGCGGCAACATGGCCGTCGTCGGCCCCAACAGCCTCGGTTACATCAGCGTCCCCCGCAGCCTGTACCTGACCGCGTCGGCCGATTATCAGCCCGCGCCAGGTGGCATCTCGGTGATCTCGCACAGCGGCGCGATGATCGGTGGTATCGCCATCGCGGCAAAGCAGCGCACCGGGGTGGGAATCTCGCGGCTGATCTCGGCAGGCAACGAGGCCACCACCGACGTCGCCGACTACCTCGACTTCCTGGCCACCGATCCGGACACCACGGCCATCGGCCTTGTCGTGGAAGGTATTCGGCGACCCGACGAATTCTTCGCCGCGGCACGCAAGTGCATCGCCGCGGGCAAGCCGGTGGTCGCGTTGAAGCTCGCCCGCAATGCGCGCACCCAGCAGATGGCGGCCTCCCACACCGGCGCGCTGGCCGGCAGCGCCTGGGCCTACGACGTCGCGTTCGCCCAGGCGGGGATTCAGCTCGCCTACGACCTGGAGGAACTCGTCGACCGGCTCGCGCTCGTCAGTCAGATCGATCCGGCATTGTGGAATCCAGTGCAGCGCATCGGTGTGGTCGCAGGCACCGGCGGCTTCGCCTCGCTGGCCTTCGACGTGGCCGAGGCCGAAGGACTCACGCTCCCGCCGCTGGACAGCCTCGCCGACTGGGTCGCTGCCACCATCCCCGGCATCACGGTGCCGAACCCGTTGGACACCACCGGGTTCGGCGCTACATTCTGGACCGACATCGTCGACCGCTACGTCGGCTCCGACGAACTCGACGCCGTGGTGTTCGTCAACATGTGGAGCGACGCCCCGCTCTACCATCGGCTCATCGATGACGTCGCCGTTGCCGCACGGCGTTACCGCAAGCCCGTCGCGATCGCGGCGGGCGCCGGGGCGGTGGGCGATTTCGCGATGAAGGTGATCGGTGACGACGGCGCCGTCGCACTGGGCTACGGCATCCGCGGCACCCTGCGCGGATTGCACACGCTCGGCGCCTTCGAGCGGGAACGTACGGCTGCCCGCGAGGTTGTCGATCTGCCGGCGCCGGTACCTCGGCCGGCCGACACCATCGTCGACGCCACCAGCGGCAGTCGATTCCTGCCCTTCCGTGAGGTCATGGGACTGCTGGAGCAATTCGGTATTCCCACTGCGCCTTTCGCAATCATCGACGCCACCGATGAGGTGCGGGCCCCGGCCTTCGGCGGTCCCTACGCCGTCAAGCTCGCTGACGTCGCGCACCGCACCGAGCTGGGTGCGGTGGCGTTGAACGTGGAAGCCGCCGAGCTGGCCGAGACCGTCACACGCCTACGGGAGATCGCCGCCCAACATTCGGTGGCGCCTCCCGTCGCGGTGCAGCCCATGACTGCTTTCCGCGGTGAGCTGCTGATGGGCATCGACGGCCGCAGTGAGCTCGGCCCCATGGTGATGCTCGGACTCGGCGGGATCTTCGTCGAGGTGCTGCAACGCATCGGGGGTCGTCCGGCGCCGCTGTCCCGGACCGATGCCGAAGCACTGATCGAGGAGTTCCGCGACCTGCGCCTGCTGCACGGTTTCCGGGGTTCGCAGCCCTGGCATCTCGAGCAGCTCGCCGACGCCCTGGTGGGCCTCGGGCGACTGGCCGCCGCAGGACGCGACTGGATCGAATCCCTGGACGTGAATCCGCTTCTGGTGACCACAGACGGGCTCGTCGCTGTCGATGCCCTGTGCATCGTGCGCGATTGACCTCGCTTACGCCGAGGATCCTGGTCAACAGGCGACTGCAAACCTCGGCATAGACGGTTATCCACAGATCGCCTAGGGCGCTGTCCACCCAAGACCTGCTCCGCGAGGATCGAACGCGTGGACATCGACGAAGTACTGCACCTGCAGTGCGGCGTGATCGCGCGTCGGCAGGTACTCGTCGCCGGCCCGTCTGACCACGACATTCGGCGACTGCTGCGGCGTCGACAGTGGGCGCGCGTCCACGACGGCGTGTACGTCGATCACACCGGTCCGTTGACCTGGCGACAACGCGCATGGGCCGCGGTCCTGTACGCCGCACCGGCGGCGCTGTGCCTGGAGTCGGCGCTGTCGGAACAAGGTGCGCTGATCCACGTCGCGGTCGACCGCAAACGCGCGATGCTGACCGAACCGACGGGTGTCCGGATCCACCACCTCGCGCACCTGGACGAGCGGGCGCTCTGGAACGTCGGCCCACCGCGGCTGAGGTACGAAGAAGCCGCGCTCGATGTGGCGTGCGAGGCAGCCTCGGAGTTCGAGGCGATCGCAGTGTTGGCCAACGCTTGTCAATCCCGACGCACCACCGCGATACGGCTACTGGCTACCTTGGACGCCCGCCGGCGGATACCGCGCCGACGCCGGCTGCGTGCCGTGCTCGTCGACATCGCGGAGGGCAGCTGCTCGGTCCTCGAAAGGGCCTATCTGCAAAGAGTGGAGCGGGCCCACGGCCTACCTCGGGCAGTCCGACAACGCCGGTCGGCATCCTCGGCGGGTGTGAGCTTCCGCGACGCCGAGTACGGTCAACGCCTGATCGTCGAACTCGACGGCCGCCTTTTCCACGATTCGGCAACCGCGCGGAACCGGGATCTCCAGCGCGACCTCGATGCCGCGGTCGACGGCCGATTCACCGTCCGCCTCAGCTACCAGCAGGTGATCGACCGCCCGTGCCAGACGGCGAACAAGATCGCGCAGTTGATGACTCGACTCGGCATCGCGGTGGACGGCCGGGCCTGCGGGCCGGGGTGTGCGTTCGGTCGCCGCGACCTCGCGGCGTGACGACGGCCCGCGGGTCCGAAACCTCAGAACGCCGCTTCGTCGAGCTCCATCACGTAATCGCCTACCGCCAGCGCGGCCTCGCGCTGGGCCGAGACCATGGGCAGCACCTCCTGAGCGAAGAACCGTGCAGCGGCGATCTTGCCCTGGTAGAACGGGACGTCCGCCCCACTCGCACCCGAAGCCAAAGCCCGGGCGGCGATCTGAGCGCCCCTCAGCAGCAGCCATCCGACCACCAGGTCGCCGAGGGCGTAGAGCAGCCGCGTCGCGTTGAGGCCCACACGGTAGGTGTATGCGGCGTCCTTCGCCCCGGCAGCGACGTCGCCGATCATCTTCTCGACGATGGCCTCCACATCCGACACCGCCCGACCCAGCAGCACTGACTCGGTCGCAAGCTCGGCCGTATCCGGCGCGGCGACGAAACCCTTGATTTCGTCCAGAAGATGCGTCAACGCCCGGGAGCGGTCACGAACGATCTTGCGGAAGAACAGGTCCTGGGCCTGGATCGCCGTCGTGCCTTCGTACACGGTGTCGATCTTGGCGTCGCGGACGTACTGCTCGACCGGGTACTCCTGCAGGTAGCCGGAACCGCCGAAAACCTGCAGCGATTCGGTGCCCAGTTGCACCCAGGACCGCTCCGACCCGTAGCCCTTGACGATCGGCAGCAGCAGGTCGTTGACGGACTCGGCCAGACTGGTGTCGGCACCAGCGGCGGTCTGCACTGCGATCTCGTCCTGCCACACCGCGGTATAGAGCACCAGCGACCGTAGGCCCTCGCTGTAGGCCTTCTGGGACAGCAGCGAACGGCGCACGTCCGGGTGCCGGGTGATCGCCACCCGCGGCGCCGCCTTGTCCGCTGCCTGTGCCAGGTCCGCCCCCTGGATCCGCTGCTTGGCATAGTCCAGTGCGTTGAGGTAGCCGGTGGACAGGGTGGCCAAAGCCTTGCAGCCCACCATCATTCGCGCGTCCTCGATCACCTCGAACATCTGGGCAATGCCGTCGTGCTTCTCACCCAGCAGCCAACCGCGGGCCGGGGCGTCATCACCGAGTGCCATCTCGCAGGTGGTGGACACGTTCATGCCCATCTTCTTCTCGACGTTCGTCGCGTAGATCCCGTTGTGCTCGCCGGTGAGTTCGCCGGTTTCCAGATCGAAGTCGTATTTCGGGACCAGGAACAGGCTCAACCCCTTGGTGCCGGGGCCGCCGACTCCGTCGACCCCCACCGGACGGGCCAGCACGAGGTGGATGATGTTGTCCGCCAGATCGTGTTCGCCGGCGGTGATGAATCGCTTGACGCCGTGCAGGTTCCACGTGCCGTCGGCATTGGGTACGGCACGGGTTCGCGCGGCACCGACGTCGGAGCCGGCGTCGGGCTCGGTCAGCAACATGGTTGCGCCCCAGTGGTTGTCGACGGCGATCTGGGCGATCTTCTTGTCACGGTCGGTGCCGTGCCGCCACACCACGCGCGCAGCCGTCGGGATCCCGACGTAGGTCCACAGCGCGGGGTTGGCGCCCATCACGAATTCGGCCAAGGCCCAGTTCAACGAGTTCGGAGCATTGGTGCCGCCCAACTCGGGCAGCACCCGTAGCCGCCACCATTCGGCGTCCATCCAGGTCTTGTACGTCGCGGCGAACTCAGGTGTCACCGTGACGGTCTTGGACGACGGGTCGTAGACCGGGGGATGCCGGTCGGCCGCCTCGAAGGACTCCGCGAGGTCTTCTCGCGCGAGCCGGTCCACCTCGCGCAGGATGAACTTGGCCGTGTCGAGGTCGACCTCCTCGTAGGGCGCCGCGCCGAAGAGCGGTCCGCGATCGAACAACTCGAAGAGATTGAACTCGACGTCTCGCAGATTGCTCTTGTAGTGACCCATGGCGATATTTCTCCCAACCTGTCGGCTCTGTCTGTCATTGGGGTGACCGACCGACTACGGACGGCCGGCGGTCCGGCGGTGAACCGAAACTATGGTGCGCTCCGGCCAGATTGCCGTCATCAACACAGATAATACGGTCTATAGTTAATAGAGAATATAGTAGATGTGGGTCGGTCTGGGTAGGCTCGGAGGTACTGCTGTTCGGCCCGAGTTCTTCCGCGGCGGTGATGCGACACTGGTCTGATGGCCCCGCGGATGGGAAAGAGTGAGATGTCACGATCGACGGCGACGCGCGCCGACACCGTGAAATCCACGCTGCGCTCGTCGGCCCGCGGTGTTCAACGCACCGAGCAGGTCGCCCGCGCCGCTGCTCACCTGTTTCAGGAGTTCGGATACCAGAACGTCAGCATCGACCGAATCGGCTCCGCCGTCGGCCTGACCGGGCCGGCCGTCTACCGCCATTTCAAGGGAAAGCACGACATCCTCGTGCACGCCCTGATGAGCCAGGTCAAGCTCCTCGAGCAGTTGCACACCCTCGCGGACGAGGAGGCCACCACCGCTCACGAGCAGGTGCAGCTGCTGATCGCGGGACTCTGCGACCTGACCGCGAACGGCAACGAGGCCACGCTGTGGCGCCGTGAGCGTCGGCACCTCGGACCGGATGAACTCGAGTTGTTCCGAGGTTATTTCACCGCCAATCACGACTTGATCGCCGCCAAGATCGCACAGCTGCGGCCCGAGGCGGGTGCCCGAAAGGCGGACCTCCTCGGCTTCGCGGTGCTGGCCATGTTCTCCAACACCCCGAACATTCGCGGCAACCTGTCCGCCGAACGTCTGCAGGAACTGCAGGCGGCCATGGCCTGGGGGCTGATCGACTGCGAGCTTCCCGACGCAGCCCCGGACGAAGCGCCGGCAGCGCCTCTCCCGGATCGGCAGCCGGCAGGCCGCCGCGAGCGGATCATCGACGCCGCGGCCCGATTGTTCAACGAGCGCGGCTTCTACGACGTGCGCATCGACGACATCGCCAAGGCCTCCGACATGTCGACCGCCACGCTGTACCAGCACATGTCCGGCAAGACCGAGGTGCTGCGCGCGGTCCTGGAACGCGGCGCCGAAGGCCTGCTGTACGTGACCGCCGACGTGCTCGCATACGCCACGACACCCGAACAGGTGCTGAATGCCCTGATTTCGAGCTATATCCAGCAGGCACTTGGTGTTTACGGCCGAATCATGCAGATCCTCGCCTCCGACCTGCTCTATCTGCCCGAAGACGAACAGGTTGCGTTGCGGAACGCTCAGCGCGAGTACGTGGCCGAATGGGTCGAGGCCATCATGGCCCTCTCCGATCGGTTGACGGCCGCCGACGCCCGTGCACTGGCGCAGGCCGCGATCGCCGTGGTCACCGACGTGTCGCAGGATCCTCGGCTCCGGCAGCGACCCGGACTCGCCGACGAACTGGCCACCGTGGTCCGGGCCATGGTGTTGCCGCCCGACCTCACCTCGGCCGCGGTGACGGATTAATCCGGCAGTCCCCGCCGCAGTCCGGGGGAGATCTCGGCGTCGATGTCCGCCGCGGTGAATTCGGCGACGGCGGTGACGATCGAGGGATCCGATCCGTCGGTGTACGCCGATGCGAGCGCATCCGCGATGGACGCGCGGTGCTCGCGCAGCGCATCGAGATCACCGGTCTTGGCGGGAGGTGTTGCGGTTCCGGTCGGCTGCCCCAACGCGGCACCGAGGTCGGCGGTGCGTGACGCCGAAGCGGCGAGCGGGCCCGGGTCCCAGGCCAGCCGGCCCTGCAGGCTGTCGAGCATCTCGATGACGCTGAGCAGTTCACTGCGTGCGTCGCCGGATTCGATCGCCGGCAGCACCCGTTCGGCCAGAGTGTCGCGGATGGTCTGCTGTACCTGGCTCAGATCCAGTGCGTAGATGGTCATCTCAGGATCCCCACTCTCCGTCGCGCAGCATCTGGTTGAGCCAGCCCAGGCTGTAGTAGACGCTGTGTGCCATGTTGGCGTACCGAAGTTCACGACGGTCGCCGCGTTCGAAGATCGCGACCGCTTGCAGGCAGCCGATCGCGGTCTTCGCCAGGGACTGCACCGCCCACCAGTTCAGTGTCGTCTGCTCGGGACGCCACCCCGCCGCCTCGGCGTACTCGTCGAGGAACTCGTCGACATGTAGCAGCTTGCAGGCCAGTGGCGAGCGGCCCCTGGAGGTGCGCTGGAAGAACCAGGCCAGGTCGGCCACCGGGTCGCTGAAGTGCGCGGTCTCCCAGTCGAGGATGCCCACCAAAGCGCCATTGTCGGGTTGTACGACGAGATTCCCGACCCGGAAGTCGTTGTGCACCAGTGATACCCGCCCCGAGACGTGGTCGGCCCGGTGATCCAGCCAGGCCAGCGCCAGGTCCAGGATCGGGATGCGGATGGAGGCGACCTCCTCGTACGTGCGTCGCCACTGGTTGTTCTCTGCGCGTCCGGTATCCCCCGGCGCGGGCGGCGCATCGAGTTCGGGCAGGTTCAACGAATCCGGAGCGGCGGCGTGCAATGTCGCCATTTCCCGCGCCACCCGGCGCCCGAGGGCTGCGCGGTCGTCGCCGTCGACAATCTGCCGGGTGACGTTGTGCGGCAACGGCACCGCGCCGACCAGTCGCTCCATCACGAAGAATCCGCGGTTTCCCGCCTCGGTGACCCGGTGGGCGATCACACCGGGTACCGGCAGCCCGAGTCCGGCAGCGGCGCGCAGCAGCGCGACCTCACGCGCCACGTCGTAGCTGCCCACGATGCCGCTGAGGGGTTCGCGCTTCACGGCGAAAGAGGCGCTGCCGCCATCCCACTCGGCGGTGACCAGGTAGGTCTCCCACGAGTTGCCCTCGGCGCGTCGGTCGACCTCGACGAGTTCGACCGAGCGGCCCCCGGCCACTGCTGTGCTGAGCGACTCCGCCAGCTCAGCGAGGAAATCTGTCATGCCTCAACTCCCCTCCGCATCGCGGCTAAACCACCTGGACTGCGCGGCCGCCACCGTCGACGGTGATGCGTTGCGCGGTCACGTAGGACGCGTCGTCGGAGACGAGATAGGCGACGGCACCGGCGACATCGGCGGGGGTGCACACCCGGCCGAACGGGTATGACGCGGCGATGTCCTCCATCGCCCCTCCCCCGGTCGCGGCCTTCACGAGGCGTCGGCCCATCTCGGTCTCCACCAGTCCCGGGGCCACGATGTTCGCGCGGATCCCGTGCGCGCGCTCCTCTTGCGCGATCGTCCGGATGCACATCTCCATGGCGGCCTTGGCCATCGTGTACGGCGCGGCCAGCGCCGGCGCCTCGGCGACCGTACTGCTGGACACCATCACCACGTCGCCGCGCCGAGCCGCGCGCATGTCGGGCAGTACGCGCTGCAGCAGATGGATCGGGCCCAACGCGTGAACCTGCAGCAGGGACAGGAAGTCCGCCGCCGGTGTGTCACCGACAGACTGGCCCTTGCTCGCGGTTCCCGCGTTGCTGACCACGATGTCCACCGGTCCCAGATCGGAGCGCACGGCCTCGACCATCGCATCCACAGCAGCCTCGTCGTCGATGGCCGCTCCGTAGGCCCGGGCCCGTCCGCCCGCGGCGACGATCTCGGACACCACCTCGTCGGCGGCGCCCGCCTCTCGGCGGTAGTTCACCGCGACCGCTGCTCCGTCGGCGGCCAGGCGCAGTGCGATGGCCCGTCCCACACCGCGGGAACTACCCGTGACCACTGCTATCCGTCCGTCCAATCGGGACATCAACCCACCACCGCTCGTCCGACGAGGTCCTTCATGACCTCGTTCGCTCCGCCATAGATCCGCTGGATGCGGGCATCGCGCCACATCCGGGCTATCGGATACTCCTCCATATAGCCGTAACCACCGAACAACTGCAGGACGCGGTCGAGGACCTCCCACTGCAGTTCCGTCGCTTTGTATTTCACACCGGCCGCCTCGGCTGCGGTCAGCTCGCCGTCGTTGAGCGCCAGCACACAGCGGTCGACGTACTCGCCCAGCACCGCGATGTCGGTGTGCATCTCGGCGACCTGCATACGAACCGACTGCAGTTGCGCCAACGGTCCGCCGAACGCGTCGCGCTGACGTACATGCTCGAGGCCCAATTCCAGGGCGTGCCGCGCCGAGGCGACGGCCGCCACCGCAATCGACAGCCGTTCGCGGGGCAGATTCACGATGGCGCAACCGAATCCGCGTCCCGGCTCGCCGATGATGTTCGCCACAGGCACACGGCAGTCGGTGAAGAACAACTCAGCGGTGTCCTGGGCCTTGCGACCGATCTTGTGCATCGGGCGACCGCGCTCGAATCCCGGAGTGCCGTTCTCGACTGCGACGAAGGTGGTGCCGCGCCCGTCGCGTTCGCCGGTGCGCACCAGCACGATCGCCAGATCGCAGGTCGCGCCGCTGGTGATGAACGTCTTCTGGCCGTTGAGGATCAGGTGGTCCCCCTCGCGGCGGCCGGTGCTCTTGATGGCCGCCAGGTCCGAGCCCGCCCCGGGTTCGGTCAGGCCGAGCGCGGTGACGCAGTCGCCGCGGGTGAATGCCGGCAGCCATCGTTGTTGCTGTTCGTCGGTGGCCAGGTCGCGCAGATACGGCACGATGATGTCGTTCTGCATCGAGAACAGGTCACCGACCATGCCCGAAGCCACGATTTCCTCGGTCATCACGGCGTTGTACCGGAAATCGGCGATGCCCAGACCGCCGAATTCGGGGGCGAACTCGAAGCCCAGGAACCCGCCTTCGCCGGCGGCACGGATGAACGCACGGTCGACGGTACCGGCTTCTTCCCACGCCTCGACGTGCGGTACGGCGGCGTGGTCGATGAACGCGCGGAACGCCTTGCGGAAGGCCTCGTGCTCCTCGTTGTAGAGCGTCCTACGCACTGGCCATGTCCTTCCAATATCGGTCCCGCAGTTGACGTTTGTACAGCTTGCCGGTGGGTAGCCGCGGCATTTCGTCGATGAAGTCGAACGACTTGGGGCACTTGAACCGGGCCAGGTGCTCCAGGCAGAACTCGCGCAGGCGCTGCGCGAGGTCGGGAGTCCCGCCGTCGGGGTCCAACGGCTGGATGACGGCCTTGACCGCCTCCCCGAAGTCCTCGTCCGGGACACCGAAGACCGCGGCGTCCATCACCTCGGGGTGGGTGATGAGCAGGTTCTCGATCTCTTGCGGGTAGATGTTCACCCCACCGGAGATGATGACGAACGCCTGCCGGTCGGTGAGGAACAGGAACCCGTCTTCGTTGAGGTACCCGATGTCACCGATCTTCGACATCGTGCCGGTGGGATCCTGTGCTTCAGCGGTCTTCTCGGGATCGTTGAGATATTCGAACGAGCTGTTGCCGCCGCGGAACCAGATGTTCCCGGGGGATCCGACCGGCAGCTCGTTGCCGTCGTCGTCGCGAATCACGATTTCCCCGAAGAACGCCTTGCCGACCGTGCCTGGGTTGGCCAGCCATTCCTCGGGCGTGCAGCCACAGGTCCCGTTGGCCTCGGTGCCGCCGTAGTATTCGTAGATGACCGGACCCCACCAGTCGAGCATCTGCTGCTTGACCTGCCTCGGGCACGGCGCGGCGCCGTGCACCACGGCTTCCAGCGACGAGTAGTCGTACTTGTCGCGGACATCCTTGGGCAGCTTGAGTACTCGCGAGAACATCGTCGGCACCACCATGGTGTGGGTGACGCGGAACTCGTCGATCAAGGCCAGGAACTGCTCGGCGTCGAAGCGCTCCATCACGATATGGGTGGCCCCCAACCGAAGACCGATGGAGATGCTCGACTGCGGTCCGGAGTGGTACAGCGGTGCGGTCGACAGGAACGTCATGCCCTCGCGCATCCGGAACAGGCGCTTGCCCATCTCCTCGATGCCCAGTTGTTCCTGCGGCGGGACATCGGGCAGGTGCCGCTTGACGGCCTTGGGCCGACCGGTGGTGCCCGAGGAGTAGAACATCGGGGTGCCGAGACGCTCGTCGTCACCGGGTGTCTGGGGGCACGGTTCGATGGCCGCGGCGAAGTCCGCAAACGGGGCAGGCGGCGCCGTCTCGCCGATGACGAGCCAGTGCTCCACCTTGGGGCACCGGTGCGGAAACCCGTTGGCAACCGGGAGTTTGGCGGCGGTGGTGATCACCAGTCGAGCGCCGCAGTCATCGATGATGTAAGCGGCTTCGTCGACCGCCAGGAAAGAGTTGACCGGCGTGTAATACAGTCCGCAGCGCTCGGCGGCCGACATCGTCACGATCATGTCCACATGGTTCTCGGCGAAGATCGCGATATGGTCGCCGCGCTGCAGACCGAGTCCGCGGAGGTAGTTGGCCACACGGTTGGCGCGCTCGTCGAAGTCACGGTAGGTGAGGGTCTCCCGACTGCCCGCCATGATCACTGCCGGGCGGTCGGGATCCTCGTGAACGTGGCGTCCGGGGTACATGCTCGACTCCTCGCCCGCTACTTGATCGGGCGCAGGAATTCGGCGATACCCCAACCGCCCTGGCCGTTGGCGTACCGGACCGACATCTGCCCCATGCGGGCCGCACGGTCGGCTGTGCGTTGGGTGACCGGGACGAAGTGGTTGATCGAGCCGTCGAGCACCATCAACGGCAATCCCTCCGCGGTGATCACCGCGGTGTTCCGTCCCGAATACGTTGCCTCACCGGCGTAATCGGTGTACACGGTGTAGTCGCGGATGGGATGGAAAACTCCGTCGGGAGTGACGACCACACCTCCGGACGCCCGTTCGCCGTTGGGTTCGAATTCACCGTACGCGGTGATCGCCGTGCCGTCGGCGAGCCAGGCCGCCAGCCACTCTCCGTTGTAGGACGCCCACTCTCGCGGACCCCACGAGTGGTCCCGGAACGACGTGGCACGGTCCACCTGCCAGGTGGTCCCGCCCACTCGTACCGATCCGCTGACGTGACCGAATTGTTCATAGTGATCGGTGGCGATCTGGGAACTACCCGGGGTGCAGTCCCCGTCCTCGGCGATCGTGAACATCGGCACCGACGCTTCGAACGTCAGCGCGATCTCACATTCCAGCGACGGGGCATTCTTCAGCGCCTGCCGGCCGCGGTCCGCCAGCAGGGATGGCGTGCTGATCAGCGCGACGGTGTTGCGGTAGTTCACCTCCCAGGTGCGGGTGGCTTCCCTGGGTACGATCTCCAGCCCCTGTGTCGACCAGCGGTCGTTGGTTTCGTTCGGCTGACGACCAGCCCGCAGCGCGATGCGACCGCCGGGCAGGGTCAGCTGCACGGTCGCCTCGGAGTAGCCCATGGTGGGGCGGTTCCCGATCCGCATCAGCGCGCTGACTTCGCTCACCGGGTCGACGAAGTTGACGTAGACGCTCTCGTTGTAGTTCGCGATTCCCGCTGGGTCGTGGGTGAATTCGGCGTCCGCCCCGTACTGGCATGCGGTGAATGGCGCTGGTGTGTCCATGCGGGCCTCCGTGTGCTGCTGGTCGTCAGAAGTAGTCGGCGGGATGGTCGTCGAGCGGCGGGAACACCGCGGGTCGGCGCTCCAGGAACGACACGACTCCTTCGTGCACATCCGCCGAGCGCAGTCGGCTGGCGTACACCCGTGACTCGTCCTCGGAGGCCGCCCGTGGCGTGGCATGTCCCCAGCTGCGGCCGAGCAGTCGGCGCGCCAGCGCGACCGAGGTCGGCGAGGTCTCCGTGACGAACACCCGCGCGTAGGCCAGGGCCTCCTCCAGCACCGACTCGGGTTCGACCACCTTGGTGAGCAGTCCGGCCTCGTAGGCCTCGGCGGCGTCGAACACCCGCCCACTGAGCACCCAGTCGGTGGCCCGCGTCAGGCCCACCAGTCGCGGCAGGAACCATGACGACGCACTCTCGGGCACCACGCCGCGGCGGGTGAACACGAATCCGAATCGCGAACGCTGCCCGGCGATCCGGACGTCGGCGGCGGCCATGATGGAAGCCCCGCCGCCGACGGCGTCTCCGTTGACAGCCGCGACGACGGGGGTCCTCATGTCGAACAGTCGCTCGCTGACCCGCCCGCCCGGCTCGCGGTAGCCGGTGGGGGTATGCCCGGCAGCGTCTTCTTCGAGCGCCTCGAGCAGGGTGTCCGGGCCGGTGAGCTCGGCGCCCACGCAGAAGTGGTCGCCGGACCCGGTCAGGACGACGGCGCGGACAGCCGGGTCACGGTCGGCGATGTCGAGTGCTTGCCAGAGGTCACGCAACATCTGATTGCGCAACGCATTTCGGCGCTGGGGTGCGTTGAAGCTGATGACCGCGATGCCGTCGTCGAAGCGGTAGTCGATCTCCTCGTAGGCCGGCGGCACGACGTGGCTCGCCGGACCCGTACCGGTCACGCTCCGCCGCTGCAGACCAGCGTCTGAGCGGTGATGTAGCTCGACTCCGGGGCGCACAGCAGGTACACCGCTCCGGCTGCCTCTTCGACCTCGCCGCCACGGCCGAGGGCGATCTGGGAGGTCACGGTCTCGTACACCGCCGGGTTGACCCCGACCTTGATCTCGCGACCGTCGACGTCGATGGTCTTCTCCTCGGTGGTCACCGTGGTGAGCCGGGTGTTGATCACGCCGTAGGCGATGGCGTTGACGGTGACGTTGTAGCGGCCCCACTCCTTGGCCAGCGTCTTGGTCATGCCGAGCAGGCCGGCCTTGGCGGTGGAGTAGTTGACCTGGCCCGGATTGCCCTGCATGCCCGAGATGGACGAGGTGTTGACGATGGCGCGGCGGTTGGCCTTCCCGTTCTCGGCCTTCTCCTTCTTGGCCAGCCCGGAGATCACCGGCTGGGCGGCGCGCAGGATCCGGAACGGTGCGGTCAGGTGCACGTCGATGATGTCGTTCCACTGCTGGTCGGTCATCTTCTGGATGACGTTGTCCCAGGTGTAGCCGGCGTTGTTGACGATGATGTCCAGTCCGCCGAAGTTGTCGACGGCGGCCGCGACGAAGCGGTCGGCGAACTCGGGGTCGGTGACGCTGCCGGGGCAGGCGACGGCCTGCCCGCCGGCGGCCTCGATGGCGGCGACGGTCTCTTTGGCCGGCTCGGCGTCGAGATCGTTGATGACGACCCGCGCACCCTCTGCGGCAAGTTTCTCGGCGACGGCGCGGCCGATTCCCCGCCCCGATCCGGAGACCAGTGCCACCTTGCCGTCAAGCTTTCCAGCCGTCACTTCAGCGTCCTTCCGCATAGCCCATCGTGTGTGATGTGAAGGCTAACTTCAGTTCGCACAACAGTCAACGGGCTATGAACTGGGATTTCTAGCCTTAACGTGAATCTGGAATATGCCTTGTCTGGAATTTCAGTCACGGCGTCGAAGGCTTCGGACCCCAGAAATGGAGCGGCCCCCGAGCCGTAATCCTCGGTCGGACACAACCAAGGGGCTCGGGGGCCGGGTGACTGCGGGGAATTCGCCAGCGCGCGCAGGTGTGCGTCAAGCGCTCCCCGGCGCTGCTAGCTCGCAGCCACCTCACATGTCCATAAGTCACTCAATTTGTCGGACCACCTCCTTCCCTGTGTACAGGCGAAGGTACTCGCGCACCGGCGGCGCGACAAGGGAATTACTCTCTCAGCGATCGTGCAGAACCGCGGCGTCGATCAGTTCGGTCATGTCGCCGGCCGCCGCGGCCTGCGGTAGCGCGACTCCGTCGAGGGTGTGCACGCGGGCGGCCAGAGTGATGCTCGACACCAGCCAGACCCCTTGCGCGGCAAGTAGATCGGCGGGCTTGAGCGCCTGGTAGTCGCAGTCGTAGCCGCTGTCGCGGGCCACTTCGAACAGAGCTTGCTGAGTGGTGCCGCGCAGGATCGGATACCACGGCGGCGGGGTGAGCAGGCACGGCCGGCCGTCGTCGGACACCGTGGCGATCACGACCGTCGAACGTGGTCCTTCGAGGACGAATCCGTCGGTGCTGACGAAGATCACGTCACCCGCCCCGCGTGCCTCGGCGTGCCGCAGCGCGGCCATGTTCACTGCGTAGGACAGCGTCTTGGCGCCGGCCAGCAGCCACGGCAGCTCGTCGATTCCGCGCGCGGACAGACCGCGCTCCAACGTCAGCGCCGCAAGCCCGTGTCGCCGCACCTCGGCCACCCGCGCCGGCAGCGCTCCGACGGTCACGTAGGCCGTGCCGTCTGGTGAGCTCTCGCGACCACGGCTGTACACCAGGCGCAGCACACCGTCGTCGGCGGTAGCCGACGTCCAGGCGTCGACCGCGACGGCGACCGCGGTGCGCCAGCGACCCAAGTCCGGCGCCGGCAGGTCCATCATCTGCGCCGAGTGCGAGAGCCGGTCCAGATGTGCCTCGAGCAGGCAGGGCCCGCCGTCACGCACCAGCATGGTCTCGAAGATTCCGTCGCCGCGCACCGCGGCAAGATCGTCGGCGTACAGCAGCGGAACCGTCGGATCGTGCAGCGCTCCGTCGAGCGTGACCACAACGCTGGGTCGGTCGGCCATGGGGCCAAAGCGTAGCCCCAGCCGCGGCCGCGGGAACCGTAGAGTTGACCTATGTCCGCTGTTCCCGCTCCCGATTCAGGTCCCGACGCCGGAGCCGTCTGGCATTACGGCGATCCGCTCGGCGAGCAACGGTCGGCCGCTGTCGGCGCCGTCGTCGTGGACCGCTCACACCGCGGTGTACTGACCCTGACCGGCGCCGACCGCAAGACGTGGCTGCACAGCATTTCCACCCAGCACGTCAGCGCCGTCGCCGACGGCTCGACCACCCAGAACCTGAGCCTCGATGGGCAGGGGCGCGTCGAGGACCACTGGCTGCAGGCCGAGTTCGACGGCCGCACCGTGCTCGACACCGAGCCGTGGCGAACCGAACCGCTGCTGACGTATCTGCGCAAGATGGTCTTCTGGTCCGACGTCGCGATCGAACCGGCCGAGATGTCCGTGCTCTCGCTACTGGGCCCTGAGGTCGCCGACCGGGCGGTCCTCGACGCACTCGGCCTGGCGGCGTTGCCGGACGACGGCACGGTGGCAGCAGTGGACGGCGGGGGTTTCGCACGTCGGCTTACCTCCGGGGGTGCGGACCTCGATCTGCTGGTTCCGCGATCAGACCGCCATCACTGGTGGGAGCGGCTGCTGGCGGCGCAGGTGCGGCCGGCCGGGGTGTGGGCCTATGAAGCGCACCGGGTCGCGGCCCGGATTCCCCGCCTGGGGGTGGACACCGATGAACGCACCATCCCGCACGAAGTCGGCTGGATCGGCGCGGCGGTGCATCTGGACAAGGGCTGCTACCGGGGCCAGGAGACCGTGGCGCGGGTGCACAACCTGGGCAAGCCGCCCCGGATGCTGGTGCAGCTGCATCTCGACGGGGACACCGAACGTCCGTCGCCCGGTGATCCGCTGCTGGCCGGCGGCCGTGCGGTGGGCCGGTTGGGCACCGTGGTCGACCACGTCGACGAGGGCGTGATCGCGCTGGCCCTGATCAAGCGTGGACTGCCGGCCGAGACCGAGTTGACCACGGGCGGGCAGGTGAGCTGCGCTGCGGCCATCGACCCGGACTCGGTGCCCGCCACCGATTCGGTCGGCGCCGGACGGCTGGCCGTCGAGCGGTTGCGTAGCGGTACTAAGTGAGAGCGCCCACAAAACCGCGCCGGGCTTGGAGGCCTGCCAGCGCCACGGCGTCAGGCACGGTAAGGTGTCGGCAGGACAATAAACACATTCAGATCGGAGCCGCCTAGTAATTGGGCCGCTCCGTTATTGCGCGAGGGGGTCCCCCCATGGGCCGCGGCCGGGCTAAGGCAAAGCAGACCAAGGTTGCACGTGAGCTCAAGTACAGCTCACCTCAGACAGACTTCGAGCGGCTTCAGCAGGAGTTGTCAGGGACTTCCCGTCTGGACGGCGACGGGGCGTCGGACGACGCCTGGGTCGAGGAGGACGACTGGCGCCGATAGGCTCCAGCCTCCTCGACGGTCCCACCGACCTCGTCAGAACCTGGGGTGCTGCCCCACGAGTACCGCACGGGCGCTGTCCTTACCGCCCTTCATGACGGTGCCCAGTGTCCAGCAGTCCAGGTGACGGGCGGTCAGCACGGCCAGCGCGCGATCGGTGTCCTCCGGCGCGACCACGGCCACCATGCCGACGCCCATGTTGAACGTCCGCTCCATCTCCGCGCGTTCGATCCGTCCGCGTTGAGCGATCATGCCGAACACCGGTGCCGGCGTCCACGTTCCGCGGTCCAGCTCAGCCATCAGTCCGTGCGGGATCACCCGCTCCAGATTGCCGGCCAGTCCGCCCCCGGTCACGTGGCAGAAGGTGCGCACCTGCGTTTCGGCCGCCAGTGCCAGACAGTCCTTGGCATAGATGCGGGTGGGCTCCAGGAGTTCTTCGCCCAGGGTGCGGCCGAACTCCTCGACATGGCCGGCGAGGTTCATGTGGTCGATCTCGAGGAGCACATGGCGGGCCAGTGAGTAGCCGTTGGAGTGCAGTCCGGTCGAGGCCATCGCGATGATCACGTCGCCGGGTTTGACCCGGTCGGGACCGAGCACGTCGTCGGCTTCGACGACGCCGATGCCGGTGGCCGAGATGTCGTAGTGGTCGGGCGCCATCAGACCGGGATGCTCGGCGGTCTCCCCGCCCAGCAGCGCACAGCCGGCCTGGACGCAGCCGTCGGCGATCCCGGAGACCAGCTCGGCGACGCGCTCGGGGACGGTGCGGCCCACGGCGATGTAGTCCTGCAGGAACAACGGCTCGGCCCCGCACACCACCAGGTCGTCGACGACCATCGCGACCAGGTCGATGCCGACGGTGTCGTGCTTGTCCATGGCCTGGGCGACCGCCAGCTTGGTGCCGACGCCGTCGGTCGACGACGCCAGCAGCGGCTCGCGGTAATCGCCGCGCAGCGCGAAGAGCCCCGCGAACCCGCCCAGACCGCCCCGCACCTCGGGGCGGGTGGCCTTCTTGGCGAGTGGCTTGAACAGTTCGACGGCGCGGTCACCGGCTTCGATGTCAACGCCCGCCGACGCGTAGGAAATGCCGTGTTGTTCGGCGCGTTCGGTCATCGGGTGCAAGGCTACCGCCCACCCATCAGTGTCGAACTCCCGGATTGCGGCAATCCAGGTCCGCATCGGCTCCGAACACCGGTAGACGAGCGGAGGACAAGATGTCAGCGCAGCAGACGACCTGCCTGGTGACCGGTGCCACCGGTTACATCGGGGGCCACCTGGTTCCCAAACTTCTGGACCGGGGTTTCACCGTGCGCGCCATGGCGCGCACGCCGGCCAAGCTCGACGGGACGCCGTGGCGCTCCGAGGTGGACGTGGTGCAGGGCGACCTGACCGACCCGGACTCCCTGACGGCGGCTTTCGACGGTGTGGACGTCCTCTACTACCTGGTGCACTCGATGGGGACGTCGCGCGACTTCGTGGCCGAGGAGGCCCGCTCGGCGCGCAACGTGGTCGCGGCCGCGCAGAAGGCCGGGATCAAGCGGGTGGTGTATCTCGGCGGACTGCATCCCGAGGGCGCCGAACTGTCCCGCCACCTCGCGTCCCGCGTGGAGGTCGGGGAGATCCTGCTCGACTCTCCGCTGGAGACGGTGGTGTTGCAGGCCGGCATCGTCATCGGTTCGGGCTCGGCATCGTTCGAGATGGTTCGGCATCTGACGGACCGGTTGCCGCTGTTGACGACACCCAAGTGGGTGCACAACAAGATCCAGCCGATCGCCATCGACGACGTGTTGCACTATCTCGCCGAGGCTGCGCGAGCGCCTGTTCCCGGCTCGAGGACATGGGACATCGGCGGTCCCGATGTGATGGAGTACGGCGATGCGATGCAGGTCTACGCCGAGGTCGCGGGTCTGCGCCGCCGGTTGATGGTGGTGCTGCCGTTCCTGACACCGACGATCGCCAGCTGGTGGGTCGGGTTGGTGACGCCGATCCCGGCCGGGCTGGCCCGCCCGCTGGTCGAGTCCCTCGAATGCGACGCGATCGCCGGAGAGCACGACATCGACGACGTGATCGCCCCACCGCCGGGCGGTTTGACGCGTTACCGCGACGCGGTCGAGCACGCGTTGCAGGAGGACGGCACCGTCGCCTCAGGTGGGCGCCGCCGGCTGTTGCGGTTCAGCCCGGCGCAGGGTTAGGACCTGCACGACGCCGGAGGCGTCAAGGACGACGCAGCGCCGATGCGTTGTCGTTGACGGTCTGCAGCGGGATCCCGGTGCGCGCCGCCGTGGCCAGCATGTGCTCGACGACGTTCTTGCCCAGCGCGGTCTCCCCCGGCAGCTCGATCGGGTAGTCGCCGTCAAAGCATGCCGAGCACAGCCGCGACGCGGGCTGTTCGGTGGCCGAGATCATTCCCTGCTGCGAGATGTAGCCCAGAGTGTCCGCACCGATGGCGTGCCGGACGGCTTCGAGCATCTCGTCGGGGTCGGCGTCGGCGTTGGACGCGTTGGCGATCAGCTCGGCCGGGGTGGCGAAGTCGATGCCGTAGAAGCACGGCCATTTCACCGGCGGTGAAGCGATCCGCACGTGCACCTCCACCGCGCCGGCTTCGCGCAGCATCCTGATCAGCGCGCGCTGGGTGTTTCCGCGGACGATCGAGTCGTCGACGACGATCAGCCGCTTGCCGCGGATGACTTCTTTGAGCGGGTTGAGCTTCAGCCGAATACCAAGTTGCCGAATCGTCTGCGACGGTTGAATGAAGGTGCGGCCGACGTAGGCGTTCTTCATCAGACCCTGACCGAACGGGATCCCGGACTCCTGCGCGTAGCCGACCGCGGCCGGAGTGCCCGACTCGGGGACGCCGATCACGAGGTCGGCGTCGACCGGCTTCTCGCGGGCCAGGCGCCGACCGATGTCGACGCGGGCAGCGTGCACCGAGCGACCACCGATCATGGAGTCCGGACGCGCCAGGTAGACATACTCGAACACACAACCTTTGGGCGACGGCGGCGCGAACCGGCTGGACCGGACTCCGTCGGCGTCGATGGCGAGCAGCTCGCCCGGTTCGATGTCACGGACGAACGAGGCGCCGACGATGTCGAGGGCGGCAGTCTCCGACGCCACCACCCAGCCGCGATCCAGGCGGCCCAACGACAGCGGCCGCACGCCGTACGGGTCGCGCGCCGCGTACAGGGTGTTCTCGTCCATGAAGGTCAGGCAGAACGCACCGCGCACGGTCGGCAGCAATTCCAGCGCGGCCTGCTCCAGCGAGGAGTCGGCGGCGCCGTGGGCCAGCAGTGCGCCCAGGATGTCGGAGTCGGTGGTCGCGACAGCCGCACCGCGCGGGCCCACCAGGCCTTCGTCTCGGGCGCGCGCCGCCAATTCCGCAGTGTTGACCAGGTTTCCGTTGTGGCCCAGCGCCACTCCGGTGCCCGCGGCGGTCGTGCGGAAGACCGGCTGCGCGTTCTCCCACGTCGTCGATCCGGTGGTGGAGTAGCGGCAGTGCCCCACGGCGACGTGGCCGGGCATGGCGGCCAACGTTTGCTCGTCGAACACCTGGCTCACCAGACCGAGATCCTTGAACACCAGAACTTGTGAGCCGTCAGCGACGGCGATGCCCGCGGCCTCCTGCCCTCTGTGCTGCAGCGCATACAGGCCGTAATAGGTGAGTTTGGCCACTTCTTCGCTGGGCGCCCAGACTCCGAATACTCCGCACTCTTCTCTGGGCTCGTTGTCCACGTCCGCGGACGGCTCGGCGGTCACAATCAGGCTGCTCCCTAAGGGCTGTGGGTGACATAAGCCAGTCTACGGGTCGAAGCGGGCTGCGACAGAATCGCGACCACATTGGATTCAGTCGGGCAACGTCACCACTGGCAGAGCGTCGGCGATCTCGCCTGCGCGGAAACCGGACAGCTGCAGCGTCCCGGTGGCTGCGGCGTCGTCGACCGTGAGCAGTCCGGTGGCCAGCAGCAGCCAGGTCCGCGGATCGGTTTCGACGACATTGGGTGGGTTGCCGCGGGTGTGTCGCGGACCTGCGATGCACTGCACGGCGACGAACGGCGGAACACGCACCTCCACTGCTGAACCCGGCGCCGTCGCGCTCAGCGTCCTGGCTGTCGTGCGTACGGCTTCGGCGAGTTCGCGACGCTCCGGGGTGGGTGCGTCCGGGTCGCGCAGCCATGCTGACACCGCCGCGACTGCGGCTCGGGTCTGTGCCGGATCGGCACCACGTCGAGTGGCCACCTCGTCAGCGTCCCAGATGACGGCGTTGAACTGCCACCGCCGCAACGGCTCCCGCCTCGTTGACGGCCAGGTGCGCGAGCATGGGCGCGGCAAGGCTGCCGGATCTGCGGTACAGCCAGGAGAACGCCGCACCGGCGACGCCGGTGACGACCACCGTGCCCAGGACCGGATCCCCACTTTCCCGGGCGTCGGGCACATGGCTCAGCCCGAAGACCAGTGCGGTCACGAGGTGGCCGGTTTTCGGTCCGAATGCTCGTGACGCGGCGCTGCCGAGCACGGCGCGATAGGCGACCTCCTCGGACCACACGGTGCCGAAGGGGATGCGCAGCAACAGCCAACGGCCCGGTCGCGACGGTAGGTCGCGCGTGGCCATACCGTCGCGTACCACACGAGCAGCGGTGCTGGTCGCGACTGCGCCGACCACGGGTGCCGCGGCGGCGGTCCCCCAGCGGAGACCGGTCCACAACGACGGCGGCCGCAGACCCAACGGTGCGCGGCCGAGGATTGCCATCGAAGCGCCGAACAGCATGTGTGGCAACGGGTTCCACCGCTGCGGTATGCGTGGCGACACCGCGCTCCAGGTGAGCAGCAGCGCCGAGAGCGCGAGGACCCGCGCGGCGTCCCTATTCACGCCACCGCGTCGGAGAGCCGGTCGTGCAGCACGTTTCGGATGCGCTCGGTGTCGTCGGGGGTCCATCCGGGCGGCGCCGCGACGCCGACCCAGCCGTCGAGGATGTAGTCGCCGTAGTTGTGGCCGTGCCCGCCCGGCGCCGACGCGGCGTTGGTCATGTCGGCGGCGACCTGCCAGAACGTGATGATCGGATACCACCGCATCGACGCTGTCCGGTCCCGGCCGGGCGGTTCGGCCAGCCAGTCGGGACGGGTGAACAGCAGATCCTGCGACCACCACACGATCGGGTCCGACGAGTGCTGCAGGAACAGCACCCGCGTGCCCTCCCACGGCGGCTGGGTGTCCGCCGCGATCAGGGCGGCGTCGTTGCCCTGGGAGAAGCGCACCGTGCGCCCGTTGTCGTAGCGGGGCTGCACCTCGGGTGTGCCGGGGTCCCGGCGCACGGTCAGGCCGTGCCACAGCGGGCTGGCGTTGGGCGGGCCGACCCACAGCACCGACGAGAAGCCCATGCGCGAGATGTCGGGCAGCCACTCGAAGGCGCCCTGCCCGGCCATCGAGCCCAAGCTCTCGCCGTAGAGCATCAGTCGTGGACGGCGATCCGGCGGTAGTTGCGCCCACCGCTGGTGAACGGCCTCGATCATCATGCGGCCGGACCGGATCGACTTCTCTTGGTCGCCGAGGAACGAAATCCAGCTCGGCAGAAACGAATACTGGCTTCCCACGATGGCGGTGTCGCCGTTGTACACCATTTCCATCGAGGCGGTCGCGACGGGGTTCAGCCATCCCGTGCCGGTGGTGGGCGCGATCACCAGCACCTCGCGGTCGAATGCGCCGGTGCGCTCCAATTCGCTTAGCAGCACCGCGATTCGGGCCTCGTCGGTGTCGGCGGTCTCGAGGCCCACATAAACCCGGACGGGCTCGAGCGCGGGACGGCCGTTGATCTGTTCGAGCTCCGCGGCGCTGGGCCCGCCTGCGACGAAGCTGCGGCCCTGATATCCCAGCGTCTCCCAGGACGCGAACGATTCAGGGCTGCCGGATCTTTCGGGCGCCTCGGGCTGTACCACCCCTTCCGCGGTGGTGGCATTCTGCGGCTGGAACACGCGGTTGGCGGCAGCGAAGAAGCCGCGTACCAGCACACCGTTGACCAGGGTGATGACCAGGACGACGACCACCGCAGTGCCGATCAGCAGCGCCAGTTCGTCGGACAGACGCCAGCGTCGGATCAATATGCGGGCCATCGTTTTGATGACGTCGATGACGACGCGGGTCACGGCCACGCAGACCGCAGCGACCGCGGCGGCCAGGGCCAGAGTCCGCAGATAGCTTGCGGTGCTCGGCCCCTGCAGGCCCATCAGTTCCGACACCTGCCGCTGCCAGCCGGCGGCGGGGATCACCATCAGCAGGCATGCTCCGACGGAGCCGACGAAGATCACCGCTTCCAGCGCGTGGGCGATGCGGGGCGGCGGGGGCCACCAGGAGCGCCGCTGGAGCAGGAACCGGTAGACCATGCGGCCGACGAACACGCCGATGCCGTATCCGATGGCGGCGGTCAGTCCGCCGACCAGGCCGCCGAACAGCCAGTCCCGGGGAAGAAGTGAGGGTGTGAGCGAGAGGCAGAAGAACAGCGCACCGAATGCGATGCCGGTGAAGTCCAGCCGCAGCATCCGCCACACCCAAACGGTCACCCGAACAACCTGGGTAGCACGCCCTCCGACGTGCGCCGCAACTCCTCGAGGGTCACCGTGAACATGCCCTGCACCTCGACGGCGGCCTGGCTGGGGTCGGCGCCGGGGTCGACGACGCCGATTCTGGTGGCCGGCAGGCCGCGAGCTTCGCACATTGCGGTGAAGCGGCTCTCCTCGGTGCGCGGAACCGCGACCAGGACCCGACCCGACGACTCGCTGAACAGGAAGACGAACGGACCGCTGCCTTGCTGGAAATTCTCGGGAATCACGATGCGGCAACCGGTTTCACCGGCCAGCGCCGCCTCGACGACGGCCTGGATGAGTCCACCTTCGGACAGGTCGTGTGCGGCGGAGATCAGACCGTCCCGCGAGGCCGCGACCAGCACCTCGGCCAGCAGCTGCTCGCGCTGCAGGTCGACTTTCGGCGGGAGCCCGCCGAGGTGATCGGCGGTGACCTGCGCCCAGATCGAACCGTCGAACTCGTCGCGGGTGTCGCCGAGCAGGATCAGCGATTCGCCGGGTTCGGTGCCCAGTGCCGTGGGGATGCGCCGTTTTACGTCGTCGATCACACCGAGCACACCGACCACCGGAGTGGGCAGGATCGCGGTGGCCCCGGTCTGGTTGTAGAAGCTGACGTTGCCGCCGGTCACCGGAATACCCAGTGCCGCAGCACCGTCGGCGAGACCGCGAACAGCCTGCGAGAACTGCCACATCACGCCGGGATCCTCGGGCGATCCGAAGTTCAGGCAGTTGGTGACCGCGATCGGGGTGGCGCCGGTGACGGCGACGTTGCGGTAGGCCTCCGCGAGCGCGAGCTGGGCGCCGGTGTACGGGTCGAGTGCGGTGTAGCGGCCGGACGCGTCGGTGGAGATCGCGATCCCGCGTCCGGTCTCCTCGTCGACGCGCAGCACGCCACCGTCGGCGTGTTCGGCCAGCACGGTGTTGCCGCGCACGTAGCGGTCATACTGCTCGGTGATGAAGGCGCGGCTGCACAGGTGCGGGCTGCCGATCATCTGCAGCAGAGTCGCGCGCAATTCCTCGGGCGTCGAGGGCCGCGGCAGTCGCTCAGAGGTGTCGGCGTTGAGCGCGTCCTGGGTGTCGGGGCGCTGCACGGGCCGTTCGTAGACAGGGCCTTCGTGGGCGACGGTGCGCGGTGGGACGTCGACGACGGTCTCGCCGTGCCAGGTGATCTCGAGCCGCCCGGTGTCGGTGACCTCACCGATGACGGTGGCCAGTACGTCCCACTTGCGGCAGACCGCCAGGAACGCATCCACGTTCTCGGGTGCGACGACCGCGCACATCCGTTCCTGCGACTCGCTCGACAGGATCTCGGCCGGGGTCATGTTGGCTGCCCGCAGCGGCACCGCGTTCAGCTCGACCCGCATACCACCGTCGCCGGCGGACGCCAATTCGGAAGTCGCGCAAGACAATCCGGCACCGCCGAGGTCCTGGATCCCGACCACCAGGCCGCTGGAGTACAGCTCGAGGCAGCACTCGATGAGCACCTTCTCGGTGAACGGGTCGCCGACCTGGACACTGGGCAGCTTCTTGCGCCCTGATCCGCTCTCGTCGCCGCCGAAGGTCTCCGAGGCCAGCACCGACACCCCGCCGATGCCGTCGAGGCCGGTGCGGGCGCCGAACAGGATGATCTTGTTCCCGACACCGGACGCGAACGCCAGGTGCAGGTCCTCTTTGCGCAGTACGCCGACACACAACGCGTTGACCAGGGGGTTGCCGGCATACGAGGCGTCGAACACCGTTTCACCGCCGATGTTGGGCAGGCCCAGCGAGTTGCCGTAGCCGCCGACGCCGCGCACCACGCCGTCGACGACGCGGCGGGTGTCGGGCGCGTCGGCGGGGCCGAAACGCAGCTGGTCCATGACCGCGACCGGGCGCGCACCCATCGCCATGATGTCGCGCACGATGCCGCCGACGCCGGTGGCGGCGCCCTGATAGGGCTCGATGTAGGACGGGTGGTTGTGCGACTCGACCTTGAAGGTGGCGGCCCATCCGTCGCCGATGTCGACGACGCCGGCGTTCTCGCCGATCCCGGCCAGCATCGCCTCGCGCATCGCGGGGGTGGTGGTTTCACCGAAGTAGCGCAGGTGCACCTTGGAGGACTTGTACGAGCAGTGCTCGCTCCACATCACCGAGTACATCGCCAGCTCGGCGTCGGTGGGACGCCGTCCGAGGATGCCGCGGATCCGTTCGTACTCGTCGTCCTTGAGGCCGAGTTCCCGGTAGGGCTGTGGCTGGTCGGGCGTTGCGGCCGCCCGCTCGACGGTGTCTACCTGATGGCTCGACCCAGATGTCACGGCGTCAGTTTAGCCAGCATGCCCGATGCGACTCAGGCCACACAGAACGCGTTGCCCTCCGGGTCGGCGAGCACCACCCACTCGAACTCGGGCCCGAAGTCGTGCCGACCGGTCTCCTGCGCGCCCAGACCGACCAGCCGCGCCACCTCGGCTTCACGGTCTTCGGCGTGGAAGTCCAGGTGCACCTTGTTCTTGCCCGGCGTGGGATCGGGCACCCGTTGGAACCCGAGATTGGGTCCGCTGTCACGGACGATCATCACGAAATCTCCTGGGGCGACGGCATTCACGTCGCCGCCGACGGCTTCGGCCCACCACTGGGCCAGCCGGTCAGGATCCGTACAGTCGAAGGTCACCATCTCGATTGCGAGCGCCATAACGGCACTGTAGGTCAGAGCGGCGACAAGAAAGCCGCAAGTGCGGCGGAATATTGAGCGACATCGCCCGCGCCCATGACTTCGCGTGCCGAGTGCATCGCCAGCTGGGCCGCTCCCACGTCGACGGTCGGGATGCCGGTGTTCGCGGCGGTCATCGGGCCGATGGTGGAGCCGCAGGGCAGGTCGGCGCGGTGCTCGTAGCGCTGCAACGGCACCTGCGCCTGCTCACAGGCCAGGGCGAACGCCGCCGCGGTACGGCCGTCGGTGGCGTAGCGCAGGTTCGGCTGCACTTTGAGCACCGGACCGGCATTGACCTCGATCAGGTGACCGGGCTCGTGCCGTTCCGGGTAGTTCGGGTGGGTGGCGTGCGCCATGTCCCCGGAGGCGACCATCGAGTCGGCCAGTCGACGCAGGAAATCCTCGCGGTCGCCGCCGGTGGCCAGCGTGATGCGTTCGAGCACGGTCAACAGCAGGTCGGACTGTGCACCGTGGTCGGACTGCGAACCGACCTCCTCGTGGTCGAACAGCACCAGGACGGGCACCTGTGGCCGCTGTGACACCGGTGATTCCGTCAGGAAGGCCTCCAGCCCGGCGTAGCAGGTGGCCTGGTTGTCCAGGCGCGGCGCGCTGACCAGCTCGTTGTTCGAGCCGGCCAGCCGAGATGGGTTGATGTCGTGGGTCATCAGGTCGAAACCGAGCAGCGCATCGACGTCGACGTCCGCATGCCCGGCCACGAACTCGAGGAAGGACCGGCTGCCGCTGTCGACGCCCCAGACCGCGTTGACGTGGCGTTGCGGGTTCAGCTCGACGCCCTTGCGGTCCTCGGACAGGTGGATCGCCAGCTGAGGTACCCGCAGGATCGGATCGTCGATGCGGACCAGCACGTGTTCGATTTCCGAGCCGCGGCGCACCGACAGCCGTCCGCTGATGCCGAGGTCGCGGTCCAGCCAGGAGTTCAGCCATGCTCCGCCGTAGGGCTGCAGCGCGACCACCTGCCAGCCGGAGATGAACCGGTCGGGATGCTGTTTGACCCGCAGGTTCGGACTGTCGGTGTGGGCGCCGACGATACGAAACGGCGCAGTACGGCTGCTCGCGCCGCCGCGCCACGCGATCAGCGAACCGGCACGCACGACGAAGTGGTCACCGGGTTCCGGCCACGGATCGGCTTCCGACAGCTCGGTGAAGCCGGCCCCGCGCAGCCGATCGGCGGCGGTGGCGACGGCGTGGAACGGCGACGGGGACGCGTCGATGTATTCACACAGCTGCTGCGCGGTGGCCGTCATGGTTCCCCATCATGGCCGACAGCCGGTCGGTGCGTCAGCCCGGTGCCACCAACGAGA
This sequence comes from Mycobacterium sp. SMC-4, assembly GCF_050205565.1. Classification (GTDB taxonomy): domain Bacteria; phylum Actinomycetota; class Actinomycetes; order Mycobacteriales; family Mycobacteriaceae; genus Mycobacterium. The sequence continues at coordinate 15,679 of NZ_JBNMQU010000015.1, read as the reverse complement.
AGAGGGTGTCGTCGGTGCGCTGGACGAGTGTGGTGCCGACCCGCCACACCTCGGTCACATGTTCCTGGGAGCCGGGCAAGGTCCACAGCGTGTCGCAGGTCGTGAGGTCGACGCCGCGGGCGAGGATTCCGTCGCCACGCGTGACAGTGACGACGCCGTCGGTGCCGACGTAGTCGAAGCCGAGGTTGCGGCTGCCGCACGTCCGACCCCGCTCGCCGGTGTTCAGGTCGAATTCCTGCCACTCGCGGTTGGCCTGGTCTTGCGCGACGAACAATCGCGAGCCGATCAGTCGCGCGTGTGGTGACGTGTCCGTACGCGGCAGCTCGAGCAGCTGTCGGCCCTCGGAGGCCATGACGCGGTACGCAGCCGGTGTCCTGACCATGGGCACGTCGAGGGAGCGGGTCTCGAGGCCTTCGGCGGCAATCGGTTCACCGCGGCGGGCGCCCGTCTCGTCGAAGAAGGCCACGAAGTCGCTACCGCCGTCGGAGTACTCGTAGCCGAACCCGCCCGGGTAGACGACGGCGCGCCGCAGTCGAACGTCGGGCGGCAACGACGGTGTGATGACCGCGCCGTCGACGGTGGAGAACACCACGTCCGCGCCACTGGCAGTGCCCTGCACTGCCAGCGCAGGCCGCCGAGTGTCGTGGTCCCAGAAGGCGAACTGCGCAGGCAGTATCCCGTCACCGGGCACGAACCACGTCAGCTCTCCGCGTGACCCCACACCATGGAGCCCCTGATTCTCGAGCGTCGCGACGACGCGGTCGCCGATCGGTTCGAGTCTCGGCCGGTCCTGAGCCCAAGCGACTTTCACGTCGGTCGGACCCTCGTACGTGATCTCTCCGGAATCGGTGTCGATCACCCACGCCGTCCCGGGTACCGCCAACTCCTGCTCCTGCCGCACACACAGCACGTCGGGAGGTCCGTTGACGTAGCAGTTGAAGGCCGCGGCCTCCCCGACCGCGCCGAGGCGCACGGGACCGAACGTCCGCTGACCGTTCCTGACGTCGATTCCCAGGAGCCACCAGCCGTCGTCGGTGATGCCCACGAAGAGGCCACGGCTCCCGATGCTGCCGATCGGCTTCAGCGTGGTCCCGGGCGGCAGCCCGAGGTCGGCGACAGTCACCGTCCACCCCGCCACGGGTTGTGCGCGCATCGACGACGCCAGCAGCGTCTGCTGCGGCAGTTCGACCGGCACCGCCGTGGGCTCTCCCTGCGTCGTGCAGCCCGTGACGACAAGCAGCACCGCCATGCCGGACAGCAGTTTTCGCACCGATACGGATCTCAAGCGAGCTGCAGCCGCGAACGTGTTGGCAGCATGTCAGAACAGCTTCGTGAACTGACCTGCCAGGCTCTCGTCGGTCACCTCGTAGCGGTCTCCGGCGCCGCGCACCGCGTCGCCGATGGCGGAGATGTCGCTGATGAGGTCCGCAGCAATCCTGCCCAACCGTTCGCCCACCTGACGGGTCGCCCACTGCGTCGACGAACCCGGTAGGCCGTCCGCTGCCGCGGTGGCGGTGGTTCCTACATCCAGCCCGCTCAGCCCAGCCGCGGCGGACTCCACTTCTGCGGCGAACGCACGCAACAGATCAGGATCAACCAGCACATTCCGAACTTAACAGCGGTGTCCGAGGAGTCAGGACACCAAAACTGCGTCCAGCGCGGAGTAGAAGATGCCCAGGCCGTCGTCGGACGGACCGGTGAGGGCTTCGGTGGCGTGCTCGGGATGCGGCATCAGGCCGACGACGCGGCCGTTGGCCGAGCTGATGCCCGCGATGCCACGCATGGAGCCGTTGAGGTTCTCGCGGTAGCGGAACACCACCCGGCCTTCGCCTTCGAGTTCGTCGAGGACCTGTTCGCTGGCGACGTAGCGGCCTTCACCGGACTTCAGCGGGATGAGCAGGTCGGCACCCTGTTCGTAGCGCGCCGTCCACGCCGAGGTGTTCGAGGCGACCTCCAGCCAGGTGTCGCGGCAGATGAAGTGCAGCCCGACGTTGCGGGTCAGGGCTCCCGGCAGCAGTCCGGCCTCGCAGAGCACCTGGAAGCCGTTGCAGATGCCGAGCACCGGCATGCCGCGTCCGGCGGCCGCGACCACCTCGGTCATCACGGGTGCGAACTTCGCGATGGCGCCCGCGCGCAGGTAGTCGCCGTAGGAGAAGCCGCCGGGCACGATCACCGCGTCGACAGCCTTGAGGTCGGTGTCGGCGTGCCACAGGCTGACGGGCTCGCCGCCGGCCAGCCGCACCGCACGTGCTGCGTCGACGTCGTCGAGCGTCCCCGGAAATGTGATGATGCCCACTCGCGCGGTCATGCGTTGCCCCCTGCCCCCTCGCGGGTGATGGTCCAATCTTCGATCACGGTGTTCGCAAGCAGCGACTCCGCGATCTCGGCCAACTGGTCGTCGTCGAGGTCTCCGTCGACCTGGAGCTCAAAACGCTTGCCCTGCCGAACATCTGAGATGCCGTCGAAACCGAGACGTTTGAGTGCACCGACGATCGCCTGACCCTGCGGATCGAGAATCTCGGCCTTCGGCATGACGTGAACCACCACTGTTGCCACGGCGACACTCTACCTGCGCGACAATGCGATCATGCAGCTCACTCACTTCGGCCATTCCTGCCTGCTGGCGAGCTTCCCGTCCGGTTCCGGCGCCGACACCACCGTGCTGTTCGATCCGGGGAACTTCAGCCACGGCTTCGAAGGCATCACCGGGCTGACGGCCATTCTGATCACCCATCAACACCCCGACCACGCCGACCCGCAGCGGCTGCCCGCGCTGGTCGAGGCCAACCCACAGGCGAAGCTGTACGCAGATCCGCAGACCGCCGCCCAGCTCGGCGGACCGTGGCAGGCCGTGCACGTCGGTGACGAACTGTCGGTCGGCCATCTGACGATCCGCGGGGCGGGCGGCCGCCACGCGATCATCCACCCGGAACTGCCTGAGATCGACAACATCTCATATCTGGTCGGCGACGCCGAGCATCCGGCGAAGCTGATGCATCCCGGCGACGCGCTGTTCGTGCCGGGTGAACCGGTCGACGTGCTGGCCACTCCGGCGGCCGCGCCGTGGCTGAAGATCTCCGAGGCGGTGGACTATCTGCGCGCCGTCGCGCCGACGCACGCGGTGCCGATCCACCAGGGCATCATCGCCGAGGCCGCCCGGCCCATCTTCTACGGCCGGCTGACCGAGATGACCGACACCGAGTTCCAGGTGCTCGAACCGGAGTCGGCCACCGAGTTCTAGAGCTCAGCCGACGTCGCGCGCAGCGGCGCGGCCGGCGGCTCGCCCGGAGAACACGCACCCGCCCAGGAACGTGCCCTCCAGCGATCGGTAGCCGTGCAGCCCTCCCCCGCCGAAGCCGGCGGCCTCCCCGGCGGCATACAACCCCGGCAGTGCGGTGCCGTCGGCTCGCAGTGCGCGGGATTCGAGGTCGGTTTCCAAGCCGCCCAACGACTTTCGGGTCAGGATGTGCAGTTTGACCGCGATCAGCGGTCCGGCCTTGGGGTCGGTGAGCCGGTGCGGGGCCACCACGCGGCTGATTCGTTCGGGCAGATAGTTGCGTGCGCCGCGGATCGCGGTGATCTGGCTGTCTTTGGTGAAGCGGTTGGCGACCTCACGGTCGCGCGCGGTCACCTCGGCTTCGACGACGTCGTAGTCCAGCTTCTCCGTGCCGGGGACGGCGTTCATGGCGGTCACGAGCTCGCGCAGTGTGTCGGCGGTGACGAAGTCGACGCCCTTGTCGATGAACGCGTGCACCGGAGCGGGGCCGTTGCGGGCGCGGTCGAGCACCGCGCGCACGCTGCGACCGGTCAGGTCGGGGTTCTGTTCCTGACCTGAGAGGCCGAATTCCTTGTCGATGATCCGCTTGTTCAGGACGAACCACGTGTAGTCGTGGCCGGTCTGGGCGATGTACTCGAGCGTGCCGAGGGTGTCGAATCCCGGGTACAGGGGGGCCGGCAGACGTTTGCCGGTGGCGTCGAGCCACAGCGACGACGGTCCGGGCAGGATCCGAATGCCGTGCCGCGGCCAGACCGGGTCGTAGTTGGTGATCCCCTCGGTGTAGTGCCACATCCGGTCGCTGTTGATGACGTGGGCGCCGGCGGTCTCGGCAATGCCGAGCATCCGGCCATCGACGTGCGCGGGCACCCCGCTGAGCAGCTGTTCGGGCACACGGCCCATACGGGGCGGCCAGTTCTTGCGGACCAGGTCGTGGTTGCCGCCGATGCCGCCGCTGGCCACGATCACCGCCTGTGCGCGAAATTCGAAGTCGCCGATGATCTCGCGGGATGACGCGACGCCGCGCGCAGCGGTGCTGGGCTCCAGCACCGCGCCGCGTACCCCGACGACGGCCCCGTCCTCGGTGATCAGCTCGTCGACGCGGTGGCGGTGGGCGAACCGCACGCCGGCCCGATTTGTCAGTTGCCGCGCGAAGATGTCGACCAGCGCCGGTCCGGTACCCCAGGTGATATGGAAGCGCGGTACCGAGTTGCCGTGTCCTCGGGCGTCGTAGCCACCGCGTTCGGCCCAGCCGACCAGCGCGAACGTCTGCAGTCCGCGGTCGCGGAGCCACTGCCGCTTCTCCCCTGCGGCGAAGTCGACGTAAGCGTGAGCCCACTGCCGGGGCCAGTGGTCCTCGTCACGGTCGAAGCCGGCGGTGCCGAGCCAGTCCTGCAGCGCGAGTTCGTAGCTGTCGCGGATGCCGAGGCGGCGCTGTTCGGGGCTGTCGACGAAAAAGAGGCCACCGAACGACCAGAAGGCCTGGCCACCGAGGTTCGCGGCGTTCTCCTGATCGACGATCAGGACGCTGCGGCCCCGGTCGGCGAGTTCGCACGCCGCCACCAAACCGGCCAAACCAGCACCGACCACGATGACATCAGCATCCGCCATTCCGCCAATCTAGCCTCGGCTTTTCCTACGCGGCGTCACTCAGCGCAGCCCGCGGCCGCCACTGGTACACCGTGGGCGTGCACGAGTGCATCAAAGCCAGGTCGACCGCATCCAGCATGGCCTGACGCGGACCCGGGCGGCGCAGATGACGCGCGGCCACCGCGACGCGCACGACGCCCTGCCGCCGAGCGGTGCGCTCGGCGGCCAGCACCAGCGCGCGGCACCACCACGGCTCGGCGAGGAATCCCTCGCCGATGCCGAGCACCCGGGCCCGCACCACGTCGCCGCGGACCAGGTCGACGATCTCGTGCAGACCGGCCGAGACGCGGAACCCGTTGCGACGCAATGCGGTCACGGTTCCGTCCGAGCTGTTCCACTTCGGTCCGGCGAACAATCGGGTTCGCAGGCCGAGGTGGTCGAGGACGCGGTCGGCGCCCATCAGGCACAGGTTGGCTTCGTGCGCCCGTGAGGTGGCAGCGGCGTCGAATCCGTGCAGCACGATCGCGTCTGCCTGTTGGCGGCGCTCGGTCAACCAGTCGACCGTGCGGGGGTCGTGGTCGAGTCGATAGCCGCCTTTGAGCCGAGGCGAAACCAGCAGCGATGCGGGGATCCCGCGATCGGCCAGCAGGTCGCGGAACTCGGTGACGTCATCGAGGGTACGGTCGCGGATTCCCGATATCGAGACAATCAGTTGCCCTGCCACACCCGCAGTGTCACAGCCGCAGGTTGCCGGACGGTGACCAGAATGACGACGTCAGATGTACTTCACTGGCCCGGCAGGACCGCTTCGATGGCCGAGATCACCTCGGGCGCGTCGGGTTCGGTACGCGGGCGGAACCTCTTGACGACGCTACCGTCAGGGGCGATCAGGAACTTCTCGAAGTTCCACTGGATGTCGCCCGCTTCGCCGTTGTCGTCGGCGGTTTCGGTCAGTTGTGCGTAGAGGGGGTGCCGGTCGGCGCCGTTGACGTCGGTCTTGGCCAGCAGCGGGAACGTCACGCCGTATGTCGTCGAGCAGAATGTCTGGATCTCCTCGGCGGTACCCGGCTCCTGGCCCATGAACTGGTTGCACGGCACCCCGATGACGGTCAGTCCGCGGCCGCCGTATTCCTTTGCGAGCTTCTCCAGCCCGCTGTATTGCGGCGTGAGCCCGCATTTGGAGGCCACGTTCACCACCAGCGCTGCGCCACCGGCCAGTTCGGCCAGCGTGGTCGCCTTGCCGTCGAGCGTGGTCAGCGGAATGTCAGTCAGCGCGGTGTCGGTCATGGCTTCGAACGTACCCAACCGGTTGCTAACTGAACAGCATCCGGGCCAACCGCTGCGTCGTCGCCACCGGATCCCGATCGCCGCCGATCACCCCGTTGAGATGCAGCATCACAAAGCCGTGCACCAGAGACCAGGCCGCCAGGCCGGCAGCCTGCGGGTCCTCGGCGGCGCGGGGGTCGTCCAAGGTTTCGACGCCGGCCGCCAGTTCGGTGCCCGCGGCCGCGCGGGCCGCCCGCAGTTCAGGGTCGTCGGGGTCGACCAGGGAGCGGTCGAACATCACCGCATAGTGGCCGGGGTTCTCGGTGGCGAAACGCACGTACGCCAGTGCGGCGTCGAGGAATTCGGGACGCGCACCGGCCAGCGCAGCCGCCAGCATCTGCCAACCCTGCGCAGCCAGCGCGGTGAACAGGCCGCGGCGGTCGGTGAAGTGATGCGCCGGCGCGGCATGGGAAACCCCTGCCGCCCGGGCCAGCTCCCGCAGCGACACCCCGTCGGCGCCCCGCTCGGCCACCAGGGTCGCTGCGTGCGTGAGGATCACGGCCTTCAGGTCGCCATGGTGGTAGGTGGTCTTGGCCATCGGCTCAGCCGTCGCTGTGCGCTGCCTTGGCGACGTCGAGCAGCCATGCGTACTGGAACGCGGTTTCCTTCCACCGCTCGTAGCGGCCGCTGATCCCACCGTGGCCCGCGTTCATCTCGGTCTTGAGCAGTACCTTGTCGCCGTCGCGGTCCGGGTTCTGTTGCGCGTGTCGCAGCGCGGCAACCCATTTGGCGGGTTCGACGTAGTACACCCGGGTGTCGTTGAGCGAGGTCATCGCCAGGATCGCCGGATAGTCCTTGCTCTCGACGTTCTCGTACGGCGAGTAGGACTTCATGTAGCGGTAGACCTCGGGGTCTTCCAGCGGGTTACCCCACTCGTCCCACTCGGTCACGGTCAGCGGCAGTGACGGATCGAGGATGGTGGTCAACGGGTCGACGAACGGCACCGCGGCAAGGATCCCGGCGAACAGTTCGGGCGCCAGGTTGGTCACTGCTCCCACCAGCAGTCCGCCGGCGCTGCCGCCGTAGCCCACCAGGTTCTCCGGGCGGGTGACACCGGTGTCGACGAGGTGACGTCCCACGGTGACGAAATCGGTGAAGGTGTTGCGTTTCTCCAGCAACTTGCCGTGTTCGTACCAGGACCGGCCGAGTTCCCCGCCGCCGCGCACGTGGGCGACCGCGAACACCATGCCACGGTCGAGCAGCGACAACCGCGCGATCGAGAAGCGCGGGTCCTCGCAGGATTCGTAGGCGCCGTACCCGTAGAGCAGTGCCGGTGCGGGGAACTGCAGATCGGCGCGATGCACGATCGAAATCGGCACGCGGGCACCATCTTCGGCGACAGCCCAGTCGCGGCGTTCGACGTAGTCCTGCGACCGGTAGTCACCCAGCACGGGTTGTTCGCGCAGCAGGGTCCGTTCGCCGGTGGCCAGGTCCAGGTCGTAGATGCGCACCGGCGTGACGAACGAGGTGGCACCGATGCGCAGCTTGGGGGCGCTCCAATTCGGGTTTGCCGACAGACCCACCGACATCAACTCGGAGTCGAAGGTGATTTCCTGCATCGTTCCGTAGCCGGCGCCATCGACCGGCCACAGCGCGATGCGGGGCAGCGCCTCACTGCGGAAGCTGACCACCAGGTGTCCGTCGAACGCGTCGACCGAGTCCAGCCGGACGTCGTCACGGTGTTCGATCAGGGTCCGGTAGGTGCTCGGATCGTCGACGGGCGCGTCGACGAGCGTGAAGTTCTCCGCCCCGTCGTTGTGCAGGATGAGGAAGCGGTCTTCTCCGCCGACGACGGCGTGATCCACGGAGTACTCCACCGAATCGCGGCGTTCCCAGACGATCTGGAACTGAGCTGTCGGATCGTCGGCCGGTCCGTAACGCAGCTCGGAGGTCACGGCGCTGCCGGCGGCGATGACGATGTACTTGTTGCTGCGCGTACGGCCGACGCCGACCCAGAACCGTTCGTCGGGCTCATGGTAGACGCGCTCGTCGGGTTCCTGCGCGCCCAGCCGGTGCCGCCAGACGGTGTCGGGACGCCAGGCGTCGTCGACGGTGACGTAGTAGACGGTCGCGTTGTCGGCGGCCCATGTCACACCGGCGCCGATGCCGGCGATCTCGTCGGGGTAGCGCTCACCGGTGCGTAAGTCCTTGAAGCGCAGCGTGTACCGCTCGTCGCCCTTGACGTCGACGGAGTAGGCCAGGATGTTGCCGTCGATGCTGACGCCGGCCGCGCCCAGGGAGAAGAAGTCGTGGCCCTCGGCCTCGACGTTCTCGTCGAGCAGGACCTGTTCACCCGGGATCTCGGTGTCCTCGTCGAGCTCGGGTGGTGTCCAGTCGTCGGGATTGCCGACGGGGCAACGGCATTGCACGCCGTACTGCTTGCCGGCGAAGCTGCGGCCGTAGTACCACCAGTCGCCGCGCCGAGTGGGCACCGACAGGTCGGTCTCCTTGGTGCGGGCCTTGATCTCGTCGAAGATCTTCTGCCGCAGTGGCGCCAGGCCGGCGGTCACCTGTTCGGTGTGGGCGTTCTCGGCTTCGAGGTAGGCCACGACATCGGGGTTGGTCTTGTCGCGCAACCATTCGTAGTGGTCGACGAAGACGTCGCCGTGGTGTTCGCGGCGGTGCTCGATCCGTTTGGCGATGGGGGCTTTCATGCGGGGTCTCCGATCCAGTCGTCGAACCGTCGGCCCGAAATTCGTTCGTAGGCCTCGATGTAACGGGCCCTGGTGGCGTCGACGATGCCGGGTGGCAGCGGCGGCGGGGGTTGGTCGCCGGCCCGGTCCCAGCCGGAGTCCGCGCTGGTCAACCAGTTGCGGACGAACTGTTTGTCGAAGCTGTTCTGCACAGCGCCTTCGGTGTAGTCGTCTGCGCGCCAATACCGAGACGAGTCGGGGGTGAACACCTCGTCGGCGAGTTTCAGCTCGCCAGCGGCGTCGACCCCGAATTCGAACTTGGTGTCGGCGACGATGATGCCCTTGCTCAGCGCGTGCTCGGCGCCCGCCGAGTAGATCTGCAGCGTGCGCTCGCGCAGCTGCTCGGCGCGCTGCTGTCCGATCAGGTCCACGACGTCGGCGAAGCTGATGTTGACGTCGTGCTCGCCGAGGTCGGCTTTCGTGGCCGGGGTGAACAGCGGTTCGGCGAACCTGCTCGCTTCGACAAGACCGGCGGGCAGTTCGATGCCGCACACGCTGCCGGTCTTCTGGTAGTCGAGCAGACCGGAGCCGGTCAGGTAGCCGCGGGCGACGGCCTCCACCGGCAGCATCTCGAGCTGTTCGACCACCAGGGCGCGGCCCAGCACGCCGGCGGGGATGCGTTCGTCGTCGGGCGGGCCGGCCAGATGGTTGGGCGCGCCCGCCGCTTCGCGCAGGTAGTCGAAGAAGAAGACGCTCATCGCGGTGAGGATGCGGCCTTTGTCCGGGATCTCGGAATCGAGGATGTGGTCGTAGGCCGAGATCCGGTCGGTCGCGACGAACAGCAGGTGTCCGTCGTCGATGCGGTAGAGCTCTCGAACCTTGCCGCTGGCCAGATGCTGGTAGTCGGACAGATCGGGACGCATTCGGCCAGCCTATCGGTCGGTCTGTGCTGGGATCGAAGCCATGACGTCGAGGTATGTTCCGTACGCCGGAACCCCGGGCCGACTCCTGGCCCAGTTGACCGCCGACATCCTGATCGCCATCTGGGTGGCGGTGTGGGTGTCGGTCGGGGTGGCCGTCCACGCTGCGGTGAACGCGATCGCCGAGGTCGGACGCCAACTGAACAGCGGCGCCACCGGCGTCTCGGAGAACCTCGATTCGGCGGGCAACCGCGCCGACAGCTTTCCGCTGATCGGCGATTCGATCGCCGGTCCGCTGCGCGCGGCCAGTGAAGCGGCGCTGGACATCGCCGGCGCGGGTCACAGCCTCGACAGCACGGCCAGTTGGCTGGCGTGGGTGCTGGCCCTGGCGGTGGCCGCACCGCCGATCATGCTGGTCGGCATGCCGTGGGTGGTGCTGCGGCTGCGGTTCGCGCGGCGCAAGTGGACCGCCGTGACGCTGGCCTCCACGCAGGCCGGCGAAGAGCTGCTGGCGCTGCGGGCGCTGGCCAACCGGCCGCTGCCGAAGCTGGCCGCGATCAGCGCGGACCCGGTGGGCGCGTGGCGCGAGCAGGATCAGGTGGCCATCCGCGGGCTCGCGGCCCTGGAGTTACGGGCCTCCGGTATCCGGGCGGGTTGACTCCGCCGAACTTGCATTCCACGCGCGTCAAACCGCGACTTGACGCGCGTGGAATGCAAGTTCGGCGAGTTACTTGAGCAGCCGCTTGAACGAGGTGCCGAACGGATGGCGAGCTGTCAGCGACCCGAACCGCACCTTGCCGGTGACCACGAGGTGCAGTCGCCGCGACGACGGACTCGTCGGCACCTTCACCGAGGTGGACGATCCGATGTTGCTGACACCGTGGAGGTCGGCGCTCGCCCCGTCGGGCAGGATCAACTCGGTCGAGCTCAGGTAGTCGTCGATGTCGATGTACACGACGGGTCCGGGCAGCACGGCCGAGGTGAAATCCAGCGTCGTCGAACACATTCGAGTGACCAGACGCAGCTGAGGCGGCACCGACCATTGGCCTTTGCGGGATATGCCCGACATCCAACTGCTCAGGACCTCTGGCGGCGGTGGGGCGGTGTCGCGACGGACGTGCGGTAGGTCGGCGATCACGGTGTCGAGTTCGCTTCGGGTGCGGGCCGCCAGCACGATGTCCACCCGCTCGGTGTCTCGTCGAGGCTCAGCATTCCCTGCCCCACCGCGTGCTCGAGGATCTTGGTCACCGCGGCGCGGTCGGCGTCGGACGCTCTCATGTCGGGTCTGCCGGAATCCACAGGGTCCATGTGGTCCCAGGTTAGACAGCCGCGAACGGATCTGGCTTCACGAGCCGAATTCCACCACCAGGTGCCGGATGCCGGTGTGCCGATTGCTGCGCGTCCACTCCACCCCCTCGGCCAGCGAAACCGAGGAATACCTGCTCAGCACTTCTTCGAAGATCACCCGCAACTCCAGCCGGGCCAGGTTCGCGCCCAGGCAGTAGTGCACGCCCTGCCCGAAGCCCAGGTGGGGATTGGGCGTTCGTGCGCTGTCGAAGCGGTCCGGGTCGGTGAAGACCGCGGAGTCACGATTGGCCGATCCCTCCCACACGAGCACCTTCTGCCCTGGCTCGAGCTGGTGCCCGCCCAGCGTGGCCGAACGGGTCACGGTGCGCCGTTTGGACGGCGACGGCGACGTCCACCGCACCATTTCCTCGATTGCCGTGGGCAGCTTCGTGGGATCGTCGCGCAGCGCACGGTAGGAGTTTGGGTTCTCGATCAGGGCGAGCAGTCCGCCGGCGATCGCGTTGCGGGTGGTTTCTGCGCCGGCGCTGAACAGCAGGTTGAAGAACAGGTAGCTCTCGAGGTCGCTGAGTGCGGGGTCGACGGAGTTCACCACCACCGACAGCATGTCGTCGGTGGGTTCGGCGCGTTTGGCCGCGATCAACTCCTGGCCGTAGTTGAACATCCGTGACCCGGCCTCTTCCACCGAGAGTCGGGTGATCGAGGCTTTGCGCGACCCGCCGAAGTCGAAGCTGGGCTCGATCGCCTCGAACAGCCAATGCCGTTCGGACTCAGGAACTCCGAGCAGGATGCAGATCATCTGCATCGGCACTTCGGCGGCGACGTGGGTGACGAAGTCGAAAGGTCCGGCATCGTGGACGTCGTCGAGCAGGCGCCGCGCGCGGGACCGCAGATCATCCTCGACGCGGGCGACCATCCGTGGGGTGAGCCCCGAGCTGACGAGTCGGCGGACTTCGGCGTGGCGCGGGTCGTCCATCATGTTCAGCAGCTGCCCGGCGATCGGCAGGTCCTGTAGGAGGGTGCCGCCGAACGGTCGATCACCTCCGGTCACCGACGAGTAGGTCTGCGGATCCCGTAGCACGGCAAGGGTTTCGGCGTGCGTGGCGACCGACCAGAAACCTTCGCCGTCGGGGGTGTTCTCGGTCGGTTCGTGCCAGTACACCGGCGCGAGTTGCCGGTGCAGCGCGAACAATTCGTGCGGGAAGCCGTCGGCGAAGTTGACCAGATCGGTGAAGTCGATCCGGGCAAGGTCGCCGGGCGCCGTCACAGAATCGCGCCGGAGGTGTACCGGGCGGCTTCGGGATGCCGGCCGATCAGGTCGTCGACCGCGGCGACGACCCGGTCCACCTGATCGCCCGCCGCGCCGCTGAACACCTGCTTGTCGGCCAGCGCGGCGTCGAGGGCAGGCCGGTCCAGCGGCAGCCGCGGGTCGCGGGCCAACCGGTCCAGCAGGTCGGGTTCGGCGCCTTTTTCCCGCATGTCGAGCGCGACGGCGACGGCGTGTTCTTTGATGACCTCGTGCGCGGTTTCCCGTCCGACGCCGGCCCGCACGGCGGCGATCAGGATGCGGGTGGTCGCCAGGAACGGCAGGTAGCGGTCGAGTTCGCGCTGGATCACCGCCGGGTAGGCGCCGAACTCGTCGAGGACGGTCAGGAACGTCTCGATCTGCCCGTCGAGGGCGAAGAACGCGTCGGGCAGCGCCACCCGGCGCACCACCGAGCAGAACACGTCGCCCTCGTTCCATTGCGCGCCGGCCAGTTCGGCCGCCATGGAGCCGTAGCCGCGCAGCACCACCTGCAGGCCGTTGACGCGTTCGCAGCTGCGGGTGTTCATCTTGTGCGGCATGGCCGAGGAGCCGACCTGGCCGGGCGCGAAACCCTCGGTGACCAGTTCGTGGCCGGCCATCAGCCGGATGGTCTGGGCCAGCGAGGACGGCCCGGCGCCGAGTTGCACCAGCGCGGAGACGACGTCGTGGTCCAGCGAGCGCGGGTACACCTGCCCGACGCTGGTGAACATCTCGGTGAAGCCCAGGAACTGGGCGACGCGGCGTTCCAGGTCGGCGAGGCGTTCGGTGTCGCCGTCGAACAGGTCGAGCATGTCCTGGGCGGTGCCCATCGGTCCTTTGACACCGCGCAGCGGGTAGCGGTCGATCAGCTCATTGACCCGGGTGATCGCGACCAAGAGTTCCTCGGCAGCGGACGCGAACCGCTTCCCCAGCGTGGTGGCCTGGGCGGCAACGTTGTGGCTGCGGCCGGCCATCACCAGGTCGCGGTACAGGGTGGCGCGTTCGGCCAGCCGGGCCAGGACCGCGATGCTGTGGTCGCGCACGAGTTCCAGGGAGCGCCGGATCTGCAGCTGCTCGACGTTCTCGGTGAGGTCCCGGCTGGTCATGCCTTTGTGGACGTGTTCGTGGCCGGCCAGCGCGTTGAACTCTTCGATGCGGGCCTTGACGTCGTGGCGGAGCACCCGCTCACGGGCGGCGATGGACGCCAGGTCGACGTTTTCGAGAACCCGCTCGTAGTCGGCGACCACGCCGTCGGGCACGTCGACCCCGAGTTCTGCCTGCGCCTTCAGCACCGCCAGCCATAGCCGTCGCTCGGCGACGATCTTGGCTTCCGGTGACCAGATCGCCACCATCTCGTCGCTGGCGTAGCGGTTGGCCAGCACATTGGGGATGCTCACGGACACACAGCCTACGAGTTCGGTCGTGCACAGTAGACACCGTGCACTTCATCGGTGTGGACCTCGCATGGGGCCAGCGCAAGCCCACGGGTGTGGCCGTCGTCGACGACAGCGGGCGGTTGGTGCTGGCCACGGTGGCCACTGACGACGCGAGCATCTGCTCGGCGCTGGAGCCCTATGCCGAGGATGACTGCGTGGTGGGGTTCGACGCCCCGCTGATCGTGAAGAACGCGACGGGCCAGCGACCCGCCGAGCGGGCGATCAACGCCGACTTCGCGCGCTTCCAGGCCGGGACGCACCCGTCGAACACGGGCCGGCCCGAGTTCGCCCACGGGACCCGTGCAGCCGCCCTGGCCGAGGCGCTCGATCTGGACCTCGATCCGTGGTCGGGTGCGTCGCGGCGGGCGCTGGAGGTGTATCCGCACGCGGCGACGATCGCGCTGTTCCGGTTGGGTCGCACGCTGAAGTACAAGGCGAAGCCCGGCCGCTCGCTGGCGCAGATGCGCACCGAGTTGCTGCGGCTGATGGAGTTGATCGAGACGCTCGCCGGCGCCGAACCCGCCATGCGGGCGAGCACCAGCGAGGACTGGGTACGGCTGCGTACTGATGTCGAGAAGGCCACGCGGAAAAGCGAATTGCGCCGTGTCGAGGATCCGGTGGACGCGGTGGTGTGCGCCTACGTGGCGATGTTCGCCGCGCGTCGACCCGACGATGTGACGTACTACGGCGACGCCGAAACCGGTTACATCGTGACCCCGACGTTGCCGTCCGATCTTGCCCCGGCACCGCCGGAGCCGACGCCCGGCACGGTGCACGAAGCGATCGCGACGTACGCCGAGCGGCGTCCGCACCTGGCCAAGGCCACTGACCGGTATCTGGCGGCGGTGACCGGCCTGCTCGACGATGCCGGGATCGACTATCTCAGCGTCACGGCGCGGACGAAGTCGGTGGCGTCGTTCGCCGCGAAGGCGGACCGGCACATCGACGGACGGCGGCTGTACACCGATCCTCTGGTGGAGATCACCGATCAGGTCGGCGTGCGCGTGATCACCTATCTGCGCGACGACGTCGACGCGGTGGCCACCGTGCTGAGCGAGGAGATGCAGCTCCTCGACGACCGCGACATGGGCATGGAGACCGCAGCCGAGGGCCGATTCGGTTATGCGAGTAGGCATCTGCTGGTGGCGGCGGCCGGTGAGCAGCAGCCGGCGTCGGTGCAGGTGCGCACGATCCTGCAGCATGCTTGGGCCGAGTTCGAACACGACGTTCGCTACAAGGGATCGATTCCCGAGGAGGACGCCCCCGACTTGAACCGCCGGTTCACGCTGGCAGCGGGTCTGCTGGAACTGGCCGACCGGGAGTTCTCGGCGATCCGCGAGCGGCTGCGTTCGACGGGGCCTGCCGAGCGTGCGCCGCAGAGCCCCGGCGATGTGGGGATCCCGACGCCGGTGCTGGCCATGTATCTGGCCAACCGGTTCCCCAGCGCCGGGTGGTCTCGCACCGATCACTACTCGTGGATGGCCAAGCTCCTGCTCGACCTTGGCATCGATTCGACCGACGGAGTGGATGCGGCTCTGGCCGGGGTCGATCCCGACGCCGTGAATGCCGCGATGGATTACCGGTTCCCGCCCGGCGCAGTTCGCCGCCTCGACGACGCCCTTCTGGCGGTGTTCGGATCGCGCTACATTCGACTGGCCGGCAATGCGCATCGAGTGTCGTTGCTGGAGAACAGGTTTGCCAAGCTCAACGCCACACCTGAAGCCTAGAACGGGGGTGTGTCGTCGGGTGGGGTGAGTTCTTCGCCGTTGGTGGTGAGGGCTTCGGTGTTGATGCGGCGCAGGACGTTGATGTAGCGGGCTTGTGCTTGGGCGCGGGTGTATCGGCGCCGGGGCATCATGGTGCCGCGGCGTTGGTGTGTTGGTGGTGGTGGGGGTGGGTCTTTGGTCCAT
>NZ_JBNMQU010000014.1:0-181260 GCF_050205565.1 Mycobacterium sp. SMC-4 | reverse complement strand
GGGCCGGGTGCGGGGCTGGGACTCGGATCGGGAGTCGGCGCGGGCTGCTGCGGGAACGGACGCGGCTGCGGTGCCGGCGCCTCGCCGGGCGCGGCACCCTCGGGCGCTCCTGGAAGCGCGCCTGGTGGCAGCGGAGCCACTCCTGGCGGTACGGCTCCGGCGGGTGGTGCCCCCGGTGCGCCAGGTGGCATCCCCGGCACACCGCCGGGCGGCGGCGCTCCCTGCGGTCCGGCCTCCTCGGGTGGCATGGCCGCCTCGGACGGGATGGCGTGGATCACCGGCCGGATGTACAGCCGCGCGGTCTGCCCGAGGCTGCGGGCCTCGGTGCCGTCGTTGCCCGGGACCGTGATGACCAGGTTGTCACCGTCGATGATCACCTCGGAGCCGGAGACACCGAGCCCGTCGACGCGGGCACTGATGATCTGCTGCGCCTGGTTGAGCGACTCGCGGGTGGGCGGTGTGCCGTCCGGCGTGCGCGCGGTCAACGTGACACGGGTGCCGCCCTGCAGGTCGATGCCGAGCTTGGGCTCCGCCTTTTTGTCCCCGGTCAGGAACACCAGAAGGTAGGCGCCGATCAGCAGCACCAGGAAGAGGGCCAGATAGCGGACAGGCTGCACTGGCGCCGAAGACGATGCCACGTGTTTACAGTCTCCTCGGGATCAGTTCGTCAAAGTAGCGCTCAGTGCGCACACACTACGTGCTGAAGCTGGGACGTCAGCTGTCAGTCTTGGTGTTCGGTGCGTCGGCGGGCGACTCGTCGAGTTCCAGGTCGTCATCGAGGTCGTCGGTGATGCGGTCGCGCACCGCGAGCTTCATCCAGGTCGTCACCACGCCTGGTGCGATCTCGACGTCGACATAGTCGTCGCTGATGCCGGTGATGGTGCCCTGCAGACCCGAGGTGGTGTGGATTCTGTCCCCGATCTGCAGAGAGTTGTGCAGATCGATGGTCGCCTGCATCGCCTTCTTCTGTCGCCGGGAGGCGAAGTACATGAACGCGCCCATGATGATGAGCAGGGGCAAAAAGACGACCAAATCCATGACAGCAAATTTCTTTCGTATCGGTCTTGCGTGAAGGAACCCTACCTATTGTCGTGGGTTCTGATTCTCGAAGAGATCGTTGACCAGTGTGCCACTGCGGCACGACACCCTCACCGCCCGCCCACAGACAACGGATTCCGTTGCGATGGCCGCCCCGTCAGGGCGTTTCCGCACCTGAGTCGCGCTGGTGCCGACGGATTTGACCGAGTTGGCCTAGGCTCGACGCGAACCGTGAAGGAGGTTGCCCGGTGAGTGCCCTCGAGCAGAGTCGCCATCTCGCCACCGCCATCCCCGGCCCGCGATCCACGGAAATGATGGGCCGCCGGAATGCCGCAGTGGCCCGCGGCGTCGCCAACACCATGCCGGTGTACGCCGCGCGCGCGTTCGGCGGCATCGTCGAGGACATCGACGGCAACCGGCTGATCGACCTGGGGTCGGGTATCGCGGTCACCACGGTCGGCAACTCGTCGCCGCGGGTCGTCGACGCGGTACGCGAGCAGGCCGCCCTGTTCACGCACACGTGCTTCATGGTCACTCCGTACGAGGGGTACGTGGCCGTCGCCGAGGCGCTCAACCGGCTGACCCCCGGCGAGGGCGAGAAGCGCTCGGCGCTGTTCAACTCCGGCTCGGAAGCAGTGGAGAACGCAGTCAAGATCGCCCGCTCCTACACCGGCAAGCAGGCCGTCGTCGCCTTCGACCACGCGTATCACGGCCGCACCAACCTGACCATGGCGCTGACCGCCAAGTCGATGCCCTACAAGCACGGATTCGGACCGTTCGCGCCCGAGGTCTACCGGGCGCCGCTGTCGTATCCGTTCCGCGATGCGGAGTTCGGCAAGGAATTGGCCACCGACGGCGAGCGGGCCGCGCGCCGGGCGATCAGCGTGATCGACAAGCAGGTCGGCGCCGCCAACCTCGCCGCGGTGCTCATCGAACCGATCCAGGGTGAGGGCGGGTTCATCGTGCCCGCCGAGGGTTTCCTGCCTACGTTGCTCGACTGGTGCCGCGCCAACGACGTGGTGTTCATCGCCGACGAGGTGCAGAGCGGCTTCGCCAGGACCGGAGCGATGTTCGCGTGCGAACACGAGGGAATCGTGCCGGACCTGATCGTCACCGCGAAGGGCATCGCCGGCGGCATGCCGCTGTCGGCGGTCACCGGCCGCGCCGAGATCATGGACGCCGCCCACGTCAGCGGCTTGGGCGGTACCTACGGCGGGAACCCGGTCGCGTGCGCTGCCGCGCTGGCGACCATCGAAACCATCGAGTCCGACGGACTGGTGGCGCGCGCCGCGCAGATCGAGACATTGATGAAGGACCGGTTGCATCGCCTGCAGGCCGAAGACGACCGCATCGGTGACGTCCGGGGTCGCGGCGCCATGATGGCAGTGGAGTTGGTGGTCCCGGGCACGCTGGAGCCCGACGCCGAACTCACGCGCGCGGTGTGTGCGGCCGCCCACCGCGAAGGCGTGATCGTGTTGTCGTGCGGCACATTCGGCAATGTGCTGCGCTTCCTGCCACCGCTGGCCATCAGCGACGAACTGCTGACGGAGGGCCTGGACGTGGTGGCCCGAGCTTTGGCCCGACGATCCGAGTCCGCGACGACGACAGGGAGCTGACCTGATGACCACCGTGCAGAACTTCATCGACGGAGAGCTCGTCGACTCCGCCGGCGGGGCGACGATGCCGCTGATCGACCCGAGCACCGGCCAGCAGTACGGAACAGCTCCGGTGTCCAACGAAGAGGACATCGACCGGGCATACGCCGCAGCCGGCAAGGCATTCGCGGAGTGGAAGCGCACGACGCCGTCGCAACGACAGAAGGCGCTGCTCGATTTCGCCGACGAGGTCGAGAAGGCCGCCGATGACCTGGTCACCGCCGAGGGACGCAACACCGGCAAGCCCAACCATGTCACGGCCGTCGAAGAGATTCCGCCGATGGTCGACCAGATCCGGTTCTTCGCCGGGGCCGCGCGCGTGCTGGAGGGCAAGTCGGCCGGCGAGTACATGGCCGACCACACGTCGTGGATCCGTCGCGAGCCCGTCGGGGTCATCGGCCAGGTGGCGCCGTGGAACTACCCGATGATGATGGCGATCTGGAAGATCTGCCCGGCGATCGCGGCAGGCAACACCGTGGTCATCAAACCCAGCGACACCACCCCGGTGACCACGGTCATGCTGGCCCAGCTGGCCGCCAAGCACCTGCCGCCCGGCGTGCTCAACGTCGTCACCGGCGACCGGGTCACCGGCGCCAACCTGGTGGCTCATCCCGCACCGCAGATGGTGGCCATCACCGGGTCGGTCGCGGCAGGCCGGGCGGTTGCCACGAGCGCCGGCGGCAACCTGAAGCGCACCCACCTCGAGCTGGGCGGCAAGGCGCCGGTGATCGTGTTCGACGACGCAGACGTGGCCGCCGCGGCCGAAGGAATCGCCACCGCGGGCTACTTCAACGCCGGACAGGACTGCACAGCGGCCACCCGTGTGCTGGCGTCGGCGTCGGTCGCCGCCGACCTCACCGCCGCGCTGGCCGAGCAGGCGAAGGGCGCGACGACGACGTTCGGCCGACCCGCCGACGACGAAGACGCCTGGGTGCCGCCGGTCAACAACGCCAACCAGCTGGACCGGGTGCTGTCCTTCTTCTCCGACATCCCGTCCCACGCGACCGTCGCTGTCGGCGCGAATCGCCAGGGCGACAAGGGTTTCTACGTGGAACCGACGGTGATCGGCGGACTGCGCCAAGACGACCGCCTGGTCCAGCAGGAGATCTTCGGGCCGGTGATCACCGTGCAGTCGTTCACCGATGAGGACGAGGCGATCGCATTGGCCAACGGCGTCGAGTACGGACTGGCGTCGTCGGTGTGGACCAGGGATGTGTCACGCGCTTTGAGGGTTTCGTCCGCCCTGGATTTCGGCTGCGTGTGGATCAACACCCACATCCCGCTGGTGGCCGAGATGCCGCACGGCGGCTTCAAGTCGTCCGGGCACGGTAAGGATCTGTCGATGTACGGGCTCGAGGACTACACGCGCATCAAGCACGTGATGGCCTACACCGGTTGATCGCTCAGAACGCGATGAGGTCGACGATCATCTCGCGGATCTCGTCGGCGGTCAGGTCGCGGCCGTCCACGTGATAGGCGATGAGGTCGCTGACCAGGTCGTCGCCGGGCTGACGGCACCGCTCGGCGATCAGCACGTCGACGTAGGAGCCCAACGCGTCCAGAGTGCCGGGCTCGGCAAGCTTGTCGGTCAACCGGGCGATCGTCCACCAGTCCTTCTCCGGCACCCCGAGAGCACGGCACAGTCCGGGCAGACGCGGTCCGAGCACGATGCCCGCCACGTCGTCGTCGGCCGGAACCGTCAGCCGCGACGAGAACAACGCGGAGAGCCGCTCGGAATGCGGGTGCACGATCGGAACTCCTTCGATGATTAGCAAAGCTATTCATCTACGCTAACGTGCTCGGCGCCCAACCCCGGCCTGCGGCAGTTCGAATGTGTCCGATCTAACGCAGCCAGAAGTGCTGTGGCGCAGCCCGCATAGACGCGAAATCCCCTGCGGCGCAGGATCTCTCCTCGCGCCGCAGGGGTTTTCGGCGATCGATCGGCTAGACGGTCAGCTTGCGGTCGTTGCGGTGCCGGAACCGGCTCAGCAGCGACGGGCGACGCCGTCCCACCTGGTCGGCGGGTCGCTGCGTACCGAGCACTGTCGTGTCGTCGGTGCGGGCAACCGGTGTGGCACCGGTGTCGGCGACCGCCACCGGCTGCGGTTGCGTGACCGGGGTGTGGTGTGCGGTGCGCGTCTCCACGTACGCGATGTCGCGGGCGCTGCGCACCGACAACCGACCCAGTGCCAGGGCGCCCAGGAAGACGATCAGTGCGCCGAGCCCGTAGAAGTACGTCAGCTCCAACCACACGCGCTTGGACTCGGTGTCGGCGATCGGGACACCGGCCGAACCCAAGCCCAGCGGCCCGGCGAGCGCGCGGCCGATGACGAACCACGCACCGGCGCCGACGGCCAGCCACGAACCGAGCATGGCGGTCGCCCGGTTGCGGGACACCAGCATCAGCAGACCGCCGAGCACGGCGACCGCGCCGGGCAGGACCTCCAACCAGCCGCGGCCCATGGTCCAGACCCAGGGCTGGTCGGGGCTGAACGCGAAATCGAAGTTGGGGCCGATGAACGGAATCAGCGCACCCCACAGGCCCAATGCCATCACCAGAAGCCCGCTGGTCGCGCCGCGGCTGCGCGGAATCTGCAGCTTGCCCCTGCGGGGACGGGTAGATGTGTCAACCATGATGTGCCTCCTCGGGTATGCGGGCCGGATACCCCGTGGCCGGACCCGATAACCTCTGAAGAGCGTCAGTCGAAGAGGCCGGACTGACCCAGCCCCATCGCGCCGGCCGGCGGCGTCAGCCCCAGGTGCGTCCATGCCAACTGGGTGGCCACGCGGCCGCGCGGTGTGCGGGCGATCATGCCGGCGCGCACCAGGAACGGCTCACACACCTCTTCGACGGTGGTGGCTTCCTCCCCCACCGCGACCGCGAGGGTGGACACACCGACCGGACCGCCGCCGAAGCTGCGGGTCAGCGCCGACAACACGGCGCGGTCGAGCCGATCGAGGCCCAGCTCGTCCACGTCGTAGACCTCCAGCGCGGCCTTGGCGATGTCGCGGGTGATGACGCCGTCGGCGCGCACCTCGGCGTAATCGCGGACCCGGCGCAACAGTCGGTTGGCGATGCGTGGCGTACCGCGGGAGCGGCGCGCGATCTCGCTTGCCGCCTCGCCGCCGAGCGTGATGCCGAGGATGCCGGCCGACCGGGTGAGCACCCGTTCCAGCTCGGCGGGTTCGTAGAAATCCATGTGTGCGGTGAAGCCGAACCGGTCGCGCAGCGGCCCGGTCAACGCGCCGGAGCGGGTGGTGGCCCCGACGAGCGTGAAGGGCGCGACCTCCAGCGGGATCGACGTCGCCCCGGGCCCTTTGCCGACGACGACGTCGACGCGGAAGTCCTCCATCGCCAGGTAGAGCATCTCCTCGGCGGGACGGGCGATGCGGTGGATCTCGTCGATGAACAGCACGTCGTGCTCGACGAGGTTCGACAGCATGGCGGCCAGGTCGCCGGCACGTTCCAACGCCGGCCCGGAGGTGACGCGCAGCGAGGAGCCCAGTTCGGCGGCGATGATCATCGCCAGTGACGTCTTGCCCAGCCCCGGCGGACCCGAGAGCAGGATGTGGTCCGGAGTGCCGCCTCGGTTCCTGGCGCCCTCGAGCACCAGTTGCAACTGTTCGCGGACGCGCGGCTGGCCGATGAACTCACCCAGCGAGCGGGGACGCAGGCTGGCGTCGATGTCGCCTTCCCCGACGGTGAGCGCCGGAGACACCTCGCGGTCCTCGGCGTCGTCCGCCGGGTCTCGTTCGGAAAACCGACCCACGGTGCTACTTCTTCCCCAGCATCGACAGCGCCGACCGCAGCGCGGTCGACGTGGTGGCGTCGGGCTGCTCGGCGAGCACCTTGTCGGTGGCGTCCTCGGCCTGCTTGAGCGCGAACCCCAGGCCGACGAGTGCTTCGACGACCGGGCCGCGAACCCCGTGGGCGTCGATCGACGCGACACCCGCGGCGGCCGTGACGCCCACCTTGTCGCGCAACGTCAGCACCAGCAGCTCGGCGGTTTTCTTGCCCACCTTGGGAATTCGGGTCAGTGCTGTGACATCGCCGTCACCGATCGCCTGCCGCAGCGTGGGTCCGTCGTAGATCGCGAGCGCACCGAGAGCGATGCTCGGCCCGATGCCCGACACTCCCAGCAGCGTGAGGAACAGGTCGCGGGCGTCGGAGTCCGCGAAGCCGTACAGCGTCATGGAGTCTTCGCGCACGATCATCGCGGTGATCAGCCGGGCCTCGTCTCCGCGCCGCAGCGTGGCCAACGTCGCGGGCGTGGCCATCACCTTGTAGCCGACGCCGGCGGCTTCGACGACGACGTGGTCGAGCGCGATGTCGAGCACCTCGCCACGGACCGCGGCGATCACGTCGCACTCCCGACCGCGCCCGCGGCCTTCGCGGCCTTCAGGGTGGCGCGATACTTCCGTCGCTGCTCGGCAGCCATCTCCTCCGCGGCCGCCATGCGGGCGATCATCGGGGCGCGCCAGCAGTGACAGATCGCCAGCGCCAGGGCGTCGGCCGCGTCGGCCGGGGTTGGCTTTTGTTGCAGCGCAAGGATTCTCGTCACCATCTCGGTGACCTGCGCTTTGTCGGCGCGACCGTTGCCGGTCACCGCCGCCTTGACCTCACTGGGCGTGTGGAAGTGGACGTCGATGTCCCGGCGCGCGGCGGCCAGCGCGACCACCCCGCCGGCCTGCGCGGTCCCCATCGCGGTGTTGGCGTTCTGGTTGGAGAACACCCGCTCGATGGCGATCACGTCCGGCGCGTGGGTGTCCAGCCAGTGTTCGACCGCGTCGCTGATGGCCAGCAGCCGATGTGCCAGCGGGTGGTCCGCCGGGGTCCGAACGACGTCGACGTCGAGCGCGATGACCTGCCGTCCGCGGCCGCTCTCGATCACCGACAACCCGCATCTGGTCAGCCCGGGATCGACTCCCATCACCCGCACGCCAGTCCCTTCGACGAGAACATTCGTTCGATAGCGTAGCGGGCAGGACCGACCGCCCGTCGGTACGACACACCTCAGCTACGACACACCTCAGGTGTATGGGCGCAGCTCCTGCACCTGCTCCCCCGGCGCCGGCACGCGTCCGCAGACGCGTACACCGTGGGTGATCTCCTCGATCCGCCGGCCCGATGCCCGCCAACCGGCGACCTTCTCCACCGCGATCTCCTCGTCGGCGCGCTTGATCACCACCTTCCACGGCACGCCGAACAGTTTCGCCAGCAGCCAGAACGGCCACGCCACCAGGAACGGCAGGGCGATGACGAACATCAGCACCCCGAACCAGCTGGTCCCCCACGACGCCATGTCGAGATAGTTCAGCAGCGGCATCCAATGGCGGCGCACCGACCATCTCACCCCGTCGGCGTCCTTGAAGTGCGGCACGTCGTGAGCTTAGGGCCCGGCGGCCGTCGGCTCAGCTGAACGACGCGCGCGGCGCCCCGATGCCCGGATCGATCCTGACCGGCCCGTCCGCCGACGGGCTGACCGGGAAGTCGAAGATGGCGGTCGGGATGTACACCGTGGCACAGGCATTCGGGATGTCGACCACACCGGAGAGCCGGCCTTCGATGGGTGCCGCGCCGAGCAGCAGGTAGGCCTGCTCCGGGCTGTACCCGAACTTCGTGAGGTAGTCGATCGCGTGCAGGCACGCCCGCTGGTAGGACAGGTGCGAATCGAGGTATCGCTGTTCGCCGTCGAGGGTGACCGACGTACCCGAGAACGCCAGCCACTCGGAGTACTGCGGGTCGGTGTTGCCCGGCATGAAGATCGCGTTCTCGGTGACCCCGTAGGTCTCCATGCCGCCGGGGATGACGTCGACGCGCAGGTCGATGAACCCGCCCATCTCGATCGCACCGCAGAAGGTGATCTCGCCGTCGCCCTGGGAGAAGTGCAGGTCACCGACGGAGAGGTTCGCGCCGTCGACGAACACCGGATAGAAGACCCGGCTGCCCTTGGTCAGGTTCTTGATGTCCTGGTTGCCGCCGTTCTCCCGCGGCGGCGCGGTGCGGGCCGCTTCGGCGGCGGCCTTGGTGAACGCATCTCCGGTCAGCCCGCCGAGAATGGCGTCCTGCGGCTCGGGCGGCAGCGCCAGCGGAGGCACCCGGTTGGGGTCGGTCGCGATCAGCGCCGCCTCGCGGGTGTTCCAGCGGGCCAGCAGGTCCTTCGACGGGGCGGTCCCCATCAGGCCCGGATGCACGATGCCGGTGAACTCGACGTGCGGAACGTGGCGCGAGGTGGCCTTCTGGCCGGAGAAGTCCCAAACCGCCTTGTAGGCGTCGGGGAACTGTTCGGTGAGGAACCCGCCACCGTTCTGGGTCGGGAAGATCCCGGTGTACCCCCAGCCCTGGCCGGCCAGCGGGCCGGAGTCCTCCTGCGGGATGGGGCCGACGTCGAGGATGTCGACGATCAGCAGATCGCCCGGTTTGGCGCCCTCCACGGCGATCGGACCGGACAGCACGTGCACGGTGGTCAGCGGCGCGTTGAGGATGTCCTCGGCGGAGTCGTCGTTGACGATGGCGCCGTCGAACCACTCCCGGCAGTGCACCCGGAAGGAGTCCCCCTTCTTGACCGTGACGGCCGCGGGGATGTCGGGGTGCCACCGATTGTGGCCGAGCTTTTCCTGCTCGGTGAACCTCTTGGTGGAATCGAGCGGAAAGACGATGTCGGGCATGGGATCTCCTTACGGTCGCGGGAGCTTGCGGTGCAGTGGGTTGGTGCTGACGGGGCGTGCTCGCGTCGTCGGCGGCGGTGCGTTGACGACAGCGGGACGGTCGGCGGTGGCCCGTGTCGCGTCGTGCAGCGCCATCGCCGCGCCCCCCTTGGCGCCCAGGTGCGGCGCCGCCATCATCCGGCGGGCCGGACCACCGCAGTCG
This sequence comes from Mycobacterium sp. SMC-4, assembly GCF_050205565.1. Classification (GTDB taxonomy): domain Bacteria; phylum Actinomycetota; class Actinomycetes; order Mycobacteriales; family Mycobacteriaceae; genus Mycobacterium. Next base: position 171,696 of record NZ_JBNMQU010000014.1, on the reverse strand, counting down.
GGACACTCCACGACATCCGGACGGGTATCCATCGGATGGCGCTGACGCGTTGTGCCGCACCCGGTTTCGCAGCGAAAGACGTAGAAAACCAAGGCTTTTCCTCACTGTGCTGACCAACCCGGCGAGGCTCACATTACCGAGCAGCGGGTGTGTTCGCGCGGCAGTTGGAGAACCCGACAGCAGACGCGCCCGCCTGATGGAGACGACTACATGCCGTTGCAGGAAAAGGACTTTGCACTCTGCTAGGCCGAGGGGCCGCGGCTACTGGTGTTGCCGCTCATGCCCATGTTGCGTGCGGCCCACAGCGCGATCCGCAGGTTGATCCGGTCGGTCTCGTCGAGCGGGTTGGCGCCGGTCAGTTCGGCGATCTTCGCCAGCCTGTTGCGCAGGGTGTTGACGTGGACGTAGAGCTGATTGGCCGCCGAGGAGATGTCGTTGCCCGGAGCCAGGAACGCCTCCAGCGACGCCACCAGGTAGGTGTTGTTGCCTTTGTCGTGGTCCACCAGCGGCACCAGCAGGCGATGCACGAACGGGACCAGGCGCACTTTCGGAACGGCGGCGAGCAGCCCGTCGAGCGTGGTGATCTCGTCGATGTGGACGGCGCGGCGCCACCGCACCGCCTCGTGCAGCGCCTCGAGGGCTTCGGGGATGGCGTAGGCCATCGATTGGGCGTCCGCGCCTATCGCGACACCGCACGCCAGAGTCGAGGCGGCCAGGTCAGCGTTGAACTCCGCGGTGTGCGGGCACAAAGCGACGATGCGGTCGTCGAGCGATGCCACGGCTCCGTTGTGCCGGTCCACCAGCTCGTGCACCTGCGCGTGTACCTCGGCGGGGAAGGCGCACACGGCCACCGGCGCACCGGCGAGCCCGTAGCGGGTCAGCGCGGACTCGACCGGGCCGACGCCGAGCGTGCCGGCGACGAACCACCGCAGCAGGGCGCCGAGCTCCTGCTCCCGGGCATCGGCCTCGCGGTCTGACGCCCGACGGGACTCGACCCAGTCGACGATGCGGCGGAACGGGACCGCGGCGCGCTGGACCAGCAGCGGCAGGTCGTGGGCGGCGCACGTCCGCACCAGCGCGTCAGGCAATTCGTCGAAGACGTCTCCCAGACCGATCAGCAGTGCCGCGACGCCCCGGTCGGTCAGGGTGGTCACATAGCGGCGGATCACCTCGTCGGGTTGATCCGCCACCGGCACACCGACGCTGAGGATGAGTTCCTCCCCGGACAGATACGGCGAGGGATCGGCCAGTTCGGTGGGATAGACGTAGCGGATCGGCCGGTCGAGGTCATCGACCGGCGTGAGGATGTCGACGTGCAGATCCGGTTCGGCCAGCAATTCGCCGAGGCTGACGGTGCCATCGTGGGGTGCAGTTGCGACGGGATCGGCCGCCCGAACGGTCATGGCTGCGGAGTCTAGGTGGCTGATTGCATCCTCACAGGTCGAGTGTGAGTTTGCCTCCACGCGACCGTGACACGCAGATCATCATGGTCGTGTTGGCCTGCCGTTCGTCCTCACTGAGCAACTCGTCACGATGGTCGACCTCGCCGCCGAGCACCTTGGTCTCGCAGGTGCCGCAGAACCCGGCCGCGCAGGAGTATGCGGCGTCGGGATTGACCTCGAGGACGGCATCGAGAACGGACTTGTCCTCGGGCACCGTGACGGTGACCCCGCTGCGCGCCAGTTCGACGTCGAAGGCCGCACCGCCGACCGACACCGCCTCGGCGTCGGCAGCGGCGAACCGCTCGATGTGCAGCTGGATCTCGGGACGCCGTTCACACGCCTGTTGGACGGCGGCGATCATCGCCGGCGGCCCGCAGCAGTACACCGCGGTTCCGGCCGGACTGTCGGCCAGCGCGCCGGCGATGTCTGGCAGGCCGGCCTCGTCCTGTGCCACCAGTTCGACCCCGGCCATCGCGCACAGCCGATCGGCGAAGGCCATCGCCGATCGGCTGCGGCCGCCGTACAGCAACCGCCACAGCGGCGGATCCTGTTGGCAGCGAAGCGATTCGATCATCGCCAGGATCGGCGTGATGCCGACTCCCCCGGCCAGGAAGAGATAGCGCGAAGCGTCGACGAGCGAGAAGTTGTTCTTCGGGCCGTCGACATCGAGCACCTCACCGATGCGCAGTCGCTCGTGGATCTCCCGCGAGCCGCCGCGGCCGTCCCCGACGAGCAGGACGGCGATCATGTAGCTGTACGGATCGTCTGCCGGTCCGCACAGCGAGTACTGCCGCACCAGCCCCGAGGGGAGGGTGACCGCCACGTGCGCGCCGGGCTGCCAGGCGGGCAACGGGTCGCCGGCAGGGCTGCGCAGCACGACGCTGACGACGCCGTCGGCTTCCCAACGTAATTGAGTGACGCGCAGTCTCACGCGTGGACGTGACCGTTACTGGCCACAACCTCGACGAGTCCGCGGGCTTCCTGGATGGTCTGGACCGCGTACTGCGTGGCGCGGCGGTAGTTCAGCGTGTAGATGTCGGCGGGCGCCGACACCTCGAACGCCTGGCCGGCCAGCGGCACCTCCTTGGGATCGAGCCCTTCGAGCACCGGGGTGTCCTCGTTGAACACCATGGTTTCGGTCGCCAGGATCTCGTCGACCGTCCCGCCGCGGAAGTCGCGGTCGGTGGCCACACCCCAGAAGATGATGCACTTGTCGTAGCTGACCGGCGAGGGGAAGTCGACGAGGTAGCGCTTTCCGATCTCGGGGCCGAAATCGTAGAGGATGGTGGCGATTCCGGGCGCGTACGAATGGTAGTGCATCCAGGCGTCGCCGACCGCGGAGAACTTCGCGGAGGGAACCTGTTCGTAGTAGTAGGACGCCCAGACTTCCCGACCGTCGCGCCGGACGTCGAGGTCGGTCACGACCGGATCGACTTCGCCCATCGACGGTTCGTGCACGAACGGGAAGTGCGCCATGTCGCGGAAGTTCTCGGTGGCGGCCATGAACCCGCAGTCGGCGTGGATCGGTTCGGCTGCACGCCATTCCAGGTCGAGGTCGGCGATCTCCGGTGGGTGGGGCAAGTCGAACACCGGGTCGCCGAGGCACGTCCACACGTGTCCGAAGCGCTCGATGGCGGGGTAGGACTTGATCGCCGCCTTGGGCGGGATCCGGCCGTCGGCGGGAAGCGACGGGATCCGGGCGCAGTTGCCCGACGCGCCGTCGAATTGCCACCCGTGATACGGGCAGGCGATGTTGTCCCCCACCACCTTTCCGTCGGCCAGATTGCCACCGCGGTGGATACAGCGCCGATCGGTGACGCGCGCGGTGCCTGTCGAGTCGCGGAACACCACCAGATTCTGGTCGAGCAGCGTGGCCGACTGCGGGGTGATGATGTCCTGGGATCGGGCGACGACGAACCAGACGTGCTGGTAGGCCTCACGCAACTTGTCCGGGGTCAGGGCTTCGCGGTTCACTGTCGGTTCTCCTTACGGTCGGGCTGGGACCGGGGTCGGTTCGGGACGGGTCAGGACACGAGGGGTGAGCTGCTGGGCGCGGACGTACTCGGCGATCTCGGACATGCTCGCCACCCACACGTCGTCCATGGCGCAGACTTCGGCGATGAACTGGCGCAGGGCGGCGGCCCGGCCCGGTCGTCCCGACAGGAACGGATGATTGGTCAGGATCCAGGCGCCGCCGACGTCGCGCATGGCGGCCAGCTCGCTGCGCCACAATTCGATGGCCTTGGCGGGCGTCTCGATCAGACCGGTGCCCGAGAAGTCGGGGACGAAGCAGTACTGCTGCCAGTCGTCGAGCGCCCAGCTGACCGGCAGCTCCACCAGCGAGGTGTCGCCGACAGCCAGTTCGTACGGGTGGTCGGAGTCCATCAGCGTGGAGTCGTAGAGAAACCCGAACTCTGCCAGCAGCTTCGGTGAGTGCCAGTTCATCTCCCACATCGGGGCGCGGTAACCGGTGGGCCGCACCCCGGTGATCTCGTCGAGCGCTTCGAGTCCGCGTTCGAGGATCGCGCGTTCGGTGGCCTCGTTCACCCCGACCAGCGATTCGTGGAGGTAGCCGTGGTGGGCGATCTCGTGGCCGCCCTCGGCGATCGAGCGGATCGCGTCAGGGTGGCGGTGGGCGGTGTACCCGGGGACGAAAAAGGTGCCGGGGATCTTGAACTCGTCGAGGATGCCCAGCAGCCTCGGCACTCCGACCAGCGGGCCGTAGGCCTGGTGCGACATCGCACCCATACGGTCGGCGAAGGCGAGATCGGTTGTCAGCAGCGGAGACTCGGCGTCAACGTCGAATGTGAAGGCCACCGCGCAGCGCTTGCCGTTCGGCCAGGCCACCGGTCCTGCGGGAATCGGAGCGGTCATCGTTGTACCTTTCGTGCGAAGACGGACAAGAACTCCCAGGTGACGTTCGCTGCCGCGATGGCGGTGATCTCGGCGTGATCGTAGGCCGGTGAGACTTCGACGACATCGACGCCGACCAGGCTCACGCTGTCCAGGCCGCGGACGACTTCGAGGAGTTCGCGACTGGACATGCCGCCGGCCTCCGGTGTGCCCGTGCCGGGGGCGTGCGCCGGGTCGAGGACGTCGATGTCGACCGACACGTACACCGGTGCGTCGCCGACGCGGGTGCGGATCTTCTCGATGATCCCTGCGGCGCCCAGGGTGTCGATGTCGCGGCAGGTCACCACGGAGAAGCCGAAGTTGGCGTCCTCGACCAGATCCTGTTTGTCGTAGATCGATCCGCGCACCCCGACGTGGATGTTGCGGTCGAGCAGCAGGCCCTCTTCGAAGGCCCGGCGGAACGGTGAGCCGTGGGTGATGTCGGCGCCGTAGTACTGGTCCCAGGTGTCGAGATGGGCGTCGAAGTGCACCAGCGCCATCGGCCCGTGCACACTGTGCGCGGCCCGCAGCGACGGCAGCGCCACCGAGTGGTCACCGCCGAGGATCACCGCCTTCGTGCCCCTGCTCAGCAGGTCGGTCAGTTGGCCGGCGACCTGGTCGACGGCTTGCGCGATGTCGAACGGATTGCACGCCAGGTCTCCGGCGTCGGCGAACTGGCAGACCTCGAACGGCTTGACGTCCAATTCGGGGTTGTAGCCGCGGATCAGGCGCGAACCCTGCCGAATCGCGTTGGGGCCGAAGCGGGCTCCGGGTCGATAGGTGACGGCGCTGTCGAAGGGCACACCCACCACCACGACGTCGGCGTGCGCCACGTCCTCGAGCCGCGGCAGCCGCGCGAATGTGGTCCAGCCCGAGTACCGCGGCTGCACCTGCGGATCGGCGACGCCGATGATCGGCGGGCGGCCGGCCGACGAAGTGTTGTCGTTGTTCATCAAATGCCTTTCTAGACCCGGTTGCGGGAAAGTCCACCGTCGAGGTTGACGACTTGACCGACGGCGGCGCCGAGTTGGTGCCTGCACAGCAAGCCGATGATGCGCGCCGCTTCCTCGACTGTCCCGCATCGCCCGATCGGTGTGTCCTTGTACGAAACTCCGCCTGCCACATCGCAAATCGACCACTCCGAGTCGACCGCACCGATCGCCACCGCGTTCACCCCGATGCCGTGGACGCCGAAGTCGCGGGTCAGGGTCTTGGTCAGGGCGACGATCCCGCCGGCGGCGGCGGCCACGGCGGACAGGCAGTCGCCGCCGATGTGCCACCGGGAGGTGGTCAGCACCATCCGGCCGGCGGAACCGGCGTCGCGCATGTGGGCAGCGACGGCCTGCGCGTAGAGAAAGCTGCCGGTCAGCGTGGTGTCGACGTGTCGCCAGAAGTCCGGCATCGATTGGTCGCCGAACGCGGCCACCTGGGGCAACCCGTGCGCGACTACCAGCGCATCGATGCCGCCCATCGTCGCGACGGCGCGCGCGACGGCGGCCCGCACCGCGTCTCCGTCGGTGTGCGCCGCGCTCGCGAGCGTGCCGTCGGTGGCGGCGCCGCGCTCGGTGAAGTACTGACGCACCGCGGCGCCCAGCCGGGTGTCGATCCCGGAGATGAAGACGCGGCGCGGTTCTGTGTCCTCCATCAGATGACCGTTCCGCTGTTGACCGACAACACTTCTCCGCACAGGAAGAGATCGTCTTCCAGCAGCGCCTGCACGAGTTCGGCGACCTCACGGGGTTGGGCGATGCGCCGCGCCGGCAGGTCTTCGGTGAATCCCTCGGCCCGTTCCCACGAATCGGGCGGGAGCAGCGGCGTGTCGCAGGGACCGGGAGCGACCGCGTTGACCAGCACCCCGTCGGCGGCGACCTCCACGGCGATGCTGCGCAACAGGCTCAGTGCGGCGGCTTTCGCCGCCGCGTAATGCGCGTCGTTGCTGCCGCCGCCGATGGCGCGTTCGGAGGCGATCCCGACGATGCGTCCGCGGCGGCGGCGGCGCATCTGCGGGAGCACGGCGCGGCATACATGAGCCAGCCCGCCTACGTGCACCCGCAGCATCCGTTCCCATGCCGCCTGCGAGATCTCCAGAGCGGGGACCTCCTCGTAGTGGCCGGCGCACACCACTGCCGCGTCGATCGGTCCGAGTGCCGCCTCGATGTCGGCGATCGCGTCGTTGACCTCACGCTCTTCGGCCACATCGGCGATGAGCCATTTGTCCATGGACGGGGCGGGTTCCCGCGAGATCGAGGCGACCCGCCAGCCGTCGGTCTGCAGGATCTGTGCGATCTCCAGCCCGATTCCGCTACCGGCGCCGGTGACGACGGCGACGCGCTCCGTCATACGAGTTCCGCCCGCGTCTGCTCCACCGGCTCAGGCGGCCCGTCGGGGCCGTCGGAGCCCTCCTGGGGGCGCCGGCCGACCTTGCGCACTCTGATGATGACCGCGCCGAGCGCGAGGATCGCGCCCATCGCGACGAAGAACGCCCAGTTGATGTACCAGGTGTCCGACACCGTGCGCGGCCAGACGATGTTGACGAAGGAGAAGCCGGCCCACAGCAGCGCGAGCACCGCGACCGGGGTGCCGAATCTGCCGAGGTTCCACGGGCCGGGCTCCCAGGTGCCGCGCACGCGGGCCACCAGGCCGGTCACCAACGGGAACAGGAACGCCATGTAGTAGCCGCCGGCGGTGAAGGTCACCAGCACCGAGTAGATGTCGGTGGCTGAGATCAGGTAGACGAAGGCGCCGATGACGGTGGTCACCAGGATGGCGTTGACCGGCTGGGCCTCGGCCTTGGACAGCTTGGCCAGCACCTTCGAACCCGGCAGCACGCGATCCCGGGCGAAGGACCAGATCACCCGTGATGCGGTGGCCTGCAGTGCCAGGAAGCTCGCCAGGAAGCCGATGACGAACAGGAACAGGATCGGTTTGACGGCCGATTCACCGAGTGCGCTGCGCAGCACGTAGGTCACCGGGTCGGCCTCCTCACCGGAGGTCAGCCGGTCGAAGTCGGGCACCGCGAGGGTCACGGCCAGCGATGCGTAGGCGATCACGATCGCGATGAACGCCACGGCGAACAGCATCGCCTTGGGCACGCTGCGTTGCGGGTTCTTGACTTCCTCGGCGATCGCGCCGGCGCTTTCGAAGCCGAGGATGGACCAACCGGTGAACGCGAGCGCGGCCAGGAACGGACCCACCAGGTACGCCGTGGACCATCCGCTGGTCAGGTCGATGCCGTGCAGGATGGCGCCGAAGTCGTGGTGACGATGGAAGACCAGCAGATAGGTGCTCAGCCCCACCGAGGCGATGATCTCGGCGGCGATACTCGCACCCATCAGCGCCTTGAGGAATCCGCGTCCGAGAATGTTGGCCCCCGTGCCGGCGAGCAGGATGAGCAGCGCCACGACGCTCTGCTGCACAGCGGTCGGGCTCTCGATGCCGATGAGCTGGGCCAGGAAGCCGGCGCCGCCGTAGGCCACCGTGGCCATGATGATGACGAGCGCCCACATGTGCACCCACCCCGCCATCCACCCGACGACCTCGCCGGCCAGGCGCTTGGTCCACTGGTAGATCGAACCTTCGAACGGCCAACGCGAGACCAGTTCACCGAAGGCTAGGGCCACGAGGCACTGCCCGATCCCGACGACGATGAACGTCCACCAGAATCCGGGACCCGCGGTCGCGATCGACAGCCCGTAGATGCCGTACATCGCGACGATCGGCGAGATGAACGCGAATGCGAACGCGAACGCCGACCACAAAGAGAACTCGCGCTTCAATTCTCTTGGCGCTGAGTCTTTTTGCTTAACGGGCCTCATTTGGTGTCCCTTTCGCTACCCTCAAGACACGCAAGTATGTGCACGTTCCACCAAGAGCGGCATGCCAACTCGGCAACTGTCGTGGGGATGCACAGTCAACGGGTTTGCGGTTGTAGGTATCTACAACGTCGGACTCGCACACCGCCGCTTCGTCGTGAGAGAGCGCGCATCACCCCGTACATTCGCGGCGACGCCACTGCACCGGAGAGCGAGGACTCGTGCCCGACACCGACCAGACGACGTTCCTGTCGGCCTTGGAAGACCACCTGCGGTCCGCCGTCACCGATGACGTCGCCGAGCCGCTGCGGGGGGTCGACGAGAACCTCGGCGGCGTCGCGGCGCTGTGTCACTCCGCCGTGCAGTCCGGTGGCAAGCGTCTGCGGCCGCGGTTCGCGTACTGGGCGTGGCGCGTCGGCTCGCAGCCCGGTGCGGTCTCGCAGGCGTTGGTGGGCGTGGCCGCGGCGCTGGAGCTGCTGCACGCGGCGATCCTGGTCCACGATGACGTCATCGACTCCTCGGAGATCCGCCGTGGCCGGCCGTCGGTGCGGGCGGAGCTGGCGGCCGCTCACCGCGCCGACGGCGGGTGGGGCGACTCGCGGGAGTTCGGTGATCACATGGCGTTGCTCGTCGGCGACCTGTTGTGGTCGACCGCCCACGACACGTTCGACGCCGCGGTCGCCGAGTTGCAGGGCGACGCCGCGCGCCTGAGGGGAGCGTTCCGGAGTATGCGGCGGGAGGTGCTCGCCGGGCAGATGCTGGAGCTGCGCGCGCAGGCCGGGCGTGACTACCGCGCCGATACGGCCGAGAAGATCCTGCGCTACAAGACCAGCGTGTACACCGTCGAGCGTCCGATGGAGCTGGGGCTACTGGTGGCCGGTGGTGCGACGCAGGCGACCGCCGCGATCGTGCACGAGTACGCCGCCGCCGTGGGGCAGGCGTTCCAGCTGCGTGACGACCTCGCTGATCTTTTCGGGACCACCGACAGCAGCGGTAAACAGGGCGGCGACGACATCCGCTCGGGGAAACCGACGGAGCTGCTCGGCGTCACCCTGGACCGGGCCGGTGCGCCGGAAGTCGAGACGTTGACCGGGATCGTCGGCCGGGCGACTGCCGGAGAGCGGGACGTCGCTCGGGCGCGAGAGATCGTGCTGTCCTGCGGGGCGGTCGATCACGTCCGTCGGCACATCGCCGATCTGGTCGGCGTCGCAGAGCGCGCGATCACGCGGCTGGGCGGGGTCACCGACGACGAGACGCGCGCCGGCCTGGCGGCGATGCTCGCCGAGTGCACCGAACTGTCGTTCATGCCCGCGGCATGAGCCGGGCGGACTACTCCTCGATCTGGGCGAGGATCTCGTCGGGGATGTCGGCGTTGGTGTAGACGTCCTGCACGTCGTCGCTGTCTTCGAGCGCGTCGACCAGTTTCATCACCTTGCGCGCGCCCTCGGCGTCCAGCGGCACGGTGACCGACGGCTGGAAGCTGGCCTCGGCCGACTCGTAGTCGATGCCGGCGTCCTGCAGTGCGGTGCGCACCGCCACCAGATCGGTGGGTTCGGAGAGGATCTCGAAGCTGTCGCCCAGGTCGTTGACATCCTCGGCGCCCGCGTCGAGCACCGCGGCGAGCACGTCGTCCTCGGTCAGATCGTTCTTCTCCAGCGTCACGACGCCCTTGCGGGAGAACAGGTAGGCGACCGAACCGGGGTCGGCCATGCTGCCACCGTTGCGGGTCATGGCCACCCGTACCTCACCGGCGGCGCGGTTCTTGTTGTCGGTGAGGCACTCCACGAGAATCGCGACGCCGTTCGGCCCGTACCCCTCGTAGGTGATGGGCTGCCAGTCGGCGCCGCCGGCCTCTTCACCTGCGCCGCGCTTGCGGGCGCGCTCGATGTTGTCGTTGGGGACCGAACTCTTCTTGGCCTTCTGGATGGCGTCGTACAACGTCGGGTTTCCGCCGGGGTCACCGCCACCCGTCCGGGCCGCCACCTCGATGTTCTTGATGAGTTTGGCGAAGTTCTTGCCGCGACGCGCGTCGATCACGGCCTTCTTGTGCTTGGTGGTGGCCCACTTGGAATGGCCGCTCATGCAGGTACTACCTCTTTCGCCGACATCAGAGTCGATTGCCCAGTTTACGGTGGCCCGGGCTCGAGGCCCACCACATGGGACAACACGGGCGCACTGTTAAGTGCACCACAGTGGGCGCGTCCGATCTTACTCCGCAGTAAGATCGACGCATGACGTTCTCCCTGGAGCTGTCCTCCGACCTGCTCGACGTCCAGAAATGGGTGCACGAGTTCGCCGCCGACGTGGTGCGTCCGGCCGCCGCCGAGTGGGACGAGCGGGAAGAGACGCCGTGGCCGATCATCGCCGAAGCCGCCAAAATCGGCCTCTACTCCATGGAGTTCTTCGCCGAGCAAGCGGCCGAACCCACCGGCCTGGGGATGATCGTCGCGTTCGAGGAGATGTTCTGGGGCGACGCAGGCATCGCGCTGGCGATCCTGGGCACCGGGCTGGCGGCGGCATCGCTGGCCGCCAACGGCACCCCGGAGCAGATCGGCGAGTGGGTCCCGCAGATGTTCGGCAGCGTCGACGACCCCAAGGTCGCCGCATTCTGTTCGTCTGAACCCAACGCCGGTTCCGACGTCGGCGCGATCCTGACGCGGGCACGCTACGACGAGGCCACCGACGAGTGGGTGCTCAACGGCACCAAGACCTGGGCCACCAACGGCGGCATCGCCGAGGTGCACGTGGTGGTCGCGTCGGTGCACCCCGAGCTCGGCACCCGCGGGCAGGCGTCGTTCATCATCCCGCCGGGCACCAAGGGCCTGCGCCAGGGACAGAAGTTCCTCAAGCACGGCATCCGCGCCTCCCACACCGCCGAGGTGGTGCTCGACGAGGTGCGCATCCCCGGACGGCTCATCGTCGGCGGCAAGGAGAAGTTCGACGCGCGTATCGCCAAGGTGCGCGAAGGCAAGAAGGCCGCCGGCCAGGCCGCACTGGCGACGTTCGAACGCACCCGCCCCACCGTCGGAGCGATGGCGGTCGGCGTGGCACGCGCAGCATACGAGTACGCCCGCGATTACGCCTGCGAGCGTGAGCAATTCGGCCGCAAGATCGGCGAGTTCCAGGCAGTCGCGTTCAAGCTCGCCGACATGAAGGCACGCATCGACGCGGCGCGACTGCTGGTGTACCGGGCCGGCTGGATGGCCCGCAACGGCAAGGCCTTCGAGTCGGCCGAGGGTTCGATGGCCAAGCTGGTGGCCAGCGAGACCGCGGTGTACGTCACCGACGAGGCCATCCAGATCCTCGGCGGCAACGGTTACACCCGCGAGTACCCCGTGGAGCGGATGCACCGCGACGCCAAGATCTTCACGATCTTCGAGGGCACCAGCGAGATCCAGCGACTGGTGATGGCCCGCGCGATCACCGGGCTGCCGCTGCGCTGACCCGCACTCAGCGCACTACGGTCGCTCCCCCGTCCAGACGGATCTGCTGACCGGTCATGAACCGGGACTCGTCGGCGAGCAGATAGAGCGCGGCGTACGCGGTCTCCCAGCTGCTGGCCCGGCCCATCTTCAGTTTCACGACCTCCTTGTACGCTGCGTCGACCTCGTCGGGATCGAAACCGAACAGCTCCTGGGAGTCGTGGTTGCCCAGGGTGGAGTCGATGGGCCCCAGCATCAGGGTGTTGGCCCGGATACCGGCCTCGGCGTACTGCACCGCCGTCAGCTCGGTGATGTAGTTCAAGCCGCACTTGCCCAACGCGTAGGGCATGATTCCCATGTTCAGTCCGATCTCGTTCTTCACGCTGGCGATCGACGAGAAGTTGACGATGCTGCCGGTACTGGTCCCTTCGTTCTTCTCCATGCACTGTGCGGCGAACAGGTTGCAGTGGAAGCAGCCGAGCATGTTGACGTTGATGCCGTGGTTGAAGGCCTCCACCGTCATCGAGTTGGTTTCCAAGTCGAACGGCGGATTGATCGCGACGCTGTAGACCATGCCGTCCACGCGCCCGCTGCGCTGGATCACAGTGTCGAAAATGCGTTGACAGTCGTCTTTTTCGGCCACATCTGCCTGCACCGCGTAGGCGGTGCCACCCTCAGCGGCGATCATGTCGACGGTTTCCTGCGCGGCACCGAGGTTCAGATCCACGGCCACCACTTCGGCTCCGTGCCTAGCGGCGACGACCGCGGTGGCGCGTCCGTTGCCGATCTTGTCACCGGGCATCTGGCCGCCACCGACGATGACCACGACCTTGCCGGACAGGTCGAAGGCCGTGCGTTCCTTGTGCGCGAAATCAAGTGTCATCGTTGCTCTTTCGTGTCGTTCGGGTGGTCGGTGAAAATGGCCCGCTCCGGGCAGCCGTCGATCGCTTCGGTGACAGCGCCCTGCAGTGTGGGGTCGACATCGTCGTCGACGGCTTGCGCGTAGCCGTCATCGGTCAGCGTGAACACCTCCGGGCACAGCGCCACACAGACGCCGTGACCGGCGCAGGAGTCGTCGTCGACGCGGACTCTCACGGGGCGACCTCCAGGTGCAGGTCGGTCAGTCCGCGCAGGATGAAGGTCGGGACGTAGTCGTAGCGGCGGCTCCCGACGGCGCCATGCCTGCTCTCGTCGACGCCGATGGTGCTGGTGCGCTCGAGCAGTCGCTGGATCACCACCCGGCCTTCGGTCCGGGCCAGCGGCGCGCCGATGCAGCTGTGGATGCCGCGCCCGAAGGCGATGTGCCGCCGGGCATTCGGACGCTCGAGATCGAAGACGTCGGGGTTCTCGAAGACGCGGGGGTCCCGGTTGGCCGCACCGTAGTTCACCATCACCGTGGCGCCGACGGGGATGTCGACGCCGCCGACGGTCGTCGCCGCGCGGGCCAGTCGGAAGTCGCCGCGAATCGGGCTCTCGAACCGCAGCGCCTCCTCGATGAAGTTGGGCACCAGTTCCGGGCTGCGGCGCAGGGTGTTCTGCAGATCGCGGTCCTCGGCCAAGATCATCATCGCCGAGGACAGCAGCCGGACCGTGGTCTCCTGCCCGGCCGAGAAGAGGTTGGCAGCCACCCGGACCACGTCGATGACCTCGGGCAGGCTGCCGTCGGGGAACGTCGCCTGCGCCATCTCGGTCAGAATGTCCTCGCGCGGGTGTGCGCGGCGGTCGGCGATGTAATCGGAGAACCGGCCGTAGAGGTATTCCAGCGGGGTATGCGACATCTGCGCACCCTCGGTGCTGCCGAGCGCGATCTCCCCGGTCAGGACACCGGCGAGTTCGGCGCGGTCCTCCTCGGGCACGCCGAGCAGGTCCGCGATCACCAGCAGTGCGACCGGGTTGCCGACCTCGCGGATGAATTCGCCGCCTCCGTTGGCCAGGTACGGCGTCAGGACCTGATCGACCAGGCGCTCGAGGAATTCCTCGTTCTGCTTCAACCGCTTCGGAGTGATCAGGCGCGACAACAGAGACCGGTGCGCGGTATGGGTGGGTGGATCGAACGACGGCAGCTGGTCGCTGAACGGAAGTTCCGCGCGGCGCTCATCGATCAGCGCGCGGACTGCAGCCTCGTCGAGGCCCTCGAGTGGTACCGGGAATCCGGGGAACGGACCGGTGACGGTGTTGCAGGAAGAGAACGACTCGTGGTCACCGAGCACCGCGAGCGCTTCCTCGTATCCGGTGACCACCAGCACGCCCTGGTTCGGTTCGCGCAGCACCGGGCTGGTCTCGCGCATCCGGCGCAGAAACGCATACGGATCTGCGACCAGCGCGGGGTCGTGGAAGAAGTTGGTGGAGCGGAAATCGGTGGAGGAGAAATCGGTGGAATCGAGGGCACTGCTGGTCAAGTCCACTCCTGAATGGGGCTGGGTAGTCCGAAAACTGACCAAACGTACAGCCAGTTACCGACCGATCGTACAGCGATAAACTGTACGAATGGTCAGCGGATCGCCGATTGTTAGATGGTCTATGCGGAGGGTGCGGCTGTGAGCGGCACCACGCGAGCGCGACTCATCGACGTCGCCATCGAGCTGTTCCGGCGCCATGGCGTCGCGGGGACGTCTCTGCAGATGATCTCCGATGAGCTCGGACTCACGAAATCCGCCATCTACCATCATTTCCGCACTCGTGACGAGTTGCTGGAAGCCATCGTGGAGCCGGTCATCGCCGAGCTGGCACAGCTCGTCGAGAGCGCCGGTTCCCAGCGCGGGGCGCGGGCGCAGGCCGAAACCATGCTGAGCGGGTTCGCGGCGCTCGCAGTGGCCAACCGCACGCTGATTCCGATCCTGACCGGGGATCCCAGCGTCGGCGAACTGCTGCGCACGCGACCCGCGTGGGGTGCGATCGTCGCGCAGCAGATGGAGTTGCTCACCCGGGTCGAACCGGGCATGGGCGGTCAAGTCAGGGCCGCGATCGTGATGGCCGGGATCTCCGCTGCCGTCGGCGTGGACTACCCCGACGGCGGCGACGACCCCACCCGACTGCGGGACGAGTTGATCACCGCAGGCCGGCGCACCCTGGGCCTGCGCTCACCCCGTACGTAGCGAGTCGACGAACATCGCGTGCACCCGGCGGTCACCGGTCACCTCCGGATGGAACGACGTCGCCATCATCTGACCCTGCCGTACCGCGACAGGATGACCGGCAGCGGTGGCCAGCACCTCGACCTCCGGTCCGACCCGTTCCACCCAGGGCGCCCGGATGAACACCGCGTGCACCCGCCCGTCGATCCCGGCGAACTCCAGGTCCTCCTCGAAGGAATCCACCTGGCGGCCGAAGGCATTGCGCCGCACCGTGATATCGATGCCGCCCAGCGGCAGCGCCTCGCGCCCAGGCACCCCGGCATCCAGAATCTCCCCGGCCAGCAGGATCATTCCGGCGCACGACCCGTAGGCGGGCATCCCGTCGGCGAGGCGCTTCTGAAGCGGTTCGAGCAGGTCGAACTCACGGAGCAGATGGCTCATAGTGGTGCTTTCACCACCTGGAATCACCAGTGCGTCAACCGCGTTCAACTCCTCGGTCCGTCGTACGGTGACCGCTTGGGCTCCGGCGGCCTGCAAGGCCTGCAGGTGTTCCCGGGTGTCGCCCTGCAGCGCGAGCACCCCGACGCGGGGACTCACTCGCGGCCGCGAGCGAAGTCGCGCGGGTAGCGGGTGAGCCCTTCTTGCATGACCGCCGCCACCATCTCCCCGTACCGGTTGAAGATCTTGCCCTGCGTCAGGGACCGCCCACCGCAGGCAGACGGGGAGGACTGGTCGTAGAGCAGCCATTCGTCAGCGCGGAACGGCCGCATGAACCACATCGCGTGATCCAGGGACGCCACCATCAGGTGCTTGCGTTCCTCGATGTGGTTGACCTGGGCCGAGCCCAGCAGCGTCAGATCGCTCATGTAGGCCAACGCGCAGATGTGCAGGACGTGGTCATCAGGCAGCGGATCGCGGTGCCGGAACCACACCTGCTGCTGCGAGGCCTTGCCCTCACGCTTGGTCAGCTGGTCGCGCGGCACGATGCGCACGTCCCACTCGTCGAACTGGCGGAAGCTCGCGTCGTCGAACACTCTGCTCGAGGACTTGAAGTCGGGAATGTCGTCCGGCGGCGGCGCCGGCGGCATCGCGTCCTGGTGTTCGATGCCGCTCTGGTCGGTCTGGAACGACGCCGACATCGAGAAGATGGTCTCGCCGTGCTGAATCGCGCTGACCCGGCGGGTGCAGAACGACCCGCCGTCGCGGATCCTCTCGACGGTGTACACCGACGGCGACCGCGCGTCGCCGGCCCGCAGGAAGTAGCCGTGCAGCGAATGCACCACAAACTTCGGATCCACCGTGCGCACGGCTGACACCAGCGACTGCCCGGCGACGTGGCCACCGAAAGTGCGTTGCAGGAAACCGGATTCGGGACTGAACACACCACCGCGGTAGATGTTGACCTCGATCTGCTCCAGATCGAGGATCTCTTCGATCGCCATCTGGGAGGGGCTACCAGCCGCGCTCGGCGAGACGGTGCGGGACCGGGATGTCGTCGACGTTGATGCCGACCATCGCCTCGCCCAACCCGCGGGACACCTTGGCCAGCACGTCGGGATCGTCGTAGAACGTGGTGGCTTTCACGATGGCGGCGGCCCGTTCGGCCGGGTTGCCGGACTTGAAGATGCCGGAGCCGACGAACACGCCCTCGGCGCCCAGTTGCATCATCATCGCCGCGTCGGCCGGAGTCGCGATGCCGCCGGCGGTGAACAGCGTCACCGGCAACTTGCCTGCGCGGGCCACCTCGACCACCAGATCGTAGGGCGCCTGCAGTTCCTTGGCGGCGACGTAGAGCTCGTCTTCGCTCAGCGACGTCAACCGGCGGATCTCGCCGCCGATCTTGCGCATGTGGGTGGTGGCGTTGGAGACATCGCCGGTGCCGGCCTCGCCCTTGGAGCGGATCATCGCCGCACCTTCGGTGATTCGGCGCAATGCCTCACCGAGGTTGGTGGCCCCGCACACGAAGGGGACGGTGAAGCGCCACTTGTCGATGTGGTTGGTGTAGTCGGCGGGAGTGAGCACCTCGGACTCGTCGATGTAGTCGACACCGAGGCTCTGCAGGATCTGTGCCTCCACGAAGTGGCCGATGCGCACCTTGGCCATCACCGGGATGGTGACCGCGTCGATGATGCCCTCGATCATGTCGGGGTCGCTCATCCGCGACACCCCGCCCTGAGCGCGGATGTCGGCGGGCACCCGCTCGAGCGCCATCACCGCAACCGCACCGGCACCCTCGGCGATGCGGGCCTGCTCCGGGGTGACCACGTCCATGATCACGCCGCCCTTGAGCATTTCCGCCATTCCGCGCTTCACCCGCGCAGTGCCACGGGCAGGCCCGCTGGCGGCAGACGAGGACTGGGCGCCGAGCCCTTCGGTTTCCACAGCATTACTCCTTCAATAGCTATCGATTCAGTTTAGTGAGGGCCGCAAATCCGGGCTTTTCCGCGTCAGCGGATCGATTGCAGCGGCCGCTGCGACAGTGCGTCCGGCGCGTCGGCCAGCGCGTTCGCCTCGTCGAGGAGCTCGCCCAGCTGCAGCGGGTAGACGGCCTCACCGTTGGCGACCAATTCTTCGATCATTGTCGCATCACACCAGCGGTGGGCATGAATGTAGGTCCGCTCCAGCCCGGTGCGGCCGGCATCGGAGGGTTCGAAGCGCGCGACCCGGTAAACGAAGTACATCTCTTCGCTGCGCAGCACCGCACCGTTGAAATTGATGACGGCGTCGCGGCGCCACACCGGGCCGATCAGGTTGTCGGGCAACACTCGTAGCCCGGTCTCTTCCTCGAGCTCGCGGGCCGCGCTGGCGGCCAGCGACTCCCCCTCTTGGGCGGCGCCCCCGATGGTGAACCACCACCGGGGCTTGGGTGACGCGGTCGACGCCGGGTCGGAGCCGCACAGCAGCAGCACCGCCCCGTGCTCGTCGAGCAACACGACACGCGCCGACGTGCGGCGAGCCGCCGGCACCGCCTCGCGGGTCGACCGTTCACCACCTTCGGCGATCTCGAAATAGGTTGGCAGAGCGGCCGTTCCACCCAGCCTCAGCCACCGCACCGGACGCCTCTCGCGCAGCGCGAGAGTGTCGCGCACGGCATCGTTGTGGAAGCGGCGGGCCAACAGCACCCGCGCTTCGGCGTCGGCCAGTTCGGCGACCAGCGCGCGCGGGATCGAAGACGGGTCGACCCGGTCCAGCGCGGCTGACAGCTCGTTCTCGGCGGCTTCACGCTGGGATCGGGGCGCGCGTTCGGCAGCATCGGCCAGCGCGGCCAGCCGCCTGCCGTCGGGTCCGGCACCGTAAGCGTCGGCGGCCACCGCCCGGGCCACCACCGCGCGGCGGGCCAGCGCACCGTCGAGCGCCTGCCAGGACAGGTCGTAGCGCACGTGGAGCCGGTCCAACCGGTGCGCGGTCTGATAGGCCCAGATCGCGACGAGCACGACCAGCAGGACCAGCGCGACGACGACGACCGCCGTCGCCCACGAGATCACGACGCGACCTGGACTTTCACTCCGGCTCCGGCGACGGTTTCGTAAACCCTGAGGATCTGGCCGGCCACCACCGGCCAGTCGTAGCGGGCGACCGTCTCGGTGCCGCACTCGATGTACTGGGTGCGGGTCGCGTCGTCGGACAGCACGTCGATCAGCGCGGCGGCCAACGCGGGCGCGTCGTCCACCGGGACCAGGCGGCCGGCGTCGCCGTCGCGCAGCACCCGCCGGAACGCGTCCAGGTCGGCGGCCACCACGGCGGTGCCGGCGGCCATCGCTTCCACCAGCACGATGCCGAAGCTCTCCCCACCGGTGTTGGGAGCGCAGTAGACGTCGGCGCTGCGCATCGCCGACGCCTTGAGGCGGTCGTCGACCTGGCCGAGGAAGCGCAGGTGCTTGGCCAGAGAACCGGCCTGCTCGCGCAGTTCGTCCTCGTCGCCGCGGCCGACGACGAGGATCTCGACGTCACCGAAGCGCGCCGCCAGCGCGGGTAGCGCGCCCAGCAGCACCGCCATGCCTTTGCGAGGTTCGTCGAAACGACCGAGGAACAGCACCGTCTTCCCGGCACGCGGGTAGCCCTCGAGACGGGGCGCCGAGGCGAAGAACCCGACATCGACCCCGTTGGGGATTTCGACGGCGTCACTGCCCAACGCCTCCATCTGCCAGCGCCGCGCCAGGTCCGACACGGCGATGCGGCCGACGATCTTCTCGTGCATCGGGCGCAGGATCGGCTCGAACACCGACAGGGTCAACGACTTCGTCGTCGACGTGTGGAAGGTGGCGACGATGGGACCCGCGGCGATGTTGAGCGCCAGCATCGACAGGCTCGGCGCATTGGGCTCGTGCAGATGCAGCACATCGAACTGGCCGTCGCGCAGCCACTTCTTGACCAGGCGGTGGGTCACCGGGCCGAAGCGCAGACGTGCCACCGACCCGTTGTACGGGATCGGCACCGCCTTGCCCCCGGAGACGACGTAGTCGGGCAGAGTCGCCGCGGCCTCGGGTGACGCCGGCGCCAACACGCTGACCTCGTGGCCGCGGGCATGCATCACCTCGGCCAGCTGCAGTACGTGCGACTGCACGCCGCCGGGCACGTCGAACGAATAGGGGCAGACCATTCCGATGCGCATCAGGTCGCCTCCAGACGGGCCCGACGTTCCTGCGACAGGTCGGCCAGCCACTGCGGCTGCATCATGTGCCAGTCCGCCGGGTGTTCGGCGATGTTCTGCGCGAAGCGGTCGGCGAGCGCCTGGGTGATCGCCGTGACGTCGCCGCTGCTGGTGTCCAGCTCGGGATAGACCGCCATGCCCCAGTTGTCGGGCTCGAACCAGCAGTGCACCGGAAACAGCGCCGCACCGGTGGCCAACGCGAGCTTGGCCGGGCCGGCGGGCAGGCGGCTGGGTTCGCCGAAGAAGTCCACCTGCACCCCGGTGCGGGTCAGGTCCCGGTCGGCCATCAGGCAGACCACCCCGTTGTTCAACAGGCGGTCCCGCAGGACGTCGAACGGTGGCCGCTCGCCGCCGGACAGCGGCACCACCTCGAATCCCAAGGACTCGCGGTAGGCCAGGAAGCGGTGGTACAGCGATTCGGGTTTGAGGCGCTCGGCGACCGTGGCGAAGCTGCCGTGGTTCTGCACCAACCACACCCCGGCCATGTCCCAGTTGCCGCTGTGCGGCAAGGCCATCACTGCTCCGCGTCCCTGTTGCAGGGCCGACCACAGCATCTCGACGTTGTCGACGCTGAGCTTGCGGCCCAGCTCGGCGTGGTCCATCGACGGCAGGCGGAACGCCTCCCGCCAGTACCGCGCGTAGGAGGCCAGCGACGCGCGCATCAGTTCCTCGGGGACATCAGGGGCGGCGACGCCGATGACCCGCGCCAGGTTCTTGCGCAGTTGCTCGGGCCCGCCGTTGCGGGCGGCGTAGCGCGCGCCGGCGTCGAATGCGTTGCGCGCCACGATCTCCGGGGCAGCCCGCACCAGACGCCACCCGGATGCGTAACCCCAGTCGGTGAGCTGCGCCCCGACCGCCGACGGGATCGCCAGCAGTCCGCCGCGGTCGGGCCGGCCGCTCATTGGTCCGGTGTCTCGGCGTTGTCGGGGCCCGGGAGACGGTCCATCGCCCCGGCCGAGGCACGCACACTGTGCAGGCGTTGGCCGATGGTGATGACGCTGGTCACCGCGAGCACCCACATCGCGACGTCGAGCAGCCACGGCAGCCCAGCGAGCGGGAAGTCCGAGAGCCCGGCGCCGACGAGCACGATGATCAGCCGTTCCGGGCGTTCGATCAGTCCCCCGTCACCGGACAGGCCGCTGGCCTCCGCGCGCGCCTTGATGTAGGAGATCACCTGCGAGGACACCAGACAGATCATCGTGGCGACCACCAGCTCGGGGCTGTGCAGTCCGAACGCCGCCCACCACAGCAACCCGCAGAACACCGCGCCGTCGCTGACACGGTCGCAGGTCGCATCCAGCACCGCGCCGAAGCGGGTGCCGCCGCCGCGTTCCCGGGCCATCGCGCCGTCGAGCATGTCGGCGAGGACGAAGAACCACACGGCCACCGCACCCCACCACAGCTGCCCCATCGGGAACAGGATCAGCGCGGCCACCACCGACCCGGCAGTGCCCAGGATCGTGACGCTGTCGGGTGTCAGCCCGATCCGCAGAGCCCCTCTTGCCACCGGACGCGACAGCTTCGTGTAAGCCGCACGCGTCAGGAGGTAGAAGTCACTCACGGCTGTTTTTCCCACTCGGCGGCCAGCAGCGCGCGGGTGTCGCGCAGCAACTGCGGGATCACCTTCGAGTCGCCGATGACGGTGATGAAGTTGGCGTCGCCACCCCACCGGGGCACCACGTGCATGTGCAGGTGTTCCGAGAGCGAGCCACCGGCCGAGGTGCCCAGGTTCAGTCCGACGTTGAAGCCGTGCGGGCGCGACACGGCCTTCATGACGCGGATCGCTTTCTGGGCGAACGCCATCAGCTCGGCGCTCTCCGGCTTCGTGAGCTCCTCGAGTTCGGCCACGCGCCGGTACGGCACCACCATCAGATGGCCCGGGTTGTACGGGTAGAGGTTGAGCACCGCGTAGACGAGCTCGCCGCGGGCAACCACCAATCCGTCCTCGTCGGACATGTTGGGGATGTCGGTGAACGGCTCCGACGAGGCCGCCGAGCCGCCCTTGACGGCGTCGGCGATGTAGCTCATCCGGTGCGGTGTCCACAACCGCTGCAGGCGGTCGGGATGGCCGGCACCGCGGTCGATGATCGTGTCCTCCGGGTCCACGTCACGCCTCGTTCGTGTGGTCGAT
This sequence comes from Mycobacterium sp. SMC-4, assembly GCF_050205565.1. Classification (GTDB taxonomy): domain Bacteria; phylum Actinomycetota; class Actinomycetes; order Mycobacteriales; family Mycobacteriaceae; genus Mycobacterium. The sequence continues at coordinate 150,272 of NZ_JBNMQU010000014.1, read as the reverse complement.
CGTCACCAGATCGGCTGTGGGGAAAGCGTTTTCTCTGCGCTGCACCCAGTCGACGATCGTCTTGACCGCCAACTCTCTTGGGACACCGTTGATCTGGGTGCGGTCGGCGAACCGGAAGGACACCGCGTCGGCCTCCACGTCGCGGTCACCCGCGAGCAGCATGAACGGCACCTTTTGGTTGGTGTGGTTGACGATCTTCTTGGCCATCCGGTCGTCGCTGGTGTCGATCTCGACGCGGATGCCGGAGCCGCGCAGTTGGGCAGCCAGTCCCTGCAGATACTCGATGTGGCCGTCGGCGACCGGAATCCCGACCACTTGCACCGGGGCCAGCCACGCCGGGAACGCGCCCGCGTAGTGCTCGGTCAGGACGCCGAAAAACCTCTCGATCGAACCGAACAGTGCACGGTGGATCAGCACGGGCCGTTGGCGTGACCCGTCGGCGGCGGTGTACTCGAGCTCGAAGCGTTCCGGCATGTTGAAGTCGAGTTGGATGGTCGACATCTGCCAGCTGCGGCCGAGCGCGTCCTTGACCTGGACGGAGATCTTCGGCCCGTAGAACGCCGCGCCGCCGGGATCGGGCACCAGCTCCAGGCCGGAGGCCTCGGCCACCTCACGCAGCGTGGCGGTGGCCTCCTCCCATACCTCGTCGGAACCGACATACTTGTCCGGGTCCTTGGTCGACAACTCCAGGTAGTAGTCGTTGAGGCCGTAGTCGGCGAGCAGCTCGAGCACGAACCCCAGCAGCGAGGCCAGTTCGTCGCGCATCTGTTCCCGCGTGGTGTAGATGTGCGCGTCGTCCTGCGTCATCCCACGCACCCGGGTCAGCCCGTGGATCACCCCGGACTTCTCGTAGCGGTACACCGAGCCGAACTCGAAGAGCCGCAACGGAAGTTCCCGATACGAACGACCACGCGACCGGTAGATCAGGTGGTGCATCGGGCAGTTCATCGGCTTGAGGTAGTAGTCCTGGCCCGGCTTGCGCACCGTGCCGTCGGGATTGAGCTCGGCGTCGATGTGCATCGGCGGGAACATCCCGTCGGCGTACCACTCCAGGTGTCCCGAGGTGATGTAGAGCTGCTCTTTGGTGATGTGCGGGGTGTTGACGAACTCGTAGCCGGCTTCCGAATGCTTACGGCGCGAATAGTCTTCCAGTTCGCGGCGTATCACTCCGCCCTTGGGATGGAACACCGGAAGGCCCGACCCCAGCTCGTCGGGGAAGCTGAACAGGTCCAGTTCGACGCCGAGTTTGCGGTGGTCGCGGCGCTGTGCCTCCTCGATGAGTTCCAGGTAGCGGTCCAGCGCCTCCTGAGACTCCCAGGCGGTGCCGTAGATGCGTTGCATGCTGGCGTTGTTCTGGTCACCGCGCCAGTAGGCCGCAGAGCTGCGGGTGAGCTTGAACGCCGGAATGTATTTGGTGGTGGGGATGTGCGGACCCCGGCACAGGTCACCCCAGACCCGTTCGCGGGTGCGTGGGTTGAGATTGTCGTAGGCGGTGAGTTCGTCGCCGCCTATCTCCATGATCTCGTCCGAACCCTCCAGGTCCCCGGACTTGTCGTCGACGAGTTCGAGTTTGTAGGGCTCGTCGGCCAGTTCTTCGCGCGCGGCGTCTTTGGACGGATAGACACGCCGCTCGAACAGCTGACCGTCTTTGACGATCTTGCGCATGCGCTTCTCGAGGGCTTCGAGGTCCTCGGGCGTGAAAGGTTGGGCGACGTCGAAGTCGTAGTAGAAGCCGTCGGTGATCGGCGGGCCGATCCCGAGCTTGGCGTCGGGGAACAGTTCCTGCACCGCCTGCGCCAGGACGTGGGCGGCCGAATGCCGGATGACGCTGCGGCCGTCCTCGCTGTCGGCCGGCACCGGCGTCACCTCGACGTCGGTGTCGGGAACCCAGCTCAGGTCGCGCAGCCGGCCGTCGGCGTCGCGGACCACGACGACTGCGTCAGACGCTCCCCGGGACGGCAGGCCGGCGTCGCGCACTGCCTGCGCCGCGGTGGTCCCGGCGGCGACCCGAATCGGGGCAGCCGGGGCGGGGCGGGCTGGCGCGCTCATGACGGGATCTCCAAACTGTCGAGGACGTGGCGTGGTGGGCCAGGACCGAGTCGCTGACGGCGACCATGCTATCGGGACGGGTCGCTAGCTCCCCAGACCAATGGGGCTGTCGAGCCACGGGTGTTCGAAGTTGACGAGTCCGGCAGCGAAAGCCAGGGCCCCGAACAACCACAGGGTGCCCAGGACGATGGCGGCGGTGAACAGTGCGCCGGCGACCTGCACCCAGAGTCCCTGCTGTTGGAACCAGGCCATGGCTGCGTCGTAGCGCTTGCGCGCGTAGCGCAGCGCTCGCCGGGCCCACTCGAACTCGGTGGCCAGGATGCCGAGCCCGAGGAAGACGATGGCCCAGCCTGGACCGGGGTATGGGATGGCGACGATGCCGAGCGCCAGGACCACGAGCCCGACAACGCCGATGGTGATGCGATAGCTCAGGTCGGCGACGCGGCGCTCCCGCAGCCGGTCGCGCCACCGCGCCCACCGCTGGACGACCCGAGGGCTGTTCGCGCCGCTCAAGGCTGTCCCGGCTTCAGTTTGACGAACAATGCGTTCGCGTCGGCGAGTACGTCCGGGCCGTCGAGTAGTCGCCCGGACACGAAGATCTTGCGCCCCACGAGTTCGTCGATGCGCGCCTCGACAGAGAGGTCGCGCTCCACGCGGGCGATCTTGCGGTAGTCGATGTGCAGGTATGCGGTGCGCTGGGCTTGGCTGTCGCTGAGCTTGAAGGAGGCGTAGCCCAACACGGAGTCGAACAGGTGGGCCACGGCACCGCCGTGAGCGGCGCCGTTGCGGCCGAGGTGGAACCGACGGAACCGGATGGTCCCTTCGAGCCGGTTGTCATCGGTGACATGCAGCTTCGAGGGGATGCCCAGGATATTGCCGCGGTTGGGCAGGTCGGGTCGGCGGCCCGACGGTGAGGACCACTCGTCGGCGTCGAAGGGCGCCAGCAGCTGCGACACCTCTTCGATCAGGTCTGCGGCGCGGGTGATGACGTCGTCGGGAGCGTCGGCGGCGCGGGCGTGGTCCTGCAGCGTGCGGACCGCCTCGATGAAGCGACCGTAGTCGGGCCCGCCACGAGTGGTCGGTTGCGGCGGATTGAAGCCCCCACCCAGTTGCGCATGGGATTCGTTGACGGTCACTTCCACACCGTATTGGGTGTTGCTTCCCGTGGCAGCACCGACTTTGCTCAGTGTGTCGAATCGACGGAAGTGCCAAGCTGGCGTCATGAAGTTGAGCGACGTCAGAGGCCGGCCGTTGACCTACTCCGAGATCGGCGCCACCGGCGGCTCGATGCCCAGCGGCTACCGCCACGTGCGGGAGACGGCGGTCATCGGTCACGGCCGTGAGCGGTTCGAGGAGGCCGCGGCGGCCGGCATGCGCTGGGGCATGTTGCGCGGTGCGGGTCTGTGGGTGGAGGCCACCTCCCCGGTGGCCGAGGTCGGATCCGAAGTGTTGGTCCACATGGGTCCGATCGGCGCGCCGTGCCGGGTGGTCTACGTCGTCGACGAGCCCGATCGACGCGGCTTCGCCTACGGCACGCTGGTCGGTCATCCCGAATCCGGCGAGGAGATGTTCGCGGTGCGCTTCGACCCGTCGACCGGCGCGGTGTACGCGGAGGTCAGCGCGTTCTCGCGGCACGCCACCTGGTGGAGCAAATTTGCCGGACCGGTGACATCACTGATGCAGCGACTGGTCACCCGCCGCTATCTACGTGCGGTGTGACCGGCCGGGGACGCCGACTTCCTCCGACCCCCACTTCACGCGCGGTGCCGGGCGGTAATCTCTGAGCGATTATTGACGTTTGAGCAGGGCGGTGAGGGTGGACGAACCAACCCCGGTCGAGGTCGCACATCTACGTGTGGCCGAGTTGGTGCAGGGTCTGCACAACAGGACCGACGGTGACGCCGACAGCGTGATCGCCGAGCTGGCCGAGCACGCCGCGGTCGAGATTCCGGGCGCCGACTGCGCCGGGATCACCTTGACGAAGAACTCCAAGAACATCGAGACGCCGGCGGCGACGTCGGAATGGCCGGTGCTCCTCGACGAGATCCAGCAGCGCCACCTCGAGGGTCCGTGCCTGACAGCGGCGTGGGAGGAAAAGACCGTCCATGTGGCCGATTTGGAGCACGACGACCGCTTTCCGAACTATCGGCGCGACGCATTGGCCGAGACGCCGATCCGGTCGGTCATGGCATTCCAGTTGTTCATCGCCGATGAGACGTTGGGCGCGTTGAACATCTATGCCGAACGACCGCGCGCGTTCGGGCCTGAATCACGCACGCTGGGTTTGATTTTCGCGGCGCATTCGTCGGTGGCGTGGAATTCCGCACGACGGGATGAACAGTTCCGTCGGGCGTTGGCCAGCCGCGACATCATCGGTCAGGCCAAGGGCATGGTGATGGAACGCTACAACGTCAACGCGGTGCAGGCCTTCGAGCTGTTGCGCAAGCTCTCGCAGGACTCGAACGTCCCGCTGTTTCAGGTGGCTACCGATCTCGTCGCCAACGCGCAGTCGTCGAAGGACTCCACGAAGACCCCGTGAGCCGAGGACAGTGGCGGATGGTCACCCGTCCGCCACTGTCTCCGCGGCTGCTACTCGTTGCCCCAGCGGTCGCGTCCAGCCGGCGCCGTCCCGGTGATCAACGCCCGGGGGATATCGACGTTGGCGATCGGCGCCGCTCCTGAATCTTCCTGCGTGGCTGACCAATCCGTTCCGATGCAGAGCAGGTCGGAGGGCACCGGGATCTCGTTGGGCAACGGGATCGGCAGGCCCGGGACCGACGGAATCGACAGCGGCGAGGGGTTCACCAGATTGGAGAGTCCGGTCGCCACCAGCGGAGTGACCGGGTCCGGCGGCGCCGGGACTCCCACCGATGCCGCACCGACCGCACCCGGGGCGGGCGCCGGCGGCGGCGGGAGGACGCTGGCCACCGACGACGCGGTGTCCTGCACGGCCCGCAGCGCACCCGGCGGGGTGAGCAGGTCGGCGACAGTCAGCGAGCTCCCGGGAGTGCCGGGGGTCGGCGTACCGGGCACACCGGCGCCGGTGTTGACCGGGGTGCCGGGGGTGCCTGGCACCGGCGGGGTTCCGCCGGACACGGAGGTGTTGACCGGGGTGCCGGGCGTCGCCGGCGTCGGCGGGGTTCCGCCGTTGACCGACACGTTGGTCGGAGTCGACGGCGCAGGGGGCGCGGGCGGAGTCCCGGCGCCACCCGACGCGGGGGTCGAGGACGGCGGGGCGGGCGGCGCCGGAGGTGTCGCGCCGGGCACCGAGGTACCGACGGGCGTCCCCGGCGTCGGCGGCGCGGGCGGCGTGACCCCGCCGGCCGGGACCTCGACTCCCCCACCCGGAGCGGGCGGCAGCGGAGGTGCCACGACGCCGGCTTCACCGAAGATCGGGGCGCCAGGGGCCGGAGGCGCGGGCGGCGTACCGCCGGGAACCGCAGCCGCGCCGACACCACCGGGAGCCGGGGGTGCCGCAGCACCGGGAGCCGCGAGACCGGCAGCGCCCTCCACCGGGGCGCCACCACCGGGCAGACCACCGGGAGCCGCAACCCCGGCCGCGCCCTCTACCGGGGCACCACCACCGGGCAGGCCCGCCGGAGCGGCGACACCGGCGTCACCGAAGATCGGTGCGCCCGGAGCGGGAGCGCCGCCACCCACGCCGCCGGCAGCAGCGTCGATGGGGGCCCCGGGGACACCTGGGGCACCGGGAACGTCCGCAGCGACCGGAACCGCAGCAGGACCTCCCGGTGCGGGCGGCGCGGGAGGCGCAGGCACGCCAGCCTCGGTCACCACCGGAACACCCGGCGCACCCGGAGCCGGAGGCACAGCCACACCACCCTCAGTCACCACCGGAACACCCGGCGCACCCGAAGCCGGAGGCACAGCCACACCACCCTCAGTCACCACCGGAACACCCGGCGCACCCGGAGCCGGAGGCACAGCCACACCACCCTCAGTCACCACCGGAACACCCGGCGCACCCGGAGCCGGAGGCACAGCCACACCACCCTCAGTCACCACCGGAACACCCGGAGTTCCGGGAGCGGGTGGAGTTGCAACCTCCACTGACGAAGCACTTGGCGTACCCGGCACACCCGGAGCCGGCGGCGTCGCAATCTCCACCGACGAAGCACTCGGCGTACCCGGCACACCCGGAGCCGGCGGCGACACAACCTCCACCGACGAAGCACTCGGCGTACCCGGCACACCCGGAGCCGGCGGCGACACAACCTGCGCCTCGGTCGAAACGGGCGCGCCCGGAGCGCCTGGGGCTGGCGGTGTCGCCACCTCGACGGAAGACTCAGACGGGCTCGCCGGTGCCGGTGGGGCAGGCGGCGTGAAGGTCTCGATCGTGCTCGCTGAGGGTTCTGCCGGAGCAGGTGGGGCCGGCGGGGTGAACCTCTCGATGGAGCCCTCGACCGGGGTACCCGGAGCCGGTGGCGCAGGCGGGGTCACCCCACCCGAAGAACCCTCCACCGGCACACCCGGAGCCGGCGGCGCAGGCGGCGTCACCCCACCCGAAGAACCCTCCACCGGCACACCCGGAGCCGGCGGCGCAGGCGGCGTCACGGCGCCGGCTTCACCGACGACGGGCGCACCCGGAGCCGGCGGAGCAGGCGGTGCGACATCACCGGCGGCGGCCGCGACGGGCGCGCCCGGAGCCGGAGGAACGGCACCGGCCTCACCGATCACGGGGGCACCGGCCGGCCCGACGGCGCCCGCGGCACCGTCTACCGGCGCGCCGACCACACCAGCGCCGTTGGCGCCGCCACCAGCTCCGGCGCCCCCGGCACCGGCGTCACCGGCAGCAGCAGCAATCGGTGCGCCGGGGACCGGTCCGCCCGGTCCGCCGGCAGCCCCGGCCTGCCCGACAACCGGCGCGCCAGGAGCAGGCAGGGCCGGAGGAGCAGCGGCGGCTACCGGAACAGCTGCGGGGCCGCCGGGTCCGGGAGGCGCAGGAGGAAGCGGTGCGCCGGCCTGGCCGACGATCGGCAGACCCGGGGCCGGCGGGACCGGCGGCGTCGCCACCCCGGCCGGGACGGTGGCCGGACCGCCGGGCGCGGGCGGCACGGGGGGAAGCGCGGCACCCGCCTCGCCCACCACCGGCAGGCCCGGAACCGGCGGAGCCGGCGGCGCAGGGTTGGCCACCGGCGTACCAACCGGCCCGCCGGGAACACCCGGCACCGGGGGTGTCCCGCCGTTGACCGACGTGACGGCAGGACCGCCGGGAGCCGGAGGCGCGGGCGGAACGCCGCCACTGGTCGAACTCGAGACCGGGGCGCCCGGGCCTCCCGGCACCGGGCGCGTGCTCGCGGCTGATGGCGTCGACACCGAGGCCGGCGGACGCGGCGGCACCGGCGGCGTCCCCGCCCGCGACGTACTGGCCGGCGGCACCACCACGGGAGGCTTGGGCTGGCCGGGCCCGGCGGTCAACGACGACGCTGCCTGCTGCAGCGCCTGGGGAATGTCAGCTGGGCGGGACACCATTTGCTGCAAGATGCCAACACACGGAACACCGCCACGGGTCGGCGCGGCGGTTGCCAGTGGGCTCAGCATCGGGGCACTCAAGAACATCCCCGCGCTGCCCATCATGACAACGACGATGCCCTTCTTGGTCCGTGACATGTGCTCCCAGTCCTTCTGCGTCGTGCTGTGCGAATCACTTCGCTTACTGGGCTTACTGAACCGACAATTTGTGAAAACGCCGCCGCGACAATTTGTGCGTTATCAAGCTGTTGCGAAGGAGAAGCGATCCCGTCACCGTCAGGACGCGGTGAGCTGCGGAAACGCGAAACGGCGAAAATTACACGGATGTGGTTTTCGCGTGTCTCACGGCAGCGGGGCGCGCCACGACAGCGTCGTTCCGCCGGAGGGTTCTGCGCGGACTGCAAACGAGCCGCCAACGTCTTGGGCGCGGCGACGAAGGTTGTCCAACCCGCTCGCGGTGATGTTGTCACCGATCCCGCGGCCGTTGTCCGACACTTCGACCGACAAATCGTCGTCGACGGTGACCACGACACTCAGCGCCGACGCGCCGGAATGGCGAACAACGTTGCTGACCGCTTCACGCACCACCGCTTCGGCATGATCGGCCAGCACGGCATCGACGACGGACAGCGGCCCGACGTACTGCACCGAGGTGCGCACGTCCGAGCCGACGAAGTCCGCGACGGCTTCGTCGAGTCGCTGCCGCAGCCGAGTGGCACCGGACGCGCCGCCATGGAGATCGAAGATCGTGGTGCGGATTTCCTGAATCACGTCCTGCAGGTCGTCCACGCATCCGGCGAGACGTTCCCGCACCTCGTCGGAGCGTGCCCGCGCGACCGTGCCCTGCAGGGACAGACCGACGGCGAACAGGCGTTGGATGACATGGTCGTGCAGATCGCGGGCAATACGGTCGCGGTCGGTGATGACGCTCATCTCCCGCATCCGGTGCTGCGCAGTGGCCAGCTGCCAGGCCAGTGTCGCCTGGTCGGCGAACGCCGACATCATGTCCAGCTCTTCGGCTTGAAAGACTTGCGCACCAACCGGTCTCATCGACACGAGCACCCCCGCCACCGCATCGGTGGCACGCAGTGGCAACACCAGTGCTGGTCCGTCACCCATGCCCACTCCGATGTCGATTCCGCTGAACCGTCCGGGAACCCGCCCGACGAACGCATCTCCCACAACGGTTTCTGACACCGCAATACGTGGAAGTGCCGAGGTATCGATGTCGCCCGCAGCAGCGACCACCATCAGCTGCGTGACGTCTTCGACGGCTACGTCGGGATCGACGGGAATGGCCACGAAAGTGGCTTTGGCGCCGCTGAGTTCCTGCACCTTCTCGGCGACCGAACGGAACACCCCTGCAGGATCGGTGCCCGACAACAGTTCGGTGCCGATGTCACGGGTGGCCTCGATCCAGGACTGTCGGCGGCGCGCCGTGTCGTAGAGGCGGGCGTTGTCGATCGCGATCCCGGCGGCCGCGGCGAGTGCCTGCACCAGAACTTCGTCGTCTTCGCTGAACTGCTGCCCGTCCCGCTTGTCGGTGAGGTAGAGATTGCCGAAGATCTCATCCCGAATGCGTACCGGCACACCGAGAAACGTCCGCATCGGCGGATGGTTGGGCGGGAACCCGACCGAGGATGAGTGACATGAAATATCTTCGAGGCGAATAGCTTTGGGCTCGTCCATGAGGACGCCCAGCACACCCCGTCCTTCGGGTAGATGCCCGATCAGCTCACTGGTGGCTTCGTCGATGCCTTCGTAGATGAACTCGATGAGTTCGTGTCCGTCGCCACGCACACCCAGGGCTCCGTACTGCGCGTCGACGAGCTCGATGGCGGTGTGCACGATGGTGCGCAGTGTGCGGTCGAGTTCCAGACCCGACGTGACGGCCAACATCGCCTCGACCAGCCCGTCGACCCGGTCCCGGCCCTTGATGATCTGTTCGACGCGGTCCTGCACCTCGGTGAGCAGCTCCCGCAGACGCAGCTGCGACAGGGTGGTGCGCACCGGCCCCAATCCCCCGGCGTCCGGCTCATCGGTTGTAGCCACCCCCCTATGGTGCACCACTGACCCCGCCCGGTCAGGTGATGACCATTGACTCTGGTGGTCCGCCGGCACCCCAGGCATGGTGGGAGTCGAAGGCAAAGGAGGTCACGATGCCCGCCAGCCGGGTCCCATCTGAAGTCATCCTCGACGCCCTGCAGTTGGCGTGCCGAGCACCGTCGTTGCACAACAGCCAACCGTGGCGCTGGGTCGTCACCTCCGACCAGGTCAAGCTGTTCGCAGACCCTGACCGTCTCCTGCGTGGAGCGGACGCCTCCGGCGGGGAAGCCCTGCTCAGTTGTGGCGCCGCACTGCACCATTTCCGCGTCGCGATGGCGGCCGCCGGTTGGGACACCACCGCCTACCGGTTGCCCGACGAGGACGACCGGCTGCACCTGGCCACCGTGGAGTTCGCGCCGGCACCATCGGTATCCACGGAGCAGAAGCGTCGCGCCGACGCCATCCTGTTGCGGCATACCGAGCGGCTCCCACTCGAGGCGCCGTCTGAATGGATCGCCGGGTACGCCGAAACCCTCAGCACGGCAGGGTCAGTCAGGATCGACCGGCTCGCCGATGAAGACCGCCCGATGGTGGCCGAAGCTTCCCATCTGGCCAATCTCCTGCGCAACGGCGACCCGCTCTACCAGGACGAGCTGGTGTCCACCACTTCGGATTTCGCTTCTCCGGACGCAATCCCACGAACCGCGTTGGCATCTCAGGACCAACAGCGGCACGTCGATGTGGGACGGGCGTTCCCGACCGGATCTGGCCCGCACCGACAGACCCACACCGCTGAGGACCAGTCCGCCATCCTGATCATGTCGACGGTCGACGAGGAACGTGAGAGCGTACTGCGTTGCGGCGAAGCACTTTCCGCGCTGCTCCTCGACGCGACCACCGCCGGGATGGCTACCTGCACCGTCAGCCATGTCACAGAAGTACCGTCGGGACGCGAGGTGGTGGCGGCGCTACTCGCCGATCGACCGTTCCCCCAGGTCCTGGTCCGGGTCGGGCGTGCCGCCACCCTGGATGCTCCCCCTCCGGCGACACCTCGTCGACCGATCGAGGAGGTCGTGGAAATCCACAGGAGCGCGGAATGAACGAACGCACCGGTAGCCCTTGCATCGTCGTCGGCATCGACGGCTCGCCCTCTGCTGTCGATGCCGCCCTGTGGGCTGTCGACCACGCCGTCGCCGACGGGCTCCCTCTCCGGCTGGTCTATGTGATCGAGCCGTCCGAGGACGGCGAACGGCCAGACCCGCAAGATCAGGCCCGACGGCTCGCGACGGCCGAGCTGGCGATCCGCTACGCAGTGACCGCGGTGGAATCCACCGAGAAAGGTGTCGACATCGATATCGCGGTTCTACACGGCCCGCCGGTGCGCGTTCTGCTCGAAGCGGCTCGGGCGGCCACGCTGCTGTGCGTCGGTTCGCGCGGACTGCGTCATGCCACCCGTGGTCGCATCGGATCCACCGCAGCCGCGGTGTCGGCCGCCGCCCACTGCCCGGTCGCCGTCGTGCGCGCACACCGCCCGCACAGCGCTCACCAGCGCAGCGTGGCCGTCGAGTTCAACGACGTCTCCGCCGGCCCTGCGGTCGTCCGGCACGCACTGGAGGAAGCTCATCGGCGCAGCGCCCCGGTGCAATTGATCGCCCCACCCCGCGTGTGTGCCGAGATCCAGGCGCAGGGGTCGCGTCAGTTCTCCCAGTGGACGCGTGACTACCCCGACCTCGACATCAGTCCGGTGAGTTGCGCCCACACCCTCGACTACCTGCGCCATCACGCCGATTCCATCCAGCTGCTGGTGGTCGGCCGCGACCGGGCAGGCGGGGTGGCCGATGTGGTCGGCGCGCCCGGCAATGTCGCACTGCGCGACACCGATTGTTCGATACTGGTCGTGTGAACCCCACGCAGACTGGAGTCCCATCGTGGTGAAGGTGTTCCTGGTCGACGATCACGAGGTGGTCCGGCGGGGGCTGATCGATCTGCTGGGCGCCGATCCGGACCTCGAAGTCGTCGGTGAGGCCGGCTCGGTGGCCGAAGCCCTTGCCCGTATCCCCGCCACCCAACCCGACGTGGCCGTGCTCGATGTCCGGCTGCCCGACGGCAACGGCATCGAACTGTGCCGCGACCTGTTGTCGCAACTACCGGACCTGCGCTGCCTGATGTTGACGTCGTTCACCTCCGACGAGGCGATGCTCGACGCCATTCTGGCCGGTGCCAGCGGCTACGTCGTCAAAGACATCAAGGGCATGGAGCTGGCGCGCGCGATCAAGGAGGTCGGCGCGGGGCGGTCCCTTCTGGACAACCGCGCCGCCGCGGCGCTGATGACCAAGCTGCGCAGCGACGACGAACGCGCCGATCCGCTGTCGGGCCTGACCGACCAGGAGCGCGTCCTGCTCGATCTGCTCGGCGAGGGACTGACCAACAAGCAGATCGCCGCCCGAATGTTCCTCGCCGAGAAGACGGTCAAGAACTACGTGTCGCGTCTGTTGGCCAAGCTCGGTATGGAGCGGCGCACCCAGGCGGCGGTGTTCGTGTCCAAACTCGACCGTCACCGCCGCCCCGGCGACGGCTGAGCGGGCCCGTTCAGCCGATCGGCGCTCCGTCGAGCGTCGTCATGATCTCCGACAGATCCCGCCGCGGAGTCGACGGCAGCGGGTCAGCGTTGACCGGCGCCCAGCCGATGCGCAACATCATCTGCGGGTGTGCGTCCGTTCCGAAAACATCGGCGCGCACCGTCGACCGCGTCTCGGCCACCTCCAACGGCTCGGTGATCGGGCAGCAGGCCAGCCCCTGGGCCGTGGCGGTCAGCATCACGATGCTGGCGGCCTCACCGGCGCGCAGCTGCGCGAGGCGATCGTCGGCGACGGTACCGAGCGCGACCACCACGGCGTTGTCTTCTCCGGGGTGGACTCCGGGCGGCTGGGCGAGCACGCCACCGGCAAACGACCGCACCGGGATCGGCCCGGTGCCGTCGGGTCCGGGGACGCTGCGTGCGGGCACACCGGCTGTGGACGCGTAGCGTCCGCTCCACGTGGTCAACTCGGCCAGGTACTCGGGGTCGGCCAGGTGCCGCGAGGCGGCGGCAGTGACCAACTGGCGCAACGCCTGCAGATCGTCGATGCGACGCAGGATGACACCTGCGCGTGCGGCGCGCGCGCCCATCAACGCGATGTCGCCGCCGGGTACCGGCCAGGCGCTGTAGTGACGACGGTCCGTGCGTCGGCGGGGAATCGCCGCGGCCAGGGCCACGTCGAGGTCGGCAGCCGGGTACGGGTACAGCTCGAGTGCGGCCAGATGGTCGGCATCGGCCGGGTCCGGAAACCGCCGGATCTTGGCTTGCCAGCCCAGCGCAGCCAGCGCGACCACGCAATGATGCAGTGCCGCACCGCAACTGAGCATCAGATCACGGCCGTCCGGGTCGGTGTGCGTCAGGAGCAGGTCGCGGTTGGCGTAGAGGTGAAGGCTGTGCTCGCCCACCTTCCACTGCCACGGCTGGGAGTTGTGCACCGATGGTGCCCGGCCGGCCAAAGCCAGCGCCGAGCGCACCGTCTCGGCATCGGGGAAGATTTCGTCCATCGACTCGACCGTCCTTCGCAGTTCGTTGGTCACCTACCAGGGTGCGCTGCCGAATGCGGAGCCGACGAGGGCACAAAGACCTCTACCTGGTCACCCCCGGTCGCAACCAGACTGCCGTGTCCGGCGGCAGAACGTTTCCGACGGCCGGAGCCGAAGCCACCGCCACCGTCATGTCGGCAGGCAACGAAACGTCGTGCTCGCCGGTGTTGACCCAGCACTGCGCGTCGCCACGCCGGAACGCCGCGACATCGGCGCCGATGTCGAGCCAGTGCACCGGTCCGGCGTCGCGCCACAGCGACGGCCGCAGTTGCAGCGCGCGCCGGTACAGGTTCAGCGTCGAGTCCGGATCCCGGTCCTGCGCCTGGACGCTGTGCTGCGCCCAGTGCGTGGGCTGCGGAAGCCAGGTCACCGCGTCCGGGCGCGAGGCGAATCCGTACGGTACGTCGGTTTCCGTCCACGGCAACGGAATTCGGCATCCGTCGCGGCCGACGTCGGTGAATCCGGACTGCACCCACGTCGGATCCTGACGCACTTCGTCGGGTAGATCCTCGATCTCTTCGAGGGCCAGTTCCTCGCCCTGGTAGACGTAGGCCGTTCCCGGCAGCGCCAGTTGGACCAGAGCCGCCGCACGGGCACGCCGACGGCCGAGTTCGTGATCGGGGTCCTCGTCGGCCCAGCGTCCGCGTTCCCAGTCGGTTTCGATCAGGTGGGTGGGTTGCGAGCGCGCGAACCTGGTGACGGTGCGGGTGACGTCGTGGTTGGACAGCACCCAGGTCGGGGGTGCGCCGACCGTCGCCGCGGCGGCGATCGCGTCGTCGATGACCTCGTGCAACACCGCTGCCCGCCAGGGTGTCCGCAGGAAATCGAATTGGAAAGCGGTGTGCAGCTCATCGGGGCGCAGGTAGCGCGACAGCCGTTCATTGCCGTCCACCCACGCCTCGGCGATGAAGATGCGTTCGGGGGTGTAGCGGTCGGCCACCGCCCGCCACCCGCGGTAGATGTCGTGCACGCCGTCCTGGTCCCACGCAGGATGACCGGCGCGGTCCTGCACGAGTGACTGTGCGGTGTCCACAGATTCGTCGGCGTCGGGCAGCCCGGCCTGTTTCACCAGTCCGTGCGCCACGTCGATGCGGAACCCGTCGACCCCGCGGTCGAACCAGAAAGCGAGGATGTCCTCGAATTCGGCACGCACTTCGGGATGGTCCCAGTTGAGGTCGGGTTGGCCGGGGGCGAACAAGTGCAGGTACCACGCGCCGTCGGCGAGCCGCGTCCATGCCGGACCACCGAAGACGCTCTGCCAGTTGTTGGGCGGCTGCGCGCCGTCGGGCCCGCGGCCGGCGCGGAAGTGGTAGCGATTCCGTGCACCGGGCTCGTCGGCCAGCGCGGCGCGGAACCACGCGTGCTGATCGGAGGTGTGGTTGGGCACGATGTCGAGCAGCACCCGGATACCCGCGGCGTGGGCGTCGGCGATCAGTTGCTGGGCATCAGCCAACGTCCCGTACGCGGGTTCGATGTCGCGGTAGTCGGCGACGTCATATCCGGCGTCGGCCATCGGCGACGGATACCACGGGTTGATCCAGATCGCGTCGACACCCAGGCCGGCCAGGTACGGCAGACGCTCTCGCAGCCCGGCGATGTCGCCGATGCCGTCGCCGTCACCGTCGGCGAAGCTGCGGATGTAGACCTGGTAGACGACGGCTGTCTGCCACCACGACATGTCTGCAGCGGGCACGACTCTCCTTCACGGCTGCTGGGATGCTGAGCCACCAGCCTTGCGGGCCGCCCCCGGTGTGTCCACTTGGTCGCTCTCCTCGGCGGGCCGATCCCCCACCGAACCTGTGAGGTGTGACACACTCGACGGGTATCGAATGTGCTGCCCGTGGCCCTCATCGAAGGCCACGGTTTCATATACGAGGGACAAACTTCATAAACGAGGACGTGATGAGACGAAACCTGTTCGCCCGCGGGCGACGGCGTCGCGCAATCGCGCTGGCCAGTGCGCCTCTGGTCGCCGCGACGCTGTTGTCCGGTTGCGGCAGCGAGGGCGGCCCCCCGACGCTGACGTGGTACATCCTCCCCGACAACGGTGGCTCGGTCACCCGGGCGCAGGAATGCGCCGACGCCTCCGGCGGCGCATATCAGGTGCGTATCGAAGCGCTGCCCAGCACGGCGACCGCGCAACGTGAACAGATGGTGCGGCGGCTGGCGGCCGGGGACTCCTCGATCGACATCGTCAGCCTCGACGTCGTGTTCACCGCCGAGTTCGCCAACGCCGGATTCCTGCGGCCCTACAGCGCCGAGGAGACCCAACGATTGACCGCCGGCATGCTGCCGGCTCCCGTGCAGACAGGTACCTGGGACGACCAGGTCTACGGCGTGCCCTACAAGTCCAACGCGCAACTGCTCTGGTACCGCAAATCGCATGCCGCGGCGGCCGGGGTGGATCCGGCCAGCCCCACCTTCACGTGGGACGAGATGATCAAAGCCGCTGTGGGGCAGAACAAGAAGGTTGCCGTACAGGCCCAGCGGTACGAGGGCTACACCGTGCTGATCAACGCGTTGATGCTCTCCGCCGGCGGGGAAATGCTGCAGAACGTGGAGGCCGGGCGCGACGCCACGCCGTCGATGGCCAGCCCCGCCGGCGACAAGACCGCACAGATCATCGGCAACTTGGCGCGCTCCACCGCCGCACCCACCGACATGTCGAACGCGTCGGAAGAGCAGGCCCGCGCGAACTTCCAGTCCGATCAGGGCATGTTCATGGTGAACTGGCCCTACGTGCTGGCCGCGGCCCGCACTGCGGCGCAAGACGGGACGTTGCCCCAGCAGGTCGTCGACGACATCGGCTGGGCGCGGTACCCGCGGGTGGCGCCCGACCGGCCCAGCGCTCCGCCGCTGGGTGGCGCCAACCTCGGGATCGGGGCGTTCACCGAACATCCCGACGAAGCCGTCGCGTTCGTCGAATGCGTCAACGCGCTTCCGAAAGCCACGCAGTACATGCTCGACGAGGGTGAGCCGTCGCCCTACGCGGCGACCTACGACGACCCGGAGTTGCGGGCCGAGTACGAGAACGCCGACCTGATCCGGGAATCCATCGCCGAAGGCGGGCCGCGACCACTGTCGCCGTTCTACACCGACATTTCCGGAGCGGTGCAGCAGACCTGGCATCCGCCGGCGTCGGTGAATGCCGAAACCCCGGAAAGGACAGACCAATTCATGGCTGACGTGTTGGCGGGGAGGCGGCTGCTGTGACCACATTGCAGACCCCACCGCTACAGAAGGAACCGGGCAAGGCCGCGCTCAGTGAGCGCGCCAAAGGGGAACGGCGGCTCGGTCTCTACCTGACGGCGCCGTCGTACCTGGTGATGCTGCTGGTCACCGCCTACCCGCTGGGCTACGCGCTGGTCCTGAGCCTGTACAACTTCCGCCTGACCGACCCGGAGGGGCGCCGCTTCGTCGGACTGAGCAACTACGGCGTCGTCCTCACCGACCCGGTCTGGTGGAACGACTTCGTCACCACGCTGGCGATCACCGTCGTCACGGTCGCGATCGAACTCGTGCTGGGCTTCTGGTTCGCGTTCGTGATGCTGCGCATCGTGCGCGGTCGCGGACCGTTGCGCACCGCGATCCTGATCCCATACGGGATCGTCACGGTCGTCTCGGCGTTCATCTGGCGCTACGCGTTCGCCATCGACTCCGGTTTCGTCAACCAGTGGCTCAACCTGACCGACTTCGACTGGTTCGGTGACCGGTGGTCGGCGATCTTCGTCATCTGCCTGTCCGAGATATGGAAGACCACACCGTTCATCTCGCTGCTGCTGCTGGCCGGCCTGGTGCAGGTCCCGGAGGACATGCAGGAGGCCGCCAAGGTGGACGGCGCCACCGCGTGGCAACGATTGTGGAAGATCACGCTGCCGAACATGAAGGCCGCCATCATGGTGGCACTGCTGTTCCGCACGCTCGACGCCTGGCGGATCTTCGACAACCCGTACGTCATGACAGCCGGCGCCAACAACACCGAGACGATCTCGTTCCTGGCCTATCGACAGAACGTCACCCTGGTCAATCTCGGTATGGGATCAGCGGTCTCGGTGCTGTTGTTCCTGTCCGTGGTGGCCATCGCGTGGGTCTTCATCAAGGTCTTCAAAACCGACCTCTCGCAAGTCAGGGGTGACCAGTGACCAAGAACACGAAGTGGTGGACGATCGCCGGCATCGTGATCGTCATCTACAGCTTCGCGCCGATGCTGTGGATGATCAGCTTGGCCTTCAAACCGCCGTCGGACATCGTCTCTGGTAACCCGCAGTTCCTTCCGAGTACGTTCACGCTGGACAACTTCGCGCAGATCTTCAGCCAGCCGTTGTTCACCCGGGCGCTGATCAACTCGATCGGCATCGCCGTCATCGCAACCGTCATCTCGGTGATCATCGCGATGTTCGCCGCGTATGCGATTGCGCGGCTGGATTTTCCGGGCAAGAAGGTGCTGCTGTCGCTGGCGTTGGGTATCGCGATGTTCCCGCAGGCGGCTCTGGTCGGCCCGCTGTTCGACATGTGGCGCGGCCTGGGCATCTACGACACCTGGCTCGGCCTGATCATCCCCTATCTGACTTTCGCGCTGCCGCTGTCGATCTGGACGATGTCGGCGTTCTTCCGTCAGATCCCGTGGGAGATGGAGTACGCCGCACAGGTCGACGGCGCCACCCAGTGGCAGGCGTTCCGCAAGGTGATCGTGCCGTTGGCCGCGCCAGGGGTGTTCACCACGGCCATCCTGACGTTCTTCTTCTGCTGGAACGACTTCCTGTTCGCGATTTCGTTGACCTCCACCGACAATGCCCGCACGGTCCCTGCCGCGCTGGCGTTCTTCCAGGGGGCGTCGTACTTCGAGTCCCCCGTGCCCTACATCATGGCGGCGTCGGTCATCGTGACCATCCCCGTCGTCATCTTGGTCCTCATCTTCCAGCGGCGCATCGTCGCCGGTCTGACCTCCGGAGCAGTGAAGGGATAGCCATGGCAGCAATCACCCTGCGCAACATCGTCAAGAAGTACGGTGACGGCTATCCGGCCGTCAACGACGTCAGCCTCGACATCGCCGACGGCGAGTTCATGATCCTGGTCGGGCCGTCGGGGTGCGGCAAGTCCACGCTGCTGCGCATGATCGTGGGCCTGGACGACATCACCTCCGGCGACCTGTTGATCGGCGACCGCAAGGTCAACGACAAGGCACCCCGCGAGCGCAACCTCGCGATGGTGTTCCAGAACTACGCGCTCTACCCGCACCTGACGGTGTTCGAGAACATCGCGTTCCCGTTGCGCTTGGCGGGCAAGCTCTCCGACGACGAGATCCGCAAGCGGGTCACCGACGCCGCCGACACCCTCGAGCTCGGTGAACATCTGGACCGCAAGCCCGCCAACCTGTCCGGCGGTCAGCGCCAGCGGGTGGCCATGGGGCGTGCCATCGTCCGCGAGGCCGACGCGTTCCTGTTCGACGAGCCGTTGAGCAACCTGGACGCGAAACTGCGCGGGCAGATGCGCACCGAGATCCTGCGGCTGCAACGGAAACTGGGCGTCACCACCGTCTACGTCACTCACGACCAAACCGAAGCGATGACGCTCGGCGACCGGGTTGCCGTCCTGAAAAAGGGTGTGCTGCAACAGGTGGCGAGCCCACGCGAGCTCTACGACCAGCCGGTCAATCTGTTCGTCGCCGGCTTCATCGGTTCACCGCCGATGAACTTCGTCCCGGCCCGGGTGCAGGGCGACCAGATCGAGTTGCCGTTCGCCACGATTCCGTTGCTCGACGAGTGGCGCAGCGCGCTGGGCGAAGGCAAGGACGGGGCGGTCTACATCGCCGGGATTCGGCCGGGGGCCTTCGAGGACGCCGAGTTCGTCGACGCCGAGAAGAAACAGCGCGGTGTCACCTTCGATGTCTCGATCGACGTCACCGAGTGGCTGGGAAACGAGCAGTACGCGTTCGTGCCGTTCGAAGCCTCCGCCGAGATCTCCGACCAGCTCGAACAACTGGCCAAGGATCTCGACAGCGAGCAGTTGCGCAGTCAGATCGTCGTCGAGCTGGACCCGATGAGCCGGGTCAGCGCCGGCGACAGCGCGACCCTGTGGCTGGATTCGCGGCGCCTGCACCTGTTCGATCCGCAAACGGGCGAGAACCTGACAAGGGTCGGCGAGTCGCGCGGACGGCACGCCGCACCGACGGGGTAAGCACACGGCGATGGCCGCTCCCGAGTTGCGGTTGCGGGCGCCGCGTCCGGGACTGGTCGCGCTGCCCTGGGAGCGCGCCCTCGCCGACTGGGGCGAGCCCGACGTTGTGCTGCGCACGTTGCCGGTGGGGCCCAGCCGGCACCTGGTCAGGTTCGTCGAGTCCGACGGGGCGTTGTGGGCACTCAAGGAACTCCCGCCGCGGATCGCAGCACGCGAGTACGACGTGCTCCGCCGGGTCGAGGCCATGGGTCTCAACTCCGTCCGGCCCGCAGGCGTGGTGATCCAGCCGGACTTCGACACCGCGATCCTGGTCACCCACTACCTCGAGTCGTCGTGGCAGTACCGCCGACTGTTCATGCGGTTGCCGCCTGACGCGCGCAAGCATCGGTCCCGGTTGTTCGACGCGTTGGCCACCCTGCTGGTGGAGCTGCACCGGCATGGTGTGTTCTGGGGTGACTGCTCGCTGGCCAACACGCTGTTCATCCGCGACGGGCAGGTTCTGCAGGCGTTCCTGGTCGACGCCGAGACCAGTGAGGTACACCCCAGCCTGTCGAACGGCCAGCGCAGCCAAGACATCGAGATCACCGTCGAGAACGTCGCCGCGGGGCTGCTCGACGTCGCGGCCAGCATCGACCGGTACGACCTCGAACCGGAGTTCCTGCGGGAGGCGCTCGGGTTGCGCGAACGCTATGAGCAATTGTGGGAATTGCTGCACGCCAAGCCGACTTTCGGTTTCTCGGACCGCTTCCGCGTGGAAGGCACCATCCGCCGGCTCAACGAGTTGGGTTTCGTTGTCGACGAGGTGTCGCTGCAGCCGGTCAGTTCGGGTACCGACGAACTGCGTCTGCACGTCGCGGTGGGCGACCGCAGCTACCACGCGACCGAGCTGCGGCGCCTGACCGGAATGAACGTCGGGGAGGGGCAGGCCCGCATCCTGTTGGGTGATCTGCACGCCTATCGCGGTCAGCTGTCGCAGGAGGCCGGCTACGACGTGGACCTTCCCACAGCCGCCAAGCTGTGGTTCATGGAAGTGGCCACCCCGACGATGCATCGCGCACATCAAGCGATCGGCGCAACCGGCTCCCCGATCCAGGCGTACTGCGATCTGCTGGAGGTGCGCTGGCTGCTCTCCGAGCAGGCGCAGCGCGACGTCGGCACCGAGCAGGCGCTGCAGGCGCTGTCCCGCCAGGCCGTGCCCGATGAGTCGGCTGCTCAGCTGCGGGTGGTGGAGATCCCCACCGAGCCGTTCTCGGTGCTCGACGAGGATGACTGATGCCGCACATTCGGACCGCGCCAGCCTATTTCTCCGCATCTGCGGATAGAGTATGGGCATGGTGCCTGCGCTCCGGATCAAAGAGGCCGCGACGCTCCTCGGTGTCAGCGACGACACGGTGCGCCGCTGGATAGACAGTGGAGCGCTGACGTCGTCGAAAGACGACGCGGGCCGCAAGGTGATCCCCGGCGATGTGCTGGCGGAGTTCGCGCGCGAGCATGCGGCGCCACCTCCCGATCTCCTGGGTGTCGGCAGCTCCGCGCGCAATCGGCTGGTCGGTTTGGTCACGAAGGTCACCGCCGACCGGGTGATGAGCGAGGTGCAGATGCAGTGCGGTCCTTTCACCATCGTGTCGTTGATGAGCAGCGAGTCCGTGAAGACCCTCGGATTGGAGCCGGGCGTGGTCGCGGTCGCCGTGGTGAAGGCGACGACGGTGATCGTGGAGACGCCGGTGGGCAGCTCATGAGGCGCTGGCTGTGCGCTGTGGTGGCCGCCGTGGTGTTGGCCGGTTGCTCTTCGGCGCAGCAGGACTCCCCCACTGTCACCGTGTTCGCCGCGGCGTCGTTGAGAGCCACCTTCACCGAGTTGGGCGAGGTCTTCGAAGAACAGCACCCGGGCACGACGGTGTCCTTCAACTTCGCCGGCTCCTCCGACCTCGTCGCTCAACTCGTCCAGGGCGCGCCGGGCGACGTGCTCGCCACTGCCGACACCGACACCATGGGCGCTGCGGTCGACGCCGGCCTGGTCTCCGACGCCCCGGTGGACTTCGCGGCCAACGTCTTGACCATCGTGACCGCGCCCGGGAACCCCAGGCGTATAAGTCGTTTCGCCGACCTGGCTGGACGGGACCTCCAGGTCGTCGTGTGCGCACCGCAGGTGCCGTGCGGGTCCGCCACCGAGGCGGCCGAGCAGGCCACAGGCATCATGTTGCGCCCGGTCAGCGAAGAATCCGCTGTCACCGATGTCCTGGGCAAGGTGACCTCCGGCCAGGCCGACGCGGGGCTGGTCTACGTGACCGATGCACGCGCTGCCGGCGACAAGGTCGACGTCGTGCCGTTCGCCGAATCCGGCGCCGCGGTCAACACATATCCCATCGCCACGCTGGCCGGTTCCCGCGACCACCGGGCCGCCGGACAGTTCGTCGAACTGGTCACCGGCCCGCGCGGCCGAACCGTCCTCGCCGCAGCGGGATTCACCACCCCATGATCGGGCGCCGCACCGCCGGGGATGTGACAGTCGGATTGCCGTCCTGGCTTTACGTGCCCGCCGCCGCGGGTGCGGTGTTCGTGATCCTGCCGCTGGTGGCGATGCTCACGCGGATCGACTGGGCGCACTTCATCCCGCTGATCACCTCGGAGTCGTCGCAGTCGGCACTGCGGTTGAGCCTCCAGACCGCCGCGGCGAGCACCGTCGTCTGCCTGGTGGTGGGCGTGCCCATGGCAATGGTGCTCGCGCGCAGCAGATTCCAGGTTCTGAAATACCTGCGACCGCTGATCCTGTTGCCGTTGGTCATCCCGCCCGTGGTCGGCGGCATCGCGCTGCTGTACACATTCGGGCGCCAAGGCCTGCTCGGCCGGGAACTCGACGTGCTGGGTGTCCGCATAGCCTTCACCACCGCAGCCGTGGTACTAGCGCAGTCGTTCGTGTCGCTGCCGTTCTTGGTGGTCAGCCTCGAAGGTGCACTGCGTTCGGCCGGTTCGCGCTACGAGCAGGTGGCCGCGACCCTCGGCGCGCGACCGACCACAGTCCTGCGCACGGTGACTGTGCCGCTGGTGCTTCCCGGGTTGGCCTCGGGAACGGTGTTGGCTTTCGCCCGGTCGCTCGGCGAGTTCGGTGCGACGTTGACGTTCGCCGGATCGCTGCAGGGCGTCACACGCACACTGCCTTTGGAGATCTACCTGCAGCGCGAAACCGACGCCGACGCCGCAGTAGCGCTGTCGGTGCTGTTGATCGCGGTGGCCGCGGTGGTGGTGCTCGCCACCGGCGGCCGGCGCCTGGGCGGCTCCCTGTGAGCGGCGTGGCCGTGCGGGCACGACTCGACCGCCGCAACCTCGATGTCGAACTCGCCGTCGACGACGGCGAGGTGCTCGCGGTACTCGGCCCGAACGGAGCCGGCAAATCCACGGTGTTGCAGATCATCTCCGGGTTGGTACAACCGGATGCCGGCCGCGTGCAGCTCGGTTCCCGGGTCCTGACCGACACCGACGCCGGGACCTTCGTTCCCCCGCACGCCCGCGGGGTGGCGATGCTGTCTCAGCAACCGTTGTTGTTCCCCCACATGACCGTCGCCCGCAACGTGGCCTACGGACCGCGCTGCACCGGCAAGCCGCGGGCCCTCGCGCGAGAGGTCGGGCACCGCTGGCTTGACGCCGTCGGGGCGGCCGATCTGGCCGACCGCCGCCCCGCCCAGCTGTCGGGCGGACAGGCCCAACGGGTGGCGCTCGCGCGGGCGTTGGCCACCGAGCCGGCGCTGCTGCTGCTCGACGAGCCGATGGCCGCGCTCGATGTGACGGCCGCTCCCTCCCTGCGGCGGCTTCTGCGCACCGTGTTGCGCGACGCACGTCGCACCGCCATCGTCGTCACGCATGACGTGATCGACGCGTTGGCCATCGCCGACACGGCGATCGTCATCGAAGCCGGCAGGATCGTCGAGCACGGACCCGTTCGACAGGTCCTGACCGCACCCCGCAGCGCCTTCGCCGCGCGGATGGCCGGGGTGAACCTGATCTCCGGTACCGTCGCCTCCCCGGGGGTCCTCAGAACAGCGTGGGGCACCGACCTTTCCGGACGGGGGGACGTCGAGACGGGCGCGCCGGCCGTCGCGGTGTTTTCACCGACCGCCGTGGCTGTCCACGCCGAGCCGCCGCACGGCAGTCCCCGCAACGTCTTCCCGGTGACCATCGGCGACATCGACGTCCAGGGAGCCGTGGCGCGAATCCGGAGCGGTCAGCTGCCCGACGGCGGCACCGGACCGGCCGCCGACATCACCCCGGCCGCCGTGGCCGACCTCGACCTGCATCCGGGAAATACCGTGTACTTCGTGGTGAAGGCGCAAGAGGTCGCGATTCACCAGGCGGACGCACGCCACGATGCATGACGAAACCGGTTGGTGGGTATCGCCGAAGTCGTAGCCATGACGACTTCAGGAGGATCGGTGCAGGACTGCTCGGGGAGTGGACGCCGCGTGGAGAACGAGCCCAACGCCAGTGCGGCGACGTGCCCGGTCTGCGGCCGGGAGGTTCCGGTCGAGCCGGAGGAAACCCCCGACGGTCTGGCTTTCGTCGTCGCGCCGCACGAACGTGCCGTCGCCGGCTGACTCAGGACGCACGCAGCACGAACATCGTGCCCACGACCGCGCCCTCACCGATGAGGGTGCCCATCTGCTCGGACTGCTGCTGCGAGGCCTTCCAGGCGTCGGTGTCGCCGTAACGGTCGGCCATCTCGGTGTCGACCTCGTCGGCGCGATCCTCCCAATCATCGGGCGCCGCACCCAGTTCCGAAGCGATCTGCTGGGCGTCGACACGCAAGCCGGCTTCGTCGAACAACGCGTGAAGCCCGTCCGCGGTCGGAAACCTGTTGCCCTCGGGTTGCTCGCTCGGCGCAATGTCGCGGGTCGCGACGAACACCAACAGGCCGATGCCGCCCCCGGGGCGCACCGTCCGTCGCAGCTCGGTCAGCAGTCCCAACTGATCGGGCATCGTGCAGAGCACACCCAGCGACCAGGCCGCATCGAAGGTGTCGTCCCCGATCGGCAGCGCCGAGGCGGAGCCTTGCACCACCGGGTACCCGAACAGTCGTCGCGCCGCGCGGCAGGCGCCCGCCTCGGGTTCGACGAGCACCGGATGAACGGCGTTGGTCTGCACCGCATAGGCTGCGGGCCCACCCACTCCGGCGCCCGCATCGAGCAACGTGCCTCCCGGTGCGAGACCGAGACGGTCGATCAGCCAGTCCAGCGCTGCAGGGCTACCGCTCCCCCGGCACGCCGCCGGTAGGTAGTAGTCGGCGCCCAGGCGGACACACACCTGGGCGGTCCACTCGGCCACGGTGTCGAACTCGGCCGACATCGCGTCGCTCATGATCGGGCCCGGATGCGTGCGGCCACCTCGGCCTTGATCTCGGCGCCGCGCCGGCTGCCGGCGGCGGTGCCGGAGCCCGACAGGTTCACGCCGGCGACCCCGTCGATGCGCAGCAGCGCCGAAGCCTCGGCGACAGCAGCCTCGATACCGGCCTCGACCGGGTCCGCGGCATCGAGCACGCTGCCGACAACCTCGGTGTCGAGCTCCAGTCCCGGAAGTCCCTGCAGCACAGCGGCCGACACCGAGTCGGTGAAGACCGCGACGCCGGCCAGCACCGGGATCGTCAGCCCGTGCGCTCGCGCGGCACCCATGAAAGCGGCCACCGTCGACGGTTCGGTCACGTGGTTGAGGACCGCGACCCGTGCCCCCGCGCGTTGCTTCTGCACCAGACGCAACGGACGCTGCTCGACCGGCGGCGCGGTCGGGGTTTCGGGCACAGCGGCGGTCATACCCAATTCGGCGGCCAGCGCCACCAGACGCGGCCCGTCCAGATCGAAGCTCTGTGTCACCTCCGGGCGTACGTCGTAGCCGCGCCCGTCGCCGGTCACACACAGCACGGTTTCGACACCCAGATGCGCCAGCCCGCGCAGCTCCTGTTCCAGCACCACGCGGTTGCGGTCCCGGCACGACAGGGAAATCCAGGGCCGGGCGCCACTGTCCATGATCAGCCGGCTCATCAGCGTCGGCGGGAAGTCAGGCCGGTTCTGGTGTTCCCCCACCAGAACCGCGTCGCAAGTCTGGGCCAGCTGCGCAGCGACCGAGCGGACGTCGTCAGAATCAAAAGGCGCACAACTGAAATCAGCCAGCACCAGCGGTGGGTCGGGCATCGGATCCTGGTGCGGATGATTCTCCGGCCACAGCACCACGTCGGGGAAAGCGCATGGGCCCGGCCGCATCTCGCACTGCCCGTCGAGGCGGACGCCGCCGCACGGGCCGAAGTGCATCCGCTTGGGACAGTCGACGTTCACCTCAGGACGCCTCTGCCTCACTGCGTTCCTCCTGCAGGCGGTCTTTGGTGCGCAGCAGCCGCAGCAGAGTCACCAGGCCCAGACCGCCGATGATGTTGCCGACCACGGTGTAGCCGAACCAGCCCAGCCAGTCGAGGTATCCGAACGGGGTGCCCCCGCCGAGCAAGGCGCCGAAGATCAGCAGAGAGTCCAGAATCGAATGGAACATCTGCAGCCCGGCCAGCAGGAACCCGCCGGCGACAGCGGCGGCGATCTTGGCCGGAACCGAATCGGTGCCGTGCTGCAGTCGCGTCATCAGGGTGATGACCATCCCGCCGAGCACCGCCAGGGACATCGTCTCGGCGCTCAGCGGGGCGGTCACAAAGTGCGTCGCCGACTCCAGCGTCTGCGCCCGCAGTTTCGGGAATGCGGTGATGATCAGCCACATGATGAGCCAGCCACCCACCAGATTGGCCGTCAACGTGCCGCCCCACAGCTTGAACAGCTGCGCGACGCTGGCCCGCTTGGCCACGACCGTCGTGACCGGCACCAGGAAACCTTCGGTGAACAGCTCACTGCGGCCCAGCAGCAACGCCAGGAAGCCGATCGAGAACGCCAGGCCCGCCAGCAGGTGGTCCCCGGTGGCGTGCAGCACCGCGAGATAGGCGAGCACACCGATGGCGACCTCGGTGCCGCCGAAGAATCCGGTGACGAAGATCTCCCGCCAGCCACGGTGCAGGCGCTGCGTGCCTTCGCCGACGATGCGCTCGAACGCTGCCTCGAGTTCGTCCTCGATGGGTCGGTCGGTCTCGCCCAGGGCGCGCTGACTGGTCTCACTCATGGCTGCCGATCCTCTTCTGGAGATTTCCAAAGCGATGGTGAGTACCCGCATCTTCGCCACTGATAGCGGATCCGCTCCCGCAGGCGACACACATCGAGCCCGCACCGAGTAGCCTGCGCAATGACTCACCAGGGGCGATGTCCCCATGCCCAAGCCAGGAGGCGCGGTGGATCTCATCGGTCGGCGCCGTGAATGCGAAGCTCTCGACGAGCTGCTCGCCGCGGTGCAATCCGGTCGCAGCCGGGCGGTGGTGCTCTGTGGTGAAGCGGGGATCGGCAAGACCGCGCTTCTCGACGAGATGGCGCGCCGGGCGACCGGAATTCGCGTGGTGCGCCTGATGGGAATCGAGTCCGAAATGGAGTTCGCGTTCTCGGCCCTGCACCAGCTCTGCACCACGCTCGCCGACGGGATGGGGCGGCTGACCGCCCCGCAAGCCGACGCCCTCGGCGTCGCTCTCGGTGAGCGCGACGGCCCCACACCGGACCCGTTCCTGGTCGGTCTCGGTGTCCTCAACCTGATGTCGGAGGCCGCGCTGGAACGCGGGCTCGTCGTGCTCGTCGACGACCAGCACTGGTTGGACCCGGCGTCGGCACGGGTGCTGGCCTTCGTCGGACGACGCCTGGCCGCGGAAGCGGTCGGACTGGTCTTCGCGACCCGCGTCCGCGGGGACGAGCTGCGGGGCCTGCCGGAGTTGGCCGTCGACCGCCTGCGCGACGACGACTCCCGCGCGCTGTTGGCGCAGAACCTCGACGGACCGCTGGACCGCAGTGTCCGTAACCGCATCATCGCCGAAGCGCACGGGAATCCCCTCGCGCTGCTGGAGTTGCCCCGTTCGCTCAGCCGTGCCGAACTGGCGGGCGGATTCGGCGAGCCCGGCGCGCCGGCGTCGCACAGCCTCGAGGCGACCTACCGTCGGCAACTGGAGGCGTTGCCGCGGAACACCCGCCGGCTGTTGGCGCTGGCCGCGGCAGAGCCGACCGGTGACCCGGCGGTGTTGTGGCGCGCGGCCGAAGTGCTCGGGCTGGACGCCGACGCCGCGGTGCCGGCCCTCGAGCTCGGCCTGGCAGAAATCGGCAACCGCGTGCTGTTCCGGCATCCGCTGGTGCGATCGACCGCCTATCGATGCGTGCCGCTGTCTGACCGGCAGACGATCCACGGCGCGCTCGCCGCGGTCACCGACGCACGTCGTCAACCCGACCGCCGCGCATGGCATCTCGGTCATGCGGCGATCGGACCCGACGAACGCGTCGCCGACGAGCTGGCCCGCTCAGCGGGTCGCGTCCGGGCCCGCGGCGGAGTCACCGCCGCCGCGGTGTTCCTGCAGCGGGCCTCGGAATTGACGATCGACCCCGCGCGCCGCGTGGACCTCGCGACCGAGGCGGCCGCGGCGAAGGCTCAGGCCGGCGCGTTCGACGCCGCCCGAGACCTGCTGGGCGTCGCGGAGTCCGCGCCGTTGACCGGTTTGCAGCGTGCCCGCGCGGATTTGGTGCGCGCACAACTGGCGATGGTGAGCCGACACGGCAACGACGCCGCACCGCTCCTGCTCGCCGCGGCGCGGCGGCTCGAGGACATCGATCCGGCGCGGGCCCGAGACACGTACCTCGACGCGCTGGCGGCGGGAGTCTTCGCCGGCCGGCTGGCCGTCGACGGCGGCATCGTCGAGGCCGCGAAGGCGGCCGCCACCGCCGCCGTGCGCATCGCCCGCACCGACTCGCCCGCCGATCTGCTGCTGCGCGGCCTGGCCACCCAACTGTGCGACGGATTCGAGCAGGGCTTGCCGACCCTCCGCCAGGCGATCCACGCGTACGGGCGCCCGATGACCCCCGAAGACGAGTTGCGATGGATGTTCCTGGCGTGCTTGGCCGCAGCCCGCCTGTGGGATATCGACCGGCACACCGCACTGTCCGCGCGCTACCTCGAGCTCGCACGTGCCTCGGGGACGATCACGCAGCTGCCGTTGGCCCTGAGCAGCCGCGTCATACCGCTCATTCTCACCGGCCACTTCGCCGAAGCCGCCCGCGCGATCGACGAGATGTGCACCGCCATCGAGGCGATGGGCAACAATCTCACACCGTTCAGCGCCATCGTGTTGGCCGCGATGCGGGGTGACGGCGACACAGTGGACCGCCTGGGTGCCGCGGCCCGAGCCGATGCCGAACGACGGGGCGAGGGATTCGGACTGACGGCGGTGGCATGGGCACAGTCTCTGGTGGCCAACGGCCGCGGCGACTACCAAAGCGCCTGTGCTGCAGCGTCGTACGCCTCACAGCATCGCGGAGATGCGTCGGCGGCCACCTGGTGGTCGCTTCCCGAACTCATCGAAGCTTCGGTGCGGCTACGCGACGTCGCGATGGCGACCGCGACGCTGGACCGGTTGGCTGAGATGACCACTCCCAGTGCGACGGACTGGTCGCTCGGTGTCGAAGCACGGTCGCGCGCACTGGTCAGCGAAGGCGACGTCGCCGAGGGTCTCTACCTCGAGGCCGTCGAGCGGTTCGAGCACGCAGGACTGCACCCGGATCTGGGCCGGGCGCGCCTGGTCTACGGCGAATGGTTACGACGACAACGCCGCCGCGTCGATGCCCGCGCACAGCTGCGCTCGGCGCACGACCTCTTCGAGTCCATCGGCATGGCCGCGTTCGCCGACCGTGCCCGGCGTGAACTGCTCGCCACCGGGGAGCACGCCCGCCGTCGCACCGAGGCACCGCCGAGGACCTCCGAACTGACAGCTCAGGAGAACCACATCGCCCAGCTCGCCCGCGACGGACTGTCCAATCCGGAGATCGGCGCCCGGCTGTTCATCAGCGCTCGCACCGTCCAGTACCACCTGGGCAAGGTGTTCACCAAGCTCGGCATCGAATCGCGCAGCCAGCTCAGCACCGCGCTGCCCGACCCGGTCGACCACTGACACGACTGGCCAGTGGCGGATGCGAACACCACCTCGCGCCACGCACCCTCTGATGATCAACCCACCTGTCAGAGGAGTTCACATGAAGATGCGCGCCGCGCGCATGTACGGCTACAAGCAGCCGCTGCGTCTGGAAGAAATCGACGTGCCGGCACCGGGTCCCGAGGAAGTCCTCGTCCGGGTGGGCGGAGCAGGGATGTGCCGCACCGACTTTCAATTGATCGACGGCTACTTCGACAACGGTCTGGCGATGGACTACCCGATCACGCCGGGTCACGAGATCGCCGGTTGGGTCGACGGTTTGGGAGCGGAGGTACCGAAATCCGCGCAGCTGTCCGAAGGCGACCAGGTGGTGGTGTTCGGCAGCTGGGGCGACGGCGCCTGCCGGCAATGCCATGAAGGCAACGAACAACTGTGCGCCCACGGCGTGTGGGCGGGCTTCAGCCGCCACGGCGGCTACCAGGAGTACATCCCGGTCAACTACCGCTACCTGATCAAGATGCCCGGAGGCGGAGAACTGTCACCGGACAATCTGGCCCCGCTCACCGACGCCGGGCTCACCCCGTACCGCGGTCTCAAGAAGTTGCGCGCCGCCGGCCATCTCGGACCCGGCCGCACCCTGGCCGTCAGCGGCATCGGCGGACTCGGCAGCTACGGCGCGCAGTACGCGAAGTTGTTGGGCGGCGGCGCCGACGTCGTCGCCTTCGCGCGTAGCGACGAGAAACTGAAAATCGCGGTGGACAACGGGGTGGACTACGCGATCAACGTGCGCGACAAGACCCACGACGAGGTGCGAGACGAACTCGAGGCCCTGACCGGACGGCCCGCACTCGACGCGGTGATCGAATGCGCCGGCTCCGAGGACGCGATCCGGTTGGCGTTCTCGCTGCTGGCCGCCGAGGGAGCAGTGGCATCGGTCGGACTGATCGGTAACCGCATCGACATCCCGCTCTTCCCGTTGGTGGCACGCGAATACACCTACTACGGCTCGTTCTGGGGCAACTACAACGACCTGACCGAAGTACTGGCCCTGGCCGCAGCGGGCAAGGTCAAGCATTCGGTGACGAGGGTCCGGTTCGACGATGTCAACGAAACACTGGAAGCCATCGGACGCGGCGACATCCTGGGCCGTGCGGTGATCGTCTATGACTGACATGGCTGTCGTACAACACGATTCGGCGTCCGCACGCAACATCGCCACCGTCACAGCTGGTTTCGACGCGTGGCGCGCCGGAACCGGAAGTCCGTATGACGCCCTGGCCGACGACGTCATCTGGGAGATCGTCGGCAACTCGGCGGCCTCACGCGTCTACACCGGCAAAGAGGACTTCCTGAACACCGTGATCCGCCCGTTCAACGCCCGGATGTCGCAGCGGCTGGTGCCCACTGTCCGCGACGTGTACGCCGACGGCGACACGGTGATCGTCTTCTTCGATGCCGAAGGCGTGGCGCGTGACGGCATCCCCTACCGCAACACCTATGCGTGGTTTCTCACACTGCGCGATGGTCACATTGTCAAAGCGACGGCGTTCTTCGACGCGATCGCGTTCAACGACCTGTGGCAGCGGGTGGACGGTTAGACGCGCGGTGTTGCGGCGCGCGGAACAATCGGTCCCCCCGTCGACGTTGACCGGTCCATGGCTGTCGAGGACCTGTTTGAACCGCTGACCGTGCGCTCGTTGACGATACCCAACCGCTTCGCGATGGCACCGATGACCCGCCAGGCATCCCCCGGCGGTGTGCCCGGTCCCGACGTGGCCGAGTACTACCGGCGGCGAGCGGCAGGCGAGGTCGGCCTCATCATCACCGAAGGGGTGCGGTTGCCCGACCCGGCGGCGGGCTACCCGTTCAGCATCCCGACCCTGGCCGGCGACGACGTCTTGGCGGGGTGGGCCCGCGTGGTCGAGAGCGTGCACCGCGAAGGCAGCACGATCGCCGCCCAGCTGTGGCATCAGGGCGTGGAGCGCAACGACGCCGACGGTGTCGTCGTGCTCAGTCCGTCCGGCGTCGACGGTCACGGCAACCCGAAAGGCCGCGCCCTGCAGACCGACGAGCTTCCGGCACTCGCCGCCCAGTTCGCGCAAGCCGCGGCGACGGCGCGCGAAGTGGGATTCGACGCGATCGAGCTGCACGGCGCTCACGGCTACCTGCTCGACCAATTCTTCTGGCCCAAAACCAATCTGCGCACCGACGGCTACGGCGGGTCGCTGTCCGAACGCACCCGCTTCCCGGCCGAGGTCGTGGCCGCTGTGCGCGCCGCTGTCGGACCCGACTTCCCGGTGATCTTCCGCTTCTCGCAGTGGAAGGGCACCGACTACGGCGCCTCGATCGCCGCGAACCCACTTGAGTTGCAGGAGTTGCTCGCTCCGCTGATCGACGCGGGCGTCGACGTCTTCCACCCGTCGACCCGTCGGCACTACGTCCCCGCGTTCCCGGAAGCCGACCCCGATCTCAGCCTCGCCGGCTGGACGAAGAAGGTGACCGGCGTGCCCGTCATCGCCGTCGGTTCGGTCGGCCTGCAGACACAGTTCCGCAGTGAGAAGCCCGGCCAGCTCATCGAACCCGCAGACGTCGACCGGCTGGTCGAACAGTTCGATGCAGGCGAGTTCGACGTCGTTGCGCTCGGGCGTGCGCTGCTGGCGGATCCAGGGTGGGTGCACCGGCTGCGCACCGGGAACCTCGGCGGATTCGCCGGCTACGACCCGGCGAAGGCGTTGGCCGCACTCGCGTGAGTGCGCTCGGAGGGTGCTTGCGGGGTCAGACTGCGGCGTAGCCGAGCATGTTGACCCCGGGGCACAGGTTGTCGATCGCGGCATTGACGATCAGCGCGGCCTCTCGGCGTTCGAGCATCGGGTTCACCTGCCAGACCTGTTCAGCGACAAGATTCGGGTGCCGACCGAACATCAGGCCGTAATCCGGCCGCAGCATCGAGCAGGCGGCCTTCCCGACGCGGAGTAGACCCTCCGGGCCCTGCGGTGAATTCAGGCCCAGTGCGTCCATCGCGCCGAGAAATGAGGCGTTGTCCGCGCTCGCTAAGGGCGATGTGGTCAGCGTTAGCGCCGCCGCGATGGCCGTAGCGGTGACAGCAACTCCGAGCCGTCCACCGAGCCGAACTGAAGAAGTGCGAGCCATTGCCAAGTCCCCCCGTGTCCACCCCGACGCGTACCTGCTCAGACGCTGAATCGCAGCATCGCAGACCCAGCAATGTACGCCAGTCACGAAACCGTTACAAGCCCGCTCTTGCGCGCACAGCGAACATGACGACACCAACGACAACGGACGATCCGACGCCCGATCGTCGAGCTACTGGTCGGTGCCACCACGGGCCGCCGAGACGCACCCACTAATTCGCCGAACTCAGATATGTTGGCGGGGAACGGATTACGAAGATCGACACCCGGCGCGACTCAGCATTTCGGGGCCACGGATGATGTGCTTTGTGGTGGTCCCGGCTGGGTTCGAACCAGCGACCTTCCGCGTGTGAGGCGGACGCTCTCCCACTGAGCTACGAGACCGTATCCGACAGGTCGGACGAGGCAGAAGACTAACACGCGCGCCCCCTGCCGCCAGAATCCGCTCCCCGGCCGCCTGCGCCATCAGCGCGCCTACCTGCGACGATGCCGGTATCGTACCGCCGATGACGGGGTGGGGCCTCGGGTTCGCCGTGGCGATGGCGGCGGCGTCTCCATGAGCGCCGTCGGACCCGGCGGTGCGGTGTTCGTCTGCGCCTGTGACTCGGCGCTCAGTGCCGCCGACCCGTTGAGTTACGGGCAAGAGCGGCAATTGGATTCGATTCGCTGCGTGGGCTTTTCGCTGTCCCGTGAGAGATACGCATTGTTCTGAAGGGGGAGAAATGAAGAAGGTGATCGCGGCGAGTGCCGCTGCTCTGGCCGGTGCGGCGACGCTGGGTGCGCCCGTCGCCGGCGCCGAGTTGGCGGGGTTCACGTCGCCGAGCGGCAACATCGGCTGCTTGCTGGCCGATGACTCGGTGCGCTGCGACATCGCCCAGCGCGACTGGGCACCGCCGCCGCGTCCGGCGAGCTGTCCGGACATGGTCGATTTCGGGCAGGGCCTCACGCTGCGCCCCACCGGCCCGGCCAGCTTCGTCTGCGCCGGCGACACGACCCTGGGCAGCGGACCCGCCCTGCCGTACGGCCAGTACCAGGCCGGCGGCGGAATGAGTTGCACCAGTGAGCCGTCAGGGATGCGGTGCTCGAACTCCGACGGTCACGGCTTCACGATTTCCCGGCAGGTTTACGCGCTGTTCTGAGGTGATTTGTGTCCGCGACTGCCGGTGGACTATCGTTCTGCATCGCGACGGGCGACGATCTCGCTCGTGGCGCGCGGATGTAGCGCAGTTGGTAGCGCATCACCTTGCCAAGGTGAGGGTCGCGGGTTCGAATCCCGTCATCCGCTCGAAGGTGCAGTGGCATCAACCCCAGCGGTGGAGTGGCCGAGTGGTGAGGCAACGGCCTGCAAAGCCGTGCACACGGGTTCGATTCCCGTCTCCACCTCCAAGTACGTCCCGGCGCGATTAGCTCAGCGGGAGAGCGCTTCCCTGACACGGAAGAGGTCACTGGTTCAATCCCAGTATCGCGCACCAGCATTCGCGTCTCACAGTCGATCGCAATAAGGCCCCTGACGGCATATCGCCGGCAGGGGCCTTACGCATACGCTCAGGCGCGCGGCGGCGGATTGACCACGCCGGGCCGCGCCGCCGGGTAATCGGCGTCTCTACGCTTCTTCAGGCCCGCCAAGCCCAACAGGCCGAGCAGTCCCAGAAGTCCCCAGAGCCCCGTGTTGTCACTGCCCTCGTCCTCCATGTCCTGCGCGAGCACTGTCGTGGCAGGCGCGGGCACGACGCTCTCCGACGCCTGAGCGACGCCGGCCCCTCCGAAAAGCAACGTGAGGGTGGTGGCACCCACGGCGACCGCACTGCGTGACCTGTTCATTTTCGCTCCTTTGCATTCTTCGTTTCGGAGCTAGCGACCCCCAAGCCGACGCTCCCCCTAGCTCGAGGCAGGGGGTTACCACCGCAAATCAAGCTAAACTCGGGAGCCTTTCCGAGGCCGACATTCCGGCTATAACGCGCAGGTCATCGACATTGAGTGAGTCACGTCACACGGTCTGCGATTAGTGCAGCTAACTTGACGGAATTCGCCGACTACCGCGCCGCTCAGCCCGTCCGGCCGGCGACTCGTCCCGAGCTCCGCATCGCGCGATCCCGTTGGCCGCCGTCAGCATTTTCGCCGGGAACGTTCGGGAAGAACGCAGCGAAAACGTGGATTCTGTTTCCGGTGCGGTTTTGCCGGCCGGGCGTCGGGGCTCGGGTGTTCGGCAGGTCACTCCAGTCACACCTATCCACCTTTTGCAGGGAAAGTTCGAGTGGAGCGCTGCAAAAAGCCGATAGGTGTGACAGGTGAGGTCACCGAGCCTGGGTCGCTGGGAAATCCAGGGTCGAGCAGGCCGCACCTCGGGATCGAACATATGATCGAACCGTGGGCATGCAGGAGATCGGCTACGGCGGGCAGCCGCTGCCCACGGTGTTCCGCCGCGTCGATCCGCCCGCCGCGGTCCTGATCGACCTCGTGGCGCTCTTCTCGCG
This sequence comes from Mycobacterium sp. SMC-4, assembly GCF_050205565.1. Lineage (GTDB taxonomy): Bacteria > Actinomycetota > Actinomycetes > Mycobacteriales > Mycobacteriaceae > Mycobacterium. Next base: position 115,239 of record NZ_JBNMQU010000014.1, on the reverse strand, counting down.
CCAACCGCACTGCGCCGGGCGCTACCACCCGCAGGGGCTGCAGCTCGACGCCGTCGTCGAGGGCACCCTGACCTGCTGGGGACGCGCCGAACACGGCGGCTGGTGGGGCCTGGTCACCTACTCGGTCAGGCACGGCAGCGCGCAGCACAACGTGACCCACTGGGCGCCGGCCTGGGTGCTCAAGACGAAGCAGAAGTGATTTCGTGATTTCAACCAAGAGACCCTTGACGGACGTCAACTCGGACAGAATGCTTAGCCGCGTGATCAGGTTGACTGAGCAGCAGATCATCGAGGACCTCGCCCGCCGCTTGGCGGATGCACACACCGAAGTCGAGCCCACCGAGGTCGCGCGCGTGGTCAAGGAGCAGCACGCCCGCTTCGCCGATCGGCCGATCCGGGACTTCGTCCCCCTCTTCGTCGAGCGCAACGCCAAAGCGGAGCTGCAGAAGCTCGACTCCTGACCGAGTCACAATTCGTTACCGCTTTTCCAGTGAAGACCTAAGTCCCTATCAGGTCACTCTCAGGTTTGGGCCATAACTTCGCTAGTACACAGCGATGTGATGGTCAACCCCGATACGCTCGACCCGCCACCGATCCCCCCTGGGTGGCGGGTCGAGATCGTTTCCGGCCCCGAATGCATCCGCCTCGCGGGCGGTAACCGATAGTGTTTCCACACGCACCGCGCCGAGGATGAGGTGGGACATGATTCGCCAGTTGCTCGTGGCCAGCGCACTCAGTGCTGCGACCACCTTCTCCGCTCCGCTCGCCGGCGCCGAGCCGGGACCGATGTTCCCCGACAACCCCGGCCGGTATGCCACCGACGTTCCCGGCATGCAGTACGACGTCCAGCTGACCGCACCGTGCACGAACATGGAGCGGTTCACGTTCGGTCGCGGCAGGGGTGGCCAGGCGCTGCAGTGCCGGTGGATCCCCAATCAGTGGCCGCCCGTCTACACGGGGTTCTGGCAGGCGACATATGCGCTGCACGGCGTTCAGGAGATCGGCGGCCCCTGCCCGGATCCGCAAGCCGCAGCGCAAGCTCCCGACGGCCGGCCGCTGGTGTGCATGGGCGCCAAGGGGTGGCAGGCCGGGATCTTCAACAGGGAAGGCTTCACGCCGCTCTGACGGTCAGTGGCTGCGCAGCGTCCGACTCGGCTCGGTACCGAAGACCTCCTTGTACGCACTGCTGAAGCGTCCCGGATGACTGAATCCGCAGCGCCCGGCGATCGACGTCACGGTGTCGCGCGCCGGATCGGCGGACTTCAGCTCCTCATGCGCCCGCTCCAGCCGCACCCGACGCAGGTACTCCAGCGGCGTGGTGTCCAGATGCTCACGAAACGCATACTGGATGGCTCGCGGGGTGACGTCCCCGGCCGCGGCGATGTCGTGAATCGTGACGTCGTACTGGGCGTTCTCGTGAATGAAGTCCAGCGCACGCCGCAGCATCCGCGGATACTGCGCGTTTCCACGATCCTCGCCCCTCATCGGTGGACTGGGTTCCCAAGTTTGCGAAAATCGAACATCGGAGTGATTTATTCCACTGCATGACACCATCAGCGCATGACTGACCGCATCGAAGTGAGCCGCACGATCCCCGCCACGCCGGCCGAAATATTCGCCATACTCTGCGATCCGCAGGGACACGTCGCCATCGACGCCACCGGAATGCTCCAGGACGCCGACGGCAACCCGGTCCGCGGGGCCGGCGACTCGTTCGTCGTCCACATGGACCGCGAGGCGCTCAACGACTTCCCCCTCGGCCGCTACGAGGTCACTGTCGAGATCACCGAATACGACCAGGACCGACTCCTCGCCTGGACCATTCTCGGTCAGGTCCGCCCGCAGATCGGGCACGTGTACGGCTACCGACTCGAGCCGGACACCGAGGGCACCGTCGTCACGTCGTTCTACGACTGGTCTGCCATCGACCAGAAGTGGCGTGAAGCGGGCATCTTCCCGGTGGTGTCCGAAGCAGCCCTGCGCGCGACCCTCGGCATTCTCGACCGGACCGTGCGCCGCGGCTACCCACGCCCGTCAACCAACAGTTGACGATCCAGGCCCGTCAACCTACGGTTGACGCATGAGTGACGCCGCCAAGATCAGCCACCCCGTCCGCCTCGACGACCTGATCGAGGTGATCAAACAGGTCCACGACCAACCTCTCGACCAGCTGACCGACGCGGTCCTGGCCGCCGAAGCCCTCGGCGAGGTCGCCGACCACCTCATCGGCCACTTCGTCGACCAGGCGCGCCGCTCCGGCGCCTCCTGGACAGAAATCGGCAAATGCATGGGCGTCACCAAACAGGCCGCGCAGAAGCGATTCGTGCCGAAAGCACCCACCGACCCCGCGGCCATGGACCCCGCGGCCGGGTTCAGCCGTTTCACCGAACGCGCCCGCAACGCCGTCGTCGAAGCGCAGAACCGGGCCCACGCCGCGGGCAACGCCGAGATCTCGCCTGCACACCTGGTCCTGGGTCTGTTCGCCGACCCGACCGGGCTGGCCGCCCGATTGATCGCCGACCAGGGCGTGGACATCGCCACGCTTCCGGGCACCGTCACCCTGCCCGACCGCGTGGCCGACGTCCCCGCCCTCATCCCGTTCGACACGCGGGCCAAGAAGGCGCTCGAGCTGACGTTCCGCCACGCACTTCGCCTGGGGCACAACTACGTCGGCACCGAACACCTCCTGCTGGCCCTCTACGACGAAGAGGACGACGGCGGTGTCCTGCACGCCTCCGGCATCGACATCGAGCGCTTCGAACGCGAACTCGTGGCGGCACTGGAAGCGTTCACGCAGAACTGACCGCACCAACTCCGCCCACCGCCGTCAGCGGCGTGTGCGATCATGTCCACCACGTCGAGGAGGGATGTCGGGATGCGTCGTTGGCTCGTGGTGCTCGTCGCCGCTATCGCGGCACTCGCGGGCGTACTGGCCCCGCCGGCAGCCGCGGTCGGCATTCCGATCGGGCGTCTCGGTGAGACGCTGCGCGTCGAGTTCAAGGGCCTCGTCGCCGATGTGGCGATCAACAACATCGCCCCGTCGCCGGTCCCGCCGGGCTTCGGCTACCCTCCCCGGGCTCCCCGCTACCAGGTCTACCGCGCTGAGGTGACCATCACGCCGGTGCAGCTGCCCACCCCGTACGCGATGGGCATCACGTTCTCGTTCCGCGGTGTGACGCCGACCGGCGACGCCTACGAGCCCCGCAACAGCGATTCCCCCGACGCGCTGCAGTTCGGCATGCAGGCCGCCCAAGTCGGCCGCACGTTCACCGGCGGGGTCTGGTGGGACTGCTACCGCGACCTGGTCTCCAATGTCGTTCTGCTGGACCGGATCAGCGGCACCCGCCTGGCGCAGTGGAACGTCACCTGAAAGACTTGGCCACCCTGATCTCGCCGGCCACCCCGGAGTCCGTCCCCGAACTGGCCGCGCTGGCCGCGCGCACCTTCCCGCTGGCCTGTCCCCCGTCGACGGGTCCCGACGACGTCGCCGCGTTCATCGCCGAAAACCTCACCGCGGCACGGTTTTCCGAATACCTGAACGATCGCGGACGCGTCGTGCTCACCGCGACCGCGGGCGGCCACATCGTCGGCTACGCCATGACCGTTGCCGGCGTGCCCGACGACGACGCCGACGTCGCCGCCGCGGTGACCACCCGACCCGCGATCGAGCTGTCCAAGATGTACGTCGCTCCCGAAGCCCACGGCAGCGGCACCGCCGCAGCGCTGATGACCGCTGTGCTCGCGCACGCCGCACAGGCGGGCGCAACCTGCGTGTGGCTGGGTGTGAACCAGAAAAACCAACGTGCCCAGCGGTTTTACGCCAAACACGGCTTCTCGGTGGCAGGTGTCAAGACGTTCCGCCTCGGCACCCACATCGAGCACGACTACGTGATGCTGCGTCCGCTCTGACCGGCGGCGGTCAACGCCAGCAGTCGCGACGTCGCGCGCAGATACTTCTTGCGGAACCCACCGGCCAACATCTCCTCACTGAAGATGGTGTCCAACTTGGCGCCGGACGCCACCACCGGAATCCCTGCGTCGTAGAGCCGGTCGGTCAGCGACACCAACCGCAACGCGACGTTCTGGTCGTCGATCGGGTGCACCCCGGTGAGAAAAACCTGTGTGACGTCTTCAATCAGCGTCAGATACCGCGACGGGTGCATGGTGGCCAGGTGCGCGCACAACTGGTCGAAGTCGTCGAGGGTGGCACCGGCCACCGCAGCCGCGCGCTCGGCGACCTCGCCGTCGCTGAGCGGTTCGGGTGCGGGCGGCAGGCCGCGGTGGCGGTAGTCCGGCCCTTCGATCCGCACCGTGGTGAACATCGCAGCCAACGTGTTGATCTCGCGCAGGAAGTCCTGCGCGGCGAAGCGGCCCTCCCCCAACTGTTCGGGCAGCGTGTTCGACGTCGCGGCCACCGAGACGCCCCGCTCGACGAGCGCGGACAGCAGACGCGAGACCAGCGTGGTGTTGCCCGGGTCGTCCAGCTCGAACTCGTCGATGCACACCAGCACATAGTCGGCCAGCAGGTCGATGCACTCCGTGAACCCGAACACCCCGGCCAGCTGGGTGAGCTCACCGAACGTCGCGAACGCCTTCTTTCCCGACACCGCGTAGTACGACGACGCCAGCAGATGCGTCTTGCCCACGCCGAAACCGCCGTCGAGGTACACCCCGACCCCGGGCAGCACCTCCCGCTTGCCGAACAGCTTCTTCTTGCCCGCGCGCCGCTGCTCGGCCTGCTCGCAGAACGTGCGGCACGCCGTCACCGCGTCGGCCTGCGACGGTTCGGCGGGGTCGGGACGGTAGGTGTCGAAGCTGACCTCGGCGAACGTCGGCGGCGGAATCAACTGGGCGATCAACCGCTCCGGCGTCACGCTGGGATGACGATCGACCAGATGACCGACTTCGCTGGACCCGTGCATGCGCAGAACCCTAACGGCGCACCGCGCTTCTGCGTATGTCCGGCGGCGGGGACGGGACGCAGTTCACACTCGCGTATCCGGGTCGGGCCGACAAAGCGCGGGGACATCGGTCAGTAATGTGGGCGACATGCGTCGACTGCTCCGCGCTCGCCGCGGCGCCGCGGTGGCCGTCGCGGTGTCGCTGGCCGTTGCCGGGTGTTCTCCCGGCCTGGCCGCCAACCCCCGCTACGCCACCGACTCCGGCGCCGGCCCGCAGGGCGCCGCACCGACCACCGATCAGGCGGCCGGACCGCCGGCCATCGAAGCCCCCAAGAACGACCTGTCGTGGCGGGACTGCACGGCGCGGGTGTTCAGCTCCGCGGCCGTCGACCCGATCCCCGGCGTCCGGCTCGAATGCGCCAGTTACGACGCCGACCTGGATCCGATCAGCGGTGCGACCGGCTCGGTGAGCATCGGCGTCGTGCGCGCGATGTCCGCGCAGACCCCCGTCGACGCCGGCCCGTTGGTGATGACCACCGGCTCGGACGTGCCGACCTCCGTGCAACTTCCCGCCTGGCTGTCGCGCGCCGGCGCCGACGTGCTCAAGACCCGTCCGGTGGTCTCGGTGGACCGCCGGGGCATCGGGCTCTCCGGCGCGCTGGACTGCCGCGACGTCTACGACCGTCAGGAGATGTTCGAACAGGCGCAGTTCCAGTCCGGGGACGACCCGGTGGCCGCGTTGAGTTCGATCACCATGACCGCCACCACCAACTGCACCGACACCATCGCCCCCGGCGACTCTGCCTACGACAACGCCCACGCCGCCGAGGACATCGAGCGTCTGCGCACCATGTGGGATGTGCCGGCGCTGGCGCTGCTGGGCATCGGCAACGGCGCCCAGGTCGCGCTCGCGTACGCCGGTTCGCATCCGAACAAGGTGGCCCGGCTGGTCCTGGACTCTCCGCTGCCGCTGGGCATCGCCGACGAGGCCGCCACCGAGCAGCGCGTCAAAGGCCAACAGGCCGCCCTCGACGCGTGGGCCACCCAGTGCGCAGCGGCCAACTGCCCGCTGGGAGCCGACCCAAAAGCGGCGGTCGACGCGCTGCTGAACGCGGCGCGGGCCGGCAACGGCCCCGGCGGCGCATCGCTGGCCGCGGTCGCCGACGCGATCTCCACCGCGCTGGCGTTCCCCCGCGGGGGCCGCCTCGACGCGACCAACGACCTGGCCTTCGCGGTCGCCGACGCGCGGTCCGGCGACACCAACCGGCTCAACAACCTGATCAACCAGGCCGAGACGTTGCGCCAGAGCGACGGCCAGTTCGTCAACGGCTGCAGCGACGCCCTGAACCGGCCCACCCCGGACCGGGTCCGTGAACTGGTGGTCGCCTGGGGCAAGCAGTACCCGCAGTTCGGGGTCGTCGGCGCGCTCGACATGGTCAAGTGCCTGCACTGGCCCAGCGGCGCGGCACCGAAGGAGCCGGCGGGCCTGGAGATCCCCACGCTGCTCCTCGGAGTACAGAACGACCCGATCGTCGGCAACGAGGGCGTGGCCGCGGTCGCGGCCACCGCGATCAACGCGGGCTCTGCCAACCGTCGGGTGATCTGGCAGGGCATCGGCCACGGCGCGGTCGTCTACTCCCCCTGCGCGCTGCCGCCCGTGCTGACCTACCTCGATGACGGGCAGCTGCCCGACACCGACACGTACTGCCCGGCATGAGCCGGCGGGTCCGACGGCTAGGTGTACGGTGCGCACGTGCGTGATCTTGTTCTGAGCGCTTTCCGGCCGCGCACGTCGCCGCCGAGCACCGCCTCGGTGCTGCGATCGGTGCTGTGGCCGTTGGCGATCCTGTCGATCATCCACCGCAGCTATGTGCTGGCCACCAACGGCTACATCACCGACGACTTCGCACCCGTCTACCGCGCGGTGGTGAACTTCAAGCTCGGCTGGGACATCTACAACGAGAACTTCGACCACGTCGACCCGCACTATCTGTATCCCCCCGGCGGCACCCTGCTGATGGCGCCGTTCGGGTACCTGCCGGTCGACGCGTCGCGGTTCTGGTTCATCTTCTTCAACACGCTGGCCATCGTGCTGGCCGCCTATTTCCTGTTGCGGCTGTTCAAGTTCGGACTCGCCTCGGTGGCCGCGCCGGCGCTGCTGCTCGCGATGTTCTGCACCGAAAGCGTCACCAACACCCTGGTCTTCGGCAACATCAACGGCGTCATCCTGCTGCTCGAGGTGTTGTTCTTCCGGTGGCTGCTCAGCGCCGGTACACCTGGAAACCGCAACCACGAATGGCTGGCCGGCATCTCGATCGGACTGACCCTCGTGGTCAAACCCCTGTTGGCGCCGCTGCTGTTGTTGCCCCTGCTCAATCGGCAGTGGCGCACGCTGGTCGCTGCATTCGCCGTGCCGGCGGTCTTCAACGCCGCCGCCTGGCCGCTGGTCAGCGACCCGATGAGCTTCGTCACGCGCACCGTGCCCTACATCCTGTCGACTCGCGACTACTTCAACAGCTCGATCCTCGGCAACGGCGTCTACTACGGCCTGCCGATGTGGTTGATCATGACGTTGCGGATCGTGTTCGCCCTGCTCGGTGCCGCCGCGCTGTGGCTGCTGTACCGCTACTACCGCACCCGCGATCCCCTGTTCTGGATGCTGACGTCCTCGGGTGTGCTGCTGTTGACGTCCTGGCTGGTGCTCTCACTGGGCCAGGGCTACTACTCGATGATGCTGTTCCCGTTCCTGATGACCGTGGTGCTGCCCAACTCGGTGATCCGCAGCTGGGTGGCGTGGCTGGCGATCTACGGGTTCCTCACCATGGACCGCTGGCTGATGTTCCACTGGCCCAGCACCGGTCGGGCACTGGAGTACCTCAAGATCACCTACGGGTGGTCGCTGCTGCTGATCGTGGTGTTCTCGGTGCTGCTGTTCCGTTACCTCGACGCCAGGAATGACGGCCGGCTCGACGACGGCATCGATCCGCCCTGGCTGACTGGCGACGCCGCGGCGCGCGCACCGGCGACGAGTAGCCTGAAACCATGACAGCGACAGGTCCCAAGCTGGTTCTCAGCGACGATCAGTGGCGTGAGCGGCTCACCCCGCAGGAGTTCGCGGTGTTGCGGCGGGCGGGTACCGAACGTCCCTTCACCGGCGAATACAACGACACCAAGACCGAGGGCGTCTACCAGTGCCGGGCGTGCGGCTACGAGTTGTTCCGCAGCACCGAGAAGTTCGAATCACATTGCGGCTGGCCGTCGTTCTTCGATCCGGCCGACTCCGACGCCGTGGTGTTGCGCTCCGACGACACGCTGGGAATGCGCCGCGTCGAGGTGTTGTGCGCGAACTGCCACAGCCATCTCGGGCACGTGTTCGAAGGCGAGGGCTACCCCACCCCGACGGACAAGCGCTACTGCATCAACTCGATCTCGCTGCGCCTGGTGCCCAGCGAGTCCTGATCCTCCCGGATTCGGGAGCGCTGTTCGCGCAACAGGTTCGAGATGTCCGGCGCCGGCAACGGGGCGCTGAAGTGGAAGCCCTGCGCCACCTGGCACCCGTATTCCCGCAGTCGGGCCGCGGTTTCGGCGTTCTCGACGCCCTCGGCCACCGGCGTGACACCCAGTGAGTGCGCCAGACCGATCACGGCACGGGCGATGGCCGCCGACGCCGGATGCGTCAGGATCGGCGCGATGAACTCCCGGTCCAATTTGACCTCGTCGACCGGGAACTCGCGCAGATACCACAACGCCGAATAGCCCTTGCCGAAATCGTCGATGGCCACCCGGATTCCGCGGGCGCGCAGCGCTTCGAACACCGTTCTGGTGCGGCCCAGATTGTCCAGCAGCAGGTCCTCGGTGATCTCGATCGTGAGGCATTCCGCCGGCAGCGCGCGCTCCTCGAGCGCCTGGGTCAGTTGCTCACACAGCCCGGGATCGGCGATTGCCGGGGCGAACACGTTGATGGCCACCGGAACACCGATACCCGTCTCGTACCAGCGCGCGGCATCGTCGAGTGCGGCGGAGAGCACCACCGAGGTCAGCGAGCGCATCAGGCCGTGACGACGGACCAGCGGCAGGAACTGCGCCGGCCCGAGCAACCCCCGGCGGGGATGTGGCCACCGGATCAACGCCTCCAGCCCGACGATCCGGTAGGTGCTCAGGTCGAACTTGGGCTGGTACACCACGCTCAGGCCGCCCTGCTCGATGGCCGAGCGCAGTTCGCCCAACAGCTGCGCCGTCACCACACCGGCGTCCTCACCGTCGCCCTGTGGCGCCACCGGCTGACCCGACTCCATGCCGGGTGCGAACACCACCAGCCGACCGGTGCGGTCATGCTTGGCCGCCTCGAGTGCGAACTCTGCGCGTTTGTGCAGTTCGTCGGCCGACGAGCACCACTGTTCGGCGCCTGTGGTGGCCATGCCCACGCCGGGCCGCAGCCGAAGTTCCTGCCCGTCGACGACGAATGGCCGGTCGAACGCATCGATCACGTCCTCGGCCGTGTCCCGGGACGCGTCGGGGTCACCCATCATGATCACGGCGAACTCGTCGCCACCCACCCGGGCGACGGTGTCGCTGGCGCGCACCGCCCCGACGATGCGCTCGGCGACCCGGATCAACAACATGTCACCCGCCTGGTGACCGAAGCTCTCGTTGACCACCCGGAAGTCGTCGAGGTCGAGAACCAGCACCGTGACGTCGAGCGTATGACGTTGGTGCAGCTGTACCGCGTGCACCAGACGATCCAAGAACAGGGTGCGATTCGCCAGCCCGGTGAGCGGGTCGTGCAGTGCCCGGTCTGCCACTTCGGCCAGCAGACGACGATTCTCGGCGAGCACCAAGACCTGCCGGATCAGCACCGCCACCACCGTCACCGCGGCCGCGACGAACACCGGCCCGAGGCCGTCGACCAGAACCGGCGTGCACAGCACCGCGGACAGCGCGACCGGCAGATACGGCAGCCACACCGACAATCCCGGCGGTATCGAGGAGACGTCGACCGTGTCCTCACCCGAGGACGTCGCCGTCACCAGCGCGGCCTTCCCGATGCAGAGAAAACCCCAGGCCCAGCCGATCGCGATGACGTGGTAGTGCCGATCGGTGTCGACCGCGGTCAGATACACGTAGGCAGTGTCGGACGACGCGATCAGCGTCAGCCCCGCCGCCAACCAACCCAGATGCCGGCGTCCTCCGGCCGGTGCGCGCACCAGCATCAGCACCGCGACGGTGATCAGCGCGATGTCGACGATCGGATAGGACAACGCCATGGCGAGGACAGCGGGATCTCCCGACCGCACGTCGTGCACCGTCTGCAGCACGGTCACCCAGGCCAGCCCGAACAGCGCCGCACCGACGATGACGCCGTCGAGCAGCAGCCGAACCTGAGTCGTCTGCGGCGCCGTCGACAGCATGAACACCAGGCAGCCGCCGGCACCGACCAAGAAGGCGAGGTAGCCGGCGTCGGCCCAGGAGAACACCGGGTGCGACCCGGTGGTCAGGTGGATGTAGGCCCAGCTCAGGCTTGCCAGTCCCCAGGCGAGCGTGCCGCAGGTCATCGCCGACCAGGCGGCCCGGTCCCGGCCTCGCGCACGCACGGCGGCCGTCGCGCAGCACGCGGCGGCGAAGAGCGCAAAGGCGACGACACCGAAGTCGTCGACCAGACGGATCACGTCGTGCCCACCCCAATCGGTGAGCAGCCACCCCGAGTAAGCCGCCCCCACGATCACAGCACCCGCCGTGACCCCCTGCAGGTTCGGCATGGCGGGAGCTTAGCAACGTTAGCTGAGTTAGGGAAACAGTTCGGGTCCGAGACACAAGATTTGCCAGTCTGTGCCACATTTGCGCTGGCTGTCGCGTTTCCCAGTGCGGAGATCAGAAAATTATCGGACAAGAAAATTTGCGCAGGGTCCCGATCGGGCTACCGGATCGGGACGTCAGCAAATCGTCATGGCAGGGCGGTGACCAACTGCTCGACCGACACCCGAGGTCCGGTGAAAAACGGCGTCTCCTCGCGGACGTGACGACGCGCATCGGTGGCGCGCAGATCACGCATCAGGTCGACGATGCGGTGCAACTCCGGCGCCTCGAAGGCGAGCAGCCATTCGTAGTCCCCCAAGGCGAACGACGGCACGGTGTTGGCGCGCACATCCTTGTAGCCGCGCGCAGCCATACCGTGCTCGGCCAGCATCCGCCGGCGCTCCTCGTCCGGCAGCAGGTACCAGTCCAGAGAGCGCACGAACGGATACACGCAGATGTAGGCCCCCGGCTCCTCGCCGGCCAAGAACGCCGGGATGTGACTCTTGTTGAACTCCGCGGGTCGATGCAGCGCGACATTGCTCCACACCGGGGTCGAGGCGCGGCCCAGCGTGGTGGTGCGGCGGAAGTCGGCATAGGTGGCCTGCAGCGCCTCGACGGTCTCCGCGTGCGTCCAGATCATGAAGTCGGCGTCGGCGCGCATGCCCGCGATGTCGTACAGACCCCGCACGACGACGCCCTTGTCCTCCTGCTGCTTGAGGAAAGTCGCTGTCTCGTCGACGACGGCGGCGCGTGCGTCCTCACCGCGTTCCAGTTCACCGGGAGTCACCGAAAATACGGAGAACATCAGGTACCGGATGGTGGCGTTGAGGGCGTCGAAATCGAGCTTGGACATGCCTCTATCCTGCCACGCAGGCGATTTGGGATGGCGACCCCGTCGAAGGGGTCCGGGTCACTGCTGCACGTGCAGCCCGGCCACCGCCCGGGTCGCCGCGGCCACGCAGGCCGGCACACCGATGCCGTCGAGGTATGCGCCGGCCACCGCCAGCGTCGGGGGCAGCCCGACGCGGATGTCGGCGACCAGGCCGGCGTGGCCGGGACCGTATTGCGGCATCGCATCGATCCATCGCACCACCCGGGCGTCCTCGGGTTCGACCGCGACGTCGAACAGCGTCCGCAGGTCCTCGCCGGCCCAGCTCAGCAAGTCGTCGTCCCCGACGCTGCGGGCGAGATCGTCGCCGAACCGACCGAACGACAACCGCACCATCTCGACGTTGCCGCGACCGCCCCACTTGCGCGAGGACAGCGTGACCGCTTTGGCGTGAAGGCGGCTGCGGCCGGCCACCAGCACGCCGGACTGCTCGGGCAACGGCGTGCCGCCGGGCAATGCCAGTGCCACCACGGCCGCCGACGCCACCGGGATGCGCCGCGCCGCCGCGGCACTGCCCGGGGCGATGACCTCGATCAGCGGAGCCACCCGCGGTGCGGGAACAGCCAGCACGACCGCGTCGGCCGACCAGCGTCCGCCCTCGTCGTCGACGAGTTTCCACCCAGGCCCGTCACGCTCCAGACCGCGGACTGCGACCTGCGCCCACGTCAGCTCCGACCGGCTCACGAGTTCGTCGAGCAGCACCTGATAGCCGCCGTCGACGGCACCGAACACCGAGCCCGGCAGCGGCGGCGGCAGCGCCGCGCCGACGGCTTCGGTCAGGCTGCGCGCGCCGCGGTCCAGGGCAGCGGCCACGGTCGGTGCGGCCGCACGCAGGCCGATGGTCGCAGCCGATCCGGCGTACACCCCCGCCAGGAGCGGATCCACCGAACGGGTCACCACCTGTTCGCCGAAGCGGTCGCCGACCAGTTCGGCGACCGCGGGGTCGGCCCCGGCACGCCAGGCCAGTGGTCGGCGCGGCTCGTCGCGCATCCACCGGATCGTCGCCTCGTCGACCAAACCGGTCAGGGCGTCGGCGCGCGAGGGGATGCCGTTGACGGTGTCCTTCGGCAGCGCGTGCAGCCGCCCGTCGCTGTAGATCAGCGGCCGGGCGCCGGTGGTGCCGATCTGCTTGCCGGCCAACCCGAGCTCACCGAGCAGGGCGGGCACCTCGGGTCGGCGCGCCACGAAGGCCTCGGCGCCCACATCCAGCGGCTGACCGGCGATCCGCTCGGTGCGCAGCACACCGCCGAGGCGGTCGGCCGGGTCGAACACGGTGATCGACGCCCGGGAACCGGCCATCACCCGCAGCCGGTAGGCCGCCACCAGACCGGAGATGCCGCCGCCGACGACGCAGAACGACCGGCTCACAACTGGTGCACCAGCGCGACAGTGTCGGTGATGATGCCGGGGTCGGTGGTCGGCAGCACGCCGTGGCCGAGGTTGAAGACGTGCCCGGAAGCGCCCGCGTCCATCGCGCGGCGGCCATCGTCGACGACGGCACGGACCGCACGCTCCACCACCGGCCACCCGGCCAGCAGCACCACCGGGTCCAAGTTCCCCTGCAGCGCGACGCCCGGCTGGACCCGCCCCGCAGCAGCGGTCAGCGACGTGCGCCAGTCCACGCCGACCACCGCCGGAGTGCCGTGCCCGGTGACCGCCTCCGACATGGCGCCGAGCAACTCGGCGGTGCCGACCCCGAAGTGCGTCATCGGGACGCCGTAGTCGGCCAACGAGGCGAACACCCGCGCGCTGTGCGGCAGCACGTAGGTCCGGTAGTCCACCAGAGACAGCGTCCCGGCCCACGAATCGAACACCTGGATCGCGTCGACACCGGCGTCGAGCTGGACCTGCAGGAAGGAGATGGTGACGTCGGTCAACGCGGTCATCAGCGCGTGCCAGACGTCCGGCGCGCCCAGCATCATCGCCTTGGTGTGCTCGTGGTTGCGGCTGGGGCCGCCTTCGACCAGGTAGGACGCGAGCGTGAACGGCGCGCCGGCGAACCCGATGAGCGGCACGTCGCCGAGCTCGCGCGTCAGCCGGGTCACCGCCGCCGAGACCGGCTCGACCTGGTCGCGCTGCAGCTCGCCGATCGACTCCACATCCCCGGTGGTGCGGATCGGGTGCTCGATGACCGGCCCGACGTCGGGCACGATGTCCAGCCCGATACCCGCGGCGCGCAACGGCACCACGATGTCGGAGAACAAAATCGCCGCGTCCACGTCGTGCCGGCGCACCGGCTGCAGCGTGATCTCGGTGATCAGGTCGGCGTCGAAACAGGCCTGCATCATGGTGTTCTTGGCCCGCAACTCGCGGTACTCCGGCAGCGACCGTCCGGCCTGCCGCATCATCCACACCGGCACGCGGTGTGGTTTGCGGCCGGCGACGGCAGCCAGGTACGGCGATTCGGGCAGCTCGCGGCGCGTATTCATCGCCGTCCATGCTGCCATGCGCCTCTCGGCGCGCCTGCGGCCAGCGGCGACAAGATCGACTAGCGTCATAGGCTGTGACCACCGCCGAACCGGCTCAATTCCGTGAAGCGGTGGCGGCTATGAGTGCCACCACCGTACGGCCGGAGATCGAGCTGGGCCCGATCCGTCCGCCGCAACGCCTCGCACCGTTCAGCTATGCGTTGGGCGCCGAGGTCAAGCACGCCGAGACCACGGTCGTCCCGGAACGCTCCGAAGGCGACGCGTTCGGTCGGCTCATCCTGCTGCACGACCCTGAAGGCGCCGACGCGTGGGACGGCACAATGCGTCTCGTGGCTTACATTCAGGCGGATCTGGACTCCAGCGAGGCCGTCGACCCGTTGCTGCCCGAGGTGGCGTGGAGTTGGCTGGTCGACGCGCTCGAACAACGTGCCGAACACGTCACCGCGCTCGGCGGCACCGTCACCGCCACCACGTCGGTGCGTTACGGCGACATCTCCGGGCCGCCGCGGGCCCACCAGCTCGAGTTGCGCGCGTCCTGGACGGCGACGACCCTCGACCTCGGTCCGCACGTCCAAGCGTTCTGCGAGGTCCTCGAGCACGCCGCCGGCCTGCCGCCGGCCGGGGTGACCGACTTGAGCTCGCGGACGCGCGCCTGACCCATGCCAGACACCGAACCGGTGGGTTCCGCCATGGACGAATCTGGCGACCCCGGCGCCCCCGCCGCGCTGGCTGACTCCGCCGCCCTGGCTGACTCCGGCGGCACCGCCGCCGTGGCCGAACCGGAGGCCGAGCCGCTGCTCGCGCCCCGCGACGGCGTGCCCGACCTGTCGGTCAGCCGCTATGAGATCGCGCGCGCGGCCGAGTTGCTGGCCTCGGGCACCGGTCCGTTCGCGGTCGACGCCGAGCGCGCATCGGGCTTCCGCTACTCCAACCGCGCCTACCTGATCCAGATCCGCCGCCGCGATGCCGGCACCGTGCTCATCGATCCGGTCAGCCACGGCGGCGACTCCGTCGAGGTCCTCGCTCCGGTGGCCGCGGTACTGGCCACCGACGAGTGGGTGCTGCACGCAGCCGACCAGGACCTGCCGTGCCTGGCCGAGGTCGGGATGAGGCCGAGCGCGCTCTACGACACCGAACTCGCCGGCCGGCTGGCCAACTTCGACCGAGTCAACCTGGCGTCGATGGTGCAGCGCATGCTGGGCCTGCAGCTGACCAAAGGGCACGGCGCGGCGGACTGGTCGAAGCGGCCGCTGCCCGACGAGTGGCTGAATTACGCGGCGCTGGACGTCGAGGTGCTGGCCGAGCTGCGCGACGCGATCGCCGCCGAACTCGAGGAGCAGGGCAAGACCGAGTGGGCGCGACAGGAATTCGAGTTCCTGCGCACCTTCGAGGCCTCGCCCACCCGGCGGGACCGTTGGCGGCGCACCTCCGGTATCCACAAGGTGCGCGATCCGCGGGCGCTGGCCGCGGTGCGGGAACTGTGGACCACCCGCGACCAGATCGCGCGCCGACGCGACATCGCCCCGGGGCGCATCCTGCCCGACAGCGCCATCATCAGCGCGGCCACCGCCGACCCCGACACCGTCGAAAAGCTCACCGCGCTCCCGGTTTTCGGCGGTTCACGGCAGCGGCGCAGCGCACAGGTCTGGCTGGACGCGCTGGCCCGGGCCCGGACCGCCGAGCGACCGTCGGCGCAGGAACCGTCCAACGGTCCACCGCCGGCGTCGCGGTGGGCGCGACGCAAACCGGAGGCCGCCGCGCGCCTCGATGCAGCCAAGGCGGCGCTGGCCGAACTGGCGCAACAGGTTTCGGTGCCGGCGGAGAACCTGCTGTCGCCCGACACGGTCCGGCGCCTGTGCTGGGACTGGACGCCGGCGGGCGACCCCGAAGCGGCGGTCGACGAGTTCCTCCAGGCGTGCTCGGCGCGGCCCTGGCAGCGCGAGCTGACCGTGCCCGTGCTGGCACGGGCGTTGACCACCGCGCAACCGTGACGCCGGCGATGCGCTGTCGCGGCTCAGCGCAATAGTTCGGCCAGGAACGGCGTGGAGTCCGGCAGCGACGCCAGCACCGTGCCGCCGTGGTCCTGGTCCGGATACACCTTCAGCGTGACCGGCTCACCGTTGGCGACCAGCTGATCGTGGAATCGCAGCGTCAGGTTGGGCGGCACGTCGCGATCACGCAGCCCCACGCCGAGGAAGATCGGACGGTCGTAACCGTCGGACGGGATGCCCATGTAGTCATCGATGGCCTCGGCGGCGCCGGGCAGTGACGCGATCGGCGCACTGAACAGGCCCGGCACCGTGGTACCGGTCAGCTCTGCCGAAAGGTCGGACAGACACAGTGTTTCGGCCCGCTCGGCAGCCACTCGGCCGGCCGGGGACAACACCTCGTCGACGTTCAGATCCGGACGTGCTTCGCGCAGAGCGGCCACGATGTACGCCGCGTAGGCGGTGGCCACCGGTCCCAGCTCGGGCGGCACAGCCATGTCCGGCCCGGCCTGCTTGACCAGACTCTCCACTCCCGCCGGCGTGCCGGTCGCGACGACGCCGCGGTAGTCCAGACCGGACCCGGCGCTGAACTCGGTGGCCCAGCGGGCCGTGGCGACCGCGGCCGCACCGCCCTGGGACTGGCCCACCACCGCCCACTTGGGTGACAGCGGCAGCTCCATCCGGTGGGCGGCCAGCACCGCGTCGGTGACACCGCGGGCGGTGGTGACGCTGTTGAGATAGCTCATCAACCCCGGCGTCCCCAGACCGGTGTAGTCGGCTGCGACCACCGCGTAGCCCTCGTCGAGCCAATGGCTCAGGTACTCGCCGTCGCGGCCGCTGCGCGGATGCGCCGACGGCGTGCAGTCATCCCCCAGCCCCACCGTGCCGTGCGCCCACGCCACGACAGGCCAACCGCCTTGCGGCGCAGCGACTTTCGGCAGGAACACTGCGGCGGTTCCGACCGCCGGGCGGTCGTGCTGGTCGACGGTCGAATACAGGATCCGGTAGGCCGCGCCGGCACCGGCGACCGACAGGTTCGGGTCCAGCGGCACCGTTCCGATCAGCCCGCCGGGTGCGGGGACGGGCCCGGAGTAGGCGCGCTCGTCCATGCCCGACCATTGCGGCGGCGCCGCCGAGGCCGTCTGTGGGACTGCCACCAGACTGGCCACGAGCAACGCCGCAACGACAAGAATCCGTACGCCGAGAAGCGATCTCATTCGTCTAGTCGAGATGCTCGCTGACCTCGCGGTCGCCGACGGCCGGGCCGAGTGCGGACACCCATCCGGTGATCTGGCGGGCGATGTTGCGCTCGGTCAGTCCGGCCTCGCTGAGCACTTCACCCCGGGAAGCGTGGTCGAAGAACCGCTGCGGCAACGCCGCATCCCGGCACGGCACGTCCACCTCGGCGCGGCGCAGCGCACCGGAGACTGCCGAGCCGATGCCGCCCTGCACGCCGTTGTCCTCGAGGGTGACGACCAGTTTGTGGCGCGCCGCCATCGTGACGACGACGTCGGGGACCGGCAGCACCCAGCGCGGGTCGACCACCGTGACGCCGATGCCGTGCGTGCGCAACCGTTCGGCGACGGCCAACGCCATCGCGGCGAACGGACCGACCGCCACGATCAGCACATCCTCGGCGGAGTCACCGTCCGGGACCGCGAGCACGTCGACACCGTCGCGCCGTTCGAGCGCGGGGATGTCCTCGCCGACATCACCTTTCGGGAAGCGCAGCGCCGTCGGGCCGTCGTCGACCTCGAGCGCCTCGGCCAGTTCCTCGCGCAACCGGGCACCGTCCCGGGGCGCGGCCACGCGCATGCCGGGCACGACGTTGAGGATCGACAGGTCCCACATGCCGTTGTGGCTGGCGCCGTCGGGACCGGTGACGCCGGAACGGTCCAGCACCATCGTCACCGGAAGCCGGTGCAGCGCCACGTCCATCATCACCTGGTCGAAGGCCCGGTTCAGGAAGGTCGAGTAGACCGCGACGACCGGATGCATGCCGCCCATCGCCAGACCCGCTGCCGACGTGACGGCGTGCTGCTCGGCGATGCCCACGTCGAAGAACCGGTCCGGGTAGCGGTCCCGGAACGCCGACAGGCCGGTCGGGCCCGGCATGGCCGCGGTGATCGCGACGACGTCACGACGTTTGGCGGCCAACCGCACCAGCGCCTCGGAGAACGTCGACGTCCATCCCGGGCCGGGCACCGAAGTGGCCAGACCGGTCCGGGGATCGATGACGCCGCAGGCGTGCATCTGTTCGTCGACGTCGTTCTCCGCCGGCGCATAGCCCATGCCCTTGCGGGTCACGACGTGGACCACGACGGGCGCGTTGAAAGCCCGGGCATGGCGCAGCGCGCTCTCCACCGCGTGCTCGTCGTGCCCGTCGATCGGTCCCACGTATTTCAGGCCCAGGTCGGTGAACATCACCTGCGGGGACAACGCGTCCTTGATGCCGGCCTTGATGCTGTGCATGCACTGATAGCAGAACTCGCCGATGACCGGCACTCCGCGGACAGCCTTGCGGCCCTCCTCGAGCACCCGCTCGTAGCCCGGCTGCAGACGCAGCGCGGCGAGGTGCTCGGCGAAGCCGCCGATCGTCGGCGCATAGCTGCGGCCGTTGTCGTTGACGACGATGACCACCGGACGCTGGGACGCGGCGATGTTGTTCATCGCTTCCCAGCACATGCCACCGGTCAGCGCGCCGTCCCCGACCACGGCGACGACGTGGCGGTTGCGGTGCCCGCTCAGTTCGAACGCCTTGGCCAGCCCGTCGGCGTAGGACAGCGCCGAACTGGCGTGGCTGGATTCCACCCAGTCGTGCTCGCTCTCCGAGCGCGACGGATAGCCCGACAGGCCGTCCTTCTTGCGCAGGGTCTCGAAGTCCGGGCAGCGGCCGGTCAGCATCTTGTGTACGTATGCCTGATGGCCGGTGTCGAACAGGATCGGGTCATACGGCGAGTCGAAGACGCGGTGCAGCGCAAGCGTCAACTCCACGACGCCCAGGTTGGGTCCCAGATGTCCACCGGTGGCCGCGACCTTGTGGATCAAGAAGTCGCGGATCTCGCGGGCCAACTCCTCCAGTTGCGCCTGCGAGAGGTGCTGCAGATCGGCGGGACCGCGGATCTGTTCAAGCATCCCGCCAGTCTACGCACGGCCCGCGGGGTCAGTCCTGTCGAGCCTGGTACACGTCGGGCACCCCGTCACGGTCGTCGTCGACCGTCTCCAGCTGGTGAATGCGCCGGTAGGCGGCGTTTCTGGACAGCAGCAGCACGGACGCACCGGCCGCGGCGATCAGAGATCCGGCCAACACGCCGATTTTCACCAATTCGTCACGTTCGGTGCCCAGACCGTAGGCAAGATCGCCGATGAGCAGCGACACGGTGAACCCGATGCCGGCCAGCATCGACATCCCCAGAACGTCGATCCAGCGCAGCGACGGATCCAACTCGGCCCTGGTGACCGCGGACAGGATCCGGGTGGTGCCGAAGATGCCCAGCGGCTTGCCGAGCACCAGCCCGGCGATGATGCCGAGGGTCACCGGTTCGGTGAACGCGTGCGACAGCCCGCTCAGCCCGCCGATGCTGACGCCGGCGGCGAAGAACGCGAAGGCCGGGATCGCCACGCCGGCCGACAGCGGCCGCAGCCGGTGCTCGAAGTGTTCGGCCAGGCCCGGCCCGGCAGCGGGACCACCGGCGGCCGCGCTGCGCCACACCGGCACGGCAAGGCCCAACAGCACTCCGGCGACGGTCGCGTGGACGCCGGATTCGTGCATCAGCACCCACGTCGCCACCGCCAGCGGGATCAGCAGCCACCACGCGCGGATGCGTCGCTGCACGCAGACGGTGAACAGCACCAGCGGCACCAGCGCCCCGGCCAGCGCCCAGCCGTTGATCTGCTCGGTGTAGAAGACCGCGATGACGAGGATCGCCAGCAGATCGTCCACCACCGCGAGCGTGAGCAGGAAGATGCGCAGCGCCGAGGGCAGATGGGTGGAGATGACGGCCAGGACGGCAACCGCGAACGCGATGTCGGTCGCCGTCGGTATCGCCCATCCTCGCAGCGCGTCGGGTTCGGTCTGGGACAACACCGCGACGAAGATCAGCGCCGGCATCACCATGCCGCCGATTGCTGCGGCGATCGGCAGGACGGCGCGCGACGGGTCCCGCAGGTCGCCGGCCACGAACTCGCGTTTGAGTTCGAGCCCGACGATGAAGAAGAAGATGGCCAGCAGTCCGTCGGCCGCCCACGTGCCCACACTGAGTTCGAGGTGCAGCCCGAACGGGTGGCCGCCGATGCGGGTGTCGCGCAGCGCGAAGTAGGTGTCGGCCCACGGTGTGTTGGCCCACACCAGCGCCGCCGCTGCGGCGACCAGCAGCACCACCCCGCCGACCGTTTCCTTGCGCAGGATGTCGGTGATGCGGCTGGTCTCGGCCCACGATCCCCGGCTGAAGATCGTGCGGTTCCGTGCAGATTTGTCGGTCACAAAGGGCCTATCGGGTGCGGGCGCGGTCAGGTCGTCGCCGACCAGACTTCCCGGCACACCGGTTTCCAAGCGTAGGGCATGCCTGTCCGGTGAGGATTACGGCTCGGGGTGGCCGTGCGCCGTCGTGCCGTTGGGTGCGGCGCCGGACCGTGGTCCTCGGCCGGCGAAGAGCGCCTCGTCGGACCAGCGGGCCGCGGCGGCGTGCCCGGCGAGCAGTTTGAGGTAGAACACCGGGCCGAACCAACGTGCCGACGGGTACGGTTCCAGCGTCGCGTCCAACGCGATCCCGCCTGCTGTCAGCGCCCAGCCCAGCGGACGCCGGTGGGCGCGGAAGCGGCGAATCAGCACCGTGGCCGTCAACAGGTAGCCGTAGCGGACGCCGGCGTGCAGCCAGCCGCGGCGGCCGGCCCCGTCGACCCAGGCCAGCACCAACGGGTGCAGGTGCACCAGCGCGAACCGCAGGTGGTCGGCGTCGGTCTGACCCGGGCGCTCGTACCAGCGGGCGCAGGCGACGGTGTTGTTGGCCCACGCGCCACCCCACAGGTCCACCGCCGACACCGCCAACAGCGCCACCTTGGGCCGGCTCAGCCTGCGGGCGTGGCGCAGCGCGTCGACACCGCCCGCCCCGGCCAGCGTCAGGATCGTCACGGTTCCGGCGGGGCTGGTCTCCGGGCCGACGAACTCCAGCCATGCGCGCCGCAGCGGGCCGATGCGCTCGCTCATGCCTGTCCCGCGCGGGTCAGCACGGTGATGCACTCGACGTGATGGGTCAGCGGGAACGAATCGAACACCCGCAGGGCCTCGACCTCGTATCCGCGGGCCCGGTACAGGCCGACGTCGCGGGCGAAAGACGCTGCTTCGCAACCGATGTGCACGATACGAGGCACCTCGGCGGCGGCCAGCGCATCGATCACCTCGCGGCCGGCCCCGGTCCGCGGCGGGTCGAGCACCGCGACGTCGGCGCGCCGAGTCTGCGTGCCCAGGGCGCGGCGCACCGAGTCGTTGATGACGGTGACCCACCCCAGATCGGCCAGCGCTGTGCGCGCCGACCGCGACGCACCGCGCGAGGTGTCCACGGTGATCACCCGCCCGCCGTCGCCGACCGCCTGCGCCAGCCCGGCAGCGAAAATGCCTGCGCCACCGTACAGATCCCACGCGGTCATCCCGGGGCCCAACTGCGCCCATTCGACGACCAGTCGGCTGTAGAGCTCCGCGGCGTCGCGGTGGGCCTGCCAGAACGCGGTGACCGGAATACGCCAGGTGCGTCCACCCACCCGCTGCACGGCTTCGTATCCGCCTTCGACGACCGCGGTCTTGCGGCCGCCGCGGCTACCCGCCGTCACGATGTGGCGCACGCCGTCGTCGTCGACGGCCACGTGCACCGCGGCTCCCGGCGGCCACGTCTGCTCCGCGACCCCGGCGAGCATGTCGCCGGGCAACTGCGCGCAGTCCAGGCGGTGCACCAGTTCGTCGCTGTGGTAGCGGTGGAACCCGGCGCGCCCGTCGGCCGAGGTGTCCAGCCGCACCCGGGTGCGCCATCCGGTCGCCGAACCGCCCCCGACGGGTTCGGCGGTGGCCTCGTCCTCATCGCACCAGTGGTAATCCCCCAGACGCGCAAGTTGATTGGCCACCACCGCACCCTTGATGCGGCGAGCCTCCGACGGCTCGGCGAACGCCAGATCGCAACACCCGGACTGCTCGGGTCCGGCGATCGGACACAGCGATTCGATCCGCGCGGGTGCCGCGTCGAGCACCTCGGTCACCTCGGCGTTCCAGTACGACGCGCGCTCGTCGAGCACCCGCACCCGCACGGTCTCCCCCGGTAGCGCGTACCGCACGAACACCACCCGCCCGTCGTGGCGGGCGACGCACTTCCCGCCGTTGGCGGCCGCGTCGGTGCGCACCACCAAATCGCCCGTGTCAGTGCTCAATCCAGGAATCCCTTCCGCGCGTCGCCCGGCGCCGACTGCGGCGCCAGCTTCTTCAACCGTTCCGACGAGGACAGTTGCCACGGCACCGAGGTCACCATCACATTCGGCATGAACAGCAGCCGGCCTTTGAGACGCAACGCGCTCTGGTTGTGCAGCACCTGTTCCCACCAGTGGCCCACCACGTACTCCGGGATGAACACGGTGACCACGGTGCGCGGCGATTCCTTGCTGATCCGTTTGACGTAATCGAGTACCGGCCTGGTGATCTCGCGGTACGGCGATGCGATCACCTTCAGCGGCACGCTGATGTCGCTGTCCTCCCATTTGAGCACCAACTCCCGGGTCTCGGCGTCATCGACGCTCACCGTGACGGCCTCCAGGGTGTCCGGGCGGGTGGCGCGCGCGTAGGCCAGCGCGCGCAGCGTGGGCAGGTGCACATTCGACACCAGCACGATGGCGTGGTTGCGGCTGGGCAGCACGATGTCCTCGGCCTCCTCGGACTGGATCTCCAGCTCGCGGCGCACCGAGGTGTAGTGCCGGTGGATCAGGTTCATCACACCGAACAGCGCACCCATCGCCAAGATCGCGATCCACGCTCCGGCGACGAACTTGGTGACCACCACGATCACCAACACCGAGCCGGTGCACACACAACCCACGATGCTGATCGCACGGGCACGGTGCATGCGGGCACGCGCCTCGGGCTCGGTTTCGGTGCGCAGTAATCGGGTCCAGTGCCGCACCATGCCGAACTGACTCATGGTGAACGAGACGAACACACCGACGATATACAGCTGGATCAGCGCGGTCACCTCGGCGCCGAACGCGACGACGAACGCGATGGCACCGAACGCCAGGAACAGGATGCCGTTGGAGAAGGCAAGCCGGTCGCCGCGGGTGTGCAACTGGCGGGGCAGGTAACGGTCCTGCGCCAGAATCGATCCCAGCACCGGGAAACCGTTGAACGCGGTGTTGGCCGCGAGCACCAAGATCAGCGCGGTGACCCCGGCGATCAGGTACAGCCCCGGCGCGAAGTCGTGGAACACCGCGTCGGCGAGCTGGGCGATCAGCGTCTTCTGGTGGTAGTCGGCCGGCGCACCGACCAGCTGCTCCTGCGGGCGTTCGGCGATCTGCACACCGGTGGCCTGGGCCAGCATGATGATGCCCATGAAGAGCGTGACCGCGATGACGCCGAGCAACAGCAGGGTGGTGGCCGCGTTGCGGGACTTGGGTTTCCGGAACGCGGGCACCCCGTTGCTGATCGCCTCGACACCGGTCAGCGCGGCGCTGCCCGACGAAAACGCCCGCGCGACGAGGAAGATCAGCGCGACACCCAGCACGTCGCCGTGTTCGGCGTTCATCTCGAATTCGGCCGATTCCGCACGCAGCGGGTTGTCCAGGACGTAGATCTGAAAGAAGCCCCAGCCCAACATGATCACGATGCCGGCCATGAACGCATAGGTCGGGATCGCGAACGCGGTACCGGATTCCCGGATACCGCGCAGGTTCAGGGATGCCAGCAGCAGGATCGCGATGACGGCGAACAGCACCTTGTGGTGGTTGACGAACGGGATCGCCGAGCCGATGTTCGACATCGCCGAGGACATCGACACCGCCACCGTCAGCACGTAGTCGACCAGCAGCGCGCTGGCTACCGTCAGGCCCGCCGTCGGCCCGAGGTTGGTGGTCACCACTTCGTAGTCCCCGCCACCGGACGGGTAGGCGTGCACGTTCTGCCGGTAGCTCGCGATCACCACGAGCATCACCGCCGCAACGGCCAACCCGATCCACGGCGCCATCGAATAGGCCGCCAACCCCGCCACCGAGAGCACCAGGAAGATCTCCTCGGGCGCGTATGCCGTCGAGGACAGCGCGTCTGAAGCGAAGACCGGAAGGGCGATGCGCTTGGGCAGCAGGGTGTGCGACAGACGGTCGCTGCGGAACGGCCTGCCGAGGACGAGCCGGCGCGCGACGGTCGAAAGCTTGGACACGACAGCCAAGAGTAAGCCTGCCCACCCGGAACCGCCGCAAAGCTGTAGCGTTGCGCCGAGCACAGGTATCCAGCAACTCGCTGGCGCCGCGACCGGCGCAGGTGGAAGGACACGACAGGTGCGCGTAGTGGTGATGGGATGCGGCCGGGTCGGTGCGTTGCTGGCCGACAGTCTGGCCAGGATCGGCCATGATGTCGCGGTGATCGACCGCGACAGCGCGGCGTTTCACCGGCTCTCCCCCGACTTCCCGGGCGAGCGGGTGCTCGGGATGGGTTTCGACCGCGATGTGTTGGTGCGGGCCGGCATCGAGCAGGCTTCCGCCTTCGCCGCGGTCTCCTCCGGCGACAACTCGAACATCATCTCGGCGCGGGTGGCCCGCGAGACCTTCGGCGTGCAGCGCGTGGTGGCACGCATCTACGACGCCAAACGCGCCGCCGTGTACGAACGGCTGGGGATCCCGACCGTGGCCACCGTGCCGTGGACCACCGACCGACTGCTGAACGTGCTCACCCGCGAGACCGAAACCACCAAGTGGCGCGACCCCAGCGGCAACGTCGGGGTGGCCGAGCTGACGCTGCACGAGGACTGGGTGGGCCGCCGCATCAGCGAATTGGAGGCTGCCACCTCGGGCCGGGTGGCGTTTCTGATCCGGTTCGGCGCCGGTCTGCTGCCGGACGTCAAAACGGTGGTGCAGGCCGGGGATCAGGTGTATCTGGCGGCGGTTTCGGGTCACATCGCCGAGGCGCTGGCCATCGCGGCGCTGCCACCCACTGAGGATGCCGAGGGCCGGTGACACGCACGCGAGGAGCAATCGGATGACGCGCACGCGAGGAGCAATTAAGTGAAAGTCGCCATCGCCGGAGCCGGTGCCGTCGGCCGCTCGATCGCCCGCGAACTCGTCGCCTCGCATGAGGTCACGCTGCTGGAACGCAATCCCGAACACATCGACGTCACCGCGGTTCCCGCAGCGCACTGGCGGCTGGGCGACGCCTGCGAGCTGAGCCTGCTGGAATCGGTCAAGCTCGAGGAGTTCGACGTCGTCATCGCGGCCACCGGCGACGACAAGGCCAACGTGGTGCTGAGCCTGCTGTCGAAAACGGAGTTCGCCGTGCCGCGCGTAGTGGCCCGGGTCAACGACCCCCGCAACGAATGGCTGTTCGACGAATCCTGGGGTGTCGACGTCGCGGTGTCGACGCCGCGCATGCTGGCCTCGCTGGTCGAGGAAGCGGTGTCGGTGGGTGATCTGGTGCGGCTCATCGAGTTCCGCAAGGGCCAGGCCAACCTGGTCGAGATCACTCTGCCCGACGACACCCCGTGGGGCGGCAAGCCGGTCAAACGCCTCGAGCTGCCCCGCGACGCGGCGCTGGTGACCATCCTGCGCGGTGCCCGCGTGATCGTGCCCGAAGCCGACGAACCTCTCGAGGGCGGCGACGAGCTGTTGTTCGTCGCGGTGGCCGAGGTGGAAGACCAACTGCGCGAGCAGCTGCTGCGGCCGCCCAGCCGCTGAGCGGCGCTGTCAGTCCTGGCCGGCGACCACGTCGTCGACGTCGTCGTCCACCCGCTGCTTGCGCACCGCACGTTTGGCCGCCCGAATGGCCAGATAGGTCACCAGCGCGGCCACCGCGGTCAACGGCCAACCCATCGCGATGCGCGCCACGCCCAGCCACCCGGTCTGGTCGGCGTCGTAGAGGTGGCGCTGCACGACGAACCGCGACGCGAACACCAGCACCCACACCAGGGTGGCCAGATCGAACGCCCGCACCGCGGCGGCGACCTCACGCCAGTCGCGGTCGGCGGTGTTGACCCAGCCCCAGATGTAACCGACGACCGGACGGCGGATCACCACCGACACGGCGAAGACCACCGCCCAGAACAACGAGGTCCAGATGCCCAGCAGGAAGTAGCCCTTGGACGCACCGACCAGGTAGGCGATCAGCGCGCTGATACCGACGGCGAAGAATCCGGAGATCGCCGGTTGGGTCGACTCGCGCCGGGCCAACCGCCACACCAGGATCACGGTGGCCACACCGAGCGCTGCGGAGATCGCCGGCAGCAGACCGAACGCCGAGGACACCGGCACGAACACCACGACCGGCAGCGACGAGTAGATCAGGCCGCTGACGCCGCCCATCTGCTCCAGGACTGCCGCCCCTCGCGGCGCAGCGCCTTGCTGGTCCGGGTCGGTGTCCGGAGCGCTCACTTCTGGATCTCGTAGTGCGGGTTGTAGATCGCCTTGGCACCGCTGTCGAGCTTGCCCACGCGGCCACGCACCTTCAGCGTCCGACCCGATTCGATGCCCGGGATGCGGCGCTGCCCGAGCCACACCAGCATCACCGAGTCGGTGCCGTCGAACAGTTCGGCCTTCACACCGCCGCCACAGTTCTTGCCGCTGCACTCGACGCTGCGCAAGGTGCCGATCATCGTCACCTCCTGGCCGCGCTGGCAGTCGATCGCCCTCTGCGCGCCGGTGTGCGCGACGTCCTCGGAGAGCTCTTCGACATCGAGCTGCTCCGGGTCCTCGGTCAACCGGCGAGTGAGCCGCCGCAGGTAACCCTCGGCCGTGGCCATGGCTTCTCCTGACCTTCTGTCAATCCGCTCCTGCGGGATTACCCCGCCGCAGGCCACCGTAGACCTCCCGGTGCACAGATGCGAACGAGGCGCCGGTCCGTTTCACGCCGGCGAGCCGGCCGAGTCAATCCGTGTGGTGCCGACCGGGCACGATCGAGGACATGGCGGTCGAAATGCGCGGTGTCACCGCGGTCCTGCTCCCCGGTACCGGTTCCGACGACGACTTCGTCTACCGCGCGTTCGCGGGTCCGCTGCACGCTGCGGGCGCCACGGTGGTGACGCCGCGGCCGCAGCCGCAGCGCCTGATCGCGGGATACCGCGACGCGCTCACCGACGCCGCGCGGTCGGGCCCGATCGCGGTGGGCGGGGTGTCGATCGGCGCGGCGGTCGCGCTGGACTGGGCGCTGGCTCATCCGGCGCGAACCGTCGCGGTACTGGCCGCGCTCCCGGCGTGGAGCGGGGCGCCGGACACCGCTGCCGCCGCGCACGCGGCCCGCTACTCGGCCGAGGCGCTGCGACGCGACGGTTTGGCGGTCACCACCGCACAGATGCAGGCGTCCAGTCCGCCGTGGTTGGCCGAGGAACTGACCCGCTCCTGGGCGGGCCAGTGGCCGGCGCTGCCCGACGCGATGGAGGAAGCGGCGTCCTACCGGGCGCCCACCGCCGACGCGTTGACCGGCCTGGCGGCCCCGATGGCCGTGGTGTCGGCCACCGACGACGCGGTCCACCCGCTACACGTCGGGGTCGAGTGGGCATCGGCCGCGCCGCGCGCGGTGCTGCGCACCGTCACGCTGGACCAGATCGGGGCAGACCCAGCCGTGCTAGGCGCACAGTGCCTGGCCGGTCTGGCCGACCTCGACGGCGCGGCGTCGCGCTAGCCTCAGCCACCCATGCTGGTGCGCAGCTGCTGCATCGCCGAGCCTTGGGTGCCCTGCCGGGCCGCAGGTGTGGGCGGCTGTTGCTGCTGGGGCGGCGCCGGCTGACCGGCGGCCTGGGCCTGTTGGGCGGCCGCCTGCTCCTGCGCGAGGCGCAGTTGCGCGGCCATCGGCTCAGGGAGTTCGACCGCGAGCGGGGTACGGACCGGCAGCGGGGTGTCGCCGCGACGGACCACCGTGTCGGCCAATGCGTTTCGCGCCTGCGCGGCCAGGGCCCCGATGTGTTCGGCGGGACCGTTGACCACGCAGCGCACCATCCACCGGTAGCCGTCGACGCCGATGAACCGCACGACCGTCGCCCCGTCCGCCGCGGTGCCGACCACCTCGCGCCCCCATGGCCCGTCCTCGATGCTGACGTGGGGTACGTCCCGGCGCAGCGACTCGGCCAACTCGGCGGCCACCTCGCGCCACAGGCCCGCGGATTTCGGTGCAGCATAGGCGGCGATGGTGAACCGTCCCTGCGGGGTGACCACCCAGACGGCGCTCGGCACGCCGGTCTCGGCGAGCTCGACCTGCACCTGTCCGCCGTCCGGCATCGGGATCAGCACCGATCCCAGGTCCAGGCGCGCCACGGTGGCCACCTCGGGGTCGTCGAAGTCCTCGATGTCGAACGGACCCTCGAGCTCGTCGTCGGCGTCGTCCTGCGACGCCTCGATCCGGTCGTCGTCGTCTTTGCGGTGTCGCCTCAGTGCCATTTCCGCTTCCCCTCACTTCTCACAGGCTCGCGTGTCCCCCCGATGACCCGTGTCCCCCGTCGCCGCGCGTGGTGCCGGTCACGCCGGCCTCGTCGAACGACGACACCTCGACCAGCTCCGGCAACTCGACGCGCTGTACCAGCAGTTGGGCGATGCGGTCGCCGCGCCGGATCTCGATCGGCGTGGCGGGATCCAGGTTGATCAGCGACACCTTGATCTCGCCACGATAGCCCGCATCGATGGTGCCGGGACTGTTGACGATCGAAAGGCCCACGCGCGCAGCCAGTCCGGAGCGGGGATGCACCAGACCGACCATGCCGTGCGGAATCGCCACCGCGATGCCGGTCGGAACCAGAGCGCGGGCACCGGGGGCGAGCTCGACGTCGGTGGCGCTGTACAGGTCGACTCCGGCATCGCCGTCGTGCGCGCGGCTGGGCAGCGGCAACCCGCGGTCGAGCCGCACTACCGCCAGAGAGGTGGACACGACGTCAAAGACTACTCTTGGCCGCGTGTCCGACACGCGCGCCACGACCCAAACGGTCCGCTACCGCGAGCGGTTGCGGGTTCCCTGGTGGTGGTGGCCGCCGGCAATGGTGGTGGCCGCATTGATCGCCGTGGTGTTCCAGCGCGGCCTGACCGGTCTGCCCGACTGGGTGCCGTTCGCCGCGCTGCTGCCGGTGGCAGGGGTGACGTTGCTGTGGCTCGGCCGCTACGAGGTGCGCGTCGTCGAATCCGGCGGCCAGACGCAGCTGTGGGTGGGCGAGGCCCATCTGCCGACCTCGGTGATCGCGCGCACGGCGGAGGTGCCCAAGTCGGCGAAATCGGCCGCGCTCGGCCGCCAGCTGGATCCGGCGGCTTACGTGGTCCACCGGGCGTGGGTCGGCCCGATGGTCCTCGTGGTGCTCGACGATCCGGACGATCCCACGCCGTACTGGCTGATCAGCGCCAAGCATCCGGACCGCGTCCTGGCGGCGTTGCGCCAGTGACGACTGCGCGGCCTCAGGCCGCGCAGTCCGAGCAGATCATCATGCCGTTCTTCTCGCTCGCCAGCCGGCTCCGGTGATGGACCAGGAAGCAGCTGGAGCAGGTGAACTCGTCGGCCTGCTTGGGAATCACCCGTACCGACAACTCCTCACCGGAGAGGTCGGCGCCGGGCAGCTCGAAAGACTCGGCGGTCTCTGACTCGTCGACATCGACGACAGCCGACTGAGCTTCGTTGCGCCGTGCCTTCAGTTCCTCGAGTGAGTCCTCGGAAACATCGTCGGTCTCAGTGCGCCGTGGGGCGTCGTAATCGGTGGCCATGCCTGTCCCCTCCGTGAAGCTCGTTGCAGCGTTGCTTTGTACCAGCGTCGAACGCATCCGCCAAACGATTCGTGCCCGGAAAGCGACGCAGTGCACTGTGATTTATGTCACAATCATACGGGTCTGCGCGTTCACGCCGGTCGGGGCGTCGCGCGCGGGGCTCTAGAGTGCTCAGCGTGGTCGCGCAAATCACCGATGGAACGGCGTTCGACAAACGCGGACGGCCGTTTCGGCGTCGCAACCTGGTGCCGGGCATCGTCATGTTCGCCGTGCTTGCGGTCATCTCGCTGCTGGTGTGGGTGATCGCGCTGTCCCGCCCTGTCGACGTGGTCGAAGCCGCACCCTGCAACCCGCCACCGGCGCCGGCCGATCCCAATGCCGCAATGCCCGTCCTCGAGCCGGTGGCGCGCACCGCGATGACCGACGTCATGCCCGCCAAGCTCGCCGACACCCGCATCCGGGTGCTCAACGCCAGCGGCCAGGGCGGACAAGCCGCCGAGATCGCCGGCGCGCTGCGCGACCTCGGCTTCGCCGAACCGGAAGCCGCCAACGATCCCATCTACGCCACCGCGCGGCTGCAGTGCCAGGGTCAGATCCGGTTCGGCCCGTCCGGACGCGCCGCAGCCGCCGCCGTCTGGCTGGTGGCCCCGTGCACCGAGCTGTATCAGGACGAACGCAGCGACGACTCGGTCGATCTGGCCATCGGAACCGACTTCACCGAGCTGGTCCGCAGCGACGACATCGACGCCGTGCTGGCCAGCCTGATGCCCGACGCCACCCAGCCCGCCGACCCCGCACTGCTGAGCAAGATCCACACCGGAACCTGCTGATCAGGCTTCCTCGGCCGCACCGCACCGCCGCAACTCCGCGTCGAAGGCGGCGCTGATGCCCGGAGCTGCGGCGATCACCAGCCCCGACCCGTCCGGAGTCGACGGCAGACGCAGCCGCGCCCCGGCCTCCGCGGCGATCAACGCGCCGGCCGCCCAGTCCCAGCGCTGCACCCCGTCTTCGTAATAGCCGTCGAGGCGGCCGGTCGCGACCATGCACAGGTCCAGCGCGCACGATCCGATGCGGCGCAGGTCCCGCACCTGCGGGAGCAACCTCGCCACCACCTGGCCCTGCCGCTGCCGGCGGGCCGGGTCGTATGCGAACCCGGTCCCGATCAACGCCGTGGACAGGTCCTCGGCCCCGCTGCAGCGCAGCACCGTGACCACCTCCGCGCGCCGCACCCGCGCCCCGCCGCCGACCGCAGCCGAATAGACCGCGCCGGCGGCCACGTCGGCGACCGCGCCGGCCAACGAGACACCATCGCGCTGCACGGCCACCGACACGGCGTACGCCTCGATCCCGTAGAGGAAGTTCACGGTGCCGTCGATCGGGTCGAGCACCCAGGTGAGTTCCCCGTCGTCGCAGGTCTGCGGCCCGCCTTCCTCCTCGCCGAGGATCCGCTCGCCGGGGCGCAGCTCCCCGATCCGGTTGCGCAGCAACCGCTCGGTCTCGGTGTCGACGACGGTGACCGGATCAGTCGGGGTGCTCTTCGTGCGCACCGCGGCGGAGGCGGGCGGTCGTCCGCCGTCTCCGAACACCTCGCCGCGACGCCGCAGCACAAATGCGGCCGCTTCGGCGGCCAGCTGTTCGGCCACGTCGCGCAACCGCCCCGGGTTGATATCTGCACCGCTCATGAGCCCATCGCAGCACACCCGCAACCGATAATGTGGCCACCACCCACTCACCTTGGTAGAGGAGTCTCATGAGCGCCACGGAGTCCGCACCGCGCCGCGGGTTCGGCATCGACGTCGGCGGCAGCGGGGTCAAGGGCGGCATCGTCGACCTCGACACCGGTGAGTTGATCGGGGACCGGTTCAAACTCCTGACCCCGCAGCCCGCGACCCCGGAGGCGGTCGCGGCCACCATCGCCCAGGTCGTCGACCATTTCCAGTGGGACGGGCCCCTGGGCGTGACGTATCCGGGCGTCGTGGTCGACGGAATCGTGCACACCGCGGCCAACGTCGACAAGGCGTGGATCGGCCGCAACGCCGCTCAGGTGATCGGCGACGCGCTGCCGCGTCACCAAGTCACGGTGCTCAACGACGCCGACGCCGCCGGGCTGGCCGAGGAGCGGTTCGGCGCCGGCCGCGACAACAGCGGCGTCATCGTGCTGCTGACCTTCGGCACCGGGATCGGTTCGGCGGTCATCCACAACGGTGCGCTGCTGCCCAACACCGAGTTCGGTCACCTGGAGGTCGGCGGCAAAGAGGCCGAGCATCGTGCGGCAAGCTCGGTCAAAGAAGCCAAAGGGTGGTCCTACGAACGCTGGGCCAGAGAAGTCACCGATGTGCTGATGGCCATCGAGAACGCGATCTGGCCGGATCTGTTCATCGCCGGCGGAGGCATCAGCCGCAAAGCCGACAAGTGGATTCCGCTGTTGAAGAACCGCACGCCGGTCGTGGCCGCGGCGCTGCGCAACACCGCAGGCATCGTGGGCGCGGCGATGGCCGCCGAGGCCGACGTCACCACCACCACGCCGTGATTTCTGCGCCGGCGGCGCGCGGTGCGACGCGTCGTTTTCGTCGCTGGGCACGGGTGCGCCCACTCTGTCGTTACAATGGTCCTCGGCGACCGCCCAGCCCACACCGCAGCGGAGCATCCCGACATTGAGATCTCGCCGACATCGACATAGCCGACCCAATTTCGGTGGCGCATCACTGCGCGCCGAGACCGCACGACCGAAAGGGTGTACGTGGCAGCGACAAAGGCAAGCCCGGCAACCGATGAGCCGGTGAAGCGCACCGCCGCCAAGACCCCAGCTAAGAAGGCTGCGCCGGCCAAGAAGGCGGCCAAGAGCGCACCCGCGAAATCGGCCAAGGCGCCCGCGGCCAAGTCCGCCGGCCGCGGACGCGCCAAGAAGGCCACCGCGGCGGTCGAGGCCACCGACGACGATCTGACCACCGAGGCCACCGACGACCTGGAGGTCGAGCCCGGCGAGGATCTCGAAGTCGAGGACACCGACATCGATCTCGAGGACATCGAGGTCGACGACGCCGACGACTCCGGCGCCGCGGCCACCCCCAAGGCGGGTGCGACGGCGAAGGCCGACGACGCCGACGACGACATCGACGAACCGTCCGACAAGGACAAGGCCTCAGGCGATTTCGTCTGGGACGAAGAGGAGTCCGAGGCGCTGCGCCAGGCCCGCAAGGACGCCGAGCTCACCGCGTCCGCCGACTCCGTCCGCGCGTACCTGAAGCAGATCGGCAAGGTCGCGCTGCTCAACGCCGAAGAAGAGGTCGAGCTCGCCAAGCGCATCGAAGCGGGTCTCTACGCCACGCAGTTGATGGCGGAGTACGCCGAGAAGGGCGAGAAGCTGCCCGCCGCGCAGCGTCGCGACATGATGTGGATCTGCCGCGACGGTGACCGCGCCAAGAACCACCTGCTCGAGGCCAACCTCCGTCTGGTGGTGTCGCTGGCCAAGCGCTACACCGGCCGCGGCATGGCGTTCCTGGACCTCATCCAGGAGGGCAACCTCGGTCTGATCCGCGCCGTCGAGAAGTTCGACTACACCAAGGGTTACAAGTTCTCCACCTACGCCACGTGGTGGATCCGTCAGGCCATCACCCGCGCGATGGCCGACCAGGCCCGCACCATCCGTATCCCGGTGCACATGGTCGAGGTCATCAACAAGCTGGGCCGCATCCAGCGCGAGCTGCTTCAGGACCTGGGCCGCGAGCCCACCCCCGAGGAGCTCGCCAAGGAGATGGACATCACGCCGGAGAAGGTGCTGGAGATCCAGCAGTACGCGCGTGAGCCGATTTCGCTGGACCAGACCATCGGCGACGAGGGCGATAGCCAGCTCGGCGACTTCATCGAAGACAGTGAAGCCGTCGTCGCGGTGGACGCCGTGTCCTTCACCCTGCTGCAGGATCAGCTGCAGTCGGTGCTCGAGACGCTCTCGGAGCGCGAGGCCGGCGTGGTCCGGCTGCGGTTCGGCCTCACCGACGGCCAGCCGCGCACGCTCGACGAGATCGGTCAGGTCTACGGCGTCACCCGCGAACGGATCCGCCAGATCGAGTCCAAGACCATGAGCAAGCTGCGCCACCCGAGCCGCTCGCAGGTGCTGCGCGACTACCTGGACTAGAACCCGCGACAACGGCCTATGGTGCCGGTAGCGTGCACGCGTGACACAGACGCGGTCCCGCCGCCGGGTTCCTCCGGTGCGCCTGCTCAACATGGTTGATCGGCTGCGTGCCGGACTGGCCACGGCACACCGGTCGACGGCGCCCGGCAACGTGGCCCTGCTCGAGCTGGCGACCGGGTCCTGGGTGACCCAGATCCTCTACGTCGCCGCACGGTTGGGCATCGCCGACCGGCTCGCCGACGGACCGGCCCGCGCCGAGGACGTCGCCGAGGACGTCGGCGCGCACCGCGATTCCGTCCGTCGATTGATGCGCGCGCTGACCAGTCGCGGGGTGCTTCGCGAACAGCGGGACGGCCGCTTCGCGCTGACCGCGGTCGGTCAGGCCCTGCGCAGCGACACCGACAACTCGCTGCGCGACATGGTGCTGTTCATCGGGCATCCGATGCGCTGGGCCGATTGGGGCGCACTGGAACACGCGGTGCGGACGGGCCAGCCGGCCGCCGAACACCTGCGCGGGATGCCCTATTTCGACTACCTCGACACCGACCCGGAGTTCGCCGAGGTGTTCAACCGGGCGATGACCGCCGCCAGCGGACTCTCGGACGAAATCGCGCTCGGCGCATGCGATTTCAGCGGATCGTCACTCGTGGTCGACGTCGGCGGCGGCCACGGCAGCGTGCTGTCGACGATCCTGCACAGTGCGCCGCAGGCATCCGGACTGCTCTACGACCTGCCCAAGGTGGTCGCAGGTGCGGGACCGGTGCTCGACGCCGCCGGCGTGGCACACCGTTGCCGCGTGGTGGGTGGTTCGTTCATGGAATCGGTGCCGGCGGGCGGCGACGTCTACGTGCTCAAGAACATCCTGCACGACTGGAACGACGAAGACGCCTGCACGATTCTGCGCAACGTCCGAACCGCCGCCGCCGACGGGGCCCGTTTGGTCGTGCTGGAAATGGTTCTGCCGCAACGAGCTTCGTCGTTCATCGGGCACATGCTCGACATGGAGATGCTCGTGGTGGCGCACGGCCGGGAGCGCACCGAAGCGGAGTACGCATCCTTGTTGCGCGACACCGGGTTTCGGCTCGACCGCGTCATTCCGACCGTCACCCCGATCTCGGTGATCGAGGCGACGGCCGTCTAGCTCCCGCGTCAGCCGTTGTCGGAGCGGGCGCCGTTTCCGCTGCCGCCGGATCCGCCCGCGCCGCCGGCACCGCCGCGACTGCCCGACGCGTCGGTGCCGCCCGTGCCGGCCGCACCCGACGTTCCGCCTGCGCCGTCGCCGGACGGGCCGCCGGCACCACCGCGTCCACCCGCACCGCCGCGACCGCCGTTGCCGACGGCGCCGTCGCCACCGTCCGCACCCTTTGCGCCCTGCTCGCTGCCGGCACCGCCGCGGCCACCGGTGCCACCGGCACCTCCGTCACCACCTGCACCGCCGGCTCCGCCGCGACCGCCGTTGCCTCCGGCTCCGACCTCGACCGGGCCAGCACCCGGGTCGGACACGTCGGCACCGCCGCGACCACCGTTGCCGCCGTCACCGCCGACCGCGCCGTTGCCGCCGGTGCCGCCACCGCCTCCGAGACCACCGGCCCCGCCGTTGCCGGTCAGTCGGCCGCTGCGGCCGCCCGCTCCGCCGTTGCCGCCTGGAGTTCCCGTCATACCGGCCGCACCGGTACCACCGTCGCCGCCGGCGCCACCCACGCCGCCGAAGCCGACGCCCTGGTCGATCCTGACGTCGCCTCCGGCGCCGCCGTTGCCACCGCGGGCGCCGGTACCGCCGGTGCCGCCCGCGCCGCCCTCGTTGCCGAATGCCGCCGCGCCCGGACCGGTGTCCTGCGCGAGGCCCGCGTCGCCGCCGTCACCGCCGGCGCCGTAGCCGGCGCCGTTTCCGCCGGCACCACCGGCTCCGCCGATCGTGTACGTGTGGCGTGGGCTGAGGAACGAGGTGGTGCCCTGGCCCTGCCCGCCGCGGCCTCCTGCCTGGTCGGTACCCGAGCGTCCGTCCTCGCCGCGTCCACCGTCGCGTCCGCGCAGTGTTCCGTCGACCACGCGGTTGCTGAGCGGAAGACCTGTGGGGCCGCTGTAGTTCGGGTTGCCGGTGGCGGCCTGGCCGCGACCGGGGAAGTTCACGCCGTCGAAGCCGGCTCCGCCAATGCCCCCGTTGCCACCGTTTCCGCCGTTGCCGTGCAAACGCCCAGCAGCGCCGCCCGCGCCACCGTGGCCTCCGGCGACGCCGAGTGCGCCGTCCGCGCCATGCCCGCCGTCGCCGCCATCACCCGTCGTGGCAAACAGTCCTACGTTGCCGCCGTCCCCGCCGTCCTGGCCCGGAAAGTAGCCGTCTCCCCCGCGGCCGCCGTTACCGCCAAACAAACCGCCGTTGCCACCGTTGCCACCCCGCGCGCCGTTTCCCCCGTTGCCGAACAGCAGACCGCCGTTGCCGCCGTTGCAGGCTGCACCCTCACAGTCCTCAGACGCGTCCAGTCCGTCGCCGATCAGCCATCCCCCGGGCCCCACCATCGGGCGCACGGGCGCGGCGGCCGATACGAGATCGACGGACACCTCCGCAGTCCGGTTGTCGCGCGAACCGGCCGAGCCGATCCACCAAACATCTTGCTGACCAGTGGATTCATTCCCCAGAGACGACTCCGTCGACGCCAGCTGGACGTCCATCTCCACGATGTCCGCCGCGGTGGAATCCTGACCGAACAGGAGGCCGACGCCGATCACGGTGGCCCCGCCCGTCCCGGCAAAGAGCCACTGCCGAGTCGCTCGCCAATTGATCTTCCGCCCCGCGTCCAACCCAACGGTCATGTGCTGCAATCCCCTCCCGATACGCGCCATGGATTGCTGGAATCTAACATGGCAAATTATCTGGACGGTAAACGCACGCGCGCAGCGACCGGCGTTGGCACTCGATGGGATCAGCGTTTGCGCTCGCGCACCTTGTAGGTCGAGGGCCAGGATTCACGGGTCTCGTCGCCGACGAGCGGCACACCCTTGCTGCCGATCCGGACGTCGTAGGCTTCCTTGCCCGCGCCGGCTTCGCGGTTGGCGTGCTCGGTGGCCAGATAGATCAACTGGTCGATCTCGGCTTCGGCGAATGCCACGAACGTCGTCTTGCGCACGATCTCCTCGGCCGGCGGCACCATGCGGTCGGGCAGCACCCGACTGAGCACCGCGGCGATACCGAGCAGCGAGAACGGCACCACCCAGTAACAGACGAACGACACCGGGGTGCGCGTGTCGAGCAGCGTGGCGTCGCCCTGCACGATCGGCGGGATGGCCGCCGACACCGTCATCCCCGCGAAGGCCGCGATCCAGATCCAGGTCAGCACCCTGGTGATGCGGCCGAACACGTCGCTTTCGATGACCTCCTTCGGCTGACCGCTCTCGGCGAACTCACGCACGAACGGCTTGCCGATCAGCGCACCGACCAGCGCGACCAGGAAGATGCCCGCGGTGCTCAGCGGCTGCAGCCACCGCTCGAGAAACGACTGGTCACCGGCGAACGTCAACACGGTCAGTACCGAAAACGTTGCGACGGCGCCGATTTCGAGGGTCAGGCCGGGAGACCGCCGGATCCTCGCCACGACCAAGACCGCTACCGCCGCCGCGAGCGCAACCAGGACGGCCGTCGCGAACGGCACGTTGCCGACAAGAACCCAGTAGATGATCCACGGCGCAAAGCCAGAGAGTATGCCCACGAAACGGCAGTGTATTGAGTCACCCCGACGCCCTGCCGTGACGTGCGTCACCTCGGCATCACGCCATCGGTGCGAAGAACCCGTCCGGACCAGGCAAATAAGGGGTGATGTGGATCACAGCATCTACAGGGAGTTCTCCATACAAATGCGGGAACACCATGCCATCGGGATCGGCGGGAACACCCGGTTCCCAGCGCACTGGAGAGGTGAGTCGTGCAGGGTCGATGCAGAGCAGCATCAGGTCCGTACGACCGGCATACAGCCGGTTGGCCGGCAAATGCACCTGCGCGGGTGTCGACAGGTGGACGAACCCGACCGACTCCAGCGAGTCGGGTCGGTGAGTACCGAGGTCTCGCGCCCGCGCCCATTCGTCGGCGGAGCACAGATGGACGAGAACGGCCTCCGCGTCCATACCGTCGACCCCTCCCCGCCGCAATTCGGCTCTCGGTGAAACACGACACACCCGTGAACCCCCGGGGAACAACGCCGGAAGCCCACGCGTCTGACAGAGTAGAGATACGCCGCTACACCCTGGAGGTGCCACTATGACCGCAACGCTCACCAGCCCCGAACTGACCAAGGCTGACCGCTGCGACCGTTGCGGCGCCGCTGCACGGGTGCGCGCCACGCTGCCCTCGGGCGCCGAACTGCTGTTCTGCCAACACCACGCCAATGAGCACGAGGCCAAGCTGATCGAGATGGCCGCCGTCCTCCAGGTGAGCGCGGTGGAGGCCTAGTCACCGATCCGCCATGCTGGTCTGGTCATGGGTGACCAGTCAGCGCAGCCGGTGAAACGGCCGACGTCGTCGCGTCATCACCTTCGCCACCTGACCCTCCGCACACTGTCGAAAAGTTGGGACGACTCCATCTTTTCGGAGTCGGCTCAGGCTGCGTTCTGGTGCGCGCTGTCGTTGCCGCCGTTGCTGCTCGGCATGCTGGGCAGCCTCGCCTACATCGCTCCGCTGTTCGGGCCGGACACACTGCCGACCATCGAGAGTCAGATCATCGCGGTCGCCGACCGGTTCTTCTCCCCCAACGTCGTCGTCGAGATCATCGAGCCGACCGTGCGCGACATCGTGCAGGGGGCGCGTGGCGAGGTCGTGTCGATCGGGTTCGTCATCTCGCTGTGGGCAGGCTCATCGGCGATTTCGGCGTTCGTGGACTCGATCACCGAGGCACACGGCCAGACGGAGCTTCGCCACCCCGTCCGCCAACGCTTCTATGCACTCGGGCTGTACGTCGTGATGCTGATCGGCGCGATCATCACCGCGCCGTTTCTCGCGCTCGGGCCGCGCAAGGTCGGCGAGTTCATCCCAGAGAGCTGGGATCGGTTCCTGCAGTTCGGCTATTACCCCGTGCTGTTCCTGGGGCTGCTCATCGCGGTCAACCTGCTGTATCGCGTCTCGCTGCCCGAACCGCTGCCGTCGCACCGACTGCTCGCGGGATCAGTACTGGCGACGGTGGTCTTTTTGATCGCGACCTGGGCGCTGCGGCTGTACCTGACGTGGATCACCAGCACCGGGTACACCTACGGCGCGCTGGCCACTCCGATCGCATTTCTGCTGTTCGCGTTCTTTCTCGGCTTCTCGATCATGATCGGTGCCGAACTCAATGCCGCGGTCCAGGAGGAATGGCCGGCCCCCGAGACCCACACCAACCGGCTACGCGGTTGGCTGGGCGGCCGGGGCGATACCGACGCGGCTACTTCTTGAGCTGCTCGTAGATCCGCTTGCAATCCGGGCAGACCGGGGATCCCGGCTTGGCCGAGCGCGTCACGGGAAAGACCTCACCGCACAACGCGACGACATGCGTTCCCATCACCGCGCTCTCGGCGATTTTGTCCTTCTTGACGTAGTGGAAGAACTTGGGAGTGTCGCTGTCGGTCCCGTCGTCGACGCGTTCGTCGGTATCGGTGCGTTCGATCGTCTGGGTATCCATGCGCCTATTGTGCCTGGCGGCGAATCGGTAAGAAATGCGACGGGTTTCCCCCGGCATATATGTGGAACAGTGGAGGTATGACATCGCGACCCGGCCTGCGTCTCCCGTGCGTGACCACGAGCTGAACTTCGACGACGACGGGCGCCCGGTCCTCATCACCCGGGCGGCGCCCGCGTACGAGGAACAGCACCGGCAGCGGGTGCGGAAATATCTGACGTTGATGTCGTTCCGGATCCCGTCTCTGATCCTGGCGGCGGTGGCATACGGCATCTGGCACAACGGCCTGATCTCGCTGGCGATCATCCTCGTGGCGATTCCCCTGCCCTGGATGGCCGTGTTGATCGCCAATGATCGGCCTCCGCGTTCCGCCGAGGAACCGCGGCGCTACGACTCGAACAAGCGCATCCCGCTGTTCCCGACATCCGAGCAACCCGCCATCTACGGCGGGCTGGACGTCGAGCCGCCGCAATCGAGCGCCACCGAATTTCGCGACGATCGTCCGCGCTGAGCGGCATCTGCACCCATTCTCAGCACATTCTCAGGTCGGCGCTGAAAAACCGCTGATCAGAACGTGTGAAGGCCTCCGAACGTGGGAACTCATTGCGCGTCTAGGGCGTTGTAACTCACGAAAGTTCCACCCGATCAGGAGGCCGTCATGGCAAATGCCACCACCAGCCGCGTTGACCAAGACCTGGACGCTCAGAGTCCAGCCGCAGACCTGGTGCGGGTGTACCTGAACGGAATCGGCAAAACCGCGTTGCTCACGGCCGCCGACGAGGTCGAGCTGGCCAAGCGGATCGAGGCGGGGCTGTATGCGCGGCATCTCCTCGAGACGCGAAAGCGGTTGGGTGAGAACCGCAAACGTGACCTCGCCGCTGTCGTGCGCGACGGTGAGGCCGCCCGCAGGCACCTTCTCGAGGCCAACCTGCGCCTGGTGGTGTCGCTGGCCAAGCGATACACCGGCCGCGGCATGCCGCTGCTGGACCTCATCCAGGAAGGCAACCTGGGCCTGATCCGCGCGATGGAGAAGTTCGACTACGCCAAGGGCTTCAAGTTCTCCACCTACGCAACGTGGTGGATCCGTCAGGCGATCACCCGCGGTATGGCCGACCAGAGCCGCACCATCCGGCTCCCCGTTCACTTGGTCGAACAGGTCAACAAGCTGGCCCGGATCAAGCGCGAGATGCACCAGAACCTGGGCCGCGAAGCCACCGACGAGGAACTCGCCGAGGAATCAGGTATCCCGGTGGAGAAGATCAACGACCTGCTCGAGCACAGCCGCGACCCGGTGAGCCTGGACATGCCGGTCGGCAGCGATGAGGAAGCGCCACTGGGCGACTTCATCGAGGATGCCGAGGCGATGTCCGCGGAGAACGCGGTGATCTCCGAATTGCTGCATACCGACATCCGCTACGTGCTGGCCACGCTCGACGAGCGCGAACAGCAGGTCATCCGGCTGCGGTTCGGACTCGACGACGGGCAGCCGCGCACCCTCGACCAGATCGGCAAGCTGTTCGGCCTCTCGCGCGAGCGGGTTCGCCAGATCGAGCGCGAGGTCATGGCCAAGCTGCGCAACGGCGAGCGGGCCGACCGCCTGCGGTCGTACGCGAGCTGACCGGATTCTCAGCAAGGCCCGCCCCACCGGGGCGGGCCTTGCGTCTTCGTGGCGATGTGGCACGCGTCGCTACACGAAGCGCGCTGTTCAGGTACAGGAAACGGTAGACTCGCCGGCGACGGAGGGTGTGCCATGAACGATCTAGTCGATACCACTGAGATGTACCTGCGGACGATCTACGACCTCGAAGAGGAGGGCGTGATCCCACTGCGCGCGCGCATTGCAGAGCGTCTCGAGCAGAGCGGCCCCACCGTCAGCCAGACCGTGTCCCGGATGGAGCGCGACGGCCTGCTGCATGTCGCCGGCGATCGGCACCTCGAACTGACCGACAAGGGCCGCGCGCTGGCCGTGGCGGTGATGCGCAAGCACCGACTGGCCGAACGTTTGCTTGTCGACGTCATCGGGCTCCCATGGGAGGAAGTCCACGCCGAGGCCTGCCGCTGGGAGCACGTCATGAGCGTCGACGTGGAGCGCCGACTGGTGAAGGTTCTCGACAACCCCACCACCTCGCCGTTCGGAAACCCGATTCCGGGCCTGTCGGAACTCGGGGTCGGCGAGCAGTTGATCGACGAGGCCTTCAATCTGGTGCGTCTGACCGAACTGCCGGCCGGCATGCCCGTGGCTGTCGTGGTGCGTCAACTCACCGAACACGTCCAGGGTGACGTCGAGCTGATCGCCCGGCTCAAGGATGCAGGCGTGGTGCCCAACGCCCGCGTGACCGTCGAGGTCAACGATCATGGCGGCGTGAACATCCTCATCCCCGGCCACGAGCAGGTCGAACTGCCCCACGAAATGGCGCACGCCGTCAAGGTCGAGAAGGTCTGATCGGTCACCCCGCCCGGCGGCCGAACAGCCGTCGCGGCGGCAGCTGAACGCCCAACTGCCGCGCCAACCGGTATCCGGTACGCGCGAGATCGCGAATCCGTTCGGGCCGCATCCCGGACTGCAGAGCGGTGTCGAGCATGCCGGCCATGGTGTGCTCCGGACGGCAACTCAGCGCCGCATCCAGCGAGATCCCGGCCAGCGGACCGTCACCGCGGGCGTAGGCCGAGAAAGCCAACAGCACCAGAGCCTCCACGCGCCACGGCGCCGGGAGACGACGGGACAGGTCGGCCCACAGGCTCTCTGCCATGCCCGCTTTGTCGCCGACGGCGAGCGCGTACAACGTGTCCCGCACCCGCGGATCGGTCAGCGCCCATGCCAACCGCGCCGAGTCGGCGTCGCTGAGCGAGCGGCCCTGGTCGACCTCGGCGGCGCAGGCCAGCGCATGTTCGATGTCGGCGCGCGCCGACGCCGGCGGCCGCTGGGGATCGATGGGTCCGGCCTGGACGATCACCTCGGCCAGCGCTGCGCTGTGTGCCGGGTCCGCCACGGCCACCACGTCGACGAGGTCCGAGCGTCGAGCGTAGAGCCGCCGGCCGTCGAGAACAGCGGCCGCGGCGACCGGCGACGCGCTCGGGTCCTCGACCACGCCGGAGGCGCCGCAGCCGTCGGCACAGTGCCAGCGCGCACCGGCCGCGACACGCTCGACCACGTGCACGGCGTACAACTCCACGTCGCGTGAGTCGAGCTCGACGGCCAGCAGGTGCGCCAGCTCCCGGTACTCGTCGGCGCACATCGGGCACGATGCGCCCGTGTCGTCGACCAGGACACCGATGACGGCCTCGGCGCCCGATGTCGCGGCAAGGTGCGCGAGCTGCGGCAGTGTTCCCCGCAGTTCGCCGTCGAGGTCGGCACGGAGGACCGCACCCATGTCGCCGTCGGCGACAGTGACGAGCACCAGGGATTGCTCCGGCACGAAGCCCAGAACAGCGGGTAGCGCAGCGATCAATACGCCGGGACGGTCGAGCGGGCAGTCGGAGCGCGATGAAGTGGTCATGGAGCAAACCTCGCAACGCGTTCCGACAGTTCGGGGACATCGGCGAGTGCACCGGCCGCAGCTGGGGATGAAAGCGGCTTTGGGGATAATCGTCCGCGTGCCGGCCGCGCCGTCGCGCCCGGTTTCTGCCCGACCGACGCAGGGTAGACGCAGTGGACCGGCGCAGGAATGTCACACCCGAGTGTGTACGTTCGACATACACGACAGCCCGCGAACACATGCGGGACAATGGGAGGCACAAACCCGTGACGGCAAAGCCCGTCACACCGAAGCGGGCGAGGAGGCGAGAACCATGGGTGACCACAACGATCCCAGTCAGCACTATCAGCCTGAGCAGACCGGCATGTACGAACTCGAGTTCCCTTCACCACAGCTGACCGCGCCCGACGGCCGCGGACCGGTACTCATCCACGCGCTCGAGGGGTTCTCCGACGCCGGTCGGGCGATCAAGCTCGCCGCCCAGCACATGAAGGACACCCTCAACACCGAACTCGTGGCGTCGTTCGCCATCGACGATCT
This sequence comes from Mycobacterium sp. SMC-4, assembly GCF_050205565.1. Taxonomy (GTDB): domain Bacteria; phylum Actinomycetota; class Actinomycetes; order Mycobacteriales; family Mycobacteriaceae; genus Mycobacterium. Next base: position 71,544 of record NZ_JBNMQU010000014.1, on the reverse strand, counting down.
ACTCGACTACCGGTCCCGTCGGCCGCTGATGACGTTCAAGACCGATCACTTCACCGGCTACGACGAACCCGAGCTCAACCTCTACGCCCTGCACGACAGCGTCGGCACGCCGTTTTTGTTGCTGGCCGGATTGGAACCGGACCTGCGCTGGGAGCGCTTCATCACCGCGGTCCGGTTGCTGGCCGAGCGTCTGGGTGTGCGCCGAGTGATCGGGCTTGGTTCCATCCCGATGGCTGTCCCCCACACACGTCCGATCACCCTGACCGCGCACTCCAACGACAAGGAACTCATCTCCGAGCACCAGCCGTGGGTCGGTGAGGTTCAGGTGCCGGGCAGCGTGTCCAACCTGCTGGAGTTCCGGATGGCCCAGCACGGCCACGAAGTCGTGGGCTTCACGGTGCACGTGCCGCACTACCTGGCCCAGACCGACTACCCCGCCGCCGCCGAAAGCCTGATCTCCGAGGTCGCGCGGTCGGCGTCGCTGCAGATCCCGACCACCGAGCTCGCGCAGGCCGCTGCCGAGTTGTACGAGAAGATCAACGAGCAGGTTGCCGCCAGCCCCGAAGTCGCTCAAGTGGTGGACGCCCTGGAGCGCCAGTACGATGCCTTCGTCGCTGCTCAGGAGAACCGGTCCCTGTTGGCACGCGACGAAGATCTGCCCAGCGGGGACGAGCTCGGTGCCGAGTTCGAGCGGTTCCTCGCCCAGCAGGCCGGCGAAAAGTACCGCAAGGACGGGGAGAGTCCCGACTCTCCCTGACCGGGCCCCGATGACGAGGGTGGGCGACGTGACGAGAAGCGACCCGATGCGATGACGTCACGCACCGCCCACCTGAGGCGGGTCCGGGAGCTCACCCCTGTCCTGGAGTACCGCACCATCCACGGGTACCGCCGCGCCTTCCGTATCGCCGGCTCCGGTCCGGCGATCCTGTTGATCCACGGGATCGGGGACAACTCGACCACCTGGAGCACAGTGCAGGCCGCGCTGGCCCAACGCTTCACGGTGATCGCACCCGATCTGCTCGGTCACGGCCAGTCCGACAAACCGCGCGCCGACTACTCGGTGGCCGCGTACGCCAACGGGATGCGCGATCTGCTCAGTGTGTTGGACATCGACAGCGTCACCGTCGTCGGCCACTCGCTCGGCGGTGGGGTGGCAATGCAGTTCGCCTATCAGTTTCCGCAACTGGTCGAACGACTGATCCTGGTCGGTGCGGGCGGCGTCACCAAGGACGTCAACATCGCCTTGCGCGCGGCTTCCCTACCGTTGGGCAGCGAGGCTCTGGCGCTGCTGCGCTTGCCGTTGATGCTGCCGGCACTGCAGGTCCTCGGCCGTGTCGGCGGCGCGGTATTCGGCTCGACGAACATGGGCCGCGACATCCCGAACGTATTACGCATCCTGGCCGACCTTCCCGAGCCAACCGCATCGTCGGCATTCGCGCGCACCTTGCGGGCCGTGGTCGACTGGCGGGGCCAGGTCGTGACCATGCTCGACCGTTGTTATCTGACGCGTTCGGTCCCCGTCCAGCTGATCTGGGGACGCTGCGATTCGGTGATCCCCGTCGCCCACGCCGAACTGGCGCATGCCGCGATGCCCGGTTCCCGGCTCGAGATCTTCGAGAACTCTGGCCATTTCCCGTTCCACGATGACCCGGACCGCTTCGTCGAGGTGGTCCAGACGTTCATCGATTCCACCGAACCCGCCGTCTACGACCAGGACTATCTGCGCGATCTGCTGCGCTCCGGCGAAACCACGATCACCGGGCCGGCCGATACCCGCGTCGCGGTGCTCGATGCGCTGGAGGCCGACGAGCGCAGCGCAACCTGACTTGCCACAACCGTCGGCGACGTACCATCGCCCCATGGCCATCGATGTCACGGTGCTGCGGGTGTTCACCGACCGCGAAGGCAAGTTCGGCAATCCGCTCGGCGTGGTGGATTCGGCTACGGTCGATCCGGCGGACAGGCAACGCATCGCCGCCGAATTGGGTTACAGCGAAACGGTTTTCGTCACGGTACCGGCCGAACACGCCCAGTCCGCACACGCCCGCATTCATACGCCCACCACCGAACTCCCGTTCGCCGGCCACCCCACGGTGGGGGCCTCGTGGTGGCTGAAGGACCGCGGCACTCCCGTCAAGACGCTGCAGGTACCCGCGGGCGTCGTGCAGGTCGGCTACCACGACGACCTCACCTCCGTCAGCGCCCGCGCAGCCTGGGCACCGGATTTCGTCATCCATGACGTGGCCACGCTCGACGATTTGGCTGCTGCCGACCCCGACGACTACGGCGACGACGTCGAACACTATCTGTGGACATGGGCCGACGAGGCCGCCAACACCATCCGGTCGCGAATGTTCGCTCCACACCTCGGAATTCGCGAGGACGAAGCCACCGGCGCCGCAGCGGTGCGGATCACCGAGTACCTGAGCCGCGACCTGACCATCGTGCAGGGTCAAGGATCGATCATTCACACCACCTGGAGCCCGGACGGGTGGGTGCAGGTGGCCGGTCGCGTCATCGACGACGGGGTACGACAACTCGACTGAACCGCCCAGCGGGCTCAGTTCGGGGCAGACACTTCCCGGTGGGCCCGCAGCGCCTGGATTTCCCGTTCGAAGTCCTCGGCCGAGGAGAACGAGCGGTACACCGACGCGAACCGAAGATAGGCGACCTCGTCCAGGTCTCGCAGCGGCCCGAGGATCGCCAGGCCCACCTCGTGGCTGGGCACCTCCGGCGAACCGGTGGCCCGCACCGCGTCTTCGACTTTCTGCGCCAGCAGGTTCAGCGCGTCGTCATCGACCTGACGTCCCTGACAGGCACGCCGCACGCCTTTGATGACCTTCTCCCGACTGAAAGGTTCAGTCACCCCGCTGCGCTTGACGACTGCCAGGATGGCCGATTCAACCGTGGTGAACCGCCGACCGCACTCCGGGCATGACCGCCGACGCCTGATGGCCTGCCCCTCGTCGGTCTCGCGGGAATCGACGACGCGGGAATCGGGATGACGGCAGAAAGGACAGTGCATGTCCACTCCTTCGCCGCATCGACAGACCGCTTCGAACGTTCTCGAGCCTACCTGCGCGGCGCTGCGACGCCCTGACGCCAGACCGATCGGCACGTGTCGTTTCATCGGCGATCAGGCGATGGGGGCGATCAACGTCTGCCCGGCGTCGACGGCGACCGTCTCGAGTTGGTTCAACTCGCGGATCTTGGCGACCACGTCAGCCACCGGCGCCTCGGGAGCGACCCGGCGGGCCACATGCTGCAGCGACTCGCCGGCCTGCACCTGGACCACGGCCAGCCGGGTCGGCACCGCGGCCTCCTCGCCCTGGAGACCACCGATCTGGGCCACGAGCCCCAACCACACCGTGATGGCCGCCGCGACCAGAGCCAGCACCACGGTGGTGGCCGGCGTGATGGGGCGACGGCGGTGCGGTGCCCGCGACATCACGACACCGGTCCCGCGGTACCGCATCGGCGCGACCTTCGGCCGTGGCGACCCCGACGGACCGGTCCTGCCGGGCACCCGTACCGGACGCGCCGTGCGGCTCCGCGTACCCGGCTGCCGCTCGACATCCGTGAAGATGTCCATCTCGGGTGAGTAGATGACTGTCATTTCGCCCCGCCTCTCGATCGGTTGGTTCGCCAGTGTGTTCGAACGTTAGTCGATCAGGTGTTCGATGGATAGAACATGTGATCGAACTGTTGCAGACCGTATCGGCAGCCACCGACAAATCCGGGTGGACGAGTTCTCGCAGCTCGCCGGCATCTTGTCCGACACGCGGTCGAACACATGTTTGATCACGTCGGTGGTCTGGGTTAGATTCAGCACATGAGCGACGACAGCAGCGACCGCACCGCCGACTCGGCCACCAGCACTGCCGGTGGCGTACGCCGCGACCGCGGCTCGGGGCTGACCGAGCGTCAGCGCACAATCCTGGAGGTCATCCGCGCCTCGGTGACCAGTCGCGGCTATCCACCCAGCATCCGGGAGATCGGCGACGCCGTGGGTCTGACCTCCACGTCGTCGGTGGCCCACCAGTTGCGCACGCTGGAACGCAAGGGCTACCTGCGCCGCGATCCCAACCGGCCCCGGGCGGTGGATGTGCGCGGCCTCGAGGACAATACGGCCGCCGCGGTGCCCGCCACCGAGGTCAGTGGGTCCGACGCGCTGCCGGAACCGATGTTCGTACCGGTGCTCGGCCGAATCGCCGCCGGCGGCCCCATCCTGGCCGAAGAAGCTGTCGAGGACGTCTTCCCGCTGCCCCGCGAACTGGTCGGGGAAGGCTCACTGTTCCTGCTCAAGGTCGTCGGCGAATCGATGGTCGACGCGGCCATCTGCGACGGTGACTGGGTGGTGGTCCGTCAACAGAACGTCGCCGACAACGGTGACATCGTCGCTGCGATGATCGACGGCGAGGCCACGGTCAAAACCTTCAAGCGCACCCGCGGCCAGGTGTGGCTGATGCCGCACAATCCGGCGTTCGACCCGATCCCGGGCAACGAGGCCGCGATCCTCGGCAAAGTCGTCACGGTCATCCGCAAGGTCTGAGCGTCGACCGGGCCGGACGCGTCGAGTCAGCGGCTCCGGACGAATCCGTTGGTGATCGCCATCTCCTCGCTGGCGAACCAGAGTTCGGCCGGCGCGTCGGCGTAGTCGCCGTCCTCAGGCGTCCAGTACAGGCCCGAACGGGTGTCGGCTTTGACCGGGTACCCCTCCGGCGCCTCGCTGGGATCGTCGAGCGGCATGTGGACTGCGGTCCCGCCCGGGGTCGGCTCGTCGTCGTCGATACGAGCATGGCGGCCGGTGTCGGTCATGGCGTCCCTTTCCAGGTTCGGGTCCGGCGCCGGCACAGCGACCACCAGGGGCTCTCTGTCGGCTTCGACCACAGGTTCGTCGTAGTCCTCGACCTCGCTGAGAGTCGGTACGCGCGTCGGCGCGGTGTCGACGGCGTCGGGGTCTTCCTCGGGTTCCGCGCCGGCGGATCCGTCGGACTCCCCCGCGCCGCGGGGATCGTCGGGCGTAGCAGGAACACCCCAGAAGCTCAGCGGTGTCGGGTCCACCTCGTCGGAAACGGCCGACGCCCTCGCCGGCTCAGGAGGAGTTCCCGCGGCCACCGGCGTCAGGCCTTCGCGCGCGTAGCGGTCGCCGAACAGCACGTCTTCGTCGTCGCTGCTCGCGGCGAATGAAGAGCCCTCCCCTGGGCCGACGTCGGTGGCGGCGAACGGTCCGGGCGGTGTGTCGTATCCGAAGGGGTCGTTGTCGCGGCGGCGGTTGCGCATCACCAGGAACCCGACGACGCCGACAAGCGCGAGCAGCGCGGCGATCGCGGCCAACCACCACCACGACCATTGCAGACCGGTACCAGGATCGTCCGTCGTGGCCTCGGGCGCCGACGGGGTGGTGGCCTGCGGAGACTGTTGACCGGGCACCTGCAGCCCGGCGAGTCGACCCGTCAGATTGCCCGGCTCGGCGGTGAACTTCTGGCTCGCGGAGTCGTAGGTGATGGCGCCGTTGCTGAACCGCTGGGTGATGACCGACCCGTCCTGGGACTGATCGGCCACAGGGGCGCCCAGCTCGCCGGTGGCGCCCCCGAGTTCGTCCCATGCGAGTTTCATCGCGCCGCGCACGATCACCGCACCGTGATCGGGGGTCCAGAAGATCACCGGGTCGTCCTCGGCGGCGAACGTGCTCATCCGGCTGGGTGCGATGCCGCCGTCGACTTCGCTGCTGGTCGGGAAACCGAGGTCGCCCTCGGGCCCGCCGACGCTCTCGTACTTTTCGAGTACCTGACCGGTCACGACATTGGCGCCGGTCTCCGGGCTGTAGAAGATCTTGCCGTTGACGAAGTCCTGGCCCAGTCCGTCGTCACCGATCGGATACGGCTCTCCCTGGGCGGCCCCCAGCGGCCCGAGCGGACCGCCCGCAGCGCGACGGGCCGCGTTGATGGCCGACTCGGGATCGTCGGGCACCGTCAGGTCCGACAGCTGTCCGGCGAGTTCGGGCGGCACCGTGGTGAAGGTCTTGCTGCTCGAGTCGTAGGACAGCTCGCCTCCGGTGAACCGCTGTCGGACCACCGAACCGTTGTAGGTCTCGTCCTCGGCCGGCACGCCGAGCACGCCGGAGGATCCGCCGAGGCGGTCCCAGGCCGCGTTGATGGCGCCCCGGACCACGCGCGCGCCGGTGTCCGGGGTCCAGAAGATCACGGGGTTGTCGGCGGCGCTGAACGTGCTGTTGCGACTGCCCGGAGCTCGTCCGGGACCCTCGTCGATCGTGGGAAAACCGAGGTCACTGTCGGCGGGGCCGCCCAACGCCTCGTACTTCTCCAGGATCGCACCCTGCATGAAATGGGCGCCGGTGGCCGGGGTGAAGAACATCTTGCCCGCGGCGAAGTTCTGCGCGAAGCCCTCTCCGACGGGATAGACCTCCCCCGAGCGGGGCCCCAGCGGACCGGCATCGCCGCCGGTCGCCTCCCACGCCGCGGTGATCGCGCCACCGGCCTCGACCTCGGGTTGCGCGGTCGCGATCGGCGCCACCAGGAACGCCGCGGCGATTCCCAACAGGCCGATCGTGAAACGACCGACCGTACGTTGGCGCAGCATCAGCTGCCGGATCATTCGTCCTCCCCGCGGTCGGCGATTCGGTCCTGCGAAATTACCGCGTCCGTTCACTCTGCTTCAGAGGGCCTCGATAACCAAGGAACCTCGCCGGTTCACTCCAAGATTATGCGCCGGTCACCGAACCGTGACCTGCCATCTGCCCGCACTAGACTGCCCGGGATGCCGACGCCGCGGAGCAGCCTGACCCATTGGGGTGCGTTCACCGCCACTGTCGCCGACGGTGACATCGCGGCTGTGCAGCCGTGGAACGGGGACACCGACCCGTCGCCGGCATTGGGCAACCTGCCCGGTTCGGTACGCCACAGTTCCCGAATCACCGGGCCGGCGGTGCGGCGCGGGTGGCTCGATGACGGTCCCGGTCCGAGCACTCGACGCGGAGCCGACGGCTTCGTCGCGGTGTCGTGGGACGAACTCGAGGAGTTGCTGGCGGGTGAACTGAGCCGGGTGATCGACACCCACGGCAACGAGGCGATCTTCGGCGGCTCCTACGGCTGGTCCAGCGCCGGCCGTTTCCACCACGCCCAGAGCCAGGTCCACCGGTTCTTGAACTGTCTTGGCGGCTATACCTTTTCGCGGCACTCCTACAGCCTCGGGGCCACCGGGGTGATCATGCCGCGTGTGGTGGGCACCCACGATGACCTGTTCAAGCGCTCGACGCAGTGGGACGTCATCGTCGACCACACCGATCTGATGGTGTGCTTCGGCGGTGTGGCACTGAAGAACACCGGCGTCAACCACGGCGGCACCACCGCGCATCCGGCGCGTGACGCGCTGGACCGTTTCACCGGCCGCGGCGGACGGGTGGTCTCGGTGTCGCCGCTGCGCGACGACTTCACCGGTCCGTGTCAGTGGTGGCCGGTGGTTCCCGGCACCGACGTCGCGGTGATGCTCGGCCTGGCCTACGTGCTGGCCACCGAATCGCTGGCCGACGAGGAGTTCCTGGCCAGGTACTGCACCGGGTATCGACGCTTCGAGCGTTACCTGCTGGGTCTCGACGACGGCGTGCCGAAGTCACCGCATTGGGCGGCGCGGATCAGCGGACTCGACGCCGACGAGTTGGTCGCGCTGGCCCGGCAGATGGCCGCGGCGCGCACGTTGGTCACGGTCAGCTGGTCGCTGCAGCGCACCCGGTTCGGTGAGCAGGCCCCGTGGATGGGGCTCACGCTGGCGGCGATGCTGGGCCAGATCGGGCTACCCGGCGGCGGCTTCGGTCACGGCTACGGGTCGATGAACGAGCCGGGTCTGGCGCCGTTGCGGTGTGGGTTGCCACGGCTGCCACAGGGCATCAATCCGGTGACGTCGTTCATCCCGGTCGCGGCGGTCAGCGACATGCTGCTGCATCCGGGCGAGGCGTTCGACTACAACGGTGCGCGACTGATCTACCCCGACATCAAGCTGGTGTACTGGGCCGGGGGCAACCCGTTCCATCATCATCAGAACCTGCCGCGGCTGCGGCGGGCGCTGGGTCGGCCCGACACCGTGGTGGTGCACGACCCGTACTGGACCGCGATGGCCCGGCATGCCGACATCGTGGTGCCGTCGACGACGTTCGCCGAGCGCGACGACCTCTCCGGCTCCCGCAACGACCCGGTGCTGATGGCGATGCCGAAACTGACCGAGCCCTACGCACAGTCGCGTGACGACTACGACACCTTCGCGGCGTTGGCCGGCCGCCTCGGTGTGGCCGAGGAGTTCACCGAAGGCCGTTCGTCGGCACAGTGGCTGGCCCATCTATACGAAACATGGTCGGACACACTCGATTTCGATGTGCCCACCTTCGAGGAGTTCTGGGCGGCCGGCCACCTGCGGCTGCCCACCGAGGAGGGCCTGACGCTGCTGGCCGACTTCCGGACCGACCCGCAGCGCCACCGTCTGGCCACACCGAGCGGACGGATCGAGATCTTCTCCGCCGACATCGACGGTTTCGACTACCCGGACTGCGCCGGGCACCCGACGTGGTTCGAACCAGCCGAGTGGCTCGGCGGGCAGTTGGCGCAGCGTTATCCGCTGCACCTGTTGGCCAACCAGCCGGTCGCCCGCTTACACAGCCAACTCGACGACGGGGCAGCCAGTCGGCAATCGAAAGTGGCCGGCCGCGAACCGATCCGGCTCAATCCGGCCGACGCTGCGGCGCGCGGACTCTGCAGCGGAGACATCGTGCGGGTGTTCAACGACCGCGGCGCGTGCCTGGCCGGTGTGGTGATCGACGCTGCGGTGCGCAGCAGCGTGGTCCAGTTGGCCACCGGCGCGTGGTTCGACCCGGCCGACCCTGCCGACCCGGATGCCATGTGCGTGAACGGGAACCCGAACGTGCTCACCGACGACGTCGGGACGTCGTCGCTGGCGAGGGGGTGCAGCGGTGCGCACACGCTGGTGCAGGTCGAGAAGTTCGCCGGTGAGCCACCGCCGGTGCGGGCCTATCAGCCGCCGGAGGTCGTGGCGCGCTGAGCGGGACGACGCGACCGGCGGCGCTGCGGCCGCCGCTGTTGCTGCTGACCGGGACCACGGCCACGCTCGGGGGCGCGAGCCGCCGGTGTCGCGACCGGCTGCGGGGCCCGGCGCGGCAGTGCGATCTCGCCGACGAGTGCGTGGACTTCGGCGGAGTCGGCGTGAACCTCTTTGGGCCGCACCGTGATCCCCGCCTTCTTGAGCAGCTGCTGGGTGTCGCGCCGCTGTTCGGGCAGCACCACGGTGACGACGTCGCCGTCGCTGCCCGCCCGCGCCGTGCGGCCCGAACGGTGCAGATAGGCCTTGTGCTCCATGGGCGGGTCGACGTGCACGACCAGTTCGACACCGTCGACGTGCACACCGCGCGCGGCGATGTCGGTGGCCACCAGCACACGCGCTGACCCGTCGGCGAACGCGGCGAGGTTGCGTTCCCGGGCCGGCTGGGACAGGTTGCCGTGCAGATCGACCGACGGCACACCGGCGTCGGTGAGCTGCTTGGCCAGTTTGCGGGCCTGATGTTTGGTGCGCATGAACAGGATTCGCCGGCCGGTCCCCGATGCCAGCCTGTGCACCAGCGCCTTCTTCTCCGACGCACCGCCGACGTGGAACACATGGTGGGTCATCTGCACGGGTGCGGCGTCGGCCTCGTCGACCGAGTGCAGCACCGGATCGTGCAGGAACCGTCGCACCAGCTTGTCGACGCCATTGTCCAGCGTCGCCGAGAACAACAGCCGCTGCCCGCCGGCGGGGGTCGCCGCCAGGATGCGGGTGACACCGGGCAGGAATCCGAGGTCGGCCATGTGGTCGGCTTCGTCGAGGACGCTGACCGCGACGTTGTCGAGTCGGATCAGCTTCTGGCCCATCAGGTCTTCCAGACGACCGGGGCAGGCCACCACGATGTCGACGCCCGCGCGCAGCGCGTCGACCTGACGCTTCTGCGAGACGCCGCCGTAGATGGTGGTCACCCGCAGTCCGCACGCCTTCGCGAGCGGTTCCAGGGTGGCGGTGATCTGGGTGGCCAGCTCGCGGGTGGGCGCGAGCACCAGGCCGGTCGGCCGGGCCGGTTGACGACGACGGCCGGTCAGCGCGGCGACCAGCGGCAGTGAGAACGCCAGCGTCTTGCCGCTGCCGGTCTTCCCGCGGCCCAGCACGTCTCGACCGGCGAGCGCATCGGGCAACGTCGCGGTCTGGATCGGGAACGGCGCGGTGATGCCGCCGGCGGTCAATGCGGCCACCAGAGGTGCGGGCACGCCGAGGGAAGCGAAGGACTCCGAGGGCGTGGAGGCAGGGGTGGACGCAGGCATAGCTGTGGTCATGAACGATCTTTCTGTCAGTGCCGTTTCGGGCGGTGTGTGCCCGAGCGACCGCGACAGAAGAAGTCCAGCGGTGATGCGCACACAGTGGCGGTTCCCCACAGGGGGTGGTTGACGCCGTGATGGATGGTCAGGGTCGGCGAGAGCGGTTTCGCGGCCGACGCTCCCCCAGCCTAACCCATGCGGCCGGGGTGAGCGCATTCGCACACGTCACACCGTGCGGAACTCGTCCAGTCCGGCCGCCAGCGCCACCGGCACTCGGGCCTTGATGCGGGTGCCGTGTTCGGTGTGTTCGGTGGCATCGACGTAGCCGTCGGCGTGCACGCGCGCGACGAGGTCGCCGCGGTCGTACGGGATGGTGACGTCGACGGCGATGTCGGTGGGCTCCACCAATTCGGCCATCCGGGAACGCAATCGGTCGAGACCGTCGCCGGTGTGCGCCGAGACGAACACCGCACCGGGAAGTGCGCGCCGCAGCTGCGCCAGCGTCAACCCGTCGGCGGCGTCGGTCTTGTTGACCACCAACAGTTCTGGCGGTGAGGCGATGCCGTATTCGGCGACCACCTCGTTGACCACCTGGCGTACGGCGTTGATCTGTGCCAGCGGGTTGGCATCCGAGCCGTCGACGACGTGCACGAGCAGGTCGGCGTCGACGACCTCTTCGAGGGTGGACCGGAAAGCTTCGACCAACTGGGTGGGCAGGTGCCGCACGAACCCGACCGTGTCGGTCAGCACGAAGGGTCGGCCGTCGTCGAATTCGCCACGGCGCGTTGTGGGTTCGAGGGTGGCGAACAATGCGTTCTCGACCAGGACACCCGCGCCGGTCAGGGCATTGAGCAGACTGGACTTGCCGGCGTTGGTGTAGCCGACGATGGCCACCGACGGCACCTCGGCACGCCGCCGTCCGCTGCGCTGGGTGTCGCGGATCTTCTTCATTTCCTTGATGTCTCGGCGCAGCTTGGCCATCCGCTCGCGGATGCGACGACGATCGGTCTCGATCTTGGTCTCACCCGGTCCGCGGGTGCCGACACCGCCGCCGGCGCCGCCGGCCCGGCCACCGGCCTGACGCGACATGGACTCACCCCAGCCGCGCAGCCGCGGCAGCATGTACTCCATCTGCGCCAGGGACACCTGCGCCTTGCCTTCGCGGCTGGTCGCGTGCTGGGCGAAGATGTCGAGGATCAGCGCGGTGCGGTCGATGACCTTCACCTTCACGACCTTCTCCAGGGCGTTGAGCTGGGCGGGGCTGAGCTCACCGTCGCAGATGACGGTGTCGGCTCCGGTGGCGAGCACCACCTCGCGCAACTCGGCCGCCTTGCCGGAGCCGATGTAGGTGGCCGGGTCCGGTTTGTCGCGGCGCTGGATGACGCCTTCGAGCACTTCGGATCCGGCGGTTTCGGCCAGCGCGGCCAGTTCGGCCAGGCTGGCGTCCGCATCGGCGGCGCTGCCTTCGGTCCAGACTCCGACCAGCACCACGCGTTCGAGGCGCAGCTGCCGGTATTCGACCTCGGAGATGTCGGACAGCTCGGTGGACAGCCCGGCGACGCGACGCAGCGCGGTGCGGTCTTCGAGTGCCAGTTCGCCGGCACTGGGCGTTTCGAGGAATTCGGGATATGTCATAGGCGAATCAACATTCGCACGGAGATCACTTTTCATGCACCCCAATTAACGTCCCTGAACTCTCCACCATTCCTCCGAGAGCTCTCCGTGGGCGACCAGTTCCGACGGCCCGCGCAGGAAGCTACTGGCCTCGGTGACGGTGACCTGTACCTCCCCGCCGGGGATGAGTACCCGTAACCGGCCGGTCTGATCACCGGAATGTGCCAGCGCAGCCACCACCGCGGCCACGGTCCCGGTACCGCAGGAGCGGGTCTCGCCCACCCCGCGCTCGTGCACACGCATCGACACCGCCCCGTCGACCGGAGTCGTGAGCACTTCGACGTTGACACCGTCGGGGAACTGTTCGTGATCGAAGGTCACCGCGGCGGCGACGTCGAGTGCGGCCAGCTCGTCAGCGGTCAGCGAAGGATCCACGCAGGCAAGGTGCGGGTTGCCGACGTCGACGGCCAGACCTTCAAAGCGTCGTCCGCCCACCACGGCACGGCCGGAGCCGAGCACGTTGGCTTTGCCCATCTCCACGGTGACGTCGGCCGCCAGTCCGTCGGCGGCGTGCAGCACCACCGGGCGGGGCCCGGCCAAGGAGCCGACGACGAACTCGCGGCGCTGCTCGAGACCGCTGGCGTACAAATGGTGCGCGAACACCCGCACACCGTTGCCGCACATCTGCGCGATCGAGCCGTCGGCGTTGCGGTAGTCCATGAACCAGTCCTCGGCGGCGACGCCCTCGGGCAGCCGGTCGAGCACCCCGGCGGCCAGGGCGGCACCGGCCGTCGTCACCCGCAGCACACCGTCGGCGCCCAGCCCGCGTCGGCGGTCGCACAGCGCGGCCACCGCGGCGGGCGTCAGATCCAGCGCGGCCGGCAGGTCGGGCAGCACGACGAAGTCGTTCTGCGTGCCGTGGCCTTTGGTGAACTTCACCTGGTCAGGATACGTCTCGCCAGTGACCGACCACCGCGTCGGCAAGGTGCGGCAGTGCCCCGTCGAACCAGGTGATGCGGTGGTCACGGCGGAACCAGGAACGCTGACGGCGCACGTAGCGCCGAGTGCCCAGGAAGGTGGGTTCGCGCGCGGCGGCGCCGTCGCCGCCGGCGTCGAGGTCGGCGAGCACCTGGGCGTAGCCGAGCGCGCGTGCCGCGGTCACACCGTCGCGCAGGCCGCGCCCGATCAGCGCGACCACCTCCTCGACCAGGCCGCGGGCGAACATGGTGTCGGTGCGTCGGGCCAGCCGTTCGTCGAGCACCTCGGTGGGCCAGTCCAACCCGACGATCACGGTGCCCCACCGCGGCTCGCCGATCTGGGGCGCGGAGGCGGCGAACGGTTGGCCCGTCAGCTCGACGACCTCCAGTGCCCGCACGATGCGCCGACCATCGGTCGGCAGGATCGTCGCCGCCGCAGCGGGGTCGACGCGGTGCAGCTCCGCATGCAGGGCCGCCACCCCGTCCTCGGCCAATCGGGCTTCCCATCTGGCCCGGACCGCGGGTTCGGTGGCCGGGAAGGCCCAGTCGTCGAGCAGGGACTGCACGTAGAGCATCGACCCGCCCACGATGACCGGCAGGGCTCCGCGGGCCAGCACCGCCTCGACGTCGGCGGCGGCGGCCTGCTGGTAGCGGGCGACGCTGGCGGTCTCGGTGACCTCGAGGACGTCGAGCTGATGGTGGGGCACGCCGCGGCGCTCGTCGACCGGCAGCTTGGCGGTGCCGATGTCCATGCCGCGGTAGAGCTGCATGGCGTCGGCGTTGACCACTTCGGTCGGGATGTCGAGGCGGTCCGCGACAGCCAGGGCGAGGTCGGATTTGCCGGTGCCGGTCGGCCCGACCAGGGCCAGCGGGCGCAGCGTCACGGCGTCCACAGGCCGACGAAGTAGCCGACGCCGTACGGGGCGCCGCGGTAGAGCTCCTCGGCGGCGCGGGGACCGGGTTCGGTCAGGCCCGCCAGCGCCTGGAACGCGACGCGCCCGACGACCGGCGCCGGTGTCTGTCGCAGCGCGGCGGTGTCACCGGCGGCCAGGGCGTCGTCGAATGCGGCCTGCGCGTCGACAGACGAGGGGTCGTGACCGCCGGGCGCCCCGGGGGTCAGGGTGTGGAAGCCGTCGGCGACGACGAGCACCCCGACAGGTTCGTCGGTGCGGTCCAGTTCGGTGCGCAGCTCCCGCCCGCGGCGGTACGCCGCGTCGGGATCCAGACCCGAATCCAGGGCGTGCGCCTCGACCTCGGCGGTCGGCGCGGCCAGCCCCCGCAGCCAGCCGGCGATCAGCGCGCACAGCGGCAGCGCCGTCGGCGCGGCGGCGAGCGCCCCGGCAGACAGTGCGACCGGCAGGTCGACGCCGTAACCGGCGAACGTGCCGCGCGCGGCGGGTCCGTGTCGGGCGTCGCTGTCGGCGGCGCCGAGGGCGATCCAGCGCGGCCCCAGCGTCGCTGCGGCGGCCTGTGCGGCCGAGCGCAGCGCGGCGGTCTCGGTGGCGGCGTCGCCGGCCAGTTCGGCGACCATCACCGGTGCCGACGGAACGATCGCGATGGCGCTGAGCACGCCACCAGTTAACCGCAGCGGCTCACACCGGCTCGTGGGTGGCAGCCTCGCCGCGAGCCAGCGCGGTGGTGGCCACCACCATCACGACGACGGCCGCGAGCAGCGTGAACCACCCCGCCTCGCCGGGCTGCAACGTCTCGCCGAGCACCACGACACCGAGCCCGCACGCCACGATCGGCTCGGCGATCGTCATGGCCGGCAGCGACGCGGTCAGCGCGCCGGCACGGAACGCCGCCTGCTGCAGCACGGTGCCGCCGACGGCCACGAACACCCATGCGTACAACTCGGGGGACGCCAGCAGCGTCACCACCCCGTCCCACGACGTCACGTCCAGCCGGTGCACCACGGTCTTGGTCAGCACGGCGAAGACGCCCCACAGGGCACCGGCGGCAACGGCCAGCAGCACCGCGCTGATGGTCCCCGACCAGATCCGCGCACCGATCAGGCACAGCGCCAGCACGGGGCCCAGGACCGCCGTCACCTCCAGCCACGCCGCCAGCGACGCGCGGGTCTGCCCCGCGGTCGGGTTGCCGACGGTCACCACGATGATCACCGCCGCAGCCAGCAGCGCCGCCCACACCCACTCGCGGCCCGAGACCCGCCGGTCGGCCAACCGCGCGTGGATGGGCAGGGCGAACAGCAGCGAGGTGACCAGCAGGGCCTGCACCAGCAGCACCGAGCCGAATCCCAGCGCGGCGGCCTGCAGCCCGAAACCGCCGGCGGCCACCGCACTGCCCAGCCACCACCCCCGGTCCCGCAGCAGGTGGGCGAACAGCGCCACATGGCCGACCGGTTCATCGGTGACCTGCTGGGCCGAGCGCTGATGGAGGACGTCACCCACGGCGACGAACAGCGCCGCTGCCAGCGCCAGCAGCACCGCGATATCGGCTTTGGCCATCGGCCTCCTCACGTTCTGCACCGAAGCCTAGAGAGCAGGCATGCCCAGACCATGGGCACGGGGCCGGGTGACCTGTTTCAATAGCGGACGAACGGCTATAGGGCGCCGCGCTGCGCGGCACGTGCGCGAGATCGCGCGAAAGGGCACGAGGTAACGGACATGACGACAACCGAACCGGGCGGAGCAGGCGAGGCCGACCAGCAGCAGCCGACGGGCTCCACACCCGCGACTCCCCGACCGACGCCCGGCCCGAGACCCGGTCCCGGTAAACCCGTCCCGCGCCCGACCGCACCCGCCAAGGCACCCGTGGTCACGGTGCCGACCAGCGATCCGCGCAAGTTCGGGCGCGTCGACCCCGACGGCACGGTATGGCTGATCACCGCCGCCGGTGAGCGGACCATCGGATCCTGGCAGGCCGGGGAACCCGAAGCCGCGTTCGAGCACTTCGGCCGTCGTTTCGACGACCTGCACACCGAGGTGGTGCTGCTGGAGCGCCGGCTGGCCTCCGGTTCCGGTGACGCCCGCAAGATCCGGTCGGCGGCCACGGCGCTGGCCGAGACGCTGCCTGATGCACACGTGCTCGGCGACGTCGACTCGCTGGCGGCCCGGCTGGCCGACATCGTCGCCCGGGCCGACGACGCCACCGCGCAGGAGAAGACGCGGCGCGAGGAGCAGCGCGCCGCGCAGACCGCGCGCAAGGAGGCGCTGGCGGCCGAGGCCGAGGACCTGGCCGCCAACTCCACGCAGTGGAAGGTCGCCGGCGACCGGTTGCGGGCGATTCTCGACGAGTGGAAGACGATCACCGGTCTGGACCGCAAGACCGACGATGCGTTGTGGAAGCGCTACTCGGCGGCCCGGGACACGTTCAATCGGCGCCGCGGCTCGCACTTCGCCGAGCTGGACCGCGAGCGGGCCGGCGCCAAGCAGGCCAAGGAAGCGTTGTGCGTGCGCGCCGAGGAGCTGTGCGACTCCACCGACTGGGGTCCGACGTCGGCGTTGTTCCGGGAGCTGCTCGCCGAGTGGAAGGCCGCCGGGCGCGCGGCCAAGGACGTCGACGACGCGCTGTGGCAGCGGTTCAAGGGCGCTCAGGACAAGTTCTTCTCGGCCCGCAACGCGGCGTCGGCGGAGCGGGACGCCGAGTTCCGCGCCAACGCCGAAGCCAAGGAGGCGTTGCTGGCCGAGGCCGAGAAGATCGACGTCTCCGACCTGGACTCAGCGCGCGCTGCGCTGCGGTCCATCGGCGACCGTTGGGACGCCATCGGCAAGGTGCCGCGCGAGCGGGCCGCCGACCTGGAGCGCCGCCTGCGCGCCGTGGAGAAGAAGATCCGCGACGCCCCGACCGGCGGCGTGGACCCGGAGGCGCAGGCACGCGCGGACCAGTTCCGCGCGCGCGCCGAACAGTTCGAACGGCAGGCCGCCAAGGCCGAGGCCGCGGGCCGTGCCAAGGAGGCCGAGCAGGCCCGGGCCAGCGCCGAGCAGTGGCGGCAGTGGGCCGAGGCCGCGGTCGAGGCCCTGGGCAAGCGGCGTAGCTAACCTGCGGGCTGGTCCGGGTCGCGCGGCCCGCGGGGCCGGCGAGGATCCTCGTCCGGGTCGTGCAGCGGTCGGCCGTGAATCTGGGCGGCGCGCCGACGGCGCTCCTCTTCGGCGGCCATCTGCAGCGCGGTGCGCGTCCACACCAGCCGCGCCCAGTGGAAGGTCAGCAGGATCACCGCGACCCAGCCGATCACCAGTCCGAAGCCGGGCCCGGGATACTGCTCCCCCACGGTTTGCCGGGACCAGACCGCGAGCATGCCGATCACACTGGCCACCGCGGATCCGGCCAGCGCCACCCAGGCCAGCACCCAGCGGCGGGTCAGCAGCGCCAGGATCGAGAATCCGACCGAGAAGACGATCGCCAGCACGCTGAACACGCGCGACGGCAGCGCGACGCCCTCCTTGTCGGCGGCCTCGGTGAAGATCAGCACGTCGAACCCGCGGGCGCTGCCGGTGTGGGGCAGCACGAACGACAGGAGCACCGCGAACACCAGCACCGCGACCACGAGCGCGCGGGCACCGGCGTCGAACTCACCGGCGACGCGGCGCTCGACGTCTTCGATGTCGCCCTTGTACGAGTCGAATTCGTCGGGCTGGCGCGGACTGGTCATCGGGTGCATCCGTTCGTGACCGGGGCCGGCGCGGGTGCTCCGACGCCGGGCATGCCCAAGCCGACACCGGTGCGCGGCCGCTGCCCGGCGGCGTGGGCGTCCCCGGCGCGTGTGCGTCGGTGACTGAGCACGCCGGCGTCGGCGACCAGGTGGTGCGGGGCCGCCGAGGTGACGGTGGTGGTGACGACGTCGCCGGGCCGGATCTGCTCGCGCAGCGCACCGGGCGCGAAGTGCACCAACCGGCCGTCGCGGGCACGTCCCGACAGCCGCGCGGTGCTGGCGTCTTTACGGCCTTCGCCGGTGGCGACGAGCACCTCGACGGTCTGTCCCACCTGAGCGGCGTTCTCCTCCAACGAAATCTGCTCCTGCAGCGCGATCAACCGCTGATACCGTTCGGAGACAACCTCTTTGGGCACCTGGTCGGCCAACTCGGCGGCCGGCGTTCCGGGCCGCTTCGAGTACTGGAACGTAAAGGCGCCGGCGAACCTCGCCGCGGCGACCACGTCGAGCGTCGCCTGGAAATCGGCTTCGGTCTCGCCGGGGAAGCCGACGATCAGGTCGGTGGTGATCGCCGCGTGCGGGATCGCCGCGCGCACCCGTTCGATGATGCCCAGATAGCGTTCGGCGCGGTACGACCGCCGCATGGCGCGCAGGATGCGGTCCGAGCCCGACTGCAGCGGCATGTGCAGTGTCGGACACACGTTCGGCGTCTCGGCCATCGCCTCGATCACGTCGTCGGTGAACTCGGCGGGATGCGGCGAGGTGAACCGCAGCCGCTCCAGGCCGTCGATGTCGCCGCACGCCCGCAGGAGTTTGGCGAACGCGCCGCGGTCCCGGGGTTGATCCGCCCAGGTCGTCGGGTCCTCGCGCAAGCGCTCGTCCGTAGCGAAAGAGACGCCGTAGGCGTTGACGTTCTGCCCCAGCAGCGTGATCTCCAGGACACCCTGATCGACCAGCGACCGCACTTCGGCGAGCACATCGCCGGGCCGGCGGTCCACCTCCTTACCCCGCAACGACGGCACGATGCAGAACGTGCACGTGTTGTTGCACCCGACGGAGATGGAAACCCACGCCGCATAGGAGGATTCACGGCTGGCCGGCAGCGAGGATGGGAACTCACGAAGCGCTTCGGTGATCTCGACCTGCGCGACGCGGTTGTGCCGGGCACGTTCGAGCAGTGTGGGCAGCGACCCGATGTTGTGGGTGCCGAACACCACGTCGACCCACGGCGCCTTCTGCAGGACGGCGTCGCGGTCCTTCTGCGCCAGGCAGCCGCCGACGGCGATCTGCATGCCCGGGTCGAGTTGCTTGCGCGGCGCCAGATGGCTGAGGTTGCCGTAGAGCTTGTTGTCGGCGTTCTCGCGTACCGCGCAGGTGTTGAACACCACCACGTCGGCGTCGGCGCCCTCGTCGGCACGCCGATAGCCGGCCTCTTCGAGCAGGCCGGCGAGCCGTTCGGAGTCGTGCACATTCATCTGGCAGCCGTAGGTCCGGACCTGGTAAGTACGCACGCTCCGTGGTTCGACGGGCGCCCGCTCGGCGGCGTCCACCTGCTCCGTCACCATGGAAGTCACGGGCCCATGGTACGGCGGCGACGGCATGCCGCCGAAACGCGCGAGGCACCGCCAATCGGTGACTTGCAAGGCAGCAAGCCCCACGTCTGGGTAAGGTCAGCACCCATGCAGACGCCTTCGGCCGTGCCGATGATCTCGATGAAGGCGGTCAACAAGCACTTCGGTGCGCTGCACGTGCTCAACGACATCAATCTCGAGGTGGGCAGGGGCCAGGTCGTCGTGGTGCTCGGGCCCTCGGGCTCGGGCAAATCCACGTTGTGCCGCACGATCAACCGGCTCGAGACCATCGACTCGGGCACCATCACCATCGACGGTCAGGTGCTGCCCGAGGAGGGTCGCAAGCTCGCCCAGTTGCGTTCCGATGTCGGCATGGTGTTCCAGTCGTTCAACCTGTTCGCGCACAAGACGATCGTCGACAACGTGATGCTGGCGCCGATGAAGGTGCGCCGCGCGTCGAAGGCGCAGGCGCGCGAGAAGGCGATGGCGCTGCTCGAGCGTGTCGGTGTGGCCAACCAGGCCGACAAGTACCCGGCCCAGTTGTCCGGCGGGCAGCAGCAGCGGGTGGCGATCGCGCGGTCGCTGGCGATGGATCCCAAGGTGATGCTGTTCGACGAGCCGACCAGCGCGCTGGACCCGGAGATGATCAACGAGGTGCTCTCGGTGATGTCGGCGCTGGCCGCCGAGGGCATGACGATGCTCGTGGTCACCCATGAGATGGGCTTCGCGCGGCGCGCCGCCGACCGGGTGGTGTTCATGTCCGACGGGGCCATCGTCGAGGACGCCGAACCCGCACAGTTCTTCGACAATCCGCGGTCCGACCGGGCCAAGGATTTCCTCGGCAAGATCCTGCATCACTGACACGAAAGGACCCGTTGTCATGTCCCGGAAGCCGCGTTCCCCCCGCGTCCTCGCCGCCCTCGCCGTCTGCGCAGTCCTGCCTCTGGCCGCCACCGCGTGCGGTGACGGCGGGGGTGGCGGCGGTGAAGGAGGTGGCGACACCATCGTCATCGGCACCAAGTTCGACCAGCCCGGTCTGGGCATGAAGAACCCCGACGGCACGATGAGCGGGTTCGACGTCGACGTGGCGACCTATGTCGCCGGTGAGCTGGGCTACACACCCGAGCAGATCGAGTGGAAGGAAGCGCCCTCGCCGCAGCGGGAGAACCTGATCCAGAACGGGCAGGTCAGTTTCATCGCCGCCACGTACTCGATCACCGATTCGCGCAAGGAGAAGGTCGACTTCGCGGGGCCGTATCTGCTCACCGGTCAGAGCCTGCTGGTGCGTTCGGACAACAACGACATCACCGGCGCGGCCTCGCTGGAGAACAACAAGGTGCTGTGTTCGGTGTCGGGGTCGACGCCCGCGCAGAAGATCAAGGACGAGTACCAGCGCGTCCAGCTGCAGCAGTACGACACCTATTCGGCGTGCATCGAGGCGCTCAAGAACGGTGCGGTCGACGCGGTGACCACCGACGAGGTCATCCTCGCCGGCTACGCCGCGCAGAGCCCCGGCGCGTTCAAGATCGTCGGTGAGCCGTTCTCCGAGGAGCGCTACGGCATCGGGCTGAAGAAGGACGACGCCGAGATGCGCAGCAAGATCAACGACGCCATCAAGAAGATGGAAGACAGCGGCGCCTGGAAGGAAGCGTTCGACAAGAACCTCGGCCCGGCCGGAATCACCGCGCCGACGCCTCCGCCGCTCGACAACTGACGCCGGGCTCCGGAAGCGCCCGTGGAGGTCTTCACCGAGTACCGCGCGCAGATCTTCGCCGCGTTCGCCACCACGATCGAACTGACGCTGTATTCGGCCGTCGGTGCGTTGATCCTGGGGACCGCGCTCGCGGCGATGCGGCTGGCCCCGGTGCCGATGCTGAACTGGATCGGCACCAGCTATGTCAACATCGTGCGCAACACGCCGTTGACGTTGATCATCCTGTTCTGCTCGTTCGGCCTGGCCCAGACGATGGGCATCACGCTGGCCGACCGGCAGTCGCCGACGTTCATCGCTGACAGCAGCTTCCGGTTGGCGGTGCTCGGGTTCATCGTCTACACCGCGGCATTCGTCTGCGAGACGGTGCGCTCCGGGGTGAACACGGTGCCGTTGGGCCAGGCGGAAGCGGCGCGCGCGCTCGGTCTGACGTTCAGCCAGAATCTCCGGATCATCCTGCTGCCGCAGGCGTTCCGCGCGGTCCTGATTCCGCTCGGCTCGGTGTTGATCGCGCTGACGAAGAACACCACGATCGCCTCGGCCATCGGGGTGGCCGAGGCGGCGCTGCTGATGAAGGAGATGATCGAGAACACCGCCGCCGTGATGGTGGTGGGCGGCATCTTCGCGTTGGGCTTCGTGATCCTCACGCTTCCGATGGGGTTGATCTTCGGGTGGCTGGGCCGACGGCTGGCGGTGGTCCGGTGACGACGTCGACGGTGCTGTTCGACGCCCCGGGACCGCGCGCCCGGCTGCGTAACCGGGTGGTGTCAGCGGTCACCGCGGTGGTGCTGGTCGCGGTGGCATGGCTGGTCTACACCCGGCTGGAGGCCAAGGGGCAGTTGACCGCCGACAAGTGGCGGCCCTTCCTCAGTGCCGACCTGTGGACCACCTACGTGCTGCCGGGTGTGCAGGGCACGTTGACCGCGGCGGCGGTCTCGATCGTGGCGGCCCTGGTGCTGGGTTTCGTGATGGGTGTGGGACGGTTGTCGACCCGGCTCCCGATCCGGTGGTTCTGCGCGGTGTTCGTGGAGTTCTTCCGCGCGGTCCCGGTGCTGATCATGATGATCTTCGCGTACTTCCTGTATGCGTTCTACGACGTGTTCCCGTCGAAGCACCTGGCCCTGGCGGCGGTGATCACCGGGCTGACGTTGTACAACGGCGCGGTGATCGCCGAGATCGTGCGGGCGGGCGTCCACGCGCTGCCGCGAGGTCAGTCCGAAGCGGCCTCGGCGCTGGGTCTGACGTGGGGGCAGACGATGCGCACGGTGCTGTTGCCGCAGGCCATCACGTCGATGCTGCCCGTGCTGATCTCGCAGCTGGTGGTGGTTCTGAAAGACACCGCGCTGGGTTACCAGATCACGTTCGTGGAGATGGTGCGTCAGGGCACCGTGGTCGGCTCCTCGTACGGCAACTACATTCCGGCGCTGATGGTGATCGCGGTGCTGATGATCACCGTGAACTTCGCCCTGTCGTGGTTTGCGACCTGGCTGGAACGACGGCTGCGGCGCGCCCGTCGCGGACCGGCGCCGATGGAGGCCGAACCGCTCGAACTGCAGGCCGACCGGAGCCGCGGCGTCTGAGTGAGGCGACGCCGCGTCCTGTCAGACCCGGCGTCGCTCCCGCTCGTTGGCCAGCTCCGCGACCACCACGTCGACGGCCAGTGACTGGCTGTAGCCGCGGCGGGCCAGCATCCCGACCAGTCGCCGGGTCACCTTGTTCTGCGCGTCCCGGTCGTCGGGATCGCCGAGTTTCTCGCGGCGCAGCTTGTCGCGGACCAACTGCTCGGCTCGGGTGCGCTCGGCGCCCGCGTCGATGTCGGCCAGCGCCGCGTCGATGACCTCGTTGCCGACGCCCTTCTTGCGAAGTTCAGCAGCCAACGCGCGCTTACCCTTTCCGGCATGCGTACGCCGGGACCGCACCCACTGCTCGGCGAAGTCCTCGTCATCGATGAGCCCGACCTCGGTGAGGCGGTCGAGCACCGTCGCGATGATGTCGTCCGGGAAGCCACGTTTGGCCAGCTGCTCTTCCAGCTCGGCGCGGGTACGCGCTCGGGCGCTGAGCAGGCGCAGGCACACGGCCCGCGCCTGCTCGGCACGCCTGGCGGGGTCCTGCGGCGACTCCGCGGAACTAGAAGTCGACGGGAGCGGGAAGGACGTCATCGTCGGCCGTCACGACAGCACCGATACCGAGCTTCTCTTTGATCTTCTTCTCGATCTCGTTGGCCACGTCGACGTTCTCCAGCAGGAATTTGCGGGCGTTCTCCTTGCCCTGGCCCAGCTGTTCACCCTCATAGGTGAACCAGGAACCGGACTTGCGGATGAAGCCGTGCTCCACGCCCATGTCGATCAGCGAGCCTTCCTTGCTGATGCCGCGGCCGTAGAGGATGTCGAACTCGGCCTGCTTGAAGGGGGGCGCCACCTTGTTCTTGACGATCTTGGCCCGGGTGCGGTTGCCGACCGCGTCGGTGCCGTCCTTGAGGGTCTCGATCCGCCGGACGTCGATCCGCACCGAGGCGTAGAACTTCAACGCCTTGCCGCCCGTGGTGGTTTCGGGACTCCCGAACATCACGCCGATCTTCTCGCGCAGCTGGTTGATGAAGATTGCGGTGGTGCCCGAGTTGTTCAGCGCACCGGTCATCTTGCGCAGCGCCTGGCTCATCAGGCGGGCCTGCAGACCCACGTGGCTGTCCCCCATCTCGCCCTCGATCTCGGCGCGCGGCACCAGCGCTGCCACCGAGTCGATGACCAGGATGTCGAGCGCGCCGGAACGGATCAGCATGTCGGCGATCTCGAGGGCCTGCTCACCGGTGTCGGGCTGGGAGACCAGCAGTGCGTCGGTGTCCACGCCGAGCTTCTGGGCGTAATCGGGGTCCAGCGCGTGCTCGGCGTCGATGAACGCGGCGATGCCGCCGGCGGCCTGGGCGTTGGCCACCGCGTGCAGGGCGACGGTGGTCTTACCCGAGGATTCCGGGCCATAGATCTCGATGACGCGGCCGCGGGGCAGCCCGCCGATGCCGAGTGCGACGTCGAGGGAGATGGACCCGGTGGGGATGACCGAGATCGGCGTGCGCACATC
This sequence comes from Mycobacterium sp. SMC-4, assembly GCF_050205565.1. Lineage (GTDB taxonomy): Bacteria > Actinomycetota > Actinomycetes > Mycobacteriales > Mycobacteriaceae > Mycobacterium. The sequence continues at coordinate 47,617 of NZ_JBNMQU010000014.1, read as the reverse complement.
GTCGCCGAGCCGCATCACCGACCCCTTGCCGAAGTTCTTGTCGATCTGCGCGAGGGCCAGCTCCAGAGCCTTCTCGCGATCAGGGGCCTGTGGCGCCATGGTGATACCTCTTCCGGTAGTCGTTGGTGACCGGTTCTCGGTCGGTTAGCCGCGACGCTAGATCAGGCCACCGACAAGTCTCTCCCGCCGAACTCCACCCACAGTAGACGAACAGGTGTTCGATTCAAGTGGACACGCCGAAAGCAGACGCACTCACCACTGATCGCGCGGCACGTCGAAGTCCGCGCACAACGCCCGCCACACCTGGCGCGGCTCGACCCCGTCCTCGATGGCCTGGGCCGCCGTCCGCCCGCCGAGACTGGTCAACACGTGGTCCACCAGCATCGACGACGCCCGTACCGCGCCGAACTGCCCCTCCACCAGCTCGTGGAATTCCGTCAGCCGCACACGCCCAAACTACGCGGACCCCGTCAGGGCGTCATGGCACACCCGTACCGGATCGGCGACGTCGGCGACAGTCGCCCCGGCCCGCCGCGCGGCGTCCCGGTAGCCCGGAGCGCCCAGCACCTCACGCACCGCCACCGCCAGCGCCTCGCCACTCAACGGTCGGACCAGCTGCGCACTGCCTTGGCGCACAACACGATTGGCGATCTCCCATTGGTCGCCACCACCGGGTACGACGACCATCGGCACGCCCGCCAGCAGTGCTTTCGCCACCGTGCCGTGCCCCCCGCCGCAGATCAGCAGATCGGCCGCGGCCAACAGTTCGTCCTGGCGTCCGAGCCCGACCACCGCCCAGGGCGGCACCTCGCCTTCGGGGCCGTCGAGCTGCGAGACCACCACCCGCGACCCGGCCGGCAGCACCTCGCCGGGCACCAGCGTGCGCAGCGCCACCTCCCCCAGCCCCTCGGCTCCGGTGGTCGCGGTCGACGGTGCGACCACCACCACCGGACCGTCACCGGGCGGCAGGTCGAGCACCACGGTGGTGGGCTCGAAGTGCAGCGGGCCCACCACGACGGCTTCGGCCGGCCAATCCGGACGCGGCACCTCCAGGGCGGGCAGGGTGGCGATCAGGCGGCGCAGCGGTCCCGGGTCCTCGGCGGGAAGACCGATACCCGCGCGGGCCTCGGCCCGCTGCCGCAGCCCCGCGCGCCAGGACCGGGCGCTCAGAGCGCGCAGCACCGCGTCGCGCAGCCGCCCGCGTATCCCGGTGCCCGGCGCCAGCCCGCTGCCCACCGGCGGCAGGCCCTTCGACGGCCGGTACAGCGGATGGGTGTTGAGCTCCACCCACGGCAGACCGAGCAGTTCGGCGGCCAATCCACCGCACACCGTGATCGAGTCGGACACCACCAGATCGGGACGCAGCGCCGCGATGACGTCGCGATTGAGCACCGCCATCCGGGCGGCACGGCGGTGGATCTTCGCGCCGGCGTCGGCGTCGTCGTCGACCGCGGTCGGGTCCAGCCCGGCGAGTTCCACCGCGTCCACGCCGTGTGCGCGGGCCGGCTCGAGCCACCGGGTGCCGGTGAGCAGCGTCGGGGTGTCGCCGGCAGCGGCAAAGCGCAGACACAGTGCGATGGCCGGGAATGCGTGTCCGGGATCAGGACCCGCCACGACGGCAACACGCATGCGGGCTACCCTGCCACAGCCTCCGGGGCTAGGCTCGGGCGATATGACCGATCAGGCTCCGAACACGCCGGCAGCACCCACCACGCCACCGGCCGCATCCACCACGCCGACGGTGCCCGACAACGCCGACATCGTGCAGTCGTTCCTGTTCGCCCTCGCCGACTCGGACCTCGACACCGTCGAGTCGCTGGCCGCGCCGGAACTGCTGTGGCAGAACGTCGGCCTGCCCTCGCTGCGCGGGCGCGACCGAATCATGAAGCTGCTCCGCCGGTCCGAGGACCGGATGGGGTTCGCGGTGAAGTTCCACAGCATCGCCGCCGAGGGTGACACGGTGCTCACCGAGCGCACCGACGCGATCATCTTCGGGCCGCTGCGGCTGCAGTTCTGGGTGTGCGGTCGCTTCGAGATCCGCAACGGTCAGATCACGCTGTGGCGCGATTATTTCGACGCCGTGGACTGCATGGTCAAGGCGCCGTTGCGGGCACTGGTCGGGTTGGTCGTCCCGTCGCTGCGCCCCACCTTCTGAGCTAAGCGCCGCGCAGCCGGCCCAGTTCGTCGAACGCCTGCGCCCACCCGCTGAGCCGGTCGGTGGCCGAGGACAGTTGCTCCCGGTAGCGGCGCTGCGACATCGGCGAGCTCGACAACGCGCCGGAGTTGGTCGCCGAGACCAGTTGCGCTGCGGCACAGACCATTTCGTCGTACTGGCGGGCGCCGCGCTCGAGCTGGGCGGAGAACGCCGCGATGGTCGGAGTCAGGTGCGGACGTGATTGCGGGGCGGCCTTGACCGTGCGCTCCATCGAGGTCACCTCGGCGGCCGTGGCGGCCATCGTCGCGGCGGTCTGCTCGGCGGCCACCCGGATCTCCCGGAGTTCGTCGGCGGGCAGCATATGCCCGCGCTCGAGCACGCCCAGCAGCGAGTACAACCCACGTTCGGAGGCCGCCAGCGACGTCATCGGCTGCCGCGCCGCCGAACCCCACGGCGGAAGTCGACGCGCGGTGCGGGTGCGTGGCGGCGGCAGCGGCTCACCGCGCAGCCAGCGGTAGCGCAGGAACGCCAGCGTGGACAGGAACGCCGCGCCGACGGCGATCGGCGACGGGATGAACAGCGCCCACACCGGCGTGCTCCACGCCGCGAGCAACGCCGTCACACCAATCCAGAACACCGCGGACAACGCGAGGAACACACCCAGCCGCAACGCCCAGCGTCGTTTACGCAGCATCTTGGCGCGCGGATCGGCCGCGGCGCTGAGTTTGTCGGCCACGAGCTCGGACCATTCCGCGGCGGTGTCGATCCCGCGCTGGGCCAACGATCGCCCACGACGCTGCTTGCCGATGTGTGTAGCCACGGTTGGAATCCTGTGAAAGTTATTGCGACAGCGGGTTTTCCGGTGTCGGGTTCGGGTTGGCCGCCGGGGTGGCCGGGGTCTGGTCGGGGGTGGCGGTTCCACCGGTGGGCAGCTGTTCGCCGCGCATGGACGCCCGGATCTGCTCGAGCCGCGAATGGCCGGCCATCTGCACACTGGCCTGCTGCACTTCCATCATCCGGCCCTGCACGGAGTTCTGCGCCAGCTCGGCCGACCCCATCGCGTTGGCGTAGCGCCGCTCGATCTTGTCGCGGATCTCGTCGAGGTTCGGCGTGTTGCCCGGCGCGGCGATCTCGGTCATCGAGCGCAGCGAGGCGCTGACCTGTTCCTGCATCTTGGCCTGCTCGAGCTGGGAGAGCAGCTTGGTGCGCTCGGCGATCTTCTGCTGCAGGACCATCGCGTTCTGCTCGACGGCCTTCTTGGCCTGCGACGCGGCCTGCAGCGCCTGGTCGTGCAGCGTCTTGAGGTCTTCGACGCTCTGCTCGGCGGTCACCAGCTGCGCGGCGAACGCCTCGGCCGCGTTGTTGTACTCGGTGGCCTTGTTGGCATCGCCGTTGGCCACGGCCTGATCGGCGAGCGTGAGCGCCTGCCGGACGTTGGCCTGCAGCTTCTCGATGTCGGCGAGCTGGCGGTTCAGTTTCATCTCGAGCTGCCGCTGGTTTCCGATGACCGAGGCCGCCTGCTGGGTGAGCGCCTGATGCTGTCGCTGCGCCTCCTCGATGGCCTGCTGGATCTGCACCTTCGGATCGGCGTATTCGTCGACCTTGGAGCTGAACAGCGCCATGAGGTACTTCCACGCCTTGACGAACGGATTGGCCATGAGTTCATTCCGCCTTCGTATGTCGAACGCTCAGCCGGGCTGGGCACGTGCAATGCCCCCAACTTATCTGTTGCGAGCAGCTCACCGCACCCCTGCTGGGTGCACGGGTCACGCCACCGCCATCGAGGAAACCTGCGGAATGACGACCTTGGTGGCGGCGTCGATACGTGTCGCGCCGGCTTCCTCGCGCGTCAGCTCCGCACGCGACTCCTCGACGGCCATCTCGTCACCGGCCGCGCTGAGGACCCGCGACAGCGGCACCGAGAGCGCTCCGCAGATCGCGCTGAGCAGCTCGCTCGATGCTTCCTTGCGTCCGCGCTCGACCTCGGAGAGATATCCGAGGCTCACTCGCGCCGAATCCGACACTTCCCGCAATGTGCGTCCCTGCTCGACTCGGGCGCGCCGCAGCACGTCGCCGATCACTTCGCGCAGCAATACCCCCATCGCGCACTCCTGTCTGCTAGGTCGGTGTCCTTACCAGAGCCAACGCGCCACAGCGCCGGGATGGTTCCCGGATCGTCGTCACGGATGCGAAAGTGCGGCATGTAACACGTCCACGGCCGCGTGGACGGTGGCGAGCCGGATGTCCCAGCGGCTGCCGTGCAGCTGCAACTGCTCGACGGTGGTGGCCACCGGTCCGGCGACGCCGACGAAGACAGTGCCGACCGGATGTCCGCCGTGCGGCTCGGGTCCGGCGACCCCGGTGACGCCGACGCCCCAGGTGGCGCCGCAGCGTCGCCTCGCACCGACGGCCAGGGCCCGCGCGGTCGGTTCGGCCACCGGACCGGCTGCGTCGAGCACGCCGGCGGGCACTCCGGCCAAGGCTGCTTTGGTGTCCACGGTGTAGGTCACCAGGCCGCCGCGCAGGACGGCGCTGGCGCCGGGCACCCCGGCCAACGTGGCGGCCAGCAGCCCCGCGGTGAGGGATTCGGCGGTCGCGACCGTCTCGCGTCGCACCGTCAGGTCGGCGACCAGGGCGCGCACGTCGTCAGTGAGCAGCGGATCGTCCACGCGCATCCCGCCATGCCGAGACGAAGTAGTCCACCCCGGTGAGCACGGTGAGCACCACCGCGACGAGCATGATGACCCACGCGACGGTCAGCCACGCGCCGGCGAGCGGCAGGATGAACAGCCCGATCGCGACGCCTTGGACGAGGGTCTTGAGCTTGCCGCCGCGACTGGCCGGGATGACACCGCGGCGCAACACCGCGAAGCGCAGAGCGGTCACCCCGAGTTCGCGGACCAGGATGACGATGGTCACCCACCACGGCAGGTCGCCGAGCATCGACAGGCCGATCAGCGCGGCGCCGATGAGCGCCTTGTCGGCCAGTGGATCGGCCAGCGTGCCGAACTCGGTGACCATGCCGTAGCTGCGCGCCAGCGCGCCGTCGAGGTGGTCGGTGATGACCGCCGTCACGAACACGACGAATGCGGTTATCCGCCAGACGGTTTCGTGTCCGTCGCCGGCGAACAGCGCGAGGAGGAAGACCGGGACGAGGATGAAACGCACCCCGGTGAGGGCGTTGGCGAGGTTGGCCACCCGAGCGCGCGGGACCACAGGATCGGTATGTGGTTGGCCCGGCACCGACACAGAATACTGGTTGCTCGAACCGATACCCTTCGGTGTGTGAGCGCAGCTGGGGACGCAACCGTCGACGGCGTCGTGGTGCGGCGCGCCCGCACCTCCGATGTGCCCGCCATCAAGGCGCTGGTCGACATCTACGCCGGCAAGATCCTGCTCGAGAAGAACCTGGTGACGCTGTACGAATCGGTGCAGGAGTTCTGGGTCGCCGAGGACGCCGGCGAGGTGATCGGCTGTGGCGCGTTGCACGTGTTGTGGTCCGATCTGGGCGAGGTGCGCACGGTGGCGGTGCATCCGAAGGTGCGGGGCCGCGGGGTCGGCCACCGCATCGTCCGGCAGCTGCTGGCCGTGGCGACCGAACTGCACCTGCAGCGGATCTTCGTGCTGACCTTCGAGGTCGAGTTCTTCAGCCGCCACGGCTTCACCGAGATCGACGGCACGCCGGTGACCGCCGAGGTGTACGAGGAGATGTGCCGCTCGTATGACACCGGCGTCGCGGAGTTCCTGGACCTGTCCTATGTGAAGCCGAACATCCTGGGCAACACCCGGATGCTGTTGACCCTCTGACAGTGCCCCTCTAACCGCCGAAATTGCATTCCACGCGCGTCAACAGCGGGTTCTGCGCGCGCTGGAAGCAATTTCGGCGTCAGTACTAGAAGTCCGGCTCGTCGTCCGAGGCTCCGTTGGCGTCGCTGCCGCCGCGGATCAGCGCCAGCGTGCCGGCCAGCTCGTCGGGCTTGACGAGCACCTCGCGCGCCTTCGACCCCTCCGACGGCCCGACGATCCCGCGGGTCTCCATCAGGTCCATCAGGCGGCCCGCCTTGGCGAAGCCGACGCGCAGCTTGCGCTGCAGCATCGACGTGGAGCCGAACTGCGAGGACACCACCAGCTCGACGGCCTGCAGGAACACGTCCATGTCGTCGCCGATGTCGGGGTCGACGTCCTTGCGCTCCCCCGCCTTGACGGCGGTGACGCCCTCGACGAACTCGGGCTCGGCCTGATCCTTGGTGGCGCTGACGACGGCCTGGATCTCCTCGTCGGTGATGAACGCGCCCTGCAGTCGGATCGGCTTGCCCGCGCCCATCGGGAGGAACAGGCCGTCGCCCATGCCGATGAGCTTCTCTGCGCCCGGCTGGTCGAGGATGACGCGGCTGTCGGTCAGCGACGACGTCGCGAACGCCAGCCGTGACGGCACGTTGGTCTTGATCAGACCGGTCACGACGTCCACCGAGGGCCGCTGGGTGGCCAGCACCAGGTGGATACCGGCCGCGCGGGCCTTCTGCGTGATGCGCACGATCGCGTCCTCGACGTCTCGCGGTGCGGTCATCATCAGGTCGGCGAGCTCGTCGACGATCGCGAGGATGTAGGGGTAGGGCTTGTACTCGCGCTGGCTGCCCAGAGGTGCGGTGATCTCGCCGCTGCGGACCTTCTCGTTGAACACGTCGATGTGCCGCACCCGCGAGGCCTGCATGTCCTGGTAGCGCTGCTCCATCTCCTCGACCAGCCAGGCCAGCGCGGCGGCCGCCTTCTTGGGCTCGGTGATGATCGGTGTGATCAGGTGCGGGATGCCCTCGTAGGGCGTGAGCTCCACCATCTTCGGGTCGATCAGGATCATCCTGACCTCGTCGGGGGTGGCGCGCGCCAGCAGCGACACCAGCATCGAGTTGACGAAGCTGGACTTACCCGAACCGGTCGAGCCGGCCACCAGCAGGTGCGGCATCTTGGCGAGGTTGGCCGAGATGAAGTCGCCCTCGATGTCCTTGCCGAGCCCGATCACCAGCGGATGGTGGTCGCGCCGGGTCGACGGCGCGGTCAGCACGTCGGCCAGGCGCACCATCTCCCGGTCGGTGTTGGGCACCTCGATGCCGACCGCGGACTTGCCCGGGATGGGCGCGAGCATGCGGACGCTCTCGGTGGCCACGGCGTAGGCGATGTTGCGGTGCAGTGCGGTGATCTTCTCGACCTTCACACCGGGTCCCAGCTCGACCTCGTAGCGGGTCACCGTCGGGCCGCGGGTGCAGCCGGTCACGGCGGCGTCGACCTTGAACTGCTGCAGCACGGAGGTGATGGCGTCGGTCATCGCCTGGTTCGCCGACGTCAGCCGCTTGGGCGGCTCCCCCGCGATGAGCAGTTCCAGTGACGGCAGGGTGTACGGACCGTCGACGACGCGGTCGAGCGACAGCTCCGGCTCTTTCGGCTGTTCTTTCGGCTGCTCTTTCAGCGGCTTCTTGCGGGTGCGCGGCGCCGGCGCCTCGGTGACCGGCGCCGGAACCTCCTCGTCGAGCGGATAGTTGTCCATCGGCGAACCCGCGGGTGCCGGCAGCGGAACGGTCGGCTGGGTGGCCGTCGGCCACGACTGCTCGCCGTCGCGCGGATCCTCGTCGTAGTAGCCGTCGGAGAAGTCCTCGGCGGGCTCGGCGGCGCGGTCGTCGGCGTCGTCGTAGTCGTCGTCCGCGTACTCGTCGTAGTCGTCATACTCACCGCGCCACCGCGTGGTGAACATGTCGCGCAACGTCTCAGGCACTTCCCGGATCGTCGTGCCGGTCACCAGCAGCAGGCCGAACACCGCGGCCATGACCAACAACGGGGCGGCGATCCACGGGGTCAGCCCGTCGGCGAGCGGGCCACCGATCGCGAAACCGAGGAACCCGGCGGCGTGTTCACGGGCCTGCGGTTCCAGCGGCGCACCGGCCCACAGGTGCCACAGACCCAGTACCGGGAGCCCGATCATGCCGGCGCCGAGGATCAGGCGCGGGCGGGTCTCGGGGTCCGGTTCCGAACGCATCAACACCACACCCAGCACGGCCAGCACGACCGGGACGAGGACGACCGCCGCGCCGATCAGGACCCGGATCGACGAGTCGATCCACGCACCGACGGGGCGGGCGGCGTCGTACCAGGAACCCGCCGCGACCACCACGGCAAGGCCCAGCAGGGCCAGGGCCAGCCCGTCGCGCCGGTGGCCGGGCTCCAGATCGCGTGCGCGCCCCACCGAACGGGCCGTGCTGCCCACGCCGCGGGCGAGCATCAACCAGCCGGCGCGGATGCCGCGACCGACGGCCGTCCCGGCGGCCGAGACCACCGACGGGTTCCGGCGCGCCGGTTTGCGGCGCGACGGCGCGGCCGCCCGTGCCGGACGGCTGGGTCGGCTCGCTGCGCCTTTGCCCCGGGAGGTGGCCTTTGACCTGGTCGGACGGGCTGACGAGCGGGCCGCGGTCTTACTGGGCATGCCTGTCAGCCTAGTCGCAACCACCTCATCCGCACCATCAGCCACACTAGTCACAAAAGGGTGTCAGGCCGGTGTCGGAACGACGACGCTGTCGGCGGCGGACAGTACCGTGTGATTCGTTCACTCACGTCCGCCGGTCCAGCCAGTCGAGGAGCCGCCATGCCCGTCGTCGTCATCGCCACCATGAAGGCCAAGGCCGAGTCCGTCGACCTGGTCCGCGACGCCTGCAAACAGGCCATCGAGGCCGTGCACGACGAGCCGGGCTGCCAGCTCTACGCGCTGCACGAGGCCGACGGCACGTTCGTCTTCGTCGAGCAGTGGGCCGACGCCGACGCGCTGCAGACCCACAGCACCGCACCGGCGATCGGGAAACTGTTCGGCGCCGTCGGCGAGCACCTCGACGGCGCTCCCGACGTCAAGATGCTGCAACCGGTGGTGACCGGCGATCCCGCCAAGGGTCAGCTGCGGCCGTAGGCTGCTCCTCCATGGGTGAGCTCACTGGCAAAGTCGCATTCATCACCGGCGCCGCGCGCGGGCAGGGCCGGGCGCACGCGGTGAAGTTGGCCGCCGCCGGCGCCGACATCATCGCGCTGGACCTCTGCGCGCAGATCGACTCGGTGCCCTATCCGTTGGCCACGCCCGACGATCTCGCCGAGACCGTGAAGCTGGTCGAGGACACCGGGGCGCGCATCGTCGCGCACCACGCCGACGTCCGCGACCGCGACGCCGTCAAAGCCGTGCTGCGCGACGGGACCGCCCAGCTGGGCGACCGCCTCGACATCGTCATCGCCAACGCCGGCATCGCCCCCATGGCCGCCCACGACGCGTGGCAGGACGTGATCGACGTCAACCTCACCGGCGTCTACAACACCGTCGACGTGGCGATGAAGCCGATGATCAAGTTCGGCAACGGCGGTGCGATCGTGCTGACCAGCTCGGTGGCCGGGCTGGTCGGGCTGGGCTCCCCGATCGCAGGCTCGGTGGGCTATGTCGCCGCCAAGCACGGCATCGTCGGGCTCATGCGGCTGTACGCGAACTTCCTTGCGCCGCATAGCATTCGGGTCAACTCGGTCCATCCGGCCGGCGTCGACACCCCGATGATCGACAACGAGTTCACCCGCGCCTGGCTCGAAGGCGCAGCCCGGGATCAGCAGATGGGCGGCCCCGACATGGGCAACCCGATGCCGGTGCAGACCCTCGACGCCGAGGACATCGCCAACGCGGTGTTCTGGCTGGTCTCCGACGCGGCCCGATACGTCACCGGCGTCGCGCTGCCGGTCGACGCAGGGTTCGTGAACAAACTTTGAACCGGTCATGACGCGTCCAGACCCGGCAGCCCGGACGGCGGTGGGGCCGATGACCCTGGCGGCGATCGAACACCACGAACCCCCGGACCGCCGCCTGGTCGACGACGACCTCGCGGAGTCGTTCCTGCCGGCCCGCGCCCGCCTGATGGTGCGTCTGACCCGTACCGCCTGGATGCGCAGGGCCGTGTACTCGACCGTCGAACGCACCGCGCCGGGAGTCTGGACCAGCATCGCCTGCCGCAAGCGCTACATCGACGAACGCCTCTCGGACCCGTTGAACGAGACCGACGCGGTGATCGTGCTCGGCTCCGGTCTGGACACCCGCGGCTGCCGCATCGCCCGGCACGGCGATCTGCCCGTCTACGAAATCGATCGACCCGAGGCCATCGACCACAAGCGGGTGGTCCTGCAACGGGTCGCCGGTGAGGTCCTGCCGTCCGTCCATCTGGTCGGCCTGGACTTCGCGACCGGGAATCTGATGAGCGCGCTACAGTCACACGGTTTCCGGGACGACCGGCGCGCCTTCGTCATCTGGGAGGGCGTCACCCAGTACCTGAGCGCCGACACGGTCGCCGACACCCTGGCAGCGTTGGGCAACCTGGCCCCGGGCAGCCGCCTGGTGTTCTCCTACATCCGCCAGGACTTCATCGACGGGGTCAACCTCTACGGCGCCGACGCGCTGTACCGCCGGTTCCGGCAGCGCAGCCGACTGTGGCAGTCCGGCATGGTGCCCGAACAGGTCGCCGAGATGCTCGCCGAGCACGGTTGGCGCCTGGTCGAACAGGTCGGCCCCGGCTATTACCGCGACACCTACATCCGCCCCACCGGACGCGACCTGACCGCCTCGCCGATCGAATGGATGGCGCTCGCCGAACGCTGAGTTGTTCCAGTCAGCCGTTTGACCTGTCGGTTGCGGGGATGAGCGTAGGCTTTGACACGGACCGGTGACGCACCACACACCGGGCGGGGACTGTTGTGCCGGGGGGAATGCCATGGCCGAGCTCATCGAGGTCACGCGATCATGGCCACCATCCTGATCGCCGAGGACGAACCGAGGATCTCATCGTTCGTCAAGCGGGGACTGCAAGCGCACGGCTTTGCAGCAACAGTCGTGTCCGATGGCCCGGCCGCCTACACCCTGATCCGCCGCGGCAAGATCGATCTGCTGATCCTCGACATCGGACTGCCCAAGATGGACGGGCTGACAGTGCTGCGGCGCCTGCGCCAGGAAGGCAATTCGATCCCCGTGATCATGCTGTCGTCGCGAAGCAGCCCCGCGGACTTCCATGCGAGCATGGCCAGCGGCGCCGATGACTGTCTGCGCAAACCCTTCCGGTTCGAGGAGTTGCTGTCGCGGGTGCGCCGATACCTCCGGCAGAACCGTCCGCGCGAAGTCACCGAGCTCAAATACGGCAACCTGCGCCTGGATCTGCGCACCCGACGCGCCCACGTGGGCGACTACGTCGTCGACCTGTCGGCCCGCGAATGCGCCTTGGCCGAGACCTTCCTGCGGCACCCGGGCCAGGTACTCACCCGTGAGCAGCTGCTGCGCCAGGTCTGGGGACAAGACCAGGAACCGGGCTCCAACGTCGTCGACGTCTACGTGCGGTACCTGCGGCGGAAACTCGGCGCGAACCGGTTCGTCACCCTGCGGGGCCTCGGATACCGGCTGGAAGCGGTCTGACCGGCGTTTCAGATCTCGATGACGGTCGGCACGATCATCGGCTGACGACGGTAGGTCTCCCCCACCCACTTGCCCACGGTGCGGCGCACCGCCTGGGCGATACGCGTCGGGTCGGTGACGTTCTGCGAGGCGAGGTTCTCCAATTCCGCCTCGACTTTGCGCGCGACCGGTTCGAGCGCCTTGGGGTCTTCGGAGAACCCGCGCGAGTGCAGATGGGCCGGCGCGGCCGGCTTGCCCGTGCCCCGCCGGACGACGACGGTGATCGCGACGAATCCCGACGACAGGATCAGCCGTTCCCCCAGCGTCGCGTCACCGACATCACCGGTGACCAGGCCGTCGACGAACATCTTGCCGACCGGCACCGCACCTGCGACGCGGGCCCGCCCGGCGACCAGGTCCACGCTGACACCGTTCTCGGCGAGCACGATGTTCTCCTCCGGCACGCCGGTGCGCGCGGCCAACGCGGCGTTGGCGCGCAGCATGCGCCACGTGCCGTGCACGGGCATCACGTTGCGGGGCCGCACGCCGTTGTACAGGAACATCAACTCGCCGGCGTAGGCATGGCCCGAGACATGAACGCGCGCTTGCTGATTCGTGACCACCCGGGCACCGATCTTGGCCAGTGCGTCGATGACGCCGAAGACCGCCTCTTCGTTCCCGGGGATCAGCGAGGACGACAGGATGATCAGGTCGCCGTCGGTCAGGGTGATGCTGCGGTGCTCGCCGCGCGACATCCGCGACAACGCCGCCATCGGCTCGCCCTGGGTGCCGGTGGTGATCAAGACCACCCGGTCGGCCGGCATCATCTCGGCGGCGCCGATGTCGAGGACGTCCGCGTCGGCCACGCGCAGATAGCCCAGTTCGCGCGCGATGCCCATGTTGCGCACCATCGAACGGCCGACGAACGAAACTCGGCGACCCAGCGCCACGGCCGCGTCGATGATCTGTTGCACCCGGTCGACGTTGGAGGCGAAGCACGCGACGATCACCCGTCCCTGCGCGCCGCGGATCAACCGGTGCAGCGCCGGGCCGACCTCACTTTCCGACGGGCCGACACCGGGGATCTCGGAGTTGGTCGAGTCGCACAGAAACAGGTCGACGCCGGCGTCGCCGAGTCGCGACATGCCGGGCAGATCGGTCGGACGGCCGTCGAGGGGTAGCTGGTCGAGCTTGATGTCGCCGGTGTGCAGCACCGTGCCCGCGCCGGTGTGGATGCCGACGGCCAGACATCCGGGGATCGAGTGGTTGACCGCGAAGTATTCGCACTCGAACACGCCGTGGGTGGTGCTCTGGCGTTCGGCCACCTCGACCAGGACCGGCTTGATGCGGTGCTCGCGGCACTTCTCGGTCACCAGGGCGAGGGTGAACTTGGATCCGACGATCGGGATGTCGGGACGCATCTTCAGCAGGAACGGGATGGCGCCGATGTGGTCCTCGTGGCCGTGGGTGACGATCACCGCCTCGACGTCATCGAGGCGGTCCTCGACGTGCCGCAGATCGGGCAGGATCAGGTCCACACCGGGTTCGTCGTGAGTGGGAAACAGCACGCCGCAGTCGACGATCAGCAGCCGGCCGAGGTGTTCGAACACCGTCATGTTGCGGCCGATCTCGCCGATCCCGCCCAGCGCGGTCACGCGCAGACCACCCGGGTCCAAAGGCCCGGGCGGCGTCAGCGCGGTGTCCACTACCGAAGCACCGCCGCGGCGCGCATGTCAGCGGCCAACCGATCTTGCTGCGCGTCGTCGGCCGGGATCTGCGGCAGACGGGGGTCACCGGCGTCGAATCCCTGCAACCGCAGGGCCGCTTTGGACATCGTCACCCCACCGAGTCTGTTCTGCGCAGCCGCCAGTGGGCCGAGGGTGACGTTGATCTTGCGCGCCGTTGCCACATCCCCAGAAGCGAAGGCGGTCAACATGTGTCGCAGCTGGCTGGCGGCGACGTGGCCCCAGACGCTGACGAATCCGACGGCGCCCATGGCCAGCCACGGCAGGTTCAGCGAGTCGTCGCCGGAGTAGTAGGCCAGACCGGTTTCGGCGATGATCTGTCCGCCGCCGTGCAGATCGCCCTTGGCGTCCTTGATGGCGACGATGTTCGGGTGCCCGGCCAGGGCGCGGATGGTGTCCCAGTCGATCGGCACCGAGGAACGCGGCGGAATGTCGTAGAGGATCACCGGCAGGTCGGTGGCGTCGGCCACCGCGGTGAAGTGGGCTTTCAGCCCCGCCTGAGGGGGTCGCGAGTAGTAGGGGGTGACGACCAGCAGCCCGTGGGCGCCGGCGTCGGCGCAGGCTTTCGCCAGGTGGATGCTGTGCGCGGTGTCATAGCTGCCCGCGCCGGCGACGACGCGAGCGCGGTCGCCGACCGCCTCGAGAACGGCACGCAGCAGCGCGATCTTCTCGTCGTCGGTGGTGGTGGGTGACTCCCCGGTGGTGCCGGACAGCACCAGGCCGTCGCAGCCGGCGTCCACCAGCCGCGTGGCCAGGAGGGCCGCGGTTTCCAGGTCGAGCGTGCCGTCGGGCTTGAACGGAGTAACCATCGCGGTCAACAAAGTGCCCAACTGGGCGGTGGCGTCGAATCCGCTGGTACTCACGGGCACCTAGGTTACCCGGTGGGTAGGGCCGTCCACGAATGCATTGCCGGGCTCACACCTCGGTTGCCAGCGGGCTGGTCGCCACCTCGGTGCCGTCGGCCAGAACGGTGATCTCGAAGTCGGAGAACACCGCCGGCGCGACATCGACCAGCCGCCTCAGGCACTCGATGGCCAGGCGGCGGATCTCGCGGTCTGCGTGTTCGCTCGCGCGCATCGCGATGAAGTGCCGCCAGGCCCGGTAATTGCCGGTGACGACGATGCGGGTCTCGGTGGCGTTGGGTAGCACCGCGCGGGCGGCCTGGCGAGCCTGCTTGCGACGCAGTACGGCGTTGGGTTGGTCGGCGAACTTGGCCTCCAGCCGCTGCAGCAGCTCGGTGTAGGCCGCCCGGCCCGCGTCGGCGGCGGCGGCGAAGATCTCTGTCAGCTCCGGGTCGTCGTCGATGCCCGGTGGGGCCACCACCTGTGAGTCGTGTTCGGGCACATAGCGCTGGGACAGTTGCGAATACGAGAAGTGCCGGTGCCGGATCAGCTCGTGGGTGCACGAACGGGAGATGCCGGTGATGTAGAACGAGACCGAGGCGTGCTCGAGTACCGAGAAGTGCCCGACGTCGATGATGTGGCGTAGGTAGGACTCGTTGGTCGCGGTGCGCGGATTGGGTTTGTCCCAACTCTGGTAGCAGGCGCGGCCCGCGAACTCGGTGAGCGCCTGCCCGCCGTCGGCGTCGGTGCTCCAGGGCACATCGGGCGGGGCGAAGAAATCGGTCTTGGCGATCAGTTGCACCCGCAGCGGGGCGATCTCGGCCACGGGGCTGAGCCTAACTCGGTCGGTGCCCGGTTCCGCGCATGCCGTCGGTCTGCCCCGGCCCGACCCCGGGGAGATGCTGATGGTCGATCCGGTCGCCGCCGGCGCGTTTCGACCGGTACATCGCCGCGTCGGCGACGTGGATGAGCCGATCGACGAACTCCGTGAATTCCTGGGCGACAACGCGTTCTGCGGCCGTGGAGCAGGTGCCGAAGCTCGCCGTGACCCCGGCCGGCAGATCGATGATCCCGAGTCTGATCCTCGCGATGGTCGCGGCGTGCTGGGCCGGTTCGTCGGTGTCGGCTATCAGGAATTCCTCGCCGCCCAGCCGACCCAGGATCGCGTCGGCGCCGCACGTCTGGCGCAGCACCCCGGCAACCTCGACGAGTACGTGGTCCCCGGCGGCGTGGCCGAGGGTGTCGTTGATCTTCTTGAAGTGATCGAGGTCGATCATCGTGACGTTCAGACACTTCCCGGACGGCCGGTTCGCGATCAGCTCGCACACGGCGCTGTAGAAGCCACGCCGGTCGAGCAGCCCGGTCAACGGGTCACGGTCGGCGTTGCGCAGATCCGTGCGTAGCGCGTGGACCAGCGACTGGATGCCGAACGGCACGCCGATGTTGAGGGACAGCACCGTCAGTACGGCGGCGACCGTCAGCGCCACGTCTGCGGTGTCGACCACCAGGCGCGTCGCGGTGACCGCGGTGCACACCACCGCGACGCCGAGGTTGACCAGCATGTGGTTCAACGCGTGGAAGTACGCGAGAAACCCGCCGACCGCCGCGAACAGCGTGGCGCCCATCAAACCGTTGTACGGATTCGACATCGCCAGGCACATCGCGGCGATGCTCAGTGAGCAGACGAAGTTGAAGATCAACGACTGGGTGCGGGTCGGCCATCGCCACAGCCACAGCATCGAGGCAGCCAGGCCACACACCGCGGACGTCACCGCCACCGCCCGGGTCAAGGTGTGGTCGGGCCCGACCGGGCTGCCGAGCAACACGATGGGCAGGACCGCGAGCAGTGCGGTGAAGCCGAAGGTGGCCATCCGCCACCGCATCTGCAGTCCGCGGTCGTGCAGATAGACCGTGAACCAGTCGAACTGGTCGGTTCGACGCCACCAGCGCCGCACTACCTCCATACGAGCTTCATACTCGACTGTCACCTCACCGCAACACGGAGCGCGGCGGCGAGCTCGCCGCGTTCGCCGACGGTGACGTCGTCGCAACCCAACCAGCCCGCCATCGACCGCAACTCCGGTGCCAGCGCGGCGGTGACCCGGTCCTCGTCTGCGGCGTCCTCGGCGAAGGCACCGACGACGTGCAGCGCGTCGTCGGTGCGTTTGAGGTCGACGCGGCCGACGAGTTCGCCGTCGAGCAGGAACGGCCACACGTAATAGCCGAACTGCCGTTTCGGCGCGGGAGTGTAGATCTCCAGACGGTAGAAGAAGTTGAACAATCGCTCTACCCGCGGCCGGAAGAAGATCAACGGGTCGAACGGGCACAGCAGCGCGGTGCCACGGTCGCGGCGCGGGATGCTCTGTCCGGCACGCAGGTACGCCGGGGCCGCCCAGCCGTCGACCTGGACCGGTTCCAGTTCGCCGGCGGCCACCAGCTCGCTGATCGCCGGCTTGACCTGGCGGGCGGCGAGCCGGAAGTAGTCGCGCAGGTCGGCTTCGGTGGCCACGCCCAGTGCGGTCGCGGCGCGCAACACCAGTTCGCGGACCGCGTCGACCTCGTCGACCTGTCGCTGCAGGACGTCGGCCGGCAGCACCCGTTCGACCAGGTCGTAGTGCCGGGCGAACCCGACCCGGTGGCCGTGGTCAGCACCCCGGCCGACCAGAGGGCCTCTGCCACCCACTTGGTGTCGCTGCGATCCCACCAGGGACCTTTGCGGCCCCGCGGCTCGGCCTCCAGGTACTCCTCGATCTGTCCGGCCGTGGCCGGACCGAGCGCGGTCACCGCCGCGACGATGTCCTCGGCGAGTTTCGGGTTGCGCTTGACGATCTCGGTGCCCCACCGGCCGTGGGTGTACTCGCGCATCCGCCACCGCATCAGCGGCCAGTCGTCGACCGACATCAGCGCCGCCTCATGTGCCCAGTACTCGACCAGCAGCCGCGGCGAACGGGGCGAATGGCTCCAGGCCGCGCGGTCGAGCAGGTCCCGGTCATAGGGCCCGAGCCGGCTGAACACCGGAGCGTAGTGCGCGCGCACCGCCACCGACACCGAATCCAGTTGGAGCACCTGCAGCCGGGCGATCAGCCGCTTCAGATGGGCGCGGGTGACCGCACCCGCAGGCTTCCCGTCATGAAAACCCTGTGCTGCCAAGGCAATCCGACGTGCCTGTGCAGCGGTCAGCGTCATGACCGGACGAAGCTGAAGAACCGGTGGCGCAGCCCGGAGGAGCTGTCCTGCCAGTCTCCCTCCGTACCGGTCCAGGATTCGTCGAGCACCGGCGCCAGCACATCGTGGTCCTCGCGGCGCAGGTCGACGTCGACCTCGGTGATCTCGCACCGGGTCGCCAACGGCATCGCCAGGCCGTAGATCTGCGAGCCGCCGATCACCCAGGCATCGTCGAGGGGCGCGTCCTGCAGGTCGGCCACCACTTCGGCGCCGTCGGCCCGGTAGCCGGCCTGCCGGCTGACCACCACGTTGCGCCGACCCGGCAGAGGTCGCACCGACGGGGGCAGCGACTCCCAGGTCAGCCGCCCCATGATGACGGTGTGGCCCATGGTGAGTTCCTTGAACCGCGCCAGGTCCTCGGGAAGCCGCCACGGGATGCCGCCGTTGCGGCCGATGACTCCCGATGTCGATTGCGCCCAGATCAGTCCCAGGCTCACACCGCCACCGGAGCCTTGATCGCCGGGTGCGGATCGTAGTTCTTGATGACGATGTCGTCGTAGGTGTAGTCGAAGATCGAATCGCGTTCCGCGAGAACGAGTTCGGGATACGGCCGGGGTTGCCGCGACAGCTGCTCGGTGACCTGCTCGACGTGGTTGTCGTAGATGTGGCAGTCCCCTCCGGTCCAGATGAACTCCCCCACCGCCAGGCCGGCCTGCGCGGCCATCATGTGTGTGAGCAGTGCGTAGCTGGCGATGTTGAACGGCACGCCGAGGAACAGGTCGGCGCTGCGCTGATACAGCTGGCACGACAGCCGGCCGTCGGCGACGTAGAACTGGAAGAACGCGTGACACGGCGGCAGCGCCATCTGCGGGATCTCGCCGACATTCCAGGCCGAGACGATGTTGCGCCGCGAGTCGGGGTCGGACTTGAGCAGCTCGAGCGCGGCGCTGATCTGGTCGATGTGGTCACCGGACGGGGTCGGCCAGGACCGCCACTGCACGCCGTAGACGGGACCGAGATCGCCGGTGGGCGAGGCCCATTCGTCCCAGATGGTGACACCGTGCTCCTGCAGCCACCGGACGTTGCGCTCGCCCCGCAGGAACCACAGCAGCTCGTAGATCACCGACTTGGTGTGCACCTTCTTGGTGGTGATCAGCGGGAAGCCGGCATTCAGGTCGTAACGCATCTGGTGACCGAACACGCTGCGCGTCCCGGTCCCGGTCCGGTCGGATTTCGCGACACCGGTGTCGAGCACCAGGCGCAGCAAGTCCTCATAAGGGGTGGCGATCGGCACGGAGTTCAGCTTACGTCCGAGCCGATGGAGTAGAACGGAACCCATGCCGACGATCAACGACGCCATCACGACGGCCGACGGCTCCTGCCCGGTCAGCCTGCACCTCCCCGATGGGGACGGGCCGTGGCCGGGCATCGTGATGTACCCCGATGCCGGTGGCGCCCGGGACACGTTCCGGGCGATGGCCGACCGGCTGGCCGGCTACGGCTATGCCGTGCTGGTGCCCGACGTCTACTACCGCGACGGGGACTGGGCGCCGTTCACGATGGCCACGGTGTTCACCGATCCCAAGGAACGTCAGCGGCTGTTCGCGATGATCAAGAAGGTGACGCCGGAATTCATGGCCGCGGACGCCAACGCGTTCTTCGACTACCTGGCAGCGCGACCGGAAGTGCGGGGCGAGTCCTTCGGCACCACGGGCTACTGCATGGGCGGACGCACGTCGTTGCTCGTCGCGGGCCGGGTGCCGCAGCGCGTCGCCGCGGCCATGTCCTTCCACGGCGGCGGGTTGGTCACCGAGGAGCCGGACAGCCCCCACCTGTTGGCCGACCGTATCCGGGCCGCGGTGTACATCGGAGGCGCCAAGGACGACCGCGCGTTCACGAAGAAGGACGCCGAATCCCTGGACAAGGCGCTCAGCGACGCCGGCGTGGAGCACACCATCGAGTGGTATGGGGCGGCACACGGGTTCGCAGTCCCCGACAACGCACCGTTCGACGAGCAGGCCGCCGAGAAACACTGGGATGCGATGCGGTCGTTCTTCTCCGCTCACCTCGCCTAGCGGTGTCGTCGGGCCTTCAGATATGCCGAGAGACTGCCCGCGATTCCCCGGGCGGCGTAGAAGCCGGCCAGCGTGCACAGCAGGATCAGCACGACGAACATCACCAGCCAGTTGGTCCGGTCGTGGTCGATGTTCCACCACACGATGGTGAACAGCACGGCGCAGACGAACACCACGATGTCGCGCCAGTTGCCGCGGTAGGACAGCGCCATCTCGCGTAGTTCGCGGTTCTTGTCGATGCCGGCGATCAACCCGTCGATGCGCAGGTCGATGACGCGCTGCAGTTCGGCTCGCCGGTGCACCTGGTCGGCGGGTATCCGTTCGAGCAGGTCCATGTCGGCGGCGATGTTGCCGCGGATGTCGGGGCCTTTGAGGCTTCCGGCGGCCAGGCCGAGCAGCGCGCCGCCGGCCACGGGCGCTCCGGCGAGGGCGAATTCGGCGATTCCGGGCATGGAAGTCCTCCGTCAGTCCATCAGCGTGGCGGCCAACGTGCCGCCCAGCTCATAGGCATGGTCGCGCACAGTGGCGTCCAACGGGCCGTTGATCTCCAGCGTGTCGGCGGCTTGTACGAGGTCCAGCCCGGTCGCCAACCGGTGCACGGACTGCGCGGCGCCGGTGGTGTCGTTGTTTCCGTGCACCCACAGGCCGTATGGCCGGCCGGCGACGTGGTCGAGGCTCGGGTAGTACACGGTGTCGAAGAAGTGCTTCAACGCCCCGGACATGTAGCCGAAATTGGCGGTGGTGCCGAACAGGTAGCCGTCGGCGGCGAGCATGTCGGGGATCGTCGCGGCCAGCGCGGGGCGGGTGACGACGTCGACGCCGGTGATGTCGGGATCGCGCGCGCCGGCCAGCATGGCCTCGAGCAGCTCCCGGGTGCCCGGCGACGGGGTGTGATGCACCACCAGCAGCGTCTTGCTCACCGTGCGGCCTCCTCCAGCTGCACCGCCTTTTTCATGGCCTCGCGCGCTCGCGACCGGTCGCCGGCGTAGTCGTAGGCGCGTGCCAGCCGATACCAGCGCCGCCAGTTGTCCGGGTCGGCCTCGACTTCGTCGCGGACCTGTTCGAACAGAGCGTCGGCCGCGTCGCGCTCGATGCGTCCCGACGGCCGCCGCGGCAGGTCGCTGACGTCGAGCTCGAGTCCCTCCTGCGCGGCCAGGCGAGCCAGCCGCTGATGGGCGAGGCCGGCGCGCACCGTGGCCACCATCGCCCAGACGCCGATGACCGGCAGCAGGGCCAGCGCAGCGCCCAGGCCGATGGCGGCCGGCTCCCCTGAGGTGATCAGCTTCCACGCGATCCGACCCAACAGCACGAAGTAGACGACGAGCGCGACGCACATGAAGGCGATCAGCGCTTGAATGCGCAGAGCGCGCGCCCCGTCGCTCATGCCAGGTCGAGCAGCGGCTCGATGCCGATGGTCAGTCCCGGGCGCTCGGCGACCTTGCGGACGGCGAGCAGGACGCCGGGAACAAATGAGGTCCGGTCGATGCTGTCGTGCCGGATGGTCAGCGTCTCCCCCTCGGTGCCGAACAGCACCTCCTGATGGGCGACCAGACCGGCGAGCCGCACAGAATGCACCGGGACGCCGTCGACGTCGGCGCCCCGCGCGCCCTCCAGACCGGTGCTGGTGGCATCGGGGTTGGGCGGCAACCCTTTTCGGGCCTCCGCGATCAGCCGCGCCGTGCGCGTGGCGGTGCCTGACGGCGCGTCGGCCTTGTGCGGGTGGTGTAGCTCGATCACCTCGACCGACTCGAAGAACTTGGCCGCCTGCTGCGCGAAGTGCATCGACAGCACCGCACCGATCGCGAAGTTGGGCGCGATGAGAACGGAGACGTCCGGCTTGTCGGCGAGCCAGCCCCGAACCTGGTCGAGCCGTTCGTCGGTGAATCCGGTGGTGCCGACGACGGCGTGGATTCCGTTGTCGATCAAGAACTTCAGGTTGTCCATGACGACGCTGGGGTGGGTGAAGTCGATGACCACCTCGGTCTGGGATTCCACCAGCGACGACAGCGGATCGTCAGCGTCCACACCGACGGTGAACGTGAGGTCGTCGGCGGCCTCGACTCCGGCCACCATCGTCGCACCGACCTTGCCTTTGGCACCCAGAACTCCGACTCGCATGGGCACACCCTAACGGTCCGCCGCGACGCTCAGATTTGTCGGTGGTTCGAACTAGTGTTCTAATCATGGATACGGCGTCGGAAGCGCTTGGGGTGATGGCCGAGCAGGTGGCCGCCTTGGGTAAGGCTGCCGAGGAGTTGTCGCATCGTGAATTGATCGGGTTGTTGAGCGAGCTGACCACGCTGGTGCGCAGCGTGCCGGCCCTCGAACATCAGATCCTGGCGCGGCTCACTGACGAGACCGAGCCGTTCCGGCTGGGTGAGAAGTCCTGGAAGAAGGTGCTGACCACCGCGTTGCGGGTCAGCGGCGCCGATGCGCGGCGGCGCCTGGCCCGGGCCGAGGCGCTGGGGCCGCGCCGCGCGATGACCGGCCAACCGTTGCCGCCGTTGTGGGAGGCCACGGCCGCGGCGCAAGCTGCCGGCCTGCTCGACGAGGAGCATGTCGCGGTGATCGCGAAGTTCCACAAGAAACTCCCGGCCAGCGTGGATGCGGGCACCCGCGCCGAGGCTGATCGGCATCTGGCCCACATCGGTGCCGGACTGGATCCGGAGAATCTCGATGCGGCGGCGGCGATGTTGTTGGTGATGATCGATCCCGACGGCGCCGAACCCAGCGAGGCCGAGATCGCCCGTAAATGCGGGATCACCATCGGCAAGCAGCGCGCCGACGGCACCGCGAGCATCTCCGGAACGCTCTCACCCGAAGCGCTGGCGATCTGGGAAGCGATCTTCGCCAAAGATGCCGCTCCGGGCGCCAACCTGCCCGGACAGCCACCCGGCGAGACCGGCGAGGCCAATCCAGAACCGGCCCAGAGCCGCGATTGGCGGACTCCAGCCCAACGCCGGCATGACGCGTTCGTCGCCGTCGGGCGCCGCGCCCTACAGTCCGGGGAACTCGGCACGCATAACGGGCTGCCGGTCACCGTCATCGTGTCCACGACCCTGCAGGAATTGGAGAAAGGCGCGGGGGTCGCGGTTACCGGCGGGGGCAGCGTGCTGCCGATGCGCGATCTGATCCGGATGGCCGCCCGCGCCCATCACTACCTGTATGTCTACGACCAACACACCGGCCAGAGTCTGTATCTGGGCCGAGCCAGACGCCTGGCCAACACCGCCCAGCGGATCGTGCTGCACGCTCGCGACCGCGGCTGCACCCGCCCCGGCTGTACCGCCCCGGGCTACTGGTGCTAGGCCCACCACGCCACGGCCGACTGGGGCGTAGGAGGAGAAACCAACGTCGACGATCTGGCCCTGGCCTGCCCAGCATGCCACCACATGCTCGACAAAACCGACTGGCGCACAACCAAAAACGACAAGAACCAGACGGAGTGGATCCCACCACCCGACCTCGACAAAGGCCGCCACCGCACCAACGGCTACCACCACCCCGAACGTTATCTTCTTCCCGAAGACGAAGACGGCGACCCATAGCTGGGTTTAGCCTCGGGCAATGAGCGGCGCGGCGCGTCAAAGTGGATGCGTGGGAGCACTGGCCGCGGGAGCACTGGCCGCGGGCACGCTGATGTGCGCGACGGCTGCGCCGGCGGCAGCAGTCCCGGTCTACGGCAGCAACGGGGTGTTCGGCGTGACCACACAGCCGCGTGACGGGTGGGCGACGACGCACATCGCGCCGGGGCGCTATCGCGTCGACCAGTCGCCGAGCATGCAGCCGTACCAGAGCCCACCGGGAAGATGGTTCCGATGCCGCGAATTCCCCTGCATGCCAACTACACCGCAGAACATCATCGCAACCGGCGCAGCACTGCGGGACGCCCCGACATTCGTCGACATCCTCCCCACCGACGTGGCCGTCGCGCTACACAACGTGACCCTGACCCTCGCGTGAACTAGAGCGGCGACGCGCCGCGCAGATGCTCGAAGATCAACGAGGTCTGCGTACCCGCGACATCGGCATCGGCGTTGAGGTTGTCCACCACGAACTTTCGCAGATCCTCGGTGTCGCGGGCAGCGACGTGCAGCAGGAAGTCGTCGGCACCGGCGAGGAAGTAGACATCCATGACCTGTGGTCTGCTGCGGATCTGCGCGATGAAGTCACGGATCCGCCCGCGCGCGTTCGACTGCAGACTCACCGAGATCATCGCCTCGAGGGTCAGACCGATCGCCGAGGGGTCGATATCGGCATAGAAGCCCCGGATCACCCCGCTCTCCTGAAGCCGGCGCACCCGGCCGTGACAGGTCGATGGCGCGATACCGACACGTTCGGCCAGTGCGCTGTTCGGTAGCCGCGCGTCAGCATGCAGGGCAGTCAGAATGCGGCGATCCACGTCGTCGAGAACCACGGGCCGAACATCCTTCGGCGTCGCGGGCCGCGAGGGGGCGGAGTTCGACGATCCAGAGTCCATGCCTCGACGCTACCGAATCTTCTTCATGAATATTGCCGACAAATCGATACTTCTTCAGAATCATCTCCTACAGGCAGATAATCTCCAGGAGCCCTCATGCGTGTCGGAATCCCGACCGAAATCAAGAACAACGAGTTCCGGGTCGCGGTCACCCCGTCCGGTGTGGTGGAGCTCGTGCACCGCGGCCACGACGTTCTGATCCAGTCGGGCGCCGGCGAAGGATCGTCGATCTCCGACGCCGACTTCAAGCGGGCCGGCGCTCAGCTGATCGGCACCGCCGAGGAGGTCTGGGCCGAAGCCGATCTGCTCCTGAAGGTGAAGGAGCCGATCGAGACCGAATACCCACGCCTGCGCACCGGGCAGACACTGTTCACCTATCTCCATCTCGCGGCCTCCAAGCCGTGCACCGAGGCACTGCTGGCCTCGGGCACCACCGCCATCGCCTACGAGACCGTCCAGAGCGCCGACGGGTCGCTACCGCTGCTGGCCCCGATGAGCGAGGTGGCCGGGCGGCTGGCCGCGCAGGTCGGCGCCTATCACCTGATGCGCAGCCACGGCGGTCGCGGTGTGCTGATGGGCGGCGTCCCCGGTGTCGCGCCGGCGCAGGTGGTGGTGATCGGCGGCGGCACCGCCGGCTACAACGCCGCCCGCGTCGCCGCCGGAATGGGCGCGCACGTCATCGTTTTCGACGTCAGCATCCCGAAACTGCGCGACATCGACGCCGAGTTCGGCGGTCGCATCGAAACCCGCTACTCGTCGGCGCTCGATCTCGAAGACGCCGTCAAAGCGGCCGACCTGGTGATCGGCGCGGTGCTCGTGCCGGGGGCCAAAACGCCGATGCTGGTGTCCAATTCGACCGTCGCGCACATGAGGCCGGGTGCGGTGCTGGTGGACATCGCCATCGATCAGGGCGGCTGCTTCGAAGACTCGCGGCCCACCACTCACGACGATCCCACCTACGCGGTGCACGACACGATCTTCTACTGCGTGGCCAACATGCCCGGCGCCGTGCCGCGCACCTCGACGTGGGCGCTGACCAACGCGACGCTGCCGTACGTCATCGCACTGGCCGATCACGGTTGGGCACCTGCGTGCCGCGCTGATGACGCTCTGGCGCAAGGCCTTTCGACACACAACGGCGCCTTGCTGAACCGTCAGGTGGCCGAAGACCTGGACCTGCCCTACACCGATCCGGTCGCCGTGCTCGCCTAGTCGTCAAGGTCGCCGTCGAGGTAGAACCAGCGACCCGCCCGCCGCGCGAAGCGCGAGCGCTCGTGCAGTGCCCCGTGGCGGTGATGGGCACGGAACTCGACCTCACCGGTGTCGTCGTCGACGCCGCCGGCGACCCGGTCGACGATCTCCAGGCGCGTCCACGTCACCGTCGTGCCCTCGGCCACCTCCGGTGGGCGGGTACGCGGATGCCAGGTGCGCCATACGTAGGTCGCGTCGCCCACCACATACGCGCTGTAGCGCGAACGCATCAGCTGCTCGGCGGTCTGCGCCTGCGCCTCACCGAGATGCAGCGGCTGGCAGCACACGCCGTAATCAGCGGTACTGCCGCACGGGCACGGCTCATCGGATCGCACACCCGCAGTCTGCCGCACACCCGCACGTAGCCTCGAGGCATGTCCCCTCTGGCCGACCTGCTCGCGAACGCACCGACCACCACGTCCGCGGCTCTCGAACTCTTCGACTCACTGCCGCCGGTGGACCCCGACGCGATGATCGGCACCTGGCGTGGCGCCGAAGTCCCGACGGGTCACGTCCTCGACGGCATGCTGACCGCCACCGGGTGGTGGGGTAAACAGTTCGTCGACGCCGACCGCGTCCATCCGCTGTTGTTCCCCACCGCCGACGGTCGCGCACTGTGGCCACTGAACCCGGCGCTGGCGTTCCCCGGCCTGGGCATCGTGACGCGCCTACCTGCGCTGAAGAAACTTCGCTACGCGGGTGTCTTCTCCGCGCTGCGACCCGCCTTGGCAG
Organism: Mycobacterium sp. SMC-4; assembly: GCF_050205565.1. Classification (GTDB taxonomy): domain Bacteria; phylum Actinomycetota; class Actinomycetes; order Mycobacteriales; family Mycobacteriaceae; genus Mycobacterium. Next base: position 21,733 of record NZ_JBNMQU010000014.1, on the reverse strand, counting down.
CCCGCGGCCCCAAGGCCCGGCTACGAACCACCCGCTACCGCGGGGTGGACAGCGCGACGATGATCTACGACCAGGTGCCGGTCAACGACGTGTTCCGGCTGGTCGACCGGGCCGACGGCCCGGATGTGGTGCTGGGCGCGATGGACCTGCGCGGCTTCAGTACCCCGTATTTCTTTGCCCTGCAACGGGATGAGTCACTGCCGGTGATCTAGCTCCGCGACCAGCAGCGCGGCCAGCTCACCCATCAACGGCCGGAATCCCGGCGCGTCGGGGTCGTCGGCAGCCGAGCGCACCATCAACGACAACAACAGCCGCTGCCCCGCCGGCCCGTACGCGATCCCCACGTCGTTGGTGGAGCCGTAGTCGCCGCTGCCGGTCTTGTCCGCGGTCGTCCAGCCCTGCGGCAGCCCGGCCCGCATGCTGGAAGTCTGGTTGCCCCGCATCCATTCCTCGAGCAGAGCACGATCGGCCGGCGCCAACGCGTCGCCGGCCAGCAGGTTGCGGTACCCGACGCCGATGGCGCGCGTGGTGGTGGTATCGCGCGGATCGCCGGGGACCGCCGCGTTCAACTCGATCTCCCAGCGGTCCAGCCGGCTACGGTCATCGCCGATGCTGCGGGCGAATTCGGTGATGGCCGGCGGTCCGCCGAGTGTCCGCAGCAACAGATTGCCGGCGGTGTTGTCGCTCTGCTGCACCGCCGCCACACACAGCTCGGCCAACGTCATCGTGGTGCCGATCCGCGGTTCGGTCAGCGGGGAATGCCGTTGGATGTCGCCGGCGTCGATGGGCACCGCATCGGTGAGCGCCAGTTCACCCCGGTGGGCTCGCTGCAACACCGCCGCCGCGGCGTAGGCCTTGAACGTCGAACACATCGCCCGCATTTCGTCATCGCCGAAGGCCACCGTCGCTTCGGTGTCGAGGTTGACGGCGTAGACACCGATTCGGGCGTTGTGGAGACGCTGCAGTTCGTCGAGACGCTGGGTGACGTCGGGGGCCGCGAGTGCTCGCGGCGTGCATGCGGTGAGCGCCGCCAGAGTCAACCCGCCGACCAGGACCTGCCTTCGAGAAAGGGGAAACATCGGGAGCCACCCTAGCTCCCGTCGGGCCCCCTTGCCATGGAGAAACTCGCTCAGCCCGCGATTTTCTGCAACGGCCGGGGTAGTGCGCGCTTGCCGCGCACCGGGCCCAGCACCGCCGCACCGAACGGCCGGCTCAGCAGTTGCCGAGCCACGGCGTTGACCTCCTCGACGGTGACGGCGTCGATGCGTGCCAAGGTGTCGGCGACGGTGTGGTGCTCGCCGTGGTTGAGTTCGCTGCGGCCGATCCGGTGCATCCGCGACGCCGAATCCTCCAGTCCCAGTACGAGACCGCCGCGCAACGACCCCTTGGCGATCCGGCACTCGTCGGCGGTCAGACCGTCGCGCACGACATCGTCGAGCACATCGGTGGTGACCCGGACGACCTCGTCGAAGCGCTCCGGTTGGCAGCCGGCATAGATCGACAGGGCCCCGCTGTCGGCGAACGTGTCGACGGTCGAGTACACCGAGTACGCCAGCCCGCGGGTTTCCCGAATCTCTTGGAACAGACGGGAACTCAACCCGCCGCCGAGCGCGGTGTTGAGTACCCCGAGCGCCCAGCGGTGTTCCCAGTGCCGGCCGGGGGTGCGTACCCCCATCGACAGATGGGTCTGCTCGGCGTCGCGCTTGATGAGCTGCAGCGTCGGGCGCCCCGGCACCCGCCCCGCGCCGCGGCGCGGCGGCACCGGCGACCGGCCCCGCACCAGGTGCGGGCCGAAGTGCTCGCGGACCAGAGCGACGACCTCGTCGTGGTCGACATTGCCGGCGACGGCCACGACCATCCGGTCCGGGGTGTAGCGGCGCACGTGGAACGAATTCAACTGCGCGCGGGTCATCGACGAGATCGACTCGATGCTGCCGATCACCGGTCGCCCCACCGGGTGATCCCCGAACATCGCCGACAGGAACACATCTCCGAGCGTGTCCTCGGGATCGTCGTCACGCATCGCGATCTCTTCGAGCACGACGTCGCGCTCGATCTCGACGTCGTCGGCCAGGCACCGGCCGCGCAGCACCACGTCGGCAACCAGGTCCACGCCGAGGGCGAGGTCGGTGTCGAGGACGTGGGCGTAGTAGCAGGTGTGCTCGCGGGACGTGAACGCATTGAGCTCACCGCCCACCGCGTCCACGGCCTGCGCGATCTGCACCGCACTGCGCGTCGGCGTCGCCTTGAACAGCAGGTGCTCCAGGAAGTGTGCGGCGCCGGCCACGGTGCGACCTTCGTCGCGGGAACCGACGCCGACCCACACTCCGACCGAGGCCGAATGCACCGACGGCACATACTCGGTGACCACGCGCAGACCACCGGGCAACTGGGTACGGCGCAACCCCGTCTGGTCCGCTGCGTCGCTGCGCCGCGAACGGCGCAGCGACGACGAACTAGCTGCTGGAGGTTGCGGCATCGACCGGCGCGGCTGCGCCCTCCTCCGGAGCTGCGGCGGCACTGGCTGCGGCGTCTTCGTCCACCAGGACCAATGAGATCTTCCCGCGGTTGTCGATGTCGGCGATCTCGACGCGCAGCTTGTCGCCGACCTTGACGACGTCCTCGACCTTGTTGATGCGCTTGCCCTTACCGAGCTTGGAGATGTGCACCAGCCCGTCGCGACCCGGCAGCAGCGACACGAAGGCGCCGAAGTCGGTGGTCTTGACCACGGTTCCGAGGAACCGTTCACCGATCTTGGGCAGCTGCGGGTTGGCGATCGCGTTGATCTTGTCGATCGCGGCCTGGGCCGACAGCCCGTCGGCGGCGCCGACGAACACGGTGCCGTCGTCCTCGATCGAGATCTGGGCGCCGGTCTCCTCGGTGATCGAGTTGATCATCTTGCCCTTGGGCCCGATGACCTCACCGATCTTGTCGACCGGCACCTTGATCGTGGTGATGCGCGGCGCGTACGGGCTCATCTCGTCGGGCTCGTCGATGGCCTCGGCCATCACGTCCAGGATGGTCAGACGCGCGTCCTTGGCCTGCGCCAGGGCGCCCGCCAGCACCTGCGACGGGATGCCGTCGAGCTTGGTGTCGAGCTGCAGCGCGGTGACGAAGTCCTTGGTGCCGGCGCACTTGAAGTCCATGTCGCCGAACGCGTCCTCGGCGCCGAGGATGTCGGTCAGCGTGACGAAGCGCCTTTCGACGCCACCACCCTCGACTTCGACATCGTCGGACACCAGACCCATCGCGATACCGGCGACGGGCGCCTTCAGCGGCACACCGGCGTTGAGCAGCGACAGGGTCGAGGCGCACACCGAGCCCATCGAGGTGGAACCGTTGGAGCCCAACGCTTCTGAGACCTGACGGATCGAGTACGGGAATTCCTCCACGCTGGGCAGCACCGGCATCAACGCACGCTCGGCCAGCGCTCCGTGGCCGATCTCGCGACGCTTGGGCGAACCGACGCGACCGGTCTCGCCGGTCGAGTACGGCGGGAAGTTGTAGTGGTGCATGTAGCGCTTGGACGTCTCCGGTCCCAGCGAGTCGATCTGCTGGGCCATCTTCATCATGTCCAGCGTGGTGATGCCCATGATCTGGGTCTCGCCACGCTCGAACAGCGCACTGCCGTGGGCGCGCGGGATCACCGCGACCTCGGCCGAGAGCGCACGGATGTCGGTGACGCCGCGGCCGTCGATGCGGAAGTGGTCGGTCAGGATGCGCTGACGCACCAGCTTCTTGGTCAGCGCCCGGTACGCCGCGCCGATCTCCTTCTCCCGGCCGGCGTACTGCTCGGCCAGACGCTCGAGCACCTCGGCCTTGATCTCGTCGGTGCGGTCGTTGCGCTCGTTCTTGCCGGCGATGGTCAGTGCCTCGGCCAGCGCGTCGGTGGCCACCGAGGCGACCGAGTAGTAGACGTCCTCGCCGTACTCGGGGAACAGCGGGTATTCGGCGGTTTCCTTGCCGGCCGCGTCGTTGAGCTCCTGCTGCGCGGTGCACAGCGCGGCGATGAACGGCTTGGCCGCCTCCAGGCCCTCGGCGACCACGGTCTCCGAGGGAGCCGCCGCCCCGCTGCCGATGAGCTCGATGACGTTCTCGGTGGCCTCGGCCTCGACCATCATGATCGCGACGTCGTCCTTGCCGTCGTTGACGACCTTGCGGCCGGCGACCACCATGTCGAACACCGCGCGCTCGAGCTGCTCGACGGTCGGGAACGCCACCCAGGTGCCGTCGATCAGGGCGACACGCACGCCGCCGACCGGACCGGAGAACGGCAGGCCGGAGATCTGGGTCGACGCCGACGCGGCGTTGATGGCCAGTACGTCGTAGAGGTCCTGCGGGTTGAGGCTCAGCACGGTGACCACGACCTGGATCTCGTTGCGCAGGCCGGAGACGAAGGTCGGGCGCAGCGGCCGGTCGATCAGGCGGCAGGTCAGGATCGCGTCGGTCGACGGACGGCCTTCACGGCGGAAGAACGAGCCGGGGATCCGGCCCGCGGCGTACATCCGCTCCTCCACGTCGATGGTCAGCGGGAAGAAGTCGAAGTGATCCTTCGGGGTCTTGCTCGCGGTGGTGGCGCTGAGCAGCATGGTCTCGTCGTCGAGGTAGGCGACGACAGCGCCGGCGGCCTGCTGGGCCAGCCGACCGGTCTCGAAACGGATGGTGCGGGTGCCGAAGCTCCCGTTGTCGATAACGGCGGTGGACTCGAACACGCCTTCTTCGATTTCAACTACAGACATAGACGTCCGTTGGGCCTCTCTGGGTCATCATTCACCTGTTTCGCGTGCACACGCGCATGAATGCGGAAGATCCCGGTCCCCCGGCGGCACCGGGAGTCCCGGCCCAGATGCGGCGACGGCCGTCAGTCGAAGCGGCCGGAGTCCTACTCCGGCAGCCACTACCGAAGACCGCGCGATCGGGCGGTTCTTTTCGTGTCACGCGGGAGCGGCGCCGGCGGTCTGCTCAGCACCGCACCCGGTTGTTCGCGCACTACGGCAAGCGAACGGTCCCATGGTACATCCAGGTAGGGTCATCGCCGTAAACGCGTGCGGTCAGGACACGTCCTCGACGCACACGGTGAAGTCGCGCGCGTCGTAGGCGTAGCCCAGACCGCTGACGCAGCCGTCCACGTCGGCGACGCCGCGCATGACCGCGATCGCCCGTTGCCGGTTCGGCGCAGAGGTGTCGTCGCAGCGGACCCGCACGGGGTCGCGTCCGCTGTCGACGTTCATGCAGCCGCCGATCACCCAGTCGACATCCAGACAGATCGTGGTGCTCTCGTCGGAGAACGCGCTCTGCTTGGAGTAGGACGAGTCGATGTCGGCGGGGCAGCCGTCGGTGTCGGTACCCGCACCCGAGACCATGGCGACGACCCGATAGTTCGACTCGTCGCTGCCGCACGCGGCGGGTGTGGCCTCGGGTCGGTCGGGCGGACCGCTCACCTCGAGGCAGTCGCCGACCGACATTTCAGCAGCAGCCGCCGACGAACATGCAGTGACCAGGCCGGCGGCCAACGTGGCGGCCGCCGCCAGCGCGACGCCCCTCGAGCGGGTCGTCACGACCCGAGCCGGCCGACCCGTCAGCGACGCAGGCCGAGGCGCTCGATCAGCGAGCGGTAGCGCTGCACGTCGACCTGCGCGACATACTTGAGCAGCCGGCGACGACGACCGACCAGAAGCAGCAGACCGCGACGCGAGTGGTGGTCGTGCTTGTGCACCTTCAGGTGCTCGGTGAGATCGACGATCCGCTTGGTCAGCAGCGCAACCTGGGCCTCCGGCGAACCGGTGTCGGTGTCGTGCAGGCCGTACTGGCCGAGGATCTCTTTTTTCTGTTCGGCGGTGAGCGCCACGGGACAACTCCATCTATTCCAGTTCGCGGGGAAAGAACCTGGGGCATGCCCCAGACGGCGCGGCCACCGCGAACTGCAGCGCGCGCCGGGTCGGTGTGGGAGTTTAGCAGCGCGTACGTGACGGTCGCGAATCGCTGAGCTACTGCGTCGACAGGATGGCGCGGGCACGTTCGGTGTCGGCGTCCATCGCGGTGACGAGGTCAGAGACCGAGTCGAACTTCTCCTGCCCGCGCAGCCGGGCGACGAAGTCGACGGCCACGTGCTGTCCGTACAGGTCGGCGGAGGTGTCCAGCACGAACGCCTCCACCGTGCGGGTGCGCCCGGAGAACGTCGGGTTGGTGCCCACCGACACCGCCGCCTGGTACCGCTCCCCCGGCGTGACCGTACCCACCACCGGGCCGTGCCCCAGCACCGTGAACCACGCCGCGTACACACCGTCGGCCGGAATCGCCGAGTACATCGGCGGCGCCACGTTGGCGGTCGGGAAGCCCAGCACCTTGCCGCGGCCGTCGCCGCGCACGACCACGCCCTCGACCCGGTGCGGTCGGCCCAGCGCCTCGGCGGCGGCGACCATGTCACCGGCGTCGACGCAGGAGCGGATGTAGGTGGAGGAGAACGTGACGGTCTCGTCGCGGTAGGACTCCGGCGTTTCGGACACCAGCGTCAGCGATTCCACGGCGAAGCCGAACCGTTCGCCGGCCTTGCGCAGCAGATCCACGGTGCCGGCCGCCTTCTTGCCGAACGTGAAGTTCTCGCCGACCACCACCTCGACGACGTGCAGTCGCTCGACCAGCAGCTCGTGGATGTAGCGCTCCGGTGTGAGCTTCATGAAGTCGGCGGTGAACGGCATCACCAGGAAGACATCGATACCGAGTTCCTCGACCAGTTCGGCCCTCCGGGTCAGCGTCGTCAGCTGCGCCGGGTGACTGCCCGGGAACACGACCTCCATCGGGTGCGGATCGAACGTCATCAGCACCGTCGGGACACCACGTGACCGGCCGGCCTTCACGGCGCGACTGATCAGCTCCTGATGTCCGCGATGGACGCCGTCGAACACTCCGATCGTGACGACGCATCGACCCCAGTCGGTGGGGATTTCGTCCTGCCCCCGCCAGCGCTGCACGTCCGTTAGCCTACGGCCCCACACCGGGGCCGGCCCAACAGCACCACCCGTTCCGGTGATGATTGCCTAAACTTCCAAGGTGTGAGTCCTGACACGAACCCTGCCGACCTCTCGACGGTGGCTCAGGACTACCTGAAAACCATCTGGACCGCCCAGGAGTGGTCGCACGAGAAGGTCAGCACCAAGCTGCTCGCCGAGCGCATCGGTGTATCGGCCAGCACGGCGTCGGAGTCGATCCGCAAGCTCGCCGACCAGGGCCTGGTCGATCACGAGAAGTACGGCGCGGTCACCCTCACCGAGGCGGGTCGGCGCGCGGCGCTGGCGATGGTTCGCCGCCACCGGTTGATGGAGACGTTCCTGGTCCGCGAGTTGGGCTACAGCTGGGACGAGGTGCACGACGAGGCCGAGGTGCTCGAGCACGCGGTGTCCGACCTGATGCTCGACCGGATCGACGCCAAGCTGGGCTTCCCGACGCGCGACCCGCACGGCGACCCGATCCCGGCGGCCGACGGAAAGGTCCCCACGCCACCGGCACGCCAGCTCTCGGTCTGCGAGGACGGGGACGCGGGCACCGTCGCCCGGATCTCTGACGCCGACCCGGAGATGCTGCGTTACTTCGACACCGTCGGCATCACCCTGGACTGCCGCGTGCGGGTGGTGGCCCGACGCGATTTCGCGGGCATGATCTCGGTGGCGGTGCAGTGCCCGCGCGGAACGTCCGACGAGACCACCGTCGATCTGGGAAGTCCAGCAGCAGAAGCAATCTGGGTTGTCGCATAGAAGGGTGCACCGATGGCGAAGCTGGAGTTGAAGCGCTCCCTGGCCATGCCCGCCGACGATGCGTGGGCCCATGCGTCGAACCTGTCGACCCTCGGGGACTGGATGCCGATGCACCAGGGGTGGCGTTCGGAAGTCCCTGACGAGATCGGCGTCGGCACCACCATCGTCGGCGTGGCCGGCGCCAAGGGCATGCGCAACCGGGTGACGTGGACGGTCCGCGAGTTCGACCCGCCGTCAGCACTGGCGGTCAGCGGAGAAGGAGTGGGCGGCACCCGCTACAAGATGACCATGAGGGTGGCCTCCACCGACGACGGCTGCACGTTCAGTGTCCGGATGGACCTGGGAGGCGCGCCGTTGTTCGGTCCTGTCGGGGCCGCCGCAGTACGCGCGATCAAGGGCGACATCGACAAAGCCATCAAGCGGTTCGAGCAGCTGTACGCGTAGCTGGGAGCGCTCGGGTCAGAACGCCCAGCTGTTGCCTGGTTGCACGACGAAGCCGTGCTCGCCGTAGTGGCGGTCCGGCGGGTCCGGTAGGTCGTCCGACCAGGTGTCGGGTTTTTTCGCCAGACATGCCAGGGCATCGTCGTCGATCACCGCACATTCGACCCCGTTGCATGCGGCGATCTTCGATCCTGTCGGTAGCAACGGAAACGCATCCCCGTCCGCTCCCGCGGTGTCCGTGCGCGTCAGCACACCTGGCTGTGTCAGCGACACAGCGGCGGAGTCGACACCGTCGGCATTCCCGGGAATCGCGGCCGAACAGAACACGCCCAGTTCGGCGATCAGGCTGTTGCGACATTGCAGACCCGACGGGGTGCTGAACACCCAGCCCGAGGCGCTCGGGCGTGCACCCAGCACCTCGTAGGCACTCGGGTCGACCTCGGGATAGGCAGCCAGGTCGGGAAACTCCGGCGGCACCGCGGAAGCCGCGGGTGCGCCGCACAACGTCGCCAGGGTGAGCATCACCGCGAGCGTCGCACCCGCCATTCCCGAAGACCGCACGGCTGTTAGATCGTCGAAGCGGCCGGGACGTTACTCAACCCTCAGCTGAGCGAATTCTGTTCGGCGTCGGCGGCGTAGATGCCGAGCAGGTCGCGCGCGGAGACCATGCCGACCAGATCGCCCTCGCGTTCCACCAGGACGTGCCGGATGTAGCGGTCCATCATCCGCGTCGCCACCTTGGCCACAGTGTCGTCGGCGTCGCACCAGATCAGCGTCTTGCTGGCGACGTCGGCGGCCGGCACGGACGACGGATCCTTCCCGGACGCGACCACCCGCACCACGTCGCGCTCGGTGACCAGCGCCCCGGGCCGCGGGTCGTCGCCCACCACCACCGCACCGACCTCGTTGTCGACGATCGTTTTCGCGACGTCGGCGACGGTGGCGTCGGAAGCCACCCGGATCACCGCGTCGCCCGTGATCGTCGAGATCTGGATCGAACCTGCCGCAGGAATCTCAGTCATGACTCCATGGTGGCACCAGAACGACGTTCACAGCGTCGCCGGTCGCAGCACGACCACCGAGCGGGTCCGCTTCGGCTCGTCGGACAACAGCGCGATCACCTGCCCGTCGGGTGCCGTGGCCGCGTAGACGCCGTCGATACCAGCCGGCGCCAGTGCCCGCCCGTGGCGGGCGGACTCGGCTTCTTCGGCCGACAGATCCCGGCGCGCGAACGCCAACAGACACGCCTGGTCGAGCGGATAGCTGAGCTCGGCACTGTCGGCGAGTTGCTCGAGCGTGCGGGCCTGGTCCAGGCCGAACCGGCCGACGCGCGTGCGCCGCAACGCGGTCAGGTGGCCGCCGACCCCCAGCGCAGCACCGACGTCACGGGCCAGCGCTCGGACGTAGGTTCCACTGGAGCAGTCCACGGCGACGTCGACGTCGACGTACTCACCGCTGCGCCGGACGCCCAGCACGTCGAACCGGCCGATGCGGACGCGGCGCGCGGCGAGCTCGACCGCGCGGCCTTCGCGTGCCAGTTGATAGGACCGCTTGCCGTCGATCTTGATGGCGCTGACCGTGGAGGGGATCTGGTCGATGTCGCCGCGCAGGTCGGAGACTGCCGCGGCGATCTGCTCATCGCTGACTGCGGCGGCCGAAACCGACTGCAGCACTTCGCCTTCGGCGTCTTCGGTGGTGGTGGTCTGCCCGAGGCGGATGGTGGCCAGATAGGACTTGTCGGTGGCGGTGAGCAGGCCGAGCACTTTGGTGGCCCGTTCGATGCCGACCACCAGGACGCCGGTGGCCATCGGGTCCAGTGTGCCGGCGTGGCCGACCTTGCGGGTGCCGAACAGCCGTCGGCAGCGGCCGACGACGTCGTGGCTGGTCATCCCGCCCGGTTTGTCGACGATGACCAGTCCGGGATCGGGAGGACGTCTGCCGGACGCGCTCACAGCACGATCGCGGTCAGCGCGATCCCGTTGCGCACCGACCAGCGCCCGGTCAGGCGTTGCAGCGGGGGCCCCGACTCGGCCTGCGGGTCGATCAGGATCTCCGAGGTGAACGTTCCGGCCTGGCCCGAGCGGTCGGACTCGAAGGTGATGTGGGCGTCCTCGAACCCGAGCCAGCGGTGCGTCAGCGGATACCAGACCTTGTAGGTGGCCTCTTTGGCGCAGAACAACACCCGGTCCCAGTGCACACCGGCGGGCAGCGCGCCCAGCTCCGCGCGTTCGGCGGGCAGGCTGATCGCGTCGAGCACACCGTTCGGCAGCACGTCGTGGGGTTCGGCGTCGATGCCGACCGAACGCACGTGCCCGCGCCGGCCCACCGCCGCGCCGCGGAAGCCCTCGCAGTGGGTCAGACTGCCGACGATGCCGTCGGGCCAGCGCGGTTCGCCCTTCTCCCCCTTGAGGATCGGCACCGGTTGCTCACCGAGGTCCACCAACGCCTGGCGCGCGCAGTAGCGCACGGTGACGAACTCGTTGCGGCGCTTGGCCACCGACTTCGCGATCAGCGGCTCCTCCTCCGGCAGCGGCGCGAGTTCCGGTGCGTCGAAGTACATTTCGGCGGCGGCCAAGCCGTCGGTGTCGCCGGGCAGCACACCGGCCAGCAGTAACGTCGCAGCGATCACGCGCGGTCCTTGATCCGTTGCTGCATCTTGGTGGCGTGGTCGCGCATCTCCTGGGTGATCTGGAAGTGCCCGCCGAACTCGTTGAGGTACCCGGGGCTGTACTTCGGATCGGGCAGGATCTGTCGCAGCCAGCGATAAGGCTTGCGGCGGCGCCACTCTCGCGGGTAACCGACCGACACCTCTTCGAAGCGCACCCCGTCGTACCAGGTGGTGCGCGGGATGTGGAGATGGCCGTAGATCGAGCAGACCGCGTTGTAGCGCGTGTGCCAGTCGGCGGTCGCGGTGGTTCCGCACCACAGCGAGAACTCGCGGTAGAACATCGCGTCGCACGGTTCGCGGACCATCGGGAAGTGGTTGACCTGGACGGTGGGCATCATCCAGTCGAGGTCCTCGAGGCGACCGCGGGTGTAGGCGACCCGCTCCCGGCACCACGCGTCACGGGTGGCATACGGTTCGGCCGACAGCAGGTACTCGTCGGTGCCGACGATGTTGCGTTCCCGCGCGATGGCCAGCCCCTCGGCCTTGGTCCCGGCACCGGCGGGCAGGAACGAATAGTCGTAGAGCAGGAACATCGGCACGATGGTCGCGGGCCCGCCCTCCTCGGTCCACACCGGGAAGGGATGCTCGGGGGTGAGGATGCCCATCTGGTCGCACATGTCGACCAGGTAGTCGTAGCGGGCTTTGCCGAAGATCTGCATCGGGTCGCGGTTGGTGGTCCACAGCTCGTGATTGCCGGGCACCCAGATGACCTTCGCGAAGCGTTTGCGCAGCAGATCGAGCGCCCAGCGAATCTCGTCGGTGCGTTCGGCGACGTCGCCGGCGACGATCAGCCAGTCGTCGGGTGAGGACGGGTACAGCGACTCGGTGACCGGCTTGTTGCCGGTGTGGCCGGTGTGGAGGTCACTGACCGCCCAGAGCGTGGGGCGTCGGTCGTCAGTCACGACACATCAGCCTACTGGTGCGCGTTCCCCGCGCCCGCCCAGGCAACTAGAACATGTTCTAGATTCCCGTCCCGGACGTTTTCCCCGCCCGTTACACTCCGCAGCAGAGGTGCCCGGGAACGGCGGTTCGGCCGCCACGCGATGAAGGGATGGCGATGTTCGCCAAGCTGCGACTGCTCTCGGCGCTGTGCGCTCTGCTGGCGGCGGTGGCCGTGGTGTGGCAGTCCGGCCCCGTCGACGCTCCCACGCCGGGACCGGTGCAGCTGCGCGCGACCGATGCACCGCTGACGACGATCAAGTACCCCGTGGTCGAGACCGTCGATCCCCGGCCGTTCGACCCGTGCCGCGACATCCCGCTCGACGTCGTGCAGCGCATCGGCCTGGCGTTCACCCCGCCGACGCCCGAGGACGGGCTGCGCTGCAAGTTCGACGCCGGTAACTACCAGATGGCGGTCGAGGCGTTCGTGTGGCGCACCTACGAGGAGACCGTGCCGCCGGATGCTGTCGAGCTCGACATCAACGGCCGCCGCGCGGCGCAGTACTGGATCATGAAGCCGACGGACTGGAACAACCGCTGGTGGATCACCTGCATGGTCGCGTTCAAGACCGATTACGGCGTGATCCAGCAGTCGCTGTTCTACTCCCCGATCTACAGCGAGCCCGATCCGGACTGCATGCAGACCAACCTGCAGCGCGCCCATGAGCTCAGCCCGCACTACATCTACTGAGCTTCAGTAGTGTTCGTGACGTGAGTTCCCGCGTCGCGCGTCTGGCTCAGGAGACTCTCGCCCGTGTCCTGAAACTGCCGCCGCCGCTGTGCGACCACGACGTCGACCGGGCGGTCCGCGTTCCGATGCGCGACGGCGTCGATCTGGTCGCCGATCACTACGCACCGAAGACCGCCGATCCCGCGGGCACGCTGCTGGTGCGCGGGCCGTACGGCCGCGGCTATCCGTTCTCGGCGCTGTTCGGCTCGGTGTATGCCGCGCGTGGCTATCACGTCGTCGTCCAGAGTGTGCGGGGCACCTACGGGTCGGGCGGCGAGTTCGAGCCGTTCGTCAACGAGATCGCCGACGGCGCCGACACCGTCGCGTGGCTGCGGGTCCAGCCGTGGTTCACCGGCACCTTCGCCACGGTGGGTTTGTCGTATCTGGGCTTCACGCAGTGGGCGTTGCTCACCGATCCGCCACCGGAACTCAAGGCCGCGGTGATCACCGTCGGTCCCGACGACGTGAGCGGACCCCGTTGGGGCACCGGGTCTTTCGGCCTCAACGACTTCCTGGGCTGGAGTGATCTGGTCGGCCGTCAGGAGGACCCGAACCGGTTGCGCACCCTGGCGCGCCAGGCCGGTGCGCAGCGCCGGGTCACCCGGGCGTCGCTCGGCCTGCCGCTCGGTGCGGCCAGCCGGGAGCTCCTCGGCAGCGGCGCTCCGTGGTTCGAGTCATGGCTCGAGCATCCCGACCGCGACGATCCGTTCTGGACCCGGGTGCACCTGCGCGACCGACTGGACCGCGCGGAGGTGCCGGTGCTGTTGCTGACCGGCTGGCAAGACCTCTTCGTCGAGCAGACCGTCGAGCACTACCGCATGCTCAGCGGGCGCGGCGTGCCCACAGGCCTCACCGTCGGCCCGTGGACGCACGGCCAGATGATGACCACCGCGGCGCCGACCGTGCTGCGGGAGTCGATGGACTGGCTGGCGACCCACCTCGGCGGTGCCGACCCCCAGCGGGAAGCCCCGGTGCGGATCCATCTGGCCGGGCACGGCTGGGTGGAGCTGCCCGACTGGCCGCCCGTGATGCCCGAGCAGGTGCTGCACCTGCAGCCCGGCGGCAAGCTCGCCGTCGCCGCACCCGAGCCGGGCAGCTCGGCGACGTTCGTCTACAACCCGGCCGACCCGACGCCGACGGTCGGGGGACGGCTGCTCTCCCCCGCCGGCGGCTACCGCGACGACACCGAGTTGGCGCGTCGTGCCGACGTGCTCACGTTCACCGGCACTCCGCTGCCGGCGGACCTGTATGTCGTCGGCCGGCCGGTGCTCGAGGTGCAACATTCGTGCGGCAACCCGCACAACGACCTGTTCGTCCGGATCAGTCAGGTCGACGCGCAGGGCCGGTCGCACAACGTCAGCGACGGGTATGTGGCCTCCGCGCCGGACCAGGGCACCGTGCGCATCGCGCTCGATCCGGTCGCCTGGACGTTCCCGGCCGGGTCACGGATTCGGGTGCTGATCGCCGGCGGCTCCCATCCGCGGTTCCTGCGCAATCTCGGCACGGGCGAGCCCGTCGCCACCGCCACCACGGTCCGAACCGCGCGGCACACCGTGCACTTCGGTGCTGCCACCCGCCTGGTGCTGCCCGCCGGCCGGCAGCCCCCGTCAGCCGACTGAGGCGCGCACCTGCTCCGCGATGGCGTCCAGCTCGTCGTCGGAGTGCACCGGCGGGCCCCACACCGGGTCGACCGGGACGGTGACCCAGCTGGTGCAGCCGCGGTAGTCGGGGGTGCGCGGCAGTCGCACCGGCTCGGCGAGCGGGGCAGCCGACACCACCAGCGCCGCCAGCCGGTGCCGCGGCCGGAAGTCCAGACGGTCGGCGCGCACGGATTCGTCGGTCCAGATGTGGTGGGCGGCGATCGCGCCGAGGTTCTCGGGCCGGTGCACCTCGACGGCGGCGACCACCTGCGCACCGGCGCGCAGCAGCACCGCGTCCTCGGTGCTGTCGTCGACTGCCGGGTCGAGCAGGTCGCGGTGCTCGGGCCGGACCCGTTCGGCGTGGCTGTGCGCGACCGTCGGGAACAGCAGGAACCGGGTGGCAGCGACGTCGAAGCGCTTCTCCCCGATACCGCCCTTGCGCAGCAGCACCGTCTGGCGGCCGTCGAGCAGCGCGTGGATGGCCGCGCTCCACTCTTTGAGCGCCGGTTGGGTCAAGGTGCGCGTCATGCGCTGCTCATGCGGGCGCGCACTTCCGGACGGCGAAGCGGCGGAACGGATTTCGGGGGTTGGCGGCGCGGCTGCAGGCCGGCCAACAGCCGCTGGGTGGAGGCCGTCACTTCGGCGACGGCGGTTTCGAACGCATCGATGTTGGCTCCCGACGGGCGGGTGATGCCGCTGACCTTGCGCACGTATTGGCGTGCGGCGGCCTCGATCTCCTCGTCGGTGGCGGCCGGCTCCAGGCCGCGCAGCTCGGTGATGTTTCGGCACATGGGATCCACGATAGGCCGATCGCTGCGGGCCGATACGGTAAGCGGATGAGCCAAGACGACATCCTGCTGATCGACACTCGAGATCGGGTCCGGACGCTGACGTTCAACCGTCCGCAGGCACGCAACGCGCTGTCGGCGGCGCTGCGTTCGAGTTTCTTCGCGGCGCTGCGGCACGCCGAGGCCGACGAGGAGGTCGACGTCGTGATCGTCACCGGCGCCGATCCCGTGTTCTGCGCGGGACTGGACCTCAAGGAGCTCGGTGACACCACGGAGCTGCCGGACATCTCGCCGAAGTGGCCGCCGATGACCAAGCCGGTGATCGGTGCGATCAACGGCCCCGCGGTGACCGGCGGCCTCGAGCTGGCGTTGTACTGCGACATCCTGATCGCGTCCGAGCAGGCACGGTTCGCCGACACGCATGCGCGCGTCGGTCTGCTGCCCACCTGGGGCCTGTCGGTGCGGCTGCCGCAGAAGGTCGGGGTCGGGATGGCGCGGCGGATGAGCATGACCGGCGACTACCTGTCGGCCGAGGAGGCCCTGCGCTGCGGGTTGGTGACCCAGGTGGTGCCGCACGGGCAGTTGCTCGACACCGCGCGCCAGATCGCCGCGTCGATCGTCGGCAACAACCAGAAGGCCGTGCGTGCGCTGCTGGACTCCTATCACCAGATCGACGAGGCGGCCAACGGTGCGGCGCTCTGGCAGGAGGCCGCCGCCGCGCGGGTGTGGATGAGCAGCACGTCCGGCGACGACATCGCGGCGAGCCGCAGCGCGGTGATGGAGCGCGGCCGCACGCAGGTGCGGTGACCCTTGTTTCGGCGAGCGAGCGTGTCTGTCCCCCGACACGCCGGTCTCCCGCACGATTTCCCGCGCGCTCGCCGACGTTGACAGCACCCGGGGGGCACACGGCACCCTCGGTACATGACCGATGACTCTCCGACGGTCAACCACCACGGTGACCACCCTGGGTTCAGCGGCCTGAGCGGCACCCTGTGCGCCCTGGTCTTCCTGCTCACCGGCCGGCGATCCGCGCGACTGGCCGCTGAGCTGACGGCGGTCACCGCTGACGACCACGTCGTCGACATCGGCTGCGGTCCTGGAACCGCGGTGCGCGAGGCGGCCCGGCGGGGCGCACGCGCCACCGGTGTGGACCCTTCGGCCTCGATGCTCGCGGTCGGTCGGGCCGTCTTCCGCCGCGCCGGCATCACCCTCGTCGAAGGTGAAGCCGAGGCGCTTCCGCTGCCTGATGCGTCGGCGACGGTGGTGTGGGCGTTGGCCACGGTGCATCACTGGCGCGCCGTCGATGCGGGATTGACCGAAGCGCATCGCGTCCTCGCCTCGGGTGGCCGTCTGTTGGCGGTCGAGCGGCAGAGTCCGCCCGGGGCGACCGGGTTCGCGAGTCACGGTTGGACGCGCGCGCAGGCGGACGCATTCGCCGACCTGTGCCGTTCGGCCGGGTTCACTGGCGCCACCGTGGGTTCCGAGCGCGTGGGGCGGCGCGATGTCTGGACGGTCAGCGCGACGCGGCCGTGACGTCAGCGCGCGGTCGACGGGCGTCAGCGCGCGGTCGACGGGCGCGAGCGCGCGCACAATGCCGGCGATCACCGGCGTGGCGAGGGACAGACCCGCGCGCTCGGCGAAACTAGGGGGCCGTTCCGGGGACGAGCCAACGGCCCGAGAGCACCCGCCAACCCACGAAGACCAGACGCAGCACCATGAACGTGCTGAGCCCGGCCCAGATCCCCAACAGGCCCCAGCCGAACGCCAGCGACAGCCACACCAACGGCAGGAAACCGAGCAGTGCACTGGCCATCGTCGCGTTGCGCATGAACTTCGCGTCCCCTGCCCCGAGCAGCACACCGTCGACGGCGAAAACGATTCCCGCGACCGGCAATTGGGCGACCAGGAACCACCACGGCACCGCGATCTCGTCGAGCACCGACCGGTCGTCGGTGAACACCGCCGGCAATACCGACGCCCCGACGGCGAACACCGCGGCCAGCACGGCCGCCGCCACGGCCGAGAACACCGTCACCCGCCACGCCACCGACTTCGCGTGCACCAGATGCCCCGCACCCAGCGCGGCACCGACGAGGGACTGCGCGGCGATCGCCAACGAATCCAACACCAGCGCAAGGAAGTTCCACAGCTGCAGCACCACCTGATGCGCGGCCACCGCTGCGGCCCCGAACCGGGCGGCCACCGCACCGGCGGAGACGAAGCACGCCTGGAACGCCAACGTCCGCAGCACCAGATCGCGGCCCATCACCACCTGCGCGCGCAGCACCGCAAGCCGCGGTCGCAGCCCGACCTTCTCGACCAGCAGCGCGCGGAAGAACAACCCTGCCGCCAACCACTGCCCGACGATGTTGGCCACCGCCGAACCGGTCAACCCCAGTTCGGGCGCACCGAACAGGCCGTACACCAGCAGCGGGCACAGCACCGCGGAGACCGCGAAGCCGAACACCACATACCGCAGCGGGCGCACCGTGTCCTGCACGCCGCGCATCCATCCGTTACCTGCGGCGGCCACCAGGATCGCGGGCACCGCCAGGCTGGCCACACGTACCCACGGCAGGGCGGCCTCGGCGATGTCACCACCGGCGGCCAGCGCGGAAACCAAAGGCACAGCGGTCAATTGGACCGCGACGACGATCGCGGTCCCGATCCCCAGTGCCAGCCAGGTGGCCTGCACCCCCTCCTCGACGGCGGCGGCACGGTTCCCGGCGCCGTAGAACCGCGCGGCACGCGCCGTGGTGCCGTAGGACAGGAACGTCAGCTGGGAACTGAGCACTCCCATGATCAGCGCGCCGATCGCCAGGCCGGCGAGGCTGAGCGCGCCGAGTCGGCCGACGACCGCGAGATCGAACAGCAGGTACAGGGGTTCGGCGGCCAACACACCCAGAGCCGGGAAGGCCAGTGCAGCGATCCGCCGGCTGGTGGCCGGCGCGGTGGGCTCAGCCAAGGCGCCGCGGACCGGGATCAGCCCAGAGCACTACGCAGCGCCGCGACGACGTCGTCTGCGGTTCCCGACGCGGTGTATCCGGCGGCCAGCCGGTGTCCGCCGCCACCGAACGTGGCGCCGACCGCGGACACGTCGAGGGCCTTCGACCTCATCGACACCGACCATTTCTGCGGCGCGATCTCTTTGAAGACCGCGGCCACCTCGGCCTGCTGCGTGGTGCGGACGATGTCGACGATGCTCTCGACCTCTTCGGGACGGGCGGCCGACCATTCGTCGTGCGGCACCGTCGCGTAGACCAGGCCGCGACCGTCGGCGGCTTCGGCGACCAGCCGCGCCGAACCCAGCACGCGCGACAGCATCGGCAGCCACGCGAACGGGTGGGTGTCGAGCAGGGTGCGGCTGATGCCGGCGTTGTCGACGCCGATCTCCACCAGCCGCGCCGCCAACCGGTGCGCGCGGGCACTGGCCCAGCGGAACGATCCGGTGTCGGTGGCCAGACCCGCGTAGAGACAGTGCGCCACACCGACGTCGACAGGCTTGTCCCACGCGTCGAGCAGTTCGGCCACCAGCATCGTCGTCGAGTCCGCCGTCGCGTCGACGAAGTTCGCGCTGCCGAACAGCGTGTTCGAGGCATGGTGGTCGATGACCAGGACCTGTCGGTTCGGCTCGGCGAGTTCACCGAGAGCGCCCAGCCGGTTCATGCTGGGGATGTCGACGGTGACCACCAGGTCGGCGTCGCGTCGCATCTGATCAGGCGGCACCAGCAGGTGACAACCGGGCAGCGTGTACAGCGACTCCGGTAGCGCGTCGGGCGCGGCGAAACTGACCTGGACCTCGGTGCCGGCCTGTTCGAGGATCAACGCCAACGCGAGACCGGCACCGATGGTGTCGGCGTCGGGGAACACGTGACAGACCACGCTCACCGACTGAGCTGACGACAGCAGCTCCGCGGCCGTAGCGGCGTCCACACGCGTGCCCGTCGTCAGAGCATCAGTCCTCGAGTCTGTCGCGGTCACCAGCGTCCTCAGCATCCCGCCCCCGGTCTGCCTCGTCTCCCCCGCCTACACGGTACGGGTCGGCCTCACCGGCCGGCTTCGCCCCTTGCCGAACTCTGGCCAAATCCTCATCCGCGGCGCGGGCCCGGGCCAGCAGCTCCTCCATCCGGTGCGCGGCGTCGGGCACCGTGTCGCGGGCGAAGGCCAGGGTCGGTGTGAACCGGACACCGAGGCTCGCGCCCACTTTGGAGCGCAGCACCCCGGTGGCCTTGTCCAGCGCCGCGGCTGCTGCCGCGTAGTCGGGCTCCTCGTCCAACGAGCTGCCCATCACCGTGTAGTACAGGGTGGCGTCGTGCAGGTCGTTGGTGACCTTCGCATCAGTGATCGTCACGCCGGCGAGACGAGGATCCTTGATCTCGTACTCGATTGCCGACGCGACGATCGTGCTGATGCGCTTGGCCAGTCGGCGTGCCCGGGCAGGGTCAGCCATCTAGACCCGTTCCTTCTCGACCAGCTCGTAGGTCTCGACGATGTCGCCTTCCTTGATGTCGGAGTAGGTCAACGTCAGACCGCACTCGTAGCCCTCGCGGACCTCGGTGACGTCGTCCTTCTCGCGCTTGAGCGACGAGACGGTGAGGTTCTCGGCGACCACCACGTTGTCGCGCAGCAACCGCGCCTTCGCGTTGCGGCGCATGATCCCCGACTGCACCAGGCAGCCGGCGATGTTGCCGACCTTCGACGAGCGGAAGATCGCACGGATCTCGGCGCGGCCGAGCTCCTTCTCCTCGTAGACCGGCTTGAGCATGCCCTTGAGCGCGGCCTCGATCTCGTCGATCGCCTGGTAGATGATCGAGTAGTAGCGGATCTCCACACCCTCGCGGTTGGCCAGCTCGGTGGCCTTGCCCTCGGCGCGGACGTTGAACCCGATGATGATCGCATCCGAGGCCGACGCCAGGTTGACGTTGGTCTCGGTGACGCCACCGACACCGCGGTCGATGACCCGCAGCTGCACCTCGTCGTCGATCTGGATGCCCAGCAGGGCCTCCTCGAGCGCTTCGACCGTACCGGCGTTGTCGCCCTTGAGGATGAGGTTGAGCTGGCTGGTTTCCTTCAGCGCCGAATCCAGATCCTCGAGGCTGATGCGCTTGCGGCTGCGGGCGGCCAGCGCGTTGCGCTTGCGCGCGCTGCGCCGGTCGGCGATCTGCCGGGCGATGCGGTCCTCGTCGACGACCAGGAAGTTGTCACCGGCACCGGGCACCGACGTGAAGCCGATGACCTGGACCGGCCGCGACGGCAGCGCCTCGGTGACGTCCTCGCCGTGCTCGTCGACCATGCGGCGGACGCGCCCGTAGGCGTCGCCGGCCACCACCGAGTCGCCGACCCGCAGCGTGCCGCGCTGGATGAGCACGGTCGCGACGGGACCGCGGCCACGGTCGAGGTGCGCCTCGATCGCGACACCCTGGGCCTCCATGTCGGGGTTGGCCCGCAGGTCCAGCGACGCGTCGGCAGTCAGCACGACCGCCTCGAGCAGCGCATCGATGTTGGTGCCCGCCTTGGCCGAGATGTCGACGAACATGGTGTCGCCGCCGTACTCCTCGGGCACGAGACCGTACTCGGTGAGCTGACCGCGGATCTTGGCCGGGTCGGCGCCTTCCTTGTCGATCTTGTTGACTGCCACCACGATCGGCACGTCGGCGGCCTGCGCGTGGTTGACCGCCTCCACCGTCTGCGGCATGACGCCGTCGTCGGCGGCGACCACCAGGATCGCGATGTCGGTGGCCTTCGCACCACGGGCACGCATGGCGGTGAACGCTTCGTGACCGGGGGTGTCGATGAAGGTGATCGGTCGCTCGTTGCCGTCGAGGTCGACGGTGACCTGGTAGGCGCCGATGTGCTGGGTGATGCCGCCGGCCTCGCCCTCGCGGACGGTGGCGTTGCGGATCGTGTCCAGCAGTCGGGTCTTGCCGTGGTCGACGTGACCCATGACGGTCACCACCGGCGGACGGAACTCGAGGTCGTCTTCGCCGCCCTCGTCTTCGCCGTAGGTCAGGTCGAAGGACTCGAGCAGTTCGCGGTCCTCGTCCTCGGGCGAGACGACCTGAACCTTGTAGTTCATCTCGCCGCCGAGCAGTTCGAGGATGTCGTCGCCGACGGACTGCGTCGCGGTGACCATCTCACCGAGGTTGAACAGCGCCTGCACCAGCGAGGCCGGGTTGGCGTCGATCTTCTCGGCGAAGTCGCTCAGCGAGGCGCCGCGGGCCAGCCGGATGGTCTCGCCGTTGCCGTGCGGCAACCGCACACCACCGACGACCGGGGCCTGCATGTTCTCGTATTCGGCGCGTTTCGCCCGCTTCGACTTGCGACCCCGCTTGGGTGCGCCGCCGGGACGACCGAACGCACCGGCTGCGCCGCCGCGCTGGCCGGGACGACCGCCGCCACCGGGACGGCCGCGGAAACCTCCGCCACCTGCGGGAGCTCCGCCACCGCCGCCGCGGTAGTTGCCGCCACCGCCGCCGCCACCCGGACGGCCGGCGCCGCCGGGCGTGGGTCGGGGACCGCTACCGGGACGCGGACCGCCGCCGGGGCGGGGACCGCCGCCGGGAACGGGTCGCGCGCCGGGCGGACGCGGCGGCATGTTGCCGGGCGTGGCACCGGGCCGCGGGCCGCCACCGGGACGGGGACCGCCCGGGCCGGGCCGGGGACCACCGGGGCCCTGAGGCCTGGGGATCGGCCGCTCGACCGGCTGCTGGGTGGAGAACGGGTTGTTGCCGACGCGCGGGGTGCGCGCGGCGGGCTTGGGGGCACCGGGTTTGGGG
>NZ_JBNMQU010000013.1:0-203101 GCF_050205565.1 Mycobacterium sp. SMC-4 | reverse complement strand
CTCAGATGCAGCCACTGACGCTGATCCGACGTCCCTCCGGCGCCGCACGTCGATGTGTGTGCGAGCGTGGGACGTCGGATCAGCGTCAGTGGCTGCATCTGAGGGATCGCCGTACCACGGGTAAACAGGATCTGTTTGACTGACGACCGTGGATCGCACTGCATTTGACCGTCTTTTCGACATGACCGACCGGACCGTGATCATCACCGGCGGCACCCGGGGTATCGGCCTGTCCCTGGCGGAGGGCTTCGCTCTCGCAGGCGCCCGGGTGGTGGTGGCCAGTCGCAAGCCAGACGCGTGTGAGCAAGCTGCTCAGCACTTGCGTGAACTCGGCGGAGTGGCGCTCGGTGTGCCGACGCACCTGGGTGAAGTCGACGCCCTCGAGGCGTTGGTACAGAAGACCGTTGACGAGTTCGGCGGCGTCGACGTGGTGGTCAACAATGCGGCGAATGCGCTGGCGCAACCGCTCGGTCAGATGACGCCCGACGCGCTGATGAAGTCGTTCGAGGTCAATCTGCGGGGACCGGTCTTCCTCGTTCAGGCGGCCCTGCCATACCTGAAGGCCAGTCCTAAAGCCGCAGTGATCAACATGGTCTCGGTCGGGGCGTTCAACTTCTCGGCGTTCACGTCGATCTATTCGGCCAACAAGGCGGCCTTGATGTCGTTCACCCGGTCGATGGCTGCGGAGTTCGCCTCGGCGGGAATCCGTGTCAACGCGATCGCCCCCGGACCGGTCGACACCGACATGATGCGCAACAACCCGCAGGAGGCCATCGACGCGATGGCCGGCAGCACGTTGATGAAGCGACTGGCGTCGCCGGACGAGATCGTGGGCACTGCACTGCTGTTGGCGTCGGATGCGGGCAGCTATATCACCGGGACGGTCATGATCGTGGACGGCGGCGGAACGCCTCGCTAGCGTCGCGGATCTCGCCGCTGGTCGATGCCAGGATCTGGCTGCGGTTCTCCACCTGCAGTGCGGCTTCCAGGCTGGGCGCCTCGAGGTTGGCCCACAGCACCTGCTTGGTCGATTCGACTCCGAACCTGCCGTAGCCGCACAGGGTTTCCGCGATGCTGAGCGCCTCGTCGACGACGGATCCGTCGGCGGTCACCCGGGATACCAGTCCCAGTCTGAGTGCTTCCTGCACATCGATGGCGCGGGCCGTCAGGATGAGGTCGAACGCCGGGCCGGCACCGATGATGCGCGGCAGTGTGTAGCTGACGCCGATGTCGCAGCCGCCGAGTCCTAATTTGATGAATTGAGTGCAGAATCGGGCGGATTCGGCCGCGACGCGGATGTCGCATGCCGCGGCGATGCCCAGTCCGCCGCCGTACGCCACGCCGTTGATCGCGGCGATGACCGGCTGCCGTAGTCGCTGTATGCGCGTGGTCAGGTCGGCGATGAGCTCTTGCCACCGCATGGCCGAGCGGGGGAACTCCATTCCCTCGCCCGCTTTGTTGGGATTGGGATCGGTGAGGTCGAGTCCCGAGCAGAATCCGCGGCCAGCGCCGGTCAGCACCACGACTCGGCAGTCGTTGTTGCGGTGGATCTCGTCGAGCGTGGTGTGGAGGGTCTGGACGAGCTCGTAGGACAGTGCGTTGAGCTTCTCGGGCCGGTTCAGCTTCAGCACAGCGATGTCGGTGCGGGGATAGTCCACTTCCAGATCGGCCATGTGTTTCACGCTAGCCGCAGCTAGTCGGTGCTACTGCGCCAACCCGCAATGCCGACGACGATCATTCGCAGCTGCTTGACAGCGACCCGCTTGATCTCATCGAGCGCGGCCGGGTCCTTGGTGTCCTCGGTGGCTTCGGCGATCACGATCATCGCGTTGACGAACAGGGACGCAAGGATGTTGAGATCCTCACCGCTCCAACCGTTGAGGCCAGGGAATCGGGCCAGGTCGATTGCGAGTTCTGATGTGAGCAAACGGATTTCGGTGCGGATCGCATAGCGCAGGACAGAGACACCGCTGTTGCGTTCCCGGCCGATGAAGCGCCAATGCTCACGCCGTTCGTTGACGCCGTCGATCAGGATGTCGACGCTGGACTCGATGACGCGCTCGGGGTCCAGCTTTCCCGCGCGGGCCCCGCGAAGCATGTCGCGCAGGCTACGGAAGGACTCGTCGATGAGGACCAGGCCCAACGCCTCCATACTTTCGAAGTGCCGGTAGAACGCCGCCGGCACGATGCCGGCCGCGCGCGTCACCTCGCGCAGGCTGAGCGCGGAGAAGCTGTGGTCCTCGAGAAGCTGAAGGGCCGCGTCGATGATGGCCTGGCGCGTGGCTTGCTTACGCTCCTCGCGCGTCGGGCTGTCGCGGGTGCTGCGGGAGCGTGGCCGATCGGACCGGCTGGAGCGCGATCGATCGGCCCGCGACGAATGGTGCGCGCTGGCCACCCGGCCGAGCGTACAGACGTTTGCCGGGGGCGTTGATCCGACGGCGCCAGAAGTCGCGGTCATTCGAACCACGCTCCGACACTGGTTGTACTCACCGGGTTGCGGGACGCCGGTCCTGTTATTTCCGAATATCGCACGTCCCATGCCGGCAGAACATTTGTGAAGGCGGACACACCTGCGGCGATCCCCTTGACGCGCTCCGATGGGGCGCGCACGGTGTACATATGTTCACCGAAACGCTCGCGAGGGTGCGGCCATCCTCGCTGTTGGACCTGCTGACAGGCCCGCACGGCGTCGATCGCTACACCGAACTGGTCGATCGCACCTGGTCACGCGGTGACGCCCGCGCCAGAGTGGTGGCGGTGCGGCGCGCGACGCCGCGCAGCGTGACGCTCACGTTGGTGCCGAACCGAGTGTTCACTGGATTCCGCGCGGGCCAGCACGTCAACCTGTCCGTGGAGATCGACGGGCGCCGACGCACCCGGCCGTATTCGCCGGCCAACGCCGAGGGCGACACGCACCTCGAGCTCACCGTTGGTCGACACGACGGGGGCCTGGTCTCGACGTACCTGTTCGAACATGCCCGGCCCGGAATGGTCGTCGGGCTGGACTCCGTGGGCGGCGAATTCACATTGCCGGCCGTGCCGGGCCGCGTCCTGTTCGTCTCCGGCGGGAGCGGCATCACTCCGGTGATGTCGATGCTGCGCACGCTGCACGCGCGGGGACACCGCGACGACGTGGTGTTCGCGCACTATGCACGCTCGGCCCACGATGCGTGCTACCGCGACGAGCTCGCCGCCATCGCCGCCGAGATGTCGAACGTCTCTGTCCTGCACGGCTATACGCGGGACCGCGCCGGATCAGACCTGCCGCCGCGCTTCGAGCCGCTGGGCGACGCCGACGCCGTCTTCGTGTGCGGGCCGCCATCGCTCGTCGACGCGGTGCGCGAGCAGTACCCGCACGCACGCTCGGAGAGCTTCGTCCCGCCCGTCTTCGAAGCCCAGTCCAGCGGTGGGCGAGTCACTTTCGCCGACGCCGGCATCGACGTCGTCGACGACGGGCGTCCGCTGCTCGACCAGGCCGAAAACGCAGGCCTGACCCCGGAGAGTGGATGCCGCATGGGCATCTGCTTCTCCTGCACGCGCCGCAAGAGCAGCGGTGTCGTCCGCAACGTCGTCACCGGCGCGCTGTCCACCCCCGATGCCGAGGACGTGCAGATCTGCGTGTCGGCGCCCGTCGGCGACGTCACGCTCGACCTCTAAAACCCCGCCGAAATTGCATTCCACGCGCGTCAAATCGCCGAAATCGCGCACAGGATGCAATCTCGACGCCCGACCGAACGGAGTCATCATGACCGCTCCCAGCACCACCGAACCGCTGGCCCGCACGCTCACCAAGACCGTCGCGGGCAAGACCGTCACCCTGACCCCCGAGCAGGCCGAGGCGTTCGGCCGCGAACTCGACGCGCTCAAAGAGCGCATCATCGCCGACCTCGGCGAACGTGACGCCACCTACATCCGTCGCATGATCAAGGCCCAGCGGGCACTCGAAGTCGGCGGCCGTGCACTGCTCTTCCTCCCGCCGTTCTGGCTGGCGGGCACCGCGATGCTGGGCTTCTCCAAGATCATCGACAACATGGAGATCGGCCACAACGTCATGCACGGCCAATACGACTGGATGGGTGACCCGGCCATCTCCAGCCGCGGCTTCGAGTGGGACACCGCCTGCCCGGCCGACCAGTGGCGCCACTCGCACAACTACATGCACCACACCTACACCAACATCGTCGGGCTGGACCGCGACATCGGCTACGGCATTCTGCGCATGAGCCCCGACCAGAAATGGTCGCCGTACTTTCTGGGCAACCCGGTGTATGCGTTCCTGCTGATGGTGCTGTTCCAGTACGGGGTGGCGCTGCACGAGCTGGAGACCGAGCGCATCCGCGCCGGCGAGATCTCGGTCCGAGACAAGCGCGAGATCCTGCGCGAGATCTGGGACAAGACCAAGCGGCAGACACTCAAGGACTATGTGGCGTTCCCCTTGCTGGCCGGTCCGTTCGCGCCGTGGGTGTTCGCCGGGAACTTGACCGCGAACCTGATGCGCAACGTGTGGGCGTACATGATCATCTTCTGCGGGCACTTTCCCGAGGATGTCCAGGAGTTCTCGATCGAGGAGACGAAGGCCGAGACGCGCGGGCAGTGGTACTTCCGACAGGTGCTGGGGTCGGCGAACCTCAGCGGCGGGAAACTGTTCCACATCCTGTCCGGGAACCTGTCATTCCAGATCGAGCACCATCTGTTCCCGGACATCCCGGCCTTCCGGCACGCCGAGATCGCGCCGAAGGTCCGCGAGATCTGCGAGCGCTACGGCGTGCCCTACAACAGCGGACCGCTGCCGCGGCAGTTCGCGACCGTGGTGCGCAAGGTCGTCCGCCTCGCGTTGCCGTGGACGTAGCTCCCCAACCCCGCCGAACTTGCATTCCACGCGCGTCAACTCGCAGTTTGACGCGCGTGGAATGCAAGTTCGGCGGGGGCGGGACGTAGGTCTTGTGGCGCGGCCCCCGACGTGGTGGGGTGTCCCAGGGTCGGGTCCATGTTTGGGAGGAATTCATGCGTGCTGCGCTAGCGGCGATGACGGTGATGGCTGCGGGTGCCATGGGTGGCGCGGGGCTGGCGTGGGCGCAGCCTGCGACCCCGAGCGCCGGCGAGCTGACCTCGGAGCTGCGCCAGGTGCTCGACACCGGCGCCCCGACCGCCGAGCGGGCCGCCAAGCTCGCGGGCGGCGATGCGGCCGTGCCGACGGCGGACAACATCGCCAACCGGCTGAACTCTTATGGCGGCATGGTCAACTGGCAGGTCCAGAATCCGGTGCTCAACGGCGATCAGTTGGACGCCCAGATCGCAGTGACCATCCCGATCTTCGGCACCAAGACCCACAACATCTACTGGGTGAACCAGGACGGTGCGTGGAAGCTGTCGAACCCGTCGGCGTGCGTGATCGCACGGGACGTCGCCGGCGTCGACTGCACGGTCTAGCCAGGACGCCTCACATACCGCGGTGACGCCGGCCCGCGGGAAAGCGATTTCGATCATCGGTGGGACGCCGGTCGTCTTCCCGTCATCGACAGGCAAGGTCAGCATCTGACACTGCGGTGTGCCGGTTTCACGCCGCTCGATGCTCAAGGGAGCCCTCGGCCTCTCGGTCCTTCCTGTCGTCGGGTTCACCGGCGTCGACATCCTCCGCAGCCCGGTGCCGCCGGACCTGTTCACCCTGGGCGTCGCGTCGGGGGAGCCGAGCCCCGACGGGGTGGTGCTCTGGACTCGGCTGGCACCCGATCCGCTGGCCGGCGACGGGCTCGGCGGGATGCCGCCGCGGCCTGTCGACGTCGAGTGGGAGATCGCCCACGACCAGGCGTTCACCCGGATCGCCCAGCGCGGGGTCGTCACCGCGGTTCCCGAGTCGGCGCACAGCGTGCACGTCGAATCGACCGGCCTGAACCCCGGCGCCGAGTACTTCTACCGCTTCCGCGTCAACGGCGACATCTCACCGCCGGGCCGCACCCGCACCGCACCGGCGCCGGGCTCCATGGGGCCGACGACCATGTGCTTCGCTTCGTGCGCCAACTTCGAGCAGGGCTGGTTCACCGCGTATCACCATCTGGCGCAGGAGAATCCGGATCTGGTGCTGCATCTGGGCGACTATCTGTACGAGTACGGACCCCGCGACATGAGCGTGCGCGCGCATGCCGGCCCCGAAATCGTCACGCTGGCCGACTACCGGCAACGCCACGCCCAGTACAAGACCGATCCGGACCTGCAGGCCGCCCACGCGGCGGCGCCGTGGCTGGTGACCTTCGACGATCACGAGGTGGACAACAACTGGGCCGGCGAGATCCCCGAGAACGTCGAGGCGGACTTCCGCGCGCGCCGGGTCACCGCGCTGCAGGCCTACTGGGAGAACATGCCGCTGCGGGCCTCGGCGCGCCCGCGCGGTGTCGACATGCAGCTCTACCGGCGCGTCAGCTGGGGTGGACTCGCGACGTTCCACATGCTCGACACCCGCCAGTACCGCACCGATCAGGCGTGCGGCGATGAGTATCGTAGCGACTGTCCGGAGCGCTTCCACCCGTTCCGGTCCTTGACCGGTCCGGCGCAGGAACAGTGGCTGCTCAACGGTTTTCAGGTCTCGCAGGCTCGCTGGGACCTGCTCGGCCAGCAGGTGCTGTTCAGCCAGATGGACCTGACCCCCGGGCCGGGGCGCGGCTTCAACCCCGACGCGTGGGACGGTTATGTCCCCAATCGCGACCGCATCGCGGCCGGCATGCGCAACGTACGCAACGCGGTGGTGTTGACCGGCGACGTACACGCGCACTGGGCCGCCGAAGTGTACGAGCGCGCCGGCGATCCGCAGTCGCCCAAAGTGGCAACAGAATTGGTGACGTCGTCGATCTCGTCGGGTGGTGACGGCTCCGATACTCGCGCGGACGCCGAGGCGATCCTGCCGGAGAACCCGCACATCCGGTATTTCAGCAATCGCCGCGGTTACGTGCGTACCCGCATCACCGGCGACGAGGTCCGTGCGGACTTCCGGACCGTGCCGTTCGTGACGACGCCGGGTGCGCCGGTCCAGACCGGCGCGTCGTTCGTCATCCCCGACGGCGACCCGACCCTCCTTTAGCCCGCCGAACTTGCATTCCACGCGCGTCAAACCGTGAGTTGACGCGCGTGGAATGCAAGTTCGGCGAAGGGGGCGCGGGGCGGAAGGGGTCAAGCCCAACGGCGGTAGGCATAGCGCGGGACCTGGACGGTGCCGTGCCAGCCGCGGGCGTGCATCGCCTCGCTCAGCTGTTGAATGACGACGACGGGGTTGTCTTCCTTGACGACGCTGGCGACGTGCCAGCGTAGAGCGCGCAGTTGCGGCATGACCCAGCGGTCCTTGAGGTACTGCTCGCGGTCGGACTGATGGTGTTCACCGTCGTATTCGAAGCCGACGTGGTAGTCGGGCCAGCCGAAGTCGAGGGTGCGCAGGTAGGTGCCAAACTCGTCGAGAACCGTGATCTGCGTGAGCGGTACGGGAAAGCCGGCGTCGATGACGAGCTTGCGCCACCACGATTCCGGGATGGATTCCGCGCCGCCGTCGACGAAAGGCAGCAGCGCCTTCAGCAGTGCGACACCTCGAGCGCCCTTGTAGCGCTTGGTGAGCAGCAGCACGTCCTCGATTGAGTAGGGGGCTGCACGCATCAGCGCGTCAAGACGGCCTAACGCGTCGTAGCGGCGGAACCGGCCGAGGTCGAACGCAGTCCGCGCCGGCGTGGCGACGGGCATCCCGGCGATCTCCCGCCACTCGTCGTCGGCGACGCGATCGGACCGAGCGACGATGCCGCGCGGGGGCCGTGGGCATTTGAAGATCAACTCGACGTCGATGTCGTCGTTGACCCACAGCGATCCGTGCAGCGCCGCCGCGGCCAGCCCGGTGACGATGCCTGCTCGGCGCGACCACAACCACGCGCCCTCGGCGCGGTCACGCACCGTCGGTGCGATGCCCGCGGCTATGTGGACGTCGGGGAAGAGCGGCCGATAGCGGCGACGGAGATGGTGCTCGGTGACGAGACCGGAGGCGACCGCCTCGGTGCCGACGATGATGTTTCCCATGGCCCGAATCATCAGCACCGGCACCGACGAGATTGCGTACAGCGTGGGAGTTATCCACAGTTGACGCGCGTGGAATGCAATTTCGGCGGGAAGTTGGGGACAGAGTCGAAGCTACCGCTGGCAGGCCGGGCACCAGAACGTGTTGCGGTCGCCGGTGCGGTCCCCGACGACGGTGGTGCCGCAGCGCCGGCACGGTTGACCGTCACGGCCATACACCCAGAGGTCCTGCCCGCCGCGTGTGTTGCCGGTGGTCGTGCGGTTGAGGCGTAACCTGTTGAGCCACAACATCTGTTGTGCACGGTTCACCAACCGTAACGGATCACCCACCTCGCCGACTGCCGTCGACGGCCGCAACCCGAACACGAAGCACAACTCGTTGGCGTAGACGTTGCCGACCCCGGCCATCACGCGCTGATCCAGCAGCGTCTCGGCCAGCGGTCGCGCCGGATCGCCCATCAGGTTCGCCGCAGCGACGTCGGGGTTCCAGTCCGGGCCCAGCAGGTCCGGCCCGAGATGGTCGACGACGGACATGTCAGAAGCCCGCTCCAGCACCTCGAGCACGCCCAGATCCACACCCGAGGCGCGGGAATCCGCTGTCTCCAACACGATTCGCACCTTGTATGACGGCACGCGCACCCGCCCGATCACCCACGCACCTTCCATCTTCAGGTGCGAGTGGATGCTGGCCGCACCGACCCGGATGAACAGATGCTTGCCGCGGCTGAGTACCTCGTCGACGACCTGCCCGCTCAGATCCACTGCGGCGTAGCGCGGAACCCGGATGTCGCAGCGGGTCAGCGTCTTGCCTTCCAGCGCTTCGCGTAGCTTGGCCGCCGCGCGGAACACGGTGTCGCCTTCAGGCATCAGCGCAGCCGCAGTCCGCGGGGTGTGCGGGAGAATCCGGCATGCACCAGCGCCTCGGTGACCAGCGAGTCGCGCTGCTCGAGTACCGGTACGCCGTCCACGCGCTCCACGAGCAGTCCCGGGACACGTTGCCGGGAGACGAGTTCCGCCAAGGCCGACGCCGCTGCATTGTGGGTTTCGGCGTCGGAAGCGAAGCTCAGCAGCGACTTGCCGCCGCGCTCGACGAACCACGCCAACTCGCCGTCGACGAGGACCACCAGCGCCCCGGCTTTGCGTCCGGGCCGGTGCGCACTGTCGTCGTCACGCGAGGGCCAGGGCAGGGCAGCGCCGTACGGGTTGGCCGGGTCGGTGGCCGCCAGGGCGACCGCGGCGTGGGCCCGCGTCTCGTCGTCGATGCTGTCGGCGTAGCTGCGCAGCCGGTCGACGGTGCTGGCGGTCGCGAACTGTGCACCGCCCAGAGATTCGACGAAGTAGCCGCGTTGGCAGCGGCCGGCTTCCTCCATGGTGGTGAGCACCTTGTACATCGCCGCGAATCCGCCGGGGATGTTCTCGGTGGCCACCGCACCTTTGGTCAGCACACCGTGCCGGGCCAGCAGCTGATCGGCCTGATAGTGCGCGCGCACCGTGGTGTCCACCTCGGCGGGCGGTAGCAGTGACCAACGCCCGGCCACCGTGGGATCGGTGTCCCGGTGCGCGCCCAGCCCGGCGGAGCTGATGCTGTAGCGACTCAACCGCGGCGCGCGCCGGTGCCGATGCGACGGTGCAGCCGCACGCCGGGGACCCGACGCGCGAGTTCCGGCCAGCAGCGCCCGCACGGGCGCGAACGTGTCGCCACCGACGTAGCCTGCCCAGATCAGTTCCCACAGAGCGGATTTCAACGTCTCAGCGCTGACGCCGTCGACCGACAGCTGCCGGAAGAAGTACGCCCCGCCACCACTCAGTGCGTCGAGCAGGGCGCGGTGCACATCGGTCAGGTCCAGCTCGCCGACCTCCGACAGCGACAGTGGTGCGGTGTCGGCCGGATGGAACGCCACCCAGCCGTCGGCCGACGACAACGTCCCGGCCCCGGACCACAGCACCTCACCGGAGGCCAGCAGCTCGTCGAGCATGCCCGGCTGATAGTCACGCACGCGTTGGCCGAAGACCAGCGGCTCGACCGCCGACGCCGGCATCGGCACCCCGGCCAGCTGGTCGATCACCGAGGCCAACCCGTCGACGCCGGACACCGCATCGTTGCCCAGCTGTTGCCACGCCGGCAGGAAGCGGCCCAGCGCGGCGGTGCTGACCGGCTCGATCTGCGCCCGCAGTGCCGCCAGGGATCGTCGCCGCAGGATGCGCAGGACCTCGGCGTCACACCATTGGTCGCCGGAATCGACTGGTGCATCGGTGAATTCACCGCGCATGAGCTTGCCATCGGCGGCCAGCCGGCCCAGCACGTCG
This sequence comes from Mycobacterium sp. SMC-4, assembly GCF_050205565.1. Classification (GTDB taxonomy): domain Bacteria; phylum Actinomycetota; class Actinomycetes; order Mycobacteriales; family Mycobacteriaceae; genus Mycobacterium. The sequence continues at coordinate 192,751 of NZ_JBNMQU010000013.1, read as the reverse complement.
GCGGCCACCCGCACCCCGAGCCCGAAGCGGGAGGCCGCATCGACGGTGGTGAACGGCCCTCGCGTGCGCGCGTAGCGGGCCAGCAGTTCGCCCAGCGGATCGACGACCGGCTCGAGGAAGGCCATCGGCACGCCGACCGGCACCGCGACCCCCACGCCGTCGCGCAGCCGCCCGATGTCTTCGATCGCCGCCCACCACGACGTCCCCGCATAGGACACCGGCAGCGCCCGCTTGGCCGCCAGGAGGCCTTCCAGCCAGCCGCCGACGTCGTCGACCGAGCACCGCTGCACGATCTCGTCTTCGGTCAACGGGCCCAGCAGCCGCAGCAGGTCGGCCACTCCTTCGGCGTCCCGCGCGGCGCGTTCGGGCGTGAGGTGTTGCAGTTGCCGGGTGGTCGTGGCCATCACGTCGGGGTCGAGCAGTTCACGAAGCTCGACGCGGCCCAGCAGCTCGGCCAGCAGGGTCGGGTCCAAAGCCAGTGCGGCTGCGCGTCGTTCGGCCAGCGGGCTGTCACCCTCGTACATGAACGCGCCGACGTAACCGAACAGCAGCGACGCCGCGAACGGCGACGGCGTCGACGTCTCGACCTCGAGGATCCGGACCCGGCGTTGCGCCACGCGCGCCATCAGTTCGGTCAGCATCGGCACGTCGTAGACGTCCTGCAGACACTCGCGGACGGCCTCCAGGACGATCGGGAAGTCCGGATAGCCTTTGGCCACGTCGAGCAACTGCGCGGCCCGCTGCCGCTGATGCCACAGCGGGGAACGCTTGCCCGGGTTGCGGCGCGGCAGAAGCAGTGCGCGCGCGGCGCATTCCCGAAAGCGTGACGCGAACAGCGCCGAGCTGCTGACCTCGGTGGTGACCAGCGGCTCGATCTCGTCGGGCTCGAACACGAAGATGTCCGCGCCGGGCGCGGCGTCGTCGGTGTCGGGGAGCCGCACGATGATGCCGTCGTCGGAGGCGGTCGGCTTCTCGTCGATGCCGTAGCGCTCGTAAAGCCGCTTACCGACGGCCAATGCCAGCGGCCCGTGCACCCGCAGCCCGTACGGGGAGTGCAGGATGACGCGCCAGTCGCCGAGTTCGTCGCGGAAGCGTTCCACCACCAGCGTGGTGTCCGACGGCACCGCCGAGGTGGCGTCGCGCTGCTCGGAGATCAACTGCCACAGATTCTCGACAGCGAACTCGTCGAAACCGACCTGCGCACAACGCTCCTCGAATGCCTGGCGGTCCAGCCGCGCCAGCTCGCCGGTGAACGCTCCGATCGCGGCACCGAGCTCCGCGGGCCGACCCACACCGTCGCCGCGCCAGAACGGCAGCCGCGCCGGCTCTCCCGGCGCGGGCAGCACCAGCACCCGGTCGTGGGTGATCTCGGTGATCCGCCAACTGGTCGCGCCGAGGGATATCACATCGCCCGGCCGGGACTCGTAGACCATTTCCTCGTCGAGTTCACCGACACGCGAGGGGGTTTCGGTGGCTAGGAACACGGTGAACATGCCGCGGTCGGGGATCGCACCGCCGGAGGTGACAGCCAGGCGTTGCGCGCCGGGCCGCGCGGTCAGTGTGCCGGTGTCGCGGTCGTAGACCACGCGCGGCCGCAGCTCGGCGAAGTCCGTGGACGGGTACTTTCCCGACAGCAGATCCAAGGTCGCTTCGAACGCGCTGCGCGGCAGCGTCGCGAACGGGGCGCTGCGCCGCACGGTGTCGAACCACGCATCGGCGTTGACCGGTTCCAGCGCGCACGCGGCCACGGTGTGCTGGGCCAGCACGTCCAGCGGGTTGGCCGGCACATTCATGGCCTCAATCTGCCCACCGAGCATCCGCTGCACGCTGACCGCGCAGCCGATCAGATCCGTACGGTGCTTGGGCAGCAGCACGCCCTGGCTGATCTCGCCGACCTGGTGTCCGGCACGCCCGACGCGCTGCAAACCGCTGGCCACCGACGGCGGTGTCTCGACCTGGATGACCAGGTCGACCGCGCCCATGTCGATGCCGAGCTCCAAGCTGGAGGTCGCCACCACGGCCTTGAGCCGGCCGCTCTTCAACGCGTCCTCGACCTCGGCGCGGGCCTCCTTGCTGACCGAGCCGTGGTGGGCGCGCGCCAACACCGGCTCGGCCCCGAACGTCTGGCCGCTGCCCATCAGATGCGCCGGCGCCCCGCCGGCCACCGTCGGGTTGTGCGAGCCGAGCTCGACGCCGGCGCGTTCGGCGTGGATCTCGTTGAGCCGGGCGGTCAGTCGTTCGGCCAGGCGCCGCGAGTTGGCAAACACGATCGAGCTGCTGTGCGCCTCGATCAGGTCGACGATGCGTTCTTCGACGTCTGGCCAGATCGAGTTGTTCTTCAGGTTCGCCATGTCGGGCACCGGCACCTGGACGGTCAGGTCGAAGGTCTTGGCCGCGGGCGGGGCGACGATGGTGGTGGGCGCCGTCCCGGACAGGAACCGCGCCACCTCTTCCTGGGGGCGGACCGTCGCCGAGAGCCCGATCCGTTGCGCGGGCCGCTCCAACAGAGCGTCCAGCCGTTCCAGGGACAGCGCCAGGTGCGCGCCGCGTTTGGTGGCGGCCACGGCATGCACCTCGTCGACGATGACGGTCTGCACGCCGGTCAGGGTTTCGCGCGCCGCCGAGGTCAGCATCAAGAACAGCGACTCCGGCGTGGTGATCAGGATGTCGGGCGGCTTGCTGATCAGTTCGCGCCGCTTGGCCGGTGTGGTGTCCCCGGAGCGGACGCCGACGCTGATGGCCGGCGGCGCGACGCCGTTGCGTTCGGCGATGCGGGAGATCCCGGTCAGCGGCGTGCGCAGGTTGCGTTCGACGTCGACGGCCAGCGCCTTGAGCGGCGAAATGTAGAGCACCCGGGTGGTGGGCTCGGGAGCCGGCTCGCGGGCCAGGCCGTCGATGGCCCACAGGAACGCGGCCAGCGTCTTGCCTGATCCGGTCGGGGCGATGACCAGCGTGTTGTCGCCGTCGGCGATCGCAGCCCACGCCTGTGACTGCGCGGCGGTGGGCTCGACGAACGTGCCCGCGAACCACTCGCGCGTCAGCGCACCGAACCGCGACAGCGAAGACATGAGTCCATGGTGCCCTGACCTACCGACAAACCGCATATATCTGCAGGTGAGGGCATACGATGTCTTCGTGGTGGCCGCAGACCGGCAGCTCCACATACCTGCTGCAACGATCGGACGGCCGCGGATAGGCGACGGGATCGTCCGACGTCCCGCCACGCTCGTGCCTCTGCTGGAGGCCGGGGATGGCGACATCGTGACCATCAGCGCACCGACCGGCTACGGGAAGACGACCACCGCGGCGCTGTGGGATGAGGCTGATGAGCGCCCGTTCGCGTGGATGCGGCTGGACCACCTCGACGACGATCCCACCCATCTGCTTCTGCACGTCGCCGCCGCCCTCGCACAGATCGGCGCGTGTGACCCCGGCCTGTTGGACTACTTGGGCGCCCCGGGACGCGAGCCGCTGACCCATCTGGTGCCGGCGATGGCGAAGGTGCTCGATGCTGCGGGCCGGCTGGTGCTCGTGTTCGACGACACCCACGAGTTGTGCGCGCCCGAGTCGGTCGCGGCGCTGGACGCGCTGATCCATGCGGTCCCTTCGACGACGACCGTCGCACTGGTCAGCCGCCACGCGGTGCCGCTGCACCTGGCGCATCGTCGGGTACAGCGCTGTCTGGTCGAGATCGGTGTGCCGGAACTGAAGTTCACCACCGTCGAGACGGCCGCCGCGCTCGAAGCGGTCAGCGGGCCGTGTGATCAGGCCACGGTTTCGGCGGTCACCGAGGTTTCGGAGGGGTGGTGCGCCGGAGTCGTGCTGGCCGGGATGGCGCTGCGCGACGGCGCAGGCACGGAGTTCCTGACCGGCGGTGACAGGTTCGTCGTCGAGTACATGGTCGAGGAGGTGCTCCGCGGCCTCGACGGTCCGACTGTGCAGTTCCTGATGGAATCGTCGGTGCTGGAACGCTTCAGCGCCGAACAACTCGATGTCGTCCTCGGACGCGACGACTCTGCCCTCATGCTGGAAAAACTCTGTGGGACAGGGAATCTGTTCCTCGTCACGTTGGACCGGCACGGCATCTGGTACCGATATCACCGGTTGTTCGGAGATGTGCTGCGCCGCAGGCTCAGGAATACCGCACCGGCACGGATGCGTGAGCTTGCACATCGAGCAGCCGAACTCCTGGAACGCATCGGTGACATCGACGGCGCGCTCCTGCAGGCCCTGGCCGCCGGTGACCGGGCGCATGCGGCCACGCTGGTGGGCCGAGAAGCTGTCCACCTCGGATTCGACGGACGCGCAGGTGTCCTCGCGCGCCGTCTGAGTTGGCTCGACACGCAGACGTTCACCGAATACCCCGACGCCGCGGTGGCGCGCGCCTGGCTCGGAGTGGTCACCGCCGACGCCGACATGATCCAGCGCTCACTCCTTCTGGCGCACCAAGCCGACCGCGGTCGGCCGCTGTCTGACGGCACGCTGTCGGTGCCGGTGGCCGCTGCGCTGGTCAATTCGCTGATCGGTCTCGGCGGGGTGCGCGATGTGGTGCACCACGCCGACATCGTGCGCGCCGCCGGGGACAACCTGGTCAATCCGTGGTGGGGTGCGGCGACGGTCATGAAAGGGGTCGCCGAGGCGATGCTCGGCCACAGCTCCCGCGCGCGAAACCTGCTCGAATCCGCGCTGCCGGCAACAGAAGATCTACCCGGCTTCCAGGCGGCTGCGCTTGCCCATCTGGCGTTGCTCGACTTCGCTGCCGGCGACGACGACGGAGCGATTCAGCGCGCCACGGCGGCGCGGACCCTCGTCGACAAGTACGACCTCTGCGATGTGGTCCCGATGGTGGTGGTCTACTCGGTGAGCGCCGTGATGTATGCCCGGGTCGGTGATGTCGCCTCAGCCAGGGAAGCGATCTGCACGACGACGACCCTGCTGGACAGGCTCGGCGAGTTGGCCGCCCGCACCGCGCTTCTCGGGCACGGACTGCTGGCGTGGACGGCGGCGGTCATCCAGGACAACGAGCTGCTGAATACCCACCTGGATGCCGCGGAGCGTCACCGGACCCGCGAGCCCGACGCGGTGGCGCTGCAGCAGCGCGTGGACCGCGTCCGCGCGATGGCCGCCGTCGGTGCCCACCCGCTGACCTCAGCAGAGTTGCGGTTGTTGCCTTATCTGGCAACGCATTACTCGCTGCAGGGAATTGCCGAAGAGCTGACGATCGGACGGGAAACGGCGAAGAGTCAGGCGGCCGCGATCTACCGCAAGCTCGGGGTCGCGTCGCGGGCGGCCGCAGTCGCTGAGGCCAGGCGGATCGGACTGCTGGCCAACTGATCTCAGCGCATCGTCGCCAGGTTGCGCCACAGGTTGCGCAGGCTCGCAGTGCCGCCGAACAGTGTGGTGAAGTGGGTCGAGTCGATCAGCACGATGTCGCCGGCGCGCTCTTCGCACGGCGGCATCCAGATCACGGCGTTGAACTCCGTGTTGCCGGCTGCGGTGAAAGGGTGGGGGCGCTGCAGGTCCACGGGCTGGCGGGCCAGCACGCGCAGATGATCGTCTTCGGGTGCGGTGAGCACATAGTGCGGCAGGTGGGAGTGGAAGCTCAAACTCGGGACGTTGTCGAGTAGGCCCAGACCGTCGCGTTCGTGGAACGCGGTGAGCGGCGCAACGTCGTTGGTGCCGGCGATCACAGCCGGACGTAAGCCCCACGTGTTGCACACGGGAACCCCGAGCCCGCGCATCAGCGAGCGGGTGTACTGGCTGAACCGCTGTTGCCGGGGGACCAGGCGGTCGCCGTGGTGTTCGTATTCGATCTGGCGTTGCGCGAGGTCATTGGTGAACCCGACGTCGTGGTGGGGTGCCAAGACCAGGCACGTGCCGCTGCGGCCCAGCCATTCGTTGATGGCGTCCACCTCATCCTCGGTGGCCTCCAGACCGCAGTCGAGGTGATCGAGTCCGAACACCAGGAGGGTGTCGGTGTCCTCGAGGATTCCCTCGTCGATGGGCTGGCGGTAGCCGGCCTGATCCACGCGCTGCAACACGGCCACGGGATGTCCGGTCAGTTCACCGACAAGGTCTTGGAACGGCAGGGTCGAGCGATGGAAAAGCTCCAGAGTCCCGGCGATGCCCTGGAGAAAGTTCGCCGACTCGAACTCAGGCTTCTCGTAGGCGGGGTAGGTGACGTTGCGCACCTCGGTGATCGTCGAGAACCTGTTCGACATCGCCGCCGGATTCCGTTGTGCCTCCCAGGGATAACTCCAGGTCCAGTAGATGCTGATGCGACGGTGGCCGTTGCGAGCCCTGGTGACGTGGTTCTGGTTGTAGGTGCGTACGGTGTCGGCTGTCATCGTGGTGTCCTAGCTGTCCAGAAGTTCCGGAGAGGCAAGGTATCGCAGCGCAGTCAGGCCGGGCAGAAAGAAATAGGCGCCGCCCTTGAGAGTGGTGAAGGCCGGGATCCCTCTGTGTACCTTGCGGATCGGTCGTCTGGGTACGGTGAAGTCCAGGCTGCCGTCCTGGGCGCCGCAGATCGGGTCGTGCTCGTTGCCGAGTTCATGGAACGTTTGGTCGTTGATCCAAACGTTCTGCGCGAACTCGAACTGACGCACCAGGCTCGCGCAGATGATGAAGGCGGCGATTCCGCGTTCCCGGCCGTCCTCGGGGGCGCCGTCGGGCAGTGCCGGCCCGTAGGTGGCGCCGCGCCGGATCATCCGTCGCCGGTTGACGTTGTGCGCGGTGTCTCGCGGGTTGAGGCGACGCGCGTGTGACCCGAGCGGACACGCGTACCCGAACGGGTCCATCTCCTTGTAGTCGAAGTCGTTGTTACGTTGCGGATCTGCCCCGAGTTCGGGGTCGTCGGCGGTCGGTGCCAGCACCAGGGGAGCACCACTGCGCCAGCGCCCCATGAACTTCGCCGCGAGTAGCTCTTGTTCCTCCGGGCCGTCAGCATTGTCGGCGAGGTACGCGCGGAAGCGTCCCACGTGCTCTTGCAGGCGGCGGTAGGCCATGAAGCTGCTGTTGCGGGACAGCACGTGCGGCTGCGGGATGTCGTTCACCGGACCGTATTCGTCGGGATATCCGAGGATGAACTCGCCGGGCTCCAGCGCGCCTCCACTCCCGGGTGTCGGTTCCTCGCCTGAGCCTTTCATCACAGGTTGCGACAACCGATCCCGGAAACCGAAGTGGTCGTGGGCGTAGCTGAATGGCGGGTGGGCGTTCAGGTCCAGATAGGACAAGGTCCGGACACCGTGGCAGCGTGCGATGAGTTTGTCGTGTTCCCCGACGCAGCGGCGATGTTCGTCGTCGTCTCGTGCGAAGAGAATGGCGATGGCGTGCAGGTCCTCGCCGGCAAGTCCACCGACCCAGTGCCGAGGCGAATTCTCCCCGATGTCACCGAGGATGTCCGCGCGTGCTGCCATGCCCTCGCGGAACGCATCCGGGAAGGTCGCCAGCGCATCGGAAGGTACGCCGAGCGCGCGCAATCCGGTCCAGGTGAAGGCCAACGTGATCCAGCGCCGGGAGTCTTCCATGGTGTGCCGGACCTCGGCGGCTGACTGCACCTTGTCCAGTAACTCCGACAGCCATGCCCTACCGCCGGCGGCGGTGTCGAATGTCAGGAACTCGTAGCGCCCGGTCAACGCAGGCGTCCGGGTGAGCAGAATGTGTTGGATGTCGTCGAGTTCGAGGGTCATTGCATTTGGTCGAGCATCGTCGAGAAGCTGTCTTTCAAGCGCAGCGCCTTCTTGATCTCGTCGGCGGTGACGTACGGATACTCACCGTATTCGAGGAAGCTCGGGCACTGATGCGCGCGCACGAACGCGATGAAGGCTTCAGGGTTGGTCTGCCAATCCTCAGGAAAGCCTTCGAGGTTCGTGAACACGGTGGTGATGCCCGTCTCGCTGAACAGACGTACCGCGTCTTCGGTGTACTTGTCGAAGTCGGTGTCGAAGATGCCCTGGTACTGGAAATGCAGTCCTGATCCGACATCGAAGAGCACCCACCGCAGATAGTGCAGCTTCAACGGGGCCAGTATGTCTGGACTGCCGGCCACCGCATCTTCAATCTGACTGCCGTAGGCCCGCACAGCGTCTTCACAGCCATCTTTGACCTTCGCGATGATGGAGAACCCGTAGCAAGCCGGGGTGCGCGGGTAGGTGGGGCCGTACCGGCCGCGGGTGAGCTCGAAGTAACCGGTCGGCGGGATTGCCCTGGCCGCGGGCTTCGCCCATGTGGGTTCGTCCATCATTCACCTCCGCGTGGGTCGATGCTAGTTCCGGGGCAGGCGTGTGTCGTCCCCCAAAGCGGGGGAGTCCGGACACCGAGATCATCTGAGACGCAGCAAGTATTGAGGCCGTGACACCGGCGCATCGCGACGATTTCCCCCGTTGTGGGGGATGCCTGGCTGCGATCTTGTTCCTACGCTCCTATCAGCTACCCGCGGGCTCGCAATGACCAAGGTCGCAACAAACACGTGAGGAGTGTGGTGATGCGGTTACGTGTCTTGCTTGTTGCCCCCGTCGTCATCGGTACCGGGGTTCTCGTCGCACCAGTCGCGGCTGCGGACTGTGTCACGGAGGGGAACTCGACGCGCTGTTCACTCGGCGGTATCGGTACCGAGGGTTTCTACGGTCCTCATGTTCCGAATTCCTGCGGGTACGACTATTACTGCAACGACGACTGGAGCTGGTTCATCCCGTGACAACGAGCGCCGACGACGACCCGACCCATCGACAGAGGAGAAACATGTTGTCTCACAGGAGTTTTGCCCGGCGGATTCTGATGGTCTCCGTTGCGGCCGGGGCAGTCTTGATCGGTACCGCAACTCCCGCGCCCGCCCAGCCGCCGCGTCCGCCGAACTGCACCGCGGCCGATCTCTCCAACATCATGTCGGGGATCACCGCCAGCACCTCGGCCTATCTGTTCGCCCATCCCGAGGTGAACGAATTCATGACCACGCTCGGAGACCGCCCGCGCGAAGAGAAGCGGGTAGCACTGGGCGAGTACCTCAATGCCAACCCGCAGGTGAGAGACGAGCTTCAGGCAATCCGCCAGCCCGCCGTGGACTTCCGCGCACGCTGCGGCGAATGACGTCCTGGTCTACGCGGAGGGTTCCCCCGTTGTGGGGGATGGCATTGAGGCCCCTGCATTTTAGGCTGTAAGAGCCGGCGTGCCGGTGCCCGCAGGCATCGGCTGCGTCGCCCCAGCCGGATAGGAGTGCGTCATGCGCCCTGTGGCCATTCTGGTCCTGCCCGCCTTGGTGGGTTTCGGATTGACCTTTGCACCAACGACTTACGCGAACTGCGCCGGTCCTGCCTCGATGTGTCTGCTCGATGGTGTGGCCGAGAGCGCTCCATTCGTCCCGTACCCGTGTGACGGCTACGAGTACTACCCCGAACCGTGGGAGTGCGACGACGTCACCACCTGGGTGGTGGATCTCGACGACGACCCAGGTGCCGGCATCGGACGGCCCGGCACGCCGGGAGATCGGCCTGACATCGGCAAGCCTGGACGTCCGGATCGTCCGGGAGGCGGCGGAGGAGGCCGTGGCGGCGGAGGTCGGCGATGACTGCGATCAGCAAGCTGGCGGCGGTGCTCAGCGGGATCGTCCTGACCTTCGCCGGGGTGTCGGACCTTGCGCCGGCGGTAGCTGACTGCACGAGCGTCGGCGGAACGACGCTGTGTTCGCAGGGCGAGTCGCGTGGCAGCGACAGCGGTGGCGGGCCGAGCGGCTCGTCGGGGCCCTACATCCCCTACCCGTGCGAGTACGACTACTACTACTGCAACGAGTACTTCGGGTGGGACGTCGACTTGGACTGGGACCCGGGAATCGGTGTCGGCGGTCCCGGGAGGCCGGACGGGCCGGGGATCGGTTCACCGGGCAGGCCGGGCGGAGGCGTCGGCGGCGGTGGGGGCATCGGCGGCGGGCGCCGCTGAACGCTGGGGCGGCCGCCGGTCGTCGACCACAAAGACCGCGATATCTGAAACTTCGGTTATCTAAGTATCGGAGCACCTACGATGGCGTTCGCGACAACGGAAACCTGCCCACTAGGGCATGACTGAACAGAGGAGCGATTCGTGTCTCACAAGATCTTCGCGAAGGGCCTGGTGGCGGCTGCCGCCGGCTGCGGTGCAGTGCTGATCGGTGTGGCCGCACCCGCCGCTGCCCAGCCGGCCCCGCCCGCTGCGCCCGGCTGTTCGGCCGGCGACATGGCCAAGGTGATGTCGGGGGTGGCCAACGCGAAAGGTGATTACCTGCTGGCCAATCCGCCGGTCAACAACTTCTTCAGCTCGCTCAAGGATGTCCCGCGTGAGCAGCGCAAGCAGGCGATGCAGTCGTACTTCGATGCGAACCCGCAGGTGAAGGCCGATCTCGAGGGGATCCGCCAGCCGGCGAAGGACTTCAAGAACCGCTGCGGCCTTCCCAGCCACGGCCACCACGAGTAACGAGGTGTGGAGCCTGGGATCAGCGGTCGGTCTGACAGCTAGGGGAGCCAGCCGCCCCTGACCCCAGGCATCCGCCACGATACGCCGAACACGCACCGTCGCTGCAGATTCGGCAAAGAATTCACTTCCCGTCTATGTCGCCGGGCACGCCGCGTTTGCTGCTATATGCCAGGTCACGGCCCCACGTCGCGCTGTTCCTGGCAATCTCCTGTCAACTTCTCGGACACGCTCGCCGGTGCGGCAGAGCCTTGACAGGCACATACCTCCACTAGACGCTGGGCCGGTGACCTTGGCCGACAGTCGCCGCCGGGCAAAGCTGCCCCATCCCCGCCGGCGGATCCCATTGCTCGGCGACATCCTCGCCGTCGACGCCGACACGCCGTCACAGTCGGCGATGGCCCTGGTAGCGCTCGGCCCGGTGGTCGAGTTCCGTTTTCTCGGGGCGCGATACGTCGTCGCGGGCGGTGCGGATGCGGTGATGGAGTTGTGCGACGAGTCGCGCTTCTGCAAACACGTCGGCCCCGACATCGACGCGCTGCGCCTGGTCGGCGGTGACGGCCTGTTCACCGCCTACAACGACGAACCGAATTGGCAACGCGCGCACGACGTGCTGATGCCGGCGTTCAGCCAGCAGGCGATGCGCCGCTACCACGCGGTGATGTGTGACGTTGCCGACGAGCTGACCGCGCGGTGGGACGCGAAGGGCACGGTGGACGTCTCCGCGGACACCACGCGGGCGACGCTCGAGACGATCGGGCGCTGCACGGCCGGGTATCGGTTCGGCTGCTTCGACACCGAACAGCCACACCCGTTCGTCGAGCACATGGTGGCGGGGCTGAAGGCCTGCGACCGGGTCGGCGTGATGCGCGAGACCTTCCTGCCCGGGTTCCTCGCGCGCCGCGCCGAACGTAAAGTCCAGCCGCACGCCAAGGCGTTGCACGCGATCGTCGACGAGATCGTCGAGCGCCGGCGCCTTGAGGGGCCGGGCCGTCACGACGACCTGCTCGAGTTGATGCTCGACTCGGACCTCGACGCCGCCAACATCCGTTATCAGCTGATCAACTTCTTGGTCGCAGGCCACGAAACCACCTCGGGTGCCTTGTCTTTCGCGTTGTACTTCTTGGCGCGGCATCCCGAGGTGGCCGACGCGGCGCGTGCTGAGATCGAGCAGGTGTGGGGGGAGGAGCCGCGGCCCGGTTTCGAGCAGATCGCGAAGTTGCGGTACGTGCGGCGGGTGTTCGACGAGTCGCTGCGGCTGCATCCGACGGTTCCGGGGTTCTACCGGGCGGCGCGGGAGGACACCGTGCTCGCAGGGGTGTATCCGATGCGCAAGGGGGACTGGGCGTTGGCGCTGACGATGACGTTGCATCGCGATGCGCGGTGGGGCGACGATCCGGAGGTCTTTGATCCCGACCGGTTCACACCGGAACGGGTCAAGGCGCGTCCGGCGACGTTGTACCGGCCGTTCGGTACGGGCCCGCGGTCGTGCATCGGACGGCAGTTCGCGTTGCACGAGGCGGTGTTGCTGTTGGCGGTGATTCTGCGGCGCTATGACCTGATCGCCGACCCGGACTACGAGTTGCAGATCGCCGAGCGACTCACGCTGATGCCGAAGGACTTCCACCTGACCCTGCGCCGCCGGTAAGCCGCCGGTCATAAGGCGGTCGCCTCGTTTGGCCGAGCGCGCGTGTCTGCTGGTCAACACGCCGCATTTCATCAGCACGTTGCGTGCACTCGGTGCCCGTCAGCGCGCGCGAACCGATTTCGAACCTGACGTTTGACGCCTTCGATATCGGGGACTCCGCCCAGACGTGGTGCATACCGCACTGCATTCCAATGTCGGCGAGGAGGTTTTCGGATGCGGATCTGGTATGTCTTCGCCGTCCCGGTTCTGGCTGCTTTCGGATTATTGGTCGCACCCACCGCGGCTGCAGAGTGCACGACCTACGACTTCGTCAGCGCCTGCCAATCCGAGGGCCGGAGCAGCACGCCCGCGGTGCCCTATCCGTGCACGTACGACGCCTATTACTGCAACGACGGCTACAACTGGTTCTTGCCCTGATCCGACCCAACTCGACCAAGGAGCGAAACATCGTGTCTCACAGAAGCTTTGCGCGAGGCGTAGTGGTGGCGGCCGTGAGTTGCGGGGCAGTGTTGGCGGGTGCTGCGGCTCCAGCTCACGCCCAGCCCGCGCCGGCGGGATGCACCGCGGCTGATCTCGCCAAGGTCATGACCGGCGTCACCAATGCCACCGGCGACTACCTGTTCGCCAATCCGCCGGTCAACGACTTCTTCACCTCGCTCAAGGACGTCCCGAAGGATCAGAAGAGGCAGGCGCTGACTTCCTATATGGACGCGAATCCACAGGTGAAGGCTGACCTCGAGCGGATCCGTCAGCCCGCGAAGGACTTCAGGGACCGCTGCGGCGGCCCGGTCGAGGGTGGCTGACTCACCGGTCAGCGCACTCGCCGCCCCTCACTGCGCGCGCAGTCCCCGTTGGTAGCGCCGCATGCCGGCGATCCACCGGTCGTAGTCAGATCCCTTGCGCCGGTACATCTCCAGCAGTTCGACATGTGGCAGCACCAGGAACCTGTCGGACTGCACCGCATCGACAGTCGCACGCGCGACATCGGATGCGCTCAGCACCGCTGCCGACTGCTCGATCGACGACGCCCCGACCCGCGCGTCCGGATCGTCGACCTCCCGAATGGCTTGCAGCAGCGGTGTTTCCACTCCGAGCGGGCAGACACAGCTGACGCCGATGCCGTCGTCGCCGTAGGTGATGGCCAACCACTCCGCGAAGCCCACCGCCGCGTGCTTGCTGACTGCGTAGCCCGCCGCGCCCAGCTGCGTCAACAGTCCCGCCGCCGAGGCCACCGACACGAAGTAACCCGACCCGCGGGACTGCCAGCCCGGCACCAGCAGCCTTGCGGCGCGAATGTGCGCGCGAAGGTTCACGTCGAGGATGACGTCCCAGTCCGGTTCGGCTCCGAGCCCTGGCTTTCCGATGACGCCGGCGTTGGCGACGTAGACGTCGACGGGCCCGAACTCGGCTTCGGCGCGGGCGATCATGGCTTCGATGTCGGCCGGGTCTGCGGCGTCGGCGCGTACCGCGACCGCTTGGCCGCCGGTGCTGACGATCGCCGAGGCCACCTGGGACGCGCCGTCAAGATCGAGGTCGCCGACCACGACGCGCGCCCCGTGTGTGGCCACCTCGGCGGCCAGCGCCGCGCCGATGCCTGAGCCGCCGCCGGTGACGATCGCTGTGGTCTCGTTGAGCTCCATGCGCTCCATCATCGGCGGCGAGCGCGCGCAGAATGCTGACGAGACACGGCGTGTCGACCAGCAGACGCGCGCTCTCGGCAAAACGAGGCGACCACCTCAAAACGGGCGCCGCAAACGAGTCAAGCCGTGGTCAAGCGGCGGATGATCGACCGCAACCGCGGCAGGTCATCCCCGCTGACCAGCTCGCAGCCATGCCGTTCGGCGAGTTTGCGTGCCGCAGGCGTGAATTCGTGATTGGTGACGACCATCGTGCGGGTGCAGTCCTGCATCGGCGCCCCGGCGACCACCTCCTGGACCGCACCGGCGCCGACGGGCCGCGACAGCCGCTTGCACTGCACTGCCAGCCGGTGGGGCCGATGGCCGACGATCAGGTCGACGCCCCAGTCGCCGGTCATCGACGTCATGATCACCGGCACGCCGCAGGAGCGGGCGATGCGCGCCACGTAGTCCTCGAACTCCGTGCCCGACATGGCTGCGGCCGGATCCTCCCGCGCAGACGGCGTGGCTGCACCCGAAATGAACCCGGTGAAGAACGCGAACAGGAGTCGCGGCACCAGTGGGGCCGCCAACCCGACGCACACACTCCACACCGGCCCGAGCCCGGTCAGGTACGCCGTGAGCCCCGCAGCCACCGCGACAACGACGTACAGCTTCCAGGCCACGGCGCGAAGCGTAAACCCGAGCTCTGACGTTTCAGGATCGAGCGCGACGGGAACCCCCGGTCCGCGAAGCCGGGGGGCTCGAGCTTGTTACGAGGGGTTTGTCAGATGACCGCGGATCTGTCCCGCAACGCGTCCCGTGACGGGACGCATCCCGCAGAGTCGGCGCATGTCAGTGCTGCGCGTGCCGCGTTCGGCTTCACCGCCGCGGGCATCGGCTTCCTGGCCATCGCCGCGATCTGGCTGGGCACCTGCACCGGCTCCACCATCGACCCGCTGGCGTGCGGGGCGCCGCAGCGGGCGTTGTTGGCCGTCGGTGCGCCGGCGATCCTGGCGGCGGGCGGCATCTATGCCGGCGCCCGGAGCCTGCGCACCAGAGACACCGCGTGGACGTTGACGACCGCGTGGCTGCTGGTTCTGACGGTGCTGGCGGCGATCCCGAACCTGCCGTGATACAGCACTGAGCCCAGCCGGCGAACCGGCTGGGCTCAGATCAACCCCGCTCTTACTGCTCGGACTCTTGCCGCTTCTCGGCGGCCTTCGCGCCTGCGCGGGCCGATTCGGCTTCGGCTTCCTTCTCGGCGGCGTCGCGCTGTGCGTCGGCCTTGTCCTGCTGGGCCTTGCCCTCGCGGACCATGTCGTCGCGGCCGGCGACGGTACCGACCGTCTCCTTGGCCTTGCCCTTCACGTCTTCGACGACGCCCTTGATGCCTTCTTCGGGTCCACTGTTCTTCTCGGTCATGGGCTACCTTCCGGTGCGGTGGTCAGTATGACTTCTCCGACTCCAGGGCCGGACGCCAGAAAGGCTTCCCAAGCTGCTGGACCGCTAAACAGAGCGTCCAACCCTCTTACCCGACAACGCTTTTCGCAGAGGGTTTGGGTTGCGCGGGAGCTGGGGTATCACACCCGCACCATGACATGCTCCGCATCGGAAAAATTCCTACTGCATCATCGGCGCCAAGATCAGGAACGCACCGGCGTAGATGGCTACGGCCAGCAAGATCAGCGCCCCCACAACCATGGCCGATATCACGAGAATGCGACGCAGCGGCCGCCTGTGGGCGTCGGCCGGTTCGATGTCATTCATGATCGGCGCATACCCGAGCCGGGCCGGCGCCTAACACATGCCCGGAGCACCCGTGGGTAGCGGGGAGGCCGGCTGGGGTAGTCTCGCTTCGACATTTCCGGGAGGACAGATGGCCGAGATTGGGCAGCGCTACAGCGCGCAGTCAGTTGAGCTGCGTGTGGCCGCCACGCTCGAGAATCTGGCCGTGCTGCGCACGCTGGTGGCCGCGATCGGCACCTTCGAAGACCTCGATTTCGACGCCGTGGCCGATTTGCGGCTGGCTGTCGACGAGGCGTGTACACGGTTGATCCGCTCGGCGGTGGCCGACTCGACGTTGCTACTGGTGGTCGATCCGCAGCCGGATGCGCTCATGGTTCATGCGTCCACCACCTGCAATAGCTCTGACATTCTCGCCCCGGGCAGCTTCAGCTGGCATGTGCTCAGCTCGTTGACCGACGACGTGACGACGTTCTCTGACGGCCAGTCGGCTGGGGGCCAGGTATTCGGGATCTCCATGACGACGAGGCGAGCGAGTTCGTTGCAGTGACGCGCTCGTCCTCGAAGGGCTCGTCACGGCCGAGCTCTGAGTATGCGGACGTCGCAGAGATGTTCCGCGCTTTGGAGAAGATCGAGGAAGGCACTCCTGCCTTCCAGCGGCAGCGTGACCGTATCGTCGAGCGCTGCCTGCCGTTGGCCGATCACATCGCCCGCCGCTTCGACGGCCGTGGTGAGCCGCGCGACGACCTGGTGCAGGTGGCTCGGGTTGGTCTGGTCAACGCGGTCATCCGCTTCGACGTGAACGCGGGCTCGGACTTCGTGTCGTTCGCGGTGCCGACGATCATGGGTGAGGTTCGCCGCCACTTCCGCGACAACAGCTGGTCGGTGAAGGTGCCGCGTCGGCTCAAGGAGCTTCATCTGCGGCTGGGCGCGGCGACGGCCGAGTTGTCGCAGCGTCTGGGCCGTGCGCCGACGGCCACCGAGCTCGCCGCCGAGCTGGAGATGGACCGCGACGAGGTGATCGAGGGCCTGGTGGCCGGCAGCTCGTACAACACGTTGTCGATCGACAGCGGGGGCGGCAGTGGCAATGAGGACGCCCCTGCGATCGCCGACACGCTCGGTGATGTGGACATGAGCCTCGATCAGATCGAGAACCGGGAAGCGTTGCGGCCGCTGTTGGAGGCGTTGCCGGAACGCGAGCGCACCGTGCTGGTGCTGCGGTTCTTCGAGTCGATGACGCAGACGCAGATCGCCGAGCGCGTCGGCATCTCACAGATGCACGTGTCGCGTCTGCTGGCTAAATCGCTAGCCCGTCTCCGGGATCAGCTGGAGTAGATCCGGCGAGTCGGTGTGCACCGCGGTCAGCGCGGACGCGGTGTCCTCGCAGATCGGCAGCGCGGAGTCGGGGTCGCACAGCCGTAGTAGCCGGTCGACGGCCTGGCTGGGCACCAGCGCCCAGCGGATGTCGTCGCCGGCGCAGCGCACGTTGAGGGTGTGCAGTGCCGAGAAGCCCGCGGTGGCGAAGAAGCTCAGGCCGGTCAGGTCGACCACCAGCCGCTTGGTCTGGTCGCCGCTGCGCAGCGCGAAGTCGATGAACTGGTGGCAGTTGGCGGCGTCGAGTTCTCCGTGGGCGGCCACGACGGCGGCCGACGGCTGCGGCCGGTGCGTTTCGAAACGCGCGGCGTTGCAGATGAGGGCGTCGTCGTGGGCTTCCGGGGTTGACTCAGTGGCGTAGGTAGGCATGGTGACTCCATCAGGTATCTGTGGTTCACGCCAAGGTGGCCCTGGTTCTGAAAGCCGTGCGCGTCGCTAGGAGCAGCACCGCGGCCGAGACGTTGCGAAAAGGCTGTGAAATTCAACCTCGTGATCTGAACCATACGCTCTTTCGTCGATCTTGGACAATGAACGTCAGCAGATGGTGACAATTCTCAGGAAGGCGTTGACGGCTACGTCAGTAGATCGGGTGCTTATGGCGAAAAGTATTGGAAATCATGAGTATTCGATCGGAGGCATTTTGCTGGCCGCCGGTGCCGGTCTCAGGTTCGGCATGCCCAAGGTCCTGGCCTGCGATGGGGCGTGGTTGCGCGCCGGGGTCGCCGCACTGAGCGGTGGGGGATGCGACGACGTCGTCGTCGTGCTCGGTGCGGCGGTGGTCGACGTGCCCGCGCCGGCGCGGGCCGTGGTGGCCGCGAATTGGTCAGGCGGAGTGAGTAATTCGGTGCGCGCAGGGATCGCCGCGCTGACGGACACCGCTGGGTTCGCGGTGATCACCACCGTGGACACCCCGGACATCGACGCCGCTGTGGTCCGCAGGGTGCTGCACGCGGCGTGTGCCTCGGATTCCGCGCTCGCGCGCGCCACCTACGGCGGGCGGCCGGGTCACCCGGTGGTGATCGCGCGCCGGCACTGGCCGCAGCTGCTGGAGACGCTGTCCGGCGACGAGGGTGCCGGACCGTTCCTGAAGGCGCGTGACGACGTCGTCGCCGTGGACTGTGTGGATCTGGCTACCGGTAACGACATCGACGAGCGCTGAAGTTCACAGCATTGCCGCGGCGAAGCGTCCCACTGCCTCGGCGCCGGTCTGCCCGGCCTCGTCGTGCCCGGGCCGGCAGCGCGCGGTGACGGCGCGGGTGGCGGGGTCGAGCGTGACCTCGGCGAGCAGTTCACCGGTGGTCGGTTCGCATACCGCCCAGGTGAAGCGGGTCTCCGAACGCCATTGTGCAGCAGCGTTTTCGACGTAGTCGGGGTCATGTTCGCCGAGGTCGGCCAGGGCGGGGCGGTCGTCGACGCGGTCGTCGGCGCGCAGCGCGCGCAGGTACCAGGCGCCGGCGTTGATCTCGACGGGTTCCACGCGGACAAGCGTGCCATGAGGTGGCTGAGGAGATGGATCGGCCCCGCTGCGTGGCGTTCGCAGCGGGGCCGTTCCACCCCTCGATTGTGATGCCGGTGTGGTGCGCCCCGGCAAACGACATTGTCGATTGAGGCGAACATATACCCATGCGGTCCGGCAGCGGAAGATTTTCTGCGAACCCAAATTTCGTGACTGCAGTTGCGTAACAGTTAGCGCAGGTCGTGAAGCTTGGCTAAATGACAGAAACCCGCCGCTCAACAGTGCTGAGCGGCGGGTTTCTGTCTACGACACGCCGCGCGAGGGCCAACAGACACGCGCCCTCGCGCAACGAGGGGGGTGCTACTCGGAGCTCTTGAGCTCGCAGACCACGGTGCCCTGGGTGATGGCGGCGCCGGGCTCCACGGAGAGGCCGGTGACCACACCGTCCTTGTGCGCGGTGACCGGGTTCTCCATCTTCATCGCCTCGAGCACGACCACCAGGTCGCCGGCAGCGACGGTCTGGCCTTCCTCGACGGCGACCTTGACCACGGTGCCCTGCATCGGCGCGGTGACCGCGTCACCGGACGCCGCAGCACCGCCGCCACCGCCACGCTTGCGCGGCTTGGGCTTCTTGCGGAGCGCGCCGTGGGGGGCGGCTGCACCGCCGTTGCCGAGCGCGAGGTCGCCGGGCAGCGACACCTCGAGGCGACGGCCACCGACCTCGACCACGACGGTCTGGCGGGGAACGGTGTCTTCCTCATCGATCGGGTCACCACCGGTGAACGGTTCGACGGTGTTGTTCCACTCGGTCTCGATCCAGCGGGTGTGCACGTCGAACTTGGTGCCGTCGCCGATGAATGCCGGGTCGGACACCACGGCGCGGTGGAACGGGATGACGGTGGCCAGGCCCTCGACATGGAACTCCGCCAGCGCGCGCCGCGAGCGCTCCAGCGCCTCGTCGCGGGTGGCTCCGGTGACGATCAGCTTGGACAGCATCGAGTCGAACTGTCCGCCGATCACCGAGCCGGCCTCCACACCGGAGTCCAGGCGCACACCGGGGCCGGTGGGGATGTCGTAGCGGGTGACCGGGCCGGGGGCGGGCAGGAAGCCGCGGCCGGCGTCCTCGCCGTTGATGCGGAACTCGATGGAGTGGCCGCGCGGCGTCGGATCCTCGGTGATGTCCAGCGGTTCGCCGTTGGCGATCTTGAACTGCTGGCGCACCAGGTCGATTCCGGAGGTCTCCTCGGTGACCGGGTGCTCCACCTGCAGGCGGGTGTTGACCTCGAGGAAGCTGATCAGGCCGTCCTGGCCGACCAGGTACTCGACGGTGCCGGCGCCGTAGTAGCCGGCCTCCTTGCAGATGCGCTTGGCCGACTCGTGGATCTCCTTGCGCTGCTCGTCGGTCAGGAACGGCGCGGGCGCCTCCTCGACGAGCTTCTGGAAGCGGCGCTGCAGCGAGCAGTCGCGGGTGCCGGCGACGACGACGTTGCCGTGCATGTCGGCGATGACCTGCGCCTCGACGTGGCGCGGCTTGTCGAGGTAGCGCTCGACGAAGCACTCGCCGCGGCCGAACGCCGCGACGGCTTCACGCACGGCCGAGTCGTAGAGCTCGGGGATCTCTTCGATGGTGCGGGCGACCTTCATGCCGCGGCCGCCGCCGCCGAACGCGGCTTTGATGGCCACCGGCACGCCGTATTCCTTGGCGAACTCGACGACCTCGTCGGCGTCCTTGACCGGATCAGACGTGCCGGGCACCAGGGGAGCGTTCGCACGCGCGGCGATGTGGCGGGCGGTGACCTTGTCGCCGAGGTCGCGGATGGACTGCGGGCTGGGCCCGATCCAGATCAGCCCGGCGTCCAGGACGGCCTGCGCAAAGTCGGCGTTCTCGCTCAGGAAGCCGTAGCCGGGGTGGATCGCGTTGGCGCCGGACTTCGCGGCGGCGTCGAGCAGCTTCTCGAACACCAGGTACGACTCGGCGGAAGTTTGACCGCCCAGGGCGTAGGCCTCGTCGGCCAGCCGTACGTGAGGTGCGTCGGCGTCAGGTTCTGCATACACCGCCACACTCTCGAGTCCGGCGTCCTTGGCTGCTCGGATCACCCGGACGGCGATCTCACCGCGGTTGGCGACAAGCACCTTGGAGATCTTTGAGCTGGCGTGACTGGCCACTGAGCCTCCTGATGGCGTGTTCTCTAAGAGCGTCTTTAGAAATGTAACTCGGGGCAGTTTATGCGCACGAATTGAAGCGTCCGCGCGCCGGTCCCTTACCGGTGAGTAACTCTGAAGGTCGACGTAAACGACGGGGTGTGAGTAGCGTTCAAAGTGCCGCAAGTTCACGGAGATCTAGGGGGTGGGCGATGTCCGAAGCAGGGTCGCATCCCAGCATGGCGGAGCTGGCCGCCTTGATCGCGGATATCCAGCGGCGGTCGATGAATACCGAGGCGGGCCTGGCCGAGTTGGTCGACAGCGCGTCGCGCCTCGTGTCCGGCGCGGACTACGCCGGGATCACGCTGGTGCGGGAATCGTCGGAGGTGTCGTCGCTGGCAGCGACGCATCGTTACGCCGAGGTGCTCGACGAGATTCAGCAGCGCCACGGTGACGGTCCGTGCCTGACGGCCGCGTGGACACACCACATGGTGCGCATCGACGATCTGTCGGCCGAGCAGCGGTGGCAGCGGTTCCGCGAAGACGTGATGGCCGAGACGCCGGTGCGCTCGGTGTTGTCGTACGAGATGTTCGTCAGCGACAAGGTCATGGGGGCGCTGAATTTCTATGCCGACCGGCCGAACGCGTTCGGCGACGACTCGGAGGAAACCGGCTTCGTCTTCGCCGCCAACATCGCGTTGGCCTGGGCGATGCTGCGCCGCGACGAGGAGTTCCGCAGCGCCTTGGCCTCACGCGATGTGATCGGTCAGGCCAAGGGCATGCTGATGGAGCGCTTCGGTATCGATGCGGTGCAGGCGTTCGAGCTGCTGCGTCGGTTGTCGCAGGACTCGAACGTCAAGCTGGCCGAGGTCGCGCGTCAGGTCATCGCGGCCGAACGTCCCCGGCAGGAATGAGCTTCTAGCCGAAGCTGTTCGGCATCCCGAGGGGACCGTTGCGGAACGGCTTGCCCTTGGTCCGGCCCGGGACAGCGATCATCGACTCGCGGACCTCGCCGTGGGCGTGGATTTCGAGGATGTCGGCGTTGCGCACGTCGCCGTGGGTGGCGTCGCCCTTGACCACGCCGATCCCGTTCTGGGCCTGGCCGCTCTTCACACCGGGGGTGGGGCGGATTTCCTCAGCGGACGCCGAAGCGACGCTGACCACGGCCATCGTCCCGAAAGCGGCCAGCGCGATCGCACCTCCCATACCGAGCTTCTTACCGATGCGAATCGCGTTCGTATAGGCCATGTTTGGGTGTCCCCCTGAGCGTGAGCGGTCTACGAGTCACCGAGCCTAGCAGTCGGCGCCGGTTGCAGGTTTGATCGCTTCGGGCCCGCCCGGCGTTACGCCAGGCGCCGTTTGATTCGGGCCAGCATCGCTGACATGCCCCGCAGCCGAAGCGGGCTGATCAGTTTGGCCAGGCCGAGGTCGGTGTAGAAATCGTCGGGCACGGCCAAGATGTCGGCAGCCGACTGCCCGTCCAGTCCGGCGGCCAGGATCGCGGCGAACCCGCGGGTGGTCGGCGCTTCGGCGGGTGCGCTGAAGTACAGCCGGACGCGGTCGCGGTCGGCGGCGTCGACGTGCAGGAACAGCGGCGATTGGCACTCCGGTACCGGTTCCATCGCGGCCTCTTCGAGATCGGCCGGCAGCGGCGGCAATTCGTCGGCGAGCTCGAGCAGTAGGGCGAGCTTGTCCTGGCCTTCGACCTCCTGGAAGTCGGAGACCACTTCGGCCAGGCCGGCCGGCATCACCGTCATGACGTTCCCGGCGCCTGTCCTGGTTCCTCGCCGACGGCGACGGGCACGCGCACGGCGTTGCCCCACTCGGTCCAGGAACCGTCGTAGTTGCGGACGCCGGGCAGGCCCAGCAGGTAGGTCAGCACGAACCAGGTGTGGCTGGAGCGTTCCCCGATCCGGCAGTACACGACAGTCTCGTCGGTTGGCTTCAGGAACCCGTACAGCTCGTCGAGTTCTTGTCGGCTGCGGAACTTTCCGTTGTCCTGTGCGGCCTTGGCCCACGGGATGGACACGGCGGTGGGGATGTGGCCGCCGCGCAGCGCGCCTTCTTCGGGGTAGTCGGGCATGTGGGTGCGTTCGCCGGTGTACTCCTGCGGGGAGCGCACGTCGATCAGCGGCTGCTTGCCGAGGACTTCGAGCACATCGTCTTTGAACGCACGGATGGCGGCGTCGTTGCGTTCCACGACGGGGTAGCCGGTGGTCTGCTTGCTCGGCACGTCCAGGGTGGTGTCGCGGCCGTCGTTGATCCAGAGGCTGCGGCCGCCATCGAGCAGGCGCACGTCGGGGTGGCCGAACAGCGTGAAGACCCACAGTGCGTATGCGGCCCACCAGTTGCTCTTGTCGCCGTAGATCACCACGGTGTCGTCGCGGGAGATGCCCTTGCGGTTCATCAGGTCGGCGAACTGCTCGCCGGTGATGTAGTCGCGCACGTCGGGGTCGTTGAGGTCGGTGTGCCAGTCGATCTTGACCGCGCCCGGGATGTGGCCGGTGTCGTAGAGCAGCACGTCCTCGTCGGACTCGACGATGGCAAGTCCGGGCCGACCGAGGTTGCCCGAGAGCCAGTCGGCGGTGACCAGGCGTTCGGGATGGGCGTACGACTGCAGGGAGGGGCTGGGATCTGGCGGTAGCGGCACATTGTCAGACTACCGCTGCGACGACGACGTTCCCGCCGGTGTGGGGCCGCAGCAGACCGGCTCGGTGTCGGCGCTGTACGCGTCGGGCCGCGCCGCGTAGGCGATCAGGCTCGTGGTGATCAGCACCAGCGCGGCGACGCCGGCGACCTTGGTGGCGCGCTCGACGTGGAACAGCCCGTGGCGCATGTCGCGGCGGACCTGACGGATGGCCTGCGGGCTGGCGTCGCGCAACGGGTTGTCGACGAAGTGGTGCAGCGCGATGGCGAGCCCGAACGACAGCGCCACCACCGCGGCGTCGTAGTAGATGCCCGTCGACATCACGGCCGCCAGGATCACGATGACGGGCCAGTGCACCAGGTACAGCGAGTAGGAGATGTCGCCGACGTAGGTGAACGCGCGGTTGCGCAGCAGCGGCTGGAAGGCGGGTTCGCGGCCGACGCCGGCGGCGATGACCAGCAGCGTGCCGGCGACCGGGAGCAGCGCCCAGGGGGCGGGGAAGCCGGTGGCGTCGCCGAGGGTGAAAGCACTTGCGGCGATGGAAGTTACGCCGGCCCAGGACAGCAGGGGCCGCGCCCAGTCGGGCAGTCGGGTCAATGCTGCGGTGGCGGTCGCGAGGAGGGCACCGGCGCCGAGCTCCCAGATGCGCGCGAACGTCGAGTAGTACGCCATGGCAGGGGAGGCGCCGGCTTGGTAGAGCGCCCACGCCAGCGAGGTAGCGGTGAGAACGGCGACGACCGCGACGGCGGCCACGGTGAACCGGTTCTCGCTCCATTTGCCGCGGACCGCGACGACGGTGATGAGCAGGACGATCAGCGGAAAGACGAACAGGAACTGCTCTTCGATCGACAGCGGCCAGAAGTGCAGCAGGGGTGACACCGACTCGACCGTCTGGCCGGCGAAGTGCCAGTTGGCCAGGAAGAGGAACGCGAACGCGGCGTCGACGCCGACGCGGTCGGCCTGATCGGCGGGGAACACCAGGACCGATGCGGCGAGCGTGAGCATCAGGACCAGGGCCGCGGCCGGAATGATGCGGCGCGCCCGGTCGGCGTAGAAGCGCCGGAGGAAGGGTGCTCCCTCGGCCGCCGCGGAAGTGAGCAGGCTGTGGGTGGCGAAGAATCCGGCCAGGACGAGGAAGACGTCGATGCCGATGAATCCGGCACCCGGGATGTCCCAGAGGTGGTAGCCGAACACCGCGAGCACGGCCACTGCGCGCAGGCCCTTGATGTCGAGTCGATAGTTTGCTCGTTCCGCGCGACGTAGTCGTCGTTCTGACGACAAGCGATATCGCTCCAGCGCAGTGGTCATTACAGGGCCCCCCGACCGATCTTTCAGATGCGTAATTTATTCGCTATTTTCGTCAATCTACGTCAAATCGCAACTGCATGTGCGCTGAATCACCGGGCAATTTGATCTTGATCGGTGGTTGTCGGGCCGACGTGCGAGTGGTCGAACCGTCCCGACGGCAGATCCCGGTGGGATACTGTTGTAAGCACTTTCAGCGCGCTCAGGAGGTTGCGACCATTAGCAAGAAGTTGCTCGCGTCTGTGGCGACGGTCGGTCTGGTGGTCGGAGGGTCCATCGGTCTGGCTGGTCCCGCGACCGCACAGTCGGATCCGGTCTGGGTCATGCCCGATGTTCGGGGCTTGATCCTGCAGCGTGCAGTCAAGGATGTCGCCGCTGTTGCCGCGCCGGTCGAGCTCGACTTCCGGTTCCAGGACAGCAAGGGGGTTCGTGAGGTCATCAACCTCAGCAACTGGACGGTGTGCGCAACGTCGCCGAGTCGGGGCAGCCGAATCAACCCGAAGACCAAGCGGGTCATCATGGCGGTCAAGCGCGCGGCCGACGACACCTGCAGCTAGGTGGTCGGCGCCCGCGAAGCTATGGGTGCCCGATTAACGGTCCCTCCGTTTGGCCGACTGTCACCGGCTCCAGGCCGGCCTGTTCGTAACCTGCTCTGAGCTCAAAAGTGCGGTGTGAAGGCACATTCCACACTTCTTTGTAAGCTGCTGACGCCACGCCGGCGCTATCAATTTGACTTTGCAATTGTTAGCTGACAGTCTTCCGGCGAAAGCTAGGGTACGAAACTTCCGTGGGGGATACATCAATGACTGCCGTCGTCACCAAGCTGCAGGTAGGCGCTGCCGCGCTCGCTGTCGGAGCCGCCGCTGCTTTTACTCCGGTCGCCGCGAACGCTGCGCCCGCTGTGTCGACTCCCGCTGCTCCAGTGCATCAGGTGATCGGTGAACTG
Source organism: Mycobacterium sp. SMC-4 (assembly GCF_050205565.1). Lineage (GTDB taxonomy): Bacteria > Actinomycetota > Actinomycetes > Mycobacteriales > Mycobacteriaceae > Mycobacterium. The sequence goes on along the minus strand of NZ_JBNMQU010000013.1, from coordinate 167,434 downwards.
CCGCAGGCGCCGGGTGACTTCATGTACTACTCGCGGGTCATCTCGCTGCAGATTGCCGCGTCGAGCATCCGATTCCGTACTGCCGTACTCGATCGCAGGGCCACTCGCCTCGAGGAGTACGCGGCCAAGTATCCCAATACCTGGTTCGGTCGGCAGGCGGCAGCCACCGCAGAGCGTCTTCGCGAGCGTCGCGCCATTTACGGCGGAATCACGTTCAGCGCATGCCATAACGGTAGCGGTATCCAGGTCGGGCCGTACGGAACGGTGACGCGGGACGCCTGCTGACCTCAGCCAGCGACTCGTGAAGTGAGCCTGTACGTCGAATACGACGTGCAGGCTTTACTTTTCAGCCCTTGTTCCATACGTCGATCATCGACAACCCGGCCGCCGCGAGCATGGTGCGCACGAGCGGCAGGCTGATCCCGATGACGTTGGACGGATCGCCTTCGATGCGTTCGACGAGCCAGCCGCCGAGCCCGTCCAGCGTGAACGCTCCGGCGACGTTGACCGGCTCCCCACTGTCGACATAGGCAGTGACCTCGGCCTCGGTGGGTTCGGCGAAATGCACCGTGGTGGAACGGGTGTCGCTGCCGGTATGGGTGATGACGCCGTCTGAGATGCGCAGCAGCGCGTGCCCGGTGAGCAGATGCCCCGAGGCGCCGGCCATCGAACGCCACTGGCGCAGAGCGGCTTCAGCGCTACCGGGCTTCCCGCACAGCTGGTCGTTCAGGTAGAGCATCGAATCGCAGCCGAGCACAACACAATCCGCTGTGACATCGGCAGGGAGTTTCGCCGCCACAGCGACGGCCTTGGCGTTGGCCAGCTTGGCCACAACAGCTTCGGGCGGGGTGTCGGCGTCCAGCCCGTCGATCAACGCGTCCTCGTCGACGTCGGAGACGACGACCAACGGCTGGATGCCGGCCTGCTGAAGAACGCGCAGGCGACCGGTCGACGCCGAGCCCAGGACGAGTTGTGTCACTTGCGCATGTGCATGCGTTCCCAGAGGGTGACGCGTTGCCAGCTGGTGTGGTCGTAGCGGAGTTTGTCGACGGGGTGGCCCCACAGGTTGAGTTCCTGCGGGCCCGGGTCGGCTGCGCCGGTGCCGCCGGCGCAGCCGAGGACGGCGACCAGGGCGGCGACCTCCTCGGTCGACGGGTTGCCCTTGACCACCTGGAAGTGCGGCTCCGGTGGTGGCGGGTCGTCGATGGTCATGTCGCGCGGATCGGAGACCTCGACGATGTCGGCGTCATGGTTCATGAGCGAAAGTCCTTGTCTGCCAGTGCAGTCGGGCCGGATCAGAGCGGGATGTTGCCGTGCTTCTTCGGCGGGGTCTGCACGACCTTGCGCTCGAGCAGTTTCAGCGCGGTGGCGACGTAGCCGCGGGTGTGCGAGGGCGGGATGACCGCATCGACGTAGCCGCGTTCGGCGGCGATGTACGGGTTGACCAGGGTGTCCTCGTACTCCTGCTGCAGCTGCAGGCGCAACGCGTCGACGTCCTCGCCGCGCTCGGCGGCCTCTTTGAGTTGTTTGCGGTAGACGAAGCCCACCGCGCCCGAGGCGCCCATCACGGCGATCTGGGCGGTCGGCCAGGCCACCACCACGTCGGCACCCATGTCCTTAGAGCCCATCACGCAGTAGGCGCCGCCGTAGGACTTGCGGGTGATGACCGTGATCTTGGCGACAGTGGCCTCGCCGTAGGCGTAGAGCAGCTTGGCGCCGCGGCGGATGATGCCGTTGTATTCCTGGTCGGTGCCGGGCAGGAACCCCGGGACGTCGACCAGCAGCACGATCGGGATGTTGAAGCAGTCGCAGGTGCGGATGAACCGGGCGGCCTTCTCCGAGGCGTTGATGTCCAGGCAGCCGGCGAACTGGGTGGGCTGGTTGGCCACGATGCCGACCGGGCGGCCGTCGACGCGGCCGAAGCCGACGACGATGTTGCCCGCGTAGCCGGCTTGGACCTCGAGGAACTCGTCGTCGTCGAGGATGCGGGTGATGACTTCGTGCATGTCGTAGGGCTGGTTCGGCGAATCCGGGATCAGCGTGTCGAGTTCGAGGTCTTCGTCGGTGACGCTGTCCTCGATCGGGCCGACCGGTGGAGCCGGGTAGCGCGGCGGCTCGGCGTAGTTGTTCGGCGGCAGGTAGCTCAGCAGGTCACGGACATAGTCCAGGGCATCCTGTTCGCCGGAGGCGACGTAGTGCACGGTGCCGGATTTGGCCATGTGGGTGTGGGCGCCGCCGAGTTCTTCCATGGTGACGTCTTCACCGGTGACGGTCTTGATGACGTCGGGGCCGGTGATGAACATCTGGCTGGTCTGGTCGACCATGATGACGAAGTCGGTCAGGGCGGGGGAGTAGACGTGCCCGCCGGCCGCGGCGCCCATGATCAGCGAGATCTGCGGGATGACCCCGGAGGCCTTGATGTTGTTGTGAAAGATGCGGCTGTAGAGGCCCAGGGAGACCACGCCTTCCTGGATGCGGGCGCCGGCACCGTCGTTGATGCCGATCAAAGGGCGGCCGGTTTTGATGGCCAGCTCTTGAACCTTGACGATCTTCTCGCCGTAGACCTCGCCGAGGCTGCCGCCGAACACGGTGGCGTCCTGGCTGAACACACACACGTCGCGGCCGTCGATGGTGCCGTAACCGGTGACCACACCGTCGCCGGTCGGCCGGTTGGCCTCCAGCCCGAAGTTCTTGCTGCGGTGCTTGGCCAGCGCGTCGAGCTCGACGAAGGAATCCTCATCCAGCAGCGCCAGAATGCGCTCACGCGCAGTGAGCTTGCCCTTGGCGTGCACCTTTTCCACGGCGGCTTCACCGACCGGGTGCTGCGCCTCCTCGGCGCGCTTGCGCAGATCGGCAAGCTTGCCCGCGGTGGTGTGGATATCGATCTCGTGCTCGGCGGAAGGCTCAGTCACGCTGGTCATGAGAAACGATGCTAACGGCGCGAGTCTCAGACGTCGCGGCCGACCCTTACTAGTCCCTTAAGAAGTTCTCGGCCGGCGGCGATATCGGCGCCCAGCGACAGGGCGTGATGGTTGGTAGCCTGCGAACGACCACAGGGCGTCACCAGGGGAGGACTCGCCTTATCGCTGTCAGGCATCGCAGGCCGAGGGGTCGGCTTCGCACCTGGCTTCCCGTCGTCGCGCTGGGTTATACGGTCCTCACCTCGGTCCTGCGGCAGTTGCCGTTGACCAACAACATCTCGTTGCTCATTGCTGTCAGCGCGCCGTACGCCGTGCTTGTCGCAGTCGCGGCCCTAGTAACTGCGGTCCTGGGACGGCGGGCCGTGTTGTCACTCGTAGCGGTAGTGGTAGTTGCGACAAGCCTTGGCGTGCAACTGAATTGGTACTACGGCAACAGGGTCGCGCCGCCGGATGAAGGCGTTGAAATCCGCGTCCTGTCGGCGAACCTTCGCAAAGGGCAGGCGGACGTGCACTCGGTCGCGGATCTCGCGCGCTCGAGCGCCGACGTCATCACGCTGTCGGAGTTGACCCCGGAATGGGTGCGGCAGTTCTATGCCGCCGGAATGCGCGAGGTGTTCCCGCACTCGGTGCTGTTGCCGACGCCCGAGGCGGGAGGGATAGGCATTTGGAGTCGGTATCCGGTCGATGTCGTAACGCCGCTCAAGGGTCAGAGTACGGTCGCCGCGCGCGTGCGCGTACCTGACTTGCCAAACGGCGTCGTAGTGGCCGCAGTGCATGTGATAAATCCGTTGACGTTCTATGGGAAGGCGTTCGACGAGTGGCAGATCGGTATAGCCGGGGTCAAGACAAGGATGACTGAGCTGGCCGAGAATGCCGGTGGGGATGCGGTAATCGTTGCGGGCGACTTCAACAGCACTCCCGACATGCCCCAATTCAGAAACTTGCTGAGCGGTGATTTCGTCAGCGCCGTCTCTCAGAGTGGGTCCGGCTGGACTCCGACTTTCCCCTCAGCTCGATGGTCACCGCCCCTCATCGCGATCGATCACATCCTTCTCCGCCATGCGCGCGCGACGTCGGTCGAGGCGGTCGCCATACGGCGAAGCGATCATCGCGCACTTTTAGCCACTGTTGTAGCGCCCATCACACCATCGAAGTCCACGGAAAATGGGCGGCCCGGACTTACTTAGCAAACTCCTTGACGCAATTAAGAAATACCGCCTGAGCAGATCTCGACGTGACTCGGACGAAGCCGAACGGATACGGCTGCGTGAGCGGAGGTGCAGGTCGCCCCCGCTTCCAGGGCGCCATCACGACTTTGGATCGCGATGGCGTTTCGGTTGACACGGCTAACTGATTCTGGGAAGCTTCCAGCAACACCGAGGGATACCGACCTATTGGGGGGACCAATGAACACCATCGCAACGAAATTCAAGGTTGGCACCGCCGCGGCCGCCATGGCGGCGAGCGCTGTGATCGCGCCGGTCGCAGCGAGCGCGGCTCCCGCCGTGCAGGTGCCTGCCGCGCCAGTGCAGCAGGTCGCGGGCGGAGTCGCCCAGGCTCCAGGGGATTTCATCTGGTTCTTCCAGGTGAGCTCGGTGCAGATCGCCGGCGCATTGACCCGGACCGCGACGTACTGGACCGATGTCACGATTATGAACTACCAGCGGCTGCTCGAGGCAAATCCGAACTCGATCTTTGCACCATTCTTCGAGCGTCGTCTCGAGCAGTTGGCTAGCCAGCGGGCCAACTTCGGCGAACTGTCGTTCAGTGTCTGCCGTAACGGCGAGGGCGTGTCCGCAGGTCCCTACGGGACGGTAACGCGGGGCTCCTGCTAGAGCTGCCGGCAACTGGATAATCAAGTCATCAACAGATAGTGCTGAAGCCTGCACGTCACGCTTAGTGACGTGCAGGCTTCGTCTATTCATAGGAAAACTCTGAGTGCGATTTCTTCCGCGACGTCGAACTGATCGAAATTCTGACGCCTATAACGGCGACGACACAGGACCGCACTACGATGCCGACGACCGTGGACGGCTACCCGCCTTCATCCGAAGTCGCGGATTCGTCTGGGCGAGTGCGATGCTGGTCCTTCTCGTGCTGGGGTTGGGCTGCTGGGTCGCCGTCGGTGGACTGCAGGCCAGGTCCAGCCTTGAGCAAGCACGCAGCAGTGCCCAAAAGGCGAAAGACTCACTCCTCGACGGAGATACGAAAGCTGCGTCCAACTCAGCCGACGAAGCGGTTGCGCACGCGAAGAATGCCCGCGACGACACCCACACGCTGGCATGGAACATGGTTGCCGCAGTGCCTTGGCTCGGCAGCCCTTTCCAGACGGGGCAGGAAGTTACAGAGGTCGTCCTTGGTCTCGCGTCGGATGTTCTTAGGCCGGCAGCCGATGTCGGTCTTGCCATCGCTCCTGATCGTCTTTACCGAGATGGTCGAGTGGACGTCGAACTACTTCGCAGCCAGGAAACGCAACTCGCCGAGCTGTCGACTCATGCCAAACGCCTCAACGGCGATGCCGGCGCGATCACCGATCCCCGCTATGTGTCCCTCATGAACGATGCTCGTTCTGAACTTCAGAGCCAAATCGCAAGTGTCACCTCGATCATCGAGAATGCCGCGCTCGCAGCGCGTTTGGTCCCGTCAATGATGGGAGCGGACGGGCCGCGCAGCTACTTCATGGGCTTTCAAACCAATGCCGAAGCCCGTGGAACCGGCGGACTGCTCGGAGGGTACGGGATCCTGCGGTTCGACAACGGTGTGCCCACCGTCGACACCCTAGCTCCGAACACCGACCTTACTGGCGCAGTCGCTCCTATCGAACTGGGGCTCGAATTTGATCAACAATATGGGTACGCGCAACCATTCACCGATTTCCGCAACAGTAATTTGAGCCCGCACTTTCCGTACGCCGCCCAGATTTGGAAGGGCATGTGGCTCGAGCAGACCGGTATGAACGTGGACGGCGTGATTGCGATTGACCCAGTCGCATTGAGCTATATCCTCGGAGCTATCGGACCCATCACCATGCCGGACGGCGAGGTTGTCTCACGCGATAACGTCGTCGAGCTTACGGAGTCGACTGCATATCTCCGATTCCCGGACGATCAGCCGGCGAGGAAGCAATATTTGCAGGACATCGCGAACGCCGTTGTCGGGAAGATGACGGGAACTGTCAGGTCACCCCGGCACCTGTTGGATGCCCTCGGTCAAGGTGTTGGCGAACGGCGAATTGCCATCTGGAGTGCGAACCCCGAAGAGCAGAAGCTTCTTGAAGAGACTCCGCTTGCCCATATCCTTCCAAGCGATGACGCGCCGTACGCTGCGGTCGTAATTAATAACCTGGGTGGAAACAAACTCGACTACTACCTCGAAACACAGATCGAGTACGCGGCCGACGAATGTCGTGGCGAGACGCGCGCGTCTACAGTGAATGTGAAACTGACAAACACCGTGCCCGATGAGCCGCTGCCCGACTATGTAGCAGCCGCCGCGGGCCTGTCGCCCGAGCTACTCATTAGAGTGCCTAATGGTACGAATATCGCGTCGGTGCGTCTTTTTGCCACCAAAGGCGCAGAGTTGTCGAGCGCCATACTCAACGGCGAGCGGGTGCCGGCGATACTCAATACCGAACGCGGTCATCCAGTCTTTGAGGTGCAGGTGATTATTCCTCCAGGTCAGTACGCCGATATCAATTATCAGCTCTCCGAGCCCACGACGCCAGGTAAACCGCGAGTACCTACTCAGCCTCTGGTCGAGAACGTTGAGCCTGAAGTGTCGGTGCCCGAATGCAAATGATTAAGACGGGGCTTCGAGGGTATGCCGATATACCCAAGATTAAACTCGGGAATTGTTGGTCGACCAGTGTGCCCGGGCATTTCCAACATGCAGAGGAGGCGTCGCCTTGACTTTGCAGGACTTTCTGAGAACATTACGCGCGCGTTGGGTGTACATAACTGTCGTAGCTCTGCTTGGTTTGCTCGGTGCGGTAGGTCTCTCGTTGCTGACAACGCCCCTCTACCAAGCGTCAACTCGACTTTTTGTATCGACGACCTCCGGTGCGACGCTGTCGGACATGTACCAAGGCAATCGTTTGTCCCAAGAACGCGTGGTTTCTTATGCTCAATTATTAACGGGGCAAACGTTGGCCCAGCGCACTGTGGACAAGCTCGGGCTCGATATTAGTGCCTCTGAACTGCAGGAGAACATTAAGGCCGGCGTAAAACCCGATACCGTATTGATAGACGTTCATGTAATGGATGAGTCACCAGTTCGGGCTAGAGATATCGCCAACACTCTCTCAGAGGAGTTCGTTGGGTTGGTACGCGAGCTCGAAACGCCCCCTGATTCAGGCGCGCGTGCCGACGCTCGGGTTGTGGTTGAACAGAGAGCGTCCATTCCAGAGAGTCCGGTAGTGCCGAAGACGACCCGAAACATCGCTGCGGGGCTTGGTCTGGGCTTATTGGTTGGCGTCGGGACCGCCATGCTTCGTGACGCTCTTGACAATACAGTCAAGAGCAGAGAGACGCTTGAGGAGATAACTGGCGTCGGTCTGGTCGGGAGTATTCCACTAGACAAGGAGCGACGCAGCGAAGCTGCCATCGAGTTCGAAAGTGATAATTCGGCGATTGCCGAAGCTTTTCGTAAGCTCCGTACAAACTTGCAGTTCCTCGCAGTCGATAATCCCCCACGCGTCATTGTTCTAACAAGTTCCATGCCGAGCGAAGGGAAATCAACTACCGCTATTAATATCGCCTTGGCCCTGGCCGAAGGTGACAATAACGTCGTGCTAGTCGACGGCGACATGCGACGCCCAGCTTTGGCCAAGTATCTTGATCTGGTCGGCCCCGTCGGTTTCAGTACGGTACTCAGTGGTCGTGCGTCGCTCGACGACGCACTGCAGAAGACACGGTTCGCCGGATTGACTGTTCTAACGTCAGGGACTACGCCACCGAACCCGAGTGAACTGCTCGGCTCACAATCCGCTAGGAAGCTGCTAGCGGACCTGCGATCACGATTTGACTATGTCATCGTCGACTCCACTCCGCTGCTTGCTGTTACGGATGCTGCGATCTTGGCGGCAGGATCAGATGCTGTATTGATCATGACTCGCTTCGGAGTAACGAAACGAGACCAACTGACACACGCGGTCGGAAGTCTTGAGAGTGTCGGTGCACCGCTGCTAGGTGCTGTCCTTACGATGACGCCCCTCCGCGGCCGCTCGACGTACAGTTATAACTACAGCTACTACGGCAATGATGCGCCTCAACGCGCGTCTCGGCGACCGCGAACGCCCGCTGACACCGACGCATCCAACCGTGGCGCGGTGCAGAGGCCAGTGTCGGATCACGAAGTGTCACGTCCGTCAGATAGTTGACTACACCGCGGATTGTTTCGGTAACTGATGTGAGACCGGGGGGTTTTGGTATCGCGCTCGACTCGAACACACCACTACGCATAGGGTTCTTGTCGCCGGTTTCGTTCTTCAAAGGCGGTGCCGAGCGTTCACTGTTCGACCTCATGGAGAACCCCTCGGTTCATCCTGTCCTTTTCGTCACAGAGGAAGGACCTCTGTCCGAGGCTGCGACACAACGCGGAATCGAAACGTGCATCGTGCCGTTCGGTAGGGTCTCAGCAATCCGCCGCCCCTTCAGGGTGACGAGTGCATTTCCCGTGTTGTCTGACTGGATACGAGCGGCGCGGCTGCTGGCTCGGGTGTCAGCTGACCACGGGGTTGTGCTCGTCCATAGCAACGGTCTGAAGGCACACGCCGTTGCCATCCTTTCGTCGCGCCTGGGCGGCCCACCCGTCGTTTCTCACATTCGCGACATCGGTTATACGGGCGTAGAACATAGAGTCTGGCGAGGGTTGGCTCGATTCTCGGCGCAGACGATCTTAGTTAGTCGCGCGTGCTGGCCGGACATGCATCTGCCCGAGAATGTCACGGTGATATTCAACAGCGTCGGCAGCATGGATGTTCAGGCGCAACCGCCAAAGAGCCTCAAGCAAGAGACGGTCATTGGAATCTGTGGTCGTATACATCCAAATAAGGGGATTCACCTCGCCCTTGACTGGGTCGCTGCGGCGCGCGAACGAGGGTACGAACTGAAGCTCATTATCCGAGGTGCTGCTGCGCCCGAAGATGCTGAATACGAGCAACTGCTCCAGACCCAGATTCAAAAATTGAATCTGAGTGAGCATGTAAAATTCGACGGATTCCGAGATGAACTCGTGGAGATATACGCCGGCCTCGACGCAGTCTTGGTGCCGTCGGTAATCCCAGACCCGCTGCCGCGTTCGGTGATGGAGGCATTCGCACTGGGGCTCCCCGTCATTGGTTATCCAGCCGGGGGCATTGTCGAAATGATCGAACCGGGAAAGAATGGTTGGTTAGCCGATTCAAGTGACGCCTTCTGTAGCGCAGTCGGTAATATCTGCGCACTAGGACCCGACGGGTTGGCTCTGTTGAAGGCTAGGACTTCCGCCACAGTCCAGCAGCGCTTCAGTCGCACGCGAATGTTTGCCCAGTTGAACGCAGTGTACCGGCGAGCCCTGGGATTTAGCGCTGACATCTCGAGTGATTCGAGGACTCGTTGAGTAGCTCAGATTGGAGTCGGCGGCTGTGATCCCTAAGCGAATTCTCTTTGTCATCCGTTCGTATAGTCCGGACCAAGTGGGAGGCGGCGCTAAATCGGTTCAGACTCTAGCTGAAGGTCTCGCGGCCCGCGGCCATGACGTTCACGTGTTGAGACTCGCGCCTAGAGGTGAGGAGAGCGATTATTTGAAGCGTGCGGAAGAGGCGGGCGTCGCAGGGCCCGGCAAACCCCAGCTTCACATCGCGCCGCTGCGAAATATCCACTGGCCCTTCGGCAAAGAGGAGCATACGAAGGCGTCAAAATTACTATGGCACGCAATCGACATGCATAACCCATGGGCGGCGCTCGACGTAAGGCGCCTCCTCAGAGAAATAAAACCGGATATCGTTAATACAAGTATCATCGACGGGTTTTCGCCGTCTATTTGGCGAGAGATTCAGCGAAGCGGCGCCAAGCTAATCCACACAATGCGGGATTACTACCTGATATGCGCACGTTCGAGTATGTATCGCAATGGTCGGAATTGCGATAGTCTTTGTGGATCCTGCAAAGTGATTCGCACAATAAACCGGCGTCGTTTGCGCCAGGCCGATTTGCTATTGGCTAATAGCGGTTTCGTCGCCGACACGCACAAGCGTTTTGCGGGATTGCCGGCCGATTTGCGCACTGCAGTGCAGTGGAATGTGAATGAGCGACCCATCGTCACGGATATCCGCAGTTTGTGGAGCGAGTCCATTGTTTTCGGATACATTGGCCGCTTAGCGCCGACAAAGGGTGTCGATATACTGTTGGACGCAGTTACCCAGATGCCTGCTGACGGTCGAAACTGGTCGCTACTAATAGCGGGCGATGGACCGTCGGCCTATGTTGAGAAGCTGAAGGCTTCAGCAGAGGCTCTTCCTAATGTGAAGTTTTTGGGATGGACGGCGCCCGAGGAATTCTATGCTCAGATCGACGTGCTCGTCTGTCCTTCTGTTTACAACGAACCCCTGCCGCGCGTAATTTATGAAGCATACGGCTTCGCCATTCCCGTAATCGCATCGCGAGTTGGCGGCCATCCGGAGATCGTGACGGACGGAGACTCGGGCAGGTTATACAAAGGAGACGATTCCCGCTGCCTAGCGGAGTGTATGCAGACGTTCCGCAACATGCCCCACCACGGTTATCAGGAATACAGCGCCGGTGCGTTATTACACGGGCAGAAGTTCACGCCCGCAGCAGTACTCGATAGCTTCGAAGATCACATGGCGGCCCTCTTTGCTCGACCGGAAGACGTGCCGGAAGGGGGGCGGAGAAAATGACTGTTCAGGTAGATTTGCCAGTAGGACGGCTCAGTGCGAGCAACGCGATATTGCTCAAATGGCGCCTAATGACATGGTTGTGGGGCCGCGGTCCCTACGCTAGTTTCGTTGCTCGCGTTATCCGCGGACACATCCGGCGCACTTACGGTTGCTACCTTTCTCCAGCTAGCAAGGTCGGACGGGCAGTCTACCTACCGCACCCGGTCGGCGTCGTAGTGGGAGACAATGCAACGATCTGCGATGGAGTAACGATATACCAGCATGTAACGATCGGACAGGCACAGGAGGCCGGCTTGTGTCCGCGGATCGGTCGTGGTGCCAAAATTTTTGCAGGGGCCGTTCTCATAGGCGACATCGTGATCGGTGACGGTGCGGTGATAGGCGCAAATGCGGTTGTCCGGTCATCTGTGCCGCCAAATGAAGTCGCGGTCGGGGTACCGGCGCGCGTTGTCGGTCGCAGTCGGCAGTAGAGGGGCTGGCTCTGTGAACAAGCAATATAGCGCGTGCCTTCAAGATGGCTTAGAAGAGATATCAGAATCACGCGCGACATACCCGATTAATACGCGTTGAAGAGGATCCGCAGTAATGACAAGTTTCGCGACGCAGTCCGAAGTCGCTATTGCTCATGACTATCTCACACAACGCGGCGGGGCGGAAAAGGTAGTACTTGCTCTGGCCAGAGCATTCCCGGGAGCGCCGATATATACGACGCTGTACAATCCTGGAAGTACGTATCCAGATTTTGCGGGTTGTACGATCCGGGTCTCGTGGCTCAATAGCGTGCCAATTCTACGCAAGTTCCACCGGGCCGCGCTGCCGTTCTTGGCGATCGCATCGAGTATGGTGAAAATCGAAGCGCGTGTCACGCTCGTGAGCAGCAGTGGCTGGGCGCATGGATTTCGCAGTCGTGGTCCGAAGATTGTGTACTGTTATTCGCCTGCCCGCTGGCTCTATCAGCGAGAAGCTTATCTCGGTGACCGGCGCCAAATACTTAAACGTATGGCGCTGCGAGTGCTCGAACCCGCATTGAAGCGCTGGGACAGGCGATCTGCGTCCTCGGCCTACAAGTATTTCGCAATATCCACCGTGGTACGTCAGCGAATACAAGAAGCGTACGGCATAGAGGCGGAAGTGCTTCCGGCGCCGCACTCTATTGATACAACGCAACCACAGGAGCCCGTCGACATTTCCGAGTTGCCCCGCGCGGCGGAGGACGGGTACTACCTGTGCATTTCGCGCCTGCTCCCTTATAAGAATGTAGACGTTGTCATGGACGCCGTAAGTTCGTTACAACTACCACTCATAATCGTAGGAACCGGGCCGGAAGAGCGCCGGCTCCAGCAGAAAGCTGGACGGGCGGTGTTGATGTTGAAGAATCTCACTGATGGTCAAATGCGCTGGCTATACGCCAACTGCAACGCAGTGATATCGGCCAGCTATGAAGATTTTGGTCTGACACCCATAGAGGCGGCTGCCTTTGGAAAGCCCTCTATTGTTCTTCGGTGGGGGGGATTCTTGGACACTGTCCGTGAAGGAGTGACTGGCACATATTTCGATAAACCGACCGTCCCCCTGATACGCGAAGCTGTCCTTGTAAGCCGAGAAAGAACGTGGGATGATGCCCTACTTGTGGAGCACGCCAAAGGCTTCTCGGAGGAGCGATTTGTGCGGCGTTTGAAAGAAGAGATGCAAAAGGCGGCAGGCGCTTAATGATTGAAGTCGACAAATGACTGAAATATGGCGCGATACGACGGACAGACGGGCCGACGGTACGGCCGCGAAGCCAGACGTTAACGCAGTGACAAGCGGTCGCCACAGGTACTCCGTGCCGGATCTGCTCATATTGGTCGCTGTCGGCGCGTTGTGGTTTCCAACAGTGGATTTTCGCATCGGTCCGGCATCTTTGAATCTCTGCGAACTCGCCCTAATGGCGGCTGCACCATCGCTACTGTCCTCCACAGTATTACGACAGAATTTTGCGCCTAAGGCGGCCCTAGTGGTGGGCGGATTTACTGTCATGACTGTGTTATCGGGACTCCAGATCCTCTATGTCACGGATGCAACAGGAACACTCGGGGTGCTTATAAAGTTTGCACTCAGCGCGATTTTCGTATTACTTCTTCTGAGTAGTAGGCAGCGCGAGGCGATAACGCGCCAGGCAATCAGAGTCTTTTGCTGGGCGGGATTCGCTTCATTGCTCGTATCAAATCTCGACTATTTTTTCGACGTCCTTGGCGGCGTAACGTATGCCCAAGTTGGCGATCGGCGCTCCATGGGATTTTTCGAGCATGCAAACCAATACGCTATTTGGATAATCAGCTTGGTTCCTCTAGTGCTTCTGGTCTCTCGAAACATTGTCTTTGCAAGTCTGGCACTACTGAACATCGGCCTAGCCCTTGTCGTTACCGGCTCGAAGTTTAATCTCGCGCTCGTGTTCGTAATTGCGTGGTTCGCGCTCGGTCTGCGCGCCAGGCTTAGGCTTTCTATATTGATACCGGCGGCTATTCCCGTATTTGCCTTCGCATACGCGAGCGTGATGAACACCGTGATAAACATCATGAGATTGGTGAATCCCGAATACGCCGAGAAGGTCCAAGTCGCGATTGAGGATCCCCTAAATGCATACTCGGTAGTCGATCGCCTCGCTTTGTGGCAGAGCGCTGTGGACCATGCGGCGGAAAGTCCGGTCATCGGAATTGGCGGTGGACAAGCCTATACAGTGCTTACTTATCCGCACGCTCACAATATTGTGCTCCAGTACTTGTTAACCTACGGAGTGCTGGGCGCTGTGGTAATACTGCTATTGTTTTGCGTTGCGTTCGCGGCTTCAGTCGAGGGCAAGCCGGCTGATACAGACAGCTATCGCGCTAAGCACGCTCTGACCCTATCCTTAACCTCACTATTCATTTCTAATCAATTTAGTGACTCCATGGCATCTCAGCAAATTCTGCTATTCGGAATCATCGTAGGGATTCTTCTCGCTTTGAATCGAACGAGATGCTCCGGCGATCGGGAGCGCACGTCGAGCGTCTCCACTGCCAAGACTAGGCGATCATATCGTACGTTTGATACGAACGCGAGCGCGGGTTCGAGTCAATTGATGCGACGTCGGTACGCACTGCAAAATAGGTAGGGTATATGTCTAGAAAAGTTGCTTTAGTCACGGGATCCGCAGGTTTCATCGGATTTCATGTCTGCAAGGAGTTGCTTACAAGGGGATATCGGGTTGTCGGTCTAGACGCATTGACCGACTACTACGATGTCAATTTGAAGCTAGGGCGCCAGGCGATTCTGTTGGAGAACGACTCATTTACTGCCCTGAATAATCGGTTAGAAGAGAAAGACCTCTTATCCGACGTTTTTGCTGCGGAAGAACCGGATATCGTGGTGCACTTGGCCGCCCAGGCTGGCGTAAGATATTCGATCGAATCCCCAAGAACCTACCTCGAGAGCAATATCATAGGGACTTTTGAGCTTCTTGAGGCTGCGCGATTGCATCCGCCTCAGCACATGCTCCTTGCCTCGACATCGTCTGCATATGGCGCCAGTAAGGACATGCCGTACGTCGAGTCGGCCCGCGCTGACCACCAGATGTCCTTCTACGCTGCCACGAAGAAGGCGACCGAAAATCTCGCGCATTCATACGCACATCTTTTTGGTCTACCGATTACAGTTTTTCGATTTTTTACCGTGTACGGACCTTGGGGCCGGCCCGATATGGCCCTATTTAAATTCACCCAAGCGGTCCTGGATGGCCTGCCGATCGATGTCTACAATTATGGTGATATGAAGCGGGATTTCACCTACATAGACGATGTCGTACGTGCAATTGCGTTGCTGATGGAGTGTGTGCCTTCTCATTCTGGAGAACGCGTTAGCGGTGATAGCCTTTCGCCGGTTGCGCCGTACCGCCTAGTGAATATCGGAAATTCGGAGCCTGTCCAACTCACTGAATTTATTCGCGCGATTGAGCAAGCTACCGCTATGCCGGCTATAAGCAATCTCATGCCGATGCAAGCTGGGGACGTGCCAGCGACGTGGGCTGACACTACTCTTCTAAGTGCTCTGACAGGCTACCGCCCTGCAACGAATATTACTGACGGTGTAGCGAAATTCGTAGATTGGTATCGGGATTTCTACAACTGTTAGGTATTAGGGGAACCTAGATGAAACCTTGCTCGCCTCCGACATGCCACTAGTGGGATGGATAGCAATTATTCGGACATGCGGTACTGCGCGTAGCGAGCTGGATCGTGGCCGGAACGTACTTCAAAGTTGCGGTAGTTCCTTTACGCGGACGAACTTCGAGTTGATAGATCGGGCCATGATTGCGGCGATGCCGATCGCTAGACCGGCCACCTGCGCGTCAGGTCCGTACTGCCGGCAGCACTGGCGGTTTACGGTAGGAGGCAATACCGTTAGGTGCGGTATGTAGGCCACGGAACAATTCAGGGGGTGCGAAAGGTGAAAAGGAAAGCGCTAATTACCGGAATTACCGGTCAAGACGGTGGGCACTTAGCTAAATTATTGTACAGCAAGGATTATGCTATATATGGAGTAATTCGCGGCCAGAGTAACTCGAAGAAGGAGAAATTCCTTGAGGAGTTCCCTTACGTATCTCTGATCGAGGCCGACTTGCTTGATCCTTCTTCAATACTTCGTGCGGTTGATGAGTCAGACCCAGACGAGTTCTATAATCTGGCGGCGATCAGTCACGTGGGCTACTCGTTCAAGAACCCAACGTTAACCCTGGACACCACGGCTGGCGGCGTTTTGAACTGTCTGGAAGCCATTCGCATGACTGGCAGGTCGAAAAAGACGCGGTTCTATCAAGCGTCTACTTCCGAAATGTATGGCGGACTGGACTATAATAGGCCTGGTTTAGGCTACGATGAAAATTCTCTTTTTCATCCTCGAAGTCCGTACGGTGTAGCCAAGTTATATGCACATTGGATAGCGAAAAATTATCGCGAAGCTCACGGTATATTCGCGGCCTGCGGTATCTTATTCAACCACGAAGGCGAAAGACGCGGTGTCGAATTCGTGACTCGGAAGATCACCCACGCCGTGGCGCGTATTCACTTGGGGCTACAGGACTCGCTTGAGCTGGGGGATCTCTGGCCGAAGAGGGATTGGGGTTATGCTGGCGATTATGTCCGCGGAATGTGGCAGATGTTGCAACATGATCAGCCGGACGATTTTGTGTTGGCGACCGGGGAAACGCACTCGATCGAGGAATTTCTAACACAAGCATTTATGGAGATTGGGATTAGCGATTGGACTCCGTATGTGAAGCGGAGTAGTGCATTCGTGCGGCCGGCCGAGGTGGATATCCTATTGGGGAATCCAGCGAAAGCGGAATCGGTTCTTGGCTGGAAGCGTGAGGTTGACTTTTCTGGGCTGGTCAGGCTCATGGTGAATCATGATATTGCGGATCAGAGAGCTCGCCACGTCCTCCGCGCGATTGAACCTGAACTATGACGGAAACCCCTTCTGGAGCTCGGGTTGCTGTCACAGGTGCTACAGGATTCGTAGGACAGGCAGTTGTCAAGAATTTAGCGGACCAAGGCTACAGGGTCATTGGCATATCGCAGCCCAAAAGTCCTCCGCCGAACCTTGAAGGGCTTCTGGATGCCTATTTTTCTATCGACCTTAGAGAAAAGTGTCCAGATTTCGGGAGCATTGACGGCCTGATCCACTTAGCTGGGCTTTCGAGTGTGGGTGCGTCGTTTTCGCGACCCCAAGATTATATCGCTACCAATAGCCAAATCGTCACAAATCTCTTCGAGAGTGCCCTCGCTCATCGTTGGGAAGGTAGGGCGATTCTCGTTAGCTCCGGTGCTCTGTATGGCGCTGTGACAGTCCCCTTGGCGGGTTTTTCAGAGGATTCACCTGTTCTTTCCACGTCGCCATATGTTATTTCGAAGATCCTCATCGAAAAGCAAGCGGAATATTACGGGTTGCGTGGTGTAGATGTCATTGTAGCCCGTCCGTTCAATCATATTGGCCCAGGCCAGAAGCCAGGTTTCATTGTGCCGGATCTTGTGCAGAAGGTAGTGGGTAGTCTGCCAGGACACCCGGTTACGGCCGGCAATCTTAACTCATCACGCGATTACACGGATGTACGCGATGTGGCGGAGGCGTATCGTCTACTCCTCGAATGCGCGAGTCCGGTTCATAAGATATATAACGTTTGCAGCGGTCTGTCTCGGTCCGGTCGTGAGATACTAAATGCCATATGTAAAGCCTTAAATATTCACGTACCGGATGTGGTAGAGGCAGATAGCCGCGCTATCGATCCGTCTACGGTTATTGGCAACGGCGAGCGCATTAGACACCAGGTAGGTTGGGAGCCAATTATAGATTTTCAAACGTCTATTAACGATTTCGTCGAATGCTACCTTCAGGGTCAGCATAGCTTATAAGATTGGATGTTATCGGATGGGCGTTGGCAAACGAGATTCTGCAATATGTTGTGGAAGCCGAAGTGTATTGTAGTGTTGCTCGAACATTGCTCCAATCGGCCGCTCCCTGATGTCAGGCTTAGGGCATAGGATGAGCATGTTGGATATGAGAGTCGAATGGGCTCCTTAGCTACGAGGGGTGCCCGGGGGGGGCTTGTCGCCGTCGGGACGCAATGCACATCCTTGGTCGCCCGACTTGCGTGCATTGTGACTCTCGCACGCTTGCTAGTACCCGAGTACTTCGGGATGGTCGCAATTGTCGCTGCTTTTGCGGAGCTCGCGGCGAGTATTATCCAGTTCGGGCTTCCACTTGCCGCTGCGCAGGCCGACTCTCTAAGCCCCCGTGCGAAGTCCGCGCTTTTTCTGGTCAATTCACTTCTAGGTCTGCTCTTTGCGGTCGTGTTTTTGGTGAGCGCCGCACCGGTGGCTAGAATATATGGTGACGCACGTCTTTTCGATATTATGCTGTGGCTATCCATTGTTCCTGTCGCTGTTGGCGTTTCTGCACAGTTTCGTGCGCAATTAATGCGCGATCTGCGATTCGTTATTTCTGAATTGGTCGTGACCTCCTCACACCTTTTCAGTATGGCTTCAGCAGTGATCCTCGCTGCGCTCACCGGCAGTATTTATGCGTTGGTGGTATTGGTTGTCGCTCCGCAGGTCGTTCAGTTAGTGTGCTTCGTTGCTGCGGCGCGTTGGCGCCCCGGCCTGCCCGGAGCATGGGTTGAGGCTTACCGAATCATTATCATCGGTGGCCAGATCTTCGTCATAAATCTTCTGAAGAGTGTGTCAAGAACTGCAGTCGTTCCGGTGCTGGGTCTGTCTGAGACGTCGGCAAACGTAGGCTTTTATGACCGTGCGTACCAATTGTCTGCAGTTCCTGCAAACACGGTTATGGACGCTTTGCAGCGAATTGTGGTACCGCTGCTGGCGCGTGTGAGGTCCGATCGTACAAAGCTCCACATTGCGTACGAAAAAGTGCAGACTACTGCAACCTTACTCCTGGTTACGGGTAGCTGGGTCCTGGCGGCAGTCGGTCAACCTCTTGTTGTGCTTGCATTAGGGCACGAATGGGCCTTGGCGGGCACGATATTGCAGTTCCTCGCTATTGGAACAGGTTTCCGACTCATGGCCATGATGGAGCAATGGCTATTTATCGGTGGGCAGGCTACAAGAGCTGGCGTGATCTTCAGTGTATGGTCTCAACCACTTGTCATCGCGGTTTCTTTGGCTGGGCTGCCCTGGGGTGTGGTGGGTGTAGCTGTCGCTAATGCGATCGCGTGGGCGTTGTTCTGGCCTCTCTCGACGCTCGCTGCTGCGAGGGCAACGGGGATAGATGGTGCAACCCTGTTGAAGAAGAGTGTGGTCACTGCAGTTGGATTCAGCTTGCCGGCTGCACTCTCGGCATTTGTTCCAAGAATCTTCCTTAGCGACCCCGTCGTAATTGTCTCAGCAGGTCTGCTGTCGGCTCTCTCCGTCGGTTGTTTGTTAATTGCCTTAAGGCCGTCGATTCGGGCGACTGTAGGTGGCGTGGTTTCGGCAGTCAGAGGTGGAGATCTCCGGCACTAGTCGACTTTTCGTACATCGGACAGCGGAATTATTCGAGGCATTAGCGTGTGGCATGAATAGAGCTTCTTTCGGCATTTGATTTAGTGCCTAGTTCGGCGCCGTGGTGCCTAACTCACCTTCTGGCCTGACCGAGGACAATGGTTTGTAGAGTCCTGTGGCTTAGCGCCAAAGGGAAGCGGCGCGTTCCATGCGCGAGTTGGCACTGGATAGGGCCGTTAACGCTTTGCCGACTGCGTACGACGTCGCCAGGTCTTCACCCCCAACGCGACGATGCCACATCACAGCCCTCTAGAATCTGGAAGTTCCGTGACAACGCCACGAGACCATCTCTGAGCAGGCCCCCGCGTTAACCTCAGATCCGGTGGGGGTTTCCGCTGGGGTCACCGCTGTTGCGCTGTGTCTCTTCGTTGTCGGCGGACTCGAGGGAGAGCGATCTACGTCGTAGAGCACTAGGCGGCTACAGTAAACGCGGGCGAGAGCTAAGCACGCCGTCGTGTCAACGTCGCGATCTTTCTGTTGTAGAGCCTCCGGCACGGGTTTTCGAATCCCGCGATTGTTGGGGGATGACGGTGGTGAGTTGCGGGCTGGCCGTGTCCTTTCCTGCTTGATTGGTTGGCTGCACACCATTCAGACACACAGTTGATGAGACGCCCTTGAGTCGGGCCAAACCGACCGGTGTGACTCGGGCCCAACCGACCGGTGGCGGACGCACGTCAAGCGCAATTCATGACGACCGCTCACAGGCAATTCCCTGTCCGCCCCAACACCGCATCACCCTTCCATTCGCCGAGTTGGTGGTCCAATGCGGTAGGTTGTGCGTGAAGGGGAGCGGGCGGGTCGTCAGCGAGCACAGTCACAGTCGATTGTTATACGTATGTTGACGACGGTCGAAACGTAGGCCGGTGGCGACGGTTGAAAAGTAGGCCACGTGGTCGTGGTTATTGTGCCGTGTTGTCTGGCCGCGCGGAGGGCAAGGTGTCGATTCCGGTGTCTTTGAGGCGGTAGCTGGAGCCTTTGAGGGTCAGCACCTCGGCGTGGTGAACGATGCGGTCGATCATTGCGGCCGCGACGACCTGGTCGCCGAATACGTCGCCCCAGCGGGCGAAGGGCAGGTTCGAGGTCAGGATCAGCGAGGCGTGTTCGTAGCGGCTGGAAACGAGCTGGAAGAACAGGTTGGCCGCGTCCTGCTCGAAGGGGATGTAGCCGACCTCGTCGACGACGAGCAGCCCGATCCGGCGCAGCTTGGCCAGTTCGGCGGGTAATCGCCCGGCGTGGTGCGCGGTCTTGAGGCGGGCGACCCAGTCCACGGCGGTGGCGAACGCGACGCGGTGGCCGGCTTGAGCAGCCTTGATCGCCAGTCCGATTGCCAGATGCGTCTTCCCGGTTCCGGGCGGGCCAAGGAGCACGACATTGCTGGCTTTGGCCAAGAATGCGCTAGTGCCCAGGTGGGCGATCATGTCTCTGTTCAGTGCTGGTTGGTGATCAAAGTTGAAGTCCTCCAACGATTTGCGAGTCGGGAAGCCTGCTGAACGGATCCGGATGGCCGCTCCGGATGCCTCTCGGGCGGCGACTTCACGCGAGAGGACCGCAGCCAGGTATTCCTCGTGGCTCCAGCCGCCGTCGCGGGCCTGCTCGGCCAGTCGTGCCGCCGAATCTCGGATGCGTGGTGCTTTGAGCGCCCGTGCGTAGTGCAGCACCGCTTTGATCGGATCCTCGGCCATGATCACGCCACCTCACCGTCGGTGCCGGCGCCGGTGAAGTCGACACCGAAGGCGCGGTCGTAGTCGGCCAAATCGCGCACCGGATGCTCGGGCTCTGCCACGCGGGCTCCGTGCTGGAACTGGCGGCGCAGCACCGCCGCGGTCTCCACGTGGTCAGGATCGGTCAGGGTTTGACGAGCAGCCCAGCACCGCTGGTGACGGGCCAGCAGCCGACCTGACTGGGCGACGGTCACCTCAGTCAGGGTGGTGCGCACATCGACCCATTGACCGATGGCCGTCGGGTCGACCGAGTAATCGTTGCCGGCCACTCGTACGTAGTAGTCGCGACCCAACCGCACCGAGGTGACGGTCTCGACGACCGGAGCGACCGGCGGCAGGGTCAGCATCGCGTCTCGATCAGCATCAAAAAAGTCGACCGGGCGGCCATTGAGCGCCCGCACCGTTCGACTATTGGCGATCCGAAGCCACTGTGCCAGTTGAGTATTGAAGTCCAGCGGTGACTCGAACGTGCGGCCGGGCATGAACGAGGTCTCGAGATATCGGTTGGCCCGCTCAGCGATGCCCTTCGATTCCGGATCGTAGGGTTTGAGCTGCACCACCCGCGATCCCAACGTGCCCATCAACGCCGTCACCGGCTCGGTGAGCCGACCACGACGCCCAATCCCGGCTTCGTTGTCCCACCACAGCTCATGAGGCACCGCGGCGAAGCTGCCCGAGATCAGCTGCCACATCCCGGCGACCAGGTCCAACGTCTGACGCGAAGGCAGCATCACCGCAGCGATGAACCGCGAGAACGCCGCCACCATTACCAGCACCGGCAGCATCGCCTGCTGACCAAACCCGACGGCAATCTTGGCCGGCGGGAACCACAGATCACACTGCACCGCCCGACCCGGGGGATGGTCGAGCCGATCAACAGGATCAGCGGGCAGATACTCCGGCCGGATGGCCCGCACCCGCTCGCGGAACCACGAGATCGACCCCGTCCAGCCCACCCGCTCAGCGATCACCGTCGCCGGCATCTGCGGATAGACCATCAACAGCGCCCTCACCTGCGGTTCGACCGCGCTAATTGCCGAGGCCACCGGCGCCCGCCGGTACTTCGGTGGCCCATCGCTAGCCAACGCATCAGCGACGGTGTCACGCGCGATGCCGAGCTGGCGTGCAATAGCCCGCTGCGACAAACCCTCGCTGCGGTGAAGATGCCGGATCAACGCCCAGTCCTCCAAGGAGATCACCCATCCAATCAGATCGGGTGGCCTACTTTTCGACCGTCGCTTCTGGCCTAGTTTTCAACCGTCGTCAACATACGTAACGCTCATCAACTTGTTTGATGGCCTCTCGGCGCTGTGGCTCCGAACTGGCTAGCCACGGAATGGGGTAATTTCGGCCGCCCGGAATGTTCTCTACGCTGTTACAAGGCTTGCGCACAATCGACCGTTATTACCTAGACACCACGTGCGAAGCAGAAGTGCCTTGGCTAGAGGAAAGGTAACGCAATGGGGGAGCGACGTCGCCTATGGGCTCTAGACGGGCTTCGCGGACTCGCAGCGCTTGCGGTAGTCGCGTACCACTACTTAGACCGTGGACCGCAGTTATATCCCGAGCTGGGCCATGCTCACTCATGGATCGAGTGGGGCCAGTATGGGGTCCAGTTGTTCTTTATCATTTCTGGCTTTGTAATCTTCGACTCCGTGAAATCTAGTACCACCGGACACTTCTTCGCCAATCGGGCAATCCGGCTTTACCCCGCATACTGGCTGGCAGTTTTCCTGACTTTTACCGTTGTATTGTTCTTCGGCCTGCCAGGTCGCGAGACATCACTTTTAGTTGCCTTGTTCAATCTGACTATGCTGGAAGGTTTTTTCGGAATTCCGTATGTGGATGGCGCATACTGGACGCTCGCGATTGAACTTGCTTTCTATGTCAGCATTGCTGTCTTGGCCCGTATCGGTGCACTCGCCGACGGCCGACTGATCACGACGTTGTTCGTCTGGATTGCAGCGGTTCTTGCGATGCGCGGTATCGGCCTAGTTTTTCACGGTAATCCAGTCATTGACATGCTGGACGGCATCGCAAGCTGGTTACCGCTTTTTGTGGTCGGAATTGCTCTGAACATCGGCCATAAGAGTGGGCGGTGGATTGCCCCCGTGGCAGTGATAATATGCGCCGTCGCTGTCACAGCATCGCGCGGACTGGCCGTACTTCCACCGCTCATCGTAGCTACAGCTTTAGTGGTAGCCGCAATCGTCGTCCGGATCCCACAAGGGGTGCGCCCCTTTTCTAATTTCTTGGGTGAACTGTCCTACCCCGTCTATCTCCTGCACCAGAACATCGGGTACGTACTCCTTCTTTGGCTGGCCTCGGCGGGCGTTCCGCAACTAGGTGCTGTCGCGATAACGGCGGCTGTAGCAATTTCGATTGGGACCATTGCGGCCTACGCGTTCGACATTCCTGTGCGATCCCGTCTGCGGGCTGCCTTGGCGTCGAGGTCCGCGCTACAGCCCAAAAGACACGGGTAGCCAAACCCAGCTACGATGAGATACTCACAGACCGCCGCCGTGATCGTAGCTTGATACTCTGTGCTTACCGATTCTGGAGCCGGTGGGCGAGGTGGCTCGGATAGGGTCTCGAGCGACTCTCCTGTGTTTGAAGTTCCTGGCAATCGCGCATGACTAGTTCGTAGTGGACCATTGTGGTACTGCAGCCTAGATGCTGAGAGACCGCTGCATTAGTGACCGCTAGATTAGCGCCTGCCCATTCCGCGATAGACCCACCCAGCCTTGCGCCATTTATCTTGATTAAGGCAGTTTCTTCCATCGATGATCTGTTTACGGCGTACCACTCGTTCCAAGTCCGCCGGTTCGAGGTTCTTAAATTCGTCCCATTCTGTAAGTACCAGCGTGACGTCAGCCCCCTCGCATGCTGTTTGGACGCTGCTGGCGTAGTCGAGAGTGGGGAATAACTTTCTCGAGTTCTCAATTGCTTTCGGGTCGTACACTGAGACCGACGCTCCCTGCAATTGGATCTGACCCGCGATATTGAGGGCCGGTGAGTCCCGGATATCGTCCGAATCCGGCTTAAACGCGGCACCTAGCACCGCGACTCTCGTCCCGATCAGGGAACCGCCGGCGGCCTCGCGAGCTAATTCCATCATCCTAGTTCTTCTACGCATGTTTATGCTGTCGACTTCGCGTAAGAACGTCAAGGCTTGATTCGCGCCTAGTTCGCCGGCACGGGCCATGAAGGCCCGGATATCCTTCGGTAAGCAACCGCCACCGAACCCGATCCCCGCGTTGAGGAATCGTCGGCCGATTCGTGCATCATAGCCAATCGCATCGGCCAACTCGGTCACATCAGCCCCTGCTGCCTCGCATACCTCGGCCATCGCATTTATGAAAGAGATCTTTGTAGCGAGGAATGCATTCGCGGCAGTTTTGACTAATTCCGCGGTCTCGCGGTCCGTGACCAAGAAAGGACAACCTTCGTCGATAATGGTCTTGTACACGTTTCGGGCAGCGGCTTCGGCTTGCCCGCTGGTCAGCGGATCAACGCCGAGAACGATACGGTCTGGGTGAAGGGTATCCTGCACAGCAAACCCTTCGCGCAAAAATTCGGGGTTCCATGCCACCTCGACTTCATCGCCTAAAGGTGAAAGTTCCCTCACCATTTCGCTTAGGCGCGAAGCGGTGCCAACAGGCACTGTTGACTTTCCGAAGATAACAGAAGGCCGCGAGATTAGCGGTGCAAGCGTCGTGACGACGGAATCCACATAGGTGAGGTCGGCGGCGAATTCGCCCCGCTTCTGCGGAGTTGCGGTTCCGATGAAATGAATATCAGCAAACTCGGCTGCCTCGGCGTATGACGACGTGAACCTAAGGCGGCCTGCAGCGATGTTCTTTTGCAGCACTTCGTCGAGGCCGGGTTCGAAAAACGGGGCTTCTCCGGCGGCAAGCTTTGCGAGTTTGGCCGTGTCGACGTCAACACCGACTACGTCGTGCCCTAACTCGGCCATACATGCCGCGTGCGTCGCTCCTAAGTATCCGGTACCAAACACTGCTACAGAACAACCCATTGAAGATCCCCCTAATTTCTCCAGTCTCCTGAAAGATGGAGCGTTTGTCCGTATCTTAAGCGTGGCCCGCGGCCACTGGCCGCGGTCGCGGACAGCGTGCCAGTCGCTTCGCCCAGTGTCCACCCATCACATCACACCCCGTACGGTAGAGCGCGGAGGGGAACCGGGGTGGACCGCAGCCTGAACGGGCCTGATCCCCCCGGCATCGGACGACAAGTTGCAATTGCCGGGACTGTGGCAGCCGATCGAGGAGGAGTTGGTTGGAGGTCCTGTTTGTCTGCACAGGAAACATTTGCAGGTCACCGACAGCAGAACGATTGGCCGTGGCAGCCGCGGCGCGAATGCAGATCCCGGCTTTTGTTGCACACAGCGCCGGAACACGTGCGGTGATCGGTCATGGTATCCACAAAGAAGCCGGACGTGTGCTTGAGCGGCTTGGTGGTGACGTCGGCGGCTTTACGGCGCGTCAGTTGTCGCCGAAGATCGCAGGGGGCGCTGACCTTATTCTCGCGATGACACGGGCCCACCGCGACATTGTGCTTGAGTTAGCGCCAAGGAAGATCAACGTAACTTTCACGATGCGAGAAGCCTTTCGCTTAATTACTGAGCGGGGCGCCTTGTCGCTCGGGGACCTATCCGAAGCCCGATCACAGCTTTCGGCGGGAGCCTGGCAGGACGTTCGGGACCCGATAGGCGAGAGCGCGGAGGTCTTTGACGCGGTTGGTGAAGAGATCTTCCGTCTTCTGCCGCCGATACTTGGACTAGTGGCAAGTGACTCGAAGGGAACATGAGGGGTGTGGCCGATGTTAACCGGACGTTAGAACGTCGGTTGCGAGGGCTGACCGCGGAGACTGGACATTCTCGGTCGTGTTCCTGTGCCGTCTCGGCAGCAAGTCCGTAGCCGATGGTCTGAAACGTGTCAGCGAAGGTGCGCGACCTCGTTTAGCCGCCGGCGGGCTGCAAAGCGTATCGATGACTCGCCTTTCGCTGATCGCCGAGCGAACGCCTCTCTCCTGTTGAAGTGTGCCTAGCTCCTACGCTAAAGTTCCTGCGCAAGGGGAAAGCACATGGGGGGTTCCATGACAGCGGTCAACGACCGACTCGACACTGCAGCAAACATAGTACCGATACCGACAAAGCTGCCAGCGTGGCAAAGAGGCTACGCGGGACGTCTGCTGGCGACGGACGTACTCGGTGTTCTATTAGCTATTGGTTTGGCGCAGTGGCTACGCTTTGGCGCGTCCGCGCCCGAGGTTGCATCGTACCGGTACCTCGATTACACAGTGGTTTCGGTGGCGATCGCAGTCATCTGGCTTGCGGCGCTTTCGATAAATCACTCCCGGTCGCCGCGTGTGATCGGTTCAGGTGCCGAAGAGTACCGCCGCGTGTCCCTGGCAACTCTCGCCGTCTTTGGCGGTGTTGCGATCGTATCGATGCTGTTCAAGCTCGAGATCGCGCGGGGTTATCTGATGATCGCGCTTCCTGCTGGCCTCTTGATGCTGATCATGTTCAGGTGGCTCGCGCGCCTTGTAGTTCGATATGTCCGGCAGAAACACGGTCGTTGCATAACTCGTGTGTTGGTCGTCGGAAGCCCGTCGGCCGTCCGGGACCTTACTGCGTCGCTCCATCGCGACCCGGCCTCTGAGTACGAGGTCGTAGGGGCCTGCATACCGGGGCCCCTCCCGCGCAAGAAGATCGACGTCTCGGGCGTCGGAACCATCCCGACATTCGGTGATGAATCGCATGTGGTCGGTGCCGTGACCGCTACCAACAGCCACGCTGTGGCCGTCACCGCCACTGAGCGTCTCGATGGTCGCGGTATTCGAGACCTGTCCTGGGAGCTCGAGAAGCTCGACATCGACCTCTTGGTGGCGCCGGGAGTCGTCGATATCGCGGGTCCGCGCCTGCAGATGCGACCGGTCGCCGGCCTGCCGCTCATCCATGTGGAGAAGCCGCAGTACCATGGCGCGAAGAAGTTTCAGAAGCGCCTGTTCGATGTCGTCTTCTCTAGCGCGGTACTGCTTGTCGGGTCGCCGATCCTGCTCGTCGTCGCCCTCGCGGTGAAACTGACCAGCAAGGGCCCGGTCTTCTATCGGCAGGAGCGCATCGGCCTCGACGGTCACGCGTTCCAGATGATCAAGTTCCGCACCATGGTCGATGGCGCGGACAAGATGGTCGACAAGCTCGCTGCACTCAACGAGAGCGAAGGCGGCGTGCTGTTCAAGATCCGTGAGGACCCGCGCGTCACCCGTGTCGGCAAGATTCTTCGGAAGTACAGCATCGACGAGTTGCCTCAGTTCATCAACGTGCTCAAGCGCGATATGAGCGTCGTCGGCCCGCGCCCGCCGCTGGCCAACGAAGTCAGGTCCTACGACGACTACGCCAAGCGCCGCTTGCTCGTTCGCCCGGGTATCACGGGTCTGTGGCAGGTCAGCGGCCGCTCGGACCTGTCGTGGGAAGACTCAGTCCGCCTCGATCTCTTTTACGTCGAGAATTGGTCGATGATCTCGGACCTGCTGATCGCGATCAAGACCGTCAAGGCGATGCTGAAGCCCAACGGCGCCTACTGAGCCGGAGTCTTCGGCTTAGCAGCCCCGAAGCTGACTGATCCAGCCGGTGACGCGGTCTCGAAAACTGTTGCCCGCCGGGCGATATCGCACGCACTCGCACTTGGCGCAGTCCGTCCCCGCGCGGTAGTGCTGATGCACGGCAAACTCATGCCCACAGCGACATTCACGTTGCACGCCACGACAATACGCTGAGGCGCACGGCAGCTCGTCGAATCAGGCAACGTTTCGCCATCACGAATCAGTAGAGTGCTGGCGTGGGTTATCCCGAGAACATGCTGGCTAGGGACGAACATGTCGTCCTGCATCGCCATCCGCACTGGGGCAGGCTGGTGTTCCCGGCGCTGCTGCTCATCGTCGCGACCGCGGCCGCATCCTTCGTCGCCGGCTACGTCAACACCCTGGACTGGGAGCCGAGCGCAAAGAACGTCGTGTTCCTCGTCATCGCCGTGCTCTGGTTCATCCTGATCGGCTGGCTGGCGGTATGGCCGTTCCTGAACTGGTGGACCACCCATTTCGTCATCACCGACCGCCGCGTCATGTTCCGCCACGGCGTGCTCACCCGCGCCGGCATCGACATCCCGCTGGCGCGCATCAACAGCGTCGAATTCCGCCACGGCCTCGTCGACCGAATGTTCCGCAAGGGCACCCTGATCGTCGAATCAGCCTCGCAAGACCCACTGGAGTTCAACGACATTCCGCAAGTGGAACGCGTGCACTCACTGCTGTATCACGAAGTCTTCGACACGCTCGGCTCAGAAGAATCGCCCGGCTGATCCGGTAAGGGAAGTTCCACGCGCGGACTCGGTGGCCACCGGTAGCCTTTCAGATCAATGGACTCCTTCGGTACCGACCTGCTGTTCGACGCCCGACAGATCGACCAGAGCGGCATCGGCACGTACATCAGCGTGCAGTTGCCGCGCCTAGAGTTGATTCTGTCCGCGCGCCGTCGCAGCCTGACTGTCCTCGCGGACCGTGACAACACACCCGCCGTCTCCTCGAGCACCCATCTTGTGTACTCAGCCCCGGCTAAGGCGCCAGTCTATTCGGTGGCCGAGCAGCGCGCTTGGGCGCACGCGCTGAATGCAGTGCGCCCGAGAGCCTTCTGGACTCCGCACTATCCGTTCCCCATCGCTCTCATGCGTCCTTCGCAGCGGAAAGTGCTGAGTTTCATCACTGTTCACGACGATAACCATTTGCTGCCAGCCGAGATCAGCGGTCAGGGCTCCGCTCGCCGTCTGTACGCGCGCGCGATGCTGGAGGCCGACGCTCGGCGCTCGCACACGATCTTCACGCCGTCTCGCGCCGCTGCCGACGCCTTGGCGAAATATGTTCCGTCGGCACAGTTCGTGGTGACGCCGATCCCGGTCGGCGACGCCTGGTTCGAACCGGCCGACCCTGCGCTCTCGCCGGTCAGCGGCAGATTCATCCTGTACCTCGGGAATGTCAAACGGCACAAGAACCTTCCGGCGCTGCTGGAGGCCTATACCGAAGTCGAACAGGACATTCCACACACGCTGGTGATCGCCGGCAGTGGCGCATCCGTCCGGACACTCGACGACCGCGTTCGCACCCTCGCGACGGCGCTGGGGGACCGCGTCCAGATGATCGGACGCCTCGAATTCGGGCAGCTGCGCGCACTGGTCGCGGCCGCCGAGCTGCTGGTGATGCCATCCCTCAACGAAGGCGCGGGCCTCCCACCGCTCGAAGCGATGGCCTCCGGGACCGCTGTGGTGGCGTCAGCGATCCCGTCCCTGCAAGAAACCTGCGGGGACGGCGCGGACTACTTCGATCCCCACGACCACCGCGGGCTCGCTCAACTGCTTCGCACCTACTGCCTCGACGATGCGGCCAATGCGGGTCTGACCGCCCGCGGCGCGGCGTATGTCGCACAGCGGCAGTCCCGCATCGACACGGACGCCGCTGCCAACACGATCTGCTCCGCGCTGGAACGTCACTGACCAGCGGTCGCGTCCGCCGGCTGCGCGCGCTCGCTTCTGGTGCGCCGCATCCGCCACCACCATGACCCCACCAGCGCAAGGATCACCGCGACCGCGGCGACGGCCACCCCGACGATGGTCCACAGCGACGTCCCACCGTCCTGCGGCTCCGCCTCCTCGGAGTCACCGGCGCCGATGGTGAGCTCCGTCGGCACCCCGCCGATACCCGCGGCGAGCACATTCCCCGACAGTTGTGACCACCCGTCGGTCAACCCGTCGAGGTAACCCAACAGCGGGTCCACCAGTGTCCAGGCTCCGGTCGTGGTCACCAGTACCACTGAGCGGTTTCGCGCCGGATCGGCGAACGCCTGAATGGATCCCAATCCGTTCTCGATATCGGCGCGCAACACACTCGGCAGGTCGGCACTGATCGCGGATCCGTTGCCGCTCAACGGGGGACTCAGCGGAGTCTGCTCCAACCCAGCCGAATTCGCGACCAACAGCGCTCCCGCTTCGGCGTCGACGGCAGACCGGAAGTCCACCACCTTGGGAGTCAACCGCGCGGTGGTCAACTGGGCGATCTCGGCGACCACGCGTGCCGCGTGAATCAACTGGTTCTGACCGCTGCCGTCCAACCCGACATAGAACTCCGGGGCGAACTCCGAAGGCACCGCGCCGAACCCCTCCAGCGGCGCACCGCCTCGCCGCATCGTCAGCGTCGACTCCGGATCGATCTGGAACGACAGCGGGGCGATGAACGGACCGCACTCCTGGTGCGGCGTGAATGTGACGGTGAGGTCCAGCCCCACCCGTTGGCGCAGCGCCGCACCCGGGACATCGAACGTCGCGTCCAGCCGGCCGGTGCGGTCCAACGGGGCCGTGTAGAGCACGTCGTCACCGGATCGCACGGTCACCGTCGCCGAATCACCTTGAGCCACCGGCGTGTAGTCGGCCAGCAGATGCGCCTGCAGGCTCGCGACCCTCGGCCCCAGGGCGGCGCGGTCGACCCCGACGTTCAGCGTGCCCGAGCGCAAGACGTCCATGCGGCCCTGCATCCCCAGCTGCTGGAAGGTCACGGTGTCGGCAACGGGGGCGGCGCTCGAGCCGGCCTGATCGACCCGGGCCGCCGGTACCTGCGCCAGCGACTGCAATTCGTTGTCCAGCAGTGAGACTTGGGCGGTCAGCTCGTCGCCCTGGCCGGACACCCGCAGGAACGACGCCGGACCGTCGGCCCCTTCTACCCGTAGACCCGCCGAACCCCGCTCCACCATGACGGCCCGACCCAACCGCCCTGCCGGCGGCGGCACGGCCCCCCGCGGAAGATTCTCGACCCGCACATCCAGCGGCACCGGCTGGTACAGCCGGGTCAACGCCGACACCAGAGTCAACGTCGCTTGTTGCTCGGCCGCATCGGCGCCGACCGGCGCATAGACGACAACGCGTTGAAGCACCGGCGGGAAGAAGTCGGCGATCGTGGTCGGCGCCGAGGACTCTCCGGCGTACAGCGTGCTCAGTTCACTGATGAGCAGTTGCTGCGCCGGCCCGCACACCTGATCTGAGCGATCGGTGGGACGTACCGTGAACGACAAACTGATCGCGGAATCGCGCACCGTCGCCGCCGACACGTCGATGTCGAACGGCGTGACCGCCTGCGCCGACGTCGCAGGAGGCAGGTCGACCGCCGCCAGGAACGTGCCGTCACCGTCGACGATCTCGACGAAACCTGCGCCGATGTTCACCGGCGCGTGCAAGAGCCCACGCACCCGCAACGCTGACATTCCGTTCGGCACCGGGACCGTGAAAGCCGTTGCCGTACCGGCACCGAGCAACACCTCCGGCGCCAGGCCCAGCGCAGGCCAATCCAAGGACAATTCGGTCGCCTCGCCATCGGGCTGCGCCTGAACCGGACCTGCCAGCGCGATCGGGACGCACACCAACATCGCTGCCAGCAGCGTCCGAAACATCCTCACCACGGCCTGCTCTCGACCGTGCGATGCGCCGCGGAGGTCAGAGAAAACAGTGATGAGGAGGGTTCGTCCGGGTGCACGCGGTCTGCCTTCGAGAGTGTGTGAGCGGTGAAGTCCCAACAGGGGCTGGACTATACCGTCGCGAACGCATCCGAACCCCGTAACCAAGTAGTTAGCTGCACCGTACCTCGTACCGCTCGACGAACAGGCATACTCGGAGTTCGTCCATGCCTTGATACCTGTGCCGCCGCGGCGATCCCGAAGTGCATGGCAACTGTGAGGACGGAGCACCGTAGAACATGTCAGCCCACGGGGGAGGCGCGTCCGAAGCGTCGTTGGCGACGATTTCTGAGCTGGAGACGCGCACCTGGCGGGCCAAGCTACTCGCCGCGGCCGTCGTCGGCTTTGTCGTCGGCGCCCTGCTCGGCGGCTCGGCTTTCAGCATGCTCGGATCGGATACCACTGCCACCAGCTACCTACGGCTCAACGACCAGACCGATCTGGTCGCGCTCGCCGGCGGTGCCGACCAGACGACGCCCAGCACCAAGGAGGTCCAGGAAAACTACGTCTCCGGCGAGGTGGCCTACTTGTCCGGAGAAGGTTTCGCCCAGTCGGTGGGGGACAAATTGGGCAAATCAGAACCCGCGATGTTCGAGGTGACCCAGAACGGCAGCACCACCGTGGTGACCGTGTCCAGTACCGCCGCTTCGGAATCCGAAGCCGTGCGGACCGTCGACACCGTCATCGAGCTGTATCGCCAACACCTGACCCAACGCAGCGACCAACAGTTGCGCACAGTTCTGCCGGTACTTGCGCGATGGGAAGCCGGTGCACCGCCGGACCGTGTCCAACAGATCCAAGGATTGCGCGAACGCGTCCAGTTGCAGGCGTCGCCGGACCGGATGATCGTCGTGTTGCAGCAACCGACTCCCAACCATCCCAGCACTGACCGCTGGAAGGTCGGCGCGCTGCTGGGCGGAATTTTCCTCGGCACGCTACTGCCGCTGATGCTGATGGCGCGCCGCCGCCGTGCCGGCCGGCTGTCCACCGACCCACAGATCGTCAACGCCGTCGACGGTGTGCTGGTGCCCGCAGTCGACCTACGGCAGCCGGCGCGCGAGGGGTGGAGCGACAAGCAGGCCAGGCTCGCACGCACCCTCTGGGCGCAGCTCCCGTCCGCGACGTCGCCGCGCGCCGTGGTCGTCATCGGTGCCTCGTCGGCCTCGGGCAGCCGCACCATCACCGATCTGCTCGCGTTCGCTGCCGCCGAAACCGGTGCAGCGACAACGGTGCGGCTGCGCGACGACCCAGCACCGTTGCCGGCGAGCCGAGATGAGACCGCGATCCTCGACGCCGGTGCGTTGGGTGACGCCGCCGCGCTGCCGCAGGCGATCGCCGCCGCCACCGATCTGGTGGTGGTGGCCCGCCTCGGTGTCGACACGGTCGCCCAGGTGTTGGCTGTACGGTCCGCAACCGCCGCGGCCGAAACAGTGCCGCTCGCCGCGGTCTTCACGCACCGCCCATGGTGGAGCCGGGAGAAAGCAAGCGCGCGGCAGACCGACCCCGACCGATCCTCGGCACCGGCGGACACGTAGAAGTGCTTGGGCTGCACCCCGAATCGCGGACCACTCCGCTCGGCCCCGCGGAAGGCGGCGCTCTCTCCGACGATCTGCCCGACGAGTGGTGGTTCCGGCCCGCGTTCTTCATCCTGCTCCCGGTGGTCGGCTCCTTCCTCGCATGGTTTGCGATGGTCGGGTGGCGCACCTACGGCGACACCCCGTCGTCATGGGCGCGCCTATCCGGATTCGCCATGCCCGAGCCGCTGAGCGTCCGGGCAGCGGTGCTGATCGTGTTGTGGTACGCGGCCGTGGTGTCGGTGGCGAGCCTGGGATTCCGCATCGGCGCGGAAGCCAAACCGGCCGCGAGCACCGTGGCGCGATTGAGTACTCCGACCTTCGAGCGCCGGTACTTCGCCATCATCATGGCGGCCTCGGTAATCGGTGTCGCCTACTCGTATTACAAGATCGGTAGCGCACAGTCGATCATCGGCTCCCTGACCACCCAGAGCAACCAGTTCACCAACTCGTTGCCCGGTTACGCCGGCGTGCAGACACTGCGGTCGGCAACCATCCTCGCGGCGCCGCTGAGCATCTATCTGTGGCGTAAACGTGTCGTCGGACTGACAGCCATGGTGGCGGCGCTGGTGCTCCTGCTTCTCAATTCCATGATCGCGTCGCGTCTTTCGCTGTTCATGGCGACGGTGGTTTACCTGGTGATCTGGGTCAAGACCCGCAAGCCCGTGCACGACAGCGCGGTGTACGTCCGGCGATGGATTGCCGCTCTGGCACTGGCGGGTGTTGCCTTCGGTGTTCTCACCGGCCTGAACTATGTGCGTAATGCGCTGTACTACAAGGATGCCGGTGTCTCCAATCCCGCGGTGATGAACCTCTACCAGATGGGCGCGTACCTGGGCGTACCCGCTCAGGTGTCGATCGGGGTGGCCGACGCGGTGATGCGTGCCACCTGGGAGAACCCCGGCCACCCGGTCACCGCCGCCAACGCGGCTGTCCCGACCTTCCTGCAGTTCGAGAAGGTCGCCAAAGCCGACGGTCTCAAAGACGCCGATGCCTATGGCTACGCCGTCGAACTGGAGGCCAACTTCACGACCAACTCGGTGTTCGCCGATACCTATGCCGTCTACGGAATGTGGGGCTGGCCTTACACTTTGGCGCTGTATGCCATCGCCGGTTACGTCTTTGCGCGGCTGATTCGCTACGGCGTCGCTGTGGGATGCACGGCCGGGGTGATGGCGCACTGCCTGTCCGAAGTGTGGCGAACACAGAACGTGAACTTCGGCTTCGTCATCTTCCTGCTGCTGCTCGCCGTGTTCAGTGCGGTGATCGCCGACTTGTGGTGCCGCCGCGACGAGGCGCGGCGATGATCAGCAGTCACCGACGCGGTTGACGACCGAATCCGGGTCCACATTCAGAGTCCGGATCTCTACCGCCGGGCCGACGGTCCCCACGCCACACGCGGCGTCGGACCTACGGACCAGGACCGGTGTCCACGAGGGAGGAGCGGCCGGCCACGTCACGTCCATGGTGGTGACGACGCCCTGGGAGTCCTCGAAGATCGCGCACGGCGCCGGAGGCTGCTGCCACGGCTGACCGCTGTCCTCGATGGCCAATGCCAGTGCGTTGACGGTGAGATCGGTGGTGGCGCCGGCGTAGAACGTCGTCACCGGCACGCGGTGAACGACGGTGAGATCCTCGAAATCAATGGCTTTCGTGGCGGACAGCCCGACGCCGCCGTCGCCGCCGTCGGTCGAGGTGGCCTCGACGCGGCAACGTCCCAACCGCAACCCGCTGACCGGCTGGCCGGTCAGCGACTCGACGCGGACCCCCCAATTGGCGCAGTCGGTGACCGTGGCGTTGTCGATGTGCACATCGAACTCGGTGAACCGGGCATCGACACCCTCGGCCGGTGGGCGCGCCAGCATCTGCAGACCCATCGAGCAGTCTCGCACCGTGACAGAGTCGAGCCGGACCTGCCGGGACGCGACGTAGTGCCAGATCGGGTCCGACTCGACCGTCGCCGAGTCCGCGATCACCCCGGAACCTTCACGCTTCCCGGTGACCTCCAAACCGGTGATGGAGACCCGCTGCGCGCCCGCCAACCGGACGCCGTTGGCCATCCCGCCGGTGATGCTGACGTTGGACACGGTGGCGTCGGCGTTGGACCAGTCGGTCAACTGAGGGAACGCGAAGGTCTCGGCGGCGTTGTCGAAGAAAGGCTGATCGTTGAAGTAGGTGACGAACGCCAACCCGTCATCGCCGTTGTTGGCGGCCACATAGTCGTCGACCGTGATCCGGCGGCACGCGTTGAAGTGCAAACCATCAGCCGCGGTGTCGACGACACGTAAACCGGAGATCTTGATGTCGGATACGCCGATCAGGATCGCCCCGGATTGCGCGCTGCCGCGGACTTCGCAGTCGACGAGTTCAACCTCGCTCACCGGCGCGGCTGGGCCCTCCCACCCCTGCGGTGTCTGATCGGAATCGGTGGCACAACCCAAGATGCGGATACCGTCTCCCATGGACCGCGTCGCTCGGGTGACCCAGCGGATCTTGGCGTTACGCACCGCGATCCGGGCTGCCGGACCGTGGACCAGAATCCCGTGCGCGGTCCCCTTGTTGGTCGCCGGGTCGACGTTGTCCATCACCAGTTCAGCGCCCGGCTCGAACTCCACGGTGATATCGGACAGTCCGTCGAGGCGGACCGCGGCGCCCCACTGGGGATTGAGCTCGGCGATGCGATAACTGCCCTTCGGGAATCGCAGCGTGTCACCGGATTTCAGCGTTTCCACCGCGGCGCGGACAGCCGCGGAATCGTCGCCGGCGCCGTCGCCGACCGCGCCGTGATCGCGAACGTCGACCACTGTGCGCTCCGGGGAGCGCGCACAGGCTGCCAGCGCGACCGCGATCGGCAACGCTGCGAGAAATCGTCGTCGCTCGATCACCAGGTCTTTTCCTCCGCCCGCGTTGCACCGATTCTCCTGAAGCCGTAGTAGTACAGCAACAGGCTCACGGTTTCTGCCACCAGGAAAGACAGAAACGCGGCCGTGTAGGACCGGAAGATCAACAGGAACGACACGCCGAAAAGCAGATAGATCAGCGTGCTACCGCACCGGATCCAGAACACCAGCGCGGTGCGTCCGGCTCGGCGCAGCGCGGCGAACGGCACCGTGGTCACCAGCATCGAGCCCTTCCATAGGCACGCCAGCAAGAGCGCGGCGATCACGACGTCTGCCCACGCCGGCCCGAACACGGCGCTCCACAGGCCCAGCCAGTTCGCGCCGAAGATCACCGCAAGGCCCGCGACAAAGGTGGCCGCAACCGCGGTGGCTTCACCTTTGGCGCCGTGGGCGAGGAGTCGCATGCGGCCGTAAGCCAGAATCGGTTCGAGCGCCCCGGACACCGTCGAGACCACCCGGAACCCGACCGACGCTGCCGGACCCAGCATCACCAGGACCAGAGACTGCAGCGCTGGTTGCACCGAACCGACGACGGCCGTCTCGCCGGTCACCCAGGCGGCGCGGCGTCGATCCGGCGGCATCCCGGATCCGCCGACGCGCGGCGCCCGCCACAGTCTCATCACGATGGCCGCCACCGCACCGAGGGCCAGGATCCGGGCACTGGCGCCACTGTGGTCATCGGCGAGCAGAAGCGCGGCGCCGCAAGCCGCCAAAAGGACTGCAGCCGACGCGGTTTCCAGCTTCCACCGCCCGCTGACCACCCCGACTGACCGCGCCATCAACAGACCGGACTGCAGACCCACGATGCCCAACAGCAGAACCGGCGCCGGGGGCACCGGGGGACCGACCATCAGCGCCAGGCCGCCGGTCACGCTGAACAGCGTCATCCACCACGGCAACGCCACCTGATGATCGGCGTCCGGAGTGGCCAACCGCGATTCGATCACCCACGCACTGAGGACCGCCGCGACATATGCGCCCAGCGCGAGGCACAGCGCCAGAAAACCCTGCTGCTCGATGGGCGCGATGCGCGCGAAGACAGCGAGATAGAACGCCGGAAACGCGGCGAGCGCCAGCCCGGCGAGCACCTGTGCTGCGGTTTGGACGAGTTTGGTGGTCATGCTCACCGGACCACGGCCCGATGATCTTCTTCGCGGGAGAACGTTCGGCCGAGCACCCCCTCGGTGCGGCCGGTCAGCAAGGCCAGTCCGTCCGCCGGAGTGAACTTCTTGCGATTGCGCAGCGGCATCAGGGCAGCGGCCAGCAGATGAGCCAGCTTGTACCACAGCGGATATCGCCACTTTCGCAACAGATGGCCGGCGCCTCGCCCATAGTTGCGGAGCTTGCGGCGTCGCTCTTCGGGCCGCAGGTGGGCGAACTCGGTGGCGGCGTGCACCACGATGTCGCTCGCCCACTCGATCGAAAAGCCGTCTCGCTCAGCCAACCTCAGCACCAGATCGGTGCCCTCCCCGGCCTGCCAGGGACTGTCAGAGCCCGTGCCGATCGACACGTCGAACCCGCCGACGGCCCGGAACTCGTCGAGGCGGAACGCTGTCGCCGGTTCGATCGCACCCCACGCCGTGCGGCGTGTGAGAGGCGCACCCGCAGCAGGCAACAAATTCCGTGGGCCCTCCTGGTCGACCAGCTGCGCCGCACACACGGTGGTCGGCGGCACACAGCGGCCGGCGAGGCGTTCGAGGAAGTCGGCGTCGTAGCGGGTGGTGTCGTTGGGGAACAACACCCAGTCGACGTCGTCACCCAGCGCGGCGGCGGCGATATTGCGTGCGTGCGATACCCCTCGGGGGCTGACCACCACTCGGACCGGCAGGTGACGGGTGCGTAGCAGGGCCGTCAACGCCTCGGGTTCCGGCTGCTCTCTGTCGTGGTGTGCGATCACCACCGCCGACGGGGGATAGGTCTGCGCGGCCAGATCATCGAGCAGCTGACCGACCTCCGCCCAGCGACCAATCGTGGCGATGGCGATCCCGAAACGCGGAGCCGTCACACCGTGCGTCCCCGAAGGTTCGCCGACAGGTCCGGTGTGGCCCATGTGCGCTGCAATGTGTCGTCGAGCGAATGCTTTGGCTGCCAACCGAATACGTCATGTATGTGGCTGATGTCGGCACCCAGGAACGGGCGATCGACGGCCCGCATCCGGCTGGGGTCCTGCCGGACCTCGAACCGCAATCCCAGGACGGAGCGCATCCGCGCCAGGATGTCGTCGACGGAATACTGCTGACCGCTGCCGAGGTTGACCACCTCGCACGCGACACCATCCGGGTTGGCTCCCAGCGCGGCCGCAGCGAATCCGCTCGCGGCGTCGAGTACGTCGATGTAGTCCCGCTTCGGCCAGGTGTTGCCCAGGTTGATGGCGTCGGCGCCGCCGTGTAATTGCGACACGATGGCCGGCAGCAGATGCGGGTTCGTCTCACCCGGCCCGATCACGTTGAACAGCCGGACGATGCACGCGGAGAGCCCGCGATCGCGGGCGAACGCGCGGACATACTCCTCGCCCTGAAGCTTCGTGATGCCGTAGATGTCGGCCGGCCCCAGCGCGGACTCGAACTCGCGGTGCGGCGCCTCGTCCGGCTCGTACACTGCACCGCTGCTGGCGAAGACGAACCGCGTGCCCGGCTTACAGGCGGCCATGAGGTTGACGGTGCCCGAGACATTGGTCGCGACCGCCAGTGCGGGATCGGCGTCGCATTCAGGGATGTAGTGGATGGCCGCCAGGTGCACGACGACATCGGGACTGAACTCCTCGACCACAGTGCTGATCGCCTTGGCGTCGCGGATGTCCACCTGGCGGAATTCGACGCCGTCGAGGTCGTTGTCGAACCACTCCGGGGTTCCGTACCGCAGCGCGTCTGCGAGCAGCACGGTGTTGTCTGCCCGTAGGACGCGGATCAACTCATGGCCGACGAAACCAGCGCCGCCGGTCACGATGATGCGTTTGCCTTCACCCGGCATATTCCATGACCTCCCTTGCCCGCACTTCCAGCGTGCCGGCGATACCCGACCAATCCAGAGTTTGTGCCCCCGCCAGTCCTGCCTGGGAGAACCGGTCCCACTCCGCCGCCGCGGACCGCAAGCCGTCTGCGAAATCCGACGGCTCCGTCCCACAGACGACTCCCGAACCGTACTGTGCGACCACGTCTTTGGCGCCATTCTCCGGGAAACTCGCGGTCACGGTCGGCAGACCGCTGGCCATCGCCTCGGCGATCACGCGCGGAAATCCCTCCCGACGGCTCGGCATGGCCAGAATGGCGGCTTCTGACAGCAACGAGATCTTCTGGGCTTCGGTGACCTCCCCGAGTACGTGCACCCTGTCGGCGATCGGCGAGCGTGCCACATAGGACTCGATCGCCGCGCGCTCCGGACCGTCACCGGCAATGGTCAGATCGCCTTCGAAGTCGTCTGCGACCAACGCGAATGCATCGATGAGCAGCGGCAGATTCTTGTGGGCGAAAAGTCGCCCCAGGGAAAGGACGCCTGACCGGGTGTCACGTGGTGCATTGCGGTAGCGGCCCACCTCGAGGCCGCTGGGAAGTACGCCGAAGGGTTGTCCCGACTGTGCACCGATCTCCGCGGCGACAGCTGCGCTGACCGCAAAGTTGGCGGACACCATCTTGGGGAACCGGGCCTGGATGGTGCGGAACAGGGTGCCGTCACGAACCTCGCACCAGTGCACCGCGCTCCGCCGCCGCGCCCGGGGCGGTAGTGCCAGGACGTGCATTAGCGGCCACTGGTTGAGCAAATAAAAATCGTGTCGCGCGGAGTTGGTGATGCCGCGAATCCACGCACTGTACCGGGTTATCTGTGACCAACTGCGCCGCAACGCAGGTACGAGAGGCTTCTGATAGCGACCGTTATTTGGATTGCGGAAAAGGCTTACCCCGTTGAGGATTTCATGCGTCGGCAGACTCGGATCGTGGCCGATGCAGTAGACGTCGACGGTGTGGCCGCGCCGCACCAGAGCCTCGGCCAACTCTTGGAAAAACACCTCCTGGCCGCCGATGTGAGGACTGTAGAGCTCGGTGAAGAACGCGAATCGCAGAGGCGGTTGCACGCCACCAAACTTACGCACAGTCGGGCGCTCCGCAGACCGATTCGCAGTGTCGGGTGTGCGCGTTTCAAGATCATCCATCGGCGGGCAGCTAACTGGGTTTCCGTGAGAACGCTGCCTTGCTCACCTGTTAATTAGCGAAGGTATCGGTTACCGTTCGTGAAATGGCCGTCCACCTGCCCAAGTTCGCCAAGTTCGACGAGTGGCTGAACAAGACTCTCGATGAGCAGGCGAAGGCTTCCGGTGAGGACGTGCAAACCTATATCGCACGCTCGGTCGGATCTCGCATCCTGCACGAACTCAAGCGCGACAAGAGCCCCCTCTTGGAAGAGGCCAGGGCCCGGCTCGTGGCATCGGGAGTGTTCGATGCGGAAGCCATGCCCGATGTGTCGGAAGCCGTGAACAATCCGGACCGTCTGCAGGCGCTCTACGCCACGGGACTGTTGGATACACCTCCGGAAGAAGCGTATGACCGGATCACCCGGACCGCCGCCGATGCGCTGAACGCACCCTACTCGGCGTTCTCGTTGATCGACCAGGATCGTCAGTTCTTCAAGAGCACCGCCGGTATGGACACGGGTACCGAGGAGAAAAGACAAACGCCACTGGCCGACTCGGTGTGCCAGTACGCCGTGGCAAATGGGGCACCGCTGGTGATCGACGACATGCGCATCGACCCGGTGTTCCGCAACCACCCCGCTGTCCTCGACGGCACAGTGGTCGCCTACCTCGGCATCCCGCTGATCGACCGAGCCGACAACGCCATAGGCACACTGTGTGTTTTCGACACTCAGCCCCGGCAATGGAGTGCTGGACACGTGCAGGTGCTCAGTGATCTGGCAGCACTGACCGCCGAGCGCGTCTTCGGTCACTGACCTGGATAAAATTCCGACGCAAACACAGATAGCAAATTCCGGTCAGTTTTGTGCACCGCTGATCCCAGCAAAATAGTTCCGCGAGTTTCTCATTTGACGGCTGTTTGGGTGTAACCCGCCCCGCAGCACCCTTACAGTGGCTTGTAACAGGGCGCGCTCAGGGGTGGGGAGATGCAGTTAGAGGCCAAGTCGACGGTTGAACATGCATCTCAGCGGCCCGTGCCGCAGTTGAGGGCCGTGCCCCCCATGCACGAGAACTTGACGCGAACACCGCGGTGGATTCAGGGATTGCGGAACGAAAAGGGCTACATCACGCTGACCGTATTCCTCGACGGCTGGGCTGCCTTCTGGGCGGTCATGCTCGCGCAAGACATGACGAACGCCCGTGCCGACCCGCGACCGATTGCACTGCTGTCTTGGCTTTTCGTGCCGATGGTCGTTTTCGTGCTCTACACCCGGTCGATGTATCGCCGCAAGCTCGACCACAGCTTCCTCGACGACTTCGAGCCAGTGATGACCAGCATCGCGGTATCAGCACTCGCAGTGATGACCATCATCATCGTGGTGGTGCCGGCCTTACCCACCGGCTCGGTCGTCGCCACGCACGTACGTCCGAGCGAGCTCACCGTGCGGTTATGGTTGTGGGCAGTCATCTTTTTCACCGCTGTGCGGTTGGTCCGATCGCTGGTCCAGCGTTACCTACGGCGCAAGTATCGTTTCGGGTCCTCAGCGTTGATCGTCGGCTCCGGCCCGGTGGCCAGCCAGCTCATCGGCCGCATGCGCCAGATCCCTGACTACGGTCTGCATCCGGTCGGACTTCTCGCCGAGTCCAAACCCGCAGAACTGAACGGGCTCGAGGTGCCCTATTTGGGCATCCCGTCGGACCTTGAAATCGCCGCGCGGACAACAGGAGCCGTCGAACTGATCATCGCGCCGTCGATTGAATCCGACGACGAGCTCGCACGTACGGCCATGCTGGCTCAGAAACTCGGGATGCGCGTCCGGGTGGTCCCGCGCGTGATGGACGCCATCGGGGGCGACGTCTGGGTCGAGCACCTCGGCGGTGTACCGCTGATGGTGTTGTCCCACACCGATCCCAAAGGCTGGAAGTTTGCCATCAAGCATTGGCTGGGCCAGTTGATCGCCGGGCTCGGGCTGGTCCTGATCTCCCCGCTGTTCCTCGGCCTCATGTTGGCGGTCAAACTCAGCTCGCCGGGACCGATCTTCTTCGCGCAACCGCGCGTCGGTCGCGACGGAAAAGTGTTCAACTGCCTCAAGTTCCGCAGCATGCGGCCCGCGGACCCGAACGCTGCGACATTCGAGCTCAAAGACGGTGCTGCCCCCGGCGGCGTCGAAGGCGAGGACCGGCGCACCTGGATCGGCAAGATCATGCGTAAAACCTCGCTGGACGAATTGCCGCAGCTGCTCAACGTGGTCAAGGGCGACATGACCCTCGTGGGTCCACGCCCCGAGCGGCCGGAATTCGTCGAATTGTTCGAGATGCAGATCCGGCGTTACGGCGAGCGTCACCGCGTCAAAGCCGGCATCACAGGCTGGGCTCAGGTACACGGACTGCGCGGTCAGACCTCCATCGCCGACCGTGCCGAGTTCGACAATTACTACATCCAAAACTGGTCTCTACTCCTGGATTTCAAGATTCTCGTCTTGACCGTCTTGGCGGTATTGCGGCCCACCGAAGAGTAGGTCGTCATGACAGACCAACCTGCGCATGTCGGCCTGATTCCCGACGGGCTGCGGCGGTGGGCTCAAGCCAACGGCACCACCCTCGTCGACAGCTATTTGCGCGGTGCGGAGAAGGTCGTCGAGATTCTGCTGTCCCTGCAGCGCCACGGCGTGCAAACGGTGTCGGTGTACAACCTCAGTCGTGCCAACCTCGGCCGACGCGACGACGAGCTCGATGCCGTCTATCACGCGTCGGTGCGGTTCTTCAGTGAGATGATTCCCGCCCACTTAGATCCCGGCGTCTGCAGCGTGCGGCTGCACGGCAACCGCCGTCTTCTCCCGGACAACTACCTGGCCGCAGCTGAAGACACCGAAAGACTTATGCGCGGCAACGGGTTCCGAATCAATATCTTGGCCGCCTACGACGCTTTCGATGAACTGCGAATTGCTTGCCAGCGGGCGTCCGCCGAAGGCTGCGACATTGCCGATGCGTTCGAAATCGGCGAGGTCGACCTGGTCATCCGCAGCAGCCCGGAGCCTCTGCTGAGCGGCTTTCTGCCGGTGCAGAGCCAATATGCACAACTGCGTTTCCTGTCCACGCCGCTCAATGAACTACAGCCTCACCACATCGACGAGTTGATTGCCGACTACCGGCGGCTGCCACAGCTTCGGGGGCGCTGAGCGTGGGTAAGAACCCGGTGATCATCGGTGCCGGCCCCGCGGGACTGACCGCGGCGCTGGAGCTGACCCGCCGTGGCGTGACGCCGCGTCTGTACGAGGCGAGCCCACACGTCGGAGGCCTGGCACGCACACCCGCCGAGGGGGACTGGCGCATCGATCCTGGTGGCCACCGCTTCTTCACCCGCAGTGAACAGGTCTCCGACCTGTGGCGGTCCCTCCTGCCCGACGACGAGTGGATCGCTGTGCCCCGCAGCTCGGCGATGCTGGTCAACGGGTACTACGTCCGCTATCCGTTGGTCGGCCGGGATTTGTTGACCCAGATGGGGATCCACCGGGGTGTGCGCGGTGCCGGAAGCTTGGTCTGGGCC
This sequence comes from Mycobacterium sp. SMC-4, assembly GCF_050205565.1. Taxonomy (GTDB): domain Bacteria; phylum Actinomycetota; class Actinomycetes; order Mycobacteriales; family Mycobacteriaceae; genus Mycobacterium. Next base: position 124,106 of record NZ_JBNMQU010000013.1, on the reverse strand, counting down.
CGCCTGCGTCGCGGAATGCGGTGGCCCGACGATTACCAGAACTTCCGAGATTGGGGCACCGGCGAGTTCGGACGCTACTGGTACAACATGTTCTTCGACGGCTACGTCCGCAAAACGTGGCTCACCGAACCCGCCGAGCTGTCGAGCGACTGGGCGCTTCAACGCATCAAACCGATCGGGTGGCGGCGTGGCAAGAACAACGCCTTCGCGATGCAAGACGTATTCCGGTATCCCAGACGCGGCCCCGGTCAGCTGTGGGAAGCCGCCGCCGCGGCGGCGACCCAAGCCGGTGCCGCCATCTCAGTGGACTCCCGGGTAGACAAGCTCCGCTTCGACGGTCAGACGTGGACGGTGCATCTGGTCGGTGGGGAAACCGTCACCGGTGACGCGGTGTTCTCCAGCATGCCGCTGGGGCAGCTGGTCGAAGCCCTGGAACCGCAGCCGCCGAAAATCATCCGCGCCGTGGCCACGACGCTGAAACACCGGGCGTTGATCACCGTCGCCGTGGCGCTCAGCAAGCACTACGAGATCCCGTACAACTGGGTGTACACCCCGGGTCCGGACTTCCACGCCGGTCGGGTGCAGAACTACCTCCGCTGGTCCGAAGGGCTCGCGCCGCAGGGCTGGGACGGCACGTTCCTGGGGTTCGAATACTTCATCGGACCCGGCGGAGCGCTCTGGGACGCCAGCGACGAGCATCTGTTCTCCCTGGTCGCCAAAGACTTGAAGACGTTCGGGCTGGACCAGACGGCTGTGGAGAAAACGATGATCGTGCGGTCGCGGTACGCGTACCCCATCCACGACCCCAGCCGCAGCCGAGACATCATCCGGATCCGTGACTACCTGCGCGAGAACTATCCCTCACTGCACCCGATGGGCCGAAACGGGATGCATCGCTACGACAACCAGGACCACGCGATGCTCTCGGCAATGCACAGCGTCGGCCGATACTTCGGTGAATACGTGACCGACCCGTGGCACGTCAACACCGAGCGTGAGTACCACGAAAGCCGGCTGCTACGGCACTGAGCGCCGTCAGGACGTCTTCGAAACGCTGCTTTCGTCATCAACGCGGGTCTGTGCCCGTCGCCGCCGAGACAACCGCATCGGCGTGACGTTCGTGGTTTCCGGCAGCTGATGGCGCAACTCGTACTCGTCCTCGAGCACCTCGGTGATACCGCCGACGGTCAACGCCGATTCCAGCGCCTTCTCCGGATTGCGGGCGAACTCGTCGGGGAAGACGAACCGGCGGAACGCCCAGAACCGGAACGCCATCTGCAGCAGGTTGCCGATGATGTAGGCCGAGATGAAGTCGGCCACATTCTCGACAGCCAGTGACACCATCGGTGCGCGCAGCATGAACACATAGCTGGAAATCCACAGCGGAGCCATGCTCAACAGCACGCCCACACCGCTGACCCCGAAGAACAGCAACGCCTCGTGATGACGCTCCCGACCGCCCCGGTCGCGGAAGCTCCATTCCCTGTTCAGGATGTAGGACGCGATGACCGCGACGATGCCGGCGATGATCTTCGCGGTCACCGGCTTGGGCTCGAGAATCGTCAGCTTGAGCGTGAAAAAGATCGCGAGATCGATGACGAACGTAGTGGCGCCGACGATCGCGAACTTGATGAATTCGTGGTGCCTCTCCGCAAAGGGACGGACCGGCTTCGGGAGCCGTTTGATCGTCGCATCGGCAAAGGACACAAGATCGAAGTCTACGGAAACGATGCCGCCGCTGTCGCATCGCCTCGTTACCGCAGGTCATCGGTGTGGTCTCAGCCATGACACGATATGTGCCGTGCGAAGAACTTCTGCGTCATCTCCGGTCGTAGCAATGATCGGCGGCGGTCAACTCGCCCGAATGACCCACCAGGCTGCGATCGCCCTGGGCCAGACACTGCGCGTGCTGGCGTTGCGTGACGACGAGTCGGCCGCCCAGGTGACCCCCGACGTCGTCCTCGGCTCCCACACCGACCTCGACGCGCTGCGCCGCGCCGCCGCCGGCGCCACCGCTCTGACGTTCGATCACGAGCACGTGCCCACCGAGTTCTTGGAGACGCTGGGGGCCGAAGGAGTCGCGGTCTATCCGCCGCCGGCGGCGCTGATCCACGCGCAGGACAAGCTGGTGATGCGGCAGCGGCTGTCCGCGCTCGGCGTCCCGGTGCCGAGGTTCTCCGCGGTGTCCGGGTTGGACGACGTCGACGCGTTCTGCAATGAGGTCGGCGGACCCGTCGTCATCAAGACCGTGCGCGGCGGCTACGACGGTCGCGGCGTCGTGCTCACCTCCACCACCGACGAGGCGCGCTCAGCGGTGGCGCGGTACCTCGAGGACGGCGTCGAGGTGATGGTCGAAGAGCGCGTCGCGATGCGCCGCGAGCTGGCCGCGCTGGTGGCGCGCTCGCCGTTCGGGCAGGGCGCCGCATGGCCGGTGGTCGAGACGGTGCAGCGCGACGGCATCTGCGTCACCGTCGTCGCGCCGGCACCTTCGTTGTCGCCGGACCTCGGTGCCGAGGCTTCGGAAATGGCGCTGCGGATCGCGTCGTCGCTGGGCGTGGTCGGGGTGCTGGCCGTCGAGCTGTTCGAGACAACGTCCGGCACCCTGCTGGTCAACGAACTGGCGATGCGCCCGCACAACTCCGGGCACTGGACCATGGACGGGGCGCGCACATCGCAGTTCGAACAGCATGTGCGCGCGGTACTGGACTATCCGCTGGGCGACACCTCGGCTCTCGCGCCGTGGACGGTCATGGGGAACGTGCTGGGGGCACCCGAGACGCCGGCGATGTCGATGGACGAGCGGGTGCACCACCTGTTCGCGCGCATGCCCGACGCCAAAGTGCATCTGTACGGCAAGGAGGAACGGCCCGGCCGCAAGATCGGCCACGTCAACCTCGTAGGCAGCGACTCCGTGGAGGCCCTGCGGGAGCGCGCAGAGCGGGCGGCACACTGGTTGTCGCACGCAGTCTGGACCGACGGATGGGATCCGCACGCATGAGTTCTGCACGGGTAGGCCTGATCATGGGCAGCGACAGCGACTGGCCCGTCATGTCTGAAGCCGCCGAGGCGCTCGCGGAGTTCGAGGTGCCTTTCGAAGTCGGCGTGGTATCGGCACACCGCACCCCGGCGCGGATGCTCACCTACGCAACGGAGGCCGCCGGGCGAGGTATCGTGGTGATCATCGCCGGCGCCGGGGGAGCAGCGCACCTGCCGGGCATGGTCGCCTCGGCGACGCCGCTGCCGGTGATCGGGGTGCCGGTGCCGCTGGCCCGGCTCGACGGGCTGGACTCGCTGCTGTCGATCGTGCAGATGCCGGCCGGGGTGCCGGTGGCCACGGTGTCGATCGGCGGAGCGCGCAACGCCGGCCTGCTGGCGGTGCGGATCCTCGGGTCCTCGGATTCAGCGCTGCAGTCGCGGATGTCTGCGTACCAGGCCTCCCTGGAACAGATGGTTCTGGAGAAGGACGAAACGCTGCGACGGAAACTGCTGGGCGAGTAGCTGTTTCGCTTTGCGTTGAGTGCTGCTCGGCCACTCGCGCTCGTGCCCAATCCGTCCCGGCGGTGACGCATTCGACCGTACGCGCACCTGACCCGGAGCCTTTGGCTTTGGGCAACCGTGTGCGGGGGTCGGCAGCCGCGGACTATCGAAGGTAAGGCAGAGGGTCGATCCGTCCCGAATACCCGTTGCCGAAATTCGGTGTCCTCGGCAAGACCTCGAAGTGCAGATGGGGGCCCGACGAGTTGCCGGTGGAACCGGCATACCCGATCAACTGCCCGCGCGTGACCGTCTGCCCGTTGTTGATGACGGTGCTACTGAGGTGTGCGTATCCGGAGTACACGTTCAGGCCGGGATGCCAGACGAGTACGGAGATACCGGCCATCCACGTCATCCACGAATGGTTCTCCCCATAACCCTCGAACGAAATCACGCCGTCGGCAGCCGCATAGACCGGTGTCCGCGGATTCATCGTCACGTGCAGGTCGATTCCGTTGTGGCCGTTGCCGCCGAAGTAGCGATTGACTTGCACGGAGGCCAACGGCCACCGCATCCGGGTGCTGGGCGGTGGGGGAGGCGGCGGCGGTGGAGGCGCTTTGGGGCTGATGACAGCGGTGACAAGGACTGGCGCGGTAGACAAACCATCGCTGCCGCCGATGGTGAACTGCACGGTGTCTTCACCCGGCGAACGGTGGGCGTTCTCGCGAGCACCGGTGGTCGGGGTGAATGTGAAGCTGCCGTTGGCGGCGTCCATCACGAGTGATCCGGTGGCAGCGTCGATGCCGGCCACGATGGAGTAGGTGAGTCCGAAGCCATCTGGGTCGGCGATGTTGACGTACCCGGTGACCTGACCGTTGCTGTCGTTGACTCCGGTGATGGAGTAGCTCGGGTTACCCACCGTGGGAGCCGCGTTCTTACTCGGTGGCACGATCCCGACGCGGACACTGACGCGGTCGACGCCGCCGTGACCGTCGCTGACGGTGACGGTGAACCGGTCGCTGCGGCGGAAGATGCTGGTGGCTTCTTCGCGAGCGGCAGCTGTTGGGGTATAGACGAAGCTACCGTCGGCGTGGATGACAACGGTGCCGCGCGAAGTCGGGCCGCTCCCAACATATGTCACTGCGTCTCCGTCGCGGTCTGTGACATTGATCTTGCCGGTGACGATCCCGTTGGCCGGATTTCCCTTTCCGACAGTAGCTCTCGCGTTCGGCTTGACGTTGGCGGGACGGATCGCCACTCCGATGTAGGTGCTGACCGAGCCTCCGTAGCCGTCGGTGACGGTGACGGTGACGGTGCCCTGATCCCACCCAGGTACTGCGGCGCTGGCGTGCCGCGCTGCCGCGGTGGGAGTGTAGGTGTAGTAACCGCGCGAATTTATGGTGACAGTGCCCTTGGTCGCGGTTGCGACATAGGTGAGCTTGTCTCCGTCGTCGTCGGTGGCACGGACCCGGCCCTTCACATTCGCGGTGAACAGTCCCGCGGTGCCGGCGGAGATGGAAGTAATGGTAGGGCTGGTATTCGGCACCGCCGCAACCAACGATGTCGCCTGAGCCCCCTGCGCCAACCGTGACTCGGCGGAGGTGGCCGGGCGTCGGGCCGCCGCCAGCATGGCCAACAGGATGGGTGATTCACCGGGCATGTCCGGGACCGGTGTCAGAAGCGGCGCGAGAGCGGCGGTGAGAAGCCGCTTCTCGGTGACTGTCTCGACAACCGCGGGAGCCATCGACACGTCAAGTGTCACTGCTCCCGTCGGGACTTGTTGAAAGACCGGGACTTCGGAGACCGACGCGGTTGCCGGCTGGTCGACTTCTCGAACTTCGGAAGGCTCCGTGACGTCTGCGAGTTCTCGAAGCGGTAAGCGTTCATTTCGCTGTGAGAGCAGGTCGTCGGATTCGCCTGCGGTGTCAGTGATCTCGGAACCAGACCCGCGCGCTTTGTCATTGACGCTGCGCTGGGCGGCAGTCGCCCCTCCGCTGCGCTCAGCGCGGGGGCGGCGTGTCTGCTTGTCGGCGTCGCTACGGACGTCGTCCCTGCTGGTTGTCCGGTCCCTTGCCGAGGTGGTGGTGTCCTCGGAATCCGCCCATGCCGTAGGCGACGAGGCGACCGCTACTCCGATGCCCAGTGCGGCTGCCAACGCGCCTACCCGCCCGATGAAGCGTGCATGTCCCATAGTGGCCCCCTCTGGCCGGCAAAGTTGCCGAGTCGCCCTGCTGTCAACGTGCGACGGACGATATGTCCTCGCCAATAGCTTGCCTTGCAACGAGTGCTGATCCGCCAACGTTTGCTATGTCCAGGCGAGTTAATCACCAGGAGCGTCAATAGGGAAGGTTCGGCCCCGAACCGACGAAAAAGCGTACGAACGGATGACACGGCAGCGCCATGTCGGAGGTCAATTGCCCGCCTGTGCTCGACGGTTGGCGCACAATGGTTTCAAGGTGAGCGTCCGGAGGGGGAGACGATGGCTTTCCGATTTTTCGCAGCCACGATATCGGCGGTCGCGGTCCTCGCAGTCGGGTGTGCCGACGAGCCGGAACTCCCGTTAGCCGGCGACGCAACGCCGCGGCCGGTCGTTCCCGCAACGTTTTTCGATGGGTGTGGAGTCGTCGCTTATCCCGCGACGGGTGCGCGGGGGACCGTGACGGTGATCTCCGGTGCCGTCCCGTGCCAGGAAGCCATGCGAATCACCGACCGATACCTGCATGACCCGTCACTCGTGCACACCGGCAACTCCTGGTCCGCCGAATTCGAAGGCTGGATGTGCAGCACGCCCACATCGGCGGCCGCGCAGGAGTACGGCTACCTGTCCTCTTGCCGCGACGAACGGGGCAGTGAGATACGGGTGACCCCAGAGCGGCCCGCAGGTGCGGAGCCCCTGGCGGTCGATTGCGACGAGGCGGACATCGCCGCGGACATGGGTCAGCAATTGAATGTCCAACGCTGCTACGGAAATTGGGCGTATGTCGACAGCGGAGAACTCGGCGACGCGCAATCCCTGATCCGGTTGGTCAACGGCGCATGGGAACGCTACACAGGCTTCCCCAGCAGCATCTGCACGGCTCAGGCGACCGCCGACGGTGTGCCGGTGCCCGAGCTGCGTAGTTTCATGTGTTGACTTTTCCGTAACCGCCAACCGGTGGCGACTTCGGCGTCGGTGGCAGTGATGGCCGGCGCGGGCGCGGCGGGATCTTTGGCGGTGGCCAAGGTGCTGATGGCGATGCCGGGAATGAAGAAGGCGGACTCGACGGCGAGCCGGGACTCGACGGGGCGCCAGCAGCTGGCCGAGACGATTTGTTGCTAGATCTGACGATCTCGTCAACAGATTGACGAGCTAACTATCGGGAGACGTCGTACGACGCGAAGTTTTCGCTGAGGGTCTCGGCGCGGCTCACGGGACGCCGCGACAGGGAAACGGCGTCAGGAGGCTCGAAGGACGACGACCGGCTCGACGCTCTGTACGGGCGAAGCCACCTGAATGTGGCCTGTTTGTGCTGCATGCATGCCCGCGTCCACGACTGCTGAGGCGCGCAACCAACGCGGAGTAGCGTTCCAACCACACTCGCAATGCGCGGTACGGCGAAGGGCTGGGCCATCGATGTACACCTGCATGTCTCGGAAAGTACCCAATGAATGTGAGAGGGAACCAAGTCTCTTGCTGAAGTTTTGCTGAGAGGCGGCGCGGGCTGCAACTTCGCGACCGGGCGCAGACGAGCTAAAGTTACCGGTGAGTAGCAAGGAGATGAAGATGGCCAACTGGGCTGGAGATCCGTCGTTCGATTTGTTCCAGCTACCCGAGGAACATCGAGAGCTGCGGGACGCAATCCGTGCGCTGTGTGAGAAGGAGATCGCTCCGCACGCCGCCGATGTAGACGAGAACTCGCGCTTTCCTCAGGAGGCGCTCGACGCGCTCGTGTCGTCGGGCTTCAACGCCGTCCACGTACCCGAGGAGTACGGCGGCCAGGGCGCCGACTCGGTTGCGGCGTGCATCGTCATCGAAGAGGTCGCGCGCGTCGACGCCTCGGCGTCGCTGATCCCGGCGGTCAACAAGCTGGGCACCATGGGACTGATCCTGCGCGGCTCCGACGAGCTCAAGCAGAAGGTGCTGCCCTCGATCGCGGCCGGTGAGGCGATGGCGTCCTATGCGCTCTCCGAGCGCGAGGCCGGCAGTGACGCCGCGGCCATGCGCACCCGCGCCAAGGCAGATGGCGACGACTGGATCCTCAACGGCGCCAAGTGCTGGATCACCAACGGCGGCAAGTCCTCCTGGTACACCGTCATGGCGGTCACCGATCCCGACAAGGGCGCCAACGGCATCTCGGCGTTCATGGTGCACATCGACGACGAGGGCTTCACCATCGGGCCCAAAGAGAAGAAGCTGGGTATCAAGGGTTCGCCGACCACCGAGCTGTACTTCGAGAACTGCCGCATCCCGGGCGACCGGATCATCGGCGAGCCCGGCACCGGCTTCAAGACCGCGCTGGCGACGCTCGACCACACCCGCCCGACCATCGGTGCGCAGGCTGTCGGGATCGCCCAGGGCGCCCTGGACGCGTCGCTGGAGTATGTGAAGGATCGCAAGCAGTTCGGAAAGTCCATCAGCGAGTTCCAGGCGGTGCAGTTCATGCTCGCCGACATGGCGATGAAGATCGAAGCCGCGCGGCTGATGGTCTACTCCGCCGCTGCCCGCGCAGAGCGGGGCGAGGGCAACCTCGGGTTCATCTCCGCAGCGTCCAAGTGCCTGGCCTCCGATGTGGCCATGGAGGTCACCACCGATGCGGTGCAGCTGTTCGGCGGGGCCGGCTACACCGTCGACTTCCCGGTCGAGCGGATGATGCGCGACGCCAAGATCACGCAGATCTATGAGGGCACCAACCAGATTCAGCGCGTGGTGATGAGCCGGGCGCTGCTGAAGTAGGCCGCGTCTTCACGAAAGTGCGCTCACGGTCGTGAACCTTCGGGTTCGACGACTGTGGGCGCACTTTCGCGTTCTGCAAGGCTGTGGCCGCTCAGCTTGGCGGGCCTCTTCCCGGTGGTGTCCAACGTAACGCGACGCCGCATTGGCTAACGCGACGCAGGTCGGCGCGCCCGTTCGGGCTCGGCGAGTCTGGGCCGTCGCCGCCGTCACAACCCCCGTTCGGCGACCCACGAATGCGAGTCGCACGTGAAAAGCCTGTAGGTCACCGAGCGAAACGCGTGCCGTGCGAGTGACGAAGCCCCGAGGCTCGCGACCGAGTTCCTGGGCCGTCCGCGCACGGTCGATGTACTGCCAAAAATCGTCTGTAGCAGTCATTTCGTCACATCCCGTCGTGAGATCTGGTATGACCTTATGTGCTCGCTGGATTCATTCCAGCGAATTTTGGGTTGCTCGCTAATTTGGACTGGCTCATTCGGGTTTAACAGCCAGAAAACCCATGTCAAACAGTATTGCCACCATGATAAGCGGGTGTTACTGTCGGCTTGTCTCACGGCTGGAGGGTCGCCAGCGGTCAGGCTAGCTAATAGTGAGGCATTCACTGTAGTAACAAATCTCTACTCGTCGGGGGAAACGACATGGCAGAGCACCCAACGTCTGACGGATCGGGCCTCGCGCCCCCGCCCGCGCAAATCGCGAACGGTTCTGTTCAGGTTGTCGATGCGGTTCCGCGTGCGGCCATGCGGGGCAAACGCGGCGTCGCGACCCGGCCGGCCTTGACGGTCAGCTTGGTCATTCCCGTCAAGAACGAGGCGCGGAACATCGCCTGGGTGCTCGAGCAGATTCCCGACGACATCAGCGAGGTCATCCTCGTCGACGGGAACTCGACCGACGCCACTCTGATCACCGCTCGCAGCTGCCGCCCCGACATCAAGGTGGTGGACCAGGAGGGCGCCGGGAAAGGCAGCGCCCTCCGAACGGGGTTCATGGCCGCTACCGGCGACGTCATCGTGATGATGGATGCCGACGGCAGCATGACTCCGGACGAGATCACCCACTACGTCCACTTCCTCGCCAACGGTTATGACTTCGTGAAGGGGTCCCGCTTCATCCCTGGCGGGGGATCGTTGGACATCACGAAGTTCCGGCGGTTCGGCAACCGCTTCCTCCTGGGTGTGTTCAACACTCTGTATCGCGCCGAACTCACCGACCTCTGCTACGGGTTCTGTGCCTTCCACCGCCGCTATCTCGATCTGCTCGCCCTCTCGGCCACGGGTTTCGAGATCGAGGCCGAAATGGTTGTGCGCTCGATGCAGGCGGGTCTACGCGTGGCGGAGGTCCCCAGTCTCGAACTGCCGCGACGGGCCGGTAGCTCCAACCTCAAATCCGTTCGCGACGGAATCCGGGTACTTCGTACGGTGCTCCGTGGGCACCGCAACGGAGTCAGCGGACGCGTCGTCCAGTCGATTCGCAAGCAGGTTCACGCCGGAGAGCGGCTCAGGGGCACTTTGTGACGGAGGAGCACGTCCGGGGGGACGACGGCTCACTGCCCGGACCTTTAGTTCTCGTTGTCGGCCCTGGGGACAGATTCCTCTCCGGTGTCAGTTACTACACGGCCTTGCTGAGTGCCGCACTCGTCGAGCGCGGCCCGGTTGCCATGCTGCTCCTGCGGCGGCTTTGTCCCCGTGTTTTCTATCCGGGCCGGTCCCGGGTCGGCGCCACCGACGGAGTCCTGTTTCTGCCGAGGGTCCCGGTGTTCAACGGCTTGGACTGGTTTTGGGGCCGTTCGGCGTGGGACGCCCTGCAGTTCTGGCGGCGTACTCGCCCCAGCGTGGTCGTGCTGCAGTGGTGGACGGGCACGGTGCTGCACAGCTACCTGGCCCTGGCATGGCTGGCCCGGCGATCGGGAGCGCGACTGGTTGTCGAGTTTCATGAGCTGCAAGACGTGGGCGAGGCCGGGTTGCCACTGGTGAGCCGCTACACCCGGGCAGCGATGCGGGTACTGCTGAGCCGAGCGGACGCGGCCGTGGTTCACTCCGAATTCGACAAGCGTGAATTCCAGAACACGTATCCACAGCTGAGAAATCTGCCGATCGCCGTGATCCCGCACGGGCCCTACGCGCACCACGCTCGGCTCGGTGAGCCGATTCTCGCCAATCTCGAGGTTCAGGGGCGACGGCACTGCCCGCCTGGATCGGTCGAGCCGATCCGCGTCCTGATCTTCGGAGTGGTGCGGCCGTACAAGGGGCATGCAGAACTCGCCGCTGCTGTCCGTCTGTTGCAAACCGCCGGGATCGACCTTCACGTGAGCGTGGTCGGTGAGGTCTGGCAGGGTTACCGCGAACCGTTGGACGAGTTGACGCGGATCCTGCCGGCCGACCGGCTGACCATCGTCGACCGCTACGTGTCCGACGACGAGGTTTCGGCGCATTTCGCCGCCGCCGATCTCGTCGTACTTCCGTATCGCCGTTCGTCGGCGTCCGGACCACTGCACATCGCGATGAGCCGTGGTCTGCCGGTAGTCACCACAGCGGTCGGAGGTTTGGTCGAAGCCGCCGCCGACTACACCGGTGCGGTCCTGGTGCCGCCATCGGATCCCGTTGCGCTCGCCGAAGGGATCAAGACGGCAATTCCGTTGATCGGCATCGCCCACCTGGACCCGCAGTCCTGGCGCCGCAGTGCCGCGCGATACGCAGATCTGTTGGGACGCATCAACATCGAGTGGGGGCAGGAGGTCGCGGCACCCCACGTTCATGCGGAACGCCCCAGTTTCCCGCTCGAGGTCGTATGAGGCACTCGACCCTTCGAATCGGGGTCCTCGCACCGCGTTTCGCACCATTTCGTGGGGGCCTGGAGACCTACGTGGCCGCGGCGGCTGCTGCGCTGAGCGCTCAGGGAATCGACTTGACCATCATCACCCAGGTCCCCCGGTCCACGGCGCTACCGCGCCGCGAAGCATGTGCCGGGTACACCGTCGAGCGCCACCTTCTGCCGGTCGGCGAGGTGTTCGACGTACCGTCACCGGCGGCAGTGCGTGCGGCCACCCGGCCTGGTCGTTTTGATGTGCTGTGGGTCCACAGCTACCACACCCCGCTGGCGTGGCTGGCGGCCGAAAAGGCGACCGTCCCAGTGGTGTTCACCCCGCACTATCACGGAGTCGGTCACACGCCCGTCCGCCGGATCCTGCACCGGGCCTATCGGCCTCTTGGCCGGCGCCTGATGGCGGCCAGCAGCCGAATCATCGTGGACACCGACGCCGAGGCAGAACTCGTGCTGCGTGACTTCCCCCGTGAAGTACAGCCCGACGACGTGGTGGTTGTTCCTCCGGTGATCAATGTTCAGCAGCGAGAGCAGCTGTGTACCACCGGCAACGCCGGTTTGGTCTTGACCGTGGCCCGCCAGGAAACGTACAAGCGCGGTGATCTGCTGGTGCGTGCCGCTGCCGCGCTGAAGGAACGCGGGGCCAGCGTCCAGCTCGCTGTTGTCGGAGACGGGCCTGCCCTGGCCGGGCATCGGGAATTGGCTGCGCAACTGGGAGTCGAGAGCACAGTCACATTCACCGGAGCTGTCGACGACGAGACGCTCGACCGCTTCTGGGCCAGCGCCGCGGTATACGCGACTGCGAGCCTGCAGGAGGCATACGGCATCGGACTCGCCGAGGCGTTGCTGACCGGATTGCCGGTCATCGCAAGCGATATCCCGGCACACCGGGAGGTCGTCCGTCGGGCCGGAGCCGACGCAGCGGCGCAGCTGTGTGACGTGCGAGGCACCGACGGCGAGGTGGCTGCCCGCTTCGCCGACGCCATCACCAAATCGCTTGCCGCGTCAGGATCCCGGGAAGAGCGCGCGGGGCGCTGTGCGCTTCCGAAAGCGGCGGAAGTGGCACGGCAGCTCGACGCAACGTTGGTCGCCGCGAGCAGGAACAAGGTGCGGACATGACCTCCGTTACCGACGCAGGGGTGCTCGACGACAGTGTCGATGAGAGCCACCTGCAATCTCCGGACTCGAACCTGCCGGCACCGCCACGCCGCCGCAACCCGAAGGTGATTCTGGCTTGTGTGTTGCCGCCCATCGGCGGTGCCCTGATCGTGCTGTCGCACCACCACGCCGCCGGGCTGGACGAACCCGACAATTTCCAGTTCGCGATCTACTGGATCGGTTTCCTGAGCGCGATGTTCTCGCTGGTGGCGCTTGCCTGCAGCCGCCAGATCGACGGTCTGACACGAGCCTGCGCACTGGCAGGTATCGGCCTGTTCGGGATGCTTCCCAGGCTGTTGCACCACAGCCCGACCGGCAGTGACGAATTTGTCCACCTGCGCCAGGCGATGGAGACATTCCTGGCCGGCGATGTCGGCCATACATTGCACCTGCTACCGATCACCAAAGAGTTCTTCGGGCTGCACCAGGTGATCAGCGCCGTTGCCCACCTATCCGGGTTTCCGCTCTGGCTGACCGGTTTGGCTGTCGTCGCGTTCGCCCACATCCTCTCCGTCCTGGCCGTGTATCAGCTGTGCCGCGCGGTGGGGATGCCCGCGGCAGGGGCGGCAGCCGGTGCGGTGCTGTACACCATGAACCCGTCCTGGATGTACTTCAACGTGGCGGTTTCCTACGAGAGCCTGGCCCTGCCGTTGGTGTTGTGGTGCCTGGCGGCCACGTTGGCCACGGGCCGCGCGACGGGACGGCCGCCCGTCCGCGCGTTGGCCGCAGCCCTGCTATGCGTGTTGGTACTGCCGACGATCCACCACCTCAGCACCATCATGCTGACCCTCATCCTGACGCTGATCATCGTTGTCCGCCTGGGTTTCTGGTTCCCGCGGGCGGCAGCCGGTCGACTCAGCAGCCATGACGAGCGCATATGGCCGATGGCGCTGATCTGGTTCGGTCTGCTCGGCTCCATCCATCTCTGGTGGCGGGAGAAGTATGACTGGTTACTCAACTACCTTGGCCCGGCATTGGCCGAAGGATTCGCGCAACTGGACAAGATCCTCAACGGCGTCGGACGCACGGGAGGACAGCGTTCGCTGTTCGCCAACTCGGCCAACCCGGTCTACGAACTCGTCTCGGGCTATCTGTTCCCTTTCGTGAACTTGGGCATCTACCTGTGGGCCGTCCTCATGTTGTGGCGCAACCGCGGCCGAATCGGTTCCGCTTCCTGGGCGTTCGCAGTGCTCGGCGGCATGTTCTTCGCGAGTATGCCGATGCTCTTGACCAGCGGAGGAGCCGAGGGGGCGCACCGGTCGTGGGGCTACAGCTTCATCGGACTGGCCGTCACGTTCGGTATGGCGTGGTCGCTGGCCCGAACTTCGCCTTCCGCCAAGCGTTCTCGCCTGCGGCCATTGTCGGCCCTGTTCGCCCGACCTGCTGTTCGGATGGCCGCCATCGGCACCATCTTCGCCGTACTGGCGTGCGGAAGCGCGGCACTCGGAGTCAATGTCTCACACCGTTTCCCGGGTAGTGCACATGTCGGTGACGATGCGCGATCGATGTCGTATGGCGGGGAGAAGGTGGCCGAGTGGCTGGCGGCCCATGCGCCGGTCGACACCCCGGTGATGGCGGACCGCTATGTGTCTTCTCAAGTGGGCTCGCTGGGGCGGATGTCCGCTCTGCGGCCGAGCCAGCGGTTCCCGATCTGGGAGATCTACATGAACGCTGAACCCGTGCGCCCTGAAGTGCTCAAGCAAATCTGGGATTCCCGGATCAGCTACTTTGTCGTCGATTCACGGATGGCGCTCACCCGGCCGAAAATGGGAACGTGGTTCACGCGAGAAGAGCCCGGCCGCGGCGGCACGAAACTCATTCCGCAAGCTGCGCTCGACCGCTTCAACTGCCTGCCGTGGCTGAGCGCCGTCTACGCGGCGGGTCCGCTGACCGTTTACCAGGTTGACCGTGAGGCCCTCGCCCGTACCGCGGCCGGCAGTTGCGAAGTGTCGACGCCATGACCGATTTCAAGAATCCCTCTGCCGCACCGGCTTTCGCCGATGGCTACGACGAGCGTCCCGACCCGGACGTCCCAGCTGGAGCATCGGCATCCGACGTCCCCGAAGTCGTCGGCAAGAACGCGCGTCATCGCCGGCCGTCCCTTCTCGAACGGTGGTTGGAACCGCTCCATCAGGCCGAACCGATCACGGCGCACTCGCAGACAGCCAGGAGCCAGGTGCTGGCCGGTTCAGTGCTCGGAGTCGGCTGCCTTCTGCTGGCACATTGGACCCAACCCGAACCGGGAGCCTTGTTCAGCCTGCCGACGAACCCGGTGGCGTGGCTGACGCTGGCTTGCGGGATCATCGGAATCTGGCTTGTCCCCGGACTGTGGCTGTGCGCACTGCTTGTTCGCACCGGTGGCGGTCCCGCTGCGTGGCTGGGATCCCGGATCGCGACGACGCTGGCCTGGTATGCCATGGCGGGACCCGCCATCCACTTCATGGGTGAGGGAGCACGGGTCACCGCCACCGGAATCATCATCGCGACAGTGGCAGCGACGTCCGCAGTGTGCGCTGGTGTGGTGCTTGGCCTTTCGCGTCGGCCGAGGCGTCTGTGGCAACGAGCTCTGGTATCGGCGATCATCGGTGCCATCTGCACTCAGGCGGCGATCTCAGCCTGGATGCACATCTTCAGCTTCGGGATGAACTACTCGCACATCCGGCGCCTCGATTGGATACTCGTGGTCGGATGCGCGCTACTGACGATGTTGGGTGCACTAAGCCGGCCGCGACTACCTCGAGTGTTCGTGCGCCGCAACGTAGGCAAACTGGCAGTAGCAGTCGCCGTGCTCGTGAGCACATTCGTGGTGGTGGCGGCGACCGGCGCAAAGTGGTCGCCGTCGCAACAAATGCCCTCGGCGTTCGGGATCGAGCAAGTGGCCACGCGTCCCGGATACGACCTGGCGTTCGGCATGACTGCCATCGGTCCCGGCGGTGCTCAACTGGTTCGCGACGCGGAATTCAAGGCTGCCGACAGCATCGGGCGAGCCATCTCGATCGACAGCCGGTTGGACGTCGCCGAAAGCGGTGAACGGGCAACGCTGTTGGTGACGGTGCACGACGAAAGTCGGCCGGCGCTCTGTGAACGGCATGCGGTCGCCACCGGGACGGACATCCCTCTGCGAGTGACCGTGCGTGACCAGCTGACCGGTGTGCTCGTGCAGGGCATCCTTCCTACCGGGTGGTGTGCGCAATGACCCTGTCTCCACCCCCCAAGGCGCGCGGTCTGGTAGGCAACAGCATGGCGCTGTTGGCGCTGTCGTACGCCACATCCTTTCTGGGATACGTGTTCTGGGTGATCTGCGCGCGCAGTGTGCCCCCCGGCGCGATCGGCATGGCCAACACCGTGATCTCGGCGATGACCCTCGTGGCGATCCTCGCGGTGGCCGGCTTCATTCCGCTGCTGACCCGCTTGCTTCCCGGCGCCGGCCCGGAAAAGCGCAACGGCCTGTTCAGCACCGCGTTGCTCGTCACGATCGTTGCGTCAGGAACGTTTGCCGTCGTTGGTGCGCAGCTGCTTCCGAGCCGTCTGCACGACAACATCGGCACCGGTTGGCTGTTGACACTGCTGACGCTGGGCACCGTGGGTACCGCGATCATGTTCGTCACCAACGCGGCACTGCTCGGTGTGCGCCGCGCCGACTTCTCCCTGCTCGGCACCATGGTGGGAAGCGTGTCGCGACTCGTCGCCATTGCGGCACTGCTGCTCTTGGGAGCAGCCACCGTAGGCGCCGATGCCTCCGCCACCCACACCATCCTCATCGTGTGGGTCGCCTCGCTGGCCATCACACTGACCCTGTCGATCCGTCTGCTGGCGCGCGCGACACCGAACTTCGCATTCCGACCCAGGCTGATCTGGTTGACGCAGCTGCGCCGATCAGTCGGCTGGGACCACATCGCCACCCTCGCGATGCGGGCACCGACATTCGTCATACCGATTCTCGCGGCCGCGGTATTCCCGACCGACGAACTCGGCTACATCACCGTCACCGTCATGGTGGCCACCGTGTTCTTCGCGATCGCGGCGTCGATATCCAATTCGCTGCTGGCCGATTGCGCCGATGATCCCACCCGCTTGCGAGCGCAGGCCAAGCGTGCCGCGCGAATGATCGCACTGTTGCTGTCGGTGCCGGTGACGATCACCTGCCTGTTCGCCAAACAGATCCTGAGCATCTTCGGGCCCGGCTACGCCGACTACAGCTTCCTGCTCATCATGCTCTTGCTGGCGACATTCCCCGACGCGCTGATCAACGTGGCGATGACGATCCTGCGGGTCCAGCAACGGCTCGCGGTCATCGCGCTGTTCACCGTGACGGGAGCGACCATCAGCATCGGCGGTTCCTGGCTCCTGATGCCGCATTTCGGGGCGCTCGGCGCCGGCGTCGCGGTGCTGACCGCACAGGTGGTCACCGCCATCTTGTTCACGGTAGGAGGCCTGTACCGGTTCCGTGCCGCACAGGGTGCCGACAAGTCGGCAGCACACACCGGCATCGGCCAGGGCACGACCGAAGCGGCGCGCTCATGACGGCCTCGACGCGTGATCGGTTGCATGGCTTGCGGATACTCCACGCCATCGACAGCTTCCTGCCGAACGTAGGTGGCCTGGAGCTCTCAGTGGGATCGCTGGCCCGTGCCCAGCGGAGACAGGGACGGACGGTAGCGGTAGCAACGGCACAGCATCCCGACGCCCCCAACCGCGAGAACATGGACGGAGTCGAGGTCCACCGGCTGCCGATGGCGATGGCCCACGTACCGGGTGCGTACGAATCGCAAACCCACTTGTTCTTCCCTCCCGTGCCGGACCCGTTGTTCGTGCGCGCGTTTGACGACCTGATCCGCAGCTTCCGTCCCGACGTCATCAACGTACGCGGCTGGATTCTCTACAGCGTGCTCGGTGCCGCTCGACGGCACGGCGTGCCGGTGGTCGCCAGCGCCCACGACCACAGTCAGGTCTGCGCGACCAAGGTGATGCTGCACCGTGGTCGCAATGTCTGCTCCGGCCCCGAGTTGGGCAAGTGTGTGGCGTGCGCGTACTCCCAATATGGCCTCAAAGGGATTCCGTTGGCGGCCGGCCTGCATCAAGTGGGTTCACGACGCCACCGCGACGTCGCCCAGTGGACGGCCACCTCCACAGCACTCGCAGCCCGTGGCTCGGCACCGCGACCGGCCGATCGCAGCGCGATCTCGGTGATACCGACGTTCATCGACGACGATCTGTTGGCTCTGGCCCGTGATGAGAGAACCGCCACCCGTCCGGACTTCGTGCCTGCCGAGGGACCCTACGTCTTCTACGCGGGCGCACTGGGCGTTCACAAGGGCGTCGATGTCCTGCTCGACGCTCACACCCGGCTCCGCGATGTCGGCATCGACGTTCCGCTGGTCCTCGCAGGTCTGCCTCGCGACGACTTTCCGATCAGTGACCGACCCGGTGTGGTTGTCGTGACCAACGTGCCACAGGCGTCGGTGGTGGCAGCGTGGCGCCACGCTGCCATAGGTGTCGTGCCGAGCGTGGTGCCCGAGGGATTCGGCCGCGTTGCCGTGGAATGTCTTGCGGCATCGACTCCTTGCGTGGTCTCGGCGCTCGGCGGTCTGCTGGATGTGGTGACCGACGGTGTGGAGGGATTGCACGTCCAGCCCGGTGACTCCGGACAGCTCACCGCAGCGATGCGCCGTCTCCTCGAGGACGAGCAGCTGAGGTCTCGCCTGGGTGCCGCCGGACCCGCCAAAGCAGCCCGATTCACGCTTTCGCAGGTGATGCCACAGCTCGACGCGGTCTACCTCCAGGTACTCGAAGACGCAGCTCGCGGAAGCACATCAGTTCCGCCGCAGCAGCGCATGACGAAAGAAGGGGTGTGGCCATGACGTCATCGACCTCCGAAGAGTCTTCGAAGGCTCATGAACTGGCGTCCATCCCACTGGTCTGGATGTATCACTCGATCGCACCGTACGACGAGGATCCCTACGAGGTGACGATGACTCCTCAGCGGTTCGAGAAGCAGATGCGCTGGCTGCGCCGCCGAGGTCTGCGGGGTGTGTCGATGAGCGAGTTGCTGGAAGCCAAGTCTGAGGGCCGGGCGCGCCGGATGGTCGGGCTGACCTTCGACGACGGCTACCAGGACTTCGTCACCAACGCGATGCCTGTCCTCCAGCGACATGGCTTCACCGCCACGTTGTTCGTGCTGGCAGGACGACTCGGAGGCGACAACGAGTGGAGTCGGCCCGGCCCGAGTAAGGCCCTGGTGACCTCTGACCACGTTCGCGAGATCGCACGGTCCGGAATCGAAATCGGGTCACACGGACTCAAACACGTCTCCCTGTTGAAGACCGATGATGCCCAGCTGGCCGAGGAGACGGTACGCAGCCGGGAAATCTTGGAGGACTTGCTCGGCGAACGGGTACGCGGGTTCTGCTACCCCTATGGATATCTCGATGAACGCGTCGTAGCGGCCTCGCGAGGGGCTGGGTACGACTATGCCTGTGCCGTAACGGCTTCCAAATCAATTGGACGTCAGGCAATTCCGCGAACATTGGTGCACGAGCGGGATACCTCCTGGCGGTTGGAAGCCAAGAGGGTCGTCTCCACGCTCACCGTCGGCAACCGCCTTGGTGTCCAGCGCTACCGGAAGGGTCAATGATGCGCGTCGTCGTCGTCGGTCAAGGGTATGTGGGCCTACCGCTTTCGGTCCGAGCAGCACAGGTCGGTCACCATGTGATCGCCTACGACATCGACGAAACCCGGGTGAAACGGCTGCTGGTCGGGGAGTCCTACATCGAGGACATCGCCGACGCCGAATTGAATGCGATCCTGGCCGACGGAACGTTTCATCCGTCGTCGGAGGCGCGTGCTTGTGCGGCCTTCGATGTCGCGGTCATCGCCGTGCCGACACCGCTGCGCGAGGGCGCCCCCGACCTTCGTTACATCGAGGAGTCAGCCCACACGTTGGCCCGATTCCTCCGCCCCGGAGCCACCGTCATCGTGGAATCCACGACCTACCCGGGAACCACACAGGAACTGGTGGCGCCGATCCTGGAAGACGTGTCAGGGTTGCTGGCAGGAACCGACTTTCACCTCGGTTACAGCCCGGAGCGCATTGACCCGGGCAATGTCACATGGACACTGGTCAATACGCCCAAGATCGTGTCGGGCGTCGACGAGGCTTCACTGGCCGCGGTGCGCGCGTTCTACGACTCCATCGTGGAGAAGACGATCCCCGTGGCCTCGCCGCGTGAGGCGGAACTGGCCAAGCTGTTGGAGAACACCTTCAGGCACGTCAACATCGCGTTGGTCAACGAGATCGCCATCTTCGCCCATGAGCTCGGCATCGACGTCTGGGACGCCATCGACGCAGCATCGACGAAACCGTTCGGGTTCATGCGGTTCACGCCCGGTCCCGGCGTCGGCGGGCACTGCCTGCCGATCGATCCGTCCTATCTGTCGTGGTGTGTGGAACGAACGCTGGGCCACAATTTCCGGTTCGTCGAGCTGGCCAATGACATCAACGAACACATGCCCGACCACGTGGTACGCCGAGTCACCATGGGACTCAACGAGCAGAAGCGATCGGTCAACGGATCCCGCATCCTGCTGCTGGGCCTGTCCTACAAGAAAAACACCGGTGACGCACGAGAGTCGCCGTCGGTGCGCGTCGCCCAGCTGCTTGCGGCGATGGGCGCCGAGGTATTGGGGGCCGACCCGCACATCGTCGAGACAACTCCGATAGACAGCCTGCTTCAGCGCGTCGACGTCACCCCAGAGGTACTGGCCTCCGCGGATGCGGTCGTGTTGTTGACCGACCACGACATCTTCGACTACGACGAAGTCGTCGCTCATTCGAAGTTTCTCCTCGACTGTCGTCACCGTGTGAAGGCACATCATGTCGAGCACCTGTGACGCAACCTCACGGGCGGACATCTGATGCCGGTACGTGCCGAGGACCGACGACCGCCTCTCCGCCGCGGGCGGTCGGGAAGCAACCGAACGCTCGGCCGGCCGGATGGGGCACGCCGTAGGGCGCTTTCGATCCGCTGCATCGCGTTTCTCGCGGTGTTCGCGGCGGCGGTCGGAGTGCGGTACTTCGACTCTGGACCCGCCACCGGGGTCGGGCACGCCGACACGTCCGTCCAGATACGGGGATTCGCCTTACCGAGCTGGGAAGTACATGGCTACGACGGTCCCGACGTCGAACAGTCCTTGCGCGAGGTCAAGGCGCTGGGCGCCAACTGGGTGCAGTTCACGCCCACCTGGTATCAGGAGACGCGAACATCGTCTGAGATCTACCGGACAGAGAAGTCGGTGAGCGACGCCGGCCAGGAGCGGGCGATCCAGATAGCCCACGGGCTGGGTCTGAAGGTCCTCTTGAAGCCGCACCTCAACTTGGCGGTACACGGCAGCAACAAGATTCGCCCTGACGATCGACCGGCGTGGTTTCGGTCCTACACCGACTTCATCACCCACTACGCGGCCATGGCGCAGCGATTGGGAGCCGAACAGTTCGCCGTAGCCACCGAGTTGTCCGGAACCACCGACGACCGACCGGGTTGGTTGGCGGTGATCCAGGCTGTTCGCGATCTCTACGACGGTGTGCTGACCTACGCGTCAGGCCCAGACTGGGAGCACGTCACCTTCTGGGACGCGCTCGACTACATCGGCGTGCACGCCTACGCCAAACTCAGCGATACCCCCACCACCGACGTCCAGGCGCTGAAGCGAGCGGCCGAGCCGTATGTGGAGCGTCTGGCCGCACTGTCGGCGACCTACAACCGCAAGATCGTGTTCACCGAGGCCGGGTACACCAGTCAGCGGGGAACGACGACGAATCCGTCGAGTTGGACCATCAGCAAGATCGAGGATCAAGCCGAACAGGCCGCCGGATACGAGACGTTGCTGAGCACCTTCGGTGACCAGCCTTGGTTCGGCGGCATGTTCTGGTGGGTGTGGATCAACCCTCCATACAGCGAACCGGACGTGTTCGACTTCTCGCCCAAGGGGAAGGCCGCCGAGGAGGTCATCCGTCGATGGTGGGGCGTGTGACGGTGACCAGATCGATCGAACTCAAGCCGGCGTCCGCGTTGCCGATGGCAAAAGGAGTGTGAATCCATGTCCGATCCGAAGTCCTCCTCAGGTGCGGCAGCGGGCACTGGTCGCATTCAGTGTGGTCATTCGGTCATGGTCGAACCGATCACCGCTGCGGACACCTGGTCGGTGGCAGAGTTCCTGCACGCGGAGTTCTCCCGGCAGGGACTCAGGCGAGCACGGGCAGCAGCGGAATGGCGACGAGCGATGTCCCCGCCATGGGATACCGAGCAGCCCAACCGTGGCTACTTCATGCACGACAACGGGCGCGTCGTCGGCGCCTACCTTGCGTTGTATTCGGAACGGAACATCGACGGTCAACTGCATCGCATCTGCAACCTCGGAGTGTGGTGTGTGGCCGAAGAACACCGGGCCACCGGCCTGAAAATGCTCAGAGCACTGCTTCGGCAACGTGGCTACACCTTCACCGACCTGACACCGAATCCTCACGTCAAGAATCTGAATACCCGTCTCGGATTCTCCGAGCTCGACACCACCACCTCGTTGGTGCCCAACGTTCCATGGCCGCTGTTGTCGCGGAAGGTGCGGGTCGTCGACGATCGCGACGACATTCTGAACTTGTTGTCCGGAAGTGACGCGCAGATATTTCGCGACCACTCTGCGACCACTGTGCACCATGCAGTGCTGACCGACGGCGAAAAGAGTTGTCATGTCATGTTCCGACGCGACAAGTACCGAGGGTTCCGTGTGTTCGGGACGGTCTTGTACGTCAGTTCGCATGAACTGTTCCGGCAGTTCCAGTCGCACTTCTACCGATACCTGTCGGTGCGGCTGGGCATTCCGGCAACCTTGGTCGAAACCAGAGTGGTGGGCCACCGTCCGGCCGGATCGGTCAGCGTACCGGGGCGACCCAAGATGTACATCAGCCACGATTTGGCGCCGGAGAACATCGACTATCTCTACAGCGAGTTGATGTGCCTCGATTGACCGGACTTCACATCGCAATGCTCATCGGAAAGGACTGATGTGGTCATGAAGACCAATCTGCACCACCTTGTCGAGGAGCGCGCCCTGTCCCACCCCGGTTCTCCTGCTTTGACGTTCAAGCAGCAGACACTGACCTATGCACAGCTGTGGAGGCAGGTCCGGCAGGCTGCAGCCGGGTTCGCCGAGATCGGTTTGGCTGCGGGACAACGAGTTGCGGTGTTTCTGGACAAGAGGATCGAGACCGTCGCTGCGATCTACGGCGCGACCGCCGCAGGAGGTGTCGCGGTGCCGTTGAACCCCCTGCTTCGGCCACACCAAGTCGCCCACATCCTGCGGGACTGTGGTGTGCGGGTACTGGTCACCACGGCGCAACGTCTGGAATTGCTGAGGAAGGAACTTGCATCGTGTCCTGCGCTGGAAGATGTCGTCCTCGTCGGTGTCCTGCCGGAGCGCGCGAATAGCTTTGCACCACTGCGGGTTCATGGCTGGGAGAAGCTGCTCGACGCGGACTGTTCGCGGCCGCTGCCCGCCACCGCCGCCACCGACGTCGCCGTCGTCATCTACACCTCGGGCAGCACCGGCCGGCCCAAGGGCGTGATGCTCAGCCATGCCAACGCGATCGCAACCAGCTTGCAACCCTATCTGGGCAACACCGAAAAGGACGTCATCCTCGTCGCGCTCCCGTTGAGCTTCGACGCCGGGTTCTGTCAGCTGACTCTGACCTTCGCCGTCGGTGCGCATGCCATCCTGATGAACTACCTGCTCCCCGGCGACGTACCCCGCCTGTGTGCCAAGCACCGCGTCACCGGCATCACGTGCGTGGCGCCGTTGTGGATTCAGATCGCCGAGCAGAAGTGGCCCGAGGAGTCGACAGCATCGCTGCGTTACTTCGCCACTACCGGCGGTCGCATGCCCAAGACCGTGCTGGAAAAGCTGCGGGAGGTATTCCCAGCGGCGACGCCCTTCCTGATGTACGGGATGACCGAGGCATTCCGGTCGACCTATCTCGACCCGGCAGAAATCGACAGGCGCCCGGATTCCATCGGCAAATCGGTACCCACTGCCGAAATCCTCGTCGTCCGGCCTGACGGATCACCGTGTGATCCCGGCGAGGAAGGCGAACTCGTCCATCGCGGCGGACCGCACATCTCCGTCGGCTACTGGAACGCTCCCGAACTGACCGCGCAACGCTTCCGGCCGGTGCCCGGGCGAGATCAACCGGGCGCTGCGCCCGAACTCGCGGTGTGGTCCGGAGACCGGGCCGTCACCGATGACGACGGCTTCATCTACTTCATCGGTCGACGCGACGAGATGATCAAGACATCCGGTTACCGGATCAGTCCGACGGAGGTCGAGGAAGCAGCGTACGCAACCAAACTCGTTCGAGACGCAGTGGCATTCGGCGTCGATGACGAGAAGCTCGGGCAGCGAATCCGTCTGGTGGTGGCACCAGCGGTGAACGACTTCGACACCGGCACGTTACTGGCGGAAATGAAGGCGAAAGTCCCGCAGTACATGATTCCGAGTGCCGTTGTGGTGCTGGATCAGCTACCGCGATCGCCCAACGGCAAATTCGACCGCACACTGCTACGCGAGGTGTACGCAACATGAATCAACGTTCCATGATCGCTGCATTCGGCAGCCTCGACGGCCAGCTTGCTGTCGGCGGTATGCCGTTGGATCGCTTGACAGCCCGAGTCGGTTCCACGCCGTACTTCGCCTACGATCGCCGTCTCCTGACAGAACGTGTCGGGCATCTGCGGGCCGTCCTTCCGCGGACGCTCAAGCTGAGCTACGCGGTGAAGGCCAACCCGATGCCGGCGGTGGTGCAGCACATTGCGGGCCTGGTGGATGCACTGGACGTTGCCTCGGCATTCGAAATGCAAACTGCGCTCGACACTCCGATGCCGGCGACACAAATATCTTTCGCAGGTCCCGGTAAGACCGAGGTGGAGATCTCGCAAGCTGTCGCGGCAGGGGTGACGATCGAGATGGAGTCGGCGACCGAAGCCCGTCGGGTGATCAGAGCCGGCGAAATTCTCGGAATACGTCCTCGGGTCGCGTTGCGCCTCAATCCCGACTTCCGAGTGAAGGGCTCGGGCATGAGGATGGGCGGCGGACCCCAGCAATTCGGTGTCGACGCCGAGGAGGCGCCTGACCTGCTCGCCGAGCTGGCCACCGCCGATCTGGACTTCGTGGGTTTCCACGTCTTCGCCGGAGCCCAGAACCTCAACGCCGAGATCTTGTGTGAAGCACAGCGCCAGACAGTGGAACTCATCCTCGCGCTCGCGGAGAAGGCGCCCGGCCCTGTTCGCTACGTCAACCTCGGTGGGGGATTCGGTATCCCGTACTTCGACAAAGACGTACCTCTCGATCTTGCGCCGATCGGGGAGAACCTGGCCGAATTGATGGAGACCACACTCGGGCCGACGCTCCCGGAGGCCGAGGTCATCATCGAGCTCGGCCGCTACATCGTGGGCGAGTGCGGCGTCTACGTGACCAGAATCGTCGACCGGAAGGTCTCGCGAGGCCGTACCTACCTGGTGGTCGACGGAGGTATGCACCACCAGTTGTCGGCGTCGGGGAATTTCGGTCAAGTCATCCGCCGCAACTATCCGATCGCGGTGGGCAATCGCATCACCGAGACCGCCGAATCATCGGCGACTGTCGTCGGCTGCCTCTGCACTCCGCTGGACCTGCTCGGTGATGACGTCCTACTGGCGGATGCACAGATCGGCGACTCGATCGTCTTGTTTCAGGCCGGCGCTTACGGCTTGACGGCCAGCCCAACGGCCTTTCTGGGACATCCCCAGCCTGTCGAGGTTCTGGTGTAGATGGCCGGAAACGTCAGTCAATCGGTGAACTTCGAACAGCGAGAGGAGTCGGGCTCGTGACAGGCTCTGGTACAAGGCGATTGTCGTCAATAGAACGCGTGCAGGGGACGCAGACCTACAAGTTCGCCGGCAGGATCTACCATGACTACCTTCTGGGGACCCTGGTCAGGATCCGATATCGCAGCATCAATCTGAGAAAGCGTCTGAGCGGTCAGAACCCGGTCAAGACGGTGCTCTTCTATCCTGACAAACCGGGCTACGCAGATGTGCTCTACAAGGTCTGCAACAGCATGGGTTACACGATGACTTCGGCCAGTGACTCACAGCCGGATCTCGTCATCGCCTACGAGGATGTGACCGAGCGGGCGCCCAGCCGTACTCTCACAGAACTCGCCGCCAGCCATTTCGTCCTGAATCGACGTTGCCACGATATTGGCAAAGTGAACGTGGAGCGCGCCTTCCAGGAGGTGTTCGGATACGGGACGTTCGTAGACCCCGCAACGCACCAGGGCCAATGCGTCGTGAAGTCGAACGAGAACGGCAGCCACGACGGTGAAATCATCGAGTGCCCTACACAATCGGAGAGAGAGGGTGCGGTTTTCCAACGGCTCATCAACAACGTCGTAGGTGACGAAGCGCTCGACATCCGAGTCCCCATCGTGGGCCAGGAGATACCTTTCGTGTATTTGAAGTACCGCAAATTGCGGTCGAGGTTCAGTAATCTGAATGCCCGGGTGTCCATGGATTCTGCGGCAGCCGTCTTCACCTCTGACGAGATCAAAGCCATCCACGGCTTCGTGGAAGAACTCGGCCTCGACTACGGCGAGCTCGACGTCCTCCGCGACCGCGACGATGGGCGAATTTACATCGTCGACGTCAACAACACCCCCTTCGGCCCGCCGAACCATCTACCAAAGGCAGATGGCAGAAGGGCGATCGGAATACTCAGCGAAGCCTTTGACAGGCAGTTCATGACCGACACCAACAAAGCCCGCGATGCCCGGTAGATCAAGAGGTCCGGTG
Organism: Mycobacterium sp. SMC-4; assembly: GCF_050205565.1. Taxonomy (GTDB): domain Bacteria; phylum Actinomycetota; class Actinomycetes; order Mycobacteriales; family Mycobacteriaceae; genus Mycobacterium. Next base: position 97,847 of record NZ_JBNMQU010000013.1, on the reverse strand, counting down.
TTCGCGCGGATCACGCAAACTCGTTGATAGAAGGAAGAATTAGTGAACTTCAGCCATGACACCTTCGAGCGTCTCAAGCTCATCCTCGTCAGGGTACTCGGTATCCAGGACCGAGCCCACAGCCTCGACGAGTCCACCGAATTGTTCGGGAGCCTACCCGAACTCGACTCCATGACGGTGGTGACGCTCGCGGTCAACCTGGAACGCGAGTTCGACTTCGAAATAGACGATGAGGACTTCACAGGTGAGGTCTTCGACACCATCGGAAGTCTCGCGGAGTTCGTCGAGAAGAATCGGCGGTGAACTCGTGATGACAAGGTCCTGCAGGATATTTCGTAGCGGAACCCGGCTATTGACGCCACTGACCTCGGGTAGGAACTGATGCGAGTTCGGGAAGGTGTCGAGGCGCTACGCACCACTCGTGGACGTCGCTGGCTGTACCAGAATGTGCGCAAAAGGCTTCGTTCGCGTCACGAGTCGGTCTGTCTGCGACGCGATCTGACCATCCCTTTCACGCCGCCACCGGCGAAGATTCCATTGGTCGTGCGTCAGCTGGAACCAGACGACGATCTGTCGTTCATCGCTGATGAGCCCGGATTGCCGATCGCCGTGGCGCAGGCCCGCGCGGACCAACGCTGGATGTTGGAGTCTGACCTACCGACACCGTGGGTGGCCATCGATCCTGATGGCGCTGTCTGCTTCATGGCGTATGTGTTCACTGCGCAGGACAATCCGCGTATCAAAGCACTATGGGGCGACTGGCTTCCGGAGCTGAAACCGGACGAGCTCATGTTGGAAGGACTCTTCACCTCGGCGAATCATCGAGGACTGGGAATAATGCCCGATGCAGGAACCCAGATGGTGGAACGAATGGTCGACAACGGTGTGCGGTACGGGATCGGCTTCATCCTCACTCGCAATACCTCATCCCTGAGAGCAGGGGAGAAGGGCGGCTGGATTCCCTACCTGAAACGCGAAGAGCGATGGTTCCTGTTCCGGCGTCGCGTCACCTTCACGCCGATTTCGGACAGTGACGATTGACCACCGACTCCCGACGATCCGCCACATGAGGTACGGCGCATGCGATATCGCGTGACCTGCGATCCCGATCTCCCGCCGATGGCGTGGTGTGTACGTCTACGGGAGGGCGCGGACATCGAGTTGTTGTGCGGAACCAGCGTGGAGCTTCGTGATGATGCCTTCTTCGAGGGCGCGTGGTCGGGAAGCATCGAAGCGTTCGACTTCGTCGACGCCACAGACGTGTTCGGCTCAGGCGGTCAAGTCTCAGGGGACGAGCTGATCATCGTGCCACCGAGTCACACGTTGGAGCGAATTCAGTTCATCCGCCGACAGGATGAGACGTTGATCTCGAACTCGCTGGTCTTCCTCTTGACAGCGGCGCGTGCTCAACTCGACCCGCGACATACCTCCTATGCGGCCGATTTCACGAACATCATCCACGACGGGCTGGCTTCTTTCGACACCGTGACCCCGATTCGGTTTGCCGACGCCGAGCTTCGGGGAGAAGCCCATATCGTCTATTACAAGAACGTGTGTTTTCACGCGGATGGTCGTATCTCGTTCATCGACAAACCAGTGGGTCCGCCGTTCGAGACGTTTGCGGACTATGTCGCACTGCTCGAGGAGTCTGTGTGTGCGACTGTCGCCAATGCCGGCTCGCCACATCGCGCTACGCAATACTCACCGCTGGCTTCCATTTCTTCAGGCTATGATTCGCCGGCTGTGGCGGCGCTCGCCCGAGACGTCGGTTGTACACGCGCTGTCACGTTCACTCACGCGCGCGGTCACGGGAGTGCCGAAGCCGAGGATGACTCGGGCACGCCCATCGCCGAACTTCTTGGCTGCCGGATCAAAGAGTTCCAAAGGGAGGCCTACCGCGACGTCCGCCCGTTTCCGGAGGCGGAGTTTCTCGCCACCGGCATGAGCGGCGAGGACCTCAACACGTTGCCTCTCGAGGACGACATCCACCACAGCGTCTTCTTCAGCGGGCACTACGGCGGGCGCGTGTGGGACGTCGACAGTGACCCAGACGATGCGCTACGTAGAAAGGACATGAGCGGTGCGTCGCTGAACGAGTTTCGCCTCCGGACCGACTTCGTGCATCTCGCGGTCCCGTTCATCGGGGCGCGTCGCCAGCCGAAGATCTTCGAAATCGGGACCAGCGACGCGATGAAGAACTGGTCCATCGGTACCGACTACGACCGTCCGGTTCCGCGGCGCATCGCCGAGGACGCCGGCGTGCCACGGCATCTCTTCGGTCAGAAGAAGCGTGCCACGTCCGCGCTGTTGCACACCGGCGGAGGCTCCGCATGGACAGAACAGACCCGCGCTGCTGTCGTCGAATATGCGAAACGGCTGCGGCTTTCGCCGCGGACGAGGCTGGCCTACGTGCTGGACAGCGGGACCGAGCTCTTGCGTGCTTTCGCCCAGCGCGTGTTACGAAGGCTGGGACTCCTTCGCTTCACCCCGGCCTTGGCGAAGCCCGTGGGGATTCATAGTCACACCCCGCTGGGCCCGTTACCGATATTCTGGGCGATCGAGAACATCAGCCCGCGCTATACAGAAGCGGTCAACGCATGGTCGCGGCCGGACCAGTAGCGGATCGACCGCAGGAAGCTGGCCGACAGATGCATCATCGTCGTCGTAGCCGAGGTGCTGATGGACGTGCGCTGATTGCTCTGACCATGTCGGGTCGGCATCTGTTGTTGATCCTCGTGTTGCTTCTGCCCTTGGTGGCAGTGAAGAACTTCGAGCCTCAGTTGCCGACGGCACCCGCACTGGCGCCGATCGTCATGCCGCTGCCCGATATCCCCGGCGATGTTTGGCAGCGGCGTGGAGAGGTCCTCCATCGCGAGGTATACGCCGATGCGCCGCTGGAAGACCGCGGTTCGGTGGTCGGAGAGGCCTGGCGTGCGGTGTACACGTCGGTGTCCGGAACCGACGGTCAGTCGCGAGAAGTGTCGGGTGCCTTCTTCGTACCCCGTGGAGTCCCTCCGGAGGCCGGTTGGCCGGTTATTTCCCTGGCCCATGGGACAACCGGCGTCGGGATCAACTGCGGTCCGACCCGCCAGCCAGACATGGAGGGCTACGGTCCGATAGTCGAATCTCTGCTCGCCAGCAAGTATGCCGTGGCCATGACCGACTACGAGGGCCTGGGTGACCAGGGGGTCCACCCGTACTTGGAACCGCGGACCGCGGCCTTCAACACCATCGATGCGGTGCGAGCGATGCGGGAGATCGCGCCGAATGTGTCCACCCGATGGATCGGTGTCGGCTACTCCCAAGGCGGGCAAGCCGTGTGGGCGGCAAACGAACTGAACGACTTCTACGGCGCCGATCTGGAATTGCAGGGCAGCGTGGCGCTGGCTCCGGCGGCCAACGTAACCGGCGCTGTCGATCTGGCGTTGTCCCGTTCCATGACCGACGAGCAACGAGCGCTCTTCCCGCTGATGATCGTTGGTCTGCTCAGGTACTCACCGGATCTGGATGAAGATGCCTTCCTGCGCGGAGATGCACAGTCCGAAGCGGCGGGACTGCGACAGTGTGGAGTCAGCACCGGTCAATCGCCATATGACAAACCCAGAATGTTCCCGTGGCAACGCTTCATCGATCGCATCCGGGAATCGAACGACGTACGACCAGAGACAGCCGAAGACGCCGACGCGTTACGTGAGGCTCTACGCAAAGTTGCTCTGCCCCAACGTCCCCTGCAGGCACCCATGTTGGTCGTCACCGGGCTGCTCGACGCCCTTCTGCTGGCGAGTTGGGTGGAAACGGCCGTCGAACAGAGTTGCGCATTGGGGGGAAGGATCGAGTACGTGGAAGTGCCGAACGCCGGCCACCAGGACATCTTGTGGAGGCGGTCGGACCTGGTTGCGCACTGGATCGCCGACAGGTTCGCAGGCCTTGCCGCGCCCACGAATTGCCCCGCCGACGACGAGTAGCCGCAGAGTCAGGACGTGGCCCCGAGACCGGATGGTTCGGCGTCAGAGGCCGTTGACCACCCTGCCGGTCCCCGGCGCAGCGGGCGCCGGCAGGCTGCTGTCACAGCGCAGTTGCAACACTCTCGAAGACGCCGTCGGGACTGCCCAGAACGACATCCCCGAGCCGATTGTCAGTCAAGGTGTTTCCGACGATCTCGTAATCGGTGACACCCGCGTTGGTCCATATCCCGTATCGGCCGTTGTCGCGAATGATGTTGTCCTCCAAGACCGCTTCGCTGACATCATGCAGAGTTATTCCATTGCCCTTGTTGTTGTAGATCTCGTTGCCTGAGATGTACAGATTTTTCAGCGGTGCCAGGTCGGCGAGGATCCCGCTTCCCCAGTTGTCGTAGAAGACGTTGTCCTCGATGTAGGTGTGGTTGCTGTTGTTCACCACCCGCACACCGCAGGCGCAGTTGTAGACCACGTTGTGGTGGATCCAGTTCATCGGCCCGGAGTTGTCGTGCTTGGTCGTGGAACCGATGACGCCGCTGAACTCGCCGACCTCGATTCCCGCTCCGTTCGGGCTGATGGACGTGCCATTGGGCACGCAATCGGAAATGGTGTTGTACCGGATCTCGTTGCTGTATTCGTCCTCACCGTGCAGGTCGATCGCGCCCGAGACGGCTCCGGTGATTCGGTTGTGCTCGATCAGATTGTGATGCGCGCTCTGCACCAGGATCGCGTGGCGGATGACAGGGCCGACCTCGTTGTTGCGGATCCAGTTGTTGCTCGACCGGCTCTGATCGATCATGATGCCGTAGCCCGAGCCACCGCCGCCCAGTGCCGTCGCGTTCCGGACCACGTTCCCGTCGACGAGCACCTGGTAGGCATTCTGCAGTTGGATGCCGAACCGCTGGAACTTCTCGACGAACAGATCCTTGACCACAATGCGCGAAACCAGGGCACCGTCGCCCTCCGAGCCCAGTCGAACGCCGGCCTTGAACGACATGCCCGACGCCTTGGTGATGGTGAACGACGAGATCGTCAGGTTGGTGACCCCAGGGGGCGCGTAGATCATCGCGTGCGGACTCGACCAGAGCGAGTTGCCGGCCAGGACCGTGTCCTCCCGGGATTCGCCGATGAGGGAGACTCCCGACTTGAGTTTGATCGTCGATCGAATGTGATAGGTGCCCTTGGGGATATACACGGTGTCGCCTGCCTGGGCGGCATTCACGGCTCGCTGGATGGCGCTGCCATCGTCGTCGGAAGACCTGCCGGACGTCGCCCCGTAGTCACGCACGTTCAACTTCTTGCCGGTGCTCGCATCCGGCAACTGGAACGGGTCCGACAGACCGGCGTCGTACTTGTTGGGCGGCGTGGCGCCCGGATCGCCGGGCGGCAGCGTCCCTGTGGGCGGATTCTGTTCCCCCTCACCGGGATTCGGCGTCACGACGTTGGTTGCCTTTGCGATCGTGACGGTGATCTTCTGCACCACTGTGCCGCTGTCGTCAGGTTTCCCCGCGGCACCGGTCAGTGACCGGACCATGGTGCTGAGCAGATCGTTGAGGCCGTGGTAATGCGAGTCGGCGTTCGTCTCACGGATGGTGACAGTGAATGTATCGGTGCCACCGGCGGCGGCCAGGTCGGCCGACGGGGTGTAGGTGTACGTGCCGTCGGGATTCACCTGAACGCTGCCCGCTTTGGGGCCCTCGGACAGTTCGACCTCCACTGGATCGTCGTCGGGGTCACGTGCACCCACCGTGCCGGTGACCGTTGACCCACTGGACTGGCCCGGGTTCTGAACAGGCTTGGCGGTAGGCGGTTTATTGAAGTAGGTGCGCTGAATCCGGAGCATGAACTCGCGCAATATGTCCGCCAACGTGCTCGGAGCCGCCGGCTCGAGAGCCACTGCCGCCGAGGCCAACTCGACTTCCTGGGTGGTGGTACCGGGCACGACCGTCGATGGTGCTGTCAGGTTTGTGGCGGCGGCACCGGTGGACGAGACGACCTCAGCACGCGCAGCAGCTGCTCGTGGTGTCGCGTCTGCCTCTACCGACTTGGGTGTGTCTGCGGCGAGGTCCTCGTCCGGCTCGGGGGTGTCGCGGATGGTCGCCGTCGCACGCTCTTTTGTACTCGAGGCGTCATCGATGTCGGCATCTTCGACTGAGGTGGCGTTCCGCGCGGCACGCGACGATTTGGCCTTGGAGCCATTCGCTGCTGCCGCAGTCGGTGCCTGGGGCGAGTCGACTGCATTCTCCGAGGCTGCTTCGTCCTCGGCCTTCACATCTTCATCGGCTTCGTCGACGGACTCGGCGCGATCGGAGGCATCGCCGACAACCTGCTCGGACTTGGGATCGTCGTCGGTTGTGACGCTGCCGGCGGCCTCGCCGTCATCGACGGTGCCACTGTCGGCGGTCGCGTCGCCTGCGGAGGTTCGTTGGGGACCCTTCGACGCATCGCTGGATTCACCCTCAGAAGACTTCGAGTCTCTGGCGGTAGCGGTGGTTGAAGTGCGATCCGCTGAAGCGCTACTGGTTGTTCTGGAACTGCCGACGGAGTCATCGGCATAAGCCACTCCAGAACCCGCCAGTGCAGCGGCGATTCCGACGCTGACCGCCCCTGCGGTCAGCCACGCATACGGTTCGATCCTGTGATGCTTCTTGCGCGAACCTCGCTTGGATCTGCGCGCCTCTGGGCGAGAAGCTTCGTCTGGTGTGCTTGCTGCGCCAATGGTGGATTCCATGTGCGACCCCCGGTCCTGACTGAGCCGGTCGATATCCGGCAGGTTCATGTTGGGGCATTCAGGTAATTGATGCAGCTATTTCTGGCGCGCCGCCCATACTCGCAATTATGGCAAATCTGTTACACATTGCTGTAAGCCACTTACCGTGCGGGCCCTGCTGTATCTCGCAAATCAGAACTCGTGGGACGATCACGTCGATTGCCTGGGTGAACGGGTAAGAATCTCATGGGGAGCCAGAGCGGTGGCCTGCCATAAGAATGCAGACATCTAAGCCGATGTGGCCTGTAGCAAACTCTACTCGGGCTCTTAAGGGTTGGATTAACATTCTGCAGCAATCGCTCGGAGTTGAACCGTACAAGCCGCGAACGGGGCGCGTTGACAGTCGAGCTTTCCGCGTCCATGCCCCAGAGGCCCGCGCCGACGGGGGGCATCAAAAAGTTGCTGTATTGGCTTCTTGTGCCGCTTTTCGGTGGTGCGTGGCGGAGGAAGCGGTGCGACTACTCGTAGCTGTGTTCACACAGCCGGGCGTAGGTGGGTGAGGTCCCCGGCGGACACCGTCACCGTGGCATTCCCATCGTCGATCAGCAGTCGCCCGCTGTCGTCGATTCCGAGTGCGGTTCCGACAATCTCCGAACCGCCGGGTAGCACGGCGCGTACTCGGGCGCCGATCGTGGCGCTCACCCTGCGGTAATCGCGGATCGTCGCGGCATCGGCGCCGCCGGCGTCACGCCATCGCATCAGGCGCCGGCTCAATGCGGTCAGCAGTGCGATTGCCAACGTCGTGCGTTCCGGTTTGATCCCGAGCATGCTCAAGGACACCGCTCGTGGATCGGGCAACTCTTCGGGTGTCAGGCTTACGTTCACCCCGACCCCGACGACGATTACGTGGCCGGACACCTCGGCCAGGATTCCCGCCAACTTCTCAGAACCCACCAACACGTCGTTGGGCCACTTCAAGACTGCCTCGACGCCGAGGTCGCGTACCGTCTCGACGACGGCCAGGCCGGTCAGCAGCGGCAGCCAGCCCCATGTCTCGGTCGCTACACCGGTCGCGTCGACGCCCGCCGACATCGCGATCTGGGAGCGAGGCGGCGCAGACCACGTTCTGCCGTGACGGCCGCGGCCGGCGGTCTGATGCTCGGCGAGCAGCACCGTCCCCGCGATGTCCTCACCGCGGCCCTTCCGTGCGATCAGATCGGCATTCGTCGATCCCGTTTCCGGTACGACATCGACGCGGTGCCATTCGGGCGGAAGCGACTGACGTAGTGCCTCAACATCGATGGGGGAGCGATCCACGCCCCTGAGTAGATCACGTCAGCGCGGTGTCCCACGCAGCCGCTGCGCGGCGGCGCGGACCCTGCACAACGCGATCCACGAGTACTCCAACGACAGTGCCTGTACGGTGCGCATCGGTGACGGTGGCGGGACACGTCGCCCGAGGCCTTCGTCCCGGGTGTAGCGGCACGGATTGCACCGACTACACGGCTCGCCACGCAGTGTCGGATTGAAGCAAAACCATGTTTCTTCCAGAACGTCAGCGAAGCCGCCTGCTTCTGCCGCACACTGCATTTCGCGCTTTGTGGTGTCGAAGAGCGGGAAGACGAACGGAGCAAAGACCGTCAGGTCACCGTTTGTGCCACTGGACAATCGGTACATACCGAGGTCATCGCGCTCGACGGCCTCCTCGAGGAAGCCGTGTGCTTTGTCGTCGCGATGAATGCACAGTTCCAGAGTGATCCCTTGCCACTGCGCAAACCGTGACAACCAATCGTACTGATTGCCAAGGAAACTGCGTTCGACCAGGCTTCTGTGTTTGCGTGTCACCTCGTCGTCCGCGGGAATGTCGGCCATCTCGAACACCTTGGTCGGTAAGAGCCGCTCACGCACCGACGCATCGCGCTGCTCCAGCAGCGACCGCAACGATTCCATCGTTCGCAGTTCGGTCTTGGTCGATCGGCGCCCTGAGTCCTTCACGTACCAGGGTTGAACGACGCAGCCTTCGGTCAGCACCAGCGTCGCGACGCGAAACGTGGAATCCCAACCGGACGTCCACAAGACATTCCGGGGCTGGGCGTCTCCCATCGACACAGATTACTTGCCGACCAGCGAGTGCGGTGGGTTGTCATCGCGCGGTCCGTCGTCGGCGTTCGACAGAATGGGCGCGGGACCCAGCGGGGCAGGCACGCCTAGAGGCTGGTGCTCGACCCCTCCAGGGACTCCATGGCCTGGGCCGCGACCGCATGCTCGACGGTGACGCGGTTGAGGGCACCGAACCCGGAGACGAACGCCATCATCGCGCCGAGCGCCCACAGATTGCCGACCATCCACTCCCACGTCGTCGCCGTCGGCGCGGTCTGCAGCCAGTACACAGCCATCGCAACCAGCGCATACCCGCAGTAGATGAAGAATCGGCCCTCTGAGCTGGCACGCCAGCCCGCGTGGCGACGGTTGAACACATGCCAGACAGCAAGCACGCTGACGACTGCGATGGCCGTGAAGGTCGACTCCATCGGCGCCCCTCCTCGAAGGTGGGGTCCTCTGCTTGCTGAAAGGGCCCAAACTTTGCCGAAACTGTAACAGGTAAGTATCTGAGAGTCTGCAACCCAAACCTGAGAACAGCGTATGACTACCGAAACAATAAGGTCACAGTATCGTCCGCGTCAATTTCTCTGTTTGACGTCGGCGTTCCAAACCATCGGGCGCGAAATTCGCCACCTGTACAAGTGAGGCGCCAATTACATAAACCGCGAGCAGCCGATCGACGATGTCCTCGGCGGTCTCCCACGGGAGGGCCGACAGCACCCGGTCGGCCGCAGTGAAGGCCTGCGCACTCGCCGAGGCACGCGCCGCGGCCAGCACCTCGTCGACCGACCGGCCCTCCAAAGCCGGACCGGGCGCCGTCTCCGGCACGATCTGATCGCCGTGCACCCGCACCGACGTCGCGTAATCGGTCACGCCGACCGGCAGATCCGGCACCGGCCTACCGAACGGATCCAGCGACAGCACCGCGACCTCGCCCACGCCGACCGCGGCGTCGGCCTCGTCGAGCCGGTCGATCGTGCACAGTGCCACGTCGGCGTCGCTGGAACCGCCACCGAGCACCACTTCACTGCCGATCCACCACGCCCCGAACAACACCGCCGCGGTCTGCCAATGCGCGGGCAGCAGAACCGCCACCCGGCTGCCCGGCCCGGCGCCCAACTCGTCGCGCAGCAGGTTGGCCGTCTTGGCCGCCCAGTTGGCCAGCGTCACCGTCGAGCACTCGATGCGCTCACCGGTGGCGTCGTCGTAGTACGTGATGCGCGGACCGGCGGGGTTGACCGCCAGCAGCGGATCCAGAATCGCCGAGCTGAGGTTCGTCACGTCAGTTCACACACTCGGGGTCATCCGACCCGGCGGTGATGATCGGCGACGCCGCCGGCAGCGCCTCACCGCCCGCCTGCGCGGTCACCGGCGCCGACAGCATCACGTCGGTGCCGTCCAGCCCCGAACCCGGACCGGTGTAGTCGTCGGCCAGGACCACCCGCACCACACCCTCGGGGACCGCGCCGTTCTCCACGATCTTCAACCCGCCGAGCTCGGTGGCGACCGCCTGCGCGCCCAGATCTTCGATCTTGGCGGCCTGCACCTGCGTCGTCGCGACCTTCGCACCCTCGTTGTTGCCGACCGGCCCGGGTTTGAAGCCCTTCGTGGTCACCACATGCGAAACCGCCGCGGCCAACCCGTTGACGTCGGTGTCGTTGACCACCTCGACGGTCGTCTTGTCCGGGCTGTAGGTGATCTCCTCGGTGTTGCCTTCTTCCTGCTCGTTGAGCAGGCCGTCCACCCACGCGCGCACCGCGCTCGGATCCACCCGCACCACGCTCTGCATACCGTCGTCGCTCCAGCCCGCCTCCTCGACGATCGGAATGGTCGCGAACGCGACATTCCCGCCGGCGAGCTTCTGCAGATGCTCGGCGAACTCCATGATGTTCCAGCCGTCCGACAGCACCACCGAACGCTGCACCGCTTCCTCGAGCCGGTTGAGCGTCGCGGGACTCGACAGCGTCTTGCTCGAGATCACCGCATGCGCCAGCGACGCCATGAACGCCTGCTGGCGGGTCACCCGGTCCAGATCGCCGCGCGGCAGATCATGGCGCTGACGCACGAAACTCAACGCCCGCGGACCGTCCAGCTTCTGCCACCCCGCGGGGAAGTCGGCACCCGAAAGCGGTTCGTAGACAGCCTGTTTCAAGCAGACATTCACGCCGCCCAGTGCGTCGGTGATCAACGCGAAACCGAGCAGGCCGATCTCGGCGTAATGGTCGACCGTCACCCCGGTCAGATTCGCGACGGTCTTGATGAGCTCTTCGCGACCCGCCTCGGCGGCTTCCTGCTGCGCGACGGCCGGATCCTCGCCCTGCTGCTCGACGAGGTCCTTCATCGTCTCCAGATGCACCGAGCCGTAGACGCCGTTGATCTTCATCTTGCCCAGGCCCGGCGCCTCCACATACGAGTCGCGGGGAATCGAGATGGCCGTCGCGGACTTCCCGTTGTTCGGGATGCGCACCAAGATGATGGTGTCGGTGTTGGTCGACACATCGTTGCCGGCGCGCAGCGTGGCGAGCTCGTGCTCGCTGAGCGGGTTGCCGTGCGCATCGGTGCGGCTGTCCATGCCGACGAGCAGAACGTCGATCGCGCCGTCGTCGCCGCCGTCGCCGAGCGCGACCGGGCTGATGTGGTTGATGCCCGACTCGAACGAGCGCAGCTTGCCCCACGCCACACCCGTGCCGATCACCACCACCAACGCCACGACCACCGACACGACACGGGCCATGTGAGCAGCAGGCATTGACTCAGGCTATCTGCGGGCAGCCTCGATGCGGGGTAGCCGAGACCGGCGTGCCAATATCGTGACGTGACCGGCCGAATGGTGATCACCGGCGCTGCCGGCCTGGTAGGACGCGTGTTGGCAGGTCAGGCCCGCCGGCACGGCTACGACGTTGTGACGCTCACCTCAGCGCAGTGGGACATCACCTCCTCCGATGCGGGCGCGTCCGAGGTGCGCGCCGGCGACGTCGTCGTCAACTGCGCCGCCTACACCCAGGTCGACGCCGCCGAAGCCGACGCGCAGCGCGCCCACCTGGTCAACGCCGTCGGCGCCGGCAACGTCGCACGCGTCTGCGCCGACGCCGGAGCCGCGCTGATCCATCTGTCCACCGACTACGTCTTCGACGGGACACTACGACGGCCCTACGACATCGACGACGCGGTCGGACCCGTCAGCGTCTACGGACGCACCAAACTCGCCGGCGAACAGGCCGTGCACGCCGCACTGCCCGACGCGTGCGTCGTCCGCACCGCCTGGATCTATGAAGGTCGCGACGGCACCGACTTCGCCGCCGCCATGCGGCGCGCCGCGCTCGGGGACGGGACCGTCGACGTCGTCGCCGACCAGATCGGCTCACCCACCTACGTCGAGGACCTGTGCGCGGCGCTGTTGCAGATCGCCGACGGCGACGTGCGCGCCCCGCTGCTGCACGCCGCCAACGTCGGCGCCGTCAGCCGGTACGAACAGGCCCAGGCCGTGTTCAGCTCGGTGGGCGCCGACCCGTCGCGCGTGAAGCCCGTCGACAGCTCCCGGCATCCGCGCCCCGCGCCGCGCCCGGCCTACTCCGCGTTGTCGCCCGCGAAGTCCGCCGCTGCAGGGCTGACCCCGCTGCGACCATGGCGGGAAGCGGTGGCGGCGGCGATGGCCGTTACCCTCTAGCCCGTGAGAAGGGCAGAGCGCCGGTGAGCGACGAACTGTTTGTCGTGACGGTGACGTACTCGCCCGGCCCGCACCTGGACCGTTTCCTCGCCTCCCTGGGACACGCCACCGAGCGGCCGGTCACCGTCGTGATGGCCGACAACGGCTCTGTCGACGGTTCGCCCGAGGAGGCCGTCGCGCGCTACCGCAACGTCCGTCTGCTGCGGACCGGCGCCAACCTCGGCTACGGCTCGGCGATCAACCGCGCCGTCGCCGAATACGACCTGACGTCGCGCGACATGTTCATCATCGCCAACCCCGACGTCCAGTGGGGGCCGCGCAGCATCGACCTGATGTTGGAGGCCGCCGCGCGCTGGCCGCGCGCCGGATCTCTGGGGCCATTGATTCGCGATGTGGATGGCTCGGTGTATCCGTCGGCGCGGCACCAGCCGTCGATCATCCGAGGCGGCATGCACGCCGTCGTCGGACCGGTGTGGCCGTCCAACCCGTGGACCGCGGTCTACCGCCAGGAACGCGAAGACCCCAGCGAACGCGCTGTCGGCTGGCTGTCCGGATCGTGCCTGCTGGTGCGCGGGGCGGCGTTCGCCGAGATCGCCGGATTCGACGAGCGCTACTTCATGTACATGGAAGACGTGGACCTCGGCGACCGGCTCGCCAAGGCCGGCTGGCAGAACATCTACGTGCCCTCGGCGGAGGTGCTGCACGCCAAGGGGCACTCCACCGGCCGCGACCCCGCCCGCAACCTGGCCGCCCACCACGTCAGCACCTACACTTTTCTCGCCGATCGCTACCCGCGGCGGTGGCAGGCACCGTTACGGTGGGCGTTCCGGGGGGCACTGGGGGCTCGGTCGCGGATTGTGGTGCGAAGTTCGTTGAAGTCCCGGGGTGCGCAAGCGAAAGGGCGACGTTGATGGTCAATCCAGCCGAAGTCGATGCAGTCATCCTGGTCGGTGGCATGGGGACACGGCTGCGGCCGCTGACACTGTCGGCGCCCAAACCGATGCTGCCCACCGCCGGACTTCCGTTCCTGACGCACCTGCTGTCGCGGATCGCCGAAGCCGGCATCGAGCACGTCATCATGGGCACGTCCTACAAGGCCGGCGTGTTCGAATCCGCCTTCGGCGACGGCTCGAAGTTCGGTCTGGAGATCGAATACGTCGTCGAGGACGAGCCATTGGGCACCGGCGGCGGCATCGCCAACGTTTCGTCCCGGCTGCGGCATGACACCGCGGTGGTGTTCAACGGCGACGTGCTGTCCGGATGCGACCTGCGTGCGCTGCTCGACTCGCACGGGGAAAACGATGCGGATGTCACGCTGCACCTGGTGCGCGTCGGCGATCCCCGCGCATTCGGTTGTGTGCCAACCGATTCCGACGGTCGGGTGACAGCGTTCCTGGAGAAGACCCAGGACCCGCCGACCGACCAGATCAACGCCGGCTGCTACGTGTTCAAGCGCTCGGTGATCGACTCGATTCCCAAGGGGCGAGCCCTGTCGGTGGAGCGTGAGGTGTTCCCGCGTCTGCTCACCGACGGCTTGAAGGTGTGCGGCTACGTCGACGCCACCTACTGGCGCGACATGGGCACGCCCGAGGACTTCGTGCGCGGCTCGGCGGATCTGGTGCGGGGCATCGCGCCCTCGCCGGCGCTGGGTGGCCAGCGCGGTGAATCGCTGGTGCACGACGGCGCGTCCGTGGCGCCGGGTGCGCTGCTGATCGGTGGCACGGTGATCGGCCGCGGTGCCGAAATCTCCGGTGGCGCAAGGCTTGACGGTGCGGTGATCTTCGACGGGGCGACCGTCGCGGCCGGTGCGGTGATCGAGCGTTCGATCATCGGCTTCGGTGCGCGCATCGGGCCGCGGGCGCTGATCCGTGACGGCGTGATCGGCGACGGTGCGGAGATCGGGGCGCGCTGCGAGCTACTGCGTGGCGCCCGCGTCTGGCCCGGTGTGGTGCTCCCGGATGGCGGAGTCCGTTTCTCGACAGACGTGTAGTTTCGCGGGGGTTCTTTCGGGGGTTTCGCGGGGTCTTCGCGAGCGCGTTTCGCGAGCGATTTTCGCGAGAGTGCCTTCACGGTAGTCGCGGCCGCGCCGCCACTACGCGGAGCGCACTTTCGGCTGGGTCGCTGTGGATAACCCATGTTCAGCGCGCGGACTTGTCGGTCGAACGTCGCACGCTTTGAGCGTGAAGATACTTGTGGGGACCGAAGCGATTGCCACTGGCGCAGCCACGCCCGGCGAGCTGCGCTACAGGTATCGTCGTCTGTTCCCGAACGTCTATGTCACGCGAGACAGGGAGCCGTCGCTCATCGAGCGCACTGTCGCCGCGACCTTGTGGAGCGGAAGACAAGGGATCATCACCGGAGAAGCCGCAGCAGCCTGGCACGGGTCGCGGTGGGTCGATGCGAACGTGCCCATCGAGCTGATCTACGACTGTAAGAGACCGCCGTCGGGAATCGTCACCCGCAACGAGCGGATCGCAGAGGACGAGTACGTCGTCCGGGGTGCGATGTCCATCGCCACCGTGGAGCGGACAGCCTTCGATCTGGGGCGGTTCCTGCCGCCGGACCGTGCGGTCGAGCAACTGGATGCTCTGGCCAACAGGACCGGGGTGACGGCGGAGGACGTCCGGCCGCTCGTCGAGCGTTACAAGGGAGCCCGAGGCACTCGACAGCTGCGGAAGGCGCTGGACCTGATGGACAGCGGGGCTCAATCGCCGAAGGAAACGTGGTTGCGACTGCTGCTGATCGGAGAGGGGTTCCCGCGCCCGGAAACCCAGATTCCCGTGCGCGACGAATCCGGCTGGCCCTTCGCCTACCTCGACATGGGGTGGGAAGATCTCATGATCGCGGTGGAGTATGACGGCGATCATCATCGCAATCGCACTCAGTATCAGCTGGACATCCAACGGCTGCGAGAAATCGAGCAGCGCAACTGGATGCACATCAAGGTGATCAACGAAGACAAAGACGACGAGATCATCGCGCGCGTAAAGCGGGCGTGGGAGTTGCGCGAGCGTGCGCTCAAGGTAGTGCGGCGCGCTGCCTGACTACCGTGAGGGCACTTTCGCGGGGCGGCGGGGGACTCTTCGCTGGATGGTATGGGCGCTTTTGCGTGGGAGTTGCGCGGGACGGTAGGGGGACCCCTTCGCTGGATGG
Source organism: Mycobacterium sp. SMC-4 (assembly GCF_050205565.1). Classification (GTDB taxonomy): domain Bacteria; phylum Actinomycetota; class Actinomycetes; order Mycobacteriales; family Mycobacteriaceae; genus Mycobacterium. The sequence goes on along the minus strand of NZ_JBNMQU010000013.1, from coordinate 82,255 downwards.
CGGGGGCGTTTTCGCGTGGGAGTTGCGCGAGCGTGCACTCAGGGTAGTGCGGCGCGCTGCGTGACTACTGTGGGGGCACGTTCGCGGGGGAGTTGCGCGAGCGTGCACTCAGGGTAGTGGGCCGCGCTTCGTGACTACTGTGAGGGCACTTTCGCGGGAGCCAGGGCACTTTCGCGGACGCCCAGGGCACTTCGCGGACGCCCGAGGGCACTTCGCGGGAGCCGCGGGAGGCGCACCTCAAGTAAGCGCAACGGCGGCGCGGGCCAACTGCGCCAGACCGAAGTCGGTGTCGTCGGGCAGTTCGTCCAGCGGCCACCAGCGCAGGTCCAGAGACTCGTCGCTGCGTTCCATCTCGGCGCCCTCGGGTGCGTACACCACGAACTGCACATCGAGATGGCGCGTCGGCACGCCGAGCGAGCAGGTCACCGGATGCACGTGCACCGCCGCGGGCACCGGGTTGATCGTCAGACCGGAAATACCGGACTCTTCGGTGGCTTCCCGCAATGCCGCCGCGATCAGCGTCTCGTCGTCAGGCTCGCAATGGCCCCCGAGCTGCAGCCAGCGCCCGAACCGTGGATGCAACGTCAACAGCGCATGCCTGCGGGTGTGGTCGAGCACCAGCGCCGAGGCGGTGATGTGCCCGGGCTCGCACGCGCGCAGACACGCATCCCGCCGCGCATCGAGAAACGCCAACAACGCGTGGCGCATCGAATCCATCGCCGGGTCAGGCGGATTCCACCCGCTGAGCACGTCGATCGCCGACTGATGCAGCGTCATCGCCGCACCAACAGATCGTCCACAGACACCGGCTCCCGCGGTTCCAGCGGCTCTGCCGGATGCCCTATTGCGATCGCGCCCAACGGTTCCCAATCCTCGGCCAAGTCCAGCGCCGCGCGCACCAGATCCGGCGCGAAGATCGTCGACCCCACCCAGCAGCTACCCACACCGCGCACCGCCAAGGCCACCAGCAGGCCCTGCACCGCCGCGCCGACCGCGACGGTGAACATGGTGTGCTCGGCGGCGGTGCGACGCGCATCGGGGTAGTCGTGCACACCGTCAGGCACGAGGAACGGGATCACCAATTCCGGTGCGTCATAGAGGATCTGCCCACGCGTCACGCGGCGCTCGACGGCCTCGGGATCCCGACCGTCAGCCAGCAGATCCGATCGCCACTGGTCTTTCATCCGGTCCAGCAGATCCGTGCGCACGGCCGGGTTACGCACCCACACGAAGCGCACCGGCCGCGTGTGATGCGGCGCGGGCGCCGTCAGCGCCTCGCCGACAGCGGCTTCGATCACTGCGGGGTCGACGGGTTCGTCGCTGAACGTCCGCACCGAACGGCGCATCAGCAGGGCCTGCGAACGCCCCAGCGCGATGGCCTCTTCGGTGCCCAGCCAGAACAGATCCTCCTCGCCGGCGCGTACCAGCGAACGGCCCGACGACCCGTCGTCGCGCAGCGTCAGCCCGCGCACCACCGCGACCGGAACCGCGGTCAGCTTCCCCTTCACCAGATCGGCTGCCGCGGCGATCTCGTCGGCCACGGCGATCTCGGTGACGATCAACTCGTTGCCGTGCTGGTCGTGTTCACCGGCGTACGCGTGCAGCACCGCCAAACCCGCCGCGCCGATCGCGACATCGGTCTGACCGGTGCGCCACGCCCGGCCCATCGTGTCGGTGACGAGGACGCCGACGGTCACCCCCAACCGCTCCCGCAGCGCGGCCACCAGCGCCGCCGCGCTGCCGTCGGGATCGACCGGCAGCAGCGCCAACTCGTTGGAGTCGACGTTCGAGCCGTCCACCCCGGCAGCCGCCTGCACCAGTCCCAACGCGTTCTCGGTGATCAGCGTGCGACCCTTGCGGGCCAGCACCCGCACCGCCTCGGCATCGATGAGCTTGCGGCGCAACGCGTCCCGCTCCTCGGGATCCGACGGCGCCACCACCATCCGGCCCTCGCACTTGGACAGCACTTTGCTGGTGACGACGACGACGTCGTTGTCGGCCAGCCAGGGCGCGGCCTCGGCGATCGCCGCGGCCAGGTCGTCACCCGGCCGGAACTCCGGCAACCCCGGCACCGGAAGGATTTCCACCGGCGCCGACGTCCCGTGATCGATCACAACGCAACCCCGGCCAGTTCCAGCCCGGCGCGCACCATCTTCGCGGTCACCGCCGGTTCCTTCATCAACAGCGGCACCGAGCGCACGTCGATACCGTCGACGGCGGCGTCGTCACCGGTGTGCACCAGCCACCCGTCGAGGATGCCGGTGCCCGACCGCGCGCCGTAGTGGGCGGCCACCGCCTCGGAGGTACTGGCCACCCCGACGACCGACAGGCACGCATCGGCCATGCCGCGTAACGGCTTTCCGCCGATGATGGGGGAGTAGCCGACCACCGGCGCAGCGGTCGAACGCAGCGCTGCGCGGATCCCACCCACCGCGAGGATGGTGCCGATGCTGACCACCGGGTTCGACGGCGCGATCAACACCACATCGGCGCCCTCGATCGCCTCGGTGACCCCGGGTGCGGCCTTGGCGTTGTCGGCGCCGATGAACGCGAAGCTCTCCGTCGGCACCTGCGCGCGATAGCGCACCCACCACTCCTGGAAGTGGATGGCCTTCTTCTCGCCGGTCTCCGGGTCGGTGATCACCACATGGGTCTCGCTGCGGTCGTCGCTGGCCGGCAACAGCCGGGCGCCGGGATTCCACCGCTTGCACAGCGCCTCGGTGATCGCCGAGAGCGGATAGCCGGCCCGCAGCATCTGCGTGCGCACCAGATGCGTGGCCAGATCGCGGTCGCCCAGACCGAACCAGTCGGGTTGCACACCGTAGGCGGCCAGCTCCTCCTTGGCGTGCCAGGTCTCGTTGCGATGTCCCCAGCCGCGCTCCTCGTCGATGCCGCCGCCGAGGGTGTACATGCAGGTATCGAGGTCCGGGCAGATGCGCACACCGAACATCCACGCGTCGTCGCCGACGTTGACGACAGCCGTCAATTCGTGGTCGCTATCATCTGTGCCGAACTGGCCCAAGCCGAGCAGGTGCTGCACGCCGAGCAGAAATCGTGCGCCGCCGACGCCGCCGACCAGAACCGTCACCTTCACAGGGAACGAGGGTAAGCCGTGTGAAAGAAGTTGTGACGGGTGGGGCGTGACAGACACGCCACAGCGCGACGCGCCGATTTGTCGTCACAAAATGGTATGCATTCCTGTTCTAGCGCTTGACCGGGGTTGGCTTCGCGTGTGTAATCACACCAGTGTCATTCGCGGTTTCCCACCGGTTCCGGTGTCGCAGACCGAGATTCGATCACTTGTTCGAATTGGGTGGCCGCACATCGCATAGTGGGGCTGGCATTAACGGATCTACGAGACTGTGGAGGAGGGGAACATGGCTTTTGAACAGGCCGATTTCGGCGAATCGGCACGTTTTGACAACAGGCTCCTCGGCTCGGTGGGAAGTGCGCCGCACATCCAAACCGGACCGACACCTGCAACCAATGGGCGACCGAATTTGAGCTTGGTGCCCGATCGAATCGAAGATTTCACCGAGGATTCGGATCTCACCGAAGATCAGTGGCAGGAACGCGCCCTGTGCGCACAGACCGACCCTGAGGCGTTCTTCCCGGAGAAGGGCGGCTCCACCCGCGAGGCCAAGCGCATCTGCATGGGCTGCGAGGTGCGCGACGAATGCCTCGAGTACGCACTGGCCAACGATGAGCGCTTCGGCATCTGGGGCGGCCTGTCCGAACGCGAGCGTCGTCGCATCAAACGCGGGATCATCTGACCCGCACGCCGGCTCACCCGGCGCACTGACCCAACAGATCCTCTAGTCGTCCTCGATCGTGGGATCGATGACCGACGGCTCCACCCCCAGATAGGTGGCCACCTGCGCCACCAGAAGTTCGTGCAACAGATCGATCAGCTCGACGGTGTCTTTCGCCCGTCGCTCGATCGGCTTGCGGAACAACACAATTCGTGCCCGCGTCGAGTTGCCGCGGACGTCCACCCCCGCCGGGATGAGACGCGCCAGCGCAATCGGACCGTCAGCCACCACCTCCGGTGGCCACTGCACACTGTCGGGATCCTTCGGCGCGATCCGCGGAATCTCATCGACCGCGACGTCGAGAGCAGAGACCCGCTCATGCCAACGCCGCTCGATCGGCTCGTAGGCCTCCAGCACCGCCATGTCGAAGCGTTCGGCGCGGCTGCGCCACCCCGGAACGGTCGGCGGGAGCAGCGGTCCGCGCATCTCCCGACCCCGCCGCGACCCGCGATGCCTGCGCACGGTCACGAAAAAGATCGTAACGGTTGGGCTTCGGCCGCATCCCGGCTGCGCGTGTCCGGCGCGAACCCGGCGACCGGTCACGATAACCTTCCCAGCGTGAATGTTCCCCGTCGCTGCTGCCGGCCTGGGTGCCCTCACTATGCGGTCGCGACGCTTACCTTCGTCTACTCCGACTCGACCGCGGTGGTCGGTCCGCTGGCCACCGTGTCGGAGCCGCATTCGTGGGACCTGTGCGTGATGCACGCCGGCCGGATCACCGCGCCGCGCGGCTGGGAGCTGGTCCGCCACGCCGGCCCGTTGCCGTCGCACCCCGACGACGACGACCTCGTCGCCCTCGCCGACGCCGTCCGGGAGGGCCGGGAAACCGCCGCCCCCGCGCACGGCTTCACCTCCGGGTTCAGCGACCCGGTCACCGGGGCGCACGGCGGCGCGCTGATGGCGCCGCCCACCCGGAAGCCAGAGACGAACGGGCGTCGCCGCGGACACCTGCGGGTGCTGCCTGATCCCACGGACTGAGTCCGGGTTCAGCCGCGTAGTCGCCGTGCGTCAGGCGCGCGACAGCTAGGCTGGACGCCAACCAGTCTGGAGTCCCAAGGAGCACTATGTCCCGGCCCGCCGAGGCAGTACAGCGCGTCATCAAGGCCTATGACGTGCGTGGTCTCGTGGGCTCCGAAATCGACGAAGAATTCGTCCGCGACGTCGGCGCCGCGTTCGCGCGGCTGGTCCGGAGCGAAGGCGCCAACCAGGTGGTCATCGGCCACGACATGCGGTCCAGCTCGCCCAGCCTCTCCAACGCGTTCGCCGACGGGGTGACCGCTCAGGGACTCGACGTCGTGCGGATCGGCCTGGCCTCGACCGACCAGCTGTACTTCGCCTCCGGCATGCTCGACTGCCCGGGCGCGATGTTCACCGCCAGCCACAACCCGGCCGCCTACAACGGCATCAAACTGTGCCGCGCCGGCGCCAAACCCGTCGGCAAAGACACCGGCCTGACCACCATCAGCGACGAGGTCATCGCCGGTGTCCCGAGCTTCGACGGGCCCCACGGCAGCGTCTCCGACCGCGACGTGCTCGACGACTACGGCCAGTTCCTGCGCTCACTGGTCGACATCGGCGACGGCCACCCGCTGCGCGTGGCCGTCGACGCCGGCAACGGCATGGCCGGCCACACCACACCCGCGGTGCTCGGCGCCATCGCATCGATCCGGCTCGAGCCGCTGTACTTCGAACTCGACGGCACCTTCCCCAACCACGAGGCCAACCCGCTGGACCCGGCCAACCTCGTCGACCTGCAGTCGTTCGTGCTCGAGACGGGCGCCGACATCGGATTGGCCTTCGACGGCGACGCCGACCGCTGCTTCGTCGTCGACGAGAAAGGCCAGGCCGTGTCCGCGTCGGCGGTCACCGCGCTGGTGGCGGCGCGCGAACTCACCCGCGAGATCGGTGCGACCGTCATCCACAACCTGATCACCTCGCGCGCGGTGCCCGAGCTGGTCGCCGAACGCGGCGGCACCGCGGTGCGCGCCCGCGTCGGCCACTCCTACATCAAGGGCCTGATGGCCGAGACGGGCGCGATCTTCGGTGGGGAGCACTCGGCCCACTACTACTTCCGCGACTTCTGGGGCGCCGACTCCGGAATGCTGGCCGCACTGCACGTACTGGCCGCGCTCGGCGAACAGGACCGTCCGCTGTCGGAGATGATGGCCGACTACCAACGCTACGAATCCTCCGGCGAAATCAATTACACCGTCACCGACGCGCCCGCCGTGGTCGACTCCGTGCTACGGACGTTCAGCAGCCGTGTGCACGCCATCGATCACCTCGACGGCGTGACCGTCGACCTCGGCGACGGCAGCTGGTTCAACCTGCGCATGTCCAACACCGAGCCACTGCTGCGGCTCAACGTCGAAGCCCGTACCGCCGAAGAAGTTGCCGCCCTGGTCGACGAGATCGGTGCCCAGATCACCTCGGGGACAAAGGAACTGACGTGAGCGCCAGCCCGCTGTCGGCTGCGGTCGTGGATCTCGACGATACCGACGGCCTACTGGCCGCCGACCGTCTCGGTCTGCTGCGCGCTGCCTCGATGGCGGGCGCGCAGGTCCGTGCCACCGCAGCGGCGCTCGCCGAAGGCGAACTCGATCCGGTGCGTTCGGACGCCCCGCCGCGCACCGTCGTCTGGATAGCCGGCCGCGGCACCTCCGAGGCCGCGGCGACGATGCTGTCCGCACTGGTGGGTGGATCTGTCGGCGCGCCGATCGTCGTCGCCGCCGAGGCGCCGCCGTGGCTGGGGGCGCTGGACGTTCTCGTCGTCGCCGGCGACGACCCCACCGACCCCGCACTGGTCAACGCGGCGGCGGCCGGGGTCCGACGCGGCGCGCGCGTCGTCGTGGTCGCCCCCTTCGAAGGACCGCTGCGCGACGTCACCGCCGGCCGCGCGGTGCCGCTGCCGCCGCGGCTGCTCGTACCCGACGACTTCACGATGGTCCGGTTCCTGGCTGCCGGGTTGGCCGTGCTGGCGGCCACCATCACCGGATTCACCTTCGACCTCGACGCACTGGCCGACGAACTGGACAGCGAAGCCTTCCGAAACAGTGCTGCGCGTGAGGTTTTCACCAACCCCGCCAAAGAACTGGCGCAGCGGCTTGAGGGTCGCGACGTCGTGTTCGCCGGGGACACCGCCGCGATGCGGGCGCTGGCCCGCCACGCCGCGACCGTGATGCTGCGCGTCGCCAACCAGACCGTCGCCGCCGCCGGACTATCCGACGTGCTGGCCGCGCTGCGCACCGGATGGGGTCGCAGCGGCGGTGTCGCACCGTCGATCTTCCACGACGAAGAGATCGACGGGCCGCTGCCCGCGCGTACCCGGACGCTGGTGCTGACCTCCGACGCCGATCGGCCGGAAGTATCGGCGCGGCTGCGGGGATTCGACGACGTCGACGTCATCAATGCCTACGATGTCCCAGACGTCGAGGCGACGAGGGGGAGTCAGGAGGCGGCGGGCTCAACAGCGATGCCCGTGTCCGCGCGTCCTGAACAGCAACTGGCGCTGTTGGCTGTCCGCCTGGAGATGGCGGCGGTCTACCAGCGGTTGATTCGAGGTTGAAACGAGTGCATCTGCTGAGGGGTGCGGTGCGGACCTACGCATGGGGTTCGCGGACCGCGATTGCCGAATTCACCGGAAAGCCCAGCCCGACCGCGCACCCGGAAGCCGAACTGTGGTTCGGCGCGCACCCGCAGGATCCCGCGTACCTGCTCACCGACGACGGTGAGCAGTCACTGCTCGACGCGGTGCGCGCCGATCCCGAAGGCGAGCTGGGACCACAGTTGCGTGGCCGGTTCGGTGATGCGCTGCCGTTCCTGGTGAAGGTGCTGGCCGCCGACGAGCCGTTGTCGCTGCAGGCCCACCCGAGCACCGAGCAGGCCGTCGAGGGATTCGAACGCGAGGACCGCCTCGGCATCCCGGTCACCGCGCCCAACCGCAACTACCGGGACCGCAGCCACAAGCCCGAGATCATCGTTGCCCTCAGTCAATTCGAGGCGCTCGCCGGTTTCGCGCCCGCCGCCCACTCGGTCGACCTGATGCAGGCGCTGGGCGTGGCCGAGCTCGACCCCTACATCAACCTGCTGTCCGGTCAGAGCGACGCCGACGGGCTACGGGCGTTGTTCACCACCTGGATCACCTGCCCGCAACCCGATCTCGAGGTGCTCGTGGCCGCGGTCATCGACGGCGCGATCAACTACGTCCGGTCCGGGGCCACCGAATTCGCGCGCGAAGCCAAGACCGTGCTCGAACTGGGGGAGCGGTACCCCGGCGACGCCGGCGTGCTGGCCGCGATGCTGCTCAACCGGTTGTCGCTGCAGCCCGGCGAGGCGATCTATCTGCCCGCCGGCAACCTGCACGCCTACCTGCACGGCATCGGCGTGGAGGTGATGGCCAACTCCGACAACGTGTTGCGCGGCGGGCTGACACCCAAGCACGTCGACGTTCCGGAGCTGTTGCGGGTGCTCGATTTCGAACCGGTCCACGATCCGCTGGTGCCCATCGAAACCCTGCGGGAGGGCGCCGAATACCTCTATCGCACACCGGCACCCGAGTTCGCGGTGTCGGTGACGAAGATCGACGGCGAGCAGCTCGGCCACGAGATCGATGCCCCCACCGGCCACGACGGGCCGCAGATCCTGCTGTGCAGCCAGGGCTCGGTGACGGTGTACGCCAAAGGAAGTTCGGTCACCATGCAGCGCGGCGCCGCGGCGTGGGTCCCCGACGACGAGGGTCCGATCCGGCTGACGGCGCACGAACCGACGTGGCTGTTCCGGGTGACCGTCGGGTTCTAGACCGTCGCCCGTCTACGCTCGGCTGCCCACAGTCGCAGGTTGTGCCGGACGGTGCGGCCGATCAACCTGGCCGAAGGCACCATGTAGAGACTGTCGAGCAGGCTGAACCGGCGCAGAAACCATTCGGCGAGAACAGGATCGGTTTCCGCGGCGCCGAGGAACTGGTCGAACAGCGAGCCGACGGGCCGGTACCACCAGGGCGCGTCGCCCTCCGCCCGGTGCAGTGTCAGGTCACCGATCGCGTTCATCATCCATACCGGGTACGTCGTTTTCGCGGTGGCCCGCAGGAACGTCGGGGCCAGCTCGTCACGCGGTCCGCGCAAGGCCTGTTGTAGATGACGTGCCTGCAACGACGTCATCGTCATGCCCTGCCCGAACGTGGGATTGAAGCTGGCCACCGCGTCACCGAACGGCAGGATCCCGTCCGGGAAGTGCTCGAGTTTCTCGTAGCGGCGCCACCGGCTGGTGGGGTACTTGTGCAGGGCGACGTCCGACAGCGGTTGTGCCTGCCCCAGCGCGGCGACGATGTGCGCCGGCAGGTGCTGCCGAGCCAGCTCCCGCATGCCGTCGAAGTCGTTGGGCGGTGGCACTTTTCCCACACCGAATGTCGTGAGGCCCCAGGTGCCGTCCTCGTAACACAACATGCCCAGACCCAGCGGCTGCTCCCGCGACGCCCCGGCGACCACCACTTTCTCCGCGATCAACCCGTCCGGAATCTGCAGCGCGACACTGGCGTAGCCGATGCCGACCTGGACCGTCTCCTCCTGCGGGCGCGCGAAGCCCCACTGCTGCAGCCAGCTCGGCAGTCGGGTGCCGCGCCCTGTCGCATCGATGACGAGATCCGCCTCCAGCGTGCCGCCGTCCTCGGTGCGCACCCCGGTGACGCGGTGCCCGGCGAAGACCGGCTGCTCGACGCCGCGGTGGACGACCGTCACGTTCGGCAGGGCGGTCACGCGTGTTCGCAGCTGCCACTCCAGATGCGGCCGGCTCGGCACGTACGCGGTGAATTCGTCCCGCAGTCGGTGACGGGTGCCCAGCACGTGGCCGGCCGCACCGAAATGGATGCAGTCGGGCCGGTTCTCCAGAATCGGCACTCCGGCGGCGACCATGTCGTCGAGCAGGCCGGGGAAGAGCGCCTCGAACTCCTGCGCACCGCGGGCCATCAGCAGATGCACGTGCCGTCCCTGCGGCACCGCCGCGCGTTGCATCGGCCGGTCGGGGAGAGCATCACGGTCCAACACGCTGACGTGATCTGCGAAATCCGACAGCACCCGCGCTGCGCACGACCCGGCCAGGCTGGCGCCGATCACGATTGCGTGTTTAAGAGTGGCCCCCATGGGGTCACGGTAGTCGGTACATTCCGCAGGAACCAGAGCGAAAAGAGGACGGCCGTGACCGCTGAGCCGACGGCGCCGAACAACGGCAGATGGCGCACGAAATCGGTGGAGCAGTCGATCGCCGACACCGACGAACCCGACACCAAACTGCGCAAAGACCTCAGCTGGTGGGATCTGACGGTTTTCGGCGTCTCGGTCGTCATCGGCGCCGGCATCTTCACGATCACCGCGTCCACCGCGGCCAACATCACCGGCCCCGCGATCTCGGTGTCGTTCATCCTCGCCGCGATCGCGTGCGGTCTGGCTGCGCTGTGCTACGCCGAGTTCGCCTCGACCGTCCCCGTCGCCGGCAGCGCCTACACCTTCTCCTACGCGACGTTCGGTGAGTTCGTCGCCTGGATCATCGGCTGGGATCTGATCCTCGAGTTCGCAGTCGCTGCGGCCGTCGTGGCCAAAGGGTGGTCCAGTTACCTCGGCACCGTGTTCGGCTTCGGCGGCGGGGTCGCCGATATCGGTGGGCTGCAGGTTGATTGGGGCGCGTTGGTCATCATCGCGTTCGTGACCGCGATCCTGGCCTTCGGGACGAAGCTGTCCGCCGGCGTCAGCCTGGTCATCACGGTCGTCAAGGTCGCAGTGGTGCTGCTGGTCGTGATCGTCGGCGCGTTCTACGTCAAGGCCGCCAATTTCACTCCGTTCGTGCCGCCCGCCGAGGCCGGTGAAGGTGTCGGCAGTGCCGGTGCCGAACAGTCGCTGTTCTCGCTGCTGACCGGCGCCGAAGGCAGCAACTACGGCTGGTATGGCCTGCTGGCCGGCGCGTCCATCGTGTTCTTCGCGTTCATCGGCTTCGACATCGTCGCGACCACTGCCGAGGAAACCAAGAACCCGCAGCGCAACGTGCCGCGCGGCATCATCGCGTCCCTGGCCATCGTCACCGTCCTCTACGTCGCCGTCGCGATCGTGCTGACCGGCATGGTCAGCTACAAGGACCTGCGCGAAGAAGAGACTCAGAACCTGGCCACCGCGTTCGCCATGAACGGCGTGGAATGGGCGGCGATCGTCATCTCGATCGGCGCGCTGGCCGGTCTGACGACCGTGGTGATCGTGCTCGTACTCGGTCAGACCCGGGTGTTGTTCGCGATGTCGCGTGACGGGCTGCTGCCGCGTCGGCTGGCGCGCACCGGGTCACGCGGCACGCCGGTGCGGATCACGGTGCTGGTGGGCTTTGTGGTCGCGGTGACGGCGACGGTGTTCCCGATGGGCAACCTCGAGGAGATGGTCAACATCGGCACCCTGTTCGCGTTCGTGCTGGTGTCCGCCGGTGTGATCGTGCTCCGGCGCACCCGGCCCGACCTCGAACGCGGCTTCCGCGCGCCGGGCGTGCCGCTGCTGCCGATCCTGTCGATCATCGCGTGCGTCTGGCTGATGCTGAACCTGAGCGGAGTGACGTGGATCCGGTTCGGTATCTGGATGGCCATCGGCGTGCTGGTGTACTTCGCCTACGGCCGCCGGCATTCGCTGCTCGGCAAGCGGGGAGCGCTACAGCGCTGAAGCGCTGACGGCTCCGGCGGCGGTGCCGAACGCGTCGGCTGACGGCGTCGCTCGGGTGAACTGAGCAGCATACGGGCTGCACACGTGGCACAGGCAAGCGTTCAACGTGGGGTAGCCGCAGGCGGGACAGCACGATGTGCGTGCCATCCCCGAGGAGAAGGCGGGCATTTGCTGCTCCTTTCCGAACCGATGTCGTTCTGTTACCCACTGCCGACGTATTTACTCCTTCTTCAATTCTCGGGATCGTGGTTTTACAAATAGGCGGTCCGTGTCTAGACAGGCGACAAAAGACTCCCTATAGTCAACCTCGACGAGTGATCGCACTCACAGCGAGGAGGCACACGGTGACCACGCAAGATGCACCGCAGATCGACGTCGAACAGTGGCGCGACAACAAGCGCTACCTGTGGCTGATGGGGCTGATCGCTCCCACCGCACTGTTCGTGATGATGCCGCTGGTCTACGCGTTCAATCAGTGGGGTTGGCACGGCGCCGCACAGGTGCCGTTCTGGATCGGCCCGATCCTGCTCTACATCCTGCTGCCCGCGCTCGACCTCAAGTTCGGTCCCGACGGGCAGAACCCGCCCGACGAGGTGATGGAGCGGCTGGAGAACGACAAGTACTACCGCTACTGCACCTACCTGTACATCCCGTTCCAGTACGCCAGCGTGGCGTTCGGCGCCTACCTGTTCACCGCGTCGGATCTGGGCTGGCTCGGGTTCGACGGCGGACTGGGCTGGCCGGCCAAGATCGGCCTGGCACTGTCGGTGGGCCTGCTCGGGGGCGTCGGCATCAACACCGCGCACGAAATGGGCCACAAGAAGGACTCTTTGGAGCGCTGGCTGGCGAAGATCACTCTGGCGCAGACGTTTTACGGCCACTTCTACATCGAGCACAACCGCGGCCACCACGTGCGCGTTGCGACCCCGGAGGACCCGGCGTCGGCGAGGTTCGGCGAGACTTTCTGGGAGTTCTTGCCGCGCAGCGTGTTCGGGAGCCTGCGCTCGGCGTGGGAGCTGGAGGCCAAGCGGCTGGAGCGCGCCGGCAAGCCGACGTGGCACCCGTCCAACGATGTGCTCAACGCGTGGGCGATGTCGGTTGTGCTCTACGGCGCGCTGATCGCGGTGTTCGGTTGGGCGCTGATTCCCTACATCGTCATCTCGGCGGTGTTCGGGTTCACGCTGCTGGAGACGGTGAACTACCTCGAGCATTACGGTTTGCTGCGGCAGAAGACCAACAGCGGTCGCTACGAGCGTTGCGCACCGGTTCACAGCTGGAACTCCGACCACATCGTCACCAACCTGTTCCTGTACCACCTGCAGCGCCACAGTGATCACCACGCGAACCCCACGCGGCGCTACCAGATACTGCGCAGCATGGAGGGTGCGCCGAATCTGCCCAGCGGGTACGCGTCGATGATTGCGCTGACGTACTTCCCGCCGCTGTGGCGCAAGGTGATGGACCACCGTGTGCTCGACCACTACGACGGCGACCTGAGCCGCGTCAACATCCATCCCCGGGTGCGCGATCGGGTACTGGCCCGCTATGGCGCCGGCGATGAGCGCTCGCGCGAAGAGCGGAGCGCTTGAGCATGGGTGCCTACCGCTGCCCGGGATGCGACTACGTCTACGACGAAACCAAAGGTGCACCGCGCGAAGGCTTTCCGACCGGCACCTCGTGGGACGACATACCCGAGGACTGGTGCTGCCCGGACTGCGCGGTCCGCGAGAAGGTCGACTTCGAACCGACAGGAGCGTGAGTGATGGACTACAAGCTGTTCGTGTGTGTGCAATGCGGCTTCGAGTACGACGAAGCCAAGGGATGGCCGGAGGACGGCATCGCCCCGGGCACCCGCTGGGACGACATTCCCGACGACTGGAGCTGCCCGGACTGCGGGGCGGCGAAGTCCGATTTCGACATGGTCGAGATCGCGCGGTCGTGAACGTCGCGCTCGCTGGCGCCGAGCGCGCGCAGTTGTCGGCGACACGCCGGTGCGGGACCGGCAGACACGCGCGCTCGGCAAAACGGGTGGGGCACTAAGGTCACGCGGGTGAGCAAGCGCGCCGGCCAGCGCACCTCCTACGCCGAGGCGTCGCGGGCGCTGCTGCGCGACTCGATCCTCGACGGCATGCGCGAGCTGCTGCTGACCCGCGACTGGTCGGCGATCACCCTGTCCGACGTCGCCAAGGCAGCCGGCATCAGCCGCCAGACCATCTACAACGAGTTCGGTTCCCGGCAGGGCCTCGCCCAGGGCTACGCGCTGCGGCTGGCCGACCGCCTGGTCGACCAGATCAACGACGCCATCGACAACAACGTCGGCGACGTCTACGCCGCATTCCTGCAGGGCTTCCGTGACTTCTTCACCGAGTCCGCCGCCGACCCGCTGGTCATCTCGCTGCTCACCGGCTCGTCCAAGCCCGACCTGCTGCAGATCATCACCACCGACAGCGCGCCGATCATCACCCGCAGCTCGGCGCGGCTCACCGAGTCCTTCATGGGCAGCTGGGTGCGTGCCAGCGAGGAGGACGCCGGAGTGCTCGCCCGGGCCATCGTCCGCCTGGCCATGAGCTACGTCTCGATGCCCCCGGAAGCCGACCATGACGTGGCCCGTGACCTGGCCAGATTGATGACTCCGTTCGCCGAACGCTACGGTGTCATCGATACCCCGTAGCTGTCAGTGCGCTTGCGATTCCGCCTGAGCGCCTGTCCCGCGAGCCCGCAGGCTACCGGTGTCGCCACGCACAGCTGTGCGCTCACTGGCAATGACGAACGACATACGAGGGACTCTCCATGACTGGACCCACACTGACCGCTGATGTCCGCAACGGCATCGACTACAAGGTCGCCGATCTGTCGCTGGCCGAATTCGGCCGCAAGGAGATCGGCCTGGCCGAACACGAAATGCCCGGCCTCATGGCCCTGCGCCGCGAGTACGCCGAGGTGCAGCCGCTCAAGGGCGCACGCGTCTCGGGCTCGCTGCACATGACCGTGCAGACCGCGGTGCTCATCGAAACCCTCACCGCGCTCGGCGCCGAGGTTCGCTGGGCGAGCTGCAACATCTTCTCCACCCAGGATCACGCCGCCGCGGCCATCGTCGTCGGCCCCCACGGCACCCCCGAGGAGCCCAAGGGCGTCCCGGTGTTCGCGTGGAAGGGCGAGACCCTCGAGGAGTACTGGTGGGCCGCCGAGCAGATGCTGACCTGGCCGAACGAGCCGGCCAACATGATCCTCGACGACGGTGGTGACGCCACCATGCTGGTGCTGCGCGGCGCCCAGTTCGAGAAGGCCGGCGTCGTGCCGCCCGCCGAGGACGACGACTCCGCCGAGTACAAGGTCTTCCTGAACCTGCTGCGCGAGCGGTTCGAGACCGACAAGGGCAAGTGGACCAAGATCGCCGAGTCGGTCAAGGGTGTCACCGAGGAGACCACCACCGGCGTGCTGCGCCTGTACCAGTTCGCCGCGGCCGGCGAGCTGGCCTTCCCGGCGATCAACGTCAACGACTCGGTCACCAAGAGCAAGTTCGACAACAAGTACGGCACCCGCCACTCGCTGATCGACGGCATCAACCGCGGCACCGACGTGCTGATCGGCGGCAAGAAGGTGCTGATCTGCGGTTACGGCGACGTCGGCAAGGGCTGCGCCGAATCGCTGGCCGGTCAGGGCGCCCGCGTCACGGTCACCGAGATCGACCCGATCAACGCGCTGCAGGCGCTGATGGACGGCTTCGACGTCAAGACCGTCGAGGAAGCGATCGGCGAGGCCGACATCATCATCACCTCGACCGGCAACAAGGACATCATCACCCTCGAGCACATGAAGGCGATGAAGCACCAGGCCATCCTCGGCAACATCGGCCACTTCGACAACGAGATCGACATGGCCGCGCTGGAGCGTTCGGGCGCCAAGCGGATCAACATCAAGCCGCAGGTCGATCAGTGGATCTTCGACGACGGCAAGGCGATCATCGTGCTGTCCGAAGGCCGTCTGCTCAACCTGGGCAACGCCACCGGGCACCCGTCGTTCGTGATGAGCAACAGCTTCTCCAACCAGGTCATCGCGCAGATCGAGCTGTGGACCAAGAACGACGAGTACGACAACGAGGTCTACCGCCTGGCCAAGCACCTCGACGAGAAGGTCGCGCGCATCCACGTCGAGGCCCTCGGCGGCACGCTGACCA
Organism: Mycobacterium sp. SMC-4; assembly: GCF_050205565.1. Classification (GTDB taxonomy): domain Bacteria; phylum Actinomycetota; class Actinomycetes; order Mycobacteriales; family Mycobacteriaceae; genus Mycobacterium. Next base: position 66,584 of record NZ_JBNMQU010000013.1, on the reverse strand, counting down.
AGCTCACCAAGGAGCAGGCGGAGTACATCGGCGTCGACGTCGAAGGCCCGTACAAGCCGGAGCACTACCGCTACTGATGAAGCATGGTTTGAGGGCGGTGGCGCTCGGTGTACTGCTGACGTTGACGGCTTGCCAACAACAACAGCAGGACGACACCGAGGTCACCGCCACTCGGCCGGCCATGGAAGTCCGTCACGACACCGAGCCGCTCGCGCGCGCGTTCCCGGCGCTGGGCGCTCCGCGGTCGGCGTCGTGGATCGAATGGGACAATTCCTCCGAGGAATCCGCCAAGACAAAAGTCGTGTGGATCGACGCCGTCGTCGAAATCGCGCCGGAGACCATGACCGAGCTCGTCGAGGACAACTTCACCGAGGAATCCGGGCAGCGGCCCGCGGTGCAGAAGGTGCTCGAACCGGCGCTGCCGCCGGGCCCGTTCCGCACCGGCGTGGACCTCAACATGATCTTCGGGGCCAGCCAGGCCAGCACCCGGGCGTTCCTCGATCAGCAGCACAACACCGTGGTGCTGCAGTCCTATCGCATGGAACCGCTTCGCTAGGACCTGTGCGGCCTGCGGCCGGGCTGGCGAACAGGGTCCGCAGGAGTCAGCATGTGGGCGGCACGGCTTAAGCTCACCGGCGTGCTCATCGTCATCGAGGGAGTCGACGGAGCGGGCAAGCGCACGCTCACCGACGGACTGCGTGCCGGATTCGAAGCCGACGGGCGCTCGGTGGCCAGCCTGGCATTCCCGCGCTACGGAGTGTCGGTGCACGCCGACCTGGCCGCCGAAGCCCTGCACGGCAGCCACGGTGATCTGGCCGACTCCGTCTACGGCATGGCGGTGCTGTTCGCGATGGACCGGGCCGGCGCCCGCGACGACATCGACCGGCTGCGCGCCGAACACGACGTCGTCATCCTCGACCGCTACGTGGCCTCCAACGCCGCCTACAGCGCCGCGCGTCTGCACCAGGACGTCGACGGCGACGTGGTGGCGTGGGTCAAGGAGCTCGAATACGCGCGGCTGCGACTGCCCATCCCGGACTGGCAGGTGCTGCTCGACGTGCCCACCGAGCTGGCCGCCCAGCGCGCGGTGAACCGCGCTGCGCAGGACGCCGAGCGAGCCCGCGACGCCTACGAACGCGACGACGGGTTGCAGCGCCGCACCGGCGCGGTCTATGCCCAGCTCGCCGCCGCACACTGGGGTGGCCGCTGGCAGGTGGTGCCGCCCGACGTCTCCGCAGGTGAGCTGGCCCACCATCTGACGGTCGAGGCGTTCTGAGCGCACAAGTGGTTGCGGTCCCAGGCGAAGAGGACGGCGGTCTGGCGCCCAAGTGTCCACACGCGGTGCTGACGCTGACTGTAGCTACTGATTCGCGTGCGCCCGGCTGAACGCCGGGCGCACGCGGATGTCCGCCGTCCTCAGTGGTCGGTTGGGATCAGACCTGGAGGCGCGAGCTTGGTCATGAACACCGCGAGCGGGTTTGGGCGCCGCTCGTTGTCTTCAGCCCGCTCCTTGAGCCCGACAGCTTCCTTGATCAGAGTGCCCCCGATGAAGCGGAACGGCTCGGGTGGGACACCGCGCGGGGGTTCCCGGACCAGTCCGCAAGACGACCATTCATCATCTCGGTCCAGCGCCATCGATGCCAGGATCTTGCCTCCGAGGACGCTGGGGCCGACACCGTTGCCCGAGTAGCCCAAACCGGCCACAATGTCTGGGCGCCCGAGCCTGGAGAAGAAGGGTAGCCCGTCCATTGATCGGTCCACGGGACCCGACCACGACGCGGTGATAGGTACGTGGGCCATCTCCGGGTAGAAGCGCAACATCGAGTTTCGAACCCAGTCCGCACGACGTGACGGGCCTTCGTACTTGGTGCCGACGCTGTTGCCCGGGCGCAGAGTTCCGCCTGCCTTTCCGAACGCCAACCGTCCGTCCGGGGTGACGTGGAAGTAGTGCACAAGCAGACGCGAATCGGAGATGAGCAGGCCAGGCTCGATGCCGATGCGTTCGATTAGCTCTGGCACCGGATCGGTGATGAACATATCGCCCCCGAGCGTGAGGAAGCGCCCCTTCAGCTCTGGCAGCTTCCCGGACCACGCGTTGAGCGCCATGACGACGCGGCCGGCGGTGACGCTACCGCGTGCCGTCCGCACCACGGGTGTCTCTGATCTGTCGAGCTGCGTCATCGGGCTGTACTCGTGGATCCGCACCCCGTTCTCAAGGGCGGCCAAACGAAGTGCGCGTGCGACCGCGGCTGGTTGGACTGAGGCCAAACCAGGCTCGAATACGCCGTCGATATTGCTCTTCGACCCTGTTCGTCGAGCAACGTCTGCAGGGGTGAGCTGTTCGAACAGTTTGACGCCGTGACTCTCCAGTCGGTCGACCGTGGCCCGCCACATGCCTTGCTGGGATCGGTTGCTTGCCGTCCAGATCCACCCATGCTGCCGAAACCCGACATCCATCCCACTCGCTTCGCACACCTCACCGATCTCCGTGATGGCATCGGTCGATGCTTGTGCTATCCGCAGCGCTTGTGCTGTGCCGCAGAGGTTTTCAAGGAGCAGGAAGTGGTGCCACATCGTCATGGCGAATCCGCCGTTTCGGCCGCTTGCTCCGCTGCCGCAAACCTCGCGCTCCAGCAACACGACATCTGCGTCAGGCGCGTGCTTCTTGATGTTCAGTGCCGTCCACAAGCCGGTGAAACCGCCGCCGACAATGCATACGTCAGCCCGCGTGTTGGCTTCGAGGGCGGGGGTGCGGCCGTCGTCGCGTACTGCGTCATCGAGCCACCAACATGCGCGGAATGCCTCACGACCGTTCACGATGTGAAACTCCTCTTAGTCAGAGTTGTAGGGGTACTGACGAGAATTAATGGGGTGCAACCGTGTTGGGTCCTCTGCCCACTCATCGGGGTCGTTGTGGACATAGTGTTGATTCCTTTCGATGGCGACGAGGCGATCCTCGCCTCGTCGCAGCTGAGTCGATGGCCTCCCTTGTGGCAGGGACGTTTCCCATCAGCCCGAATTGTGTTATGGGAGAGAGTGTTTCGCGCAGTCAACGACTGTCACCTGCTGGGTCGCAACGGCTTCGCCATTACGGTCACGCTGTGGCGAAGATCCTGATGTACGCCTTCTGCAGCGGCTCTTCGATCTCCCACTCACCGTTGAAGCCCTTGGGAAGGACGAACATCGTTCCGGGTTCCAGTCTCATGCTGTCGCCGTCTGTCTCGTGCAGCCATCCCTGGCCCGATTGAATATGGACGAACTCGTCGGGGCCCTCGCTGTGGATGGTGAAACGGCCAGGCGTGACCTCCCACAACCCATACTCGTAGCTTTGGTCTCGACTGGCCACGTTGATCCGGCATACAGGAGCGCCAGAGGTAACCCTGTGCTCGGCGACCGGCTCCCAATCGGACCATTCCGGATGTGCTGTTGTCATGCTGTGCTCCTCGCGGTCGCTGTGGAAGTGTTACTTCGCGGCCGCGCGATGCCTCTGAATCGCCGCGCAGTTCGTGATCAGCCGACAGCGCTGGACGGCACCGTGCCGGCCCGGGAAGTCGTTTCACACGCTATGGCGTGGGTCACCCGTCCGCTATTGAGCGGTCGTATGAACATCGGTGCCAATTCATACACGTGCACAGAGGTCAGCTGGGCTTCTCGCTGATCCTCCCTGTCAAGGACGTCACCACGGCGCGGAATCTGAGCCGATCGGCGCAGATACAGACGCCGCAGTCCTGCAGATCCGCAAAGCGGTGGTCGGCGACGCGTACGTCGAAAAGTAGCTAGGCCGGCGCGACCGAGTCCGCCAAGCCGATGCAGGGACTGGTCACCCCGTGCTGTGGGGTGACGCGTGGAACGGCCCGGTCTTGACCGTGTAAGCAGCGGAGTTTGATCAATCTCGCGATGCTCACGGCTCTCAAACAGGTCGCATGAACTCGGTGTGCTTGTCCGAGGCGCGACCGACAAGGTGTTGCTCGGGTTGCGGGGTGGGCGCAGCACGACGTCCCCTCAGTGTTTGATGGGGTTGATCAGATGTACGTAGTGGGCTGCCGAAGGTAGCAGTGGCTATCGCGGCAGTGCCGCAATGCTCACTCGGTTGCCGCCAAGATCAGTTGTCAATCATCGCAAAAACTTTCGCATGTTTATACGGCAGTTCAATGGGCGTACCGCCTGCACACCCTTAGCGTGGGCCACATCACTAAATAACTCCCAAGGAGATCTGTGTCCGCCTTCGATGTGATCGACGACGCGCCCGTCACGCGTTTCCACCGCAAGCTCCTGTTTGCCTGTTGCGGCGGGCCCTTCCTCGACGGCTACATACTGAGTCTCATCGGCGTCGCAATGGTCGGCATCATCAAGGACATCCCTGCCACTTCGTCCGAGTTGGGCATGGTTGGAGCGGCGTCTCTGGTCGGAATGTTCTTCGGGGCAACTCTTTTTGGGGCGTTGACCGATAAGATCGGCCGCGAGAAGATGTACGCGCTCGACTTGGCTGTGCTGGTAATCGCGTGCGGTCTCACGGCGCTGGTGGACTCGATCTGGCAGCTGATCGTTCTGCGGTTCATCATCGGTCTCGCGATCGGGGCGGACTACCCGATTGCGACGTCGCTTCTTACCGAATTCACCCCGAAGAAGCGGCGTGGATTCATGATCGGCGTTTCCGCCTTGGCGTGGGCGCTGGGCGCGATGACCGCGTTCCTCGTTGGGTTCATACTGGTCACAGTGACTGACGGACACCCATGGCGTGTCATGTTGGCCAGCGGGGCAGTACTGGGTGTGATTGTGGTGTTGATGCGCAGGGGCATCCCGGAATCACCGCGTTGGTTGGCGAGCAAAGGCCGTTTCGACGAAGCTCGTTCCGTTGTCGAGCAGGTCTACGGGCGTGAAGCGGCGGCCCAGGTTGACCTGGCGCCGGCAGAGGAGAACAAAAGCTCCTTCTGGCAGAGTCTGCCGCTAGTGGTCCGGGACGGAAACTGGAAACGCACGGTCATGTGTTCTGTGCTGTACCTGGCCCAGGTCACCCCGCTCTACGCGATCTACACCTTCGGTGGCGTGATACTTGGCGCGACGGGAGTCTCCGGCGGTGGCTCCGAGATTCTGGGCGAGTTGTTGTTCGCGATTCTGTTCGCCCTCGGCGTCTTGCCTGCCCTGCGGCTTGTCGAGACGTGGGGACGGCGACCAATGACACTGGTGCCTTTCGCGCTGATGGCGTTGTCGCTTGGTGGGTTGGCAGTGTGGGTAGATGCGCCGGGGTGGTTCGTCATCACCGCATTCCTCTTCTACGCTGTCACCTCCGGTGGCCCACAAATCATGGAATGGGTCTACCCGAACGAGCTTTTCCCGACGGAAGTCAGGGCGACCGCGGTCGGTATTGCGGTCGGTGTCAGCCGTATCGGTGCCGCTATCGGTACCTATATGGTTCCGATCGGAATTGCATCCATCGGCGTGAACGCCACCATGGCGATCGCGGCGGGCCTGACTTTGTTCGGCTTCCTGGTCTGCTTCGCGTGGGCCCCGGAGACCAAGGGTCGCTCACTCGCGGAAGTCTCCGCATCGCCTGTCGTGAGTCGCAAAAAGCCTGCAGCAACGTCGCTGCCGGAGTAGCGCATCAGAAGTCGATCCGCGAGGGGTGGAGAAGTCAGTCTCGAGCCGTTAGAAGCCCGATACTTCTCCACCCCAGCCGGTTTCAAAGCATCTATAGCAGTCATCCCAGAGCGGAGTCACCCATCATGCTGTCGCAACTGAACAACTGGATTGATGGCAAGTCGGTCGCCCCTAGGGCGGGAAACTACGTGCCTGGCGTTGACCCGGCGACGGGCCGCGACACTGTCGATATCGCGGCCAGTGACGCATCGGACGTAGACGGTGCGGTTCAGGCGGCGAAGCGTGCTGCCGACGCCTGGCGTCGGTACCCGTCGGCGGACAGATTGCGGGTGCTCAACAGGATCGCTCACGAGATCCGGCGGCATGCCGACGAACTGGCAACCCTGGAGATCCAGGAAACGGGCAAGCCGAGGAAGACCGCGCTGACCGAGATCGAGAACTCCGCAGCGTACTTCGAATTCTATGCCGGGCTCGTGAATGTGCCGGTGGGCGAAGTCCTCGACGTGGACCCTGATCAACACGTCTTCACCACACGGGAGCCGTTCGGTGTGGTCGGCGTCATCACACCGTGGAACGTCCCGTTGAATCAAGCAGCTCGGGCCACAGCCCCCGCCTTGGCAACCGGAAACGTTGTCGTCGTCAAGCCTGCCGAGACGACCTCGCAGACAACGGTTTTCCTCGCCAAACTGGCGACGCAGGCCGGTCTCCCTGACGGCGTTTTCAACGTGGTGCTCGGCTCAGGCTCGGTGGGCGCGGCCATCGTCAGTCATTGTGATGTTCGGAAGGTCGCGTTCACAGGGTCCGTGCGGACTGGTAAAGCGATCGGCATGGTTGCGGCTGAGCGAATAATCCCGTTGACGCTGGAACTTGGTGGGAAATCTGCGAACATCGTCTTTGCCGACGCAGATTTGGACTTTGCGGCGTCGGAAACCGTGCGAGCGTTCACCAGCAATGCAGGTCAGGTCTGCTCGGCAGGTACGCGTTTGCTCGTCGAAGCTTCGATCCATGACGAGTTCGTCACTCGCGTCACTGAACGAGCAGCGGCATTGCGGGAAGGCGTCGAGGTCGGCCCGCTGATCACGAGAACCCAGTACGAGCAAGTACAGCGCTATTTCGAAGTGGCCCGAACCGAGGGGGCACAAGCGACTTTAGGGGGGTCGGTCAGCCAGAATCCCGCTCTCGCAGGTGGATTCTTCGTTCAGCCCACCATCTATCCCCGAGTCTCGAAAGATATGCGAATAGCCCGTGAGGAGATCTTCGGGCCGGTACTTGTAACGCTGCCGTTCGAGCACGAGCGCGACGCCATCGCTCTGGCAAATGATTCCGATTTCGGGCTGGTGGCCGGCGTCTTCACGCGCGACATTGGTCGCGCCCTTCGGGTGGCGAGCGCAATCGAAGCCGGTCAGGTTTTCATCAACTCATGGTCGACGGGGGCTGTGCAAACCCCGTTCGGGGGACACAAGAGCAGCGGATACGGGCGCGAGAAGGGCGTGGAAGCACTGCTGCACTACACCCACACGAAGTCAACCATCGTCGTCTACTGACAGTTGCGACGTTGGGCGAGCACAATTCCGCGGCTGCTACGCGTCTGCGCGGCCGATGCCGGGTGCCTGATACTTGGGATTCAGCAGCATCCACGCCTGATACGCGATCCACAGGCTGGCGATATCGGCCGTCCGGGATAGATCCACCCCGATGAGGTCTTGAATGCTCTTCAATCGATATGCGACCGTCTGACGGTGCACGGCGAGTTCACTTGCGGTGTCGGTCCATCGCCGGTCGTTTCGCAGGAACGTGAACAGTGTTTCGCGTAGCTCATCAGTACGCGGATCACTTCTCGTCAACGGGCCGAGTACTCCATTCACAATGTTGGACGCCTCACGATGTGATCGGGCCAGGACGGATATTGTCGTCCCCTCGTACTCAGCCCAATTTTGTAGGCCGTGATTTGCCGTCAGGACTCGGGTCGCCTCGTCTGACGCCGACCGCGTGTCGATGTAGTCAAAAAAGGTCGAGGACACTCCGACTGATACCCCCAGCATCTCAATGAGACTGCGGAAGTCGGGGATTGCCTCGACTGGGATCAGGGCGAGTTCCGTCGAACGCCCTGTTCCGACAAGCGCGGGTATGCGCTTTATCGCGACAGCGCGTGCTACGACGGCGGCAGCATCTCGGGGAAATGCAGCAACCACGAAATCGGTGCTCTGGTTTTGCACGCCCAGAAAACGTGACGCTTGGAGACCGACTTGCCCGCCGAATCCATTGAGCAATGCTGACATCAACTTGGCCGATGCCTCTTGTCGACTGTCGGCACGGTCGAGCATTCTGTCGACGAGGACTTCGAGGATTTTGAGCAGACTCGTCAAGATCAGGCTTTCGAGCTCCTCACCGGGGTGTTCCCGCAGCAGCAGGGTGGCCGGCTGGAGTCCGTTGAGTGGATAGCTACGTTGCCGCATGGCCGAGGTTGTCGAGGGCTGTTGTGAAGTACTTGATGACAGAATTTCCAACTGCGTCGTACCGTCGAGTATCTGCATTTCAACGCGCAGCAGCACCGCTGCCTTGTCCAAGAATGCCGATGCGTCGTCGCCGGCGGACGCCGCCAGGTGATAGAGCTTGCCCAATTTGGATACTTCTTCAATCCGCGAAGAACTGTTGGCGCTGGCAACATGGCGGGCAATTGCGGTGAAGAATCCGGTCGCGGGGGATATCAGGATGGGGAATGAACGGTCGTTGCCGGCCTGCAGCATCTCCGGGGAGATTGGCGGCAGCATCGCTTGATCGCCGAGAATCACACCCGCCAGACCGGCGTCGTCCAGTCGCTGGATGAACTGAACCTGTGCGTCTGGGGGAGTGGGTATGGAAACTCCAACGGTCATCAAGATCTCCCCGGGCCCCAGTGATTCCGTCGGTTCGGCCAACTCACAGACGTGTGCCCACAGCACAGTTCTGTCGAGTCCGCCAGATCCGGCGAGGACCCGGAGTCCGAGGCTCGCGGTGGACACGATGTCCGCTACCGTCGTCGTTGTCTCGATCGCGCGACTCCCTCGTCTGATGGCGCGAGCGGCCTGTGGAAATCGGTATAAGTCGATGATAGAACGCTGATCGGCACCAGTGCCGGTGCAGTTGGGGAGTCGTCCGCATAGCGTTGTCGGACGCCCGATCGCCCGGCAACACTCCCCGGACCGGTATGCGCAATCAGTTCAGCGCGTAGTTCTCCAGGAGACGACGGCCGATAATCATGCGTTGGATGTCCGCCGTGCCCTCGCCGATCAACAGCATCGGTGCCTCCCGATAGAGTCGTTCGATCTCGTACTCCTTGCTGTAGCCGTATCCGCCGTGGATGCGAAACGATTCTTCGACGACATCACGACAGAACTCTGAGGCGAGATACTTGGCCATACCTGACTCCAGATCGTTCCGATGCCCGGCATCCTTCTTGCGAGCGGCTTTGACGACCATGCTGTGGGCGGTTTCCACCTTGGTTCCCATATCGGCCAACCGGAACAGTACGGCTTGATGATCGGCGATGCGTTTGCCGAAGGTTTCGCGCTGTTGCGCATATGTGATGCCGAGTTCGAACGCGCGGTTCGCGACTCCAACAGCCCGGGCAGCGACGTTCACGCGGCCGACCTCGACGCCGTCCATCATCTGATAGAAGCCGCGTCCAGGTGCGGCGCCGAGGATTTGGTCGGCTGAGATGAGGTGATTGTCGAAGATCAGCTCGGTGGTGTCGACTCCCTTATAGCCCATTTTGTCGATTTTCCCAGGGACCGCCAAGCCTGGGGCCACGTCGCCGAATCCCGGCTCCTTGTCCACTAGGAACGTGGTCATGTTCCTGTATGGAGTTTCCGCATCCTCATCTGTCTTCACCAGTGTCGCAACGAGATTAGAACTACCGCCGTTGGTGAGCCACATCTTCTGGCCACTGATGCTGTAACCGCCGTCGGCGAGTCGGGTGGCTTTGGTGCGGATTGCTGCAACATCAGAGCCGAGCCCGGGCTCGGACATCGAGAAAGCCGCTCGAGTCCTACCTGTGGCCATGGAGGGCAGGTACCGCTGTTTCTGGGCATCAGTACCGTGGTGCGCAATCATATGCGCCACGATGAAGTGCGTATTGATCACCCCAGACACGCTCATCCAGCCGCGGGCGATCTCTTCGACCACGAGTGCGTAGGTCAGCAGGGACTCGCCGAGGCCACCGTACTGTTCAGGAATGGTGAGTCCGAAAACGCCGAGCTCCTTCAGGCCTTCGACGATATCTGTCGGGTACTCGTCCCGATGCTCCAATTCTGTTGCAAAGGGCAGTATTTCCTTGTCTACGAACGTACGCACGGTCTGCAGGATCTCCTGCTGAACGTCGGAGAGACCATCGGTTTCCATTAAGCGGCGGCTCATCGAGACTCCTCGTGATGTCGGCGGACTGGCCGTGGGCGGAACGCGGGCGAATGGCGCCGGACCGCAGCACCGCACGACCGGTCACTGGCGGACGTGCTGTGGGTACGGTAGCACATTTGGCAGGCCAAATGTCGACGATGGTGTCGAAACTGGGTCTCGCCAGCTGAGGCGGTGATGGACAAGACCGCCGGCGGTGCGACGTCGGGAATCGTCAGCCGTTGCGGCGGAGGCTGATGCGATAGGAGTACTGCTCCGGCAGAAAATGACTGATGGCGAGCTCGACGGGTTCCGCGCCGTCGTCCATGTACAGCCGGTCGATGCGCAGAAGGCTGTGGTTCACCTCGCAGCCGAGGCGTTCGGCTTCGGCGCTCCGTGCGGCCTCAGCGGTGATCGATTGGCGAGCCTGGCCGATAGGTAGGCCCAGCTGTCTGTCGATGAGGCCGATGATGGTGAAGTTGCTCTGGGTGCCTGTTGCCGCCAGCTCCTGGACTCCGACAAGAGCCTTGCCGACATGGGGCGGCAGAAAGACCTTGGTCACACAGAAGCGGACATTGTCGTGGAGACGGGCGAATTCGACGTAGTACACGACATCATTGGAGAGACGGAGCCGATCTGCGGCAGTCATGTCGACGCGGCGTGCAAGAGGGGTGAGGATCTCCATCTGGGTGTCTTCGGAGAGGCCCATGAGGTCATCGACGGACCCGACCTGGCGGACGTATCCGTCACGGCGGGGACTGTGGGCGAAGGTTCCTCGCCCGGGGGTCCGGTAGACGAGCTCATCGGCAACGAGGTCCTGGAAAGCGCGGCGAATGGTCTGCCGACTGACGCCGTATTGTTCGGCGAGCTGTGCTTCAGTAGGAAGCTGCCGACCGTCCTCGAACTCACCCCGCTGGATTCGGACTTTGAGCTCGCGGGCGATGGTTTGGTAGCCGGCTTCGGGCCTACTGGCCACCTGGGCTCCCCACTCGGCGTTTGGTCCAATCGGCGCGGGGGGTTCGCGAAACGGTCTGGTTGCTGGCGAAGCGGGCGCGTGCCGGTTGGATTTGTTCGGCCATAAGGTGCAAGCGTACACGCAGGTGTACGCGCCGATCGGGTCGCTGGCCTGTTCGCTATGCTGCCGCTCGACGCATTTGGACCGAAAGGGTTTGACGAACCGGGCCGAGGGCGCTTAATCTGACCAAGCCATTTGGCCGCACAAATGTCCCAACCGCGGGTAGTTGCGCCGTTGCGAGTAGCCCACACCGTCTGGCCGAGCGCTGCCGGTCAGGAACCCGACCCGCGGCCGCAGGCGTGCCGCTGTGCATCTTGATAACCCAATTTTGCTGATTCGGAGTTGACTTTGGCTGGTAATGCATTTGGTGAAGCAGGCTTTCGTGCGCTCGACGGTGTGCGTGTCATCGATTTCACGCAGGCGCTCTCTGGACCGTACTGCACCATGATGCTGGCCGATCTCGGCGCCGACGTGATCAAGGTGGAGAGACCAGATGGCGGGGACGACGCACGTCACTGGGGTCCTCCGTTCCTCGGTGCCGACGCCGCGTACTTCATGTCCGTAAACCGCAACAAGCGCAGTGCCACATTCGATCTCAAGGACGCTGGCGACGTCGAAGCCGTACGGCGACTGTGCGCTTCAGCCGACGTCGTGGTCGAGAATTGGCGTCCGGGTACCGCCGAACGGATCGGTCTCGGGGCAGAGACCTTGCGCGCCTTGAACCCTCGGCTGATCGTCTGTTCCATTAGTGGCTTTGGACAGGACCGAGGAACTCGCTCCGGCTATGACCAGATAGTCCAGGGCACCTCCGGCGTCATGTCTTTGACGGGTCCCAAGGGCCAGCCGACAAAGTGGGGTGTACCTGTCGGAGATATCGCGGCAGGGATGTTCGCCGCCACCGCCGTCATCGCAGCACTGCACCGTCGCCACAGCACCGGTACCGGCGCCGCGATCGATATCGCCATGCAGGATTGCCTGGTGTCCATGCTGACGCACCAGGCCACTCGCTACCTGGCCACGGGGTCCTTGCCTCCCAATGACGGAAACGGGCACTCGACGATCGCTCCTTACGGCCTGTTCGCGACCTCCGACGGCTTCGTCAACATATGCGTGGGCAACAACTCCCAGTTCCAGCGGATGTGTGATGTCCTCGGATTCGAGGAACTTGCGCGTGATCCACGGTACGAGACGAACCCACTCAGGTTGGAGAATCGCGAACGTCTCTTGTCAGACTTGACGAGGCGGCTTCAAAGCTTCAGTACCCATCAAGTGATCACCGCGCTCGAGTCATGCGGAGTCCCGGTCGGCCCTGTGCGCAGTCTCGATCAGGTGTTCTCAGACGAAGATGTGCTGGCCCGCAACATGGTGGCCGTCGTATCGCGGGAAGACACCGGGGAGATCAGATTGCCCAATGGGCCGTGGCGATTCGATGGGGAGTCGATCCTTCCACGGACCGCTCCACCGACTCTGGGGCAGCACACTGCCGAAGTACGGGCTGAGATCGACCGCTGCAGTCCTGCAACTACCGATTGAGCGGGTCCGGTTCTCGATCGATACGCGGGGGCGAGGTTCGCTGTCGCCATCAAATCCTAGAAATGAGTGCAGATGTCAATCGTCTCGACGGCTCCGCTTGCGGGCCTACGCATCGTTGAAGTTTCGAGCTTTGTGGCCACCCCGCTGTGTGGACTGACGCTGTCTGAGCTGGGTGCCGAAGTGATCAGGGTGGACCCCCTCGGCGGCGCTGCTGACTACCAGCGCTGGCCGGTCGCGGAGACGGGGCGCTCCATCTACTGGACAGGCCTGAACAAGGGCAAGCGGTCCGTGGCCTGTGATCTACGTAGCGAAGAGGGCCAACTGCTTGTGCAGAACCTGGTCGCAGCATCCGGCGAGCACGGCGGAATTTTGGTGACCAACTCCGCGGGCCGTCCATGGCTGAGCCACGATGCCCTAGCAGCCATTCGGCCCGACATCATCACCGTAGAGGTCTTGGGCAACCGGGACGGATCGGCGGCGGTGGACTACACGGTCAACGCCGGACTCGGATTCCCGGCTGTGACTGGGTCGGGTGACAGCAATGTGGTTCACAACCATGTGCTACCGGCGTGGGATGTGGCGTGTGGGTTGTACGCCGCGTTGGCTGTAACCGCTGCGGTGCGCCGTCGCGAACGTACGGGCGCAGGAGCGCGCGTCACGCTTCCCCTCGATGACGTGGCCCTAGCAGTCAGTAGCACTCTCGGCTACCTGACGGAAGTCCAGATCAACGGTAGTCAGCGGGAACGCGACGGCAACTACCTTTATGGCACATTCGGCTCTGATTTCCTCACCAGAGACGGGGAGCGGGTAATGATCGTCGCACTCACCGCTCGGCACTTCCGTGATCTCGTCGCAGTAACAAGGACTTCGGAAGTCATTGATGCAGTGCAGGAAGCGTTGCGAGCAGACTTTTCGACGGAATCCGATCGTTTCAGGCACCGGCAACTGCTCACCGCGCTGTTCGCCCCGTGGTTCGCGGAACGCTCGATGGCGGAGGTCCTCGACCTGCTGGCTGGCACCTCCGTCTTGCATCGTCGCTACCGGACGTTCACAGAAGTCGCCAGATCAGCGGACGTACACGACAACCCACTTTTCTCGCCGCTTGCTCAGCCTGACGTCGGAACTTTCCTCGCAGCAGGTCATCCGGCCTGTTTCGACGGAGAACACTTCCGCTCCGGACCCGCGAGTTCCGTTGGGGCTGACACCGACGAGGTCATGCGGCAACTGCTTCTGAATCCGAGCGCTGACTAGCGCCAGTCATTACTCGATATCCAGCTTCCGACAACCACTTTGAGAGATAAGATGACCGCGGCACGATCCCCGTCCCTGGTTCGCTACGTCGATCGATGGGCTCCCGACCCTGTCACAGCTGAGGACGATCTCGCTCCGACTTCTGCCAATCGTCTTGCTGCCACCCTCGACATAAACCATCTCTTCAACGCGGGCGACGAGTTGCCCTTGTTATGGCACTGGGTCTACTTCACCGAATGGGCGTCCGCATCATCGTTGGGTGATGATGGGCATCCTCAATCCGGTGCATTTCTGCCGCCCATACCCGCCCGCCGACGCATGTTCGCCGGCGGGCGGGTTGCGGTCTCCATGCCACTCGTCCTCGGAACACCTACGATTCGGCAGTCCAGCATCGCTGCCGTGACCCCGCGACTCGGTCGTTCTGGAGAGTTGCTCTTCGTGACGGTGCGGCACCATTACATACAGCACGGTACGACCGCGGTGGTCGAAGAACAGGACATCGTCTACCGCAGCGATGCCGGCGCGACGAGCAACCACAGCCGCTGCTCCGTCCCTCTCGGTGAATCCGCCGGTGAATGGTCGATTCGGCCGGTCACCAATGCGCCGTTGTTGTTTCAGTTCAGTGCGCTAACTGCCAACGCACACAGGATTCATTACGACGCGCCATACGCGACGACCGTCGAAGGCTATCCAGGGCTGGTTGTCCATGGTCCGTTGCTCGCCATCTATATGGCCGAGGTTCCGCGACGCCACCTAGGTGGCGAGACCATCAAACACTTCGAGTTCAAACTGACCAGGGCGGTCTTCGTCGGGGATCCGATCGACGTGCACGGCACCCGAGAGGGTGACGACATCACGCTGGGCGTTGTCGGTGGAGGTAACGCGGTGTACGCATCAGCGCGGGCGGTACTGCCATGACGGCGTACACGATCTCAGCACTGAGGCAGGCGCGCACCTTTCTTTTTGTACCGGCTAATCGTCCCGATCGGTTTTCGAAAGCTGTTGCCAGCCAAGCGGACGTTGTCATTCTCGACCTCGAGGATGCTGTGCCGGAAAGTGAGAAACTCATTGCCCGCGAGCATGCGCGAACTTGGCTTGCCGCCGGCAACGCCGCTGTTGTGCGCGTCAACGCGGCCGGAACGAAGTGGCATGAAGACGATATCCGTATGGTCGCCAGCAGCTCTGCGGCCCTGATGCTGCCGAAGGCGGATGACGTCGGGGCAATTGAGAGCTTCGCTGAAATCGGTCCGCAGTCTCCGATCATCCCGTTGATCGAGACATCTAGGGGAATTCTGACGGCGTCATCCCTTTGTATGGTGACTGCGGTGGTCCGGGTGGCGTTGGGGCACATTGATTTAGCAGGCGAGCTCGGAGTGAACCCCGATGATCGGGAAGCGTTGCTTTTCGCACGCTCGACGCTGATCGCAGCGTCCGCGGCGGCGAACTTGGCACCACCAGTTGATGGCGTGACGACGTCCTGGTCGGATGCCGCGCGTCTCGCCGATGATGCTCGCTACGCGAAGAAGTTGGGAATGAGCGCGAAGCTGTGCATACACCCAGCGCAGGTGATACCAGTGGATACGGCCCTAGCCCCTTCTCGTGATGAAGTCGCTTGGGCGAAACGGGTGGTCGGGGCGGTCTGTGAGGATCGTGGTGCGGTCGCCATCGACGGGGCCATGGTTGACCTACCGGTGGTGAACAGAGCACGCCGAATCCTCGCCGAGCGACCGCGATGCTGAGAACTCTGCCGCGGCAGAGCAGCAGTGACAAAGAAATTTTGATGAACGCACGAACCGCGGCGACTTGCTGCCGACGTGTCTCCGTTCCTTCAGCCCAACCAGATTCCGACTTGCAGGAGCATGTCAAATGGCGTTCGTGAAGCTCTTGGTGGCCAATCGTGGCGAGATCGCGATCCGTGCATTCCGCGCGGCGACCGAGATGGGCATTTCTACGGTGGCGGTGTACCCGTTCGAGGATCGCAATTCGCTGCACCGGCTCAAGGCCGACGAGTCGTACCAGATCGGTGAGGCCGGTCATCCGGTGCGCGCCTACCTGTCGGTCGAGGAGATCATCCGGGTCGCCAAGCACGCCGGTGCGGACGCGGTCTACCCCGGGTACGGATTCCTGTCGGAGAACCCGGGATTGGCCTCCGCGTGCGCAGCCGAGGGCATCACCTTCGTCGGTCCGTCGGCCGATGTGCTGGAACTGACCGGCAACAAGTACCGCGCGATCGCGGCGGCCAAGGAGGCCGGGCTGCCGGTGCTGGCGTCCTCGGAACCCTCGGCCTCGGTCGACGAACTCGTGCGCGTGGCCGAGTCGATGGACTTCCCGCTGTTCGTGAAGGCGGTCTCCGGCGGCGGTGGGCGCGGCATGCGCCGGGTCGTCGACGCCGCCTCGCTGCCGGAGGCGATCGAGGCCGCCAGCCGGGAGGCCGAGTCGGCGTTCGGGGACGGACGCGTCTATCTCGAGCAGGCGGTGATCAACCCGCGCCACATCGAGGTGCAGATCCTGGCCGACGGCGCCGGCAACGTCATCCATCTGTTCGAGCGTGACTGCAGCCTGCAGCGGCGTCATCAGAAGGTCATCGAATTGGCGCCGGCGCCGAATCTGGATCCGGCCGCGCGAGAGAGAATCTGCGCGGATGCGGTCGCGTTGGCGCGCCATATCGACTATTTCTGTGCCGGCACCATCGAGTTCCTGTTGGATGAGCGCGGTCATCATGTGTTCATCGAGTGCAATCCGCGTATTCAGGTGGAGCACACGGTGACCGAGGAGGTCACCGATGTGGACCTGGTGTCCTCGCAGTTGCGGATCGCGGCGGGGGAGAGGCTGGAAGACCTCGGGCTGGGCCAGGATTCGATCCACATCCGGGGGGTGGCGATGCAGTGCCGCATCACCACCGAGGATCCGGCCAACGGTTTCCGCCCCGACACCGGGCGCATCACCGGGTACCGCTCGCCGGGCGGGGCGGGCATCCGACTGGACGGCGGAACTCACACGGGTGCGGAGATCAGCGCGCATTTCGACTCGATGTTGGTCAAGTTGACCTGTCGCGGTAGGGATTTCGGCATGGCCGCGGCGCGGGCCCGGCGCGCGCTGTCGGAGTTCCGAGTGCGCGGGGTGAGTACCAACATCCCGTTTCTGCTCTCGGTGGTCGACGACCCCGATTTTCGGGCCGGGCGGGTGACGACGGCGTTCATCGACGAGCGTCCGCAGCTGCTGACCTCGCACACCCCGGCCGACCGCGGCACCAAGATCCTGAATTATCTGGCCGACGTCACGGTGAACAAACCGCACGGGCAGCGCACCTCGACGGTCTACCCGCACGACAAGCTGCCGTCCCTGGACCTGCGGATACCGCCGCCGGCCGGGTCCAAGCAGAAGCTCGAGGAGCTCGGCCCGGTGGGATTTGCCGGGTGGCTGCGCGATTCGCCTGCGCTGGGCGTCACCGACACCACGTTTCGGGATGCGCACCAGTCGCTGCTGGCGACCCGGGTGCGCACCAACGGGTTGCTGCTGGTGGCCCCCTATGTCGCCCGGCTGACCCCGCAGCTGTTGTCGGTGGAGTGCTGGGGCGGGGCGACCTATGATGTGGCGCTGCGCTTCTTGAAGGAAGACCCGTGGGAGCGGCTGGCTGCGCTACGGGAGGCGATGCCCAACATCTGTCTGCAGATGTTGTTGCGGGGACGCAACACGGTCGGCTACACCCCCTACCCGGAGACGGTCACGCAGGCATTCGTCGAGGAAGCAGCCGCCACCGGTGTCGATATCTTCCGGATCTTCGACGCGTTGAACAACGTCGAGTCGATGCGCCCGGCCATCGATGCGGTGCTCGCGACCGGGACCGCGGTGGCCGAGGTGGCGATGTCCTACACCGGGGATCTGAGCAATCCGGCCGAGGATCTGTACACGCTGGACTACTATCTACGGCTGGCCGAGCAGATCGTCGAGGCCGGCGCGCACGTGCTGGCGATCAAGGACATGGCCGGGCTGCTGCGCCCGCAGGCCGCCACGAAACTCGTTGGCGCCCTGCGTGAACGGTTCGGCCTGCCGATCCACGTGCACACCCACGACACCCCGGGCGGGCAGCTGGCCACCTACCTGGCGGCCTGGACCGCAGGGGCTTCGGCGGTGGACGGGGCGTCGGCGCCGATGGCGGGCACGACTAGTCAGCCGTCCCTGTCGGCGATCGTGGCAGCGACGGCGCACACCGAGTTCGACACCGGCCTGGACCTGGCCGCGGTCTGCGACCTGGAGCCGTACTGGGAGGCGCTGCGGAAGGTGTACGCACCCTTCGATGTTGCCGCGGCGGGTGCCTCGTCCCCGACCGGGCGGGTCTACACCCACGAGATCCCGGGCGGGCAGCTGAGCAATCTGCGCACCCAGGCGGTGGCGCTGGGGCTCGGGGACCGGTTCGAGGAGGTGGAGAACGCCTACGCCGGGGCCGACCGGGTGCTGGGCCGGCTGATCAAGGTCACCCCGTCGAGCAAGGTGGTGGGGGATCTGGCGTTGGCGCTGGTAGGTGCCCGGGTCGATGCCAGCGAGTTCGCCGCCGACCCCACCCACTTCGACATCCCCGACAGCGTGATCGGTTTCCTGCGCGGAGAATTGGGCGATCCGGCCGGTGGCTGGCCCGAAGCGCTGCGCAGCAAGGCCCTTGCTGGGCGCGGCCCGGCCAAGTCCGAGGTCCAGTTGACCGCCGAGGACGAGGCGGCACTGGCCCAGACCGGCACCAAGCGCCGAGCGGTGCTCAATCGGTTGCTGTTCCCCGGGCCCACCAGGGAGTTCGAGGCGCACCGCGAGCAGTACGGCGACACTTCGATGCTCAGTGCCAACCAGTTCTTCTACGGCCTGCGCCAGGGCGAGGAGCACCGGGTGCTCCTCGAGCGCGGGGTCGAACTGCTGATCGGGCTGGAGGCGGTCTCCGAGGCCGACGAGCGCGGCATGCGCACGGTGCTCTGCATTCTCAACGGGCAACTGCGCCCGGTGCTGGTGCGGGATCGCAGCATCGCCAGTGAGGTCGCGGCGGCGGAGAAGGCCGACAGGGCCAACGCCGACCACGTCGCTGCCCCGTTCGCCGGTGTGGTCACGGTCGGGGTCCAGACCGGCGACAAGGTCGAGGCCGGCCAGGCCATCGCCACCATCGAGGCGATGAAGATGGAGGCCGCCATCACCGCCCCCAAGTCCGGCACCGTCGCCCGGATCGCGGTCACCGGTACCGCCCAGGTGGAGGCAGGTGACCTGCTCGTGGTCGTGGGCGTCTGATCTGTACTGCGCCAGGGGCGGTCACCGGCATCCAGTAGTCCGGTCCGGTCCGATCGGCGGGTATGGCTCCCGGCCAAGCTAGCTGGATGCTCACGTGATCGAAGGCCTCGACGGGGCCGGTAAACGAACGTTGGTCGAGGAACTGCGCGCGGCGTTCGAGGTCGACGGGAAGACGGTCACCACACTGGCTTGCCTGCGCTGCGGCGCCTCGGTGCACACCGCGCCGCGCAGGACGCCGAGCGAGCGCGCGACGCCTACGAACGCGACGACGGGTTGCAGCGCCGCACCGGCGCGGTCTATGCCCAGCTCGCCGCCGCACACTGGGGTGGCCGCTGGCAGGTGGTGCCGCCCGACGTCTCCGCAGGTGAGCTGGCCCACCATCTGACGGTCGAGGCGTTATGAGCGCACAAGTCGCCGGCAACGCCTATGCTTCTGTGCCAAGGGGGTCACCGCTTCGGTGACATGGGCAAATGGGGGATTACGGATGGCATTCCGCTACGAACTTCTCGCTCGACTCGACGACGCCGTCGACTGTCTGGAATCGGCGGGGGAGCGATTCGACCAGGGCAGGGTCGGGGCGTTGGCCGTGCTCGCCGCGCAGATCCGCGACCTGCTGTGCGGCAGCGGCGGGTCGCCGGCACTGATCGACGAGCTCGGCGTGGCCGATGAGCTCACCTGGGTGGACACCGCCGGGGTGCTCAACCCGAACATGCAGTGTCCGACCGCGTGCCTGACGCTGATGAAGGTCGGTAACCGGGCGCAGCCAGGCGGGGAGTTCGTGCCGAAGATGAGCCTGTACCCGCCGGCACCGATCCGGACCCGCAATGGCGACCACATCGACCGAGGCTCACGGATCCCGTTCGAGCACTGGTGGACCAACCCCGTGCTGCGCGACGTGGACGGCGTCGAGTACAGCCGCGAGCAACTGGTGCTCGCCGTGGCCGGACGTCAGACGCTCACCTTCAGTGCGTCACTCGGACCCGGCAACCCGGTAGCGGCCAGCGTCCGCCAGATCGCCTACGAAGTGCTGCAGTCGATTCGGCAGCAGCAGGAGATCATCGGCGGGATCACCACCCGGCTAGCCGGCTGACGAGGCCGCCTCGAACAGCCACGAAACCACCAGGGCCCGAGGGTCGATCACGTCCTTGCCGGCCTCGCCGACGTAACTGGCGCGGCCTTTGCGGGCCACCCGATCTTTCGTCGACTCGGCGCCCTCGGTCGCCGCTTCGGCGACCTGCTGCAGCGAATCACCGCGCTGCAACGCCTCTTTCGCCGGATGCAGTGCGTCGACGACGGTGTTGTCGCCGACCTGCGCGCCACCCAGATCGACGATCGCGTCGAGGCCGGACCGGATTCCCGCCGCGAATGTCGCGGTGAAATCGTCGTCGTGGTCGGCGAAGCTCTTCGACAGCTCCCGGAACAACGTGCCGAACACCGCCCCCGAAGTGCCGCCGGCCCGCACGAAGTAGGACTGCGCGATCGCGGCGAGCACGTCGGCGTCACTGCCGCGCAACGGCAGCGAGAAGTGCTGCAACGCCGCGGACATGTTCACCCCGAAATCGCCGTCGCCGGCTTGGCGGTCCAGCGCGGTCAGGTCGTCGATGCCGCCCTGCACCCGCTCGACGAACGTCGACAGCCAGCCGCATTCCGGGCCCGAGTCGGCGGCGTCGTGCGGGGCGGCGAACGTGGTGTCGGTCAGCGCGCTCGGCGCCGCGTCGACCAGCCGGGGCCAGGCCGGCGCGGCGGTCGGCGCGTCCCACAGACGCACCATTTCGTCGTCGGCCCGCACCACCGTCACCGACGCACCGCGCATGTCCAACGCGGTGACCATGGTGCCCACCAAGCTGCGGATCACCCGCACCTCGAGCGCGGCGAGTTCCTCGAGGACGTGCCCGAACAGCAGGTGCAACTCCAGGGGATGCGTGCCGCCGAGACCGTTGACCACCACGATCACGTCGTCGCCCGCGGACAGTTTCAGCGAGGCGTTGATCCGCTCCATCAAGGCTTCGACGATCGCGCCGGCCGGACGCCACTGCGTGCGGTCGGCGCCGGACTCGCCGTGGATGCCGATTCCGAGTTCCATCTCGTCATCACCGAGATCGAACGACGGTTCGTCGGCGCCCGGCACGGTGCACGCCGTCAACGCCACCGACATGCTGCGCGCGTGGTCGGCGACCCGGCGGCCCAGAGCGGCGACGTCCGCCAGCGCGGCGCCCTCGGCGGCCGCGGCCCCGCAGATCTTCTCCACGACGATGGTGGCGCCGGTCCCGCGCCGGCCGGGGGCGTCGTCATCGGCTTCGGTGGCCACGTCGTCGGCGACGACGACGTACTCGGTCTCGATGCCGTCGTCGCGCGCCATGTCACGCGCGATGCGGAAGTTCATCATGTCGCCGGTGTAGTTCTTCACGATGTGCAGCACCCCGGCATCGGAATGCACGTGCTTGGTCGCCGCCGCGATCTGAAGCGCATTCGGTGAAGTGAAGATCAGGCCCGGGCACACCGCGTCGAGCATCCCCTCGCCGATCAGGCCGCTGTGCATGGGCTCGTGGCCCGACCCGCCGCCGGAGACCAGCGCCACCCGTCCGGGCGGAGTCGCGGTGGTGCGCGCCAGGAAACCCGGATCCCGGTGCCAGGCGATACCCGGCTGCGCCGCGACGAAGCCGCGCAAGGCGTCGGTGAGGAAGGAATCGACCGAATTGAGGAAGTACCGGTGCGCCATGCACCCGACTGTATGGGGGCAGGCAGTGGACCGTCGGGGCCGTTTGCCGAGGACTTTGCGTCTGCCTCGTGAAACGCCCGGTGTGGTAGCACCAGTTTGTCGCGATTCGGTGCCACCATGGACACCATGAGGCAAAGGATCCTGGTCGTCGACGACGACCCTTCGCTCGCCGAGATGCTCACCATCGTGTTGCGTGGTGAGGGCTTCGACACCGCGGTGGTCGGCGACGGCACCCAGGCGCTGACGGCTGTGCGCGAACTGCGCCCCGATCTGGTGCTGCTGGATCTCATGCTGCCCGGCATGAACGGTATCGACGTGTGCCGGGTGTTGCGCGCGGATTCCGGCGTACCGATCGTGATGCTGACGGCCAAGACCGACACCGTCGACGTCGTCCTCGGACTCGAGTCGGGCGCCGACGACTACGTGATGAAGCCGTTCAAGCCCAAGGAGTTGGTGGCGCGAGTTCGGGCCCGTCTGCGCCGCAACGAGGACGAGCCCGCCGAGATGCTGTCCATCGCCGACGTCGACATCGACGTGCCCGCACACAAGGTGACCCGCAACGGCGAGCAGATCTCGCTGACGCCGCTGGAGTTCGACCTGCTGGTGGCGCTGGCACGGAAACCACGCCAGGTGTTTACTCGTGATGTGCTGCTCGAACAGGTGTGGGGCTATCGGCATCCCGCGGACACCCGTTTGGTGAACGTGCATGTCCAGCGCCTGCGGGCCAAGGTCGAGAAAGACCCGGAGAACCCGCAGGTGGTGTTGACCGTTCGAGGAGTGGGATACAAGGCCGGACCTCCGTGATCGGACGGCTCGCCGTCGTCGTGATCTCTCCCTCACGGCGGCCGTCGTGATCTTCGGTTCACGACGGCGCATCCACCGCCGATCGGCACCGCTGGTCCGCGGACT
Organism: Mycobacterium sp. SMC-4; assembly: GCF_050205565.1. Taxonomy (GTDB): domain Bacteria; phylum Actinomycetota; class Actinomycetes; order Mycobacteriales; family Mycobacteriaceae; genus Mycobacterium. The sequence goes on along the minus strand of NZ_JBNMQU010000013.1, from coordinate 43,923 downwards.
GGGCGTCCTGGGCCGCGCCCTGAGCACGGCCTGGCGGCGCTCCCTGCAGCTGCGAGTGGTGACGTTGACCTTGGGTCTGTCGCTGGCCGTCATCCTGGTGCTCGGCTTCGTGCTGACCTCCCAGATCACCGACCGCATCCTCGAGGTGAAGGTCGGTGCGGCGACCGAGGAGATCGAGCGCGCACGCACCACCGTCGGCGGGATCGTCGGCGGCGAGGAAACCCGATCTCTGGACAGCAGCCTGCAACTGGCGCGCAACACCCTGATCGACCGCAAGGCCGACGCCGGCGCAGGGCTGGCCGGGACGTTCGACGCGGTGCTCATCGTCCCCGGCGACGGTCCGCGCGCCGCGACCGCGGCCGGACCGATCGGGCAGATCCCAGAATCGCTGCGCGAATTCGTCAAGGCCGGGCAGGTCAGCTACCAGTACGCGACCGTGCACACCGACGGGTTCTCCGGCCCGGCCCTGATCATCGGAAGCCCGACGTCGTCAGCGGTGACCAACCTCGAGCTGTACCTGATCTTCCCGCTCAACAGTGAAGAGTCGACGATCGCGCTGGTGCGCGGAACCATGGCCACCGGCGGTGTGGTGCTGCTCGGGTTGCTGGCCGCGATCGCGTTGCTGGTGGCGCGTCAGATCGTGCTGCCGGTGCGCTCGGCGTCGCGGATCGCCGAGCGGTTCGCCGAAGGACACCTGACCGAACGGATGCCGGTGCGCGGCGAGGACGACATGGCGCGGCTGGCGGTGTCGTTCAATGACATGGCCGAAAGCCTGCACCGCCAGATCACCCAACTCGAAGAGTTCGGCAACCTGCAGCGGCGCTTCACCTCCGACGTCAGCCACGAACTGCGCACACCCCTGACCACGGTGCGCATGGCCGCCGACCTGATCCATGACCACTCCGACGATCTCGAACCCTCGCTGCGGCGCTCGATCGAGCTCATGGTCAACGAACTCGACCGGTTCGAGTCGCTGCTCAACGACCTGCTCGAGATCTCCCGCCACGACGCCGGTGTGGCCGAACTGGCCGTCGAAGCCGTCGATCTGCGCAACATCGTGCAGAGCGCCCTGGACAACGTCGGCCACCTGGCCGAGGGCGCCGGCGTCGAGCTGATCTTCGACCTGCCCGGCGACGAGGTGATCGCCGAAGTCGACCCGCGCCGCGTGGAGCGAATCCTGCGCAACCTGATCGCCAACGCGATCGACCACGCCGAGCAGAAACCCGTGCGCATCCGGATGGCCGCCGACGAGGACACCGTCGCCGTGACCGTCCGCGACTACGGCGTCGGCCTGCGCCCCGGCGAGGAGAAACTGGTGTTCAGCCGATTTTGGCGCGCCGACCCGTCGCGCGTGCGCCGCTCCGGCGGCACCGGACTCGGTTTGGCCATCAGCATCGAAGACGCGCGGCTGCACCAGGGCCGGCTGGAAGCCTGGGGCGAACCCGGAAACGGTGCCTGTTTCCGCCTGACGCTGCCGCTGGTGCGCGGACACAAGGTGACCAGCAGTCCGCTGCCGGTCAAGCCGATCGAAAAGCCCGCTGCTGCAAAGCGGTTGCGGGAGCATGCGGGGGAGAGCGTGTGATGCGCGCCCTGGCCGCACTGTGCGTGGCGGCCGTGATCCTTGCGCTGAGCGGGTGCGCCGGGGTGCCCAGCTCGTCGTCACCGCAGGCCATCGGCACCGTGGAGCGCCCCGCACCCCCGAGCCTGCCCAAACCCACGCCAGGCATGGACCCCGATGTGCTGCTGCGTGAATTCCTCAAAGCCACCGCGGACCCGTCCAACCGGCACCTCGCGGCACGCCAGTTCCTCACCGAGTCGGCGTCCCGCGGCTGGGACGACGCCGGCAGCGCGCTGCTGATCGACAACGTGGTGTTCGTCGAAACCCGGACACCGCAGCGTGTCTCGGTGACGATGAAGGCCGACATCCTGGGGTCGCTGTCCGACATGGGCGTCTTCGAGACCGGCGAAGGAGAGCTGCCCGACCCGGGGCCCATCGAACTGGTCAAGACCCCGGACGGCTGGCGCATCGACCGTCTGCCCAACGGCGTCTTCCTGGACTGGCAGCAGTTCCAAGCCACCTACAAGCGGCACACGCTGTACTTCGCCGAACCGACCGGCAAAACAGTGGTGCCCGATCCGCGCTACGTCGCGGTGTCCGAACCTGACCAGCTGGCCACCGAATTGGTCAGCAAGCTGATCGCCGGGCCGCGCCCGGAGATGGCGAAGACAGTGCGCAACCTGCTCGCGCCGCCGCTGCGACTGCGGGGACCGGTAACCCGCGCCGACGGCGGCAAGACCGGGGTGGGGCGCGGCTACGGTGGCGTGCGCGTGGACCTGGAGAACCTCTCGACCACCGACCCGCACAGCCGCCAACTGCTTGCCGCGCAGATCATTTGGACGCTGTCGCGCGCGGGTCTGAACGGACCGTACGTCATCAACGCCGACGGCGCCGCCCTCGATGATCGCTTCGCCGAAGGCTGGGACACCGTCGACGTCGCCGCCACCGACCCGGGTGCCGCCGACGGCGCCGCGGCCGGACTGCACGCGCTGGTTGGCGGATCACTGGTGTCGCTGGACGGGTCCCGGGCGCCCCGGGTGCCGGGATCATTCGGGCAGATCCCCGACCAGACGGCGGCGTCGCTGTCGCGCAGCGGGCAGGAGGTCGCGTCGGTGATGACGCTGCGGCCCGGCGCACCCGACGTGGCGTCGTCGCTGTGGGTGGGACCCCTGGGCGGCAACGCCGCCCAGGTGATGGACGGACGCACACTGAGCAGACCGTCGTGGGCGCTCGACGAGGCAGTGTGGGTCGTCGTCGACGGCATCAACGTGGTGCGTGTGATTCAAGACGCCTCGGGGCAGCCGGCGAGAATCCCGGTGGACTCCTCGCTGGTGTCGACGCGCTTTCCCGGCGTGATCACCGAATTGCAGCTTTCCCGCGACGGCACTCGCGCGGCGCTGATCATCGACGGCCGCGTCATCCTCGCCGGAGTGGAGCAGCTCCCCGGCGGCGGTTATGCGCTGACTTATCCGCGCCGGCTCGGGTATGGGCTGGGCAACTCTGCGGTGTCTTTGTCGTGGCGGACCGGTGACGACATCGTCGTCACCCGCACCGACCCGGCCAGCCCGGTGTCCTACGTCAACCTCGACGGGGTGAACTCCGATGGGCCCAGCCGCAACCTGCTGATGCCGGTCAAGACGGTCGTGGCCAATCCGTCGTCGATATTCGTGGCTGATCAGCGCGGAGTGCTGCAACTGACGGCCGCCGGAGTCGAAGGCGAGCCGGGCTGGGTGGAAGTGCGACCGCTGATGGTGCAAGGCGCGCTGCCGGTACTGCCGGGGTGAGTTCGGATCGGAATTGGCGTCGAGTATGGCCGTGGACGCGCGGTAGCGTCATTGATCATGAGACGCGGGCCTTGGGCTAACCGGGCCGGATAAGCGCATGTCAATGCCCGCGGGTGGCCCACAGCCCTGGCCGGTGGAGCCTCGTCATCCGAACCGCCGCGCGTGGATCATCGTCGGTATCTCTTTCGCCGCTGTGGTGGCGCTTGTTGTCGGCTTTCTGGTGTGGCAGTCGGGGTCCGGCGATTCGGGCGTGCCGTCGGCTGATGAAGGTGTGGACCGGACAGTGGGCCTGCTGACCGAGAAGGATCCGGTCTGCGACGACTGGATTCGGTACGCGGATGAGTTGGCGGAGCGCACAAAGGAATGGAGTGAGATCGACAAGACGATCTCCGCTGCGAATTGGAGTTCTGAGCAGCGCCTCATCGCCGAGGATGCCGCTGACGCGATGTCGACTGCCGCGGACCAGTTCGAGTCGATTCTGCCGATGGCAGCTAACGTCGTACTGCGCGAACTAATCGCGCAATCGATAGTCTTCTCGCGCGCTTTCGTTGAGCGGATGCCCGAGTATGAATACGCAGACGCGATGCTTGCGGGGGTAGCAGGCAACTTTGGCACTGCAACCACTTTCATGTGCACAGCTATGCCGATAGTGCTAGCCAGAAAACTCACGGGTGAGTCATCAATATCGTCTACTGATAACCCTGCTAGGCTAACTCCCTTTCTCGCTGACGAGCGTGAGGGTTGCGACACGCTTGTGGCGTTATTAGATCGCCAAAACAGCGTGCTACGAGGATGGGCATCAGGCGATCCGTCTGTGCCCGCATCGAAATGGACTGCCGAAGACCGAAAACTCAACGAGGCAGCTATTCCGGTATTGGAGGAGGATGCGAAGCAAGCCCGTTTGATCGCAGATAAGGCAGAAAATTCTGTTCTCTCCGACCTGCTTCACACATACGCGTCTTACCTCTTGGCGTTCGCTCAGGCGCTACCGAGCTATGAGCCAGACGACGATCAGTTGTGGAAGGTTGTTATTTCTCTCGGCGGTGGTCTGGGGGCCGCGTGCGAGGCTCGTTTATGAGTTGGTGGAATACAGACCGTCATAGAGGTCAATATGGTGGGCGTACGGTTCTTCCGCCCGCGTGGCCGGAAGTTGACGAAGAGGTCCTCGGCCAAGCGGCAGCCACTTTCGAGAATCTTAGAGACCAGATTCGTCTTTCAGTCATTCCGCGACTTCGTTCGCAGATGATGTCTTTAACTGATGTGTGGGAGGGTGGGTATCCTTCGTGAAGCGAGCGCAATTATCGATCAGTATGAAGCGAACTCGACCTTGGCAGATGGGATCTCGAGAAAGATCCGCAACATGGAGCCCTCTGTCATAAAAACGAAGATCGCCGCAAATGGTAACGCCGTCGCAGAATCCGCCGGATTCTGCTGGCTCCCCTGAGGCGTCCTAAATAGCGCACAACCTCCTTTGCATTCGTTGGCGCCAAGCGAATCCCCCGCCGTACCCCTTCGACTCGCGCTTCATTAGTGATTGGGCGATCGATCGCTCGCCACTCGCCGCATTTGTCCTCTCTCAGTCATCTCCTCGCTGGTGTCGACGCGCTTCCCCGGCGTGATCACCGAACTGCAGCTTTCCCGCGACGGCACCCGCGCGGCGCTGATCATCGACGGCCGCGTCATCCTCGCCGGAGTGGAGCAGCTCCCCGGCGGCGGCTATGCGCTGACTTATCCGCGCCGGCTCGGATACGGGCTGGGCAACACTGCGGTGTCGCTGTCCTGGCGCACCGGTGACGACATCGTCGTCACCCGCACCGACCCGGCCAGCCCGGTGTCCTACGTCAACCTCGACGGGGTGAATCCGACGGGCCCAGCCGCAACCTGCTGATGCCGGTCAAGACCGTCGCGGCCAATCCGTCGTCGATATTCGTGGCTGACCAGCGCGGAGTGCTGCAACTGACGGCCGCCGGAGTCGAAGGCGAGCCGGGCTGGGTGGAAGTGCGACCGCTGATGGTGCAAGGCGCGCTGCCGGTACCACCGGGGTGATGTCGCGGTCAGTTCTAGAAAATTAGCGTCAGTCTGTGCCATGGATGCCCGGTAGCATGACCGATCATGGGGTTCGGGCTGAGGGCTGACCGGGTCGGGTAATCGCATGTCAATGCCCCCGATGCCGCCCGCAGGTGGCCCGCAACCCTGGCCGGCGGAGCCTCGCCATTCGAACCGACGCCCATGGATCATCGTCGGTATCTCTTTCGCCGCTGTGGTGGCTCTCGTTGTCGGGCTGCTGGTGTGGCAGTCGAGATCAAACGGCGGCGATTCAGGGATGCCCTCTGCTGATGACGGTGTAGATCGGACCGTGGGGCTGCTGACCGTGAGGGATCCGGTCTGCGATGAGTGGACCAAGGCCGCGAATGAGTTGTCGGATAAGACTCGCGCATGGAGTGAAGCCGATAAATCGAGGCCCGCTTCAGAATGGGATGATGAGCAGCGGCAAATGTTCGACGAGGCTGCCGCTGCAATGACAACCGCGGCGGACCGATTCGAATCGGCACTGCCTAACGCGTCTCACGTTGTGTTGAAAGAACTAATCGCGCAGACGATCATTCACTTGCGAGCCTACGTTGCGGGTCTTCCGGGTTATGAGGAGTCTGATGCGTTGGTCCTGGGTGTTGCGACGAATTTCGGTAGTGCAGTTACTTTCATGTGCACCGCGGTGCCATTGGTGCGTCAGCTGACTGGAATCCCGAACGAGATCAGCAGGATCGACCTCGATGCGGACTTATTGCAGCCGTTGCTCAGTAAAGGTGACGCTGTGTGCGACGCATTCCTAAGCCTTGTCGACCGTCAGAACACCGTGCTTAGGGGTTGGGACGCAACGGATCCGGCAATCGCGGCAACGGATTGGACTCCTGAACAACGTCGCCTGAATATGGCAGTTCAGAAGGTGCTAGACGAAGATTCGGAGCAAGCTGGTCGATTGGCTGCACAGTCATCTGACCCGGTCATGCGGGATCTTCTCTTCACATACGGTGTGTACGTCGAGGCGTACGCCACGAAACTCCCTGGGTACGAGCCTGATGACAATCACATGTGGAGGGTAGCGACCTATATTGGCGGCGGAGTTGCGGCCGCGTGTGAGGCACGATGAACTGGTGGAACACTCAACCCCACACTGGGGAGTATGGGAGTCGAACCGTCTTTCCGCCTGCGTGGCCGCAGGTTGATGAAGAACTTCTCTCCCAGGCCGCGAAATCATTCGAAGTGGTGCGCGACCATCTCCGGCAGACCGTAATTCCGCAATTGCGTAGGCAAATGATGAGCCTTGCCGACGGGTGGGACGGGGCCGGTTCAGACGCGGCTCTGAGAGAAGCTAGCGCGATTATCGATCAGCATGAAGCGAACGCAGCCTTGGCGGATGGGATCTCGAGAAAGATCCGCAACATGGAGTCCTCTGTCGTGAAGACCAAGATCGCTGCGAATGGTAACGCCGAGTCGACTCAGGAGGACTGTGAGAGGACGAATGCAGCGGGTTATGAGCCATCGATCGCCCAGACGCTCAACGAAGCGCGAGTCGCGAAGGGGTACGGCGACAATATTTCGCTCGTGTCAACGAACACGAAGGAGCTAGCGGCAAATATTGGAGCTCCCCCCGGTACGCCAGGCGCTGATGGTAAGACGCCCGGGGAACGTACTGCGTCGGATCCTAGAAGCGAAAAGCAAGGCGAGGCCAATTCGACCTCGCAAAGTGCAGGACAAGGGGGAGCGAATTCGCGTGTGAGCCTAATGGCGGCGGAGAAGCCCTACGCTGATCCTGCGCACTACGCTCCAGACGCAGGCGGTGGAGGCGGCCTTAGTACCGGCACTGGCTCCCACGGCCAGGCGCCTCAGCCGCCAAGAGCTGTACCGGCTCAACCGCCTCCGAACGGCGTGCATGCGGGACAACCAGTTCAGCAGGGCGGACCGAGTAACCCAGTCGGGAGTTCTGGGTCCGCCGGCAGCGGCGGGTCCTCGGGTTTTGGGGGAGGCAGCAGCGGGGGTTCGGCCGGCTCTTCGTTGGGATCGTCTTCCGGTTCATCGTCCGGCAGCAGTTCGAGCTCTGGATCCGGCGGCGGGGTCAAGGCGGACGGCGCCGCCGGCGCGGGCTCGCCCGCGTCCACCTCGCCGGCTGCCGCTACCACGGCCAGCGGTGACAAGTCCGCTGCCAGTGCCGCTCGAACCACGGGCGGCGGAATGCCTGCGGCTCAGCCGGTTTCCCAACCTGCGGCTCCGCTGAGTGCACCCGCGCCCGCAGCGCAACCTGTACCGCCTCCCGCGCCCGCCCCGTCAGCCCCGGCCGCATCCTCAGGCGGCTCCGCCCCGGGCATCTCCGGCGGCGGCTTCGGGGGCGCACCGGCCGGTGCCGCTCCCGTCGGCGGGGCGCCGGCGCCCCCGGTGCCACTCGGCCCGCCGACCACCCCGGCGCCGCCGGCGCCCGTGCCTCCCGGTGCGCCGGCTGGCGGCGCCGCTCCCGCGGTCCCGGCGGGCGGACCCGGCGTCGCACCGGCAGCCACAAGCGCGGCATCGTCCACCGCCGGTCCCGCGCCCGTCCCGGTCTCCGCGGCGCGCGCCGAGCGCGACGCGGTGGCGACCGCAGCCACAGCCGGCGCGCTGCGTCGTCAGCACCAGGGAAACGACCCCACGCAACTGGCACGCCGTATCGCTGCGGCGCTCAACGTCAACATCTTCGACTTTGGCTTCTACTGGGTCACCGGGCTCACGACCGACGGAACCATCGTCGTCGCCAACAGCTACGGCATCGGCTACATCCCGGCGAATGTCCGCCTGCCGCAGGGCGTTCAGATGGCTACTGCCGACGAGTCGATACCCGCAACGGACCGCGCTCGCTGGGCGACGTACCCGATTCTCGCGGTGCAGGGCTGGACGCAGCACCACAATCAGCGGCTTCGCGTCGTGATCGCCACCGAAGACCAGTTCCAGGGATTCGACGCGGGGGTCGCCAAGATCGTGCTGCAGCCCGACGACATGCCCGAGGACGGCACGATGCAGGGCCGGACTCGACTGGAGATCCTCGCACCGGGCGCGGCGTCGACACTGAGCGCCACGCGTGACGACGAACTCTCAAAGTTGTTGCCCGTCGCACAAACTGATTCGACCGCCCCCGAGGACAAGTCGGCAGCGCTGTGGTTCGAAGTCTGCAAGCCACTGATGAGCACCTCGACTGCTCGGGTGAACGCGCACCTGGAGGCCATGCGCACTTACAGTGACCACGCGATGCAACTGGCACTCCACAAGGCGCAGACGGCCACCGATGCCACCGAGCAACGAGCGGCCATCGCCGATTGGGTCTACTGGCAACACGAGAGCAGCATCATCGCCGAAGCGATGGAGACCGCGACAGCCAGCAGCTGAAAACTGCTCTGCTACAGGTCAATCGGATTCGGGCGGTCTTCCTCGCGCTCGCGCTCATCGTCTTCCGACGTCTGCTCTGGAGCGCGTTCGACTGCGGACGCCCCCGCGTCGGCCCCTTCCTCAGCAGGCGGTTGCTGCTCTGCGTCGATAGAGCCGCCGTCCAGCCCGAGTGCCTGATCAACCGGCGGCACCGCCGCGGCGTCGCCCTCCGGTTTCTCGAACTGACCAGCCACCTGCGATATCTGCTGCACCGCACCCTGAGCGCCCTGCATCACCGCCTGCGGCGCTGCTGCCACCATGCCCGCCAGCTGAGCCGGTGCCTGCGCCACTTGGCCACCGATCTGCATGGCGGTGCTCATCAGCTGTCCGAACTGGCTGCCGGCTCCTCCGCCACCGGATGCGGCCGGCGCGGTGGTCGACGGGGCCAATTGCGTGTTGGCCACCGTCTGGATCTCTTCTCCGCCGCTCTGATCGGTGGACTGATACGCAGCGCGTGCGCTGGTGAGGTTCGCGGCGAACTGTTGTTCGCGGGCGTGCGTGTTGGCCACCGCAGTCGTGAGCTCCGTCGCGATACCCGGCATGACCGCGGAGATCAGCGCGCTCATCGGGTCGCCACCTGCGGGGATGACAGGAACCGGGGGCACGTTGACGACTGCAGGGTCCCAAGTCAGAGCGTTGGGATCGACCTTCAAGGGTGGCGGATCAGCCATGCGGCCCCTTTCCTCGCGGCAGTCAGCGTCGAGATTACCGGAGCCCAGGCGACCCTCGCAGCACCAATTTCATGGTCGAAAAGCTGTCGGTCCTCGGCTGCACACTTCGGCCATGACCGAGCCGTTCCTTGGTAGCGAAGCCCTCAAGGCGGGCCGCCTGACGCGGCATCGGCTGCGTTCCGACTTCCGCGCCGTCTACCCCGACGTCTACTTCCGTCCCGACGAACCGTTCACAGCAGTCACGCGGGCCAAGGCCGGCTGGCTGTGGACGGGCCGCCTAGGCGTCGTCGCAGGTCGGTCGGCGGCCGCGCTGCACGGCGCGAAGTGGGTCGACCGTAGGTGGCCGGCCGAACTCATCTGGGCCAACCGGCGTCCTCCGCCTGGGGTGCGCGTCTGGTCAGACGCGTTGGCCGACGACGAGGTGCAGACGCTCGGCGGAATCAAGGTGACGACCCCTGAGCGCACCGCGTTGGACATCGCGTGCCGCTACCCACAGCTTCAAGCCGTGATGGCGATCGACGCGCTTGCGCGGGCAACGCATCTGACGATGGCCGATGTCGAACTCCTGGCCGAGCGTTACAAGGGCCGCCGTGGCATCCGGCAGGCACGCGAATCGCTTGACCTTGTCGACGGGGGAGCGGAGTCGCCCCAGGAGACGCGTATTCGACTCATGGTGATCCGCAACGGCTTTCCGCGTCCGCAGACCCAGATCCCGGTCTATGACGACTACGGTGCGCTGGTCGCCGTGCTGGATATGGGCTGGAAGGACCCGAAAATCGCCATCGATTACGAAGGTGATCACCATCGGCAGACGCGGGAAGAGTTCAACAAGGGCATTCGTCGGCACGATGCGGTCACCGCACTCGGGTGGGACGACATCCGAGTGACGACGCTCGATGCCGAAGGCGGGATCATGGCGCGCCTGCACGCGAGTTGGCGGGAGCGAGTGTGCGGTGAGGGCGGGATTTCGGGCGGTTTGTCGCCGTGAGCGCACGTTCGGGGGAGGGGGTCGCCGTGAGTGCACGTTCGGGGGAGCGGGTCGCCGTGAGTGCACGTTCGGGGGAGCGTGTCGCCGTGGGCGCACGTTCGGCGGAGGAGGACGCCGTGAGTGCACGTTCGGCGACGACGAACGCCCTGAATGCACGTTCGGCATGCGAGCTGAAGGGCAACAGCAAGCGCGAACCGAGTGCGGCCGAGCGCAACGGTTGAGCCGAAAGCATGTCCGACCCCGACTCCACACTGACCTCATGCTCGACCTGATCCTGCCGATGCAGTGCGGCGGCTGCGGCTCCTCGGGGACCAAGTGGTGCCCGATCTGCGCCAGAGAACTCGCCGTCAAGCCCGACGAACCTCACCTGGTGACCCCGAGGGTCGACCCCGGCGTGCCGGTCCTGTCGTTGGGGCGCTACGCCGGCGCCCGCCGACGGGCCATCGTCGGGGTCAAGGAGCACGGGCGCGTCGACCTGATCCCGGAGCTGGCCGATGCACTCAGCCGGGCCCTTGATCACCTGCTGACATGGAACGTCCTCGACACGCCGCTGACCGTGGTGCCCGCCCCGACCCGCCGCAGCGCCGCCCGCCGCCGCGGCGGAGACCCCGTCGCCCGTATCGCCCGCGCGGCAGTCGAAAACCTGCCCGGTCTGACGGTGGCCCCGGCCCTGCACCTCAAAGCGTTCACCCGGGACTCCGTCGGCCTGTCCAGCGCGGATCGTCAGCGCAACATCGCCGGGCGCATCCGGCGCAGCGCAGTGGTCACCGGGCACGCCATCGTCGTCGACGACATCGTCACCACCGGCGCCACGGCCGCGGAATCCGTCCGCGCCCTGCAAACCTCCGGCGCCCGCGTTGCCGCCGTTGTCGCGCTCGCCCACGCGTGACGAGTTACCCCGGGATCACCCCGTCGTGAAGAACTGAAAACACATAGGTCGAATTAGTGGCCGAGTTGCGAACTACGGGCTACCGTCGGCACTAACAGTCCGTGAACATCACACGGCGGCGTTCATGACGCGAGACGCCGGTATCGCGATAGCGATAGGAGGTGAATAGTCGACACCTTGCACCGGCGAGCGGCGAGACCAGATATGCCCCGTCGGTGCGATTTCGTATCTGAATCAAATTGCACGCGTAGTCGTGCACGGGCGAAAGAGGATCGAGTTGCCAAGCATGTCAAGGTATTCCGCCGAATCCAGCAGCACCATGGTGGCCGACGAAGAACCATCGCAGTCGACTCCCAGCGCCGAAGTGGTGGTGAAGGGACGCAACGTCGAGATCCCCGACCACTTCCGCGTGTACGTGTCCGAAAAGTTGTCCCGACTGGAACGGTTCGACCGCACCATCTACCTCTTCGACGTCGAGCTCGACCACGAAAAGAACCGCCGCCAGCGTAAGAACTGCCAGCATGTCGAGATCACCGCGCGCGGCCGCGGACCCGTGGTGCGAGGAGAAGGCTGCGCCGACAGTTTCTACGGCGCCTTCGAATCTGCCGTCAGCAAACTCGAAGCCCGGCTCCGCAAAAGCAAGGACCGCCGCAAGATCCACTACGGCGACAAGACCCCGGTCTCGCTGGCCGAGGCCACGTCGCTCGACCACCTGGAACGCGCCTTCGCGCCGCCGGCGCAGGACCCCGCGCCCGCCGAGGCGCAGGCGGACCTCGACGACCACACACCCGGCCGAATCGTCCGCGTCAAGGAACACCCGGCAACGCCGATGACCGTCGACGACGCGCTCTACGAGATGGAGCTCGTCGGCCACGACTTCTTCCTGTTCCACGACAAGGAGACCGACAAGCCGACGGTGGTCTATCGACGCCATGCCTTCGATTACGGCCTGATTCGACTGGCCTGACCTTCTGGCCCGACGGCCACCGCGAGTCCCCCGGAGCACGAATCCGGGGGACTCGTGCCGTGTATGACCAGCGTTTTCGCGCGGTCCCCTACGATGGTGTCGGTCTGGAACCGGACGAATCCACGAAGTTAAGAGGATCAAGCACGTGCTCTCGAAGTTGCTCCGACTCGGCGAAGGCCGCATGGTCAAGCGCCTCAAGGGGGTCGCTGACTACGTCAACACCCTGTCCGACGACGTCGAGAAGCTTTCCGACGCCGAACTGCGCGGCAAGACCGACGAGTTCAAGGCGCGCGTCGAGAAGGGCGAAAGCCTCGACGACCTGCTTCCCGAAGCGTTCGCCGTCGCCCGCGAGGCGGCCTGGCGGGTGCTCAACCAGCGCCACTTCGACGTCCAGGTGATGGGCGGCGCGGCGCTGCACTTCGGCAACGTCGCCGAGATGAAGACCGGTGAGGGCAAGACCCTGACCGCTGTGCTGCCCTCCTACCTCAACGCGCTGGCCGGCAAGGGCATGCACATCGTCACGGTCAACGACTACCTGGCCAAACGCGACGCCGAACAGATGGGCCGCGTCCACCGCTTCCTCGGCCTCGAGGTCGGCGTGATCCTGTCCCAGATGACGCCCGACGAACGTCGCGCCGCCTACAACGCCGACATCACCTACGGCACCAACAACGAGTTCGGCTTCGACTACCTGCGCGACAACATGGCGTTGCGGCTCGAAGACTGCGTGCAGCGCGGCCACAACTTCGCGATCGTCGACGAGGTCGACTCCATCCTCATCGACGAGGCGCGCACCCCGCTGATCATCTCCGGCCCGGCCGACGGCGGCTCCAACTGGTACACCGAGTTCGCCCGCCTCGCGCCGATGATGGAAAAAGACGTCCACTACGAAGTCGACATCAAGAAGCGAGTCGTCGGCATCCACGAGGTCGGCGTCGAATTCGTCGAGGACCAGCTCGGCATCGACAACCTGTACGAAGCCGCCAACTCGCCGCTGATCAGCTACCTGAACAACGCCATCAAGGCCAAGGAGCTGTTCGAGCGCGACAAGCACTACATCGTCCGCAACGGCGAAGTGCTCATCGTCGACGACTTCACCGGCCGTGTGCTGGTCGGCCGCCGCTACAACGAAGGCCTGCACCAGGCCATCGAGGCCAAAGAGCACGTCGAGATCAAGGCCGAGAACCAGACCGTCGCCACGATCACGCTGCAGAACTACTTCCGCCTCTACGACAAGCTCGCCGGCATGACGGGCACCGCCGAGACCGAGGCCGCCGAGCTGCACGAGATCTACAAGCTGGGCGTGGTGCCGATCCCCACCAACAAGCCGATGATCCGCGCCGACCAGTCCGACCTGATCTACAAGACCGAAGAAGCCAAGTTCATCGCGGTCGTCGACGACGTCACCGAGCGCTATGAGAAGGGCCAGCCGGTGCTGATCGGCACCACCAGCGTGGAGCGCTCGGAGTTCCTGTCGCGCCAGTTCCAGAAGCGGCGCATCCCGCACAACGTGCTCAACGCCAAATACCACGAGCAGGAAGCCGGCATCATCGCCGAAGCCGGTCGCCTGGGCGCAGTCACCGTGGCCACCAACATGGCCGGCCGCGGCACCGACATCGTGCTCGGCGGCAACGTCGACTACCTGCTCGATCGCCGGTTGCGTCAGCGCGGACTCGACCCGATCGAGACCCCCGACGAGTACGAACAGGCGTGGCACGAGGAACTGCCGCACGTCAAAGCCGAGGTCGAAGCCGAAGCCAAGGACGTCATCGCCGCCGGTGGCCTGTATGTGCTGGGCACCGAACGCCACGAGTCGCGCCGTATCGACAACCAGCTGCGCGGCCGCTCGGGTCGCCAGGGCGACCCCGGCGAGTCCCGGTTCTACCTGTCGCTGGCCGACGAGCTGATGCGCCGGTTCAACGGCGCCACGTTGGAGACGCTGCTCACGCGGCTGAACCTGCCCGACGACGTGCCCATCGAAGCCAAGATGGTCTCCCGCGCCATCAAGAGCGCCCAGACCCAGGTCGAGCAGCAGAACTTCGACATCCGCAAGGAAGTTCTCAAGTACGACGAGGTGATGAACCAGCAGCGCAAGGTCATCTACGCCGAGCGCCGTCGCATCCTCGAAGGCGAGAATCTCGCCGAGCAGGCCCACAAGATCCTGCGCGACGTCATCACCGCCTACGTCGACGGCGCCACCGCCGAGGGCTACTCCGAGGACTGGGACCTGGAGAAGCTCTGGGAGGGGCTCAAGCAGCTCTACCCGGTGGGCATCGACCACCACGATCTGCTCGACTCCGACGCCATCGGCGAACCCGGCGAACTGACCCGCGAAGAGCTGCTCAACGCGCTGCTCGAAGACGCCGAACGCGCCTACGCCGAGCGGGAACGCCAGATCGACGAGATCGCCGGCGAAGGCGCCATGCGCCAGCTCGAACGCAACGTGCTGCTCAACGTCCTCGACCGCAAGTGGCGCGAACACCTCTACGAGATGGACTACCTGCGCGAAGGCATCGGCCTGCGCGGCCTGGCCCAGCAGCGGCCCGAAGTCGAGTACGCCCGTGAGGGCTACGACATGTTCATCGGCATGCTCGAGGGCATGAAAGAGGAGTCGGTCGGCTTCCTGTTCAACGTGCAGGTCGAGGCCGCGCCTCAACCGGCCGTCGCCCCGGTGGCGCCGCCGTCCGGTCTCGCCGAGTTCGCCGCCGCGGCCGCCAAGCAGGGCGGCGGCGTGGCGACCAAGGAGCGGCCCGCCGGTCCGGCGGTGCGCGCGAAGGGCATCGACGACAACCAGCAGCCGCTGACCTACTCGGGCCCGTCCGAAGACGGCGGCGTGGAGGTCAAGCGCACCGGAGGCGCCAAGCCGTCCGGTGGCTCGCGTCGCGAACGGCGCGAAGCGGCCCGTCAGCAGAAGGCCGGCGGCAAGCACGCCAAGCGGCGCTGACGCGTCTCACCCGATCTGCAGCGCCACGATGCGCCAGCCGTCGCGGTGACGCTCGATGCGCGCCGCGATGGCGTGCACCCGCCCGGCGCGGCGGAACGAACCGAACACCTCCGCCGCGGCGACCTCACCGTCGGCGGTGTCGACGGCGCGGGTGCGTACCCGCAGCATCGAGGTACTGCCACTGCGGGTGGCCGCAGCGCGCGCGATCACCCGCTCCACCAGCACCGGCGTCATC
Source organism: Mycobacterium sp. SMC-4 (assembly GCF_050205565.1). Taxonomy (GTDB): domain Bacteria; phylum Actinomycetota; class Actinomycetes; order Mycobacteriales; family Mycobacteriaceae; genus Mycobacterium. The sequence goes on along the minus strand of NZ_JBNMQU010000013.1, from coordinate 28,439 downwards.
AACGGCCGTAGCTGCGCGACCGGACGTCGACGGTCGATGACCTCCAACAGTTGACGCAGCGCGGTCTCGGCGAAGGTCACCGCCGAGCGCGGCGGGACCGGTTCGCACCGACCGGGACGTCGCCGCGCCGGCCGCGGCGCCAGCGCGTGCAGAACCGACCCGGTCGGGGTAAGCAGGGACCGGTCGGACGGCAGCGGCTCCGGTTCGTAGTCGACGACCGGTGAAACGGTGAAATGCTCGGCGACAGGGGATGAAACGGGCATGAACTCTCCAGCGAGGCGACGACGGACAGGAAAATCTGCTGGAGAGTGGCAGACCATCTCATGATGGCACGGACATCTGACCCGTCCTTGCACGGACTTCTGCGCGGCCGGCGCCGTTGCCCGTAACGTGTCAGGGTCTGTCAGAGGCGTTTCCCGAGGAGGGCTGCGAAACCGGTGGTGACGAGATTGTCGGCGGCCGATGCGTCGTTCTACCGGCTCGAGAACTCCTCGACGCCGATGTACGTCGGGTCGCTGCAGATCCTGCGCAAGCCGCGCAACGGGCTGAGCTACGAGACGCTGCTGCACACCGTCGAGCAGCGCCTGCCGCTGATCCCGCGCTACCGGCAGAAGGTGCGGGAAGTGAAGTTCGACCTGGCACGTCCTGTCTGGGTCGACGACCGCGACTTCGACATCACCTACCACATCAGGCGCTCGGCGCTGCCGTCCCCGGGCAGCGACGCCCAACTGCACGACCTCGTCGCGCGGCTGGCCGCGCGACCGCTGGACAGGTCGCGGCCCCTCTGGGAGATGTACCTGGTCGAAGGGCTGGAGAAAAACCGCCTCGCGATCTACACCAAATCCCACCAAGCGCTGGTCAACGGCATGACCGCGCTCGAGATCGGGCACGTCATCGCCGACCACAGCGCCAAACCGCCGGAATTCGGCGAGGACATCTGGATTCCGGCGCGCGAACCCAGCGACCGCCAGCTGATGATCGGGGCGCTCGGTGAATGGATCACCCGACCCACCGCACAAGCCGCGGCGCTGCGCTCGGCGGTCGCCGAAACCGTCACGAACACCGGCGAACTCGTCGACCTCGGCCGTCGCGTCGTCGACGCCGCACGCACCGTCGCCCGCGGCACCGCACCCAACAGCCCGCTGAACGCCACCGTCTCGCGCAACCGCAGGTTCTCGGTGGCCTCCGGTTCCCTCGACGAATTCCGGCGCGTGAAAAACCGCTACGACTGCGACATCAACGACGTCGTCCTGGCGGTGGTGACCGGCGCGCTGCGCAACTGGCTGCTCTCGCGCGCCGAACCCGTCACCCCGACCTCAGCCGTACGGGCCATGGCGCCGATGTCGGTCTATGCCGACGCCGAACTGGAATCCACCGCCCCCGGCCAAGCCATCAACGACGTCGCACCGTTCCTGGTGGACCTGCCGGTCGGGGAAGCCAACCCGGTGGTGCGTCTGTCCCAGATCGCCCACGCCACCGAAACCCACCCGACCGCAGCCAGTCTGGTCGATGCACGCTCGATCGTGACGCTGTCGGGTTTCGCGCCGCCGACGCTGCACGCCATGGGGATTCGCGTCGCGACCAGCTTCTCGGCGCGGCTGTTCAATCTGCTCATCACCAATGTGCCCGGCGCCCAGAAACAGATGTATGTGGCCGGGACCAAACTGCTCGAGACCTATGCCGTGCCGCCGCTGCTGCACAACCAGGCGCTGGCCATCGGCGTGACGTCCTACAACGGGATGCTGTACTTCGGTATCAACGCCGACCGCGACGCGATGAGCGACGTCGACATGCTCCCCAGTCTGATGCGTGAATCGCTCGACGAACTCGTCGGCGCAGCCCGCTGACACCCCGGTAATGCCGGGTCATTGACGCCCCGCAGTTACCGGGGTCGAATGGTCCGGATGGCTAAATCTGAGAACAACCCGATAGCGCAGCCCGCCGTGAGCCCGGTCCCGCACCCGGTACTCGACGTCCCCATCGAAGAAGAGCGGATCACCCGCCCCCGCAGCGTCGACTGGGTGGTGTTCGGCGTCACCGCCGTGATTGCCGTGGCCTTTCTGGCGTGGGGATTCATCAGCACCGACAGCCTGGCCAGCGCCTCCGGCGCGGCCCTGACCTGGGTGATGGACACCACCGGCTGGCTGTTCGTGCTCACCAGCACCGGCTTCGTCGTCTTCGTGTTGTGGCTCGCAATCGGCCGTTACGGCACCATCCCGCTCGGTCGCGACGGTGAGGACCCCGAGTTCAACGGCGTCTCCTGGGTGGCGATGATGTTCAGCGCCGGCATGGGCATCGGCCTGATGTTCTTCGGTGTCGCCGAACCCCTGTCGCACTTCACCGACCCGCCCCCGGGCGCGGCCATGGACGCCGAACCCAGCGTGGAGGCCGCCATGGCCACCACGCTGTTCCACTGGACCCTGCATCCCTGGGCGATCTACGCCGTCGTCGGCCTGTCCATCGCCTACGGGGTCTACCGCAAAGGACGGCTGCAACTGATCAGCGCGGCGTTCGAGCCGCTGCTCGGCGACCGCGCGAACGGGCCGTGGGGCAAGATCATCGACATGCTGGCGATCTTCGCCACGCTCTTCGGATCGGCCGCTTCGCTGGGCTTGGGCGCGCTGCAGATCCGTAGCGGCATGCAGATCGTCGGCGGCATCGGGGAGACCGGCAACGCCATTCTGATCCTGACCATCACTGTGCTGACCATCGGCTTCGTCCTGTCTGCGGTCTCGGGTGTGGCGCGCGGCATCCAGTGGCTGTCCAACATCAACATGGTGCTGGCGGTGGTGTTGGCGTTGTTCGTCTTCGTCCTGGGCCCAACGATTTTCATCCTCAACCTGCTGCCCACTTCGCTGGGGAGCTACGCCGCGGACCTGGCCGAGATGTCGGCGCGCACGGGCGCCGAAGGTCTCGCCGTCAACGAGTGGCTGCAATCCTGGACGATCTTCTACTGGGCGTGGTGGGTGTCGTGGACGCCGTTCGTCGGCATGTTCATCGCGCGGATCTCCCGCGGCCGCACCATCCGTCAGTTCGTGGCCGGCGTGCTGCTGGTGCCGAGCGTGGTGTCACTGATCTGGTTCGCGGTGTTCGGCGGCGCGGCCATCAACGTCCAGCAGAACGGCACCGACCTGGCCGGCGAAGGCGGTGTCGAAGAGCAACTGTTCACGCTGCTCGAGCAGTATCCCATCGCGCCCGTCGTCAGCGTGCTGGTGATGATTCTGGTTGCGATCTTCTTCGTGTCGGGCGCCGACGCGGCTTCGATGGTGATGGGTTCGCTGTCCCAGCGCGGCACCATCAAACCCAGCCGGGGGACGGTGGTGTTCTGGGGTGTGGCCACCGGCGCCGTCGCGGCGGTGATGCTGCTGGTCGGCGGTGAGGACGCGCTGACCGGGCTGCAGTCCATCACGATCATCGCCTCGCTCCCGTTCCTGCTGGTGATGATCGGCATGGCGGTCGCGCTGGTGCGGGACCTGCGCCGCGATCCGAAGGTGGTGCGCCGCGAATACGCGGTCGAGGCGGTCAACAGCGCGGTGATCGCCGGCGTCACCCGCCACGGCGACAACTTCATGCTGGCGGTGGAGCGGGATCCGAACCCGACACCGCCGGATTCGGACGGACTGACGGGGCAGCCGCGCGGCTAGTCTCACCTGGTGCGCGTCTACGTCCCCGCCACCTTGGCGATGTTGCAACAGCTGGTCGCCGACGGATCCCTTCGTCCGGTCGGCGGCACCGCGTTCGCGGTGACGCCCACCCTGCGCGAGGCCTACGCCGAAGGCGACGACGAGGAACTCGCCGAGGTCGCGCTGCGTGAGGCGGCGCTGGCGTCGCTGCGCCTGCTCGATGACGCCGGTGCTGAGCTGCCGCCGCGGCGCGCGGTGCTGGAAGTCGAGGTCGACGACGCCGCGGTGAAGCACCGCCCGGACCTCGACGATGCGGTGGTGCGCCTGTCCGGCGAGATCGCGCTGACGCACGTGATCGCCGCCTACGTCGACAATGCCGCCGCCGAGGACGCCGTGCGAGCCGCCGTCGAGGTGATCGATGCGGCGGATCTGGGGGATGAGGACGCCGAACTGACCGTCGGCGACGCGCAGGACCACGACTTGGCGTGGTACGCGCAACAGGAGCTCGCGTTCCTGCTTGACCTGCTCTGAGCTGGGTACGGTACCGTAAGTTACGGTACCGTAGGTAGGCATCTGCGGGTAGTGAGTCGTTACCCAACCCCAGGCAGGAGCCCTCATGGCCAAGAACACCGTCAAAAAGTCGGCCAGAGTGGTCGACACCGTCCGGCCCACCGTCGCCGGCGCCAAAGACCATCCCGGTCTGCACTTCCTGCGGACCGTCGTGAGCCGTGTCACCACGCCGTTGCTGCCCGACGACTATCTGCAGTTGGCCAATCCGCTGTGGTCGGCTCGTGAACTGCGCGGCAAAGTCGTCGAGGTCCGCCGCGAGACCGTCGACTCCGCGACCCTGGTGATCAAACCGGGCTGGGGTTTCTCGTTCGACTACCAGCCCGGTCAGTACATCGGCATCGGTCTGCTGGTCGACGGGCGATGGCGGTGGCGGTCGTACTCACTGACTGGTGTCCCTGGCGAGCATCGCGGTGGTAGCCGCAGCTCCCGCACCATCACCATCACGGTCAAAGCCATGCCCGAGGGGTTCCTGTCGACCCACCTGGTCGGCGGGGTAGCGCCTGGCACGATCGTGAGGCTGGCGGCGCCGCAAGGCAACTTCGTGATGCCGGACCCGGCGCCGCCGTCCGTGCTGTTCCTGACCGCAGGCTCCGGGATCACCCCGGTGATGTCGATGCTGCGCACCCTCGTGCGTCGAGAGCAGCTCGGCGGCCCAGGCCACATCGTCCACCTGCACTCCGCGCCCACCGAGGCCGACGTTTTGTTCGCCGCGGAGCTGGCGGACCTGCAGGAGAAATATGCCGGTTACCGACTGTCGATCCGGGCTACCCGCTCAGAAGGCCGGTTGGACCTGTCCCGTCTCGGCGAGGTGGTCCCCGATTGGCGGCAACGCCAGACGTGGGCCTGTGGACCTGCGCCGATGCTGGAAGCGGCCGAACGCACCTGGGCGGCGGCGGGGCTGGCCGACCAGCTGCACCTGGAGCGGTTCGCCGCGGTGCGCGCCGCCGGTCACGGCAGTGGCGGCACCGTCGAGTTCGCGCGGTCGGGTAAGACCGCCACCATCGACGGCGCGACGTCGCTGATGGAGGCCGGCGAGGAGGCAGGCGTGCAGATGCCGTTCGGCTGCCGGATGGGCATCTGCCAGTCCTGCGTCGTCGGCCTGGTCGACGGGCACGTACGTGACCTGCGGACCGGCGTCGAGCACGAACCGGGGTCGCGGGTGCAGACCTGCGTCACCGCAGCATCGGGCGATTGCGTCCTCGATGTGTGAGGTTTACTGCCTAGTAACCTACGGGAACGTAGGTTACGGTAGCGTAGGTAAGCGAGAGGAGGGCTGAACCTATGGCAGTCACCGACGTACCCGAATTCGCGCATCTGACTGATGCCGACATCGAGAGCCTGGCCAACGAACTGGACGCGATCAGGCAAGACATCGAAGACTCCCGCGGAGAGCGCGATGCGCGCTACATCCGCCGCACCATCGCCGCCCAACGCGCGCTGGAGATCACCGGGCGGCTACTGCTGGCCGGAAGCTCCAAGCGGACGTTCTGGTGGGCCGGCGCCACCACGCTGGGCGTGGCCAAGATCATCGAGAACATGGAGATCGGGCATAACGTCATGCACGGTCAATGGGATTGGATGAACGATCCCGAGATCCACTCCTCGACGTGGGAATGGGACATGAGTGGCGCGTCGAAGCACTGGCGCTTCACCCACAACTTCATGCACCACAAGTACACCAACATCCTCGGCATGGACGACGACGTGGGCTACGGCCTGCTGCGCGTCACCCGCGACCAGAGGTGGAAGCCGATCAACCTGTTGAACCTGCCGTTCAACACGATGCTCGCGACCCTCTTCGAGTGGGGAGTCGGCTTGCAGCACTTGGAGATCGGCAAGATCTTCAAGGGTCGCGATGACCGCAAGGCCACGCTGGTGCGGATTCGCGAGTTCCTCGTCAAGGCCGGCGCGCAGGTCTTCAAGGACTACGTCGCATTCCCGGCGCTGACGTCGTTGTCGCCCGGCGCGACGTTCAAGTCGACGGCCAAGGCCAACGCCGTGGCCAACATCATCCGCAACCTCTGGTCCAACGCGGTCATCTTCTGCGGCCACTTCCCTGACGGCGCAGAGAAATTCACCAAGACCGACATGGTCGGTGAGACCAAAGGCGAGTGGTACCTGCGTCAGATGCTGGGTAGCGCGAACTTCGACAACGGCCCGGTGCTGCGTTTCATGAGCGGCAACCTGTGCCATCAGATCGAGCACCACCTGTATCCGGATCTGCCGAGCAACCGGCTCTACGAGGTCTCGCTGCGGGTGCGCGAACTGTGCGACAAGTACGACCTGCCCTACACCACCGGCTCGTTCCTGGTGCAGTACGGCAAGACGTGGCGCACCATCGCGAAACTGTCGCTGCCGGACCGCTTCCTGCGGGACACCGCCGACGATGCTCCCGAAACGCGCAGCGAGGCGATGTTCGCCGAGCTGCCCGAAGAAGAACGGCGCGGCCTGAAATCGGCCATCGCCGCTGTGCGCGCGCGACGTCGCGCCAAGCAAGCTGAGAAGGCCGCGCTGCGACTGGCGGCCTGACGCGCCGAAGGCTGCGTTGAGGACGGGCTCCGCTCTTCCGCCCTCAACGCAGCCTTTGCTTTATTCGGGCACGTAGTCGAAGGTGTCCGGGTTCGGGCCGAAGCGCCCGGCCTCACCCTGGTCGAGCGCCGAGATCGCCGCGAAGTCGTCGTCGCCGAGCTCGAAATCGAACAACTCGAAGTTGTCCCGGATGCGTTGGGCGGTAACAGATTTCGGGAACACGATGTCGCCACGCTGGATGTGCCAGCGCAGCACCACCTGAGCCGGGGTCTTTCCGACCGACTCGGCGACGCGGGTGACCGCCGGATCGTCGAGCACCCTGCCCTGGGCGATCGGTGCCCACGCTTCGGTCGCGATGCCGTGCTCGCGGCCGTAGGCCCGCACCTCGTCGTTGCCGAAGTACGGATGCACCTCGATCTGGTTGACCACGGGCACCGTGTCGGTCTCCTCGGCGAGCCGCTGCAGATGCGCGACCTGAAAGTTGGACACACCGATGCTGCGGGCCCGACCGTCGTTCTTGAACTCCTCCAACGTTTTCCACGTCGAGACGTAGTCGCCGTCGTACAACGTGGGCAGGGGCCAGTGGATCAGGAACAGGTCGACATAGTCGAAGCCGAGCTCGGACAGGGTCCTGTCGAAGGCGCGCCGGGCGTCGTCGGGCCGGTGGAAGCCGTTGTTGAGCTTGCTGGTGATGTACACCTCCGACCGGTCGATGCCGAAGTCGCGGACGCCCTGGCCGACGCCCTTCTCGTTCTGGTACATCTCCGCGGTGTCGATGTGGCGGTAGCCGATCTCGAGTGCGGTCCTGACCGTCGCGGCGGTGTCCTCCGGGGGCACCTGATAGACGCCCAGACCCAACTGCGGGATACGGGTGCCGTCGTTCAATTCGATTGCAGGTACGTCAGTCATTTCCACAGCGTGCCACACATGTGGGGGACGCAAACATGACGTCATATGCGCGCTCGCGGGCCGTGAGCGCGCTGATAATGCCCCCGAATTACGGCGTGTCGGCCGGCAGACCCGCACGGTCGCGCAAACTGAGGGCGGCCAGGAGACGGCGGGCTGCGGCCACCCGGGCCGCGGCGGGACCGATCAGCTCGTCGAGCGCACACTCCGGGTCGGCCGGCGGGCCCATGTGCCCGCACCCGCGCGGGCAGTCGTCGATGGCCTCGGCCAGATCGGAGAACGCCAGCACCACATCGTCGGGTTCGATGTGCGCCAGACCGAACGAGCGGATACCCGGGGTGTCGATCACCCAGCCTCCGGAATGCAGCGGCAACGCCACCGACTGCGTGGAGGTGTGCCGGCCGCGCCCGATGTCGGTCACCGCGCCGGTGGCCCGCTCCGCTTCGGGGACAAGACGATTCACCAACGTGGACTTGCCGACGCCCGAATGCCCCAGCAGCGCGGTCACCTTGCCGGTCAACAACGGCTCGACGTTGGCCAGCGGATCGTCACGACCGGCGGTGGTGACCACCAGATCCAGATCGGCGAACTGTGCGGCGAACTCGTCGGCCGGGGCCAGATCGGTCTTGGTCAGACACAGGATCGGCGCCAGCCCACCCGCATACGCCGCGATCAGCGCACGCTCCACCAGACCGGAACGCGGGGGAGGGTCGGCCAATGCCACCACGATCATCAACTGGTCGGCGTTGGCCACCACCACACGCTCGGTCGGGTCGGTGTCATCGGCGGTGCGGCGCAACACCGTTCGCCGCTCACCGCGGCGCACGATGCGGGCGAGCGTGTCGGTGCGGCCCGACAGGTCGCCGACCACGTCGACGTCGTCACCGACCACGATCGGGGTGCGGCCCAGTTCGCGCGCCCGCATCGCGGTGACCCGGCGCTGCGGGTCGCGGCCCAGCACGCAGCCCCAGCGGCCGCGGTCCACGGTGACCACCATGGCCTGCTGCGCGTCGGCGTGCTCCGGGCGGGTCTTGGTCCGCGGCCGCGTGCCACGGCCCGGCCGCACCCGGACGTCGGACTCGTCGTACTCGCGGCGGCCCAAGGATTCAGCCCCGGACGTCGCCGGTCTGGCCGGACAGCATGTCAGTCCACATCGCGGTGAACCGCGGCAGCGTCTTGGCGGTCGTGCCGACGTCCTCGACCTCGATGCCCGGCGTCCGCAACCCCACGATGGCTCCGGCGGTGGCCATCCGGTGGTCGGCGTAGGAACGCCACATCCCGCCGTGCAGTGGGCGGGCGGTGATCGTCAGCCCGTCGTCGGTCTCCTCGCACTGACCGCCCACGCGGTTGATCTCGGCACTGAGCGCGGCCAGCCGGTCGGTCTCGTGCCCGCGCAGATGCGCGATGCCGCGCAGCCGGGACACCGATCCGGGTGTCGCCAGCGCCGCCAGCGCAGCCACCGACGGAGCCAACTCGCCGACGTCACGCAGATCGATGTCGATGCCGTCGTACGTCGTCGCGCCCTGCACCTCGAGATGGTCGCGGCCGGTGCGCACGGTCGCGTTCAAGCTCTTCAGGATCCGGATGATCGCGTCGGCCGGCTGGGTGCTCACCCTGGGCCAGCCGGTGAGACGGATCAGGCCGCCGCTGACCACCGCCGCGGCGAGAAACGGCACCGCGTTGGACAAGTCGGGCTCGATGACCCATTCGCGCGCCGCGATCGGTCCCGCCGACACCTGCCAGCGATCGGGCTGGGAGTCGTCGATGTCGACGCCGGCCTCCCGCAGCATCGCGACCGTCATCGCGACATGCGGGGCCGAGGGCACCGCGCCGCCGGTGTGCACGACGGTCAGCCCCTCGTCGAACGCGGCGCCGGACAACAGCAAGCCGGACACGAACTGCGACGATCCGGACGCGTCGATCTCGACCGTTCCGCCGCGCACGCCGCCGGTGCCACGCACCGTGAACGGGAGACCGTCGCCGTCGACGTCCACTCCCAGCGCACGCAGACCGTCCAACAGCGGGGCGATCGGGCGCGCCCGGGCCTGCTCGTCGCCGTCGAACGTCACCGACTGGCCGCCCAGCGCCGCCAGCGGCGGGACGAAGCGCAGCACGGTGCCGGCCAGACCGCAGTCGATCCGCGCCCCGGCCGAGGCGCTCAGCTGCCCGCTCACGGTCAGCTCGGTTTCGTCGTTGGCCGCGGCAGCCACCTCCACACCCAACTCCTGCAGCGCCGCGATCATCAGGTCGGTGTCGCGGCTGCGCAGCGCGCCGCGCACCGTCGACGTGCCCGTCCGCGTCCCGAGCGCGGCCAACACCAGCGCCCGGTTGGTCTGCGACTTCGAGCCGGGGACCGTCACGGTCGCATGAATGGGCGTGGACGTCGACGGGGCCGGCCAGGTGGTCACCGGTTCATTCTTCCCTGTCGCGAACTCGGCCCCGGAATGCCCGCCCGCTTTCTGCCACGATGGGAGGCATGTGTGGGCGATTCGCGGTGACGACCGACCCGGCGCTACTGGCCGAGAAGATCAAGGCCATCGACGAGACCAACGCCAAGGACTCGCCGGCCCCCAACTACAACGTCGCACCCACCACGACCGTCGCCACCGTCGTCAAACGGCACACCGACCCCGACGACGAGTCGACACGACGCCTGCGTCTGATGCGCTGGGGGCTGATCCCGCCCTGGACCAAGGCGACCGAGGACGGCAGCCCCGACAACAAGGGCCCGCTGCTGATCAACGCCCGCTCGGACAAGGTGACCACGTCGCCGGCGTTCCGCAGCTCGGCCAAGGCGAAACGCTGCCTGGTGCCGATGGACGGGTGGTACGAGTGGCTCAAGAAGGACGCGGCGAAGGGTCCGAAAACCCCCTTTTTCATGTATGCGGGCGACGGCGAACCTCTGTTCATGGCCGGACTGTGGACCACCTGGCGGCCCAAGGACGCGCCGAAAGACAGCACGCCGCTGCTCAGCTGCACGATCATCACCACCGACGCGGCCGGCCCGCTCGCCCAGATCCACGACCGGATGCCGCTGACCATCAGCGCCGAGGACTTCGACCGCTGGCTGGACCCGGATGCGCCGATCGACGAAGGCCTGCTGCGCGGCCACGGCGACCTCGACCGCATCGAGATCCGCGAGGTGTCCCGCCTGGTCAACAGCGTGCGGAACAACGGCCCCGAACTGATCGAGCCGGCTGAGCCGCAGGCCGAGCAAGGCACGCTGCTTTGACCGACCTGCCCGACGCGCTGGTCGATGCGCTGGCCGCCGACATGCGCGCCGCCGGATACACCACCGACGGTGTCGCCGACCTGCTCGGCGGCGACGCCAGCGCCGCGTTCAGCCGCGGACTGTGGTGGTCGGCGCTGCGCGCCACCGAGCGCGCGTCGTCGCAACCGCTGGCGGTGCTGGTTCGGCTGTTCCTGCTCGGCACCGAGGAAAGCCCCGAGCGGGTGTCAGCCGCGCTGCCGACCGCGGGCGCCGACGCGCTGCTCGCCGGCGGTGTCGTCGAACCCGGCGCCGATGGAACGCTGCGCGCAGCCCTCGACATCCGCCCGCACAGCGACGGCGCCCGCGACTTCCTGGTGGTGTCCGACCAGGACGCCGCACTCCGCCCGGGACCGGTGCGCCACGACCACGTCCTGGGCATCGGCGGCGCCTCGGTGTCGCTGGCCCACGCCGTCATCCGCACACCGGTCGAACGGGCGCTCGATCTGGGCACCGGTTGCGGCATCCAGGCGCTGCACCTCGACGCACACTGCGACCAGATCGTGGCCACCGACACCAACGCGCGGGCCCTGTCACTGGCCGCGGCCACCGCACGACTCAACGACATGTCCTGGGATCTGCGTCGCGGCAGCCTGCTCGATCCCGTCGACGGCGAACGCTTCGACCTGATCGTGTCCAACCCGCCGTTCGTCGTGGGCGCCGGCAGCCTGGACTACCAGTACCGCGACTCCGGTATGGCCGGAGATGCGTTGTGCCAGAAGCTGATCGAGCAGGTCGGTGACCATCTGCAGCCCGGTGGCACCGCGCAGATCATGGCCAACTGGATCGTGCGTGACGGGCACGACTGGCGTGAGCGGGTCGGCGGCTGGCTCGCCGACACCGGGCTGCACGCGTGGGTGGTGCAGCGCGAGTTCGCCGACCCGATCAGCTACGTGTCGCTGTGGACGTCCGACGCCGGCGAACTGCCGTCCGACGCCGCGCGCCGCGGCGGGCAGTGGCTGGACTGGTTCGCCGACGAGGGCATCGCCGGGGTCGGGATGGGCATGATCAACCTGCGGGCGCCGCGTTCGGGGGAGACGCGACCGCCCGACGTGGTCTGCGAGGAGATCACCGGTGCGGGGGAGGCTCTGACGGGACCCGAGGTGGACGCGTTCTTCGCGCGCCGCGAATACCTGCACGACACCAGCGACGGCCGGCTGCTGGCCGCGCGGCTGACGACCGCGCCGGTGTTCCTCGAGGAGCAGTCGCTGCCCGGACCCGAAGGATGGCAGGTCGTCGGCGCAGCGGTGCGCCGCCCGGGCGGACCCGGTGCCGTGCTGGGTGTCGACGAGGTGTCGCGGGCGCTGCTGGCCGGCTGTCGCGGTGAGGTGCCGCTGGGCACGCTGATCGAACTACTGGCCGCACACCACGGTGTGGACGCCGACGCCTTGGCCGTCGCGGCGCTGCCCGTGGTGCGCGAGGCGATCGGCCGCGGAATTCTCTACGAGGCCCGGTAGATCGCGCTGACCACGACATACGGAGCGGTGAACGCCACCGCACCGGACCCCTGCGTGTGCTGGGCCAGCGTCGTCTCGAACTCCGCGGCCAAGCGGTCCCGCAGTGGCGGGTCGGCGCGGCGGAAGGTCTCCACGTGCACCGGCGACTCCTCGCGCAGAAAGCGCAGGGCGGCAGTCAAGGATGTGAACTCCCAGCGGTGCTCGCCGCGGTGGATGGTGAGGTCGTCGAAATGCGGTGCCAGCCGAGCGGTCAGCACGTCCGCGTCGCCCCACTGATCGGGCGAGAAGCCCGACGCTGCCGGCGCTCCGAGCACCGCCACCACCGGATCGAACAGCGGATTGCTGGTGTCACGCACCCACGCGGAAAAGGCAAGCACGCCAGCGGGTTTCAACAGTCGGGTGATCTCGGCGACCTGGGCGGACGGGTCGACGAAGATGATGCCCATGTTCGAGACGACCGCGTCGAACGCCCCGGCGGGCAGGCCGGTGTCAGCGGCGTCGCCGACGCGCCAGGTGACCGCGTCGGCGCCGCGTCGCTGCTCGGCGATCGCTATGAGTTCGGGGGTGTAGTCGACGCCGGTGACCCGGGCGCCTCGTGCAGCGGCCGTCAGCGCGGCGCTGCCGGTGCCGCAGGCCAGATCGACCACCGCGGCGTTCTGCAGTGGTCGTTGCCGCGCCGCGGCGTCGACGACCTGCGCTGCGATCGGTGCGATGCGGTCGCCGACGGCGTCGTAGCGACCCGAGGACCAGATGGTCATGCAGGGGAGGATAAGTCGTCTGCGCGCGAAGGTGCAGTGTCCGTAGTCCGAGCCGCCCGACCACTACCGTCACGGCACTCTCGGCGAAAGCTACGGCCCGGCACCGCCGCGGTGGCGACCGCACACAACGTCATTCCGAACTTTGCCATCATGTGCGGCGTGGGCCGGAGCCACTTGGACTCCAGCAGGATGGGCGGCGACAGCGTCAGGATGTGCGGGTTCTCGCGGCCTTCAGGTGCGGGATGCAGGCCTGCGACACCGCCTAGGTGCCGCGCCGGCGTGCCAGGATGGCGGTGTGGATGCGCCACCGCTGCCGAAGCCCGTGATGATGACCCAGCACTGGGCCGACGTCACGTTCGTGCACTGGCCGGTCGAGCCGGCCGCCGTCGCGCATCTGTTTCCGCCCGGAACTCGCCCGGACGTTCTCGACGGCCGCACCTACGTGGGGCTGATCCCGCTCGTCATTCGGCGTTCGGAACTCGGCAGCGCCGTATCGCTTCCGTATGTGGGGTCCTTCGCCGAGACCAATGTGCGCCTCCACTCGATCGACACCGACGGCAGGCACGGGGTGCTGTTCTTGTCGCTGGAAACCGAACGGTTAGCGGTCGTGCCGGTGACCCGTATCGGTCTCGGCGTTCCGTACAGATGGGCCAAAATGCGCGTCAGCCGTTCCGGCGGTGAGATCTCCTACGACAGTGTCCGCCGGTGGCCCGACCGTGGCCTGCGCAGTCACCTCACAGTCGACGTCGGAGCGCCGGTGGAACCGACGCCGCTGGAGCTCTGGTTGACAGCGCGCTGGGGTGCGCATACCCGCAAGGCCGATCGGACTTGGTGGGTGCCGATCGCGCACCCGATGTGGCCGTTGTGCTCGGCGCAGGTCACCGCGATCAGCGACGAATTGATCACCGCCGCAGGTGTCGAGGAGGTCGGCGAGCGGTTGCCCGGCCTGTTCTCGCCGGGAGTGCCGGTCCAGTTCGGGCGACCGGCTCCGGTCGGGTAGGACAAGTTCGGGCGCGAGCCATCTCAGGGACCCGTGTAACCCGGCGGGTTGGCGCCCTCGACCCAGAAGTCCACGCCCAGTTCGGCGCCGGGCATGCAGTTGTACACCGACAGATCGGTGACCCCGGCGTCGAGCAGCACGTCCTCGCACAGCAGCGTGTTGCCGGTGAAGGTCGCCGGCTTGGTCAGCACCGCGTACGCCGCATCCGAGTACACCTCCGGTTTGCGCGAGCGGGCCATCGACTCGTCGCCGCCGAGCAGGTTCTGCACCGCGGCGGTGGCGACCATGGTGCGCGGCCACAGCGTGTTCGACGCGATCCCGGCGTCCTTGAGTTCCTCGGCAATACCCAGGGCGCACAACGTCATACCGAACTTCGCCATCATGTACGGGGTGGGCCGCAGCCACTTGGACTCCAGCAGGATCGGCGGCGACAACGTCAGGATGTGCGGGTTCTCGCGGCCCTTCATGTGCGGGATGCAGGCTTGCGACACCGCGTAGGTGCCGCGCACCTGGATGCCGTTCATCAGGTCGAAACGCTTGAGCGGCACCTCCTCGATCGATCCGAGGTTGATCGCCGAGGCGTTGTTGACGCAGATGTCGATGCCGCCGAACTGCTCGACGGTCTTGGCCACGGCCGCGGTCACCGAGTCGCCGTCGCGGATGTCGCCGACGATCGGCAACGCCTGCCCGCCGACCTCCTCGATCTCCTTGGCCGCGGTGTAGATGGTGCCGGGCAGCTTCGGGTGCGGTTCGGCGGTTTTGGCCACCAGCGCGACGTTGGCCCCGTCAGCGGCGACTCGCTTGGCGATGGCCAGGCCGATGCCGCGGCTGGCGCCGGAGATGAACATGGTTTTTCCCGCGAGCGACATGGGCTCAGCCTAGTTCGCGCGAATGTCGGCGACGGTCGCGTTGGTCAACCGCACCAGGTCGTGAGGGTCGAGGCTCACGTCCAGGCCCCGCTTGCCGGCGCTGCACAGCACACGGTCCCACTGCAGCGCCGACGCGTCGACGACCGTCGGCAGCGCTCTGCGCTGCCCGAGCGGCGAGATGCCGCCGACGACATATCCGGTGGCGCGCTGGGCGGCCGCCGGGTCGGCCAAGGTGGCCTTCGGGCTGCCCAGCGCCGCCGCTGCGGCTTTCAGGGACAGTTTCGCCGGCACCGGCAGCACCGCGACGCCCAACCCGGTCGGCAACGCGACGACGAGCGTCTTGAAGATCTGGTCGGCCACCACACCGTCGCGGGCCAGCTCGTCGACGGCCTCGTCGCCGAAGGAGTCGCTGCGCGGATCGTGGCGGTACTGCAGCACCGAATGCGCCACCCCTGCGCTCACCAGCGCGGCAATCGCCGGTGTCGCCGCTCGTGCCACCGCCACAGACTAGACCGGGCGGGGAACAACGACCCTCCACGCCGGTGTTGTGACCTCTGCACGACGCACACGGCGTCGGTGGCAGCCTCTAGGATCGGCAGAAGGGGATTGATGGTGCCAGTGACGGCCTTGATGGCCCCGGACGTCTCGGCGATATGGCCGAGGCTTCACGGTGGCGCCGCGACAGAAGGGACGGTGTTCCCCACGATGACCGACACCGACGGGCTCGCCCCGAAGGCAACGCTGGACGATGACACGAACCGGGCACCCGAAGAGACCGACGCCGAGCTGACGGCGCGCTTCGAACGCGACGCCATCCCGCTGCTCGACCAGCTCTACGGCGGTGCGCTGCGGATGACGCGCAACCCGGCCGATGCCGAGGATCTGCTGCAGGAAACGATGGTCAAGGCCTATGCCGGCTTCCGGTCCTTCCGCGAAGGGACCAACCTCAAGGCGTGGCTGTACCGCATCCTGACCAACACCTACATCAACAGCTACCGCAAGAAGCAGCGTCAGCCCGCGGAGTATCCGACCGAGGAGATCACCGACTGGCAGCTGGCCGCCAATGCCGAGCACTCCTCGACCGGGTTGCGTTCTGCCGAGGTCGAGGCGCTGGAGCTGCTGCCGGACAGCGAGATCAAGGAAGCGCTGCAGGCTCTGCCCGAGGACTTCCGGATGGCGGTGTACTACGCCGACGTCGAGGGCTTCCCGTACAAGGAGATCGCCGAAATCATGGACACGCCGATCGGAACGGTGATGTCGCGGCTGCACCGCGGCAGGCGCCAGCTTCGTGAGTTGTTGAGCGGGGTGGCCCGCGACCGCGGGTTCCTCCGCGGCGAGCCCGAAGGGGTCACGTCATGAGCGAGAGTGAATTCTCGGCAGATGGAGAGCGGTGGCGCCCACCGGTCGGGCCCATCGACCCGGAGCACCCCGAATGCGCCGCGGTGATCGCCGAGGTATGGACGCTGCTGGACGGTGAATGCACCCCGGAGACCCGGGACAAGCTGCGTCATCATCTCGAAGAGTGCCCGACGTGCCTGAGGCATTACGGCATCGAGGAACGCGTCAAACGGTTGATCGCCACCAAATGCAGTGGTGAGAAGGCTCCCGAAAGTTTGCGGGAGCGGTTACGCATCGAGATCAGCCGCACCACGATCATCCGCGGCTGACCAGCCCGGCTGCGATCCCGCAGGATCGCAGCCGCAGCGGAAAGTCAGGCGTTGGGCCGCTTGCCGTGGTTGGCCTTCGAGTGCTTGCGGTCGCGCTTCTTACGGCCACGCTTGGCCATGGTGAACCTCCAACAGGTCGATGGGTGTGAACCCGCGCGCTGCGGGTCGGTTGCAGCCCATTGTCGCACGAACCTCGGACAACATTTTCGTCGCGCCAGCAGCCATGCAGGACCACCGCAGGCCGTTGTGGTTCGATAGACGCTCAAGCACCAGTGGCAAAGAGAGTGGGGTGAAGATGGCCGAGGACGTTCGCGCGGAAATCGTGGCCAGTGTGCTCGAGGTCGTGGTCAACGAGGGCGATCAGATCGGCGAAGGCGACACCCTGGTGCTGCTCGAGTCGATGAAGATGGAAATCCCCGTGCTCGCCGAGGTCGCCGGCACCGTCAGCAAGGTCAACGTGTCGGTGGGTGACGTCATCCAGGCCGGTGACCTCATCGCCGTCATCAGCTAGCCGCACTCTGCGCCGGCTCCCCGTCCCGCACCAGCTGGTTCGCCATGTCGACTCTCGGTGATCTGCTCGCCGAGCACACCGTCCTGCCCGGCAACGCTGTCGACCACCTCCACGCGGTGGTGGGCGAGTGGCAGCTGCTGGCGGACATGTCGTTCGCCGACTATCTGATGTGGGTCCGCCGCGACGACCAGATGCTCGTCTGCGTGGCCCAGGTGCGCCCGAACACCGCGCCGACCGTCCTGCTGGCCGACGCCGTCGGCAGCACCGCCGAACCCGAGGACGTCCCGATCGTGGCCGACGCGTTCCGGTCCGGGACCATCGGCCGCCTCATCGTCGCGGGCCAGAATGGCGCTCACGGCCAGCGCGTCGAAGCCGTACCGGTGCGCCACGAGAACACCGTCGTCGCGGTCCTGACCCACCAGACGTCCCTGGCGCCGCGTCAGGTCAGCCCGTTGGAAGCGGCCTACGTCGATTGCGCCGAAGACCTGTTGCACATGCTCTCCGAGGGCACCTTCCCCAACATCGGGGATCTGCCCATGTCGCGCTCCAGCCCGCGGGTCGGGGACGGATTCATCCGCCTCGACGAGACCGGCGAGGTCACCTTCGCCAGCCCCAACGCGATCTCGGCCTACCACCGCATGGGATTCACCGCGGAACTCGAGGGGCACAACCTCGTCGCCGTCACCCGCCCCCTGATCTCCGACCCGTTCGAGGCCCAGGAGCTCGCCGATCACGTGCGCGACTCCCTGACCGGCGGATCGAGCATGCGCATGGAAGTCGACGCCAACGGTGCGGCCGTGCTGCTGCGCACCTTGCCGCTGGTGGTGCACGGCGATCCCGTCGGGGCGGCCGTACTGATCCGGGACGTGACCGAGGTGAAGCGCCGCGACCGCGCGCTGCTGTCCAAGGACGCCACCATCCGCGAGATCCATCACCGCGTCAAGAACAACCTGCAGACCGTCGCCGCGCTGCTGCGGTTGCAGGCCCGCCGCACCACCAACCCGGAAGGTCGCGAGGCGCTGATCGAATCCGTGCGCCGGGTGTCGTCGATCGCGCTGGTGCACGACGCCCTGTCGATGTCGGTGGACGAAGAGGTCAACCTCGACGAGGTCGTGGACCGGATCCTGCCGATCATGAACGACGTCGGCACCGTGGACGCGCCGATCCGGATCAACCGTGTCGGGGAACTCGGCGTCTTCGACGCCGACCGCGCCACCGCGCTGATCATGGTGGTCACCGAACTGGTGCAGAACGCGATGGAGCACGCGTTCGACGCCTCCACCAGTCAGGGTTGCGTGACGATCCGCGCCGAGCGTTCGGCGCGCTGGCTCGACGTCGTCGTCCACGACGACGGCCGCGGCCTGCCCGACGGATTCAGCTTGGAGAAGTCCGACCGACTCGGACTGCAGATCGTGCGCACGCTCGTCTCGGCCGAACTCGACGGCTCGATCGGCATGCACGAGGGGGAGTCCGGCGGAACCGATGTGGTGCTGCGGGTCCCGATAGGGCGGCGGCCCCGCGCAACCCAATACTGATCGAATTCGCCATTTGCTGAATCCGAATCAGTCAGCCTGTGTCACATTTCTGCAAATGAAGCGAATGTCACAGAATTGCGCAGACAAAGCGACGGCCCCGACTTGCGTCGGGGCCGTCGCTTTATCGTGCGGAGGGGGTCAGACCCCGGTACGAGCCTTGGTCCGCGCGTTGCGGCGCTTGAGCGCGCGACGCTCGTCCTCGCTCATCCCGCCCCACACGCCGGCGTCCTGTCCGGACTCCAAAGCCCAGCTCAGGCACTCCGCGGTGACGGGGCAACGAGCGCATACCAACTTGGCATCGGCGATCTGCGCGAGCGCCGGTCCGCTGTTTCCGACCGGGAAGAACAGCTCCGGATCCTCGTCGCGACAGACGGCCTTGTGGCGCCAATCCATGACTATGACTTCCTTTCGTATGCGCAGCGGGGCGCATGAGCTTTACATTGGCTGTTAACACGAGCGCACAGAATGTTTCTGCGCTGTTGCATCCGATGCTTTCACAGGCTCGACGGATGTCAATAGAAGTTGCGTAACTCGTGTTCTATCTCACTGTGGTGGTCCGTTAAGGGACCTATAACCCCGTTGTACTACGCTAAACCCCGGGTGCGCCCAAAAACCTCGTGTGACATGGGTTGCACTCACTTCCTGTGCTGGTCAGCGGCGTTCCAAGACGGATTTCGGTGGCGGCGCGATCACGGCCAAGGCGTTCGATACGGCCACGAAGCGCATGGTTTCGCGCACACCGACGTAATCCCCGTCGATCTGGCACGCCACCGGCGTGGTGCTCGTCACTTCCAGCCACGGCAGGTCGTCGTCGCGCACCAGATGCGTGGCTTTGATGTCCGGCTTGCGCGACAGCATCCGCCGCACCAGCCGCAGGTTGGCCCACACGCCCATGCTGGTGGTGGCGAATACGCCCAGCCCGGTCTCGAAGGTGGTGTCAGGGTTCGTCCACACCGGACGCGCGTTGGCGTACGTCCACGGGCTGGAGTTGGACACGAACGCGAAGTGCACACCCGTCACCGGTTCACCGTCCGGTAGCCGCAATGTCAGGGTCGGCTCCTTGCGCACGCTGGCCAACACCTCGCGGATCGCGACCCGGATGTACCGCGACGCGGTGACCTTGCGACCGCGCGCGCGTTGCGCCTCCACCGCGGCCACCACGTCCCCGTCGACACCCATCCCGGCGGTGAACACGGCCCACCGCTCGCCACAGTCCATCAGGCCGATGCGCCGCCACGACTGCGCGCGCCGGTACTCGCCCAGCAGGTCGACGAGCTGGTTGGTCGCCTCGATCGGGTCGGGACTGATGCCCAGCGCGCGGGCGAACACATTGGCCGAGCCGCCCGGCACCACCCCGACGGCCGGGCCGGCACCCGTCGGGCCGCATTCGCCGACGACGCCGTTGACGACCTCGTTCACCGTGCCGTCCCCGCCGTGCACGATCAGCACGTCCACGCCGTCGCGGGCCGCGTCCCGCGCCAGTTCGATGGCATGGCCGCGATGGTCGGTGTGCGCGACGGTCAACTCGACGCGACTCTCCAGCGCATGGGCCAGCAGGTCGCGGCCTGCCGGCGTCGTCGACGTCGCGTTGGGGTTGACGATCAGCACGGCACGCACGGGGCCTGAGCCTAACGGGCCGGGCGATCGCGCCGGTACCGTACAACGGTGACCGAACGCCGACTGCTTCTCGTCAACGGGCCGAACCTGAACCTGCTCGGGACCCGTCAGCCCGAGGTCTATGGCACCACCACGCTCGCCGAGATCGAGGCGCGCGTGACCAAGGTGGCCGCCGAAGCCGGGTTCGCCCTGCGGACCGTGCAGAGCAACCACGAAGGCGTGCTCATCGACGCGATCCAGGAAGCGCGCGCCGACTGTGTCGGCATCGTGATCAACCCGGCCGCCTACAGCCACACCTCGGTGGCGATCGCCGACGCGCTGCGCTCGGTGAGCCTGCCGGTGGCCGAGGTGCACCTGAGCAACATCCACGCCCGCGAGCCGTTCCGGCACCACTCGTATGTGTCGGCCGTCGCCGAGGTGGTCATCGCCGGTGCGGGCCCGCTCGGTTACGACTTCGCCGTGCAGTACCTGGCCGACCGGCTGGCCCCCTGATGCCGCCCGCGGTACGCGTCGCCGGCGGAATCGTCGCGCTGCAAGGGTTTCTCGGGCTTGTCATGGCCGTGGTGCTGATCGTGCGCGAAGCCGGCGGCCACCACGAGGAGGCGATCAGCGGCTACGGCACCGCCGGCTGGTTCGTGATCATGGGCTCGGGCGTGCTGGCCGCGGGCTGGGCCCTGCTGACCGGTCGGCGCTGGGGCCGCGGCATCGCGGTGTTCGCCAACCTGTGCCTGCTCGGGGTGGCGTGGTACGTCTACAGCTCCGGGCAACTGTCGTACGCGCTCCTCGTCGGCGGCGCCTCGATCGCAGTGTTGGGCCTACTGTTCACGCCGTCCTCGCTGCACTGGCTGACTCAGCCCGGGCCGGGCGACGATTCGGCGGCCAACTCGGCCAGCCGCGGTCCGGAGACGCGGTAGGTGGTCCACTCGGTCTGTGGCCGCCCGCCGACGCTGTCGTAGAGCGCGATGGCATCGACGTTCCAGTTCAACACCGCCCACGTCAGGCGGCTGTAGCCGCGGTCCACGCACTCGCGGGCCAGCGTCGCCAGCAGACGGCGCGCCAGCCCGCGCCGGCGGTACTCGGGGCGCACGAACAAATCCTCGAGGTAGACGCCGGCCACGCCGTCCCACGTCGAGAAGTTGCGGAACCACAACGCGCAGGCGGCCATCCGTCCGTCCACTTCCGCGACATGTCCGTACACGGTCGGGTCGGGACCGAAAAGCGCTTCACGCAACCGGTTTTCGGTGACGGTGCACTCGTCGGCGGCGTGCTCGAACTCGGCGAGCTCATGGATCATCGCGGTCAGCTCGGCCTCGTCGCCGGGACGCGCCGTGCGGATGGTCTCAGTCACTGCTGCACTCCCAACGCCGACAGGATGGTCTTGAATTTGGTTGTGGTCTCGGCGACTTCCTCGTCCGGATCGGATCCGGCGACGATGCCCCCGCCGGCATGCGCGAGCGCCGCGCGACGGTCGGCGGACAGTTGCGCGCCGCGGATCGACACCACCCAACGGCCGTCGCCGCGCTGATCACACCAGCCGACAGCGCCGGCGTAGAACCCGCGGTCGCCCTCCACCTCGGCGATCAGTGCCGTCGCCTGGTCGGTCGGGGTGCCGCCCACCGCCGGGGTGGGATGCAGCGCGACCGCCAGATCCAGTGCGGTTGTGGAGCTTTGCCGCAAGACGCCGGATATCGGGGTCGACAGGTGCCACACCGCGGCGGTTCTGCTCACCTCGGGCTGCGGCGCGATGGACACCTGCGCGCACAGCGGCTCGAGTGCCTCGCGCAGCGCGTCGACCACCAACTGGTGTTCGTGCCGGTTCTTCGCCGAATCCGCCAGGGCGGCACCGTTTTCCGCATCCTCGGCGGGGTTGGGGGAGCGGGGTGCCGAGCCGGCGAACGGTCGGCACCACACCTGTTGTCCGCGGCGAGCCACCAGCAACTCAGGGCTCGCACCGACCATCACCACACCGGAATAGCCCTCCCCGGCGGCCGACAGGTCGACCAGATACTTCGTGGCCTCCGCATCGGCGCCGTGCAGGCGGTGCAGCACAGTGCGGGCGTCGACCGGCGCGTCGGCGGTCAGCTGCAACGCCCGCGCCAGTACGACTTTCTGCAAACCTGCCGACGGGTCGGACAGCCGCTCGACGGCGCGCGCGACGCGCCGGCGGTGCTCATCGGCGTCAGGTGACATACCGGCCACCCGCATCGTCGGCAGTTCGCGCAGCGGCCAATCCGGTAGCGCATCGGTGAACCGCACACTCTGCGGCCGGATCAGTGCCGCGGGCGTCGACAGGTCAAAAGGCAACGCGCCCACGATGATCGGAGCGCTGTGCGATGCCAGCGCGGCGCGCGCCTCGGCGACGTTCGGGAACGTCGTCTGCACGCCCTCACCGACGACCACCCCGTCGGGGCCGGCGAACACGAACGACGGTTCCCGGGTCACGACGGATCCGGATGGCCGGTCAACGCCAGCGCGCTGAGTTGCCGGACACCGTGTTCGAAGCCGCACACCGCGATCGACACCGCCGGCATCGCAAACCGGATGCCCTCGTAGACGGGTTGTTCGATCCAGCGGGTGATCACCGCGCGCGAGAAGTGCCCGTGCCCGACGAACACCACGTCGCGGGTGTCCATGTGTTCCAGTGCCATCGCGATGGCCCGGTCGGCGCGCGCGCACACCTGCGCCGACGTTTCCCCGCCCGGGCAGCCGTGCGTCCACACCAGCCAGTTCGGCACCGTCTCACGGATCTCTTCGGTGGTGACGCCCTCGTAGTCGCCGTAATCCCATTCGTCGATCAGCGGATTCACCTCGTCGATGCGCAGACCGGCCAACTCGGCCGTGTTGCGGGCTCGGTGGCGGGGACTGCTCACGACGTAGGGCTGCTGCAGATCGAGCTGCTGCAGTGTGTCGCCGGCGGCGCGGGCCTGACGACGGCCGCGTTGGGTGAGATCCAGTTCGGTGCGGCTGGTGTGCCGGCCCGTCATCGACCATTCCGTCTCGCCATGGCGGAGCAGGATCAGCCGGTGCTGCAGAAGGCCCACGCCCACCGATTCTGCCGCACCTGCGAAACGCCGCGCGCCACGCGGGTCTGTAGCCGGACAGCTTTTGACAGGGCATGTCAAGATGGTCGGTGTGACGCGAGTACTTGCGGTCGCCAATCAAAAGGGTGGGGTCGCCAAGACGACGACGGTGGCCTCGCTCGGCGCGGCGATGGTGCAGTTGGGTAACCGCGTCCTGCTGGTCGACCTCGATCCGCAAGGATCGCTGACGTTCTCGCTGGGTCAGGATCCCGACAAGTTGCCGGTTTCGGTGCACGAGGTACTGCTCGGCGAGGTGGAGCCCGACGTCGCGCTGGTCGAAACCCCCGAAGGCATGACGCTGCTACCGGCCAACATCGATCTGGCCGGCGCCGAGGCGATGCTGCTGATGCGCGCGGGCCGCGAACACGCGCTCAAACGCGCATTGGCCAAACTCGGCGACGCGTACGACGTGGTGATCATCGACTGCCCACCGTCGCTGGGGGTCCTCACGCTCAACGGGCTCACCGCCGCCGACGAGGTCATCGTCCCGCTGCAGTGCGAAACCCTCGCGCACCGCGGGGTGGGACAGTTCCTGCGGACCGTGTCCGACGTGCAGGCGATCACCAACCCCGACCTGAAGCTGCTCGGTGCGCTGCCGACGCTCTACGACGCGCGCACCACGCACAGCCGCGACGTGGTCCTCGACGTCGCCGACCGCTACAACCTGCCGGTGCTCGCGCCGCCGATCCCGCGCACCATCCGGTTCGCCGAGGCCAGCGCCTCGGGCTCATCGGTCCTGACCGGCCGGAAGAACAAGGGCGCGCTGGCCTACCGCGATCTGGCCACCGCGCTGGTCAAGCATTGGAAGAGCGGCAAGGCGCTGCCCACGTTCACCCCGGAGATCTGACCGGGCCGGCTCAGCCCAGCGCGACGATCTCGTCGCCGCGCTGTTCCAACAACGTCTCCCCGGCAACCGCCGGGACCACCGGACCGTCGATGTGCGGCCGCTGCAACGGAATGTGGCGGTCCCCGGCGCCGGTCAGCGCATCGAACACGTCGTACCCGCCGGTGACCGGCACGAGCAGCCGGCCCGCCATCATCGTCGCCGGCCCGATCGGCGCATTGTCGCCTGCGGCGGCGACGCTGTACTTGTACTGCAGGTCCTTGCCGGAGAACACCATCAGCGTGTCGCCGGTCCACCAGGTGATCAGGTCCCCGACGCGCGAGGTGACGGCGTCCGGGGCGGCCGGCGTCGTCACCACCGTGCTGGCAATCGTGGTTCCGGTGTCGTCGATGATGTCCACGCGCGGAGCCGGCGTCGACACGTACACCGCCGTCGTCGTCCCGGCGACCGCGACCACCCGGGCACCGCTGCCGTCGGACACGCCGTTCTGCTGGACGTACTGGACCTCGGGCACGTCCTCCTCGTCGGAGGGCCGCAGCAGCGTCAACCGCAGATCGGACTGGTTGCCGCACGCCTCGAACACCGACACGGCCGACGAACTCGCGGCCGCGGAGACCAGCCGGCACAGCGGCGTGGCCGGCACGTCGGGCTTGATGGGCGCGTCGAGTGCGCCGTAGCTGAGCATCCGCACCATGTCGGAGCGCCACAGTTCCAGCCGGGTCGACCCCCACGACAGCACCGTGGTGCCGTCGGCCGCCAGTTGCACCTCGCGGTCGGCGTAGCTGGTGCGAGACGGTCCCCGCGACCCGGTCTCGGCGTCGATGGTGCTGACCTGTCCGCAGCCGCGCCGGTCCGGATACACCGCCACCGCGTAGCTGTAGACCCAGCTCACGCCGCACAGCTCGAGATCACGCGCGTAGGTCCAGAGCACCTCACCGGTGACCGGGTCGCGGCCGTCGACGCTGCTTCCCTGGCCGGTCACCACGGCACCGGCGACGACCAACGGTTGAGTGGTTGCCGCGCTCGGGGCCGTCCACAGCTGGGTCAGCGAGGCGGGGACCGTCGTCGCGTCCTCCAGGGACGGAACCGCGGAGGCGGCGGGGCGGCTGACCGTCGCGCGGACGTCGCTGTTCCACCAGACCACGACGGCGACCAGCACGACGACCGCGGCGATCGCCGCTGCCGCCACCAGATCTGCCCGGGTGCGGCGTTCAGGTTTGACCATCGAGGCCGGGACGGGCTAGCTGGTCGGCGCGGTCGCGGTCTTGCTGGGGCGGCGACGCCGACGCCGACGACCCGACGAGGAGCGCGCCTCGGTGGCCTCGCCCTCGGTGGTGTCGCTGTCGGCGGGTTTGGCGGCGTCCGCGCTGTCCGGGTGCCCGGCGACCGGCTTGCCGCCACGGGTGCGACGGCGGGCGCGGTTGCGGGCCGGACGCTCGCTGCGCTCGCGCGGTTCCCGCGGAGGCTTGTCGGCGGTGCGCGCCGGCTTCCCGATCGAACCGCCCGCGTCGGTGGGGATGTTGAGCTCCTCGTAGAGATGCGGGGAGCTGGAGTACGTCTCAGCCGGATCCGGGGTGCCCAGACCGAGAGCCTTGTCGATCATCGACCAACGGGGCAGTTCGTCCCAGTCGACCAGCGTGACCGCGATACCGGTCTTGCCGGCGCGGCCGGTGCGGCCGATGCGGTGCACGTAGGACTGCTCGTCCTCGGGGATCTGGAAGTTGATGACGTGGGTGATGTCGTCGATGTCGATGCCCCGCGCGGCCACGTCGGTGGCCACCAGCACGTCGACCTCGCCGGTGCGGAACGCCTTGAGCGCCTTCTCGCGGGCACCCTGACCGAGATCGCCGTGCACGGCGCCGACCTTGAAGCCGCGCTCACCGAGCTCGTCGGCGACCTTCTGCGCGGTGCGCTTGGTGCGGGTGAAGATCATCGTCGCGCCGCGGCCCTCGGCCTGCAGGATGCGGGCCACCATCTCCACCTTGTCCAGCGCGTGCGCCCGATAGGCGAACTGCTGGGTGGTGTCGTGGGTGGCCGCCGAGTGCGGGGCCTCGGCGCGGATGTGCGTCGGCTGCGTCATGAACGTGCGGGCCAGCGTGATGATCGGGTCCGGCATGGTCGCCGAGAACAGCATCGCCTGACGCTGCGCCGGGATCTGCTTGAGGATCCGCTCGATGTCGGGCAGGAAGCCCAGGTCGAGCATCTCGTCGGCCTCGTCGAGGACCAGGGTGGACAGTCCACCGAGTTGCAGATGGCCCTGCTGAGCCAGGTCGAGCAGGCGGCCCGGCGTGCCGACGACGACGTCGACGCCCTTCTGCAGCGCCTCGATCTGCGGCTCGTACGGCCGTCCGCCGTAGATGGCGGTCACGGTGAGCTTGCGGTTCTCGTCGGCTCGCAGGTACTTCGACGCGGCGACGAGGTCGCCGTGGACCTGGATGCACAGCTCACGGGTCGGCACGACGACCAGCGCGCGCGGAATTCCGGTCAGGGGACGCTCGCTGTCGGTGGTGATCCGGTGCAGCAGCGGGACGCCGAACGCGTAGGTCTTGCCCATGCCGGTGCGGGCCTGACCGATCAGATCGTCGCCGGCCAACGCCAGCGGCAGGGTCAGTTCCTGGATCGCGAAGGCGTGTTCGATGCCGTTTTCGGCGAGGGCGCGGACGATTTCGTCACGGACGCCGAGTTCGGCGAAGGAGGGAGTGGTTTGCGGTGTAACGGGAGTCATGCTCGGTGGACGAAGCCTTTCACTGATTGTCCTCATGCGGTTCACGCGCGCACGAGTTGTGAAGAGAACTTCGCCGGGCCCAGCGCTGAGGGGGCGGGCCGCCGCGTGCACGCACATTGCCAAGGTGTCTGCGACAAGAGCTCGTCGAACGTGACCTGGTCTGTGATCTGTCGACTCGCGTGCCGACACCGTTGTCCATGGTAACGGGTCGAGGCCCCGAAAGCCGCACGCGACGGTCGCGGTGCCGCCGGCGTCTAAAGTTGGACCATGACTACGAGGCCGACTTCGCCGCCGATCTCGCCGCCGTCCGCGTCGGCCTCCGGGGACGGGGAGGTCTACCGGATCACCGTCGACCATCCCGGCATCACCGAGCTGTTCGCGCTGCTGGCCTACGGCGAGGTGGCCGCGTTCTACCGGTTGACCGAAGAGGCCCGCATGGCCCCCAACCTGCGGGGACGAATCAACATGGCCAGCATGGCCGCGGCCGAGATGAACCATTACGAGCTGCTGCGCGACGCGCTGGAGCGTCGCGGCGTGGACGTGGTGCCGGCCATGACGAAGTACGCGCCCGCGCTGGAGAACTACCACCGGCTCACGACGCCGAGCACGTGGCTGGAGGCTCTGGTCAAGACCTACATCGGCGATGCGATGGCGGCCGATTTCTACCTCGAGATCTCTGATTCGATGCCGGCGGAAGCCGGTGATGTGGTGCGTTCGGTGCTGTCGGAGACCGGGCACTCGCAGTTCGTGGTCGCCGAAGTGCGCGCGGCCGTGACCGCCAGCGACAAGCAGCGGCATCGGTTGGCGTTGTGGTCGCGGCGGCTGCTCGGCGAGGCCATCACCCAGGCCCAGTACGTGCTGGCCGACCACGATGAGCTCGTCGACCTGGTGATGGCAGGCGGCGGGCTGTCGCAGATGACCGAGTTCTTCGACCGGCTGCAGCAGACCCACAGCACCCGCATCCAGGAGCTGGGCCTGGCGTAACCCTCTCCGCCGAAATTGCATTCCACGCGCGTCAAGTCGGCGTTGACGCGCGTGGAATGCAAATTCGGCGGGGTGTTCGGCGGGGGTGATCAGCGAGTGCAGTTCGTGATCATCGAGTTCGCGTTCTGCGCCGCGATCAGCGTGCCGTTGGCGTCGGTGATGCTGCAGTTGAGCTGACCGCCGACGCTGGTGGCCGTCACCGAGCTCAATGTCACGCCCGGATCGAGCACCACGGTCTTCGTCCACGGCAGGGCGACGTTGACCTCGGTCTGCAGCGCGCCCTGCTGGTCGGTGTAGATGACGGTGACCAGGTCGAGCAGTGCCCGGTTGCCGGTGACGTGGTAGGTGACCGCACCCGGGACCGCAGGGACAGGCGGCGGTGCCGCCTGCGGGGCGGGCAGCACCGGGGCGGGGACCGCAGCCGTCGGGGCCGGTGCTTCGGCGGTCGGCGTCACGGTGGTCACGGTTTCGGCGGGCAGCGACTGCGTCGCCGGGG
>NZ_JBNMQU010000012.1:0-213532 GCF_050205565.1 Mycobacterium sp. SMC-4 | reverse complement strand
GTGGGTGGGTGGGCCGCTCTTCGAGGACGGACATGCACCGCACGCCGGCAGTGCCCGAGCGGTGAGGAATCGACCACAATCCGGCAGCCCCGGTTGCGATCGGCGGCGATGGGGGTACAGGCCCCCACGTGGGCAGCCAGCGAATCTTGGTCACCGGCGCGACCGGCTACATCGGCTCGCGTTTGATCAGCGAACTCCTCGACGCGGGCCACACGGTGATCGCGGCCAGCCGTAACCGAGCACGTCTGCAGGATTTCGGCTGGCGCGACCGTGTGCACACCGTCTCCCTCGATGCGCACGACGAAACCTCGGTGCGCCACGCGTTCGATGAAGCCGGCCCCGTCGACGTCGTCTACTACCTGGTGCACGGCATCGGCCAACCCGACTTCCGCGAGGCCGACAACCGGGCGGCGGCCATGGTCGCGACCGCCGCCAAGGACGCCGGTGTGCGGCGGATCGTCTACCTCGGCGGTTTCGTCCCCGACGGTGACTCGCTGTCCGAGCATCTGACCAGCCGCGCCGAAGTGGCCGCCGCGTTGCGGGTCGACGGCGGAGCTGACGTGGTGTGGCTCGGGGCGGCCATCATCATCGGCGCCGGATCCACGTCGTTCGAGATGCTGCGCTATGTCGCCGACCGCTTCCTCGTGTTGCCGCTGCCCGCGTGGTCGGCCAACCCGATCGATCCGATCTCGATCCGCGACGCGCTCTACTACCTGGTCGCCGCCGCCGACACCGAGAAGGTGCCCGCCGGCTCGTACGACATCCGCGGACCCGAAACCACCACCTACGGCGACCTGCTGCGCACCTACGCGCGCACCGCCGGAATCTGGCGCACGCCGCTGCCGGTGATCGGCGTCGACACCGGGCTGGTCTCCAAAGTCACCGGTGTGGTGCTGCCCGTGCCGGGCGGGCTGGCCGCGGATCTGGTGGAGTCCCTGGACTATCCGATGACGGCGTCGCAGGAAGGGCTCGACGGGCTGGTACCGGATCCGCCGGGTGGACTGGTCACCACCGCCGACGCGATGCGCCGCGCCGTGCGCAGTCCGCGGCCGCGCCCCGTCGACCAGCTGGCCGACCCGCATCACCTCGCCGACACCGATCCGGACTGGGCCGGCGGCGACGCGTTGCGCTTGAAACTGCTCGCCGGGTGCGTGACCCCGGCTATGGTGCGACCGGTGCTCGACCTGATCGGGCTGGTCCCCAAGCCCGTGGCCGCAGCGGTGCGTACCGGGTTGGACACCGTCCTCGGATTCCTACCGAAGGTGAGTACCGCGTGACTGCATCGGATCGCCGCTCCCCACTGAGGGAAGAGATGTTCCGCATCGCACGAAATCAGGCTGCCCCCCACAACGAACCACCGTCGGTGATCCGGCGCCGCAAGTTCGCGGTGGTGCTGGTGATGGTGATCGGTGGGGCCCTGCTTGGCTATTCGCTGAGTCGCCCGCCCGGCGACGAGACATTCGTCTGGTTGACGCTGGCGCTGGCCGGAGTGTGGGCCATCGGCGCGTTCCTGTCCGGACCGTTGCACATGGGCCACGTCCACTTTCGCGGACGCAACCAACGCCCGATCATCACCGGAACCGCGGTCGGTCTGCTGCTCGGCGGCGCGTTCGTGCTGGGCGCGCTCGTCGCGCGCCAGATCCCAGCGGTGTCGGACTACATCACCCAGGTGCTGCAATACAGCAATAGCGCCCCGCTGGTGGTGATCACGTTCATCACGGTGATCAACGGGCTCGCCGAGGAGTTGTTCTTCCGCGGGGCCCTCTACACCGCGCTGGCCAAGTACCGCCCGGTGCTGGTGACCACGGTGCTCTACGTGGTGTGCACCGCCGCCACCACCGGCAACCCGATGCTGGGATTCGCCGCGATCATCCTCGGGACCGTGTGCGCGCTCGAGCGTCGCGCCACCGGAGGAGTGTTGGCGCCCATGCTCACCCACTTTTTCTGGGGTCTGGTCATGGTGCTGGCCCTGCCGCCGATGTTCGGGGTCTGATTCACCGCAGCGGGTGGGCGACCTCGTCGCGCCACATGCCGGCCGCGATCACCGCGACGGCGGCCAGCATCATTGGAAGCAGCCCGGCCGCCAGAAAGATCGCTTCCATCGGCACGACTTTCGACAGCGGGCCGACGATCGCGAACGACACGGGCATGAACGCCAGCGACACGAAGAAATCCAGGCTCGAGACCCGGCCGAGCATCGCGGCCGGCACCCGCCGCTGCAGCAGCGTTCCCCAGATGACCATGCCGGCGCCGTCGGTCACCCCGACGACGAAGGTCGCGGCCGCCATCACCGGAAACGACGACGTGACCCCGATGATCGCCAACGGAATCGACCCGAGACCCCACATCGCCATCATCACCGACAGGTAGCGCCGCGGCAGTCGGCGCGACGAAACACCCAGTGCCCCAACAGCACTGCCGACACCGAAGAACGCCAGGATGAAGCCGTAGGTCTGCGCGCCGTGGGTGAACCGGTCCTGCACGATGAACGGCAGCAGCACCTCGATGGGGCCGAGCACCACCAGCACGAACAGGCTGGCGAACAACAGCGTCCACAGCAGCCACGGGGTGCGCAGCACGAACACGAACCCGTCGCGAAGATCCCGCAGCAGGTGCGGACGCGTCTGCGCAACCTCGATTCCGACCGGCGGACGGGTCGCCAACAGCAACAGCAGGCCGACGACGAACAGCGCCGCGACCACCGATGCGCCCAGCGCCGGGAACGTCGCACCCACCAGCACCCCGGCCACGGCCGGCCCGACCGCCCGCTGGAACACCGGGCGCACCACACCTTCGACGCCGTTGGCCGCCAACAACTGCTCGGCCGGCAGGATCCGCGGCAGCAGTGCGCTGTAGGCGGGGAAGAAGAACGCCGCCGCGATACCGAGGACCGCCGCGGCCACGGCCATGTGCCAGATGCGCAGGGCGCCAATCATTCCCAGGCCTGCGATCACGGCCACCGTCGCGGCGTTGACGATCTCGACGGTGATGATGATCGAGCGTTGGCTCAGCCGGTCCGCCGCCAGCCCGCCGACCAACACGAACGCCACCAGGCCCACACCCAGACAAGTGGCCACCAACGACAGCGACGTCGGATCGTTGTCGAGGGCGATGACCTGCAGGACCATCACCACGGCCCACATGCCCTCGGCGAAGATGGTCAGCGAGACCGCGGCGATGAGCAGGCGGTACTCGCGGAACCGGAACGGCGCGAGCACCCGCCAGCCGGTGTCATCGACCGGCGTCGCGATGTCGTGGTGCGTGCTCACCGGTAGATGGTGGCCGACTCACCGCCCCCGCGTCGAACGATTTTTCAGCGCCGAAATTGCATTCCACGCGCGTCAAACCGCGATTTGA
Source organism: Mycobacterium sp. SMC-4 (assembly GCF_050205565.1). Lineage (GTDB taxonomy): Bacteria > Actinomycetota > Actinomycetes > Mycobacteriales > Mycobacteriaceae > Mycobacterium. The sequence continues at coordinate 210,175 of NZ_JBNMQU010000012.1, read as the reverse complement.
CGCGCGTGGAATGCAATTTCGGCGGGAGAGGTCAGACGTCGGTGAACTTCGCGGGGCGGCGCTGCTGGAACGCTTGCGTGCCCTCGCGGAAGTCGTCGGCCACCAGCAGTTGCAGCTGGCCGGCCTTCTCCAATTCGAGAGCGGCCTCGAGTTCGGTCAGCGTGGCCGAGTTGATCGCTTCCTTGGTCTTGCGCAGCGCCACCGCGGGTCCCGACACCAGCGTGGAGATGACCTTGTCGACCTCGGCCTCGAACGCGTCTGCCGGGTAGACCGCACTGACCAGACCCCAGTCGAATGCGTCGGCGGCCGAGATCCGTTCGGCCAGCAGGGCCATCCGCATCGCGCGGATCCGACCCACCGCGGCGGCGATCAGGGCCGAGGCGCCGCCGTCGGGCATCAACCCGATCTTGGTGAACGCAAGCATGAAAAGGGCCTTCTCCGAAGCCAATACGACGTCGCAGGCCAATGCCAGCGAGACGCCGACGCCGGCCGCCGCGCCCTGCACGACCGCGACCGAGGGCTGCGGCAGCGCAGCGATCGAACGGATGCAGCGGTTCGCGGCGTCGAGCACATCGGCGGGCGTGCCGGCCGCGCCGGGGTTGGCGTGGTCCTCTTCGCTGATTCCGGCGCCCGAGCAGAAGCCGCGTCCGGCACCGCCGATACGCACCACGCGCACCCGGGAGTCGCCGGCCGCGCGCTCCAGCGTCTCGCCGAAGGTGTTCAGCATCGACGCGGTCAGCGAGTTCAGGCTGTCGGGCCGGTTCAGTGTCACGTGCAGCACGCCGTCTTCGAGCGTGACCGTGAGGTCGTCGATGCCTGCGTAGGCGTCCGTGGTGGTCATGTGCGTCCCCTTTTCTGGGCCCTCGCCGACGGCTGAAGCGCCCCGCGGCCGGTCGACTTGGTTATACAAGTAAGCTATGTCGGCGGTCAACCGAACGATCTGTTTGAAGGGCGGTCACGCATGGCTGGACCACTGCAAGGACTGCGTGTCGTGGAGCTGGCCGGTATCGGCCCGGGTCCGCACGCAGCGATGATTCTCGGCGATCTGGGTGCCGACGTTGTGCGCATCGAGCGCCCCAAACCGGCCGGCCCGCCGACCAAGCCCGGCGGCGACTTCCTGCTGCGCAACCGGCGCTCGGTGGCTGCCGACCTGAAGAGCGCCGAAGGCCGCGAGATGGTGTTGCGTCTGGTCGCCAAGGCCGACGTGCTGATCGAGGGTTTCCGCCCCGGCGTCACCGAGCGGCTGGGGTTGGGGCCCGAGGACTGCGCGAAGGTCAACGACCGCCTCATCTACGGACGCATGACCGGGTGGGGCCAGACCGGGCCGCGCGCCCAGCAGGCCGGCCACGACATCAACTACATCTCGCTGACCGGCGCGCTGCACGCGATCGGACGCAACGGCGAGCGGCCGGTGCCGCCGCTGAACCTGGTCGGTGACTTCGGCGGCGGGTCGATGTTCCTGCTCGTCGGCATCCTCTCGGCGCTGTGGGAGCGGGAACGCTCCGGCAAGGGCCAGGTGATCGATGCCGCGATGGTCGACGGCGCGAGCGTGCTGTCGATGATGATGTGGGCGTTCCGCGCGATGGGGATGTGGAACGACGAGCGCGGAGTCAACATGCTCGACACCGGCGCCCCCTACTACGACACCTACGAGTGCTCCGACGGACGCTACGTCGCCGTCGGCGCCATCGAGCCCCAGTTCTACGCCCAGGTGCTCGACGGGCTCGGCCTGGACGCCGCGGAACTGCCCGACCAGAACGACATGAGCCGCTGGCCGGAGCTGCGCGCCAAGTTCACCGAGGCGTTCGCCGCGCACGACCGTGACCACTGGACCAAGGTGTTCGCCGGAACGGACGCCTGCGTGACGCCGGTGCTGTCGTTCGCCGAGGTCGAGTCCGAACCGCACATCGACGAGCGCGACACCTTCTACGAGGAGCGGGGTTACCTCTTCCCCGCGCCTGCACCGCGGTTCTCACGCACTGTGCCGACGGCGCCCACAGCACCCGGCGTGCCGGGCGCGGACACCGAAGACGTCCTGCGGGACTGGAGTTAACCGACAAGACCGACGAAGACCGACAAGAAAGGAACCATATTCGTGGAAATCAAAGACGCCGCCGCCGTCGTGACCGGGGGAGCCTCCGGGCTGGGCCTGGCGACGACCAAGCGACTGCTGGACCGGGGTGCCTCGGTCGTGGTGATCGACCTCAAGGGTGAGGACGTCGTCTCAGAGCTGGGCCCGCGGGCCAAGTTCGTCGAGGCCAACGTCGTCGACCCCGAGCAGGTGTCCGCCGCCCTGGACGCGGCCGAGGAGTTCGGCCCGCTGCGCATCAACGTCAACTGCGCCGGTATCGGCAACGCGGCCAAGACGTTGAGCAAGGACGGCCCGTTCCCGCTGGACGGCTTCAAGAAGGTCGTCGAGGTCAACCTGATCGGCACGTTCAACGTGCTGCGCCTGAGTGCCGAGCGGATCGCCAAGACCGAGCCCGTCAACGGTGAGCGCGGCGTCATCATCAACACCGCGTCGGTGGCCGCGTTCGAGGGCCAGATCGGCCAGGCGGCGTACTCGGCGTCCAAGGGCGGCGTGGTCGGCATGACCCTGCCGATCGCCCGTGACCTGTCGCGTGAGTTGATCCGCGTGTGCACGATCGCGCCGGGTCTGTTCAAGACCCCGCTGCTGGGTTCGCTGCCGCAGGAGGCGCAGGACTCGCTGGGCAAGCAGGTGCCCCATCCCGCGCGCCTCGGTGATCCCGACGAGTACGGCGCGCTGGCCGTGCACATCGTTGAGAACCCGATGCTCAACGGCGAGGTGATCCGTCTGGACGGCGCGATCCGTATGGCGCCGAGGTGATCTGATGGCTATTACGACGAAGTTCACCGAGGTCTTCGGGGTCGAGCACCCGATCGCCCAGGGCGGTATGCAGTGGGTGGGTCGCGCCGAACTGGTTGCGGCTGTGGCGAATGCGGGTGCGTTGGGTTTCATCACCGCGCTGACCCAGCCGACGCCGGCGGATCTGGCCAACGAGATCGCCAAGACCAGGGATCTGACCGACAAGCCGTTCGGGGTGAACCTGACGATCCTGCCGTCGATCAACCCGCCGCCGTATGACGAGTACCGCCAGGTGATCGTCGACTCCGGTGTCAAGATCGTCGAGACCGCGGGCTCCAATCCGGCCCCGCATCTGCCGATGTTCCACGACAACGGCATCAAGGTGCTGCACAAGTGCACCTCGGTGCGCCATGCGGTCAAGGCGCAGAGCCTGGGTGTGGACGGCATCAGCATCGACGGGTTCGAGTGCGCCGGACACCCGGGTGAGGACGACGTGCCGGGTCTGGTGTTGATCCCGGCGGCGGCGGACAAGATCGAGATCCCGATGATCGCCTCGGGCGGTTTCGGTGACGCGCGCGGCCTGGTGGCCGCGCTGGCGCTGGGCGCCGACGGCATCAACATGGGCACCCGCTTCATGTGCACCGTGGAGTCCTGCATTCACCAGAACGTCAAGGAAGCCATCGTCGCCGGTGACGAGCGGGGCACGGAATTGATCTTCCGCACCCTGCACAACACCGCGCGGGTGGCGTCGAACACGGTGTCGCGCGAGGTGGTCGAGATCCTCAACCGGGGCGGTCAGTTCGAGGACGTCAAGGATCTGGTGGCCGGTGTGCGCGGCCGCAAGGTGTTCGACGACGGTGATCTCGACGCGGGGATCTGGACCGTGGGCACCGTGATGGGCCTGATCAATGACATCCCGACCGTCGGCGAGCTGGTGTCGCGCATCGTCGGCGAGGCCGAGGATCTGATCAACGGCAGGCTCGCCGGGATGGTGTCGGCCAGCCGGGCGGCGGTCTAGACACTGCGGCCCGGGCGTCACGGCGTCCGCTGTCGCCGGAAGGCGGCAGGGCAAACGCTGTAGCCCGGGCGGCAGGCAAACAGAAGTGATGACAACGCGCGCCCGTGGGGGCGCGCGTTGTTCACACTGCGGTGGGCAGTGCCGTCTCGTCGTCGAGTTGCTCCGAGGTCACACCCTCGACCAGGACATCTCCGTGGTAGAGAGCATCGAAATCAACCTTGATGACATCAGCGTTGGTGTCGTCGATCCACATGTACTGAAAAGTAACCACCGGCTCTAAGGAATTCGTGAGCCTGCTATCGGAAAACTGTGGCAATTCTTACCGCCGGGTAGGTTCGGGGATCTACCGGCCGGTAGCAATCAGCTCGCCGGGGCGGTGAAGTGGATCGGATTGACGCCGTAGAGCGCCACCCAGGTCAGCACCGCCGCCACGATCGCCACGAGCAGCAGCACCACCGATATCCGCAGCGACGGTCGGAAACGCTCCGGTAGACGACGGTCCACCGAGTACCGGCCGGAGCCGGTGAACAGCAGTGCCGCAGCGCCGAGTCCGATCAGGAACGGAGTATTGAACGGTTCGGACCAGAACGCCGCACCCGAGACGTTGACCGCCCACGCGCACAGCATCGCGCTGAACACCGCGCAGGCCGCCACGGGTGTGAGCGCCCCCAGCAGCAGTCCCACGCCGCCGAGGGTCTCCGCGGTGGTCACCATGAACGCGGCCAGCGTCGGGAGTCGCCACCCCGCCTCGGCCATGAAGCCCGCGGTGGCGGAGAAGTCGAGCGCTTTGATCAGGCCGGCCTGCAAGATCGCCGCGCCCACGGCGAGTCGGAGGATGAGCAGGCCGATGTCGAGGGGCTGGGCGGCAGATGCCTCGGAGGCGGCGGGCACAGACGCTGATGCTACGACGCGGGTCGGCCCGGCGGTGGAGTTCTCGGTCATGGTCGCTTGGACCTGTGTGGCCGCGAAAAATCATCGCCGCCACCGTTGACCCTCTAACTTACCGCTGATAACTTACCGCCGGTATCTTCATCGAGAGGGCGCGGAATGCTGCATCGGATCGCACTGTGGGCCATCGCGGCACCGCGCCGGATACTCGTCGGCGCACTCCTGGTCATGGTCGCGTGCGGGATCTTCGGCGTACCGGTCACCAAGCACCTCTCGGCCGGCGGCTTCCAGGATCCGTCGTCCCAATCGGCGCAGGCCACGCAGATCCTGGTCGACAAGTTCGACCAAGGCGACATGGAACTGATCATCGCCGTGACGCCCGAGGACGTGACCGCCGACGTCGACTCCGCTCAGGCGCGCGCCGTGGGCGCCGACATCGTCGAACGGCTGGAACAGTCCCCGCACGTGGGCGCCGTGACCTCGGCATGGACCGCGCCCCCCGCCGCGACACCGGCCCTGATCAGCACCGACCGGCGCACCGGGCTGATCGTCGCCGGCATCACCGGCGGTGAGAGCGACGCGCAGAAGCACGCCAAAGAGATCACCGACGAACTGGTCCACGACCGCAACGGCGTGATGGTGCGCGCCGGCGGCGTCGCCATGACCTACGTGCAGATCAACGCCCAGAGCGAGAAGGATCTGCTCAAGATGGAGGCCATCGCGATCCCGCTGAGCTTCCTGGTGCTGGTGTGGGTGTTCGGCGGCCTGCTCGCCGCGGCGTTGCCTCTCGCGGTCGGGGCTTTCGCGATCCTGGGCTCGATGGCGGTACTGCGCGCGGTCACGATGGTCACCGACGTGTCGATCTTCGCGCTGAACCTGTCGATCGCGCTCGGGCTGGCGCTGGCCATCGACTACACGCTGCTGATCATCAGCCGCTACCGCGACGAGATCGCCGACGGCATGTCACCGGACCGAGCGCTGGTCCGCACGATGACCACCGCCGGTCGCACCGTGCTGTTCTCGGCGTTGACGGTGGCGCTGTCGATGGTCGCGATGGTGCTGTTCCCGATGTACTTCCTGAAGTCCTTCGCGTACGCGGGAATCGCGGTCGTCGCGTTCGCTGCGCTGGCGGCGATCGTCGTGGCGCCGGCGGCGATCGTGCTGGCCGGCGACCGGCTGAACTCTCTGGACGTTCGCAAGTTGGGGCGCCGGCTGCTGCGGCGCCCCGAGCCGCTGCCCAAGCCCGTCGAGCAGACGTTCTGGTATCGCTGCACCAAGTTCGTGATGCGCCGGGCAATCCCGATCGGCGGCGTCGTGGTCGCGGGGCTGCTGCTACTCGGGGTGCCGTTCCTGGGCGCCAACTGGGGCTTCCCGGACGACCGGGTGCTGCCGACGTCGGCGTCGGCGCGCGCGGTCGGCGACGACATGCGGGAGAACTTCGCGGTCGATGCCGCGCGCAACCTGCAGGTCGTGCTGCCCGACGCCGAGGGGCTGTCCCCGGCCGCACTCGACGGCTACGCCGCGGCGTTGTCGCGCGTCGCCGACGTCTCCTCGGTGTCGGCGCCCACCGGGGCCTTCGTCGACGGCGTCCTGGTGGGGCCGCCGGCGGCGCCCACCGGCGTCGCGGACGGCAGCGCGTTCCTCACCGTCGCGAGCTCCGCGCCGCTGTTCACCGACGCATCCGAGCAGCAACTCGAAAACGTGCGTGCCGTCCCGCCGCCCGACGCACGCGACGTCCTGGTGACCGGCTTGCCGCAGATCAACCGCGACAGCGCCGACGCGATCACGTCGCGGCTGCCGCTGGTGCTGTCGGTCATCGCGGTGGTCACGTTCGTGCTGCTGTTCCTGCTCACCGGCAGCCTCGTGTTGCCGCTGAAAGCGTTGGTACTCAACGTCTTGTCGTTGACCGCGGCGTTCGGCGCGCTGGTGTGGATCTTCCAGGACGGCCACCTGGGTGCGCTCGGCACCACCCCCACCGGCACCCTGGTGGCCAACATGCCGGTGCTGCTGTTCTGCGTCGCGTTCGGGCTGTCGATGGACTACGAGGTGTTCCTGCTGTCCCGGATCCGGGAGTACTGGCTGCAGGCGTCGGCGCGACGCGGCGACGAGCAGCCCACCTCAGCCGACAACGACGAAAGCGTCGCGCTGGGGTTGGCCAGGACCGGGCACGTGGTCACCGCTGCCGCGCTGATCATGTCGATCTCGTTCGCGGCGCTGATCGCCGCGCAGGTCTCGTTCATGCGAATGATGGGCGTCGGGCTGACCCTGGCGATCCTCGTCGACGCCACGCTGGTCCGGATGATGTTGGTGCCGGCCTTCATGCATCTGCTCGGCCGCTGGAACTGGTGGGCACCGGCGCCGCTGGCTAGGCTGCATGGACGCATCGGGCTTCGGGAAACCGCGGACGACGTCGAGGCGCCGGTGCCGGTGGTGAAGGAGGCCCCTCGGTGACCGCCCAACCGTTGCGCCGGCGGCGCGCCCCGCGTGGCTCGGGTGACCAGCTGCGCGAGGAGATCCTGGACGCGGCAACGGAATTGCTTCTCGAATCGGGCGATGCCAAGGCGGTGCCCATCCGGTCGGTCGCGCAGCGCGTCGGGGTCACCCCACCCTCGATCTACCTGCACTTCGCCGACAAGGACGCGCTGCTGGACGCGGTCTGCAGCCGCTACTTCGAAAAGCTCGACACCGAGATGCAGGCGGCGGCCGCGGACGCCGGCCCCGCGGCGGTGGACGTGCTACGCGCTCAAGGACTGACCTACGTCCGGTTCGCACTGGAAAACCCGGAGCTCTACCGGATCGCGACCATGGGCCACGGCCACCCAGGCAGCGACGTCGACATCACCCTGAACAGTTCGGCATTCGTGCACATTCGCTCCGCGGTGGAGGCGATGATGACCGAGGGGATCTTCCCGCCCGCGGACCCCATGATGCTCGCGCTGGAGTTGTGGACGGCCGCCCACGGCGTCGCGGCGCTGATGATCTCCCGGCCCTACGTGCCGTGGGGGGATGTCGAGCAGTTCACCGACCGGGTGATGCGCGCGATGTGCTGCGGCAACGTCGTGGCCGGCGGCATGCGGGAGACCGACACACCGTACGAGATCGTCAGCTGGCTCAAGGAGGTCGCCGATGAGCGAAGCAGTCGATAACCCGTTCTTCGCGCGGGTGTGGACCGCGATGTCGGCGCGCGAACCCGAATCGCTGCGCCGACTGCGGCGGCAGAACCTGGCGGGCCTGAGCGGCCGGGTGCTCGAGGTGGGCGCCGGCACCGGGACCAACTTCGAGTTCTACCCCGACACGGTCGCCGAAGTGGTGGCCGTCGAACCGGAGATCCGCCTGGCCGAACACGCGAAACAGGCTGCGGCCCAAGCAACCGTGCCGATCACCGTCACCACCGACACCGTCGAGCAGTTCCGTGACGCGACGCCGTTCGACGCGGTGGTGTGCTCGCTGGTGCTGTGTTCGGTGGACGACCCCGAAGCCGTCGTAACCTCACTGCGATCGATGCTGCGCCCCGAGGGACAGCTGCGCTATCTCGAGCACGTCGCCGGCAGCGGCGCGCGCGCCAAGCTGCAGAAGTTCGCCGACGCCACCGTCTGGCCGCGCCTGCTGGGCAACTGCCACACCCACCGCCATACCGAGGAGACCATCGCCCGAGCGGGCTTCGCCGTGACCGACGCGCGACGCGAATGGACATTCCCGCGCTGGGCGCCGCTGCCGGTGGCCGAGTTCGCGCTGGGCGTCGCCGTCCGGCCTAGTTGAGCAGGGCAGGCAGACGCTGCATCAGTCCGGGCAGTGCGTCGCCGGCCTTCTCGCGCAACGTCACCGTCGCCGAGTCGGACAGCGGCGTCGGCTCCGGGTTGACCTCGATCACCGGTACACCGTTGGCCAGCGCGAGCTCGGGCAGGCCCGCGGCCGGATAGACCACCGACGAGGTCCCGACCACCACGAGCACATCGGCGTGCACGACGGCTTCCACCGACCGCTCCCATGCCTCGTCGGGCAGCGCTTCGCCGAACCACACCACGTTGGGCCGAATCAGCCCGCCGCACTCGCACTGCGGCGGCGGGACCGATTCGACGGGCTCGGGCATGTCGGGTATCGGTCCGGTGTACTCCGCTTTGCAACGGTCGCAATGGAATTCGAACAGGCTGCCGTGGACGTGGTAGACGTTGCGGCTGCCGGCGCGTTCGTGCAGATTGTCGACGTTCTGGGTGACGACGTGCACTTCGGCGCCGTCCTGCCATGCCGCGATCGCGCGGTGCCCAGCGTTGGGCTCGACCGCACTCATCATGTGGTGGCGCCACAGATACCACGCCCACACGCGATCCGGATGCGCCTGCCAGCCCTGGGAGCTGGAGATCTCATACGGGTCGACCTTTGCCCACAGTCCTGTTTCGACGTCGCGAAATGTCGGCACCCCGCTCTCCGCCGAGATCCCTGCGCCGCTGAACACCGTCACCCGCATCCCACCAAAGTAGCTGCTTTGGGCGATACTGAGCACGTGTCCGAATTGGGGGATTGGGTACGCGTCGATGCGGACGGCGCCAGGCCGCTGTTCGACCAGTTGCGCTTGCAGATCATCGAGGGGATTCGCGACGGCAAGCTCGCCGCCGGCACTCGATTGCCGACGGTCCGCGAGCTGGCGGGGCAGCTCGACCTGGCCGTCAACACGGTGGCCCGGGCGTACCGGGAGTTGGAGGCGGCCGGACTCCTGGAGACCAGGGGCCGGTTCGGCACGTACGTGGCGCGGTCGGACCCGGCCGACGCCGCGATGGCCACCGCGGCCCACACCTACGTGTCCGCGGCGCGGGCTCTCGGCGTCGACAAAGGGGAAGCGTTGCGCTACGTGGAAATCGCGTTCGGCTGATCAGCCGAACTCGAGCAGCAGCGTCAGCGGGCGGACCGAGTCGAGCAGCGGCACCCGCTGCACCGCCCAGATCAGCGAGTTGAGCACGCGGCCGCGGGCCCGCTCGATCGGCAGGTCGTGCACCGCGCGCACTCCCTCGACGGTGTGCACCAGGTCGGCGGCCTCGGCCACCGACAGCGTGAACGGCATCGGCGGCACCCGGTAGCGTCGCGACGTGCGCATCCCGCGGCGGGCCAGCGGAGCGAATGCCGACGGGGGCAGATCGAACATCATCTGTCCGCCCGGGAACCGTTGCGCGCACGCGCGGATCAGCGCCATCGCGTCGGCCGGCTGCAGGTACATCAAGAGGCCCTCGGCAGTGATGAACACGCCGTCGGCCGGGTCGACCCGGTCCATCCAGCTGAAGTCCAGTGCCGACTGTGCGCACATCTGCACCCGGTCCGAGGGCGGAAGTAGCTTGCGGCGCAACTCGATCATCGGGGGCAGGTCGACGGTCAACCAGCGGAAGTCATGGCCCACATCCGGTCCCGGGCCGCCCGCGTCGATCCGGTGGAAGCTGGTCTGCAGACCCTCGGCCAGCGACACGACCGTCGCCTTCGGGTGGTCGACGAGGTAACGACGGGTGTACTTGTCGAACAGCCTGGCGCGCACCGCCATGTCCTGACGGCGGGTGAAGCCGAACTTGCCGAAGTCGTAGTCGATGGACTCGACCAGTTGCACGGCCATGGGGTCGTCGAGCAGGCCGTCCGGCCGCGCGGCCTCGGTGGCGCGCACCTTCAGCGTCATCAATGCCGTCTCGGGTACCCCGGTCAGGTCGACGGCGTGTTTGTCGGTCATCTAGCCCTTCTTCGTGGTGAGCAGCACCTTGTCCACGGTGCGCAGATTGCGGGTGGTTGTCGAGGACTTGTAACGCGTCTTACCCATTGTCCTGCCCATCACGCTGTCCAGCGTCGACGCGCGCGGCACCTGCCAGTACACGACCCCGTGCCCGCGCTGGATCTTCTCGGCGGGTCCCGGCTGCGCCGCCAGCGCCGCCAGCTCGTCCAGCACGTCGTCGTCGCTGACGAATGTGACGTAGGAGTGGTGACCGTCGACCTCGCGCTCGAAGGGATAGCCCGCCGAGATCGCGGCGACGGTCTCGATGTCGTACACCAGAACCCAAGCCGGATAACCGAATTCGTCACGCAACGCCTGCTCGGTGGCGGCGCGGACCGCCGCCGTGGTCAGCGGGCTGTCGAGGAGCACGTTGCCGCTGGCCAGAATCGTCGTCACGTGCTCGAACCCGGCACGCTCGAGTGTGCGCGCCACATCGGCCATCTTCAGGTTGACGCCGCCGACGTTGACGCCACGCAGAAACCCCGCGTACCTCGTCATCTGTTCGATCATCCCAGACCGTGGGCAGACGTACGCTCGAGTCATGACGCGCGATGTGTTCGACGACAAGCTGTTGGCGCTGATTGCCGGTAACTCGCTCGGCGTGCTCGCCACGCTCAAACGCGACGGGCGCCCCCAGTTGTCGAACGTGTCCTACCACTTCGATGCCCGCGCGCTGACCATCTCGGTGTCGATCACCGAACCCCGCGCCAAGACCCGCAACCTGCGCCGCGATCCGCGCGCAGCCATCCACGTCAGCTCCGACGACGGCTGGGCTTACGCCGTGGCCGAGGGGGACGCTGTGCTCACCCCGCCGGCCGCGGCTCCCGACGACGACACCGTCGAGGCGCTCGTCGCGCTCTACCGCAACCTCGCCGGTGAACATCCGGACTGGGCGGACTACCGCCGCGCCATGGTCGACGACCGCAGGGTCCTGATGACGCTGCCGATCTCGCATGTCTACGGCCTGCCGCCGGGAATGCGCTGACCGGGTCCCGCCCCCGAAGGCGGCGCGTCGGATTAGGCTGCCCGCATGGCATCCAAGGAGCAGCCCGCACAACCGTCGGACGACGACGACACCAAACGCCGGTTCCGCGAAGCACTGCAACGGAAGAACGCCAAGTCGGCTGGTGGCTCGGGTCGCGCGGGCGGGCCCGCGCCGCAGTCGCGCGCCCATGGCCCGGTGGAGAACCGTCGCGAATTCCGCCGCAAGAGCGGCTGATCGAGGCGACGCCGCTCAGGACGCGGACGCAGCGAGGGCCGGTGTGCGCCGGCGCAGCCGGATCGCGAGCAGGCAGCCGGCGGCCAGCGCCGCCACCGCGACCGCGAACACCACACCCGCGGTGCGCAGGCCCCATGCCTCGGCGGCCAGTCCTTCACCGATCACCGGCAGCGAGATCGCCACGTAGGCCACCACGAAATACGCGGAGCTGACCTCGGCGCGCCGTCCGGCCGGTGTGTGTTCGCTGACCGCGGCCAGCCCGCGGCTGAAGCTGATGCCCTGGCCGGCACCGGACACCACCGCGGCCGCGATCAGTCCCCACAGCGACGAGAAATACAGCGCCGCAGCAAGAATCAGCATGCCCAGGATCAGGATGGCGCAGCCTGCGGCGATCGCTCGCCGCGGTTCGACGGCTCGGGCCGCGATCTGTGCGACGGCCGAGGCCGCGAAGATGGAGCACACGATGACACCGGCGAGGGCGTGGTTGCTGATTCCCACCACGTCGGCCAGGAACGACGGCGCGACTGCGGTGAACAGGCCGCTGACCGCGAACCCGGCGAAGGCGGCCAGCGCCGCCACCACGAACGCCGGCCGAGCCTGCGCCGGTACCGCCGGCCGCTGCATCCCGAGGCGACCGGTGCGGGGTGAGGTCTCGGGCGCCACGAGGACCGCGATCGCAGCTGCCGCGGCGAGCGCCAGATGCACGACGAAACTGAGGTCGAGTGGACGCGGCGCGTACTGGACGAGGATGCCCGCCAGTAGCGGTCCGGCGCCCAGGCCGCCGATGTTGGCGACGGTGGCGACCGCGGGGGCGCGGGTCCGCCAGGCCGGAGGTGCAGCCTCGATGACGGCCGCGGTGGCCGTGCCGGTGAAGACCCCGGCCGAGAGCCCGGACAACACCCGACCGATCAGCAGTTCGGTGATGGAGTCGGCCAACAGGAACACCACGGCACTGCCGAGCGCGAAGCCGATTCCGGCCAGCAGCACCGGCCGCCGCCCGATCGCATCCGACCATCGACCCATCACCACCAGTGCGAACAGCACGCCGCCGGCGTAGCTGGAGTAGATCGCCGTCGTGGTCACCACATCGAAGTCGAGGTCGGCGGCGAACAGCGCATACATCGGAGTCGGCAGCGTGGTGCCGGTCATGGCGGCGGCGAAGGCGTAGGCCAGCAGGATCATCGGGTAGCGGCGCACACTGAACCCTATCTCCCGCGGCACTCCCGGTTGTTCCGCGGAATCAGCGTTCCGCGTGCGGATGTCACGAAAACCGCACGCGGAACGCAATTCCTGGACGAGGTCAGTGCGAGACGGCCTTCTCGGCACCGATGCCGGTCAGCGAACGCACCTCCATCTCGGCGGCCACGGCCGGATCTTCGTCGTCGGGCGACGTCAGGGTCCCGATGATGCCGAGAAGGAACGCCAGCGGGATGGACACGATGCCCGGATTCGCCAGCGGGAACCAGGCGAAGTCCACGCTCTTGATCATCGAGGTCGCAGTGCCCGACACCGCCGGGGAGAACACGATCAACACGATGGTCGAGAGCAGGCCGCCGTACATGCTCCACAACGCGCCGCGAGTGTTGAACCGCCGCCAGTACAGCGAGAAGAGGATGGTCGGCAGGTTGGCTGCCGCGGCCACCGCGAATGCGAGCGCCACCAGGAACGCGACGTTCTGCTCGCGGGCCAGGATGCCCAGGCCGATCGCGAGCGTGCCCAGTACCACGGCCGTGATCCGCGAGATCTTGACCTGCTGCGCCTCGGAGACGTTGTCGTTCTTCAACACGCTGGCGTAGATGTCGTGCGCGAACGACGCCGACGCGGTGATGGTCAGCCCCGCCACGACCGCCAGGATCGTCGCGAACGCCACGGCCGAGATGACGCCGAGCAGGATCACCCCACCCAGCTCGAAGGCCAGCAGTGGCGCCGCCGAGTTCACGCCGCCGGGCGCGGAGAGGATGCGGTCGGGTCCGACCAGCGCGCCCGCGCCGTAGCCGAGCACCAGCGTGAACAGGTAGAAGGCGCCGATCAGCGCGATCGCCCACACCACGCTGCGCCGCGCCTCTTTCGCGGTGGGCACGGTGTAGAAGCGCATCAGCACGTGCGGCAGGCCGGCGGTGCCGAGCACCAGCGCCAGAGCCAGGGAGATGAAGTTGATCTGGGTGGTCAGCGAGACGCCGTACTGCGCGCCTGGGGCCAACACGTCACGGGCGGCGACCTTTTCGTCGGCGCTGCCACTGATCATCGACTGTGCCGCCCCGAGCATCTCGGAGAAGTTGAACCCGAACTTGGCCAGCACCATCACCGTCATGATGCCGGCGCCGCCGATCAGCAGGACCGCCTTGATGATCTGCACCCAGGTGGTGCCTTTCATGCCGCCGACGAGGACGTAGACGATCATCAGCACGCCGACGACCGCGATCACGAGCGACTGGCCGATGCCGCTTTCGATGTTGAGCAGCAGCGCGACCAGCACACCGGCACCGGCCATCTGCGCCAGCAGGTAGAACAACGACACGGCGAGCGTGTTGGTGGCCGCCGCCATCCGTACGGGGCGCTGCTTGAGCCGGAAGCTCAGCACGTCGGCCATCGTGAATTTACCTGTGTTGCGCAGCAATTCGGCGACCAGCAGCAGGGCGACCAGCCACGCGACCAGGAAGCCGATCGAGTAGAGGAACCCGTCGTAGCCATAGACCGCGATGGCGCCGGCGATGCCGAGGAAGCTGGCCGCGGACAGGTAGTCGCCGCTGATGGCGATGCCGTTCTGGGGACCGGTGAATGCGCGGCCGGCGGTGAAGAACTCGGTGGCGGTGGCGTTCTTCTTGCTGGCCTTGATGACGATGTAGAGCGTCACCAGCACGAACAGCGCGAAGATCGACATGTTGGCGACGGGATTGCCGGTGGTCTCGGCGGCATACAGGGTCACTGTGCGTGTCCTTCGAGTTCGGCGCGCAGCGCGGCGGCGCGCGGGTCGATCACCTTGTTCGCGAAGCGCACGTAGATGGCGGTGATGCCGAAGGTGGTGACGAACTGACCGATGCCGATCAGCAGGCCGACGTTGATGTTGCCCCACACCTGAATCGCCATGAAGTCGTGCGCGAAAGCGCCGAGCAGCACGTAGGTCGTGTACCAGATGAGGAACGCTGCGCTCATCGGGAACACGAACCGGCGCAGTCGCTGCCGGAGGTCCTGGAACTCGGGACTGGCTTGCACTTCGAGATATCGTTCGCCGCTGATCGTTTCCGGGCGAATCGGAAGATCTGTCTCGGACACCTGTGGTCACGCTCCTGACTGCTGTGGTCTATGTGAGGGGCACCGGCATGAAAACTAACTGAGATGCAGATCACATACCCGCTGGCAGCCGCCCTGACACGGTGAGGCCCGAGTGCAGTGCGGTGAGCGGTCGGTCAGCGACGACGAACGGTGCGCGGCGCGCTCTCCTGGGGAAGGCGCTCGACGCCCATGCCGAAGTGTTCGGGGACGTGCATGCGGGCGAAGGTCTGCGCGACGTCGGCCGGGACCGCGCGGCGGGTGGCCCGGCTGACGACGATCATGGTCGCGAAGGCCAGCGGCACACTCAGCGCCGCGGGGTAGCCGACCAGGACCGCGGGCCATCCGTTGCCGACAGCCTCGTCGATGCCACCGAGCACCGCGACGGTGACCGCGCCACCGGACAGCAGGCCGCCCACCGCGAGACCCGCGATCGCGCCCGCGGCGGTCAGTCCACGCCACCAGATGCCCAGAACCAGCAGGGGACACAGTGTCGACGCCGCGACCGCGAAGGCCAGGCCGACACTTCGCGACAACTCCAGCCCGCCGGATGCGCTGAGCGCCAACGGTATCGGCAGCAGTCCGCCGATGACGGCCGCCAGCCGGAAGTCCCTGATCCGTCCGCGCAGCACATCGGTGGCCAGCGCCCCGGCGAAGCTGACCACCAGACCCGACGACGTTGCCAGGAACGCCGCGATGGCCCCGGCCGCGACCAGTGCCCCCAGCAGCTGCCCGGCCGGTCCGGCGATGACCGAACCGGGCGCCAGCAGCACCGCGGCGTCGGCGTTGCCGGTGATCAGCAGCTGCGGCACATACAGCCGGGAGAACACGCCGAGCAGCGTCGGGAACAGGTAGAACAGCGACAGCAGTGCGATCACCGCCAGCGCGGTGCGGCGCGCCGCGCGCCCGTCGGGGTTGGTGTAGAACCGCACCAGCACGTGGGGCAGCCCCATGGTGCCCAGAAACGTCGCGACGATGATCGAGAACACCTGGAACAGCGGGTGGGGGCCGCCCAGTCCGCGGCCGGACGCGATCCATTCGGTGCCGGTGTGCGGTGCGCCGGCGACCACCGGTGTCGCCGCCCCCGCAGCCAGTTCGAGCGTGCTGCCTGCGCCGAGCAGGTGCTCGCCGGGTGCGCCGATCGAGGCATTGTGCACGTCGCGTCCGTCCAGGCTGCCGGTGACGGAGACGCCGGCGGGCGCACCGACCTGCACCAGGACATCGGTCTCGATCGTCACGGTGGTCTGCGCGGGCACTGTCGGCGGCAGGGGCCCACCGAGTTCGCCGTCGCGGTCGGCGAAGAACAGCCCCGTCAACGCGAGCGCGGGAACGGCCACCGCGGTGAGCTTGAGCCAGTACTGGAATGCCTGCACGAATGTGATCGAACGCATCCCGCCGGCCACCACGTTGGTGATGACGATGACGCCGACCGCCAGCGGACCCACCCACAGGGGCAGGCCCAGCAGCGTCTTGAGTGCCAGACCCGCACCCTGGTACTGCGGCACCAGATAGAAGATGCAGACGGCGACGACCACCAGCATGGCGACCTTGCGCAGACGTCGTGATCCCAGACGGAATTCGGCGAAGTCGGGCACCGTGTAGGCGCCGGACCGTCGCAGTGGCGCGGCGACCAGTAGCAACAGTCCGAGATAGCCGGCGGTGAAGCCGACCGGATACCACAGCGCGTCCGCACCGTATTTCGCGATCAGGCCGGCCACACCGAGAAACGAAGCGGCCGAGAGATATTCGCCGGACACCGCGGCGGCGTTCCACCGCGACCCGACGGTGCGCGACGCGACCAGGAAGTCGGAGGTGGTGCGCGAGAACCGCACCCCGTAGGCGCCGATCGCCACCGTGGCCACCGCGGCGGCCAGCAGTGCGGCGGCAGTCAACGGCGAACCGGTCATGGTTCGGAGTCGATGACGCCGACGAAGTCACGCTCGCTCTGTTCGGCGGCGCGCACGTAGAACCACCCCAGTCCGTAGAGCAGCGGGTACACCAGGGCGGCCAGCACGAACCAGTTCAACCGCACCCCGAACACCGTCAGCGCTGCGAGGTCGCCGAACACCGCGTTGAACACCGGGATGGCGCCGAGCAGGCACACCGCGACCGCCCCGAGGCGCAACGCGAGACCGAGCTGGGCGCGCACCAGTCCGCGCACCAGCGCGTCACCGACCACGGTCTGCTCCTGGACCTCGACGCGGGTGCGCACCATCCGTGCGCCCCGGCGGTGGGCGAGCACCACCCGTTGCCGCTGCGGTCGCTGCGGGTCAGTCACCGTGCGTCCCTTCCGGCCGCAGGTTGCGCATCGGGTTGCGCACCAGGCGATCCCGCAGTTCGCGGGACTGACGGCGGCTGACCGGGAGCTCGACGGCGGGGGAGGCGCCGTTGGCGCGCAGCCGGACCAGCATGCCGCCGTCAGCGTTGCGCAGGCCGGTCACCAGCCGCAGCGCCACCAGGTAGGACCGGTGCACCCGCTGGAATCCGTGACTGTGCCAACGGGTTTCCAGAGTGCTCAGCGGGATGCGAACCAGATGCGCTCCCGACGCGGCGTGCAGGCGCGCGTAGTCGCCTTCGGCTTCCACCCAGCCGATGCTGTCGCGCGGCACCAGGTGAGTGACGCCGCCGAGTTCGGCAGGCACCACATCGGAGTCAGGTGCGCTGTCGTTCTCGGCGTGCGGGGTCGGCGTGGCTGGGGTCGCGCGGGCGGCCAGCACGCGCCGCACCGCCTGGTCGAGGCGGTCCTCGCGGATCGGTTTGAGCAGATAGTCCACGGCGCCGACGTCGAACGCCGCGACGGCCTTGTCGTCGTGCGCGGTGACGAAGACGACCGCGGGACGGTGCGAGAAGTTGGCCAGCACCCCGGCCAACTCGATGCCGGTCAGGCCCGGCATGTTGATGTCGAGGAACACTGCGTCGATGCGGTGCTGGTTGAGTTCCCGCAGCGCCGAGGTCGCGTCTGCGGCCCGCAGCACCTGTGCGACGTCGGTGTGGCGGCCGAGCAGATACGCCAGCTCGTCGAGGGCCGGGGCCTCGTCGTCCACCGCGAGCGCCGTGAGCGGTCTGGTCACTGGCTGCCCACCCCGAATGCTCCTCCGCCGGCCCGCACCCCGGACCGGAACTTCGGCACCCGCATCACCACCTTGGTGCCCGCACCGATCGCCGTCTCGACCACCAGACCGTAGTCGTTGCCGAACGCGGCGCGCAGGCGATGGTCGACATTGGTCAGTCCGACGTGCGCCGACGAACCTTCGGCGACCGGGTCGGCCAGCGCGTCACCGGGACCGGCGCGCAACGCGTCGGGATCCATGCCGACGCCGTCGTCTTCGACGGTGATCACACAATCCGACCCTTCGTCGCGCGCGACCAGTTCGATCGATCCGCTGCCTCGACCCGCAAACCCATGGCGCACAGCATTTTCCACCAATGGTTGCAGCGCCAGGAACGGGACCACGACATTGAGCACCTCGGGCGCCACCTGCAACGTGACGCGCAGCTTGCTGCCGAAGCGGGCCCGCTCCAGCGTCAGGTAGCGGTCGATGTTGCGCAGTTCTTCGGCCAGGGTGGTGTACTGCCCGGCCGCCCGGAACGAGTAGCGGGTGAAGTCGGCGAACTCGAGGATCAACTCCCGCGCACGATCGGGGTCGGTGCGCACGAACGACGCGATGGTGTTGAGCGCGTTGTAGATGAAGTGCGGGCTGATCTGGGCGCGCAGCGCCAGCACCTCGGCGCGGTCCAGCCGGGCGCGGGACGCGTCGAGCTCGGCCAGCTCGATCTGGCCCGCCACGTACCGGGCCACCTCGCCGACCGCGCCGAGCAGCCCGGGTGCGGGGGAGCGGGTCGTGACGACCACGAGCACGCCGGGCTGATCCCCGGCCTCGGTCAATAGCGGCTGCGCGATCACCGCCGATGCGGACGTGTGCGTCATCACCCGGCGCTGCGCGGACAGTGATTCACGTGCCGCGGCACCGCACGCGTCCTGCACGCGCTCCCACAGCGGCGCTTCGTCGGGATCGCGGCCGAGCATCCGGCCGTCGGCGTCGAACAACGCGAGGCCGTCGGTGCCGGTCAGTGTGCGCAGGAACGGCGCGGCGGTCTGTGCGGAGTCGTCGTCGAGCCCCTGGCGCAGTGCGCGCGCGGCTTGCGACGCGGTGTGCAGTGCAGCGTGCACGGCGCGCTCGGTCGGGGTGGCGACCACGCGGCGGGTACGTAGTGCGAGCACCACCGCGGCGACGGCGAGCAGGCTCAGCGCCGCCGTCAGCCCGAGCGCGAGTTCACCGGGCATCGGTTCACCGGTCCTGCGTTTCCGCGCGCCGACGCAGCTCGCGGATGGTCGCCCAGTTGACCGCGGGCCGGGTCAGCCCGCGACGCTCGAGGTAGCGCTGGGCGGAGTCGTTGGCGTTCTTCAGGAACGACACCATGTGCCAGCGCGACTGCGGCGTGTACGTCTCGCTGACGAACACCCAGTTTTGTCCGCGGCGGACCAGGTGGCCTTTGACGTGGGCGGTCTGCAGGTTCCACAGCTTGTCGTCGTGTGAGTGGCACAGCAGGTTGGCCGGCCCCTCTGCGGCTGCCAGCGTCGCCGGCAGTTGCGCCGGCAGTTCGCCGGTGGCCGCGTCATAGTCGCGGGTGGGCACCCGCACGCTGATCGGGTAGCCGTGCTCGTCGACGGCGGTGAGCACCGCGTCGTCGAAAGCTCTCAGCCGCTTGGCCGCCTCAGTCCACACGGCGCACCTGCGCGAGGTCGAGTTCGATTGGCGCAGTGGTGAAGTCACGCGTCGGCCAGTACAGCGCGCGGCGGGGTGTCACGTAGATCAGCAGCCGCAGGTAGTACGACCACCAGAGGCGACGTCCGAGCCAGGTGCCCCAGAACGCACCGGCCGGTTGGCGCACCGCGAGCGTCTGCGTCAACGCCGCCAGCTCCGGGTCCGACGCCGCGTCGGTGACGATGCGATCCTCGACAATCGCGTCGCCCTGGACCAGGACGGCGCCCGGCTGGGCCACCCCGCTGCCGGTGGGCTCGGAGAACAGCAGGCTGACCTTCGGGTTACGCCGGATGTTGAAGGCCTTCTGTGGCAGCCCGATGCTGGTGGTCAACAGGAAACGGCCGTCGGGGAGCAGCCGCGGACTGACCGGCCACGTCTGCGGGGAGCCGTTGCGCGCGAGCGTGGTGAACTCGCACGTGAAGTAACCGTCGATGATCTCGACGGCCGGATTGCGCTCACTCAACGGGGCACGCGTACTTCCTGGCCGCGACAGGAGCAACCACCCGTCTCATGTCCGTCTCCTCAAGGCCATATCCACCGGTTATGGCGCCAACGATCGCACACCCGGCCGACACGGACTCCCGGAACCGAACCGACCGGTCGTCCTAGACTGGCTGCGTGGCCAAACTGCAGTTAGTCCAAGAACCGGCGGCCGACGCGCTGTTGGAGGCCAACCCCTTCGCGCTGCTCGTCGGCATGTTGCTCGATCAGCAGATCCCGATGGAGGTGGCGTTCAGCGGGCCGAAGAAACTCGCCGACCGCCTGGGTGGGTTCGATGCGGCGCTGATCGCCGACCACGACCCCGACAAGTTCGCCGAGCTGTTCGCCCAGACCCCCGCCGTGCACCGGTTCCCGGGCTCCATGGCCAAGCGGGTGCAGGCGCTGGCGCAGGTCATCGTCGACGAGTACGACGGCGACGCCGCCGCACTGTGGTCGGACGGTGCCGACGGGCCCACCGTCCTTCGCCGGCTCAAGGCGCTGCCCGGCTTCGGTGACCAGAAGGCCAAGATCTTCCTGGCCCTGCTGGGCAAGCAGTACGGCGTCACACCGGAGAACTGGCGGGCCGCGGCCGGCGACTACGGCAGGGCCGACGTGCACATGTCGATCGCCGACGTGACCGACGCCGGCTCGTTGCAGAAGGTGCGCGAGTACAAGAAGGAAGCCAAAGCGAAAGCCAAGGCGGGCAAGGCTTAATCGAGGGTCGCCAGGTCGGTCAGCACCGCGGCGACCACGCGGCCGCTGCCCGTGGCGGTGTCCACGCCGCTGCGCAGACAGCGCACGGTGATGCCGCGGGAGTCCAGATCGGCGACCGTCCGGCTGACCTCGGTCGCGGTGCGGCCGAGCTGCTGCAACGCCGCAACCACCACCACGTCGCCGGCACGCGCATAGCTCAGCAGCGCCACCAGTCCGGCCCGCAACTTGTCGGCTGAACCCGGATGCCGGTCGGTGAAGATGCGGTGGGAGTCCACACCGGCTGCGCAGAGCGCGGCGACCTGCTGGTCGAGGTCGCCGCGGCCGTTGCCGGCCATGGCGTAACCCAGCGTGGCGGTCATGGTCCCAAGGTCTCACGCCGCCGACGGCACATCACAGCGACTCGCCGTCGAACCGCTCACGGCTGGCCAACGACGACACCGGCTTGCGGGTCAGTCGCCGCACCTGACGGACCGGCTTTCCCATCGGCAGCACGGCAGCCACCGCGTAGCGGTCTGGGATGCCCAGCAGCTCCCGCACGCGCGGCTCCTCGGCCACCGCCATCGTCGTCAACACCCCGCCGAAGCCCTCGTTGCGCGCGGCCAGCAGCACGTTCCACACGAACGGGTACACCGACGCGCCGGCAACCACACCCACGCGCGGCAAGTCCTGGTCCGTCGCCGCGACTACGGACAGGTCCACGCACACCACCAGCACCACCGCGGCGTCCAACAGCGGCGCCGTCATCGCCGCGGGAACCTCGGTCGCGGCGACCTGCTCGGCAGATACGGCCATGGGTCGCAGAGGATTCCAGGGCCCCTCACCGTTGGTCTTCTGCGCCAGGTAGCGCCGGGCGCCGGGCAGGCTCAGCGCGGCCAGCGCGGCGCGGGTGGCATGGTCGCGGATGGCGATGACGTGTACGCCCTGACGGTTGCCGCCGGTCGGAGCGAACCGCGCGTGGTCGAGGATGCGGCTCAGCACCTCGTCGGGCAGAGGGTCGCCGGTGAACTGGCGAACCGCGCCGGTCGTGCGCATCACGTCGTAGATGTCCATGTTCGCGATCTTGTCTTATCTGCACGCGCGGGCTGTGCCAAAGTTAAGCCATGAAGACTCACTTGAATTGCCCATGCGGCGAAGCCATCACCGGTCAGGACGAGGACGATCTGGTGGAGAAGGCCCAGAAGCATCTGTCCGAGCAGCACCCGGGTCGCGATTACGACCGCGACGCCATCCTGTTCATGGCTTACTGACCCACCCTGACCCACCCGGAACAGCATTCCCGGTCGCGCTCGCAGGGCGAGTCACGACCGGGAATGCCACTCCGGCGCAGACTTACGGGCCCCAGACTTACGGGACCCAGACTTACGGGACCCAGACTTACGGGACCCAGACTTACGGGACGACGGTCGACCCGATGGTCGGCATGAACTGGCACTGCTTCTCGGTCGTGGTGACCTGACCGAAGATCGTCGACATGATGCTGCCCGAACCTGTGTCGGCGATGGCCGTCAGCGTCGTCGGGCCCTCGGGGTTGATGTCGGGCCGCGGCTTGAGCGTCGCGCTGCCCGACTTGCCGGTCGACAGGTTCACCCACGTCACGTTCAACGGCAGTTTCTGCTCGGCCGCCGGGCCCGGCGTGCCGATGGCGGTGAACACGTAGGCGGTCTGGCCCGGACCGGGTCCGGGCGCGGGGATCTTCGCGGGCCCGGCCACCGAGATCGCCGTGGCCAGCACGTTGCCGCCGTCGGCGAGGCAGCCGTTGCTGATCGACGGGTAGAGGAAGTCCTGCGTGACCGGGGCGTCGGGCCCGAAACCGGGAGCACCTCCCGGCGTGGCGGCGGCGACCGGCTGCCCGGGAGCAGCTGCCGGATCGGGCGCCGGGGCAGGAGCCGGTGCCGGCGGCGGCACCGGGGCCGGACCGGGCAGCGGCGCGGGACCGGGTGCGATGGCCGCCGGCGCGTGCGGCGTCGTCTCCGGCACGGGACCGACGGCGTGAGCCGGATTCACCCCGGCCGGCAGATGCGCTTCGGTGCCGGGCACCGCGCCGGTGGCGGGCACGTGGGCGACCGGCTGCACGAACTGATTGACCGCCGACGCGACGTCGCGGGACGGGCGCGGCGCCGCGGCGTCACCGGCGAACACCGCGGCAGCGGCCATCAGCATCGAAGCAGCGTTGCCCGGATCAGCCGCGGCCTGCTGGATCACCGGACCGATGCTCTGCACGGCCGGCAGGCCGGGAGCCTGCAGACCGTCGATCGGTAGCGGTGCGGCGGCGGGTTCGGCGTGCGCGCCTGCGCTCACGCCGACCGCCAGCAGAGCCATCGACGAACCCACCGCGAGTGCGGTGGTCAATTTCGTCCTGGTCGACATGATCCCCCAGTGCTGTGGTTGTAGTGGACGGTTGCGGTCGCCTGAGACGTTCCGGATCAGGGCAGCGCCGACAGCGGCGAGAACAGCTGCGCCGGGGCCGGTGCCGCAGCAGGAGCCGCCGCGGGCGCGGCCGGCGCAGTGCTGTCGGTGGGCAGCAGACCCGCCAGCGGGGTGCCGCTGGGCAGCAGCGAGGCAAGACCGCCGGGCACGCCCAGCGAGTCGGTCAGCGCGCTGAGCGGGTTCTGCGTCGGAGCGCTCGCCGGGACGGTTGTCGTGTTGCCGGCCGGCACGGTGGTGATGTTGCCGCCGGGCAGCGCGGTGGCGCCGGGCAGGACGTTGGCACCCGGCAGGACGTTGGCGCCGGGCAGGACGTTGGCCGGCTGCGGCAGCGTGATCGACGCGGTCGCCCCGGGCGCGGTCGCCGGGACGGCGGTGGTCGACGCGGTCGCGACCGGAGCGGTGGCCGAGGGGGCACTGCCCATGAGGTTCGCGAAGCCCTGGACCAGCTGGGTGGCGGCTTCCGGGTTGGCCGCGAGCTGCTGCAGGAACGGCAGACCGGGAACCTCCGGTGCCGGAGCGGGCGCAGGTGCGGGCGCCGGCTGAGCGGCGGCCGAAGCGGACAGCGCCACGGCAGCCGAAACCGCTCCTGCCGCTGCGATCATCGTGGTGGCGAACAGTTTTCGGGTGCGGTTCATGAGGTCTCCCAATTCGTCGGTGGCACGCCTGCACCCGAAGCTAGCTTGTTACTGGTGTTACTCAAGTGACATGTGTGGCATTTATTGATCCGTTACGCACATGAGCGCGGACAGTGACCGGCCGACAGGTCCACAGCCCCGGCGTCGATACAGTCGATCCATCAACACCTTCGACTCCCCGCCGGCCCCGCCGCGGTCCCGTGCGGTGGCGCGGCTACTCGCCGTGGCGCCGCTGCTGCTGGTCCTCAGCGTCGGCGCCCGGCTGGCATGGACGTACCTGGTGCCCAACGGGGCCAACTTCGTCGACCTGCACGTCTACGTCGGCGGTGCGGCCGCCCTCGGCGACCCCGGCACCCTCTACGACTTCGTCTACGCCGAACAGACGCCGGACTTCCCGCTGCCGTTCACCTATCCACCGTTCGCCGCGGTCGTGTTCTATCCACTGCACCTGCTGCCGTTCGGTCTGCTGGCCCTGCTGTGGCAGCTCGGCACGATCGCCGCGCTCTACGGCGTGGTGCGCCTGAGCCAACGTCTGATCGGGCGCGACGACCGGCGTGTCGCGTTGCTGTGGACAGCCGTCGGGATCTGGACCGAACCCCTGCGCTCCACCTTCGACTACGGCCAGATCAACGTGCTGCTGGTGCTCGCGGTGCTCTGGGCGGTGCTGAGCACCCGATGGTGGCTGTCCGGCCTGCTGGTGGGGCTGGCCGCCGGGGTCAAACTCACCCCGGCGGTGGCGGGACTCTACTTCCTGGGCGCCGGCCGCTGGCGCGCCGTGCTGTTCTCGGCTGCGGTGTTCTTCGCGACCGTCGGCGTGTCCGCTCTCGTCGTCGGCGACCAGGTGCGGGTGTACTTCACCGAGCTGCTCGGCGACGCGCATCGTGTCGGCCCGGTGGCGACGTCGTTCAACCAGTCCTGGCGCGGCGGCATCTCGCGCATCCTCGGTCACGACGCCGGCTACGGCCCGCTCGTGCTCGCCGGGATCGCGGTCACCGCGGTCCTCGCGCTGCTGGCATGGCGGGCCATCGGCGGCGCCGACGACCGGCTCGGAGCCATCGTGATCGTGGGACTGTTCGGGCTGCTGCTGTCGCCGATCTCCTGGACGCACCACTGGGTGTGGCTGATCCCGTTGATGATCTGGCTGCTGCACGGTCCGCTGCGCGAACAACTGGGCGCCCGGGTACTGGGTTGGGGGTGGCTGGTGTTGACGCTGATCGGGGTGCCCTGGTTGCTGAGCTTCGCCCAGCCGACGATCTGGACCATCCCCCGGCCCTGGTACCTCTCCTGGCCCGGACTGGCCTACGTGGTCGCTACCTTGGTGACGTTGGCCTGGATCGCTATCCGAGGAGCCCGTCGATCTCGCGAGCCATCTGCACATCCTTGTCGGTGATCCCACCCTCGGAGTGCGTCACCAGCGCGAAAGTGACGGTGCGCCAGCGAATATCGATATCGGGATGGTGATCCTGGGCTTCGGCGTGCTCAGCGACGCGCCGCACCGCCTCGATCCCGTCCAGGAACGCTGGAAACTTCACAGAGCGCCGCAGCGCACCGTCGACATGCTCCCAGCCGGTCAGCTCGGTCAGCGCGGTCGCGATCTGTTCATCGGTCAAAACAGCCATGACTTCGACGGTATACCGTGGCGGCGATGTCCTCGCCGTCCCTCGTCGTCGTCGCGGGCGCCCTGATCGAGCGGGGTGCGCTGCTGGTGGCGCAGCGTGCCCGTCCACCGGAACTGGCCGGTCTGTGGGAGCTGCCCGGCGGAAAGGTCCACGCCGGTGAGAGCGACGCCGACGCGCTGGTGCGGGAGCTGCGCGAAGAGCTCGGTGTCACGGTGACCGTCGGCGCCCGCGTGGGTGTCGACATCGCACTGAACGCCACTGCGGTGCTGCGCGCCTACCTGGTGCAGCGGGTCGCAGGCGACGTCGCGCCGAACGACCATCGCGCGCTGGACTGGGTCGGCGCCGACGAACTCGACGCGGTGAACTGGGTCCCGGCCGACCGGGTGTGGCTGGACGATCTGCGGCGCGCGCTCGAAAGTGCTTCATCAGGCTTCGAATTGGAAACGTAGGGTTGCCACCCGGGTTGGATGTGCGGCAAAAAACCACCCCTGAAATGAGAATTTAGTTCTGCCAAGTAGTTTCGTTTTCCGAGCGTTTACGTCGAAACGGTCGCATCACCTCGTCGATGGTGTTTTGCTGGATCGGTGAGCACGGCGACAACGCCGGACACCGGCGCACGGCGGGGGATCAATCTGGCGCTGGCCACCTGGGTGTCGGCCATCAACTTCTGGGCCTGGAACATGATCGGCCCGCTGTCGACGACCTATGCCGGGGACATGTCGCTGAGCAGCGGCGAAGCGTCCATTCTGGTCGCCACGCCCATCCTGGTCGGCGCACTCGGGCGCATCGTCGTCGGGCCGTTGACCGACCGGTTCGGCGGACGCGTCATGTTCATCGCGGTCACACTGGCGTCGATCGTGCCCGTCCTGGCGGTAGGCATCGCCGGCACCTCCGGGTCCTATCCGCTGCTCGTGGTCTTCGGGTTCTTCCTCGGCATCGCCGGCACGGTTTTCGCCGTCGGTATCCCGTTCGCCAACCACTGGTATGAGCCGTCGCGCCGCGGCTTCGCCACCGGGGTGTTCGGCATGGGGATGGTCGGCACCGCGCTGTCGGCGTTTTTCACGCCGCGATTCGTCGACTGGTTCGGATTGATGACCACGCACGTGATCATCGCCGTGGCGCTGGCCGCGACCGCGCTGGCGTGTGTGGTGGTGATGCGCGACGCTCCCGACTTCCACGCCAACCACGACGCGGTCCTGCCGAAGCTCAAGGCTGCGGCCAAGCTGCCGGTCACGTGGGAGATGGCGTTTCTGTATGCCGTGGTCTTCGGTGGCTTCGTCGCGTTCAGCAATTACCTGCCCACCTACATCAAGACCATCTACGACTTCTCGGCGGTCGACGCGGGTGCGCGCACCGCCGGCTTCGCCTTGGCCGCCGTGCTGGCGCGGCCGGTCGGCGGCATGCTGGCCGACCGCATCGCTCCCAAATACGTGGTCCTCGGCTCGTTCGCCGGAACCGCCGTGACCGCCGCGATCGCGATCCTGCAGCCGCCACCGGACCTGTGGTCGGCGCTCACCTTCGTCTCGCTGGCGCTGTTCCTGGGCATCGGCACCGGTGGCGTCTTCGCCTGGGTGGCTCGGCGAGCGCCCGCGCGTTCGGTCGGATCGGTCACCGGAATCGTCGCTGCCGCAGGCGGATTGGGCGGGTACTTCCCGCCGATGGTGATGGGCGCCAGCTACGACAGTGTCGACAACGACTACACGATCGGACTGACGTTGCTGGTGATCACCGCCGTCATCGCCTTCGCCTACACCGCATGGAAACTGCACGCCCAGGAGCCGCAACGCAAGGAGGCTGCCACGTGACGAGTCCGCCCCGCACCGGGGGAGCGGTCGAAGACCTGCTCAAGCGCAGCGGCCGATTCTTCACGCCTGGTGAGTTCTCCGCCGACGGGCGCACCGTGCATCGGCGCGGCGGGCGCGAAGGCGACATCTTCTACCGCGACCGCTGGAGCCACGACAAGGTGGTGCGCTCCACCCACGGCGTGAACTGCACGGGATCGTGTTCCTGGAAGGTCTACGTCAAAGACGGGATCATCACCTGGGAGACCCAGGAGATCGACTACCCGTCCGTGGGGCCCGACCGCCCCGAATACGAGCCGCGCGGATGCCCGCGTGGCGCGGCCTTCTCGTGGTACACCTACTCGCCGACACGCGTGCGCTACCCGTATGCCCGCGGCGTGCTGGTGGAGATGTACCGCGAGGCCAAGTCCCGGCTCGGCGACCCTGTGCTGGCCTGGGCGGACATCCAAGCCGATCCGCAACGCCGTCGCCGGTACCAACAGGCCCGCGGCAGAGGCGGATTGGTGCGGGTCACCTGGGCCGAGGCGGCCGAGATGATCGCCGCCGCCCACGTACACACCATCAAGACCTACGGTCCGGACCGAGTGGCCGGCTTCTCTCCGATCCCGGCGATGTCGATGGTCAGCCACGCGGCCGGCTCACGCTTCGTGGAGCTGGTGGGCGGGGCGATGACATCGTTCTACGACTGGTACGCCGACCTGCCGGTGGCCTCGCCGCAGGTGTTCGGCGACCAGACCGACGTCCCCGAATCCGGCGACTGGTGGGACAGTTCGTATCTGGTGATGTGGGGGTCGAACGTGCCCGTCACCCGCACTCCGGACGCACACTGGATGACCGAGGTGCGCTACCGCGGCACCAAGGTGGTCAGCGTCAGTCCCGATTACGCCGACAACACCAAGTTCGCCGACGAGTGGATGCCGTGCGCCGCCGGCACCGACGGAGCGCTGGCCATGGCGATGGGCCACGTGATCCTCTCCGAATTCTTTGTGTCTCAACAGGTCCCGTTCTTCACCGACTATGTGCGCCAGTACACCGATCTGCCGTTTCTGGTCAAGCTCGAAGACCGCGACGGCGTGCTGGTGCCGAGCAAGAACCTCACCGCGGCCGACCTCGGTCACGACGTCGAGAACGCCGCGTTCAAACCGGCACTGCTCGATACGGCCACCGACACCGTCGTCGTCCCACCCGGCTCCCTGGGATTCCGGTTCGGCGACGACGGCGTCGGCAAGTGGAACCTCGACCTCGGCAACCTGTCTCCCGCACTCACCGTGGCGGTCGACGACGGAGAGACCGCGGCCATTGCCCTGCCGCGGTTCGACACCGTCGACGGACACGGCGCCACCCTCGAACGGGGTGTGCCGGTGCGCCGGGTCGGTGATCACCTGGTGTGCACCGTGTTCGACCTGATGCTGGCCCAGTACGGGGTGGCGCGGCCGGGTCTGCCGGGCGACTGGCCCACCGGCTACGACGATCCCGACCGGCCGTACACCCCGGCGTGGCAGGAATCCATCACGGGGGTGTCGGCCGCGCAGGCCATCCGCGTCGCCCGCGAATTCGCCCGCAACGCCGAAGAATCCGGCGGCCGTTCGATGATCATCATGGGTGCCGGGATCTGCCAGTGGTTCCACGGCGACGCCACCTACCGGGCGGTGCTGGCGATGCTCATCCTGACCGGGTCGATGGGCCGCAACGGCGGCGGCTGGGCGCACTACGTCGGCCAGGAGAAATGCCGCCCGGCCACCGGGTGGTCGACCATGGCGATGGCCAACGACTGGGTGCGCCCGCCCCGGCAGATGCCGGGCACCTCGTATTGGTACGTGCACACCGACCAGTGGCGGTACGACGGCTACCGCGCCGACGCGTTGGCCAGCCCGTTGGGCCGCGGCCGGTTCGCCGGCAAGCACACGATGGACGTGCTGGCCGCGTCGGCGGCGATGGGATGGATGCCGTTCTACCCGCAGTTCGACCGTTCCAGCCTCGACGTCGCCGACGAAGCCCGCGCCGCGGGCCGGGAGATTCCGGAGTACGTCGCCGAACAGTTGGCCTCGGGCGCACTGAAGATGGCGATCACCGACCCGGACAACCCGGCCAACTGGCCGCGGGTGCTCAACGTGTGGCGCGCCAACCTGCTGGGATCGTCGAGCAAGGGCAACGAGTACTTCCTGCGGCACCTGCTGGGGACCAATTCGAACCTGCAAGCCACCCCCACCGAGGAGTCGTTGCGCCCCAACGACATCGAGTGGCGGCTGGACGACCACGGCGGCATCCCGGAAGGAAAACTCGACCTGCTGATGTCAATCGACTTCCGGATGACGTCGACGACCCTGCTCTCCGACGTCGTGCTCCCGGCCGCCACCTGGTACGAGAAAGCGGACCTGAACACCACCGACATGCACCCCTACGTGCACGCGTTCACCGCGGCGATCGATCCGCCGTGGGAGACCCGGTCGGATTTCGAGGCGTTTCGGGCCATCGCGATCGCTTTCTCGGCGCTGGCCAGGAAACACCTCGGAACCCGCACCGACGTCGTGCTCAGCGCACTGCAGCACGATACCCCCGCGGCCATGGCCTACCCCGCTGGTACGCAACGAGACTGGCGCGTCAGCGGCGAGACCCCGGTGCCGGGCAAGAGCATGGGTCCCCTCGCGGTGGTGGAGCGCGACTACACCGCGATCGCCGACAAGTGGGCGACGCTGGGACCGCTGGTCGAACGCCTCGGGCTGCAGACCAAAGGCATCACCACCCATCCCGACAAGGAAGTCGACGAACTCGCCGCGAAGTTCGGTGTGCTGAGCTCCGGGCCCGCGGCGGGACGACCGGCGATCACGACCGCGGAACGCATGGCCGACGTGATCCTGGCGTTGTCGGGCACCTCCAACGGACGGTTGGCGGTCGAAGGGTTCGAGCAGCTGGCACGCCGTACGGGACGTTCCATGACGCATCTGGCCGGCGGCAGTGAGGAACGCCGAATCACCTACGCCGACACTCAGGCCCGCCCGGTACCGGTGATCACCAGCCCGGAGTGGTCGGGCAGCGAGACCGGCGGCCGTCGCTACGCCCCGTTCACGGTCAACATCGAGGAGCTCAAGCCGTTCCACACGCTGACCGGGCGCATGCACTTCTACCTCGATCACGACTGGCTCGAAGAGCTCGGGGAGCAACTGCCGATCTACCGGCCGCCGCTGGACATCCACCGTCTGTTCGGCGAGCCGGAACTGGGCAGTGCGGACGCCGGCGGTGTGGGACTGACGGTGCGGTACCTGACCCCGCACTCGAAGTGGTCGATCCACTCCGAATACCAGGACAACCTGTTCATGCTGTCCCTGTCCCGCGGGGGCCCCACGATGTGGATGAGCCCTGCCGACGCGGCGAAAATCGCGGTGCGCGACAACGACTGGGTCGAAGCGGTCAACCGCAACGGCGTGCTGGTGTGTCGCGCCATCGTCAGCCACCGGATGCCCGAAGGGGTGGTGTACGTCTACCACGCCCAGGAACGCGTCATCGACGTGCCGCTGTCCGAGACCACCGGAAAGCGGGGCGGCATCCACAACTCGTTGACGCGATTGCTGGTCAAGCCCAGCCATCTCGCGGGGGGTTACGCGCAGACGGCGTTCGCGTTCAACTACCTGGGCCCCACCGGGAACCAGCGCGACGAGGTCACCGTGGTTCGCCGCCGCTCACAGGAGGTCGTCTACCAGTGATGCCGAACGAAGCGTGCGGAGTGAGCCGATGAAACCGATGGCCCAGATGGCGATGGTGATGAACCTCGACAAGTGCATCGGGTGTCACACCTGCTCGGTGACGTGCAAGCAGGCCTGGACGAACCGTCCCGGAACCGAATATGTGTGGTTCAACAACGTCGAAACCCGCCCCGGACAGGGATATCCGCGCACCTACGAAGACCAGGAGCGGTGGCGCGGCGGCTGGATCCGCGACCGCCGCGGCCGGTTGCGCCTGCGCGGCGGCGGGCGGCTGCACAAGCTGCTGCACATCTTCTCCAACCCGAAGATGCCGTCCATCGACGACTACTACGAACCGTGGACCTACGACTACGAGAATCTGACCAACGCGCCCCTGGGTGAACACATGCCGGTCGCGCCGCCGCGCAGCCTGATCAGCGGTGAGCCGATGAAGGTCGAGTGGTCGGCCAACTGGGACGACAACCTGGGCGGGTCCCCGGAGATCCTGCCCGGCGACCCGGTGCTGCAGAAGGTCAGCGAACAGGTGCGGCTGGAGCTGGAACAGACCTTCATGTTCTACCTGCCGCGTATCTGCGAGCACTGCCTGAACCCGTCGTGCGTCGCGTCGTGCCCCTCCGGTGCGATGTACAAGCGCAGCGAGGACGGCATCGTGCTGGTCGACCAGGACCGGTGCCGCGGCTGGCGGATGTGCGTGTCGGGCTGCCCGTACAAGAAGGTGTACTTCAACCACCGCACCGGCAAGGCCGAGAAGTGCACGCTGTGCTATCCGCGGATCGAGGTCGGGTTGCCGACGGTGTGCTCGGAAACCTGCGTGGGCCGACTGCGGTATCTGGGTCTGGTGCTCTACGACGCCGATCGCGTACTCGAGGCCGCGTCGGTCGAGAACGACACCGACCTCTACGCGGCACACAAGCGAATCCTGTTGGATCCCAACGATCCCGAGGTCATCTCCCGAGCCCGCGCCGAAGGCATCTCCGACGAGTGGATCGAGGCCGCGCAGCGCTCACCGATCTACGCGCTGATCCACACCTACCAGGTGGCGCTGCCACTGCACCCGGAATACCGCACCGTGCCGATGGTCTGGTACATCCCGCCGCTGTCCCCGGTGGTCGACGCGGTCAGCCGCAGTGGCCACGACGGCGAGGACGTCGGCAACCTGTTC
Source organism: Mycobacterium sp. SMC-4 (assembly GCF_050205565.1). GTDB lineage: Bacteria > Actinomycetota > Actinomycetes > Mycobacteriales > Mycobacteriaceae > Mycobacterium. Next base: position 177,904 of record NZ_JBNMQU010000012.1, on the reverse strand, counting down.
GGCGCCCTGGAGGCCCTGCGCATTCCGCTCGAATACCTGGCGGGGCTCTTCACCGCCGGTGACGTCACGGTGGTGGAAGGGGTGCTGCGGCGGCTGGCCGCCATGCGGTCCTACATGCGCGACATCAACCTCGGCCGCGAGACCCAGCCGCACATCCCCGAGTCGGTGGGGATGACCGAGGAACAGATGTACAACATGTACCGCCTGCTCGCGATCGCGAAATACGATGAGCGCTACGTCATCCCGACCGCCTACGCCGAGGTCGAGCCGTGGTCGATGGAGGAGCCGGGGTGCTCGTTGTCGTTCGAGGGCGGCCCCGGCATGTATGAGTCCGGTCCGTTCGGAGAGGCCAGCGGGCAGCCCGTCCCGGTCGCGGTGGAGACGTTCCACGCGCTGCAGCACCGGCAGACCAGTGAGCACATGGCCGCCAACGAATCCCGTCCGTCGCGGGTCAACCTGCTCAACTGGGACGGCCGCGGCGCGCCGTCGGGCCTGTTTCCCACCGACGGAGGTGAGAAGCCGTGAGGCTACGCAGGTCTCAGCGGCCCGAGCTGACCGACCGTCTGGTGTGGCAGTGCGCGTCGCTGCTGTTGAGCTACCCCGACCCTGACCAGTTCTACGCGGCCGAGGCGCTGCTCGACCACGTCGACGGCGACACCGCCGCACAGCTCGGCGCGACGTTGGCCGCGCTGCGCGGACTCGAGGCGACCCCGGTCGCGGCGCAGTACGTCGACACCTTCGATCTGCGTCGGCGGGCCACCATGTACCTGACCTATTGGACTGCCGGGGACACCCGCAACCGCGGGCAGGCGATGCTGGAGTTCTCCGAGGTATACCGGCGCGCCGGAGTGTCCATGTCGCATCGCGAGTCGCCGGACCATCTGACCGTCGTGCTGGAGTTCGCCGCCACCGTCGACCCGGACGGCGGGCGGGCCCTGCTGGCAGCCCACCGCGTCCCGCTCGGCGTGTTGCACGACGCGCTGTGCGAGGCGCAGTCGCCGTACGCGTCCACGGTGGCCGCGGTGTTGGCGACGCTGCCCGCCGCCACCGACGCGGACCTGAACCGGATCCGGCATCTGGCGACCGGCGGTGCACCCGCGGAAGCTGTTGGATTGCAACCGTTCACGCTGACGGTGCCGCCGCGCCGGCACGGGGCAGGACAGGGGAGACGCTGAGATGTCGGGGCTGGAGATCTTCTGGGACGTGGTGCCTTACGTGACGCTCGCGGTGGTGATCGTCGGAACCTGGTGGCGGTACCGCTACGACAAATTCGGCTGGACCACGCGCTCGTCGCAGCTCTACGAGAGCCGCCTGCTGCGCATCGCCAGCCCGATGTTCCACTTCGGCATCCTGGTGGTCATCGTCGGCCACATCATCGGGCTGGTCATCCCGAAGTCGTGGACCGACGCGGTCGGCCTGTCCCAACACGCCTACCACATCCAGGCCCTGACGCTCGGCGCCATCGCCGGGGTGTGCACCCTGGTCGGGATCACCCTGCTGGTCTACCGTCGGCGCACCCGCGGACCAGTGTTCATGGCCACCACACTCAACGACAAGGTCATGTACCTGGTGTTGGTGATGGCCATTCTCGCCGGCCTCGCCTGCACGTTGATCGGGGCGACGCCAGTGGGCGAAGAGCACAACTACCGCGAGACGGTGTCGCCGTGGTTCCGGTCGATCTGGGTGCTGCAACCGCGCGGCGATCTGATGACCGCGGCGCCGGCCTGGTTCCAGATCCACGTGGTGCTCGGACTACTGCTGTTCTGCCTGTGGCCGTTCACCCGTCTGGTGCACGCGTTCAGCGCACCGATCGGGTATCTGTTCCGGCCTTACATCGTCTACCGCAGCCGCGAGGTCGCGCAGAAGGGCGAACTGGTCGGTTCCGCGCCGCACCGCCGCGGCTGGTGAATCCCGCCCTACCCCCGCCGAAATTGCATTCCACGCGCGTCAACTCGCGAAATCAGCACGCTGAAAGCAATCTGGGCGCCGACCCTCACGCGATCCAGTACACCTGACCGTCTGAGCTCAGTTCGGCACCCTCGGCCGGCGCGTGGGGCGTCAGCCGCCCGTCGTGCATCAGGTGCGACACGGGCACCCCGAACCGCAGGATCGCGACGTCGGCGACGAGCCTGCGGTGGCAGCGCCACCACACCGCCTCGCTGCACATGATCGCGGTCCGCTGCCCACTCGCCTGGGCCAACAGCTCCTCGAGGGCAACCCCGAACTCTTCGGTGCGGGTGTAGGCCGCGTAGGCGGCGAACTGCTCGACCCGCCACCAGGTGTCGACTGTCTCGGTGCCGGCCGGCAGCCGACGCCGCCCACCCAGGTGCTCCTCCCACCGGTAGTCGATGTCCGCCGCCCGCGCCCAGTTCTGGATCGTCCCGGTCTCGACGTCGGGGTTGTGCCGGCTGTTGGGGTAGCGCCGGATGTCGACCAGGGCTTCGATATCCTCCGTCCCGAGCAAGGCGCTCAACGCATCCTTGTCGAGGGCGCCGTGGCCCACCGTGGTCAGCATCCGGCGTCAGCGCCTATGCCGCGTCGTTGTCGTCCGATTTCCTGTCGGCCGACTTCCTTTTCGCCCGTTCCGTTCGGTCGGCCCTCTTGTCGGACTCGGAAGCGGAGTCAGCGGCCGCCTCATCCGTGTCGGTCCTGGCGAAAGCAGAACCGTCGGCATCGGTTTCGTCGGCGGTGTCCGGGGTGGCGGATTCCGGCGCCGTGACCGGGGCGGCCGACACGTCGTCGTCGGTCGCCGGAAGCCTCGATCCTTCGCTGGAAACCCTTGCCGCCTCGGCGATCTCGTCCTCAGTCTTCACTTTCGCACGGTTCGTGACGGGCTTGTCGGCATCCGTCTTCGAGGCGCGCAACGGTGTCGCGATGTCATCGGAGGGGATCTCCGTCGGTTCCTCGGGGACAGCGGGCGCGATCCCGAGCGCGTCGCGGACGCCCTGACCGACCGCCTCGACGAGGTCGGCGGTCAGCGTGAACACGTTGATCCGCGGGATCAGACGGGCCGGGGTGTCCTGGCCCATCGGGATGGTCCGGTCATATCCGGTGTCGATCAACACCTTCAGCGTGGGCTCGATCAACTTCATCACCGGTTCGATGAACACCGACGTGCCGGTGACCGCCGCGAGATCGCGGATCGGTTGCAGCAGCGGAAGATGCTTCGACGGGATCAGAACATAGGTGTTGTCCCAGTCCTCGGGGTTGCCGTTCGGATCTTGGCCCCTGCCCGGGTACTTCTGCACCGTCGCTGATGCCAGCAGTTCCTCGAACGACGCTTCGCTGTCCGAGCCCCATGGGAAGGCCGGGGAAGTGGCGGAGGGGTCGGCGTAGGTCAGGTGGGCGTAGAAGAAGCCCAATACCGCGTTGGCGGTGGCCAACAGATTGATCGGGTACAGCGGCGCGTCGGAGATGATGTCGTACTCGTAGGAGATGTCGGTCATCTTGTAACCGGTGTCGGTCGGTGTTGCGCCGTCGAAGGTGATGTCGAGGATCGGCACGGTGAGGCCGTTGAACCGAGAGCCGATCCCACCGTTGGGGCGGCTCCAGTTGCCGACCAGGACGATCTCGAGCTGATCGGCGTCGGGCACGATCTTGCCGTTGTCTGCCGCGTAGGCCGGGTCTGTGAGATTGCGCAGCTGCAGGTTGGTGATCCGGCCGCTCTGGGAGTAACCGAAGATGACGACGTTCTCGCCGGGCTCGGAGCGCAGCTGCTGCTGCAACGCGGCGTCCAGGTAGTCCAGCCCCACCTCGGTCGACCGGTTGAAGCTCAGCGCGGTCAACCCACCGTAGACCGGCCAGAACTCCTCGGGTCCGTACACGTTGCGGGCTTCACAGCTCACGTCGCCGCAGATCGAGTTGGGCTCGATGTAGCGCCGCATGGCATTGGCGACGTAGGGCTCCTCGGGCCAGGGACGCCCGGAGTTCCCCATGATCAGAGCGACGGGGTCGGCCGAGGCCACCGCCGCCCCGGGCAACGTCGAACCGACGGCGAGCATGGCCGCGCCGAGCACCGCGACGACGGTGACGAGCAGTGACCGGATGAACGAATGCATTGAGGACACTCCAATCCAACCGGCGCCACGCCGGACTAGTGGGATGTCATACCCGCGTCGATGATGGCTTATGCCAGCATTTTTCCGGTCACTGCAGCTCGTGCTCGGCTGGATCGGTGTCGTCGTACACCGCGCGCAGCCTGGCGAGGTCGTCGTGATGGATGCCGAGGGATCCGGCGTGGCTTTCCATGTTCTCCATCAGCATGCGCTGCTGGGCACGCAGCGCGGGCACCGCGTCGTCGCGACCGTGGTCGGAGACGTGCTCGATGAGCATGTTCAGCACCCGCATGACCGCTGTGGCGACGTGCAGCTGTCCGCCGACGGACTGCCGGATCTGGTCGAACGCATGCTCGATGTACTCGTTGTGGGAAAGGTTCCACGGCCGCAACAAGACTCGGCCGTCCGGTCCCTGCACCTCCAGCGGCGGTTGGTCGGTGATCAGGATGTCGCGCAGCAGGCTGCCCAGCCGCAGGACCACTTCCGTGGCGGTGGTGGGATCGTTGATCGCCGGGCTCAGTGCGCGCAGCGCGATGTCGACCAGCTGTCGGATCGAGAAGTCGACGTCGTGCTGCATGGTTCGGTTGGCGGCGATCTCGACGGTGGAAAGCACCCGCCGCTCAACGGCTTCCGAATCCTCGGGTGCCGGCCACAACGACATCAGGACCTCGCCGCGGTGGATGTAGGCGCCCGTGCGCGTCTCCAGCCGCACGGTCGTGCCGGGCGGTACCGAAGCGAGGATGTGTCGGCTCGGTGCCTGGGTGACCCAGCCTTCGCTGCCGGCGAGCACCGACAGCACCCGCCCCGATGGTGCGGGCTGACCGTCGGCGGGAACCTCGCCGCTGACTTCACGTGTCTGATGACGCAACACCTCGGTGGCTTCGTCGGTGATGGTGCGTACCACCTCACCCACCTGCAGACCGAAGGCCAAGCGGTTCAGGTAGGCGATGATCAGCACCACGGTCGTCAACGTCAGCGCGATCGCGACCGTCATCGAGATCCGCGGCGCGTTGCTGTGCTCGTCCGCGTCGATGTGACGCAGCACCAGCACCGAGAACACGAACGTCGCCACCAGCAATCCGATGACGGACTGGCTGAGCCGGTCGCGGATGAACGAGCGCATCACCCGCGGCGAGAACTGACTACTGGCCAGCTGCAGGCTCACCACCGTCAGCGAGAACACCACCCCGGCGGTGGTGATCATCGCACCGGCCACGGTGCTCAGCAGCCAGGTCGCGGCGTTGCTGTTCATCTGGACGGTCAGCGGCAGCGCACGATCCGGGCCGAGCACGCCGTCGATCAGGGCCGTGACCTCCGCCAGCACCGCGCCGAGCACCACCACGAGCACAGGCAGGAAGAACAGGCTCTCGCGGAAGCGGTACGCGGCGGTGCTGAACCTCAGAGCGGGCAGGGTTCGCGCCATACCCGGACGGTAACCCGTTGCGGGCGCGCTCAACCGCGCCCGCCGGAACTCGCCTCAGTAGCGCAGACGATCGTTGACGACGCGGACGTCCGCGCGAGCGCGCGGATGGTGCAGCGCGTGGATCGGATGCGTCAGCACCGGATGCCGGCAATGCGCACACGACAGCGCCGGCTGGTTGCTCGTGCTGTAGGTCAGATGCCGGCACTCCGAACATCGGACGATGTAGAAAGCGCCGATCCAATTGGCCAGTCCGAGGAAGATCGCGATCGTGGTCGCGGTGGCCAGCACCGCGATCAGAGCGACGGTCAGCGCCGTGTAAACCGTCATGATGGCACCTCCGGAAAACGCCTGACGGGTGCTTTCACGTTACGCCGCCACAATGGCTCTGGCCAGGTGTTCGACCGCCGAAAGCCGGTCGTCACGCCTTGCGTGCACGTTTGTAGACCTTGGTCAGTTCCTTGCCCCGGAGTCCGTTGAGTTCGGCCTTGCGCACCTTGTGCACCACCAGCGGGCACCGCTTGCAGCGCGGCTTGCTTCGGCAGCACTTCTTCTTCGGTTTGAGACCGGCGAGCTCGGTGGCTTTCACGTGACAGGAATCTCTCGTTTTCGCGATCGGTGCACTGCACTGCGAGAATCACGGCGTGAATTCTCGTCCGGACTTTCGCAACGTCGCCATTGTGGCTCACGTTGACCACGGCAAGACCACTCTGGTCGACGCGATGCTGCGTCAGTCCGGTGCGCTGACCCAACGTGGCGATGATGCGACCGAACGCATCATGGACTCCGGGGACCTGGAACGCGAAAAAGGGATCACCATCCTCGCGAAGAACACCGCGGTCCACCGGCACCACAAAGACGGCACCGTCACGGTCATCAACGTGATCGATACCCCCGGCCACGCCGACTTCGGCGGCGAGGTCGAGCGCGGCCTGTCCATGGTCGACGGCGTGGTGCTGCTCGTCGACGCCTCGGAGGGTCCGCTGCCGCAGACCCGCTTCGTGCTGCGCAAGGCGCTGGCCGCACACCTGCCGGTGATCCTGGTGGTGAACAAGACCGACCGGCCCGACGCGCGGATCGCCGAGGTCGTCGAGGAAAGCCACGACCTACTGCTCGACGTCGCCTCCGATCTCGACGACGAAGCGCAGGCCGCCGCCGAGAAGGCACTGGACCTGCCGACGCTGTACGCCTCGGGGCGCGCGGGCATCGCCAGCACGACGCAGCCCTCCGACGGCGAGGTGCCCGACGGGGACAACCTCGATCCGCTGTTCGACGTGTTGATGAAGCACATCCCGCCGCCGACCGGCGATCCTGAGGCGCCGTTGCAGGCTCTGGTGACCAACCTCGACGCGTCGGCCTTCCTGGGCCGCCTGGCACTCATCCGCATCCACAACGGCCGGCTCAAGAAGGGTCAGCAGGTCGCGTGGATGCGCGAGGTCGACGGCCTGCCGGTCATCACCAGCGCCAAGATCACCGAACTGCTGGCCACCGTCGGCGTCGAACGCACACCGACGGAGACGGCCACCGCGGGCGACATCGTCGCCGTCGCCGGCATCCCGGAGATCATGATCGGCGACACGCTCGCCGATCCGGACAACTCCCACGCGCTGCCGCGCATCACCGTCGACGAACCGGCCATCTCGGTGACCATCGGCACCAACACCTCGCCGCTGGCCGGCCGGGTGTCCGGGCACAAGCTCACCGCGCGCATGGTCAAGAACCGCCTGGATCAGGAACTGATCGGCAACGTGTCGATCCGGGTGGTCGACATCGGCCGTCCCGACGCGTGGGAGGTGCAGGGCCGCGGTGAGTTGGCGCTGGCCGTGCTGGTGGAGCAGATGCGGCGCGAGGGCTTCGAGTTGACCGTCGGCAAGCCGCAGGTGGTCACCAAGATGATCGACGGCAAGCTGCACGAACCGTTCGAGGAGCTGACGATCGACTGCCCCGAGGAGTTCGTCGGAGCGATCACGCAACTGATGGCCGCCCGCAAGGGCCGCATGGAGCAGATGACCAACCACGCGGCCGGCTGGGTGCGCATGGACTTCGTGGTGCCCAGCCGTGGACTGATCGGCTTCCGCACCGACTTCCTGACCGAGACCCGCGGCACCGGCATCGCCAACGCGGTGTTCGAGGGCTACCGGCCGTGGGCCGGGGAGATCCGGGCGCGCCACACCGGCTCGCTGGTGTCGGACCGGTCCGGCACCATCACCCCGTTCGCGATGATCCAGCTGGCCGATCGCGGCCAGTTCTTCGTCGAGCCCGGACAGGACACCTACGAGGGACAGGTTGTCGGCATCAACCCGCGCGCCGAGGACCTCGACATCAACATCACCCGCGAGAAGAAGCTCACCAACATGCGGTCCTCCACGGCCGACGTCATCGAGACGCTGGCCCGCCCGCTCGAACTCGGGCTGGAACAGGCCATGGAGTTCTGCGCCGAGGACGAGTGCGTCGAGGTGACGCCGGAGATCGTGCGCGTGCGCAAAGTCGACCTCGACGCCACCACCCGCGCGCGCACCCGTTCTCGAGCGAAGGCGCGCGGATAGGCGCCGTGGCCCCGACGCGTGGCCGGGATGCATGCTCGGCCCGGCAGGCGAGGATCGATACCCTGGCAGGCGTGTCGACCGCCCGCTCATTGTGGACCGCTGCGGTCGCGTCGGTCGTCCTGCTGCTCGGCGGCTGCACCGTCAGCCCGCCGCCGGCCCCGCAGAGCACCGACACCACCGAGTCGACGCCGCCGCCGCCGATGAAGGCGACGCAGATCATCATGGCGATCGATTCGATCGGCCCCGGCTTCAATCCGCACCTGCTGTCGGATCAGTCGCCGGTCAACGCGGCCATCAGTTCGCTGGTGCTGCCCAGCTCGTTCCGGCCCATCCCGGACGCGACCGCGCCGACCGGATCGCGCTGGGAGTTGGACACCTCGCTGCTGGAATCGGCCGAAGTGACCAGCGAGCAGCCGTTCACCGTCACCTACAAGATCAGGCCCGAAGCGCAGTGGACCGACAACGCTCCCATCGGCGCCGACGACTTCTGGTACCTGTGGCAGCAGATGGTCAGCCAACCCGGCACGGTGGATCCCGCCGGATACGACCTGATCACCGGCGTGCAGTCGATCGAAGGCGGCAAGACGGCCGTCGTCACCTTCTCCCAGCCCTACCCGGCCTGGCGTGAACTGTTCAACAACATCCTGCCCGCCCACATCGTCAAGGACGTGCCGGGCGGATTCGCCGCCGGACTGGCCCGGGCGCTGCCGGTGACGGGCGGCCAGTTCCGCGTCGAGACCATCGACCCGCAGCGCGACGAGATCCTGCTGGCCCGCAACGACCGCTACTGGGGCGAGCCCGCCACCCCCGACCTGGTGCTGTTCCGCCGCGGTGGCAGCTCGGCCGCGCTGGCCGACTCCATCCGCAACGGCGACACCCAGGTGGCGCAGGTGCATGGTGGCGCGGCGGTGTTCGCGCAGCTGTCGGCGATCCCGGACGTGCGCACCGCGCGGATCGTCACGCCGCGCGTCATGCAGTTGACGCTGCGTGCCCAGCAGCCGGCACTGGCCGACGCGCAGGTACGGAAGGCGGTGCTCGGCCTGCTCGACGTGGACCTGCTGGCCGCGGTGGGCGCCGGTGACGACAACACGGTGACCCTGGCGCAGGCGCAGGTCCGGTCGCCGTCGGACACCGGCTACGTCCCGACCGCTCCGCCGGCGATGAGCCGGCAGGAGGCGCTGTCCCTGCTGACCGACGCCGGGTACCGGATCGAGGCGGCGCCCAGCACGACGCCCGCCCCGGGCGAACCGACGCCGGAGACCCCGGCTCCGGAGAACCCCGCGCCCGACAATGGCCGCGGACAGCTCATGCGCGACGGTCAGCCGCTGACGTTGGTACTGGGCGTGGCCGCCAACGACCCCACCTCCGTGGCGGTCGCCAACACGGCGGCCGACCAGCTGCGCAACGTCGGGATCGCGGCCTCCGTCGCGGCCCTGGACCCCGTGACGCTCTACAGCGATGCACTGGTCGAAAACCGCGTCGACGCGGTCGTCGGGTGGCGGCAGGCCGGCGGTGACCTGGCCACCGCGCTGGCGTCGCGCTACGGCTGTCCCGCACTCGAAGCCACCGCCGTGGCCACCCTGACGCCGATGCCGGAACCCACCGATGCTCCGCCGTCACCTCAACCGCCGCCGACCACCACGGCGAGCGCCCCACCCTCGGCGGAGCCGGACGCCGGTGAGCTCGTACAGGCTCCCAGCAACATCACCGGCATCTGCGATCACAGCATCCAGCCCGACATCGACGCCGCGCTGCACGGCACGGCCGACATCGCCGAGGTGATCGACGAGGTCGAGCCCAAGCTGTGGGACTTGTGGACCGTGCTGCCGATCCTGCAGGACACCACGATCGTGGCCGTGGGCCCGAGCGTCCAGAACGTCGGCCTCAGCGGGGCGGTGCCGGTGGGGATCGTCGGTGACGCCGGCAAATGGGTGAAGCTGCCGCAGTAGCGCGAGAGGCCCCCGCAGCCGAGGATGCGGGGGCCGTCTCGAACCGGCTATGCGGCGCGCGAGTTCCGACGTTCGGACCTGCCGCTGTCGCTGCTGGAACGCGACGAGGCGCCCGAGTCCGCGGACCCGGTGTCTTCGTCGGCTGCCGGGGCAGCCTCTTCTTCGGTGGACTCCTCTTCCTCCGGAACGGTCGCCGGCTCGTCGTCGGCGACCGCGGCTTCCTCATCGGTGGCCGCGGACGGCTCTGCGGTTTCCTCATCGGTGGCGTCAGAAGACGGGGTGGCCGGCTCGGCTTGTGACTCTGCGGGGGAGTCGGGCGCCACCGGCGCGCCGTCGGGATCCTTGTCTGCCGCCCGCCGTTCGCTGACCGCGACCATCGTCCCTTCACCGACGGCTGCGTCGGACGGTCCGCCGGCGCCGGCGGTGTCGGGCACGGTCTCGGGTGCGATGGCCGCCGCGAGCGCCTTGGGCAGCGTCACGAACAACGCCTGGAGGAGACCGCTGCGCTGCGGGTCCTCGGCGTCGAACGAGAACAGTCCGGGCAGGAAGGTGGTATCGGCTTTGGTGTAGCCGTTGAGCACAGCGCCGGTGATGATGGCAGGGATGTTGATCAGCGTCACCACCGCGTCGATGAACTCTCCCTGACGGAAGCTGTCGAAGGCTGCCTGCAGTGTCTCGCCGGTCGCCGCCATCGACCCCATCACCGGGGCCAGGGCGCCGAGCACCACCGGAAACAGCGTCTCGAGGTTGGTCACCGCCTTCACCAGGTTGGCGGCGTTCTGGAAGATCTTGCCGGGGATGTCCAGCAGTCCCGACGTGAACACCGGCAGACCGATGTTGAAGAGCGGCCCGAGGATCAGTCCGTCGCTGAGTGTGTTGAACGCGCCGGCGATATCGCCCTCACTGATTTGCGTCGCAGCTGTTCGCAATTGCGCCCAGAGGCCGGTGGTGTTGTCGAAACTGAGAAACTCCATTGCGCCGTTGATCGCCCCGCCGACCGCAGTCACAGCGGTCACTCCGTAGCCGATCGCATTGCTCAGTGCCTGGCGGAGAAGGGGGAACGGATCCTGCAGAACGGCGAGCCCCAGTCCACCCAGGTTGTCGGCCGCGCCGGAGAAGACATCGACCCATGCGGTGATGGGATTGACCGCTGCGAGCGGTGTCACCTCGAACGATGATGTCGGAGCAGCGAGCGTCATGGGGCTGGTCGGTGGCGCGACGACGGGTGACAGCGCGATGACGCTGGCGCCGGTGAGAGCTACTCCCGCGGTGAGATATGAGCGAACCGTGATGTTCATGAAATCCCTTCTTTACATCGGTGTGATGCTGGACACGCCAGACCTTACTCCGGAGTAAGAAGGTTTTTTTGTGAACGTCAATATTTTTTTGAGTTCGTGTCGGGGATAGCTGACAATCGTCGAACGGATGGCTCTTGTTCGTTCAATGGCTAGTCACCGGGGCAATGCCGGGCGGGCCGACGCTTTGCTCAGCGTCGGCCCGCTGCCGGGCGGCGTGGGTCAGCCTTCGCCCATGCCTTGAACCGGCGTGGGTGCCTGGCCGTCCCGGACGATCTTCTCGATCCGGGCTCCGAGGTCGTCGTCGACGTTGCGCCAGTACTCCAGCGACCTGTCGAGCACCTCGCCCGTCACCCCGTCCAGGCTGCCGGCGATGGTCTCGACCGCCGCGGCGCGCTGCTCGTCGTTCCACACCTTGCGCACAAGCGTCCCGGCCTGGCCGAAGTCGTCGTCCTCGGAGTGCAACGCGTACGCCGAGCGCAGCAGTTCGGCGTCGGCCTCCCACCCGTCCTCGGCGGGGCCGGTGGTGTCCGACCATGGCCGGCCGCCGCTGTTGGGCGCATAGACCGGCGCCGCACCCGAATGGTGGTAGGCCATCTGGCCGTCGAACATGTACGTGTTGGCCGGAACGCCGTTGCGCGGCTGGTTGACCGGCAACTGGTGGAAGTTGGTGCCGATCCGGTTGCGCTGCGCGTCGTTGTAAGCGAACGCGCGGCCGAGCAGCATCTTGTCCGGCGACAAGCCGATACCCGGCACAGTGTTGCCCGGCGAGAATGCCGCCTGTTCGATCTGGGCGAAGAAGTTCTCCGGGTTGCGGTTCAGCGTGTAGGTGCCGACCGGGATCAGCGGGTAGTCCGCGTGCGGCCACACCTTGGTCAGGTCGAACGGGTTGAAGCGGTAGTCGGCGGCCTCGGCGTACGGCATCACCTGAACCGAGAGCTTCCAGCTCGGATACTCGCCACGCTGAATGGACTCGAACAGGTCCTTGCGATGGAAGTCGGCGTCCTCGCCGGCCAGCGCCGCGGCTTCGTCGTTGGTCAGGAACTCCAGACCCTGATCGGTGTGGAAGTGATACTTCACCCAGAACTTCTCGCCGGCGGCGTTGATCCACATATAGGTATGGGAGCCATAGCCGTTCATGTGACGCCAGGTCCGGGGCAGGCCGCGCTCACCCATCAGGTAGGTCACCTGGTGAGCCGACTCGGGGTTCAAACTCCAGAAGTCCCACTGCATCTGCGAGGACCGCAGCCCGGAGTCCGGCATGCGCTTCTGGCTACGGATGAAGTGCGGGAACTTCATCGGGTCGCGGACGAAGAAGATCGGGGTGTTGTTGCCCACGAGGTCGTAGTTGCCCTCGGAGGTGTAGAACTTCATCGAGTATCCGCGCACGTCCCGCCACGTGTCCGGGCTGCCCTGCTCGCCGGCGACTGTCGAAAAGCGCACCAGGAGATCGGTTTTCGCGCCCTTCTGGAACAGCGCCGCCTTGGTGAACTGTGAGACGTCCTCCGTGGCGGTGAACACCCCGAACGCGCCGGAGCCCTTGGCGTGCGGGTTGCGCTCCGGCACCCGCTCTCTGTTGAAGTGGGCCATCTGTTCGAGGAAGTGCACGTCGTGCAGGACGATCGGTCCGCCTGCGCCGACGGTCAACGAGTTCCGGTCGCTGAATGCGGGCGCACCCGTTCCGGTCGTGGAGCCGAATCTGGGTGTGGTCATGGAGTTCTCCTTCAGTTGGGTTGGGTACTGCGCTGGCAGTCGGGGCACATGCCCCAGAAAGTCACCTCGGCCTCGTCGATCACGAAACCCGCGTCGGCGCGGGGGTGCAGGCACGGCGCGCCTGGGCCGTCACACTCGACGTCGGCCAGCGCGCCGCAGGACCGGCACACCAGGTGGTGATGGTTGTCGTCGGTCTGGAGCTCGAAGCGCGGTCGCGAACCGGCCGGCTCGACGCGGCGTAGCAAGCGGGCTTCGGTCAATGCGTGAAGCACGTCGTAAACCGCCTGTGTCGACAGCGATCCGATGCGTCGGCGCGCTCCGGCGGCGATCTCGTCCACGCCGGAGTGCGGGTGCTCGTGCAACTCGGCGAGCACGGCGAGCCGGGGTCGGGTCACGCGCAGATTCGCCGACCGCAGCCGCTTCTCCCATTCGCGCATATGTGTCACCCCCAAATGGATCGAGTCAAGATTCCAGTCTGCCCGCAACGCTTGCATAATGCAAGGCTTGCGCAACGCAATAGGTGGTCTGTAATACGCTGCCGTCATGCCTGGAGACCGGACCGTGCCGTGATGAAGACATCGGCCGAGGAACTCGCGGCCTTCGAGACCGCCGTGCGGGACCTGGCCGGGATGGCCCTGCGCAGCGTCGACAAGGTCGACGTCACGCTGCCGCAGTTTCGGTTGCTGTCGGTCCTCGCGCAGGAGGGCACCCTGAGTTCGACCGAATGCGCCAAGGCCCTCGGCGTCGTCGGTTCGTCGGTGACCCGCCTGGCCGACCGGCTGCACGCCTCGGGGCATCTGCTGCGCTGCTCGGACCCCGCCAACCGCAGCGTCGTCCGCCTGGAGCTGACACCGAAGGGCCGCAAGGTGGTCCAGCAGGTGGCGGCGGACCGTCGTCGGCAACTCCGTCGGATCCTCGATCGCATCGACCCCGACGAGCGCGCGGCGTGCGCGGCGGTGTTGCGCACTCTGCACGAGCTCTATGCCGACGGACAAGGCGCGGCTTCACCACCCGTGCCCGTTCCGCAGTGGTGAGGACCAGGCAAGCTGGACGGAATGGAGACCGCACGACTGCTTTTCGTCCACGCCCATCCTGACGACGAGACCCTCACCACCGGCGCGACCATCGCCCACTACACCGCGCGCGGCGCCCAGGTCCAGGTCGTCACCTGCACGCTCGGCGAAGAAGGCGAGGTCATCGGCGACCGGTGGGCCGGACTGGCCGTCGACCGGGCCGATCAGCTGGGCGGCTACCGCGTCGCCGAACTGACCGCCGCGCTCGCGGCGCTCGGCGTCGACGGGCCCCGGTACCTCGGGGGTGCCGGGCGGTGGCGCGACTCCGGGATGGAAGGCACGCCGGCCCGCCATCAGGAACGGTTCGTCGACGGCGACTTCGCCGAGCAGGTCGCCGCCCTGGTCGCCGTCATCGACGAGCTGCGTCCACACGTCGTCGTCACCTACGACCCGCACGGCGGATACGGCCACCCCGACCACATCCATACGCACCGGGTGACCACGGCCGCGGTGGACGCCGCCGCCTGGCGGGTGCCCAAGTTCTACTGGACCGTCATGGCGGCGTCCGCACTGGCCGCCGGGCAGGGCGTCCTCGACGACGCGCCGCCGGAGTGGACGCGGATACCGCTCGATCAACTGCCCTTCGACGCGTTCGCCGACGATGCGATCGACGCAGCCCTCGACCTCACCCCGCACCTACCGGCCAAGGTCGCGGCCATGCGTGCCCACCAAACTCAGGTGACCGTGTCCGACGACGACCGGTTCTTCGCACTGTCCAACAACATCGCCCTGCCCATCGACGGCAGCGAGTACTACGCCCTCGTCTCAGGTCAGGCCGGGCCACGCGACGACCGCGGTTGGGAGACCGATCTGCTGGCCGGGCTCAACGTGCGTTGACGGCAGGTCGAGCGGGTAAGCTGCCCCCAACCGCGTACGGAAGGGCAGCACATGGACCCCGACCTGGATCCCAACCTGCAGCACTGGCAGGACCGGCTGGACAACTTCCAATGGGTCGTCGGATCGCTGGTGTCCCTGCTCGACAGCATTCCGACCTGACCCCGCCGACCGCGCCGCCTGCAGACCGGCTCCGCGGGCTGGTGCTGTTCCTCCTGGGCCTCGACGGTGTGCTCTCGGCGCTGATGGCCGTGTTCTTCCTGCCGCTGCGAGTCGGCACTGTGCCGCTGCCGATCAGTGCGCTGCTCGCCGGCGTCCTCAACACCGCGCTCGTCTGGGCCGCGATGCACTGGACCACCTCTGCGCGCCTGAGCGCGCTGCCGCTGTGGACATGGCTGGCCACGGTCCTGCTGTGCACGTTCGGCGGGCCCGGCGACGACATCGTGCTCGGCGGCGTCGGGCTCATGGAGTATTCGCCGCTGCTGCTGATCGCGCTCGGAGCGCTGCCGCCCGCCTGGCTCGTGATGCGCCGTACGTCTGCGCCGGCGACCAGGGCCGAATCCGGGGTGGCCGTTCGATGACTACTGTGACCTCTATGTCCGGTGCATGGCAGGCGCATGCTGTTCCAGATCGTGAGATGCGCGGATGATCCACGACAACGTCGGGGTTACAGGGAAGTGGCTCTGAACCCCCAGCACGGCGCCAACCTGCCAGACCCGGTCATCCCTGCCGCGCACAACACCGCCGCGGTGCGGCGTGTGCTGCGCCGGGCCCGCGACGGCGTGGCCCTCAACGTCGACGAGGCCGCGATCGCGTTGACCGCGCGCGGCGACGAGCTGACCGACCTGTGCGCCAGCGCCGCCCGCGTACGCGACGCCGGACTGCAGGATGCCGGACGCCGCGGCGCCACCGGACGCCTCCCGGTGAGCTATTCGCGCAAGGTGTTCATCCCGGTGACGCACCTGTGCCGGGACACCTGCCACTACTGCACCTTCGTCACCGTGCCCGGCCGGCTGCGCTCCGCAGGCATGGGCATGTACATGGAGCCCGACGAGATTCTCGACGTGGCGCGCCGCGGTGCCGAGATGGGTTGCAAGGAAGCGCTGTTCACCCTCGGTGACCGGCCGGAGGCGCGCTGGGACGAGGCGCGGCAGTGGCTCGACGAGCGCGGGTACGACTCCACGCTGGACTACGTGCGAGCGATGGCGATCCGGGTGCTCGAGGAGACCGGCCTGCTGCCCCACCTGAACCCCGGCGTGATGAGCTGGGCGGAGCTCTCGCGGCTCAAACCCGTTGCGCCGTCGATGGGCATGATGCTGGAAACCACGTCGCGTCGGTTGTTCGAGACCCGTGGTGCCGCCCATTACGGCAGCCCCGACAAAGACCCCGAGGTGCGGCTGCGCACACTGGCCGACGCGGGGCGGTTGTCCATTCCGTTCACCACCGGTCTGTTGGTGGGTATCGGTGAGAGCCTGACCGAGCGGGCCGAGACCATCCACGCGATCCGGCGCTCGCACAAGGAATTCGGGCACATTCAGGAAGTGATCGTGCAGAACTTCCGCGCCAAGGACCACACCGCGATGGCCTCGGCGCCCGACGCGGGGTTCGAGGATTTCCTGGCCACCATCGCGGTCACCCGCCTGGTGATGGGGCCGAAGGTGCGCATTCAGGCGCCCCCGAACCTGGTCTCGCGGCAGGAGTGCCTCGCGCTGATCGGCGCCGGCGTCGACGACTGGGGTGGCGTCTCGCCGTTGACCCCCGACCACGTCAACCCCGAGCGGCCGTGGCCCGCGCTCGACGAGCTGGCCGCCGTCACCGCCGAGGCCGGGTACGACCTGGTGCAGCGCCTGACCGCGCAACCGCAGTACGTGCAGGCCGGCGCCGCGTGGATCGACCCGCGCGTGCGTGGACATGTCGACGCGCTGGCCGACCCCGACACCGGCTACGCCCTCGACGTCAACCCCGTCGGACGACCCTGGCAGGAGCCCGACGAGGCGTCCGAGTCGCTGGGTCGTACCGACCTGCACACCGCGATCGACAGCAGCGGCCGGCTGACCGAGACCCGCAGCGATCTGGGCAGCGCATTCGGTGACTGGGAGTCGATCCGTGCGAAGGTGGAGGAGCTGGCCACCCGCGCACCCGAACGCATCGACACCGACGTGCTCGCAGCGCTGCGCTCTGCTGAACACGACCCGGCCGGCTGCACCGACGACGAATACCTGGCGCTGGCCACCGCCGACGGTCCGGCCCTGGATGCCGTTGCCGCACTGGCGGACTCGCTACGTCGCGACACCGTCGGCGACGACGTGACGTTCGTCGTCAACCGCAACATCAACTTCACCAACATCTGCTACACCGGCTGCCGCTTCTGCGCCTTCGCGCAACGCAAAGGCGACGCCGACGCCTATTCGCTGTCCACGCAGGAGGTGGCCGACCGGGCGTGGGAAGCACACGTCGCCGGCGCGACCGAGGTGTGCATGCAGGGCGGCATCGACCCGGAGCTGCCGGTCACCGGGTACGCCGATCTGGTGCGTGCGGTCAAGGCGCGGGTGCCGTCGATGCACGTGCATGCGTTCAGTCCCATGGAGATCGCCAACGGGGTCACCAAAAGTGGTCTGAGCGTGCGGGAGTGGCTGATCGCGCTGCGCGAGGCCGGTCTGGGGTCGATCCCGGGCACCGCGGCCGAGATCCTCGACGACGAGGTGCGGTGGGTGCTGACCAAAGGGAAGCTGCCGACGTCGATGTGGATCGACGTCGTCACCACCGCCCACGAAGTCGGGCTGCGCTCGAGCTCGACGATGATGTACGGCCACGTCGACACCCCGCGGCACTGGGTGGGCCACCTGCGGGTGCTGCGCGACATCCAGGACCGCACCGGCGGGTTCACCGAGTTCGTGCCGTTGCCGTTCGTCCATCAGTCCTCGCCGCTGTACCTGGCCGGGGGAGCGCGCCCGGGTCCGACGCACCGCGACAACCGTGCGGTGCACGCGCTGGCGCGGATCATGCTGCACGGCAGGATCGCCAACATCCAGACCAGCTGGGTCAAGCTCGGCGTGGAGCGCACGCAGGTGATGCTCAACGGCGGTGCCAACGACCTGGGCGGCACGCTGATGGAAGAGACGATCTCGCGGATGGCCGGGTCGGAGTTCGGCTCGTACAAGAGCGTCGAGGACCTGGTGGAGATCGCGGCCGGCATCGGCCGGCCCGCGCGCCAGCGCACGACAACCTACGCGCCGCTGGCGGCCTGAGGCCCGCAGCGAAAAGCCGTGTGACACAGGCTTTTCGCTGCGAGCACCTGGGGTCAGGACTGCTTGACGGCTTCGATGGTCAGGACGACGGTGACCTTGTCGCCGACGACCACGCCGCCGGACTCCAACGGCATGTCGATGTCGATGCCGAAGTCGCGCCGGTTGAGCACGACCGACGCCTCGAAGCCGGCGACCTCGCCGCCGTCCATGCCGGTGCCGACACCGTTGAACTCGAGGTTCAGTGAGATCGGCTTGGTCACGCCCTTGAGGGTCAGCTCGCCGTCGAGCACATAGTCCTCGCCTTCGGGGCGGATCGCGGTGGAGGTGAACGTGGCGAGCGGGTAGCGCTCGACGTCGAAGAATTCGGCGGAGCGCAGGTGGGCGTCGCGTTGCTCGTTGCGGGTGTTGATCGAGTCGACGGCGACCTCGGCCTGCACCGACGGGGTGCCGTTCTCGGCGACGGTGATGGCGCCGTGGAACTTCTCGAATTCGCCGCGGACCTTGCTCACCATCAGGTGGCGTACGGAGAAGCCGACCGACGAGTGCACCGGGTCGATGGCCCAGGTGCCGGCGGACAGGGTGGTGGCGGTAGCTGTGGTCATGAGAGTCCTCCTCGAGTTGATTCGGTCATGCTGCGGGCGCCGACTTCGCGGGCCTCAGATAGGTAAACGGACCGTAGTCCGCATTTGTTCCCATCCGGTCGTCCGCGGGATGACGGGCCGGGCGTGCCGACTAGGCGGATGGGAAACGAGACGGTTAGTATCTGTAACCGTGCGCAACCCCTAACTCGGTTTTGCGCAACTTAGGGCACACTGAGACAAACGTCCCAACGACGGCAGGGATACTTGCTGGGACCTGTTCGCAGTTGAGCTCTCTGCCTGTTAAGCAGCCCGCAGGATTGCAGTTCGAGGACTTGAGGAGAAGTTAGGTGACGTACGTCATTGCCGAGCCTTGCGTCGACGTCAAAGACAAGGCGTGCATCGAGGAATGCCCTGTCGACTGCATCTACGAGGGCGCTCGCATGCTGTACATCCACCCGGACGAATGCGTCGACTGCGGCGCTTGCGAACCGGTGTGCCCCGTTGAGGCCATCTACTACGAGGACGACGTCCCCGACCAGTGGAGCAGCTACACCCAGTCCAACGCGGACTTCTTCACCGAGCTCGGTTCTCCCGGCGGCGCCTCGAAGGTCGGGCAGACCGACAACGACCCGCAGGCGGTCAAGGACCTGCCTCCGCAGGGCGAGGACTGAGGACGACGACGCCCGCACCTGGCGGTCCTGACGAAGTCGGGACGGTCCGCCGACCGCTGAAATCCGCGGCTCTGCCGGTGTTCCCGTGGGACACGCTGTCGGAGGTCACCACGGCTGCCCGGGCGCACCCTGACGGCATCGTCGACCTCTCGGTAGGTACGCCCGTCGACCCGGTCGCCCCTGTCATCCGTGATGCGCTGGCCGCGGCGAGTGCTGCTCCCGGCTACCCGACGACCGCTGGTACCGAGGCGCTGCGCTCGTCGGCGGTCGCCGCGCTGGAACGTCGGTACGGCATCACCGGGCTGACGCCGCAGGCGGTGCTGCCGTCGATCGGCACCAAGGAGCTCATTGCCTGGCTACCGACGTTGCTCGGCCTGGGGGCCGGGGACACCGTGGTGGTGCCGGAGCTGGCCTACCCGACCTACGAGGTGGGGGCGCTACTGGCCGGAGCGGCCGTCGTGCGTGCGGACTCGCTGACCCAGGTAGGGCCTCTGACCCCGGCGCTGGTGTACCTGAACTCCCCGAGCAACCCGACCGGCAAGGTTCTCGGCGTCGACCATTTGCGCAAAGTCGTCGGCTGGGCCCGCGAACGCGGCGTGCTGGTCGCATCCGACGAGTGCTACCTGGGTCTCGGGTGGGATGCGGCGCCGGTGTCGATCCTGCATCCCGACGTCTGCGACGGCGACCACACCGGGCTGCTGGCACTGCACTCGCTGTCCAAGACGTCGTCGCTGGCCGGCTACCGGGCGGGCCTGGTCGCCGGGGATGCCGCCGTGGTGGCCGAGCTGCTGGCGGTGCGCAAGCACGCCGGGATGATGGTGCCCTTCCCGGTCCAGGGCGCCATGGTGGCGGCATTCGACGACGACGAGCACGAGCGCGTGCAGCGCGAACGCTATGCGCGCCGACGGACCGCGTTGCGCGGCGCGCTGGAGGCCGCCGGCTTCACGGTGGACCACTCCGAGGCGGGCCTGTATCTGTGGGCCACGCGTGGGGAACCATGCCGGCAGACGCTGGCCTGGCTGGCCGAGCGGGGGATCCTCGTCGCCCCCGGCGAGTTCTACGGACCGCGTGGGGCCCAGCATGTGCGGGTCGCGTTGACGGCGTCCGACGAGCGGGTGACCGCTGCGGTGCAGCGATTGGGGTGACCGGTTACGCCGGGTACGCGGCGACCGGCATGATCACGGTGCCCTTGCACAGGCCGTCGAGAATCTCGGTGCGCCACGTGCCGTACATCGAACCGTCGGGCGTCGGGGCGTAGAACACCAGTGACCGCGCCGGGGCGTACTCGCGGGGCACGTCACCGCCGCGGAAGCACTCCCACTGCCAGTTGTAGTTGAACAGCCACTGTTTGCCGTCCCAGGTGTAGCGGGTGGGCTGCGGGATGGTGGGGTTGGTGGGTGCGGGACCGTCGCTGGCGGTGGCCGTGCAGATTCCGGCGCACGACGTGGTGAACGTGTACTGCGCGCTGAAGTCCGGTTCCGGTTGCCGCGCGGCGATGCTGGTGCCCATCTTGTCCGACGCGTAGGTCACCACGGTGTAACGGCCGTTCCATGCCTGCGGCGCGGCCTCGGCCGTGGCAGGGATGCAAACACACAGCGCCGCAACGGCTGTCGCAGATGCAAGCGCGCGGCGCGCCCCGGGGGCAGACATGGTTCCTCGCAGTGTCGTCAGATGTGGGCAGTTGCAACCTAATTGCCTCACCCGTCAAAGTGCCTGATCGACACGACCGCTTGAGCCACGGTTGAGTCACGGCTTGGTATCGGTGCTGAACGTGAAAGCCGTTTGCGGCGAATGGATCACCGCTCGTGGAGCAGCAGCAGCGTCCACGCGGCCAGGGACTGCGCGTCGGTGATCGCGCCGTCGCGCATCATCTGTTCGACTTCGGACCGGGCGAACCACGCGCTGGTCATGTCCTGTTCCTCGGGTTCGCGGTCGTGCGGACCTTCGGTGATGCCGGTGGCCAGGAACACGCGGCCGCGTTGGCTGCTCATGCCCGGGGCCACGTCGAGCAGACCGAGGAAGGCCATCGACTCGGCGAGCAGACCCGTCTCCTCGCGCAGTTCACGCGCGGCCAGTTCGGCGGGGTCCAGGTCGGCGCGGCCGGGGGCGGTGCCCTGGGGGAACTCCCAGCGCCGTATCCCCAACGGGTAGCGGAACTGTTCGACCAGACAGAATCGGTCGCCGGGGTCGCGGGCGATCACCAACGCGTAATCGGGTTTGTCGACCACCGCGTAGATGCCCGGGCTGCCGTCCGGTCTGCGGATGTCGTCTTCGCGGAGGGTCATCCAGTTGTTGCGGTACACCTCGTGCGAACCCACGGCCCGGATCGAATCCACGAGCACAGTATGCCCAGACCGGCAGGTAGCCTTCGGGGCGTGCTGCTGGCCTCTTTGAACCCCGCGGCCGTCGCCGCTGGTGCCGAGCTCGACGATGCGGTGCGCATCGACGGCGTCTCGCTGCGCCGCAGCGATCTGGTCGGCGCGGCCACCTCGGTCGCCGAACGGGTGGCCGGGGCCGCCCGCGTGGCGGTCCTCGCCCGGCCCACCGCGTCGACGGTGCTGGCCATCGCCGGGTGCCTGATCGCCGGTGTGCCTGCCGTGCCGGTGCCCGCCGACGTCGGCGCGGCCGAACGCCGGCACATCATCACCGATTCCGGTGCCCAGGCGTGGCTGGGGGAGAAGCCCGACGAGCCCGAAGGGCTGGGCCACATCCCGGTGCGTCTGCACGCGCGCAGCTGGCACCGCTACGCCGAACCGCCGGCCGACGCGACCGCGCTGATCATGTACACCTCGGGCACCACGGGCCCGCCCAAGGGCGTGGTCGTCAGTCGTCGCGCCATCGCCGCCGACATCGACATGCTCGCCCAGGCGTGGCAGTGGACCGCCGAGGACACCCTGGTGCACGGGCTGCCGCTGTACCACGTGCACGGTCTGGTGCTCGGGCTGCTGGGATCGCTGCGCATCGGCAACCGGTTCATTCACACCGGGAAGCCGCAGCCGGCGGCGTACGCCGAGGCGGTCACCGAGCGCGGTGGATCGCTGGTGTTCGGGGTGCCGACGGTGTGGTCGCGGGTGGTCGCCGACGGTGCGGCCGCCCGGGCGATGTCGCAGGCCCGGCTGCTGGTGTCGGGCAGCGCAGCGCTGCCGGTGCCGGTGTTAGACGGGCTGGTCGAGCTCAGCGGTCACGCACCCGTCGAACGGTACGGCAGCACCGAATCGTTGATCACGCTGAGCACCCTGGCATCCGGTGAGCGCCGGCCCGGGTGGGTCGGGCTGCCGCTGGAGGGTGTGCGCACCCGGTTGGTCGACGACGACGGCGGCGAGGTCGCTCATGACGGGGAGACCATCGGCCGGTTGCATGTGCAGAGCCCGACGCTGTTCGACGGCTATCTCAACCGGCCCGACGCCACCGCCGACGTGCTCGGCGACGACGGCTGGTACCGCACCGGCGACGTCGCCGTCATCGACGGCGGCGGTATGCACCGCATCGTCGGCCGGGAATCGGTGGATCTGATCAAGACCGGTGGCTTCCGCGTCGGTGCGGGTGAGATCGAGACCGTGCTGTTGGGTCATCCGGGGGTGGTCGAGGCCGCGGTGATCGGCGCGCCCGACGACGACCTCGGGCAGAAGATCGTGGCGTTCGTCGTCGGCGAGGCCGCACCCGGGCAGCTGACCGAGTATGTGGCGGAGCAGCTTTCGGCGCACAAGCGCCCACGCGAGGTGCGGGTGGTGGACAGTCTGCCGCGCAACGCCATGGGCAAGGTCCTCAAACCCCAGCTCGCACAGTGGCTCTGACGTTTGCGCGAGCGCGCGTGTCTGTTGGCGACACGCCGGGCTTTTCTCGGATTTCCCGCGCGCTCGGCGCGATCGGCGGAGCGCTGACCGTCGGACTCCTGGCGGCCTGCGGTCAATCGCCACCGGTGGCACTGATGCAGACCAGCATGACCCTGCCACCCGAACCGCCCGCGCCGCTCGAACCGCTCGCGCCTCCTGCGCCGCTCGAACCGCCCGCGCCACCCGCGGATCCGCTGACCATCGGACCGGCCGCGGTCGACACCACCGGCGGCTGGTTGCCCGACGGCGTCATGCTCTCGCCGATCGACGACGCGGCGAATCCGATTCTGGCGCAGCTGGATCCGAACCTGCTGCGCGCAGTGCAGGAAGCCACGCGAGCCGCTGCGGCCCAAGGCGTCGAGCTGAAGGTGACCTCGGGCTGGCGGTCACCGGGCTTTCAGCAGCGGCTGTTCGACGACGCCGTGCGCACCTACGGCAGCCGAGCGAAAGCCGCCGAACTGGTCGCAACGCCCGAGGTGTCCAAGCATGTCATCGGCCAGGCTGTCGACATCGGTCCGGCCGCCGCGGACCACTGGCTGATCGCGAACGGTCCGCGGTTCGGCTTGTGTCAGATCTACGCCAACGAGATCTGGCATTTCGAGCTCGTGTCCGGGCCGTGCCCGCCGCTGCTGCCCAACGCCGCGGGGTGACGAGCGCGCGCAAAGTGCTGACGAGACGCGGCGTGTCGAGGGACAGACACGCGCGCTCGCGCAAAACAAAGTCAGTTGGCGTGCAGGGCCTCGTTGAGGGTGATGCCAGAACCGTCGCGCTTGACCACCTCGACCGCCCCGGACAGCGAGTTGCGGCGGAACAGCAGGTTGTTCGCGCCGGAGAATTCCCGCGCTTTCACGGTCTGCCCGTCCGCGGTCTGCACCTTGGTACCCGCGGTCACATAGAGCCCCGCCTCGACAACGCAGTCGTCACCCAGCGAGATGCCCAGGCCAGCGTTGGCGCCCAGCAGGCAGCGCTTGCCGACCGAGATCACCTCGGTGCCGCCGCCGGACAGCGTGCCCATGATGGAGGCGCCGCCGCCGATGTCGGAGCCGTCGTCGACCACCACGCCGGCCGAGATGCGCCCCTCCACCATCGAGCTGCCCAGCGTGCCGGCGTTGAAGTTGACGAAGCCCTCATGCATCACCGTGGTGCCGGCGGCCAGATGCGCGCCCAACCGCACCCGGTCGGCGTCGGCGATGCGCACCCCGGACGGCAGCACGTAGTCGACCATGCGGGGGAACTTGTCCACCCCGTACACGGCGACCTGGCCGCGGCTGCGCAGCCGTGCGCGCACGGTCTCGAAGCCCTCGACCTGGCACGGCCCGAAGTTCGTCCACACCACGTTGGTCAACACGCCGAACAGCCCGTCGGCGTTCAGGCCGTGCGGCGCGACCAGCCGGTGCGACAGCAGGTGCAGGCGCAGGTAACCGTCGTAGGCGTCGGCCGCCTTGTCGTCGAGCGACGCGATGACCGTGCGCACCGCGACCACCTCGACGTCGCGGTCCTCGTCGCGGCCGGTCAGCGTCGCCAATGCCTCGGGAATCTCGGCCACCGACAGCCGGGTGGTCCCGGCCGGGCCGTCACCGCCGAGCTCGGGTGCCGGGAACCAGGTGTCGAGGACGGTTCCGTCCGCAGTGATCGTCGCCAAACCGATGCCTGATGCAGAAGTCACGGCGCTAAGACTAACGTCAGGGCTGTGACGCTCGACCTGCACGGTGACCCGGTTGCGCTGACCGCTGCGCTGGTCGACATCCCCAGCGAATCGCGGCACGAGAAGCGCATCGCCGACGAGATCGAAGCCGCGTTGCGCGAGCAGACCACCGGCTACGAGATCATCCGCAACGGCGACGCGGTGCTGGCCCGAACCGACTTCGGCAAACCGTCACGCGTGCTGTTGGCCGGGCACACCGACACTGTTCCGGCCGCCGACAACATGCCCAGCCGACTCGAGGGCGGCGTCCTGCGCGGCTGCGGCACCTCGGACATGAAAGCCGGCGACGCGGTCTTCCTGCACCTGGCGGCCACCGTCACCGAACCCGCCCATGACATCACCCTCGTGCTCTACGACTGCGAGGAGATCGAAGCCTCCGCCAACGGTCTGGGCCGCATCGAACGCGAACTTCCGCAGTGGCTCGACGCCGACGTTGCGATCCTCGGCGAGCCCTCGGACGGCTACATCGAGGCGGGCTGTCAGGGCACGCTGCGGATGCGCATCTCCACCCGGGGCACCCGCGCGCACTCCGCCCGATCATGGTTGGGCGACAACGCCATTCACAAACTCGGCGATGTACTGGCACGGCTGAACGCCTACCGGGCCCGCGACGTCGACATCGACGGGTGTGTCTACCGCGAGGGCCTGTCCGCGGTGCGCATCGACGGCGGCATCGCCGGCAACGTGATCCCCGACGCGGCGACGGTCACGGTCAACTTCCGTTTCGCGCCCGACCGCAGCGTCGAGGCGGCCTACGCGCATGTCTGCGAGGTTTTCGACGGCCTCGACGTCGCCCTCGAACTCACCGACTCGGCCGCCGGGGCGCTACCCGGTCTCACCCGCCCGGCCGCCGCCGCGCTCGTCGCCGCCGCCGGCGGGCAGGTGCGCGCCAAGTACGGCTGGACCGACGTGTCGCGGTTCGCGGCGCTAGGCATCCCCGCGGTCAACTACGGCCCTGGCGACCCCAACCTGGCGCACCGCGCCGACGAACACGTCGCGGTCGACAAGATCACCGCGGCCACCGAGATGCTGCGCGGCTATTTAATCGGTTGACCGCGCCTCTAGCCTGAAAGGCATGTGGGGAGACGACATCACCGGCTGAGCCGGCACGCCGTCCTGTTCGATCCGCGGGCTCACGCCCGCATGCGGAAAGCGTCTCCTCATGTCTGCTTCTGTGGTCTGTACCGATCTCGGGTTCTGCTGGCCCGACGGCACCGAACTGTTCTCGGGTCTGACGTTCGCGCTGACCGCCGGGCGCACCGGCCTGGTCGCCGCCAACGGAGCCGGAAAGAGCACGCTGCTGCGCGTCATCGCGGGCGAGCTGACGCCGACCAGCGGTGCGGTCACCGTCGACGGCTCCGTCGGCCACCTGCCGCAGACGCTGCCGCTGATGTCCGGCCGCAGCGTGGCCGACCTGCTGGGCGTGGCGCCGGCCCTCGACGCGCTCGCCGCGCTGAGCGCCGGCGACACCAGCGAGGAGCTGTTCGTCACCATCGGCGACGACTGGGACATCGAGGAACGCAGCCGCGCCCACCTGGACCGACTCGGCCTCGGGCACCTCACGCTCGACCGGCCGCTGGAGACCCTGTCCGGCGGCGAGGTGGTCTTCCTCGGGCTGGCCCGACAGCTGTTGCGCCGCAACGACATTCTGCTTCTCGACGAACCGACCAACAACCTCGACACCGCGGCACGTCGCCGGCTCTACCGTGCGCTCGACGACTACCACGGATGTCTGCTGGTGGTCAGCCACGACCGTGTCCTGCTCGACCGGATGGACCAGATCGCCGAACTGCACCGCGGTGGAATCACCCTCTACGGAGGTGATTTCACCGAGTACCAGGCCGCGGTCGCGGCCGGCGCCGAGGCGGCCCACGCCGCGGTCCGCAACGCCGAACAGCAACTGAAGCGGCAGAGCCGGCAACGCCAACAGGCCCGCGAGCGCGCCGACCGCCGTGCCGGTACCGCCGCCCGGGGCCTGGCCGACGCCGGGCTGCCGAAAATCGTTGCGGGCGCCCGCAAGCGGCGTGCGCAGGAAACCAGCGGCCGAGTCGACGACGTGCACGCCCGACGGGTCGAGGAGGCCCGGGCTCGCCTCGCCGACGCCGAACAGGCCCTGCGCGACGACGACGCGCTGGTGCTCAACCTCCCGGACACCGACGTCGCCGCCCGACGGATCGTGTTGACCGCCGACGACGTCGGCGTCGATCTCGGCGGACGCCGGATCCTCGACGGGGTGAACCTGACCGTGCGCGGACCCGAACACGTCGCGCTCACCGGGCCCAACGGTGCGGGTAAGACGACGTTGCTACGCGTGCTGTGCGGACAGATCACGCCGCAGCAGGGTTCGGTGCAGGTCGCCGCGGGCCGGGTGGCCTACGTCTCGCAGCGGCTCGACCTGCTCGACGACGACCGCACTGTCGCGCAGAACCTCGCCGCGTTCGCGCCCAGCCTGTCGACCACGCACCGGCGACACCTGTTGGCGCAGTTCCTGTTCCGCGGCGACACGGTGGACCAAACGGTGCGGGGGCTGTCCGGCGGAGAACGCCTGCGGGCGACGCTGGCGTGTGTGCTGTTCGCCGAACCCGCACCGCACCTGCTGCTGCTCGACGAGCCGACCAACAACCTGGACCTCGCCGGTGTCGCGCAGCTCGAAGCCGCGCTGCGCGCCTACCGCGGCGCGTTCCTCGTGGTGAGCCACGACGACAGGTTCCTCGACGCGCTCGACGTGCACCGCGAACTGCGGCTGCACAACCGGACCCTGACCGAGAAGACCTAGGCGCGGGCACGCGCGATCGCCGCACGACCGAACGCGCAGTCGACCTCAGAGCTGCACCGCGTCAACGCTTCCAGCGCGCGCCGGTCGCCGAGCTGGACGGCCGAGTCCAGCGCGCGCAGTGCCACGGCGTGCTGCCCTCCGCGCTGCGCGGCCCTGGCCGCGTCTCGGGCCGCTGCGACCGCGCCGAACGCGTCGCGTCGTGCCGCATTCGTCCACGCCCGCGCCAACGCGAGTTCCGGTGCGAACAGCATCGATTTGAGTCCGTGCCGAGCCTCCGCGCGTGCCAACGCTTTTCCGGCCTCGACCGCATGACCGAGCCGACCCGAAGCCTGCGCCAACAGCATCCACGCCAGCGGACCCCACGAGTAGCCGGTCGGCGCCAGCGTCGCCGCGGCGCTGCGCAGCAATTCGACGGCCCCTTCGAGTTCGCCTTGGGCGATCAGCACGTCGGCCTGCACCACCTCGCCGATCGCGCGCCCCGGCTGCCGGCGCTGCGCGAAATCGGTCAGCCGCTGTGCCAGGTTCAGGGCCTGGCGCGGCTCGCCGTTCATGATCAGTGCGGTGACCTGACCGTAGCCACTGGTGAAGCGCAGCAGTCCCGGTTGGCCCGCGGCCACCGCGCGCCGCGCCAGCGCGTCAACGCCGGCGAAGTGCCCGCGCCGTGCCGACGTCAACGCCGCGGCAGACGCGGCCCACCCGATCGCGGTGTCGTCAGCCGCCGGAGAGGACAGCACCGAGTCCGCCAGTTCCGTTGCCCGCGCCAGGTTTCCGGAGTTCATCGCGAACGTCGCGGACAACGCGTCCAGTGTGGTGCGCGCGGCCGGCGCCGCCAGTTTGGTGCGCGTGTTCTGCAGCAACGCGGTGGCGTGCTCGGGTTGCGACAGCATCCAGAACCGGTTCGCCGCCGTCGGCAGCGCCCACGCCAACAACTCCGGCTCCGAGAGCGTGTCCGGGTCGATGCCGGCGAGCACCTCGTCGGCCTCCCGGCCGCGTCCCTGCCAGGCCAACGCATAGCCGAGCGTCAGCCGCGCCCCGAGGTCGGTGTCCGTCCGTAGCGCCGACCGGGCGAGCCGTTCGGACAGCTCGAGCGCGCCCAGCCGCAACGCGTCTCCCGCGGCGCCCTGCAACTCCCCGCGCGGGGCCGACCAGTCGCTGTCGACGGCCAGCACCGCGCGGCGCAACCGCGCCACCACGCCGTCGGCGGGCAGCCGAGCCGCCACCGCGCTGCGCAGCCGGCGCAGTTCCGGCCCGCCGAGCACCTCGCGCACCGCGTCGGTGAACAACGGATGCGCCGCACCCAGCCCGTCGGCGCCGAGGACCACCGCCTGTGACTGCAGCGCCGCCTCGACAGCGCGGGCGCTGGTCAGCAACGCAGCCACCTCGAGCGGCAGGGGATCGGCGACCGACAAAAACTCCAGGACCCGGTGCGCGTCGGCGTCCAGATCGTCGACGTACGAGTTGACCTGAGCCCGCAGCCGAGCGTCCTCGTGACCGGGCGGGTGCAGCTCGATCCGGTGGACCAGCTCGTCCTGCCACAGCGCCGCCACCTCCGCGGGCAGCCACGCCGCCACGTCGTCGCCGTCGGTGGAAACCGTCACGAGCAGGGTCACCGACCCGCTCACCGCCAGTTGGTAGACCAGCGCCGCCGACAGCGGGTCGAGCAGATGCGCGTCGTCGACCACCAACAGACGACCGTCGCCCAGGTGTTCACGGGCGGCCTCGAGCACCGCGGCGGTCTTCCCGGTCGCCGGGATGTCCACCAGATGCTCGAACGCGGCGAACGGGACCTGCGCACCGATCGGTGTCGCCCGTATCCAGTCCACCCGCGGGAAGTCGGGCGCGACCCGTTCCAGCGACCGACGCGCCAACGTGGTCTTGCCCACCCCGGCAGGTCCCACCAGCGCGGCGCCGCCGTGGGCCCACAGCGCCGCGTCGACCTCGGCCAACACGGGTTCGGCCGGTGCGGTCACCCATCGAACCGGCAGTGGCACAGGCACCGCCGGAGTCTATGGCTAGGTTTGAGCCTGTGTCCCGAGATCCCGACCGCGAATGGGCGGTGTGCGTGTACTGCGCTTCCGGGCCGACACACCCGGAGCTGATCGAGTTGGCCCGGCGGGTCGGCGCCGCGATCGCCGAGCGCGGCTGGACGCTGGTCTCAGGGGGCGGCAACGTCTCGGCGATGGGGGCGGTGGCCCAGGCCGCCCGCGAACGCGGCGGCTACACCGTCGGCGTCATCCCCAAAGCCCTGATCCACAAAGAGGTCGCCGACACCGACGCCGACGAACTCGTCGTCACCGACACCATGCGGGAACGCAAACAAGTCATGGAGGACCGCGCCGACGCGTTCCTCGCGCTACCCGGAGGCATCGGCACCCTGGAAGAATTCTTCGAAGCCTGGACAGCGGCGTATTTGGGTATGCACAACAAACCGATCGTGATGCTCGACACTGTCGGGCACTACGACGGTCTGCTGGCCTGGCTACGCGGGCTGGTCGGCACCGGATACGTGGGCGAGGGCGCGATGGGCATTCTCACCGTCGTCGACGACGTCGATGCCGCTCTGGTCGCATGCGCACCTGGCTAGGGTGACCCACACATCGACAGCGGAGGAAGAGCGGCAACTATGACGAACCAGTCGGGGACCCGAAGCAGCGTCGGACTGCTTGATCTCGCCAAACAGGTGCCGGGTCTGCTGAACGACATACCCACGATGGTCCGGGGTGTCGTCACCGGGTTCGGTGCCCGGCCTTCGGCCAAGACGTCCATCGGGAAGGTGTTCCAGGACCGCGCGGCGCAATACGCCGACAACGTGTTCCTGAAGTTCGAGGACCGCAACATCACGTACCGCGAAGCCAACGAGACCGTGAACCGGTACGCCTCTGTCCTGGCCGCCAAGGGCGTCGGCAAGGGCGACGTCGTCGGCATCATGATGCGCAACTCACCCGAACCCATCTTGCTGATGCTCGCGGCCGTCAAGTGCGGCGCCATCTCCGGCATGCTGAACTACCACCAGCGCGACGAAGTCCTCAAGCACAGCCTCGGTCTGCTGTCGGCGAAGGTCGTGGTCGCCGAAAGCGAGTTCGTCGAGCCGATCTCCGATTCTGGTGCCGACACCGACGTCGTGATCACCCTCGAGGACTTCCAGAAACTCGCCGAGACCGCGTCCACCTCCAACCCGGCCGCCACATCGGCGGTGCTGGCCAAGGACAAGGCGTTCTACATCTTCACCTCCGGCACCACCGGCATGCCGAAGGCCAGCGTCATGACCCACTACCGCTGGCTGCGTGCCCTGGCCGGCTTCGGCGGTCTCGGGATGCGCCTGCACAGCAACGACACCCTGTACTGCTGTCTGCCGCTCTACCACAACAACGCGCTGACGGTGGCGCTGTCGTCGGTGCTGAACTCCGGGGCGACCCTGGCGATCGGCAAGTCGTTCTCGGCGTCGAAGTTCTGGGACGACGTCATCCGCTACGACGCCACCGCGTTCGTCTACATCGGCGAGGTCTGCGCCTACCTGCTCAACCAGCCGGAAAAGCCCACCGACCGCCAGCACAAGGTCCGCGTCATCTGCGGCAACGGGCTGCGCCCCAGCATCTGGGACGACTTCACCAAGCGGTTCGGCATCGAACGCGTCTGCGAGTTTTATTCGGCCAGCGAGAGCAACACCGCGTTCGTCAACTTCTTCAACATCGACAAGACGACCGGGATCTGCCCGACCCCGGTCGCGTTCGTCGAGTACGACGAGGACGGCGAACCCGTCCGCGACAAGGACGGCCGCGTCCGCCGGGTCGCCAACGGTGAGCCGGGCCTGCTGCTGTCGAAGGTCAGCAGCTTCCAGCCGTTCGACGGCTACACCGACGACGAGGAGTCGGAGAAGAAGCTGGTGCGCGACGCGTTCAAGAAGGGCGACGTCTGGTTCAACACCGGAGACCTGATGCAGTACCAGGGCTTCGGGCACGCCGCCTTCACCGACCGCCTCGGCGACACCTTCCGCTGGAAGGGCGAGAATGTCGCGACCACCGAGGTCGAGGCCGCGGTGGCCACCGACGAACAGGTCGAGGAGTGCACGGTCTACGGCGTCGAGGTGCCCGAAACCGGGGGCAGGGCGGGCATGGTCGCGGTCCAGCTCAAGGACGGGCAGGAGTTCGACGGCAAGGCGTTGGCCGACGCGGTCTACGACAAGCTGCCCGGTTATGCGGTGCCCCTGTTCGTGCGCGTGGTCGACGAGATCGCCTACACCTCGACGTTCAAGAGCCAGAAGGTGGATCTGCGCAAGGAGGGCTACGGCGGATCCAGCGGCGAAGGCGATGACGACGACGTCAAGGTCGACGACCCGATCTATGTGCTCTCCGGCAAGGACGAAGGCTATGTGCCGTTCTACGACGAGTACCTGCAGGAGGTCGCGGCCGGTAAGAAGCCCAAGTAGCGGGGCTTCGCCCGGACGGGCTGCGCGAACGTAGCCTGGGAGGGTGACCTCGAGCTGTCGGCGGACGTTTCTGGGACGGCCGGTGGCCGGTGATCGCGCGCTGATCATGGCGATCGTGAACCGGACGCCGGACTCGTTCTACGACCGCGGCGCGACGTTCGCCGACGAGGCCGCCAAGCAGGCAGCTCACCGCGTCATCGCCGACGGCGCCGACGTCGTCGACGTGGGCGGTGTGAAGGCCGGTCCGGGCGCGACGGTCGACGTCGACGAGGAGATCGCCCGGGTGGTGCCGTTCATCGAATGGCTGCGCGCGACGTTCCCGGACCAGCTGATCTCCGTCGACACCTGGCGGGCCGAGGTGGCCAAGCAGGCGTGCGCGGCCGGGGCGGACCTGATCAACGACACCTGGAGCGGCGCCGACCCCGAGTTGGCCGGGGTCGCCGCCGAGTTCGACGCCGGTCTGGTGTGTTCGCACACCGGCGGGGCGGTGCCGCGCACCCGTCCGTTCCGGGTGAACTACGGCATCACCGAGCGTGGCGTGGTCGACGACGTGATCGCCGAGGTGACGGCCGCGGCTCGACGGGCGGTGGCTCTGGGGGTTTCGCGCGACCGGATTCTCATCGACCCGACCCACGATTTCGGCAAGAACACTTACCACGGTCTTAGTTTGTTGCGCCACGTGAAAGACCTTGTAAACACTGGATGGCCCGTCCTGATGGCCCTGAGCAACAAGGATTTTGTCGGGGAGACTCTGGGGGTGGGTTTGACCGAACGCCTCGAGGGCACCCTGGCCGCGACCGCTCTGGCCGCCGCTGACGGTGCGGCGATGTTTCGTGTGCACGAGGTCGGACCCACGCGTCGGGTATTGGAGATGGTTGCGTCGATCAAAGGCGCCCGTCAGCCGAAACGTACGGTGAGGGGACTCGCATGACTGTGTTGTCTGATCGCGTCAACGAACTGCAATTGCACGAGGTGGCTCGGCACCGCTGGTTGCACGACCACAGCTGGAGCCGGCCGAACTGGACCATCGCCGAACTCGTCGCCGCCAAGCGTGGCCGCACCGTGTCGGTGGTGCTGCCCGCTCTCAACGAACAGGAGACGGTCGGCGGGGTCGTCGAGACCATCACCCCGCTGCTGGGCGGGTTGGTCGACGAGCTGATCGTGCTGGATTCCGGGTCGACCGACGACACCGAGATCCGCGCCGTCGCCGCGGGCGCGCGGGTGGTCAGTCGTGAGGTCGCCCTGCCCGAGATCACCCCGGCGCCGGGCAAGGGCGAGGTGCTGTGGCGCTCACTGGCGGCCACCACCGGCGACATCATCGCGTTCGTCGACTCCGACCTGCTCAACCCGGACCCGATGTTCGTGCCGAAGCTGCTCGGTCCGCTGCTGACCACCGACGGTGTGCATCTGGTGAAGGGCTTCTACCGTCGTCCGTTGAAGGTCGGTGGCGGTGAGGACGCCAACGGCGGGGGACGCGTCACCGAACTGGTGGCCCGCCCGCTGCTGGCCGCGCTGCGCCCAGAACTGATGTGCCTGTACCAACCGCTCGGCGGCGAGTACGCCGGCACCCGTGAGTTGTTGACCTCGGTGCCTTTCGCGCCCGGCTACGGCGTGGAGATCGGTCTGCTCGTCGACACCTACGACCGCCTCGGCCTCGACGCGATCGCCCAGGTCAACCTCGGGGTGCGCACGCACCGCAACCGTCCGCTGACCGAGCTGGCGTCGATGAGCCGGCAGGTGATCGCCACGCTGTTGCAGCGCTGCGGCATCCCCGACTCGGGGATCGGCCTCACCCAGTTCTTCGCCGACGGCGAGGAGTACACCCCCCGCACCTCGACGGTCTCGCTGGCCGACCGGCCGCCGATGGTGAGCCTGCGGCCCCGCTGAGGAATCTGGTGGACGTGCCCCGGTAGCCGGTCAGGCAATATCGAAGGGTGACGCTCGTCCTGCTCTACCTCGTCGTGCTGGTGCTCGTCGGCATCGTGTTGTTCGCGATCGGCAGCGTGCTGTTCGGCCGCGGCGAGTCGCTGCCCCCGCTGCCGCAGGGGACCACGGCGACGGTGCTGCCGGTTACCGACGTGACCGGCGCCGACATCGACGCGCTGAAGTTCACCCAGACGCTGCGCGGATACAAGGCCAGTGAAGTCGACTGGGTGCTCGACCGGCTGGGCCGGGAGATCGACACGCTGCGTGCGGAGTTGGCCGCCGCGCGCAACGACTCCCACCAGCGGGCCGAGCAGTGACCGGCACCGTCGAAGACCGTCGCATCCGCTGCGGCTGGATCGACCAATCCCGGCTGTCTGCAGAGGATTTCGTGCTCTACCGCGACTACCACGACAACGAGTGGGGTCGTCCGCTGCGGGACTCTGCCGCACTGTTCGAGCGGATCAGCCTGGAGGCGTTCCAGAGCGGCTTGTCGTGGCTGATCATCCTGCGCAAGCGGCCGAACTTTCGCACCGCGTTCGATGGGTTCGACGTCGAACGCGTCGCCCGCTACACCGACAAAGACGTCGAACGGTTGCTGGCCGACCCCGGAATCGTGCGCAACCGCGCCAAGATCGAAGCCACCATCTCCAACGCCCGGGCCACCGCCGAGCTGGCCGATCAGGGCATCGACCTCGGCGAGTTGCTCTGGTCGTTCGCGCCGCCGGATGCGGCCACCCGGCCGCGGCCGGTCGACCTGTCACGGGTGGCCGCGGTGACCCCGGAATCCACGGCGATGGCCAAGGAACTCAAGCGCCGCGGCTTCCGGTTCGTGGGGCCGACGACGGCGTACGCGCTGATGCAGGCGACCGGCATGGTCGACGACCACGTGGCCAACTGTTGGGTGCCGCGTGGTGCGGCCTGACCGTTATCGCCGGGTCTTTGCACACGAGGTGCCCGGGATAGGGAACAATGGAATTCTGTAGCAGTTCAGAGCCGGGTGCTGTCGGCGCTCCCATGTGGGCAGTTGCACGGCTCGCGGACATACCGGGCCCTGACGGGCACGTCCACTGTGGAGGGAGCACTCGATGGCGGCGATGAAGCCCCGGACCGGAGACGGTCCACTGGAAGCGACCAAGGAGGGGCGCGGCATCGTGATGCGGGTACCGCTGGAAGGCGGTGGCCGGCTCGTCGTCGAACTGACACCGGACGAGGCATCCGCACTGGGCGACGAACTCAAGAACGTCACCAGCTGACGCGACGTCGCTACGTGGTGACCCGGCGGTAGATCTGCAGGGTCTCCGCAGCGATCTGCGCCCAGGAGAACTCGTCGATGCACCGCTGCCGTCCGGCCTGTCCGTAGCCGCGTGCTCGATCCGGATCACCGACCAGGGTGTTGACCGCTGCGGCGAGATCCCGTTCGAACGACGTCGGGTCTTCGGCGGCGTAGTGCACGAGCAGCCCGGTGTGCTGGTCGTCGACCACCTCCGGGATCCCGCCGACGTCGGAGGCCACCACCGCGGTCGCGCATGCCATCGCTTCCAGGTTGACGATGCCCAGCGGTTCGTACACCGAGGGGCACACGAATACTGTTGCCGCTGACAGGATTTCGCGAATGTCG
This sequence comes from Mycobacterium sp. SMC-4, assembly GCF_050205565.1. Taxonomy (GTDB): domain Bacteria; phylum Actinomycetota; class Actinomycetes; order Mycobacteriales; family Mycobacteriaceae; genus Mycobacterium. The sequence goes on along the minus strand of NZ_JBNMQU010000012.1, from coordinate 142,235 downwards.
TGGGTCGGCAGCATCTCGCGCACCCAGAACACACCGGACCGGGCCGCGGAGAGTCGCTGTACCGCCGAAGCCACCTCTTCGGCGATCTCGGGAGTGTCGGGTGCCCCGGCGCACAGCACCAACTGCACCTCGGGAGCGAAATGGTGGGCCGCGGCCACCAGATGCGCGACGCCCTTCTGGCGGGTGATGCGACCCACGAACGCGACGACCGGCCGGGTCGGGTCCACCCCGAGCCTGGCCAGCACCGAGGCGTCGCCGTCGGGTTCGGCCGGGTACCACACGTCGGTGTCGATCCCGTTGCGCACCACGTGGACCCGGTCGGGGTCCAGCGCAGGATAGGTGGCCAGCACGTCGGATCGCATGCCGGAGCTGACGGCGATCACAGCTGCCGCCGCCTCCACGGCGGTGCGCTCCACCCAAGAAGAGACGCGGTAGCCGCCGCCGAGCTGCTCGGCCTTCCACGGCCGCATGGGCTCCAGCGAGTGTGCGGTGAGCACGTGGGGGACGTCGTAGAGCAACGCCGACAGGTGACCGGCCAGCCCGGTGTACCAGGTGTGCGAGTGCACCACGGTGGCCGCCGAGGCGGCATTGACCATGTTCAGATCCGCCGACAACATCGCCAGCGCCGGGTTGGCGCCCTGCAGGGCCGGATCCGGAGCCGCCACCGTCACCCCGGGGCGCGGTGCGCCCATGCAGTGCACGTCGACCTCACACAGGTGCCGCAACTGGGCGACGAGCTCGGTCACGTGCACGCCCGCCCCGCCGTACACCTCGGGTGGATACTCCCGAGTCATCATCGCCACCCGCATGCCCCAGACCGTATCCAACTTCGGTACCGGCTGCGAAGTCTCAATTGCCTTGACGGACAAACCCAAGCCGTCGACCGGTCCGGCCCGCCCACCGGCGCGTGTCCGACGCGCCCGTCAATACTCCAACACGCGGGTTACGCCACCGAATGGTTGGCCGCCATCCCGGCGTGCGGATAGGTTGGCAACATGAGGGAAGCGCCACACGTGCTTGGCATCGTCCTCGCCGGAGGCGAGGGCAAGCGGCTGTATCCGCTGACCGCCGACCGCGCCAAGCCCGCCGTGCCCTTCGGGGGCGCCTACCGGCTGATCGACTTCGTGCTCTCGAATCTGGTCAACGCGCGATATCTGCGAATCTGCGTACTGACGCAATACAAGTCGCATTCGCTGGACCGGCACATCTCGCAGAACTGGCGGTTATCCGGGCTTGCCGGCGAGTACATCACGCCGGTGCCCGCGCAGCAGCGGCTCGGCCCGCGCTGGTACACCGGATCGGCCGACGCCATCTACCAGTCGATGAACCTGATCTATGACGAGGATCCGGACTACATCGTGATCTTCGGTGCCGACCACGTGTACCGCATGGATCCCGAGCAGATGGTCGCGCAGCACATCGAAAGCGGTGCGGGCGCCACGGTGGCCGGTATCCGGGTGCCCCGCGCGGAAGCCACCGCATTCGGGTGCATCGACGCCGACGACTCCGGCCGCATCCGGTCGTTCATCGAGAAGCCCGCCGACCCACCGGGGACCCCGGACGACCCCGAGCAGACGTTCGTGTCGATGGGGAACTACATCTTCACCACCAAGGTGCTGATCGACGCGATCCGGGCCGATGCCGAGGACGACGACTCCGACCACGACATGGGCGGCGACATCATTCCGCGGCTGGTCGCCGACGGGATGGCTGCCGTCTACGACTTCAGCAACAACGAGGTGCCCGGCGCCACCGAGCGCGACCACGGCTACTGGCGCGACGTCGGGACACTGGACGCGTTCTACGACGCGCACATGGATCTGGTGTCGGTACACCCGATCTTCAACCTGTACAACAAGCGCTGGCCGATCCGCGGCAGCTCGGAGAACCTGGCGCCGGCCAAGTTCGTCAACGGCGGCTCGGCCCAGGAGTCGGTCGTCGGCGCGGGCAGCATCATCTCCGCGGCCTCGGTGCGCAACTCGGTGCTGTCGTCGAACGTCTCGATCGACGAAGGCGCCATCGTCGAGGGCAGCGTGCTGATGCCCGGCGTGCGCATCGGTCGGGGAGCGGTGGTGCGCCACGCGATCCTGGACAAGAACGTCGTCGTCGGCCCGGGCGAAATGGTCGGGGTGGATCTGGACAAAGACCGGGAGCGGTTCTCGATCAGCGCCGGGGGCGTGGTGGCCGTCGGCAAAGGCGTCTGGGTTTGACCGGTCACCCCAGCGGGACCCGACGCGCCCGGTCCGACGCCGGCCAGACATAGGGCAGATCGACGGGCACGTCGCCGAACACCGGCCGGTAGTGGTCGGGATCCTTGCGGACCAACGCGGCCTGATGGCTGCGATGGAACGCCGGATCGCCCAGCCACGGCGGCAACTCGCCGCATGCGGCCAACTCGTCCTCGGTGCGGATCACGGTGAGCCTGGTGCCGGCGGTCAGGTCTGCGGCCAGCGTCGTCGCGCAGGTGTCCGCTCGGCCCTGCTCGCACCACACCTGGCAGACCTGCAGGCCGTAGCGCACCAGCGCCTCCTCGTAGCCGGCCCACATCGCCGCGGCCGGGTGGTGGCGCCACCCGTAGCCCGGCACCGTCAACGCCCGCAACACCTGGATCGTCTCCACCCGCTGTTTGCCGAGTCGACGGACGTCGAGCACGCGCGCCGAGTCGGTGAAACCAGGACACGGCAGGAATGTCTGCATGCCGGCGGGATACCCACCGAGCGCAGATCTAGGCCGCGTCCCGGGACCGGTAGACCGCAGCCGCGGACAGGGCCAGCACCACAGCCGCGACGCTCATCACGACCATCGCGCCGACCGGCAGTTGCTGGGGCGCGGTGATCCGGCCGACCGGAGACAGGTCGATCACCCACTGCGGAAGACGCAGTAGCGCACCGAGATACAGCGAGGCGACGACGAACGCCACCGCCGTCCAACCGATCCACGTCTGGCGCAGCGCCACCGCCAGCGCGGCCACCGCGGCCAGTACCGCCAGCGCAGGCACGAACGCCAGGCCGGCCCCCGTCAGCCGCAGTATCTCGTCGGCCCCGCCCACCGTCACCGCCGCCCCGACACCGTTGCCCAACCCGGCGAACACCATCAGCACCGCTGCGCCCAGGACCGCCGACAGCACGGCAGACGACAGCCACCAGACCCGCGAAACCGGCCGCGCCAGAACGGCTTCCCCGAGTCCGGACCGCTCGTCGGCGAATACCCGCAACACCGCGGCCACCACGTAGGCACTCGCGGCAGCTGCGAGGAACTGCGACATCGCGGTGTACACGCCGTCGGTGCCGTCGGCGTCGAGCATCCGGGCGATCAACTCGTTGTCGACGGCGGCGTCCAACAGCGACTGCGTCATCGACCCGAAGGTCAGACCGGCGAGGAACAGCCCGACCGTCCAGCCGACCGTCTGGCCCTGTTGCAGCCTCACGTGCAGCCCGAACACCCCGCCGACGCGGCGCGCGCCGGGGCGCTCACCGGTGGAAGCGATTGTGCCGGAGTCGTATTCGCGGCGCCTCTCCAGTACGGCCGCAGCCGCGATCATGCCCACGGTCACCGCGATCAGCGCGGCCAGCGGCCACCATCTCAGGTCGACGAACGCGCGCATCTGCTGTGCCCACGCGATGGGGGAGCACCAGCTCAGCGCACTGCCGGAATACTCGATCACATCACCGGCACCGCGGACCAGCACCGCGACGCCCAGGACGGCCAACGCGGCCCCGGTGGCGCTGCGCGCAGTGCGCCACAGCTGCGAGGTGACCGCGGCCACCGCCCCGAACAGCATCGCGACCGCGGTGATGCCCAGACTCATGCCCGCGCTGTCGACGACGCCGAGGCCATTGGCGGCCAGCGCTGCCGTCATCAGCACGGCCAGGGCGGCGTTGACAACCGCGACCACCGTCAACGCCGCGGCGGTACGTGCATGGCGGCCGACCACCGAGGCCAGCACCAGCTCGGCGCTGCCGTCCTCCTCGCCTGCGCGCGTGTGGCGAACCACCGTCATCACCGCCAGGATCGACGCGGCGACGATCAAGGTCAGCATCAACTCGTTGGCCAGCATGGTGCCCAGCGCTGTCTCGTTGACACCGAACATCGGCCCGCCGAGCAGCATCCCGGCCGGCGTCTTGAGCAGATCGACCCGCGCCAGACGCTGCGTCTCTTCGGGATACGCCAGCTCCAACGCACCCGGGGTGTAGCCCACCAAGGCGACGAGCACCACGACCCACAGGGACAGGCGGAGCCGGTCGCGGCGAAAAGCCAGACGCACCAAGCCGCCGGTGCCGGCCCGCGGCGACGCCTCTACCGTGGCGGTGCTCATCGGCCGGCTGCCTGGTATTCGTGCAGGAACATGTCCTCCAACGAAGCCGGCATGACCGTCAGGTCTTCCAAGCCGTGCTGCGTCAGCTCCGCCATGGCGCGATCGAGATCGTCGCGGTCCACCGAGAATTGGACGCGGTCCTGTTCGACGTGCAGGTCGTGTGCGTAGGGCGCGCTGCGCAGATCGGCCGGCTCGCGGGTGCGGGCCGAGACCGTGGTGCGCATGAGGTGGCGCATCTCGGCGAGGCTGCCCGACCGCACCGTCCTGCCGGCGCGCACGATGGTGACGCTGTCGCAGAGCTTTTCGACCTCGGCGAGGATGTGGCTCGACAGCAGCACCGCTGCGCCCGCATCGACGACCTCGCGCACGCATTGCCCGAACACCTGCTCCATCAACGGATCAAGACCGGAAGTGGGCTCGTCGAGGATGAACAGTTCGCTGCGGGTGCTGAACGCCGCGACGATCGCGACCTTCTGCCGGTTGCCTTTCGAGTAGGTGCGCGCCTTCTTGTGCGGGTCGAGTTCGAAACGCTCGATGAGTTCGTCGCGTCGGGCGGTATCGACGGTGTCGCTGCCGCGCAGACCGGCCAGGAAGTCGATCACCTGCATTCCGGTCAAATTCGGCCACAGTGTGACATCGCCGGGCACATAGGCGATTCGGCGGTGCAGCCGCACGGCGTCGCGCCACGGGTCGCCGTCGAGCAGCCGGACTCTGCCCGAGTCGGCGCGCAGCAGACCGAGCAGCACCCGGATGGTGGTCGATTTTCCGGCGCCGTTCGGGCCGAGAAATCCCGAGACCTCCCCTCGAGCGACCGTCAGATCCAGACCGTCGAGGGCGCGTGTGCGGCCGAATGATTTGTGCAGGCTCTCGATCTCGACCACATGACCGTCACTCATGGTGTTCTCCTTCCGTCGACGTCAGGGGGAGTCCCTGTGCGCGCCGCGCCGAGAATGCTTCGTACATCGTGGGATCGACCATCAGGCCGTTGGTGTAGAGCTCCAGCGCCGGCAGCATGACGTCCTCGCTGTAGTCGCGCAGGACCGCTCGCAGGTCGGTCGGATTGTCGTGCAGCTGCAGATAGAGCAGGAAGCTGCCGCCACCGCTGAGCGTCAGGAACTTCGCGCGGGCCTTCGGGTCGGCGCTCGGTTTGAGCGTCCCCGCCCGCACGCCGGCCTCGGTGTACTGCTCGGCATTGTCGATCATGGCGCGCCACAGGCTTTTTGCGAGCTCGCCGCCGGACTGCAGGCTTCGCATCAGGTAAGCCATCAGCGGTGCGTAGCCCTCGACCTCGGCCATCTGTGCGAACCACGTCGCCGGATCCGACGACGTGATGGAGGCGGACTTTCCCGTGCGAATGGTCTCGGCGACCCAGTCGTCGCACGCCGTGCGCAGGCCTTCCTTGGAGCCGAAGTGGTGGATGACCAAACCGGGGCTCACGCCGGCCGCGGCGGCGATCGCGCGGACTCCGACGCCGAAGCCCTCGCGGCCGAACAGGTCCACCGCCGCGTCGCGGATGCGCGCCGTGGTCGTCAGGTCGTCCGCTGAACGCATGTTCAACACACTAAACGCGCGTTCAGCCCGCGGTCAACACTTTTCGGCGAGCAGACGCAAAATCCCCGCATTTCGCGGGGAAAAGGGCGATTTGGTGTCTGCTCGCGGGAAGAAAGGCGGAAGGGGAGAGAGCTCGCGAGAAGAAGGTCAGTCGCGGGCGGCGGCGAGCAGTCCGTCGCCGAGCGGGATCAGCACCGGCGTCAGCCGCTCGTCCTCGGCGATCAACCGGGCTGCCTCGCGGACCGCGGCGACCTCGTTGTCCTTGGCCGACGCATCACCGGCGCGGCCACCGAGCGCGGCGCGGTGCACCACGATCGCCCCACCCGGGCGCAGCAACCGCACGCCTTCGGTGACGAACTGCGGCTGGTCCACCGGATCCCCGTCGATGAACACCAGATCGTAGGACTCGTCAGCCAGGCGCGTCAGGACCTCCTGCGCCCGTCCGCTGATCAGTCGCGTGCGCCCCGGCCCCACACCCGCCTCGGTGTAGGCCTGCTTGGCGATGCGCTGATGCTCAGGTTCGACGTCGATGGTGGTCAGCACGCCGTCCTCGCGCATCCCGGACAGCAGCCACAGCCCGCTGACCCCGGCGCCGGTGCCGACCTCCACCACTGCCCGCGCGGAGGTCAGCTTGGCCAGCACACACAGCAGTGCGCCGACGGCCGGCGTCACCGCACCCGCACCGATGTCGACGGCGCGTTCCCGGGCCGCCGCGACGATCGCGTCCTCGGAAATGGAGTGCTCCGCGTGCGCGACGATGGCCTCGGCCGGCGTCGGCCGCGACGACGGTGGCAAGTCGGTGCTGGACATGCCCGCAGCGTAGAGGTCGGCGAACCCCCGAGCTACCCCGACACGCCCGTGCGCGGTGGCCAGAATCACCGCTGTTTTCGCTGGTGGAATACGGGGTACGCGGGGTTCTCAGGAAAAGTTCAGTTAGCTCATATGCCTGGCACAACCCGACAGGAGACGGTGTTCGCATGACAAACGGCCCGAGGCGCCAGTCCCCGAGTTCCGGGAACAACTCCGCGCTCGACCGTGTTGTCGAGGACATGCGTTCCGACCGTCAGGACGTGCGTCGTCCCGCGGAGCCGCAAGACACCCGACTCGACGTGGAGGAGGAACCGATCACCACACATCCCACGCAATCCGGCACCACCATCGCCGCGCCCGTCACCATGGCGCACCTCGAACAGTTCACCGGCAGTGACTGGGTCGAGCCGAGCGACGAGCCCACCGGCACGGCAGTCTTCGACGCCACCGGCGACAAAACCACGATGCCGAGCTGGGATGAGCTGGTCCGCCAGCACGCCGACCGCGTGTACCGCCTGGCCTATCGCCTGTCCGGCAACCAGCACGACGCCGAGGACCTCACCCAGGAGACCTTCATCCGGGTGTTCCGGTCGGTGCAGAACTACCAGCCCGGAACCTTCGAGGGGTGGCTGCACCGCATCACCACCAACCTCTTCCTCGACATGGTCCGTCGTCGCGGCCGCATCCGCATGGAGGCGCTGCCCGAGGACTACGAGCGCGTGCCTGCCGACGAGCCGAACCCGGAGCAGATCTACCACGACTCCCGGCTCGCCCCGGACCTGCAGGCCGCGCTCGACTCGCTGCCGCCGGAGTTCCGCGCCGCGGTGGTTCTGTGCGACATCGAGGGCCTGTCCTACGAGGAGATCGGCGCCACCCTGGGAGTGAAGCTGGGCACTGTCCGCAGCCGCATCCACCGGGGTCGCCAGGCGCTGCGCGACTACCTGGCGCGCCATCCCGAGATCGACGCCTCCAGGTCGGCCTGACGTTTCTGCGCTGGCACAGGCCTGTCGCGCTACATTCGAAGTACGTCCGTCGAGAGGCCCGAGCGGAAGGAGTCAGTGTTGTTCGAGCGTGGACATGCGTTCCGACGCGCTTTCTCCTGGCTGCCCTCGCCGTTCGCTTCTCAGAGTGAGGACCCGGTGGGTCCACGCCAGTTCGGCTCCACCGAACATCTGTCCGTCGAGGCCATCGCTGCCTATGTCGACGGCGAGCTACGGATGACCGCCCACCTCCGGGCCGCGCAGCACCTCTCGATGTGCCCGGAGTGCGCCCTGGAGGTCGACGCGCAACGCCAGGCCCGCGAAGCGCTGCGGGACTCGTGCCCGATCGCGATGCCGAGTTCGCTGCTGGGTCTGTTGTCCGAGATCCCGCACCATCTGCCACCCGAGCCGGAGCCCGGCGACCGGTCACAGCTCGGTGACGGCGTGCAGCGCCACCGCCGCAAGCCTCGGTAGGGTAGGTGCGGTCGACCATCGACGCGCGTCGGCGCTTGCTGGCGCCCTGAACAGTAGGGTGATTAACGGGTGACCAATCTGGACCAGACCGGTCGGGAACGTCTCGAACCGCGCCCCGTGTCCCGTCCCCCTGTGGACCGCGCGTCCAAGCGTGCGTTCGGCAGGCCCCCCGGTGTGCGCGGGTCGTTCCTCGGCGCCGACAAGCACCGCGACCAGGGCGAGTACACCCCCAAAGACCAGGCCCCCGACCCGGTGTTGGCCGAGGCGTTCGGTCGTCCGTACCAAGGCGGCGACTCGCTGCAGCGGCACCCGACCGACGTGGGTGCGTTGGAAGCCGAGAAGGACACCGACGGCGATGACGTCGACGATCCGTGGCGCAATCCGGGCGCGCCGGTCGCGCTGGGGTCGCCCGCGGTACCGCAGTCCGCGCCGGCCACCGTGTCCGCCCCGGTCGGCAAGCTCGGGGTGCGCGACGTGCTGTTCGGCGGTCGGGTGTCGTACACGGCGCTGGCTGTTCTCGGCATCGTCGCACTGGTTCTCGGGTTGACCGGTGGCTGGGTGGGTCGCAAGACCGCCGAGGTCACCGAGGCGTTCACCACGTCCAAGGTCACGCTCGAGACCAACGACAGCGGCGAGCGGCCCGAGGGGCACTTCGCGAAAGTCGCCGCGGCCGTGGCTGATTCGGTGGTCACGATCGAGGCCAAGAGCGACGCCGAAGGCGCGCAGGGCTCCGGGGTGGTCATCGACGGACGCGGCTATGTCGTGACCAACAACCACGTCATCTCCGAGGCCGCGACCAACCCGAGCAAGTACAAGATGGCCGTGGTGTTCAACGACGGAAAAGAGGTCCCGGCCAACCTCGTCGGCCGCGACCCCAAGACCGACCTGGCGGTGCTCAAGGTCGACAACGTCGACAACCTCACGGTCGCCCGGATGGGTGATTCGGAGAAGCTGCGCGTCGGCGAGGAAGTCATCGCCGCGGGCGCGCCCCTGGGCCTGCGCAGCACCGTCACCCACGGCATCATCAGCGCGCTGCACCGTCCGATCCCGCTGTCGGGAGACGGCACCGACACCGACACCGTGATCGACGGCGTGCAGACCGACGCCTCGATCAACCACGGCAACTCCGGCGGTCCGCTGATCAACATGAACGCCGAGGTCATCGGCATCAACACCGCGGGCAAGTCGCTGTCCGACAGCGCCAGCGGTCTCGGCTTCGCCATCCCGGTCAACGAGGTCAAGCAGGTCGTCGAGACGCTGATCCAGAGCGGCAAGATCGCGCACCCGACACTGGGCCTGACCGCGCGGTCGGTCAGCAACGACGTCGCCAACGGCGCGCAGATCGCCAACGTCGCGGCCGGCGGACCCGCCGAACGTGCCGGAATCCTGGAGAACGACGTCGTCGTCAAGGTCGGGGATCGCGAGGTCGCCGACGCCGACGAGTTCGTCGTCGCCGTCCGCCAACTGAAGATCGGTGAACCGGCTCCCATCGAGGTGGTCCGGGAAGGTCGGCGCGTCACGCTCACCGTGACGCCCAACCCCGACGACAGCACCTAATCGTGTTCGCCAACGTCGGCTGGGGCGAGATGCTGCTCCTGGTGATCGCGGGCCTGGTCATCCTCGGTCCCGAGCGGTTGCCCGGCGCGATCCGATGGACTGCCGAGTCGGTGCGCAAGGCGCGGGACTACGTCACCGGTGCCACCAATCAGCTGCGCCAGGATCTCGGACCCGAGTTCGAGGATCTGCGCGAACCGCTCTCAGAGCTGCAGAAGCTGCGCGGTATGACGCCGCGCGCGGCGCTGACCAAGCATCTGCTCGACGGTGACGACTCGTTCCTGACGGGTCGCTTCGACACGCCGACCAAGCCGCAGTCGGGACCGGGACCCACCCCGGCCGCGCCCCCGCCGGCGCCGGGTGCGCCGGCGCCGTTCGACACCGACGCCACCTGAGTCAGCCGGTCCGGGTGTGGCGCCAGGTGTCGTCGTCCACCTCGACCGGTCCCGGCAGGTGCGGCTCCGGCAGCGGCGGAAATGCAGGCAGCAGCGCGTTCGCGTCGTGGCGGGACCCGGGCACGCGCCCACGTCCCCACCCGACCATCTCCCGATAGCCACCCAGTAGCCCGGCCGCGGCCACGGCGGTCTCGTCGCCGTGCGGGCTACCCGCGCCCACCGGCCCGGCCAACGGTGCGACGTAGAGCGCGTCGACCGGGCAGTACGCCTCGCACATGAAGCAGGTCTGGCAGTCGGACTGCCGTGCGATGACGGGCACCCCGTCGGGGCCGCGCTCGAAGACATCGGTCGGGCAGACCTTGATGCACAGGTCGCAGGCGATGCATGCCTGCGCGCTGACGATCTCGATCATGCGCTGGCCTCGGCGAGCTCGTCGCGCAGCAGTCGCGGCGCCACCGGGTCGGGCGCGGTCCAGACGGTGTCGAGCCCACCGACCAGCAGTCGATGGGTGAACCGCTCGTCCTCGCGGGGTTGATCCTCCCGACGATGCAGGCCGCGGGTCTCCGCGCGGGCCAGCGACGCCGCGGTGATCCACCGGGCGGCCGCCGCCAGCGCGACGGCCTGGCGGGTCTTGTAGCGGTCGCGGGCGGCCACCGGGGCCAGGCCATCGGCCAGATCCCGCCACAGCGATTCCAGCACCGCCGCCGACTCCTGCAGCCGCGCCGGTGATTTCAGGTAGCTGCGCTGCGCGGGCAGGATGTGCGACTGCACCAGGGCGACGACGTCGTCGACGGTCGGCGCGTCGGCGGCGCGGGCGTCGCGCACACCGAGACGGGCGGTGCCGACGGTCGCGCGGTCGGGTGGGCGCTCACCGAGGCGGCGCGCGAACTCGGCGGCGCCGCGCCCGGCCAGGGTGCCCGACGTGATGGCCCATGACGCATTGCGGCTGCCGCCGCCGCTGACCGCGCCGGCGACCAGCTCCCGGGTCGCCACGTCCCCGGCCGCGTAGAGCCCGGGAACCGTTGTCGCGCAGCGGGCGTCGATCACGCGAAGACCGCCGGTGCCGCGGACGGTGCCTTCGTAGACCATGCGGATCGGGTAAGCGGTGGTGAACGGATCGATGCCGGCCTTGTCGAGCGGCAGGAAGTAGTTCGGCTGGGACTGGCGCATCAAGGCGCGCGCTTCGGCGGGCACGCGGTCCAGTCGGGCGAACACCCGGACGCCGTGCGCCAGCGCCCAGTGCGCCGCCTGCCGCCCGGTACGTCCGCCCGGCGCGGTGATCGGCTCACCGCGTTCGTCGTAGAAGCTGCCCCACTGCAGCATCCGGCCCTTGGTGTGCACGCCCCATTCGGGGGCCAAGGCGTAGGCGGTGGCGAACTCCATGCCGGAGAGGTCCGCGCCCACTTCCGCGCCGAACAGCAGCCCGTCGCCGGTGTTGACGTTGGTGCCGTATGTGCCGGACAGGAACGCGGTGCCGCCGGTGGCCAGCACGACCGCGCCGGCCGTGACCTGCCAGGGCCGGCCGCCGTTCTGGCGCGCGATGCCGCCGGCTCCGGACACCACGCCGTCGGCGTCGGTGAGCAACTCCAGCGCGGGGTGGTGGTCGAGGATCGCGACGCCGCTGCGATGGGCCTTGCGCCGCATCCGGCGCATGTACTCGGGACCCTGCAGGCTCGACCGCAGGGGCCGGCCGTCGGGACCGGTCGGAAACGGGTAACCCCACTGCGCGAGTTGTTCGACCTTCTCCCAGGATGTTTCGAGCACCCGGAACATCCACTCGTAATCGGTGATCCGCCCGCCGGCGACCTCGCCGTCACGGACCGCGCGCTCCCGGGCCGACCCGTGCGGCGGGATCGACCACAGGTTGGTGCCGCCGGCCGCGGTCGCCCCGCTGGTGCCGCAATAGCCCTTGTCGGCGAGGACGACTCGGGCGCCGTTCTCGGCCGCCGAGATCGCCGCCCACGTCGCCGCGGGGCCGCCGCCGAGCACCAGGACATCGGCGTCATGGCTGAGGAGATCCGGTGTGGTCATGGCCCACCTCCTCTCGCACGCCGAGTTCTGCGAGCAGAGTCCGGCGCAACTCGGCGAAACCGTGGTCCGAGCGCGAGCGCGGGAACGGCAGATCAACGCTGCGCTGCAACGAGATCCGGCCCTCCGACAAAACCACGACCCGGTTGGCCAGAAGAATGGCTTCGTCGACGTCATGGGTGACGTGCAGTACCGCCATGCGGCGACGCGCCCACAGGTCGTGCAGCAGCCCGTACATCTTGAGGCGCGTCAACGCGTCCAGCGCGCCGAACGGCTCGTCGAGCAGCATCAGGTCCGGCTCTCGGACCAGCGCGCGTGCCAACGAAACGCGTTGCGCCTCACCGCCGGACAGCGACAACGGCCAGGACCCGGCCTTGTCTTCCAGTCCGACCTCGGCGAGCGCCGCCCGCCCCCGCGCGGTGCGACCGGCACGGTCGAGGCCGTCGTCGGCCAGCGCGAAGATCACGTTGGCCAGCGCGCGGCGCCACGGCAGGAGTCGCGGACTCTGGAACACCACCGCGCGTGAGCGCGGTACCACCACCGATCCGTCGACCTGTTCGTCGAGGCCGGCCAGCACGCGCAGCAGCGTGCTCTTACCCGAGCCGGAACGGCCCAGCATCGCGACGAACTCACCGTCGGCGATGTCGAGGTCCAGGCCGCGCAGCACCTGCTGGTCGCCGAACGACCGGGTCAGCCCGCGGATGTCGACAACCTTGGCCGCCGACGTCATGCGACTCCCTCGAAGCCGTTGCGCCAGGACAGCAGCAGCCGTTCCAGTAGGCGCACCACCGCATAGGACAGCAACCCCGCCACCGCGTAGAGCACGATGACCAGCAGCGAGACGTCGAACTGCAGGTTGGTCTGTGCGCGTGACATCAGGTAACCGATGCCTTCGGTCGTGTTGATCATCTCGGCGAAGATCAGGCTCAGCCACGCGCTGGACAACCCGAGCCGCAGACCGACCAGGAAGTTCGGCATGGCGCCGGGCAGGATCACCTGGGTGATCAGTGTCGACCGGCGCGCTTCCACTGTCTGTGCCATCTCGACCAATTGTCGGTCCACGCCGCGAATTCCGGAGTAGGTGTTGATGTAGATCGCGATCGCCACACCGGTGGTGATCAGAACGATCTTCGGGCCCTCGCCGATCCCCATCCAGATGATCAGCAGCGGGGTCAACGCGAAATTCGGTACCGCCTTGAGGATCTGCATGGTCCAGTCGAGCAGGTCTTCACCGGTGCGGGTCAGCCCGGACAACACGGCCAGCACCACGCCGATCACGATGCCCAGCACCGTGCCGGTGAGCACCCGGCCCGCCGATGCGCCGACGTGGGTGAGCAGTTGACCGTCGGACAGCAGACGCCACGCGGTCGCGGCCACCTGGGTCGGCAACGGGAACAGGTCCGGGTTGAGAAGCGCAGTGGCCGAACCGATCCACCACGTCGCCAGGATCAGCAACGGTGCGGTGAGCCTGCGCAGTGGGCGAGGGACGCGGGCCCACACGTTGTTTCGCGAGCGACGCGTGGTCGACAGGTCGATCAGTGCCGGCCCGGCCGCGATCGCCGGGGCGGGTGCGATGACAGCGGTCATGACGTCTGCGCAGTCCACTCGGTGACCGAGAACGGCTTCTCGATCCGACCGTCCTCGAGCAGGAACTCATAGGCGGCCTGCAGCTGCTCCACACCGACCGCGGGAATCGGTTCGGTGTTGAATTCCTTGGGGCTGTAGCTCTTTTCAACGTGCTCGAGCTTGGTGCCGTCGGTTTCGGCGACCCACTGCAGGAATGCGGGGAAGTTCTCGCCGATGTCGCGGTTGACCGAGGTGACCGCGTCCTGCCACGCGGCCCGGAAATCGGGGTGCTTCTCGGTGAACGACTTGAGCGAGATGTTCAGTCCGGTGGCGCCGAATCCGTGGCGCGACAGGCTGTCCAGGATCGGGAAGCCGCGCTCGGCGAGTTCTGCGGCACTGGAACCGCTGACCACCGTCGCGTCGATCTGCCCGGAGTTCAGTCCGGCGATCGACTCGGGGGTGGGTACGTTGCGGACCTCGATCTTGCCGGTCAGTCCGGCCGCGGCGATCAACTGCCGGGCGGTGCGGTCGCGGATCGTGCCCTGCGGCGCGGTGATGCTCTTACCGACCAGGCCCTGCAGGTCGGTGGGACCGCCCTTGGCGCCGACGATCTGAATGTCCTGGTTGACCTGGTCGAACGCGAGGATCTCCACGCCTGCGTCGCGGCCACGCGCACTGAGTGCCGGATTGTCGCCCACCGCAGCCACATCGACTGCTCCGGCGATCAGCGCCGAGACGGCGTCGCTGCCGGACTGGAAGAACGAGTACTCGATCTTGTTGACACCGGCGGGCTTGAGCTTCTCGAGAAGGATGCCCTCGCGGTCACCCCACCCCAGCGAACCCGCCGGGGTCCCGGTGACCGAGGTGGCGCCGATGCGCAACGTCAGCCCGTCGTCGGAGTCCCCGGAGGAGCAGGCGACGCCAGAGGCGACGACAGCGGTCGCGACAAGAGCGCGCAGTAGGAACTTGGGCATCAGGTGAACCTCCGGATTGCGGCATCAGGCTGGTCCCATGGCCGGAATCGGCAGGGACCCGCTCATTAGACGCACCGGAAGGTCAGGCTTCGACCCTTTGAATCAGCCTGACGCGAAGCGCACCGCGCTGAGGGAGGCTTACCGGCCCGCCGGATCCAGACCCAGCGACATGCCGGCCAGCCCACGCTTGCGGCCGGCCAGCGCGTCGGCCACCTTGCGCAGCTCCTTGCCCGCGGGCGAGTCCGGGGCGCTGAGCACCAGCGGGACACCCGAGTCGCCGGCCGAGACCAGGTCGGGGTCCAGCGGCACCTGGCCGAGCAGCGGCACGTCGGCGCCGACCGCGCGCGACAGGTTCTCCGAGACCTTGCGCCCACCGCCCTCGCCGAACATTTTCAGCACCGGGCCGTCGACCATGTTCTCGACCACGCCGGCGATGCGCTGCCGGGTCTGCAGCGCGATGGCGCCGGCCCGTTCGGCGACCTCGGCGGCCGCCATCTGGGGTGTCGTCACAACGAGGATCTCCGCGCCCGGGATCAGCTGCGCCACCGAGATCGCGATGTCGCCGGTACCGGGCGGCAGATCGAGCAGCAGCACGTCCAGGTCGCCCCAGTAGACGTCGGCAAGGAACTGCTGCAGCGCGCGGTGCAGCATGGGACCGCGCCACACCACCGGGGTGTTGCCCTGGGTGAACATCGCGATCGAGATGACGCGGACGTCGTGGGCGACCGGCGGGACGATCATCGAGTCGACCTGGGTGGGCCGGTCGTTGGTGCCCATCATGCGGGGCACGGAATGGCCGTAGATGTCGGCGTCGAGCACACCGACCGACAGGCCGCGCGCGGCCATCGCCGCGGCCAGGTTGACGGTCACACTGGACTTGCCGACCCCGCCCTTACCGGACGCGACCGCGTACACACGGGTCAGGGAGCCGGGCTGGGCGAACGGGATCACCGGTTCGCGGGAGTCACCGCGCAGCTGCTTGCGCAATTCGGCGCGTTGCTCGTCGTTCATCACGTCGAGGGAGACCTTGACCGATCCGGTGCCGGGCACATCGCTGACCGCGCGGCTGACCTGCTCGCTGATCTCGGTCTTCTTCGGGCACGCGGCCGTGGTCAGGTACACCTCGACGTGCACGGACCCGTCGGCTTCGGCCGTGACGTTCTTGACCATGCCGAGCTCGGTGATCGGACGCCGCAGTTCGGGGTCGATCACCTTGGCCAGGGCGGCGCGGACCGCCGATTCCAGGTCGTTCGCAGTAGCAGACATCACCGGCGAGTGTAGGCCTCACCAGCGCGTCGGCCCGAATGCGGGCGTCAGCCCACCGGGCCGGGAGCGGGTCCGAGCACCGGCGGCACCGTGCCGATGGGCGCCGCGGGCGGCCCCGCGAGGACAGGAGCCACAGGCTGCGGACCCGGTAATGGACCGGGCGCTGGTCCCGGTGCCGGCGGGCCCGCGGGAACTCCGGGGACCGGGGCGATGGCCGGCACGGGGCCGAGTCCCGGGGCCGGGCCGGCCGGGGCAGGAACATCCTTGATGCAGAACACCGCGCACTGCGGTTCCTGCTGCGGCGGCTGCATCCACGGCGGCACCCACGTGGGCGGCGGCGGCGCGACGGCCGGCGGCGCGGCCGGCAGCTCCGACGCGGGACCGGGCAGCGGCCCCAGCGACTGTCCCGGCACGAAGCCCGGCACGTTGGTGTTGATCTGGCTGGCCGCGTCGGTGCGTGTCATCAGCGGGATCAGCGACAGCGGATCGTCGGCGGGCAGGCCGGTCGCGTTGCGCGGCAGCCCCGGTCCGAGACCTTCCTGGCGGGCGAGGTGGCTGGCCACCATGGTCGCGGTGTCCAGCTCGGGCACGCTGCCGGTGATCGGCGGCAGGTCCACCGGCACCACGCCGGTGGCGTACGACGCCGCCCAGGCCAGCACGTTGCGCGCATAGGCCATCGAGTTGTTGTAGCGCAGGATCGCCGCGATCACGTCGGACTGGTTGCGCAGGTTGACGCCCCCACTACACAGGTAGCGGGCGGCCGCCAGCGACGCGTCGAACACGTTCTGCACGTCGGCTTTACCGTCGCCGTCACCGTCGGAGGCGTACCGCGACCAGGTGCCGGGCAGGAACTGCATCGGGCCCATCGCCCTGGCGTAGGTGACGCGGTCGGCGGTGCGGCTCTGCACGATGATCTCGTTGCCGGGCAGCGTGCCGTCCAGCGCCGGACCGTAGATGGGGCGCACCGCGGTACCGCGGGCGTCGGTGGCGCCGCCGTACGCGTGCATCGACTCGATGCGGCCGATGCCGGCCAGCAGGTTCCAGCTGACGCCGCAGTTCGGGTAGGCCGAGGCCATCATCGCTTCGGCGTTGCGGTAGGCGGTGAGCGCCATCGACGGGATGCGCAGGGTGCCCGGCGCGTTCACCACGGCGGCCGGCGGCGGAGCGGACGCGCTCGACGCAGCGACGCGCACCGACGCCGGAGGTCTGGTGACCGCGACGACCGCTGGTCCCGACAGATCCTTGGGTGGCTGGGTGACCGCTGCCAACGGCAGCACCGCCGAGTCACCCGATGCGAGGGTGGTCGGCGCGGACGCGCCGACGGCGCCGGCCAGCAGGAGCGGCGTCAGCACGGCGGCAACACCGAAGGCCGGCTTTCGCACTACTCGTCCAGCTCGACTCCTCGCCGATCCGAGGGCCGATCCTGCCCTTATGTGCACTCAACCGTCCTAGCCGTCGTCGCTTGTGAACCAAGTCACCATACCTATTCGGCTACAGCTGTGTAACAACATTCGCCACAGGTGTCTCGACCCTTATTTCCGTGATCGGCGGTCCCCGCCGTCGGATCTGGGTCTGTCGTCCTCGCCGGCAGCGTCAGGGCCGCGTAGCTCGGTGATCAGGTCACGGATCTCGTCGAGCTCGCGGCGCAGGTAATCGCGGGTCGCCACCTCGCCGACCGCCAACCGCAGCGCCGCCAGCTCGCGCGCCAGGTACTCGGTGTCGGCCTTGGTCTGCTGGGCGCGTCGGCGGTCTTCTTCGAGCGAGACGCGGTCGCGATTCTCCTGCCGGTTCTGCGCCAACAGGATCAGCGGCGCCGCGTAGGCGGCCTGCGTGGAGAACGCGAGGTTGAGCAGGATGAACGGGTACGGATCCCACTGCCAGGCGAACGCGCCCAGATTCAACAGGATCCAGACGATCACGACGATCGTCTGGATGGCCAGGTAGCGGCCGGTGCCCAGAAAGCGGGCGATGTTCTCGCTGAAGCGTCCGACGGCTTCCACGTCCAAACGCGGCGCCAACGACCTCGAGGTGCGCGGCGTATCGAGGCGCTGGCGCGCTGACGGCTCGCTCATGCGGTGCCGTCGCCTGTGACGATGACCGGCTCGGCTTCGCGTTCACGCCAGTCGTCGGGCAGCAGGTGATCGAGGACGTCGTCGACCGACACCGCGCCGAGCAGGTGGTTCTCCTCGTCGACCACCGGGCCGCACACCAGGTTGTAGGCGGCGAAGTAGCGGGTCAGCGCACCGAGGGAGTCCTCGGGCCGCAGGTTGGGCAGGTCCGTGTCGAGGATGCCGCTGACCAGCTCGGCCGGCGGTTCGCGCAGCAGCCGCTGCAGGTGCACGCACCCGAGATAGCGGCCGGTCGGCGTCGCGGTGGGCGGGCGGGCCACGAACACCAGCGACGCCAGCGCCGGGCTGAGGTCCGGGTCGCGCACCCGGGCCAGTGCTTCGGCGACGGTGGTGTCGGGCGCCAACACCACGGGTTCGGACGTCATCAGGCCGCCGGCGGTGTTGGGGGAGTGGCTGAGCAGGCGGCGCACGTCCTCGGAGTCCTCCGGGTCCATCCGCCGCAGCCACTGCTCGGCGTCGGCCGGGGTCATGGTGCCCAGCAGGTCAGCCGCGTCGTCGGGGTCCATCGCCTCGAGCACCTCGGCGGCCCGCTGGGTGGACAGCTGGCGCAGCACCGCGATGCCGTCGTCGTCGGGCAGTTCCTGCAGCACGTCGGCCAGCCGCTCGTCGTCGAGCGCGTTGACCACCTCGTAGCGCCGCTTGGCGGGCAGCTCGCGGATCGCGTCGGCCACCTCGATGGGGCGCTGCCCCTCGAATTGTTCGAGCAGCTGGGCCACGCCCTGGTCGGGCATCGCCAGCCCCGACGGGGTCAGTCCGTGCACGTGGTGCCAGTCCACCGTGTAGACGTTGCTGCGCCGGCCGAGGCGGCGCTGCTGGCGCACCGCGACCTTGGTGACCATCCAGTCGCGGGTGCGGGTCTGCTCGATCGCGAGGTCGACGACCACCAGGTCGATGCCCGCCAGCTTCTCGAGGTCGGGGTCGTCCACCCGCACGCGTGTCTCGAGGACCTGGCCGAGAACCAGCACCTCGCCGGGACGCTGGGAGAACCGGCGCAGCGAGACGTTGCCCGTCGACAGCGTCACCGCGCCCGGCTCGATCGCTGTGACACGCAGAATGGGGACGAAAATCCTTCTGCGGCTGAGTAACTCGATCACCAGACCCAGCACGCGGGGCTGTTGGCGGATGACGCTGATGCCGATCACCACATCGCGCACGCGGCCGATGGACTCTCCGTCGGGGCCCAGCACCACCAAGCCCGCGAGCCGGGCTGCATAGACCCTGTTGACCGACGCCATGGTTCCCAAGAGTAAAGAGTGTGGTTGTGGATAACCGGTATCGACCCCGACGGACATGTCTGTCCGTGCCGGGCAGCAGCGCGAAGATGATCCAGAAGGCCAAGACGCTCGAGGCCGACGAGGTGTTCCTCGACCTCGAGGACGCGGTGGCCGTGGACGCGAAAGATCAAGCGCGCGTTCAGGTTGCCGCAGCATTGGCCGAAGAGGGCTGGGCAGGCCAGCTCCGGGGCGTGCGGGTCAACGACTGGACCACGCCGTGGACGCACACCGACGTCATCGAGGTGGTGTCGGCCGCCGGCGCGCACCTCGATGTGGTGCTGCTGCCGAAGGTGACCGACGTCTCCCATGTCCACGCACTGGATCTGCTGCTGGGTCAGCTGGAAGCCGCGCACGGTCTGCCGGCGGGGCGGATCGGCATCGAAGCGCAGATCGAGGATGCCCGAGGGCTGACGCACATCGACGCGATCGCGGCGGCGCCGCGGGTGCAGGCCCTGGTGCTCGGCCCCGGCGATATGGCAGCCAGTCTGAACATGCGCACGCTCGAGGTCGGCGAGCAGCCGGAGGGCTATGACCTCGGCGATGCCTACCACCATGTGCTGATGCGCATCCTGATCGCGGCCCGCGCCAACAACATCGCCGCGATCGACGGCCCGTATGTGAAGGTGCGCGACGTCGACGGGTTCCGCCGTGTGGCGGGACGATCGGCCGCTCTCGGCTACGACGGCAAGTGGGTGCTGCACCCGGATCAGATCGCCGCGGGCAACGAGATCTTCAGCCCGCGCCAGGAAGCGTACGACCGCGCCGAGTTGATCCTCGAGGCCTACGAGTGGCACACCTCGCGGGCCGGGGGAGCGCGCGGGGCGGCGATGCTGGGTGACGAGATGATCGACGAGGCCAGCCGCAAGATGGCGCTGGTGATCGCCGGCAAGGGACGCGCCGCCGGGATGCAGCGCTCCGGCGAGCGGTTCACACCACCGGTGTGACGGGGGACCGAGGTCAGCTGCCGCCGGCGGCGAGCACGGTCAGGGTCCACGCGATCGACAGCACCAGCGTCACCGCGCCGACGGCGATGCCGGCGACCGCCAGGCCGTGACCGGACTGCCGGGTCTGCTTGATCTGGTTGAGCGCGATGACGCCGAGCACGATGCCGATGACCGAGCCGATGCCGCAGCACACACCGACGATCGAGGCCACCAGCGACGCGATCGCCATGGAGTTGGTGCCCTCGGGCTGCGGCGGATATCCCCACTCGGCACCCGGGTAGCCGGTCGGCGCGTAGCCGCCGGGCGCGGTGCCGTAAGGCGGCGGCGGATAGGCCGCGCCGTAGCCGGCGTCCGGATAGGGCGACGGATAGCCCGGCGGCGGCGGATACGCCGGCGGCGGATAGTCGCCGGGTGGCCCGTATCCCGGCGGTGGTGGCGGGTAACCCGGGGCGGCGAAACCGCCGTCGGGCGGCGGCGCACCGTAAGCCGGCGGCGGAGGCGGATACGCCGAGGGAGGCGGATACGATCCCGGTTCGGGTTGGAACGACCCGGACTGCTCGATCGACGGGGCTTCATAGCCCTCCGGCGACGGTTCGGACCCGCCGGCGGGGGATTCGGATGAGCCGTGTCGGCGTGCTTCGTCGTCCGAACTTGTCATGCTGCTCAACCTATCGTAGGTAGCGAGGACCGCCGGATATCACGACGTCGGGCACGATGACGATGTCCGGCTCGTTGAAACGAAGGTGCAGTCCACGTAGGCCGTGTACGCGAAGGAGTGACCACATGACCAGCCCGTTCCAGCCAGGACAGAACCCCGGCGCAACACCAGGTGTCCCGGTTTCCGGACAGGGCCGGCAGCCGGGGCTGCCGACGCCGCCCAGGGGGTGGCCGATCGGTTCGTACCCGACTTATGCCGAGGCGCAGCGTGCCGTGGACTACCTGTCCGATCAGCAGTTCCCGGTCCAGCAGGTCACCATCGTCGGTGTCGACCTGATGCAGGTCGAGCGGGTGACCGGCCGATTGACGTGGCCGAAGGTTCTCGGCGGAGGTGTGCTGACCGGTGCTTGGCTGGGTCTGTTCATCGGCCTGATTCTGGGCTTCTTCAGTCCCAACCCGTGGAGTGCGTTGTTCACCGGTCTGATCGCGGGTGTCTTCTTCGGTTTGATCACCTCCGCGATCCCGTACGCAATGGCCCGCGGCACAAGGGATTTCAGCTCGACACTGCAGTTGGTCGCCGGCCGCTACGATGTGCTGTGCGATCCGCAGAACGCCGAGCGCGGCCGCGATCTGCTGGCGCGGCTGCACATCTGACGACGTGACCGACATCCTCACGACAGTCCGCGACCATCTGAGCGCGCATTTCGCGCGGCTGGGCGGCGCGGAGCCCGACGAAGCCGGCGTCACGTTCCTGGGCACCGAGCGCATGGGAATACTGCGCTTCGTCGAATCCGATGGGGCTGTGGCGCACTATGTTTCACTCGGGTGCAGCCGCCACCCGATGATCGACGCAGCCGAGTTCGTCACCGACCCCGTCGCGGGGCCGCGCGCCGAGGTGGTCGTGACCCTGAGCGGTCCGTCACCGGTCGGGCTGGCGCGCTCCATCGCCATCCTGGCCTCGGCGCCCGCAGTCGAGGGCCTGGTCCTGGAACCCGACGCACTGATCGATTTGGAGACCCCGCTGTGGCAGGGGGCGCCCTTCACCGCGTTCCTGTTGGGGCGCAGCGACATCGACGACGTCGCGCTGCCTGAGCCGGTGTCGCCGGTGACGGTGCTGGCCGCGGTGCCGATCACGCCGACCGAAGCCGCGTGGGTGCGGCTCAAGGGTGCCGAGGCGATGAGGGAGGCGTGGCGGCAGGACGGGGTGGACGTGCGGGATCCGGCCCGGAGGGCCGCCAATCCGGCCTGAGCGGCTCAGAGCCAGCTGTTGCGCCGGAAGGTGCGGTACAGCAGGACACAGACCGCCGCCATCAACCCGAGCACCGCGGGATAACCCCACGTCCACCTGAGTTCGGGCATGTGGTCGAAGTTCATTCCGTAGATCGCCGCCAATGCCGTCGGGACGGCGGCGATGGCGACCCACGCCGAGATCTTGCGCATGTCCTGGTTCTGCTGCATGGCGACCTTGCCCAGTGCGGCCTGCACCAGCGAGCTCAACAGGTCGTCGAAGCTGGCGATCCGGTCGGCGGCCTTGATGGTGTGGTCGAGCACGTCACCCATGGAGCGCCGGATCTCGACGTGGATGAGGTCGGCGTGCTCCGAGCCGATGCGTTGCAGATCGGTCGCCAGCGGCCCCACGGCCCGACGCAACTCCACGACCTCGCGCTTGAGCAGGTAGATGCTCTCGATGTTGGTCGCCGACCGCGGCGAGAAGATGTTCTCCTCCATGGCGTCGATGTCACCCTCGATGAGCTCGGTGACCTCGACGTAGCGGTCGACCACGCTGTCGGCGATCGCGTGCATCACCGAGTACGGGCCCAGCTCCAGGGTCGACGGAGACGCCTCGAGTCGTCTCCGCACGCCGGCCAGTCCGCTGTGTTCGCCGTGACGGACGGTGATGACGAAGTCGGGACCGACGAAGATCATGATCTCGCCGGTCTCGACGATCTCGCGCGCTTTGGCCATGGATTCGTGCTCGACGTAGGTCACGGTCTTGAGGACGAGGAACAGCGTGTCGTCGTAGCGCTCCAGCTTGGGGCGTTGGTGAGCGTGCACCGCGTCTTCGACGGCCAGCCGGTGCAGTGAGAATGCGTCGCCGATGGCCTGCATCTGATGTTCGTCGGGCTCGTGCAGGCCGATCCATACGAAGGCCTGCTCGCCGGCGGCTTCGATCTCGTGCACTTTGGCCAGCGCGTCAGCGTGTCCGTAGTCGCCGGGCAGGCGTCGTCCGTTGCGGTAGACACCGCAGTCGACCATGGCGTCGGTGACAGGGACGTCGTGGGCGGGGCGTCCCCGCGAGCGCGTGCGAAAAGACGCCATCAGATCTTCCTCTCGCCCGGACAGCAGGGATGCTACGCGTCTCACCTCGTCGAACATTCTCACCGCCGGGGAACCGGACGCTGTGAGTTTCCCCGGTGGGCTACCCTGACGCCCGTGGTGGAGAAAGCCGTTGTGTCAATGCCCGAGCCCTCCTCGACGACGCGTACTCCGCAGGTCGTCGTCGAAGACAACGAGATCTTCGACTTTCATGAGGGCGGCAAACTCTCGGTC
Organism: Mycobacterium sp. SMC-4; assembly: GCF_050205565.1. Lineage (GTDB taxonomy): Bacteria > Actinomycetota > Actinomycetes > Mycobacteriales > Mycobacteriaceae > Mycobacterium. The sequence goes on along the minus strand of NZ_JBNMQU010000012.1, from coordinate 118,768 downwards.
GAGCTGACGTCGCCTCTGGACACCCAGCGCGCCCTGTCGATCGCCTACACCCCGGGTGTGGCGCAGGTCAGCCGCGCCATCGCGTCCGATCGCACGCTGGCGGCCAAGTACACCTGGGCGCACCGCCTGGTCGCAGTGGTCAGCGACGGCAGCGCTGTGTTGGGTCTCGGCGACATAGGCGCGGCAGCCTCGCTGCCGGTGATGGAAGGCAAGAGCGCGCTGTTCAAGGCGTTCGCCGGTCTGGACTCCATCCCGATCGTGCTCGACACCAAGGATCCCGACGAGATCGTCGAGACGTTGATCCGGCTGCGCCCGACGTTCGGTGCGGTCAACCTCGAGGACATCTCGGCGCCGCGTTGTTTCGAGATCGAGCGCCGCGTCATCGAGGCTTTGGACTGCCCGGTCATGCACGATGACCAGCACGGCACCGCGATTGTCGTGCTGGCTGCGCTGATGGGTGCGTGCAAGGTGCTCGACCGCGACATGAGCTCGCTGCGCGTGGTGGTCTCCGGCGCCGGCGCCGCAGGCGTGGCCTGTACGAACATCCTGCTCGCCAAGGGCATCGCCGACATCACGGTGCTCGACTCCAAGGGCATCATCCACACCGGTCGCGACGACCTGAACTCGTTCAAGGCCGAGCTGGCGCAGCGCACCAACCCGGCCGGCCGCACCGGCGGTCTGGCCGAAGCCCTCGACGGGGCAGACATGTTCCTCGGGCTGTCCGCCGGCGTGGTGCCCGAGGAGCTCGTCGCCACCATGGCGCCGAACGGCATCGTGTTCGCGCTGTCGAATCCCGACCCGGAAATCCACCCCGACGCGGCTCGTCGGCACGCCGCGGTGGTGGCGACCGGCCGCAGCGACTTCCCCAACCAGATCAACAACGTGCTGGCGTTCCCGGGTGTCTTCCGCGGCGCTCTGGACGCGCACGCCCGCCGCATCACCGAGAAGATGAAAGTCGCTGCGGCCGAAGCGATCTTCTCGGTTGTCGGCGACGACCTCGCGGTCGATCACATCGTGCCCAGCGCGCTGGATCAGCGCGTCGGGCCCGCGGTGGCCGCAGCGGTGGCCGCAGCAGTCGAGGACTCGGTCGGCTGACCCGCACCACGGTGTGGCGTCGAGCGCGGCGGTGGATCGCCGCGCTCGGGGCGATGGTCGTGCTGGCCGGATGTGGGGGGCAGGCTCCGCCGGCGTCGATCGCGGTGGCCGCGACCGACGACCCGCAGGCCCAACTCATCGCGTCGCTGTACGTGGCGGCGCTGCGCTACTACGGCAACGCCGCGCACGTGCAGTCCGCCGCGGACCCGTTGCAGCAGTTGGATTCGGGTGAGGCGACGGTGGTGCCGGGGTTCACCGGAGCGCTGCTGGTGCGTTTCGATCCGACCGCGGTCGCCCGCGCCGACGTCCAGGTGTATCGGAAGTTGTTGTCGGCATTGCCCGAAGGCATCGCCGCCGGCGACTACACGATCTCCGCGGAGGACAAACCCGCCCTCGCCGTCACCGAGAGAACCGCTGACGCGTGGGGGGAGCGCGACGTCGCCGCCTTCGTGCGCCGCTGCGGCGAGGTGACGGTCGGCGCGGTCGAGGACAGTCGGACACCGCAGCGGGTGGGCACCTGCACCCTGCCTGCGCCGCGCCGATTCGACGACACCGACGCGATGTTCGCGGCCCTGGAGTCAGGCGATCTGCAGGCCGCCTGGACCACCTCAGCAGCCCCGGACGTGCCGTCGGAAGTCGTGGTGCTGTCGGACGAGACGTCGCTGATCCGTGCCGAGAACATCGTGCCGCTGTACCGGCGCAACGAGCTGACCGAGTCTCAGGTGCTGGCGCTCAACGAGATCGCCGGCGTGCTGGACACCGGGTCACTGGCCGACATGCGACGGCAGGTCGATGAGGGCACCGAGCCCGGCCTGGCGGCCGAGGAGTGGTTGCAGTCCCATCCGCTCGGGGTCGGCAACTGACTCGTCAGAGTCGGGTGCGGTAGTTCACGCGCTCGAGGATCTTGGGCAGGATCCGCTGGATTCCGGACCCGGTGATCCGTGTGACCGCTTCGAACGCGCGGGCATCGTTGCCGATCAGGACCCGTCGCTTGCCGCGGCGCACCCCGTCGAGGATGACGCGCGCCGCTTCTTCCGGGGTGGTTCTGGCCATCCGGGTGTCGAATTCGCGGGCCAGCTCGGTCGGGTCCAGACCCTCGGCGGCGGTCATGTTGCGCGCGATGGCGGTCTTGATGCCGCCCGGGTGCACGCAGGTGACCTTGACGGGGTGACCGGCCGTCGCCATCTCCTGGCTGAGCGCTTCGGTGAAGCCACGCACCGCGAATTTCGCCGCACAGTACGACGACTGCCCCGGGATGCCCAGCAGTCCGAAGACGCTGGAGATGTTGACGACGTGGCCGTCGCCGGACGCGATCAGGTGCGGCAGGAAGATCTTGGTGCCGTTGACCACACCCCAGTAGTCGACGTCGAAGACGCGCTCGATGTCCTTGATGGCGGTGGCCTCGACGGTGCCGCTGTACGCGATGCCGGCGTTGTTGTAGATCTGGTTGACCTTGCCGAAGTGTTTGACGACGTCTTCGGCGTACGCCTCGAACGCCGCCCGCTCGGTCACATTGAGCCGGTCCGATTTGACCTGCGCCCCAATGTCTTTGAGTTGCTGTTCGGTCTCGGCCAGGCCTTCGGTGTCGATGTCGCAGATCGCCACCGAGGCGCCGGAGCGGCCCAGTGCCAACGCCAGGGCCCGGCCGATGCCGGAGCCTGCGCCCGTCACGACGGCCACTTTGCCGGTGAAGCCTTCCATGGTCACTCCTTGTTTGGGGGGCGTCAGTGCACCGCGGGCAGGAACCGCGAGATCGCGGAGGAGAACAGCGTCTGGTACCTCGCTCCGGTCAGCCGGACGAGGAGGTCGAGCGCTTTGGCGTCGGGGCCGACGAGCACGCGGGCCTTCTTCTTGCGCACCCCGTCGAGGATCACCCTGGCCGCCTTCTCCGGCGTCGTCATGGTCAGCCGCTTGTCGAAGAACGTGGTCAGGCTGTCGCGGTCGAAGCCCTCGACCGCGGTCGAGTTGCGCATGATCGCGGTCTTGATCCCGCCCGGGTGCACGCTGGTGACCGCGACGTTGTGGTCGCTGAGGGCCATCTCCTGGTGCAGCGATTCGGTGAAGCCGCGCACCGCGAACTTCGCGGAGTTGTACGCGGCCTGGCCGGGCACCGAGAAGAGGCCGAACAGACTCGACACGTTCACGACGTGGCCGTCGCCGGAGGCGATCAGGTGGGGGAGGAACGCCTTGGTGCCGTTGACCACCCCCCAGAAGTCGATGTCGACGACGCGTTCGATGTCCTTGAACGGGGTCACCTCGACGTCGCCGACGTAGGCGATGCCGGCGTTGTTGTAGATCTGGTTGACCTTCCCGAAGTGCTCGGCGACGTTGTCGGCGTAGAGCTCGAACGCCTCGCGCTCGGTGACGTTGAGCCGGTCGGCTTTCACCCTCGCCCCGATGGACTTCAACTTGTCCTCGGTGACGGCCAGTCCTTCGCCGTCGATGTCGCTGATCGCCACGTGGGCGCCTGAGCGGCCCAGCTCGACCGCCAGTGCCTGACCGATGCCTGAACCGGCCCCTGTCACGACGGCCACCTTCCCGGCGAAGCCTTGCATATCCACTCCTTGTCGCGGTCGAACTCGTGTCGAGGTTAATCGGTACCCGCGGTCCCGCGTATGTCAGGGGCGGCAAAGCAGAGCGGGCCGCGGCGTCAGTGCCGCGGCCCGCCCCCTGTCTGCTTTATACCGGTCCGGTGCCGTTGGCGCCCGGGTTGCCGGAGGCGCCTCGGTCACCGGAGGCGCCGTCGTCGCCCGCCGCCCCGCCTGCGCCGGTGTTGCCGACGAGTCCGCCGCGACCGCCCGCACCCGCGTTCGGGTTGCCTTTTCCGCCCGCTCCGCCGACGCCGCCGGGACCGCCGCGGCCGCCTGTGCCGCCACGACCGACGATCGTGAACTCGGCACTGCTTCCCTGCGCGGCACCGCCGTTGCCGCCGCGTCCGCCGTCCCCGCCGCGCGCCCCGTCACCGCCGGTGCCACCATCGCCGGCATCGCCACCCGCGCCGCCGTCACCTGACAGCGCGCCGCCGTTGCCGCCGTTGCCGCCCGGTCCGCCGTCTCCGCCGGCCAGGCCGGGTGCGCCCTGGCCGCCGTCGCCGCCGTCGCCGCCACTTCCACCGAACGCGATCCAGCCCGACGCCGACCCGCCGGGCCCCCCGGCGCCGCCGGTGGCGCCGGTCCCGCCGAGACCCCCGTCGCCACCCAGGCCGCCGTTGGCCACCGTGCCGAAATCCCCGGTGAACAGCACCTGCGCGGTGCCGCCGCGACCGCCTCTGCCGCCCGGGTTGCCGGGGCTGCCCGCGCCGCCCTGCCCGCCCCACCCCGCGAAGGCGGTGTCGCCGTTGCGGGCGTTTGCGCTCCCGCCTGCGCCGCCGGTGCCGCCGGCCTGGTTCGGGGCGGCGTTGAGCCCGGGCCCGCCGTCCTGGCCGAATGCCGCGCCGTCCTCGCTGGCCTGGGTGTCGGCGTCGAGGCCGGGCATGCCTGTCCCCGCCGCCGGTGGTGGGTCGTAGGCGGGCACGGGATTGACGCCGTCTGCTCCGGTCGCGCCGACCCCGCCGGCGCCGCCGTTGCCGCCGTTGCCGAACAGGAAGGCGCTGCCTCCGTCACCACCGGGACCGCCGCCGATGCCGCCGACGCCTCCGTCGCCGCCGTTGCCCCCGAACAGCCCGCCGTTTCCGCCGTTGCCGCCGGCTTGGCCCGGCAGCCCGTCGCCGCCTTTCCCGCCGTTGCCCCAGAGGATGCCGCCGTTGCCGCCGTCCTCACCCGGGGCGCCGTCGAGGCCGTTGCCGATCAGCCATCCGCCCGGACCGATCATCCCGAGAAAGGCGCCCCCCGGGGGCGGCGGCGACCACGAGCGTCGTCGCCTCGCGTCCTCGAGCCGAGGTGTCGCCGTCGGGGGCCGGCTGATGCGCGGTGCGGAACACGCCGGTGGGCCCGGCCAGGCGCAGGAGTGCCGCGGCGTCGTCTGCGGTGACCCGGCTGATGAAGACATGCCGCGGCACGGGTGCCGACGGCGCTGCCGCGCCGGCCGGGGACGTTACGACTGCCGCACGGCTGTCGTGTGTCGCTGCGCCGGTGGTGCGGTGCTGCGCTGACCGCGTCCACGTCGGGTGTGCGGCCAAGACCGGCGGAACCACGGTGCGCTGCACCGGAACTGCCTGGACCAGCGGCGTGGCCGTGCCCGTCGGGGCGGGCGGTTCCGGCGTGGTGACGGTGGCGGAGAGGCCGCCTGTCAGAGCGAGGACGCCGACGGCTGCGGCGGCGGTGAGCGTGGTCTGCGGTGACATTGGAACCCCCATTTGGCTGATGTCTGTCATCGCATCGTCGGCGCAGCAGCAAGGGGCCGATAGCGTAGGCGACTACTTAATTCCACCGGCAGATGTGACGGCCTCCGGTAATGCCGCGGTAATGCCGCCGCGCTCACCGGCGACAGTCACCACATGAAGGTGAAGTACTTGACGTCGATGGTCGCGTCAGTGGGGGTGGCCGGGGCCGTGATCGCCGCGCCGCCCGCGCAGGCCGACACCGGCGCGGACGTGTTCCTGGCCGCGCTGCGGAACTCCGGGATCGACATCGTCGACGAAGCCACCGCGGTGCGGTTGGGGCAGTCCGTGTGTCCGCTGCTCGTCGAGCCCGGACAGAACGCGGCGAACGTCGCCGCCGACGTGGCCGACGCGCTCGGACGTCCGATCGGGGTCGCCACGATCTTCACCGGGCTGGCCATCCAGATCTTCTGTCCGCGCGCGGTCACCGCGCTCACCGACGGACGCCCGTTCTCGTTCTTCGGCTGAAGGCCATCGAACGCGCGCTCGCCCGCCGTGACCGCGCGCGAAGTGCCCGCGGTTCACGGCGTGTCGACCGGCGAACACGCGCGTTCGCCGAAACTAGGCGAACGCTTCGTCGATGATCTCCTGCTGCTCGACCGCGTGCACCTTCGACGAACCCGACGACGGCGCCGACATCGCGCGCCGCGAGATCCGTTTGATCCCGGCGAAGTGGTCGGGCAGCACCTCGGGCAGCGTCAACCCCAGCGTGGGCCAGGCCCCCTGATTGGCCGGCTCCTCCTGGACCCAGAACCGCTCCTTGGCGTTCGGATAGCGGTCGATGGTCTCGGCCAGCCGCCGCCTGGGCAGCGGTGCCAACTGCTCGAGGCGCAGGATCGCCACGTCGTCGCGTTCGTCCTTCTTCTTGCGCGCCGCCAGCTCGTAATACAGCTTGCCGCTGGTCAGCAGGATCCGGGTCACCTTCGACCGATCGCCGGTGCCGTCGGAGTAGGTGGGCTCCTCGAGCACCGAGCGGAACTTGGCCTCGGTGAACTCCCTCAGATCGCTGACCGCCGCCTTGTTGCGCAGCATCGACTTCGGCGTGAACACGATCAACGGCCGGTGGATGCCGTCGAGGCCGTGGCGGCGCAGCAGGTGGAAGTAGTTCGCCGGCGTGGAGGGCACCGCGATGGTCATCGAGCCCTCGGCCCACAACTGCAGGAACCGCTCGATGCGGCCCGAGGTGTGGTCGGGGCCCTGACCCTCGTGGCCGTGCGGCAGCAGCAGCACCACATCGGAGAGCTGACCCCACTTGGCCTCGCCGGAGCTGATGAACTCGTCGATGATGGACTGCGCGCCGTTGACGAAGTCGCCGAACTGCGCTTCCCACAGCACCAGCGCATCGGGGTTGCCCACCGAGTAGCCGTACTCGAAACCGACGGCGGCGAACTCCGAGAGCGCCGAGTCGTACACCATGAACTTGCCGCCGGTGGTGTTGCCGTCGGTGTCGACGGTGAGCAGCTGCAGCGGGGTGAACTCCTCGCCGGTCTTGCGATCGATGATCACCGAGTGGCGCTGGGTGAACGTGCCGCGTCGGGTGTCCTGCCCGGTCAGCCGGATCGTGCGGCCCTCGGCCAGGAACGATCCCAACGCCAGCAGCTCGGCGAACGCCCAGTCGACCTTGCCCTCGTAGGCCATCTCGCGGCGCTTCTCCAGCACCGGCTTGACGCGCGGGTGGACGCTGAACTCCTCCGGATAGGACAGGTGCGCATCGCCGATGCGCTGCAACAGCGACTTCTCCACCGCAGTCTTCATCCCGGCGGGCACCATCTGGTCGGACTCCACCGAATGACTGGGTTCGACAGCGTGTTTCTCGAGTTCCCGGACTTCGTTGAAGACGCGTTCGAGCTGGCCCTGGTAGTCGCGCAGGGCGTCTTCGGCTTCCTTCATCGAGATGTCGCCGCGGCCGATCAGTGCCTCGGTGTAGGACTTGCGGACGCCACGCTTGGTGTCGATCACGTCGTACATCGTGGGCTGCGTCATCGACGGGTCGTCACCTTCGTTGTGACCGCGGCGGCGGTAGCACAGCATGTCGATGATGACGTCCTTCTTGAACTTCTGGCGGAAGTCCACGGCCAGCTTGGCCACCCACACGCACGCTTCGGGATCGTCGCCGTTGACGTGGAAGATCGGTGCGCCGATCATCTTCGCCACGTCGGTGCAGTACTCGCTGGAGCGCGAGTCGTTCGGCGAGGTGGTGAAGCCGATCTGGTTGTTGACGATGATGTGGATGGTGCCGCCGGTGCGGTAGCCGTTGAGCAGCGCCAGGTTCAGCGTCTCGGCGACCACGCCCTGGCCCGCGAAGGCCGCGTCGCCGTGCAGCATCATCGGCACGACGGTGAACTGCTTGGACCCGTCGACTTCCTCGCCGGTGTCGAGCAGGTCCTGCTTGGCGCGGACGATGCCCTCCAACACCGGGTCGACGGCCTCGAGGTGACTGGGGTTGGCCACCAGCGACACCGCGATGTCGTTGTCGCCGAACATCTGGATGTAGGTGCCGTTGGCGCCCAGGTGGTACTTCACGTCACCGGATCCGTGCGCCTGCGACGGGTTCAGGTTGCCCTCGAACTCGGTGAAGATCTGGCTGTAGGGCTTGCCGACGATGTTGGCCAGCACGTTGAGGCGGCCGCGGTGCGGCATCGCGATGACCACCTCGTCGAGGCCGTGCTCGGCGCACTGGTCGATCGCGGCGTCCATCATCGGGATGACGGTCTCCGCGCCTTCCAGTGAGAAGCGCTTCTGTCCAACGTATTTCGTCTGCAGGAAAGTCTCGAACGCTTCGGCGGCGTTGAGCTTGCTCAGGATGTACTTCTGCTCGGCGACGGTGGGCTTCTCGTGCTTGATCTCCACGCGCTCCTGCAGCCACTGCTGCTGCTCGGGCTCGAGGATGTGGGTGTACTCCACGCCGATGTGGCGGCAGTACGCGTCCCGCAACAGGCCGAGGATGTCGCGCAGCTTCTTGTTGGTCTGCCCGCCGAACCCGTTGACCTTGAACTCGCGGTCGAGGTCCCACAGCGTCAGGCCGTGGGTGTTGACGTCGAGGTCGGGATGGCTGCGGAAGCGGGTGTTGTCCAGCCGCAACGGGTCGATGTCGGCCATCAGGTGGCCGCGGTTGCGGTAGGCCGCGATCAACTCGATGACGCGGGCGTTCTTGTCCTCGATCGAGTCCGGGTTGTCGATGCGCCAACGCACCGGCTCGTAGGGGATGCCGAGCTCGCGGAAGATCTCGTCGTAGAACTCGTCGTCGAGCAGCAGCTGGTGGATGGTGCGCAGGAAGTCGCCGGACTCCGCACCCTGGATGATGCGGTGGTCGTAGGTCGACGTCAGCGTCATCAACTTGCCGACGCCGAGGTCGGCGATGCGTTCCTCGCTGGCGCCCTGGAATTCCGCCGGGTACTCCATCGCCCCGGCGCCGACGATCGTGCCCTGCCCCTGCATGAGCCGCGGCACCGAGTGCACGGTGCCGATCGTTCCGGGGTTGGTCAGCGAAATCGTCACGCCCGCAAAGTCTTCGGCGGTCAGCTTGCCGTCGCGGGCGCGGCGCACGATGTCCTCGTACGCCGCGATGAACTGTCCGAAGCGCAGGGTCTCGCAGTTCTTGATCGACGCGACGACCAATGTCCGCTTGCCGTCCTTGCCCTGCAGGTCGATCGCCAGACCCAGGTTCGTGTGCGCCGGGGTCACTGCCACCGGCTTGCCGTCGATCTCGGCGTAGTGGCGGTTCATGTTCGGGAACTTCTTGACCGCCTGCACGATCGCGTAGCCCAGCAGATGGGTGAACGAGATCTTGCCGCCGCGGGTGCGCTTGAGGTGGTTGTTGATGACGATCCGGTTGTCGACCATCGCCTTGGCCGGGATGGCGCGCACGCTCGTGGCTGTCGGCACCTCACGCGAGGCGTTCATGTTCTTGACGACGGCCGCGGCCGCGCCGCGCAGCACCGTGGTCTCGTCCTCGTCGGACGAGGACTCCTTGGCCTTCTCAGCGCCCTTCTCAGCGCCCTTGTCGGCGCTCTTCTGCGGCGCCGGCTTCTCCGACTTGGCAGCGGGCTTGTCGGACTTGTCCGACTTGGACGCGGCCTTGGCATCCGACTTACCCGAAGACGAGGTCTTCGCCTTCTCCGGCGCCGGCGTGTCGGACTTCTTGGCCTTCGGTGACTCGTCGGTCTTGGTCTTGGCGGCGCTTGCCGCCGAGGTGCCGTTGCCGGAGGAGGTTTTCGGCGGCGGCGCAGGCGCGGGCTCCGGGGGAGCGGTCGGTGTCGACGACGCACGGCCGTTGCCGCCCGAGGCGGACTCGGTGGCCGGTTCCGGGTTGTAGTCGACGAGGAACTCGTGCCAACTCGGGTCCACCGACGACGGGTCGTCGCGGAACTTGCGGTACATCTCTTCGACCAACCACTCGTTCTGACCGAATGGTGAAGGTGAATTCACGGCTGCTGTTCGCCTCAATTCTTCGCTTCCGGCCAGCGCCGCCAGTGGCAGCCGGCCACCTCAATCTCAACCCTGTGTGCGGGTACCCCGCTTGTCCGCCGTATATAGGCTAACGCTTCCGTCATTTGCCCGGGCAGGCAACGGTGCCCGCCGGAGGAACCCGTTCACGAGCGCTGTCCGGGCACCAGATGGAGGCCCGACGGCCACCTCGCGGGCGGCGGTCCGAACGCGGCGTGCGCGTTGGCGACGATCTTCTTGCCCATCAGGCGATTACCGACCCCGCCGACCACGGCACCCACCCCGACCGGCATCAACTTGCCGAACGCGATGGCGCCGCGTTTGAGGGTGTAGCGCTTGACGAAGTACCGCAGCAGCCGCGAATTCATCTGCGACAGCGCCGGCAACGGCAGCGACGCGGCCCCGTCGGAGAGCCACCCGCCGGTGGTCCGTCGACGTCCGAGGAGGTCACCGACGGCATGCTTGCTGTCGTCACCCACCAGCACGGCCAGCACCAGGGTGCGCCGCCGTTCCCGTTCGTCGATCGGGATGCCGTGCACCTCGGCGACCGCCAGCACGTACAACGCGGTGGCTTCCAGGAACACCACCGTCTCGCCCGCCACCGCCGACATCGCCACCAGCGTGCCGATGCCGGGGAACGCCGCGGCCGAGCCGACCGCCGCGCCGCTGGCCATCACCGCGGCCATGTAGCGCTTGTCCAACGCGGCGATGATGTCGGCCGGGGAGGCGTCGGGCTGATCGGCGCGCAACCGGTCGACGTAGGTCTTGACCGCCGGGCCCTGCACGCGCGCCCCGCGCTCGATGATCCGGGAGAGCACCTTGGCGACCGCGCCGGGATCCTCGTCCCTGACAGCCGGCGGGTTACTCGCGGTACGTGATCGGGCACTCATCCGTCGCCCCTCCTGTATCCACCTCGCAACGGCTGCTCATCCCACAGGCTAGTAGGTGAGGTCATCCGGAGAACCAACGCATCGACTGCGGTCTTGGTCCCCGCCGTGATCGCGGTCACTTCTTGCGGGAGCGGGAAGAATTTATTGGAAAGCGACGCTAACCAAACCCATGGCAGTATCCCCTGACGTGGATGTGAGGCAACCGGGACGCTTGCGGATGATCGTGGTGCTCGGCTTGCTGGTGGCCCTCGGGCCGCTCACCATCGACATGTATCTGCCGGCGCTGCCCAAGATCGCCGAGGACCTGTCGGTGTCGTCGTCGGTGGTGCAGTTGACGCTCACCGGCACCCTGGCCGGACTGGCGCTCGGGCAGCTCATCATCGGTCCACTGTCGGACGCCCTCGGCCGTCGCAAACCGCTGATCGGCGGGATCGTGCTGCACATGCTGGCCTCGCTGCTGTGCATGTTCGCCACCGACATCACCGTGCTCGGTATCGCCCGCGGACTCCAGGGCATGGGTGCCGCGGCCGGGATGGTGGTCGCGATCGCCGTCGTGAGCGACCTGTACACCGACTCGGTGGCCGCGACCGTGATGTCGCGGCTGATGCTCGTGCTCGGTGTGGCGCCGGTCCTGGCGCCCTCGCTGGGCGCCGCAGTCCTGCTGCACGGGTCGTGGCACTGGGTCTTCGCCGCGCTGGTCGTCGTCGCCGGGGCGCTGCTGGTGATGGCGGCTCTGGCATTGCCCGAGACGCTGCCCACCGACCACCGGCGTTCTCTGCGCGTGGGCAGCATCGCGCGCACCTACCTCGAACTGCTGCGCGACGTGCGCTTCGTGATCTTGGTGCTCGTCGGCGCTCTGGGCATGTCCGGGCTGTTCGCCTACATCGCCGGTGCCTCGTTCGTCCTGCAGGGCCGGTTCGGACTCGGTCAGACCGCCTTCGCGCTGGTGTTCGGCGCGGGCGCCGTCGCCCTCATCGGGACCACGCAGTGCAACGTGGTGCTGCTGCGCCGGTTCGCGCCCCAGCAGATCATGGTGTGGGCGCTGGTGGTCGCGGCCGTGTCCGGTCTGGTGTTCGTGGGGTTGGCCGTCACCGGTGTCGGTGGTGTCGCCGGGTTCGTGGTGCCGGTGTGGGTGATCCTCGGTGCGATGGGTTTGGTGATCCCGAACGCCCCCGCGGTGGCGTTGACGCGACACCCGGATGCCGCGGGCACCGCGGCCGCGTTGCTGGGCGCTGTGCAGTTCGCGGTCGGCGCCGCCGTCGCCCCGGTGGTGGGGATCCTCGGCAACGACGAACTCGCGATGGCCCTGGTGATGGCGTCCGGAGTGGTCCTGGCGTTGCTCGCGCTGGTGCTCACCGGGTCGCACAGGGTCGCCAAGGATGTTGCTCGCGACCAGGACCGCGCGCAGGGCGCGGCCGAACCCGCAACCGTCCCGCCCGCCTGATCCTCAGGACACGGCCGGCGCGGGACTTGTCGGCGGTGCGCGGCGCCCGTACCGTCGGGCCCGACCGCTCGACGGCACCCCCACCTCGTCGAGCACCCGCCCCCGTCGAAGTTGCGTAGCCGAGTTTGTGATGCCTGAATCGCCGTCCCAGCCTGCGTCCGTGCAGCCGGCCAACCCGTGGCCTGCGCTGTGGGCGCTGCTGGTCGGGTTCTTCATGATCCTCGTCGACGCGACCATCGTGGCGGTCGCGAACCCGGCCATCATGGCGAGCCTGGACGTCGGCTACGACGCGGTGATCTGGGTGACCAGCGCCTACCTTCTGGCCTACGCCGTGCCGCTGCTGGTGGCGGGCCGCCTCGGCGACAGGTTCGGACCGAAGAACGTGTATCTGGCGGGTCTGGCGGTCTTCACGCTGGCGTCGCTGTGGTGCGGACTCTCCGACACCATCGGGATGCTCGTCACCGCCCGTGTGGTGCAGGGCGTCGGTGCGGCGCTGCTGACGCCGCAGACGCTGACGGTGATCACGCGCACCTTCCCGGCGCACCGGCGCGGGGTCGCGATGAGCGTCTGGGGTGCCACCGCCGGCGTGGCCACCCTGATCGGTCCGCTGGCGGGCGGGGTGCTGGTCGACACCCTCGGCTGGCCGTGGATCTTCATCGTCAACGTGCCCGTCGGTGTGCTGGGCCTCGCGCTCGCGGTGTGGCTGGTGCCCGCGCTGCCGACCCAGACCCACCGGTTCGACATTCCCGGTGTGGTGTTGTCCGGGATCGGGTTGTTCCTGATCGTGTTCGCGCTGCAGGAGGGACAGGCCAACGACTGGGCGCCGTGGATCTGGGCGTCGATCGGCATCGGCGTGGTGGTGATGGTCGGGTTCGTGTACTGGCAGTCCGTCAACACCGGCGAGCCGCTGATCCCGTTGCGCATCTTCGGTGACCGCGACTTCTCGATGTCGAACTTCGGTGTCGCGACGATCGGGTTCGTGGCCACCGGCATGCTGCTGCCGCTGATGTTCTACGCGCAGTCGGTGTGCGGACTGTCGCCGACGCGCGCCGCGGTGCTGGTCGCGCCGATGGCGGTGGCGACCGGCGTGCTCGCGCCGATCGTCGGTCGGATCGTCGACCGGGCCCACCCCCGCTCGGTGATCGGCTTCGGCTTCGCGACGCTGGCGGTGGGAGTGACCTGGTTGTCGATCGAGATGACGCCGACGACACCGATCTGGCGGCTGGTGCTTCCGCTGACGGTGCTCGGTGTGGCGATGGCGTTCATCTGGTCGCCGCTGGCGGCGACCGCCACCCGCAACCTGCCGGCTGCGCTGGCCGGCGCCGGCTCGGGCGTCTACAACACCACCCGGCAGGTCGGGTCGGTGGTGGGCAGCGCGGGCATGGCGGCGTTCATGGCATCCCGGCTGTCGGCCGAGATGCCCGGCGCGGTCGACGCGCCGGCCCGGTCGGAAGCTCCGGTGGGTCCGCTGCCCGATTTCCTGCACGAACCGTTCGCCGCGGCGATGTCGCAGGCCATGCTGCTGCCGGCGTTCGTCGCGCTGTTCGGCGTGATCGCGGCGATCTTCTTCCTGGGCTTCCCCAATTCACCGCTGGTGACGTCCACCGCCACGACGCGGGACGATCCCACCGAATCGGACGACTGGTACGCCGACGACGGGTACGTCGACGACGACGACTACGTCGAGTTCCTCGTCGAGCATGCGCCGTCGCCCGACCCTGACATCGTCGCACCGGACGACTCCGAAACCACCCAGCACGCGTGGCGGTTCATCCTGGACCGCATGCTCGACGAGCCCCACGTCAACGGTTCAGCGTCGGACGGCGATCCGATGCCCGGCGAAGAGACCTACGGGCGGCACTCGCGTCACTGATCGGCACCCTCGAGCAACTCGGTCAGCCGGTCGTTGGCCTTGCGCAGCGCGACCGACAGCGCGCCCATCGCCTTCTCCTGGACCCGCGGCTTGTCGGGGAACATCGGGAACACGTCACGAAGCACATTGAGCCGCGTCTTGCTCAACCAGTCCATCAGCGCGGGGTCCTGCATCCATCGCATATGAGCGCGGTTGTCGCTCAACAGGATCCGCAGCCAGTCCAGCGGGGCGTCGGGGTGGCGGACCGGCACGCACAGCTCATTGCGGACCGCGTCGTCCGGGTAGGTGGCCTCGACATGTGCGATGAACGCCGAGCTGAACACCTGCTGACAGCCGCGCACACTCTGCAGCACCATCCGGTCGCCGTCGAACACCGGCACCGACGGCGGCCGCGGCAACCCCTGGGTGGTGCAGTCCACGACCAGCGACGGCCCCGCCGGGATCGATGCGTCGCGCAGCCTCAGACGGTCGTGGTCGACATGCTGCAGATGACCGAGTCGCACCACATCGGCGATCAGGCGCAGCTGTTCGAGCTCGACGATCGACACGATCGCGCAGTGGTACATCGTCGGCCGCACGTCGGGGTCGAGGCGCAGCAGGTTCTCTTCGGCCTCCAGCCGCTCGAACAGGTCCTCGACCGATGAGGCCGCTTCAAGGGCACCCATCCGGGAGCCGATCGACGCGCGAAGCGCCTTGGCGAACGGTGCACCGGGCTGGATGTGGGCGCGGTTGAGCAGCCACGAGTCCCGCGGCATGATCCATCGCAACCGGTCGGCGGGGACGCCGTGGCGCATCAGCCACAGGCAGCAGTCCATGCCGGTCTTGCCACCGCCGACGATGGTGAAGTGCCGGTGGCCCGCGGCCCGGCGCGGTAGTTCGTTGGGGGAGACCACCTCGACGCCGTCGGCGGCGGTGAACGGCGGCGGGCGCATCGACTGGACCACGGTCAGCAGGTAGGTGGCGTCGACCACGCGGCGCCGCACGGTCACCGTGTGGTCGCGACCGTCGAGGGTGCGGAAGCGGTTCTCCCCGAGATACCGGGACGCCGGAAAGTACGACAGCCGGCCGGTGGGCAGCAGCTGATGCCGCATCACCTCGTCGTAGTAGGCGCACACCTCATGTCCGGAGGCCAGCTCGAAAAACCCTGCGTTGAACCCGGATTCGTCGATGCGGTCCTCGCCGGGCAGGGGGCGCGAGTTGACACCGTAGTACGCCGAGGGTTGGTGCAGTCGCACGAACGGATACACCGAGTTCCAGTGGCCGCCGGGTTGGTGATTCTGGTCGACCAGCACGATCGTGGCATCGGTCTCGCTGAGCATGGTGTCGACGAACGCCATCCCCATGGCGCCCGCTCCGACGACGAGGTAGTCAGCCTCCATGCTGGTCACTGGCTGCCAGGTTAACCGAACAGCACCGCGGGGTTCAGGAAGCCGGTCGGATCGAATGCTGCTTTAACCGTCCGCATCGCGGCGATGTCGGCATCGGTACGCGACATCGACAGGTACTCGCGTTTGCGGGTGCCGACACCGTGTTCGGAACTGACGTTGCCGCCGTGCTCATCGATCAAGGCCATCATCGCCGCGTACAGCGCGTGCTCGTCGTCGGGGTCGAGGACGCAGCGCACCAGGTTCAGGTGCAGGTTTCCCTCACCGACATGCCCGAACAGCACCGGGATCGCGTCCGGGGTGTGCGCGGCGACGAGTTCGCGGGCCGCGTCGACGAACCCGCGGATCCCGGAAAGGGGCAGCGACACATCGAATTTCAGCGGCGGTCCGTAGACACCGAGGACGTCGGCGATGGCTTCGCGCACCTGCCACAACCGCTGCGCGGCAGCGACGTCGATGCCGACGGCGGGCTCGTCGGCCAGGTCGGCGCCTTCCAGAGCGTCGGCGAGCCGCTCGGTCAGACCGTCTTCGCGGTCACCGACCAACTCGACCAACAGCAGCCAGTCGCCGGCCACCGGTGCGCGCACATCGGCATGCTCGGCGGTCAGGGCCGCGGCCCGCGCGTCGATCAGTTCCAGCGCGGCGATCCCCTGCAGGTCGCGGAACCCGCGACCGGCGGCCACCAGTGCGTCGAGGTCGGCGAACCCGCATACCGCGGTGACCCGGCAGCCCGGGTTGGGATGCAGTCGCAGGTCCACGCCGGTGATGACGCCGAGGGTGCCTTCGGCGCCGACGAACAGCGACGCCAGGTCGTAACCGGTGTTGTCGCTGCGCACCTTGCTGTGCCGGTGCACGATCGTGCCGTCGGGCAGCACCACGTCCAGACCCAGAATCTGCTCGCTCATGTTGCCGTACCCCACCGTGCGCAGCCCGCCCGCGTTGGTCGAGGCCATCCCGCCCACGGTCGCCGAATCCCGCGCCGCGAGATCGACTCCGAACACCAATCCCGCCGCGACAGCCGCCTGCTGCACTTCGGCCAGGGTCACCCCGGCGCCGACGTGCACGCGCCGCTCGACGACGTCGACCTCCCCGACGTCCCGCAGCCGTTCGGTGGACAACAGCACGTCGTCGTGCTCGGGAACGGTGCCGGCCACCAACGACGTCCGCCCGCCCTGCACGGTGACCGGCACACCGGCGTCCCGGCACGCCGTCAGCACGGCGCTGACCTCCTCTGCCGAGCCGGGCCGCACCAGCGCGCGGGCGCGGCCGCGGTAACGGCCGGTGTGGTCGACGCTGCGACCGGCCAGCACGTCGGGGTCGGTGCTGACATGGCGGTCCCCGACGATGCCGGCGAGGCGTTCGCCCAAGCTTTCGGTCACCTCGTGGGTGTATCACATCCGGTCAGCGACAGGAACGCGCCGAGCTCGACCAGCCGGTCGGGTGTGGCCGGTAGGTAGTCGGTGAGCTGAGCCGAGCGCACCACCACGGCCAGGTACTTGGCTCGGCTGATCGCGACGTTGAGACGATTCCTGTTCAGCAGGAACGACATTCCGCGGGGGACGTCGTCGACGGAGGACGCGGTCATCGACACGAACACCACGGGCGCCTGCTGGCCCTGGAACTTGTCGACGGTCCCCACCCGCACCTCGGTCAGGCCCGCGGCATCCAGATGACGCCGCACGGTCACCACCTGCGCGTTGTACGGGGTGACGACGAGGACGTCGTGCTGGTCCAGCGGTCGGGGGCCGTCCTCGTCGCTCCACCGGGCGCCCAGCAGTCGACGGGTCTCGGCGACGATCGCCTCGGCTTCCTCCGGGCTGGCGGTGGCGTTGCCGGCGTGCTCGAGCGCCAGGGTGTGCACCCCGGCGGGCACCCCGTCGATGCGCCGGGTGGCGGTGACGGGTTCGGGTTGCAGGCGACCGTCATAGGACAGCCGGGACACCGCCCGGCAGATCGCCGGGTGCATACGGAAGGAACGGTCCAGGAAGTAGCCGCGCTCCGGGGGCAATGTGTGGTGCCCGTCGACGAGCCACCCGAGCGCCGACCCGTCGACCGGCTCGGGATGCGTCCCCTGGCTGACCTGCGGCAGCTGTTGCGGGTCGCCCAGCAGCAGCAGGCTGCGCGCGGCGCGGGCCACCGCGATGGTGTTGGCCAGGCTGAACTGGCCGGCCTCCTCGACGACCAGCAGGTCCAGGCTCTGCGCGTCGATCTTGGTGGCGCTGGAGAAGTCCCAGGCCGTGCCGCCGACCACGCAGCCGTCGTGTTCGGCGATGAAACCCGCGAACTCCGGGTTGGTGAGCGCGGTCCACGGCGCGGTGCCCGAGTTGGTCTTCTTGCCCACCACCGCGGTATCCACGCCCGCTTTGATGATGCCGCCGAACAGGTTCTCCACCACGGCGTGCGACTGGGCGACCACCCCGATGCGCCATCGGTGGGTGTTCACCAGCTCGGCGATCACCCGGGCGGCGGTGAACGTCTTCCCGGTGCCGGGCGGGCCGTGCACAGCCAGGTAGGAGGCGTCGAGGTCGAGCAGGGCTGCGGTGATGTCGGCGACCACGTCGCCGGTGCGGGGCAGGGCGGCCCCGCTGACGGTGCGTGGAGGACGCCGCAGCAGCAGGTCGGTGACCGCGGTGGCGGGCAGGTGCGGTAACCCGTCGGCGATGGTCGCGGCGGTCGCGGCGATCGACTCCTGGAGGGGCTTGGTGCTGATCGGCGCACCGGGGGTCAGCGCGAACGGCAGTTGATCGAACACGTCGCCGTCCTTCGGGCGGCGCTCGCAGATGAGCACCTCGGTGGGCGCGTCGGGGTTGTCGCAGTCGAGCACGTTGGCCGTGCCGTAGCCGCGGCGGTCGGGGTCGTCGGACAGCCCCGCCGGCGACGGTGGATCGTAGAGCGCGAACAACTCCGCCTCCAGATCCCCGCTGGCGATCTGGCCGTAGAGCCGCACATGCCGTTGGGGCTTGCGGGCCTTCGGCGGCTGGTGCCAGTCGTTGACGATCTCGTGGCGGTCGGCCAGGAACACCCCGCCGTTGTCGGCCCATTCCTCGACCGGGTTGTTGACCCGGTCGAAGTGGCCCCACCAGAACGGCTTGTCCTCGCGTTTGTGAAAACCCTTGGCCGCGGCGAACATCGCCACGGCAACCTGTTCGGGGGTGCGCTCGGCCACGGCGTCGCCGGCGAACGCGCACAAGGCGCGCTCGACGCGGTCTGGCTCCGGTTCTGTCGGCACCTCGGGGGCCGCCTCGCGAGGCTGCACCGGAACCGGTCCGCGCGGGGGCACCGCGCAGTCGACGGTGCGGGCCACCAACCAGTCCCGCAGCCGGCGGGTGGACCGGCAGTCGTAGCGGTTGTACTCCTCGATCTGCTTGAGCACGGTGGCGGCGTCGTCGAGTCGACCGCTGTCGCGCAGCTCGCAGTAGCGCGCGTACTCGGTGATCGAGGCGGTGGCGGTGGTGACATCGCCGGTGCGCAGCTCGTTGCCCATGTAGAGCGGTTCCAGCGACTTGATGCTGTAGTTCTCGGTGCCCACGCGGATGCTCTTGCGCACCAACGGATACAGGTCGACCAGCACACCCTCGCGCAGCAGCTCGTCGACGTCGTCCTCGCCGACTCCGTAGCGGCCCGCCAGGCGCAGCAGGGTGCTCTTCTCGTAGGCCGCGTAGTGATAGACGTGCATGTTGGGGTAGCGGCGCCGCCGCTTGCGCACCATCTCCAGGAAGTTCACCAGCGCGCGCCGTTCGTCGGGCCGGTTGTGCGCCCACAGCGGGTGGAAGTCGTCCTTCATGCCCAGGACGCCCCACAGGTACTCCAGTCCCCACTCCCGGCCGTCTTGCGTCCACAGCGGATCGCCCTCGAAGTCGAAGAACAGGTCGCCCTTGTCCGCGTCGGGCAGCACCATCAACGGCTGCGGATCGACGACCTCGTACGGTGGCTTGCCGTCCACGGGGTCCGAAACCTGCAGGCGGGCCTGTGAACTCAGTGCGGCGAAGGTGCGTGGCGACACCTCCGGCGGGGTCGGTCCGTCGTAGGCGGCCAGCTCGGCCACCGTGGTGATGCCGGCGTCGAACAGGCGCGCCCGCTGGCTGGCCCGCATCCCGGCCACCAGCAGCAGGTCGTCGTGCGCGCGCACCTGCTCCTCGCAGTCGGGGCACCGGAAGCAGGCGCGCACCTGTTCGTCCTCCCACGTCACGGGGGCGCCGCCCGCGAGGTGACGATCCAGCAGTTCCTCCAGCGCGACCCGACGCGGCCGGTACACCGGCAGCAGCTCGGCCACCGGGTAGCTGACGGTGGTGCCGTCGCCGAGCACCAGGTCGACCTCGTCGGCCACCGCGACGTCGGCGTCGGCGAGCGTCTGGGCGTAGGCCGCCATCTGCAGCAGCGCCTCGACCTTGACCGAGCGGGCCAGCTTGGTGTCGCGCAGACGGTAGCGCGGGCCGTCGGGACCGTTCTCGAGCACCATGAAGTCGGCGAAGCCGACGAAGCGGCCGTCGAACATCGCGGCCTGGTAGATCGCCGGGGCGCCGCGGTCGACCGCTTGCCGCGTCTGCTCGGCGGCCGCGGTCAGCCCGGCCAGGGTGTACGGCGGGCGGCCGATTACGGTGACCTCACCCCGCCCGCGAAGCTGCTCGAGATGCCGGTGCTCATGCTGGTCGCCGAGCTCGGCGGTGCGGGCCAACAGTTCGTCGTCGCCGGAAATCGCTGGGCCCCAACCCAATCGGGAGTCGAAGCTGCGTAGCAGCGCGTACTCGCAGCGCGCCGCGGCGGCGAGGTCGGAGGCGCTGAACAACACGCGGCCGTCGATGACGAACACCTCGCCACTGTAGGGCAGCGCGCCGACACCGTTCGCCGGTCGAGGGGCGCCGAACGTCGGCTAACGGCACGCTTGCAGCACCTTTTCGTGCGGCAAGCCAACACTCAGCGCGGCGCGTTGCCGATCAGCTCGACGCCGCTGCCGTTCCAGCGGAACCGCACCACGCTGTCCAGCCCAGTGCCGTCGGAGTACTTCAACGCGACGGTGTCACCCGTGCTGGCCGTCATGTCCAGGCCGTTGAAGCCGTAGGTGTCCGGGACCCCGGTCGGGATGAACTTGCCCAGATGAAACAGCACCGCGCGGGTGTTGGGGTTGTCGGCGTTCGTATTGGCCCGCACGATCACCGCCGACAGCGGCGCGCACTCGTTGTAGTTGCCCGCCAGCGGTTCGGTGCTCCAGCCCTGGTTCGAGCGCGGGTCCCGCGGCAGCTCGGAGACCGCGCGGACGATCTCCGGGGCGGCCAGGTTGACCGCGCACGGATCGTCGGCCGGCGTCGGCCCGGGTGGTGGGGGAGGCGCGACGGGCGGCGGCGCGGCCACCGACGTGGGCGCCGGCGGCGCGGTCGGACCCGGAGTCTTGGACGCGGTGGAGTCGCCCGAACTGCATCCCGCCACCGCGATCACCATCGCGCCGGCGAGCGTCCCGAAGGTCCCGGCCCACTTCACAACAGCGCACCGTACCGTGAGGCACCGGTCACCTCGAACAGGCACGCGGAGGGAAACGGCTCCGGTTGGCACTAGACTTCCACCACGATGAACTCCTCGGACCCGGCTTCGGACAGTGCTGACGCACCCGTCGACCTGACCTTTGCTGACCTGCAGATTCACCCAGCCGTGCTGCAGGCGGTCAACGACGTCGGCTACGAATCGCCATCCCCGATCCAGGCGGAGACCATCCCGGCGATGCTCGCGGGCTCCGATGTCGTCGGCCTGGCGCAGACCGGAACCGGTAAGACCGCGGCGTTCGCGATCCCGCTGCTGTCGAAGATCGACGCCGACAGCCGCCACACCCAGGCGCTCGTGTTGGCGCCCACCCGCGAGCTGGCCCTGCAGGTCGCCGAGGCGTTCAGCCGCTACGGCGCGCACCTGCGCATCAACGTGCTGCCGGTGTACGGCGGCAGCTCCTACGGCCCGCAGCTGGCCGGCCTCAAGCGCGGCGCGCAGATCGTCGTCGGCACCCCGGGCCGGGTCATCGACCATCTGGAGAAGGGCAGCCTGGACCTGTCGCACCTGGACTACCTGGTGCTCGACGAGGCCGACGAGATGCTGCAGATGGGGTTCGCCGAGGACGTCGAGCGGATCCTGGCCGACACCCCGGAGTACAAGCAGGTCGCCCTGTTCTCGGCGACCATGCCGCCGGCGATCAAGAAGATCACCGCCAAATATCTGCACGACCCCGTCGAGGTCACCGTCAAGGCCAAGACGCAGACCGCCGAGAACATCACCCAGCGCTACGTCCAGGTCTCCGGCCACCGCAAGATGGACGCGCTGACCCGCCTGCTCGAAGTCGAGCCGTTCGAGGCGATGATCGTGTTCGTCCGCACCAAGCAGGCCACCGAAGAGGTCGCCGAGAAGCTGCGGGCCCGCGGATTCTCCGCCGCGGCCATCAACGGCGACATTCCGCAGGCCGTCCGGGAACGCACCATCAACGCGCTCAAGGACGGCTCACTGGACATCCTGATCGCCACCGACGTGGCCGCCCGCGGTCTGGACGTCGAGCGCATCTCCCATGTGCTCAACTACGACATCCCGCACGACCCCGAGTCCTACGTGCACCGCATCGGACGCACCGGCCGCGCGGGCCGGTCGGGCGCGGCGCTGCTGTTCGTCACCCCGCGCGAACGGCATCTGCTCAACGCGATCGAACGCGTCACCCGCCAGAAACTCGTCGAATCGGCGTTGCCGTCGGTCGAGGACGTCAACGAGAAGCGGGTCGCCAAGTTCCGCGACTCGATCACCGAAGCGCTCAGCGCGCCGGGCCTGGACCTGTTCCGCCGCCTGGTCGAGGACTACGAGCGCGACCACGACGTGCCGATGGCCGACATCGCCGCGGCACTGGCGTTGCAGAGCCGCGACGGCGAAGAGTTCCTGATGACCGAGCCGCCGCCGGAGAAGAAGCGCGAACGGCGCGAAAAGCCCATGCGCGAGGACCGGCCCCCGCGGGAGCGGCGTAGCGACCTGGCCACGTATCGGATCTCGGTGGGCAAGCGCCACAAGGTGGCGCCGGGTGCGATCGTGGGCGCCATCGCCAACGAGGGCGGCCTGAACCGGTCGGACTTCGGGCACATCGCGATCAAGTTGGAGTACTCGCTGGTGGAACTGCCGGCCAAGTTGCCGCACAAGACGCTGAAGGCCTTGGAGAACACCAGGATTCAGGGTCAGCTGATCAACCTTCAACCCGATCGCGGCCCCAAACCGCATCGCGGAAAGTTCAAATCGAAGTGACCTTGTCCGACAGGACAGAGGCTCAAGGTGGCCTCGAGTCGGTGACGGCGACCGGTCGCGTCGACTCACTCACCGGGATCCGCGCCGTCGCGGCGCTGCTCGTGGTGCTGACCCACGCGGCCTACACCACCGGCAAGTATCCGCGGGGGTTCGTCGGTCTGGTCTACTCGCGCATGGAGATCGGCGTGCCGATCTTCTTCGTGCTGTCGGGATTCCTGTTGTTCAGCCCGTGGGTGACGCGGGCCGCGGCCGGCCGCCCCGGACCGTCGGTGCGTCGTTACGCCTGGCGGCGGGTGCGGCGCATCATGCCGGCCTACGTCGTGACCGTGCTGGCCGCCTACGCGGTCTACCACTTCCGCACCGCCGGACCGAACCCCGGACACACGTGGGAAGGGTTGCTGCGCAACCTCACTCACACCCAGATCTACACCGACAACTACCTGTACTCGTATCTGCACCAGGGCCTGACCCAGATGTGGAGCCTGGCGGTCGAGGTCGCGTTCTACGTCATGCTGCCGGCGTTGGCCTACCTGCTGCTGGTGGTGCTGTGCCGGCGGCAATGGCGACCGCGTGTGCTGCTGGTGGGTCTGGCGGTGCTCGCGCTGGTGTCTCCGGCCTGGCTGGCGCTGGTGCACGCCGTCGACTGGCTCCCTGACGGCGCCCGCCTGTGGCTGCCCGGATATCTGGCGTGGTTCGTCGGAGGCATGGTGCTCGCGGCGCTGCAGCCGCTCGGGCTGCGGGCCTACGCGGTGGTGTGTGTGCCGCTGGCGGCCATCTGCTACCTCATCGTGTCCACACCGATCGGCGGCGAGCCGACCACCTCGCCGGCCGAGCTGTGGGAAGCCGTGGCGAAGATGGCGTTCTACGCGGTGATCGCCACGCTGGTGGTCGCGCCGTTGGCGTTGCGCGGCTCGGGACGCCCGGACTGGTATCAACGATTTCTGGGCAGCCGGCCGATGGTCTTCCTCGGCGAGATCTCCTACGAGATCTTCCTGATCCACCTCATCACCATGGAATTGGTCATGGTGGAGATCGTGCGTTACCCGATCTACACGGGTTCGGTGTGGTGGCTGTTCATCGGCACGATGGTGGTCACGATTCCGCTGGCGTGGCTGCTGCACCGGTTCACCCGCGTGCGGTCCTGAGCGCTCATGGCGTCGGCTGATCGGTCTGATGTGAGGGCAGCACGGTCGGTACCAGGAACTCTTCGAGCATGCTGCGTTCGTCGTCCTCGTCGCGGCCGGGAAAGACCAGGAACGACGTCATCACCCGCACCAGCCACCGGGCCCGGTGGGCGACCAGCTCCGGGTCGTCGGGGCCCAGGGAGATCACGAACGCCTCGGTGAGTGCGCTGATCACCTGTGACTGCTCGGCCATCTCGCCGCCGATCGGTCGCTGCGTGGTGGCGAACCAGGAGGCCAGTGTCGGGCTCTGCCGCACGTTGCGCAGTGAGCTCATCATGCCTTCGATCAGCCGCTGCGCAGGATCGTGGATCGCGGTGATCTGGTCGGTCATCTCACGGTAGAGGCGGTAGCTCTCGCGGTTGACGAACGCCGTGTACAGGGCCTCGCGGTTCTCGAAGTAGCGGTACAGCGTGGCTCGTGAACAGCCTGCAGCCGAGGCGATTTCGTGCATCCCGACGGTCGCGGCCTCTTTGTCGGCGAACAGTTCACCGGCCGCGTCGAGGATGCGGTCGGCGGCGACCTCGGTGCGCCGGCCGGCCAGCCAGTCGCCGGCCATCAGCGGCTCACCGTGAACGGCACCGACAGCGGTCGTCGCACATAGTTGCCGCCCGACCAGATGATCGCGGACTCGTCGATCTCGAAGTCGGGGATCTGCGCGAGTAGTTCGGTCAGCGCGACCCGCGACTGCATCCGGGCGGCCGCCGCCCCGAGGCAGTGGTGGGCGCCGTGGCTGAAGGTCAGGATGTTGCGCGGCCTGCGGGTGACGTCGAGTTCGGCGGCGTCGGAACCGTATTGGCGTTCGTCGCGGTTGCCCGAACCGTAGAGGAGCATGACCCGTCGGCCCTCGGGGATCGTGACGTCCTCGATGGTGACGTCGCGGGTGACGGTGCGGCCCAGCATCTGCACCGGCGAGGTCAGCCGCAGCAGCTCGTCGACCGCGTCGGGGATGAGCTCGGGATCGCCCACCAGCAGCGCCCGCTGGTCGGGCCGCTGGTGCAGTAGCTGCACCGATCCGCCGAGCATGCCGGTGGTGGTGTCGTTGCCGCCGGTGACCATGGTGAAGGTGAACGCCAAAATCGACAGCACCCCGGCGATGTCGCCGTCGGCGCCGACACCGGCGGCCACCAGATGCGAGACGGTGTCGTCTTCCGGGTCGGTGCGCCGGCGCTCGATCAGCGCGGTGAAGTAGCCCATCATGTCGCCCAGCGCGTCGCCGACGGTGGCCAACGTCCCGCCGATCCCGCCGTCGGCGGTGTTCGCGGCGACGATCGCGTCGGTCCAGCCGTCGAACTGGTCGCGATCGGATTCCGGCACCCCGAGATAGTGGGCGACGACCATCGAGGGCAGCGGTTTGAACAGTTCGGCGACGATGTCACCGCCGCCGTTGTCGCGCAGACGTCGCACCCGTTCCCGGACGAACGCGCGGACGGCCGGTTCGACCGTCTCCACCTGTCGCGGCGTGAACCCGCGCGAGACCAGACGTCGGAACTCGGTGTGGGTGGGCGGGTCCTGCATCACCATCGGCGGGTTGTCGGCCAACCCGAGAAGGTCGAGTTCGCCGTAGTTGACGGTCAGGCCCTGCGCCGAGGAGAAGGTCTGATGGTCACGGGCGGCGGCCCAGATGTCGGCGTGCCGGGACAGCACGAAGTAGTCGTGGTGGGGTTTGTCGGGCGGGACAACATGGTGGACGGGGTCGTGGTCGCGCAGCGCCCGGTACATGGTCCACGGTTCGGCCCAGCTTGCCGCGTCGCACAGCTCGAACCGCGCCGCCGCGCCGTGAGACAGAACCGCATTCATGTCTTGTTCGTACGACAGTCGACGGCCAATGTCAATTAATTCGTTCGACTGGGCCACCCGTCGGACCGCGGAGTAAGGCTAGCCTCAGTAGGTCCGTCCCGTGGCGGGCGGGGAGAGGAGTGGCGATGGCACGCGGTTTGCAGGGTGTGATGCTGCGCGGGTTCGGTGCGCGCGATCACCAGGCCACGGTGGTCGACAAGCAGTACGTGGCCCCGCACTTCGTGCGGGTGCGCCTGGTGTCCCCGACGCTCTTCGACGAGGTCGTCGTCGAACCCACGACCTGGCTGCGGTTCTGGTTCCCGGACCCGGAAGGTTCCGACACGGAGTTCCAGCGGGCCTACACGATCACCGAGTCCGATCCCGCATCCGGACGGTTCGCCGTCGACATGGTGCTGCACGAGCCGGCCGGGCCGGCGTCCACCTGGGCCCGCGACGTCGAACCCGGCGCGACGATCGCGGTGATGTCTCTGGGCTCGCGCGGCTTCACCGTCGCCGACGACCCGCTGGACCGCCCCGCCGGCTACCTGCTGATCGGCGACTCGGCGTCCACGCCCGCGATCAACGGCATCATCGGCGCCGTCCCGCACGACATCGCGATCGAGCTCTATCTCGAGCAGCACGACGACAATGACGCGCTGATCCCGCTCGCCGAGCATCCGCGGCTGACGCTGCACCGGGTACCGCGCCGCGACACCGGTTCGCTGGCCGCCGCCATCGAGGCGCGGGACTGGTCGAACTGGTACGCGTGGGTGGGGCCGGAGGCCGCCTCGCTGAAGCCGCTGCGGGCCCGGCTGCGCGACGAGTTCGGCTTCCCCAAGCAGGAGATCCACGCGCAGGCCTACTGGACCCAGGGCCGCGCGATGGGGTCCCACCGCGACGGGACCGACACCGCCGACGCGCCGGCGGCCACGCCGGCGGAAGCGGCACCGGCGCCCCAACCCGCCTCCGCGGCGTCCGACGCGAGGCCCGGCCGCTGGCGCGCGGCCGCCGCCGGCCGACTGCTGGCGCCGTTGAAGACCCCGCTGATCGTCGCCGGCGTGCTGCAGGCGGTGATTACCATCATCGAACTGGCGCCGTTCGTGCTGCTGGTCGAATTGGCTCGGCTGCTGCTGACCGGCGCCGGGGCGGACCGCCTGTGGGGGCTCGGCATGGCCGCCGTCGGGCTGCTCGGCACGGGCGCGTTCCTGGCCGCCGCGTTGACGTTCTGGCTGCACCGGCTCGACGCCCGGTTCGCGCACGAGGTGCGTGGCCGGCTGCTCACGAAGATGTCGCGCCTGCCGCTGGGCTGGTTCACCGCGCGCGGATCCGCACCGGTCAAGCAACTGGTGTCCGACGACACCCTGGCCCTGCACTACCTGGTCACCCACGCCATTCCCGATGCCGTCGCGGCGGTGGTGGCGCCGGTCGCGGTGCTGGTGTACCTGTTCGTCACCGACTGGCGCATCGCGCTGGTGCTGTTCATCCCGGTGCTGATCTACCTCGTGCTGATGTCCGTGATGACGATCCAGTCCGGTTCCAAGATCACCCAGGCGCCGCGCTGGGCTGAGCGGATGAGCGGGGAGGCCGGCGCCTATCTCGAAGGCCAACCGGTCATCCGGACCTTCGGCGGTGTGGCGGCGTCGAGCTTCCGGCAGCGACTCGACGGCTACATCGAGTTCCTCGTCAGCTGGCAGCGGCCGTTCGTCGGCAAGAAGACGCTGATGGACATGGTCACCCGACCCTCGACCTTCCTGTGGCTGATCCTGGCCGCCGGTGTCCCGCTGGTGGTGTCGGGGAGCCTGGACCCGGTGAACCTGCTGCCGTTCCTGTTGCTGGGCACCACCTTCGGGGCCCGACTGCTGGGCATCGGCTACGGCATGGCCGGCATCCAAACGGGGATGCAGGCCGCACGTCGCATACAGTCCACGCTCGACGAACCCGAGCTCGACGTCGTCGATGCGGCGAGCAGCGATGAAACGGCGCCCGGCACCGTCGAATTCGACCACGTCACCTTCGGGTACCGCCCCGGCGTACCGGTGATCGACGACGTCACCCTGACCCTGCGGCCGGGCACGGTGACCGCGCTGGTCGGCCCGTCCGGCTCCGGCAAGTCCACCCTCGCCGCGCTGGCGGCCCGATTCCACGACGTCGGCGCCGGCGCGATCCGGGTCGGCGGACGTGACATCCGCACCCTGACGGCCGACGACCTGTACCGCCGTGTCGGCTTCGTGCTGCAGGACACCCAGTTGGTGCACGGCACCGTCGCGGAGAACATCGCCCTGGCCGTTCCCGACGCCGGCATCGAACGCATCCAGGCCGCCGCCCGCGACGCCCAGATCCACGAGCGGATCCTGCGGATGCCCGACGGCTACGACACCGTGTTGGGGGCCGGGTCCACCCTGTCGGGCGGCGAGCGGCAACGGTTGACCATCGCCCGCGCGATCCTCGCCGACACACCCGTGCTGATCCTCGACGAAGCGACCGCGTTCGCCGACCCGGAGTCGGAATACCTTGTGCAGCAAGCCTTGAACCGGCTCACCCGCGACCGCACCGTACTGGTGATCGCGCACCGCCTGCACACCATCACCCACGCCGACCAGATCGTGGTGCTCGACCACGGCACGATCGCCGAGATCGGCACCCACGACCAACTGCTGGCCGCCGGCGGACGCTACCGCGCCCTTTGGGATTCCGGACGGCCGGTATCTGATAGGCGGCCTGCCGCCGTGGTCTCCAGTGCGGAGGCGACCCGATGATCCAGACCCTGCTCAGGCTGATCCCCGACGACCGCCGCGGAAAGGTCAGCGCGTACACCGTGCTGACACTGTTGTCGGTGCTGCTGCGTGCCGGCTCCGCGGTGCTGCTGATCCCGTTGCTGGCCGCGCTTTTCGGTGACACACCAGCCGATGCGTGGGTGTGGCTGGGCTGGCTGACGGTGGTGACGGTGGTCGGCTGGCTGGTCGACACCAGCACCGCGCGGCTGGGATTCGAACTGGGCTTCGCGGTGCTGGACCGCGCCCAACACGACATGGCCGACCGGCTGTCCGACATCGAATTGGGCTGGTTCGACCAGGACAACACCACCACGGCAAGACAGGCGATCGCGGCGACCGGTCCGGAACTGGCCGGGCTGATGGTCAACCTGCTGACCCCGCTGATCGGGGCGGTCCTGCTGCCGGCCGCGATCGGCGTCGCGCTGCTGTTCGTGTCGGTGCCTCTCGGGCTGGCCGCGCTGGCCGGGGTGGCGGTGTTGTTCGGCGCGCTGTGGTTGTCGGGCCGCCTCAGCCGCAGCGCCGACCGGATCGCCGGTGCCACCAACGTCGCGTTCACCGAGCGCATCATCGAGTTCGCGCGTACCCAACAGGCGTTGCGTGCGGCGCGCCGCGTCGAACCCGCCCGCAGTCTGGTGGGCGACGCGCTCGAGGCGCAGCACGGCGCCGGGCTGCGGCTGCTGACCATGCAGATCCCGGGCCAGCTGCTGTTCAGTCTGGCCAGCCAGGTGGCGCTGATCCTGTTCGCGGCGATGACGGCCTGGCTGACGGTGCGGGGCGATCTCGGAGTGGCCGAGGCGGTCGCGCTGATCGTGGTGCTGGCCCGCTATCTGGAGCCGTTCACCGTCGTCAGTGAGCTCTCGCCGGCCATCGAGTCGACCCGCACCACCCTCGGCCGGATCCGGGCGGTACTCGACGCGCCGCGGCTTTCCTCCGGCACTCAGCCGCTGACCTCGCAGAACACCGCGCCGGCAATCACTTTCGAGAACATCAGCTTCGGATACGGCGAGAACCGGGTGCTCGACAGCGTGAACTTCACATTGGCGCCCGGCTCGACCACCGCGATCGTCGGGCCGTCCGGTTCGGGCAAGAGCACCATCCTGGCGTTGATCGCCGGTCTGCACCAACCCGATTCCGGTCGGGTGCTCATCGACGGTGTGGACCTGGCATCGCTGGACCCCGAGGCGCGTCGCGCCGTGCTCAGCGTGGTGTTCCAACACCCGTACCTGTTCGACGGCGCACTGCGCGACAACGTCGTCGCCGGCGACCCGACAGCCGACGACGCCGCCGTCGCCACGGCGATGCGGCTGGCGCGCGTGGACGAACTCACCGCCCGGCTGCCGGACGGGGACGTCACCAAGGTCGGCGAGGGCGGTGCGGCGCTGTCCGGCGGTGAACGTCAGCGGGTCAGCATCGCCCGGGCGCTGCTGAAACCGGCCCCGGTGCTGCTCGTCGACGAGGCCACCAGCGCGCTGGACACCGAGAACGAGGCGGCGGTCATCGACGCGTTGACCGTCGACCCCCGCCCACGCACCCGCGTCATCGTCGCGCACCGGTTGGCCAGCATCCGGCACGCCGACCGCGTGCTGTTCGTCGAGGACGGACAAGTGGTCGAGGACGGCACGATCGACGAATTGCTCGCTGCCGATGGTCGTTTCGAGCAGTTCTGGAGTCAACAGCAGGTGGCCGCCGGCTGGCAGATCGCCACCCGCAGCTGACCGTTCTCCCCGCGCTAGATGCCTGCGCCCGGATTGAGGATGCCGTCGGGATCCAGCGCGGCCTTGATGCGGCGGTTGAGGTCCATCGCCTCGGGCCCGAGCTGTCCGGCCAGCCACGGCCGCTTGAGTCGCCCGACACCGTGCTCGCCGGTGATGGTTCCGCCCAGACCCACAGCCAGATCCATGATCTCGCCGAACGCCTGCTGGGCGCGCTGTTCCATCGCGGCGTCGGCGGGGTCGTAGACGATCAGCGGATGGGTGTTGCCGTCGCCCGCGTGCGCGATCACCGAAATCACCAGATCGTGGTTGGCGGCGATCTTCTCCACGCCGCTGACCAGTTCGGCCAACGCCGGCAACGGCACCCCGACATCTTCGAGCAGCAGCGAACCCTTGGCCTCCACCGCCGGAATCGCGAACCGGCGGGCCGCGACGAATGCTTCCCCCTCGTCCGGATCGGATGTCGAAAAGACCTCGGCGGCACCATGATCGGCGAACACCGCAGCCATGAACTCGGCGTCGTCGGCGCTGGCAGCTCCGCGGTCGTCGGACGCGGCGACCAGCATCGCCGCGGCGGTGCGATCGAGCCCCATCTTCAGCTTGTCCTCGACCGCGTTGATCGCCACGGTGTCCATGAACTCCAGCATCGAGGGCCGGATCCGGTTGGTGATCGCCACGACCGCGTTCGCGGCAGCCTCCACCGAGGCGAAGCTCGCGACCACCGTGGCCGCACCCTGTTGCGCGGGAAGCAGTTTCAGCGTGATCTCGGTGACCACGCCGAGGGTGCCCTCGCTGCCGACGAACAGCTTCGTCAGCGGCAACCCCGCGACGTCTTTGAGGCGTGGGCCGCCGAGCCGTACGGCGGTGCCGTCGGCCAGCACCACCTGTAAGCCCAGGACATAGTCGGCGGTCACGCCGTATTTGACGCAGCACAGCCCGCCGGCGTTGGTGGCGACGTTGCCGCCGATGCTGCAGATCTCGAACGACGACGGATCCGGCGGATACCACAGGCCGTGCTCGGCGACGGCCTGCTTGACCTCGGCGTTGAGCAGACCGGGCTGCACCACCGCGGTCCGGGTGACCGGATCGACGCGGATGTCGCGCATCTTCTCGGTGGACAACACGATCCCGCCGTCGAGCGCCGTCGCACCTCCGGACAGCCCGGTACCCATGCCGCGCGGGACCACCGCCACGCGGTGGGCGGTGGCCCACCTCAGGATGGTCTGGATTTCCTCGGTGCGACGCGGGCGGACCACCGCCAACGGCGTGCCGGCGCCGGGGTCGGCCGCCCGGTCCTGCCGGTAGGAGGCCAGAATGTCGGGATCGGTGACGACCGTCCCCTCGGGGAGGTCGGAGATCAGCACCTCCAGCGGTTGCACACGGTCGATACTAGGCCGGTGGCGTGGGTGGTTCGTCGAGATCACGCAACGCCGGCAGGAACACCGCCACCACCCCCACGAGCAGCATCGGTACCGACAGCGCCAGGAACGTCGTCTGCAGCCCGGCGGCATCGGCCAGCGGCCCGGCCACGACCAGACCCAGCGGCCCCGCCGCGTAGGCCAGCGACCCCATCACCCCGACGACCCGTCCCCGCAGATGCCGGGGTGCCCGGGTCTGCATCACGAAGTTGTAGATCGGCTGGATGGGTCCGTAGGCGAAGCCGCCGACGGCCGCCATCGTCAGGATGAGCGGCAATGGCGGCAGGAACGCGACGACGGTCATGGTCACACCCAGAGTGAGCACCGCGGCGACCATCGTGGCGCGCCGGCTCAGGAACCGCGACGTCACCGAGTAGCTCAGCGCACCGACCAGGCCGCCCACCGACAGCGCCATCAGCACCCAGCCCAGCTGTGCGGGTTCGTCGCGGTCGGTGAAGTACTTCGGGAACAGCACGCTTTCCATCGGCATGTACAGGCCGACCACCACCAGGTCGATCAGCGCCAGTACCCGCAGCACGCGCAGGTTCCACACGAAGCGCAGACCTTCGACGATGCCCGCCCACACCCGGTCGGGCAGCTCGTTGCGGTCGGGCACGCCGGCGCCCTCCAGGTGCACCGCCGCGATCAATGCCATGGACACCGCGAAGGTGCCCGCAGTGATCCACATGGTGTTGATCCCGCCGAGCGTCGCGATCAGCACCCCGCCGATACCGGGCCCCACGATGTAGGCCAGGTTGAAGATCGCCTCGTAGTAGCTGTTGGCCTTGTCCAACGTCCAGCCGGCCCGCACCGCCGCCTCCGGCAGCATGGTCTCGCGCGCCGTCATCCCGGCCGGGTCGAAGAATGCGCCCAGAGCGGCCAGGGTGGCCAGTACGGCGACGTTGACGGCTTCGGCGCCGAACGCCAGCGCGATCACCGGCACCGCGGCCACCGACAGCGCCGACAGCAGATCGGAGATGATCGACACCCGCCGACGACCCAGGTAGTCCACCGCAGCACCGGCGAACAGGGTGGCCACCAACAGGGGCAGCGTCGCCGCCATCGCCACCACCGACGCTTCCATCGCCGATCCGTTGCGCTGCAGCACCAGCCACGGGAACGCGATGATCGAGATGCCGTTGCCCGCACCGGCCATCAGCGCCGCGGACAGGATCAGCAGGATGGACCCGCGTTCGCCGGCGATCATGATCGCGGTGAATGTACCGCCACGTCACCGTCGGCGGCGACCGAATTTCCCGACCGGGCACACTGGGCGGGTGACCCTGCCACATCCGCGGACCGGCAAGGCGTTCCGCTCGCCGGTGCCCCCGGGCTCGGGCTGGCCCGGCGACCCGGCCACGGCGCGCACCGTGGTGGCCACGACGCCGGCCGAGGTCGCGGCGACGGCCGAAGGCGCCCGCACCCTCAAGCAGATCGACGCCGGGGTGTCGGTGTGTCGGGCCTGCCCGCGGCTGGTGGCCTGGCGCGAGAAGGTGGCCGTCGAGAAGCGCAGGGCGTATGCGGATCAGCCGTACTGGGGTCGGCCCGCGCCGGGTTTCGGGTCGGCGCGGCCGCGCATCTGGGTCGTCGGGCTGGCACCGGCCGCCCACGGCGCCAACCGCACCGGACGCGTCTTCACCGGGGACCGCTCGGGCGACTTCCTGTTCGCGTCGCTGCACCGCAGCGGCATGGCCAACCAGGAGTTGTGCGTCGACAGCGCGGACGGTCTGCAGCTCGACGGGGTTCGGGTCGCCGCGTCGGTGCGGTGCGCGCCGCCGGCCAACGCGCCGACGCCCGCCGAACGAAGCACCTGCGTGCCGTGGCTGGACGCCGAATGGCGGCTGACCAAGTCCGATGTGCGGGTGATCGTCGCGCTCGGCGGCTTCGCCTGGCAGGTCGCGCTGGCGATGATCCGGCGCGCCGGCGGCACGGTCCCGGTGCCGTCGCCGAAATTCGGTCACGGTGCCACCGCCGCGCTGACGACACCGGAGGGACCCGTCACGCTGCTGGGCTGCTTCCACCCCAGCCAGCAGAACACCTTCACCGGTCGGCTGACGCCGCAGATGATGGACGACATCTTCGCCACCGCCCGCGATCTCGCAAGTTCGGCGTGATTACCGTCGGTCAGCGACGACAACCACGCCGAAATCGCGCGGGAACGGAACCGTACCGCGCAGCGTTGACCCAGTAATGCGTCTCTCAGTCCTCGACCTCGTCCCTGTCCGGTCCGACCAGAGCACCGCCGACGCGCTCGCCGCGACGACGCGGCTCGCCCAGGTCGCCGACGGTCTCGGCTACACCCGCTACTGGGTGGCCGAGCACCACAACATGCCGTCGGTCGCCGCGACCAGCCCACCCGTGCTGATCGCGCACCTGGCGGCGCACACCTCGGCCATCCGGTTCGGTTCCGGCGGCGTGATGCTGCCCAACCATGCGCCGCTCGCGGTGGCCGAGCAGTTCGCGCTGCTCGAAGCCGCGCATCCCGGCCGCATCGATCTGGGCATCGGACGCGCGCCCGGTTCGGATCCGGTCACGTCCATGGCGTTGCGCGGAGCCGCCGGCCGCGACGACCGCGACATCGAGAACTTCCCGGATTACCTCGACGACGTCGTCGCACTGATGAGCAGCAACGGTGTGCGCGTGGCGCTGCCCCGCGATCTGATGCGCGACAACTACATCCTCAAGGCCACCCCGGCTGCGGTGACCGAGCCCCGGCTGTGGCTGCTGGGCTCGTCGATGTACTCGGCGCGATTGGCCGCGGCCAAGGGCCTGCCGTACGTGTTCGCGCACCATTTCTCCGGCCAGGGCACCGAAGAGGCACTGCGCCTGTACCGCAACGACTTCCGGCCCAGCGAGCTGACCCCCGAACCGGTGACCTTCCTGACCGTCAACGCGGTGGTGGCTCCCACGCATGACGAGGCCATGCGGTTGATGCTGCCGAACCTGCAGATGATGGCCAAGCTGCGCACCGGCCAGCCGCTCGGCCCGGTCGACCTGGTGGAGGACGCCGAGGCCAACCAGCTCAGCCCGAATGCCCGCGCGGTGGTGGAGGCGGGTCTGCGCCAGGCGGTGGTGGGGTCACCGGCCCAGGCGGCCGAGCAGTTGCACGCGTTGGCCGAGAAGTTCGGTGTCGACGAGGTGATGGTCCACCCGGTCGCGTCGGCCTACCGAGGCGTCGACCCGGCGACATCACCGGCCCGCGAGGTCACCCTGGAACTGCTGGCCAAGGAACTGTTCTAGGACGTCGGAGACAGCCGCACGATCGGGATCGGGCGGCTGGTCCGCTTCTGATATCCGTTGTAGCGGTTGGAGTTCTGCTTGTTCACCAGATCCCACATCCGCGCATAGTCCGGATCGTCGGGCAGCACCGGCGTCGCGGTGACACGGAGCCGACGCGGCCCGAGGTTGATCTCGACCCCCGGGTTCGCCTTGAGGTTGTGATACCAGCCGGGGGCCTTGGGGTCGCCCCCTTTGGACGCGACCACGAGGTAGTCACCGCGGTCCGGGAAGTAGGAAAGCGTGGTGGTGCGCGCCTTGCCGGTCTTGGCGCCCACGGTGTGCAGCAGCAGGCTCGGCGGGAGGCCCGGCAGCGGGATCCGGTGTCCGACACGGCCATTGGTGCGTTGATAGATCGTGTCGTGCATCATCAGGAGCCGGTATCCGATGTTGCGTTCCGCCCACTGCGTCAGGCTCATGGGTCAATCCTTCTCCGCGGCGTCCAGGCGCGCCAGTGCCTCCCGCAGAATGCGCCCGGTTTCCTCGCGGTCCGGGTCACGTCGCAGCAGCACGCCCTTGGCGAACGACAACTTGTCGCCGTCGCGGCGCGGCACCACGTGCAGATGGATGTGGAACACCGTCTGGAACGCGGCCTTGCCGTCGTTGATGGCGATGTTGTTGCCGTCGGCGTGCAGTCCCGACGCGCGCGCGGCGAGCGCGATGCGCTGACCGATCTCGGTCATTCGCGCCAGGGTCGAGGGCGGGGTGTCGGTCAGGTCGACGGTGTGCTGCTTCGGGATCACCAGCGTGTGGCCGCGGGTGAACGGCCGGATGTCGAGCAGCGCGAGGAAGTCGTCGTCTTCCCAGACTCGGATCGCCGGGGCGTCGCCGGCGACGATCGCACAGAACACACAGGACATCCCGTCACGCTAGCCGTTGGCTGATGCCGGCTCGCCAGGCCGCCAGTTTGTCGTCGAACCGCATGGTCTGCGCGGGGCTGGTCGACGGCAGTCGGTGGTACTGCAGCGGATGGTCGACCGTCACGAGCCGGTGGTAGTTCTTCTCCGCGGCCGCCCCGTTGAAGTACACGTGGCTGATGGTCGGATAGGTGGTGAACAACGACGTGAAGTCGTTGGCCACCATGCTGGCCGGTTCCACCGCGGAGTCGAGGCTGCCGGGTCTGCGGCACGAGCGCAGCACGTCCCACACGGCGACGCCGGCGGCGTTCAGTGCGGTGATGCGCTCGTCGTAGGGCGCTTCCGGGTCGAACCCGAACAACGCGCCGGTGATCCGCCAGAACGCGTTCTGCCGGTAGGCGTAGTAGCGCTGGGCGGTCAGTGAGGCGACTCCGGGCATGTTGCCCAGGATCAGGAGTCGGGCTCCGGGGGCGACGATCGGCGGGAAGCTGTGCACGGTCGGCGACGTCATGCCTCCTGTGTACCCACCGTCGGATACGTTGGGCGACGTGGCCCACGAAGCCGATCCGGATGCCGATCCCGAAGTCGCCGGATTGCTCGACGGACTCGACGGCGCCGCCCGCGAGGAACGTGCGGAACTGATCGCGTGGCTGTTCGAGCGCGGCGTGACTGCCGAGCAGATCCGCACCAGCTCGGCGCCGATGCTGTTGGCATCGCGACGCGTGATCGGTGACGACGGCCGCTATGTGTCGGCGCGCGAAGCCGCGAAGACCTCCGGTGTGGACCTCGAACTGTTCGAGCGCATCCAGCACGCGATGGGTCTGCCGCGTGTGGAGGATCCCGACGCCCAGGTGTTTCTGCGCGCGGACGCCGAAGCCGCGCGGTTCACCCGCGACTTCCTCGATGCCGGTATCGACGCCGACGAACTGGTTCAGATCACCCGGCTGCTCGGTGACGGCCTGTCCCGCGCGGCCGAGGCGATGCGCTACGCCGCGCTGGCCGCCGTGATCGCGCCCGGTGCAACGGAATTGGAGGTCGCGAAGGCGTCGGAGTCGTTGGTCGCTTCCATCGCGCCGCTGCTCGGCCCGATGATCCAGGATGTGTTGCTGTTGCAGCTGCGGCATGCCATCGAGACCGAGGCGGTCAGCGCCGGCGAACGCGCGCAAGGGCA
Organism: Mycobacterium sp. SMC-4; assembly: GCF_050205565.1. GTDB lineage: Bacteria > Actinomycetota > Actinomycetes > Mycobacteriales > Mycobacteriaceae > Mycobacterium. The sequence continues at coordinate 81,895 of NZ_JBNMQU010000012.1, read as the reverse complement.
GCATCTGCCCGGCGCGCGGGAGGTCAGCATCGCGTTCGCCGATCTCGTCGGATTCACCCGGCTCGGTGAGGCGGTGCCACCGGAGGATCTGGAACGCCTCTCCCAACGGCTGGCGGACATGACCCGCGAGGTCGCCGAGCCGCCGGTCCGGTTCGTCAAGACGATCGGCGACGAGGTGATGCTCGTGAGCACCGACCCGGGACCGCTGCTGGAGGCGGTTCTGCAGTTGGTCGACGACACCGACGGCGACGACGACTTCCCGCGGTTGCGGGTCGGTGTCGCGTCCGGGATGGCGGTCAGCCGGGCGGGGGACTGGTTCGGCAGCCCGGTGAACCTCGCGGCGCGCGTGACGGGGGCGGCGCGCCCCGGCTCGGTGCTGGTGTCCGAGTCCGCGCGCGAGGCGATCGGCGACGACGACCGCTTCCGGTGGTCGTTCGCCGGGGCGCGTCACCTCAAGGGCATCAAGAGCGACGTGAAGTTGTTCCGCGCGCGCCGGGCCGTCACCGCGACGGAGTGAAGGCCCGCAGCCGCAGGCTGTTGCTGACCACGAACACCGAGCTGAACGCCATGGCAGCGCCGGCGATCATCGGGTTCAGCAACCCGGCGGCGGCAAGCGGCAGCGCGGCCACGTTGTAGCCGAACGCCCAGAACAGGTTGCCCTTGATGGTGCTCAATGTCTTGCGGGACAACCGAATTGCGTCGGGCACTGCACGCAGGTCGTTGCTGATGAGCGTCAGGTCGCTGGCCTCGATCGCGACGTCGGTGCCGCTGCCCATGGCCAGGCCCAGATCGGCCTGGGCCAGCGCGGCGGCGTCGTTCACGCCGTCACCGACCATCGCCACGACCCGGCCCTCGTCCTGCAGACGCTTGACGGTGTCGACCTTGTCCTGCGGGAGCACACCGGCGATGACTTCGTCGATGCCGACCGCGGCGGCGACGGTTCGGGCCACCGCCTCGTTGTCACCGGTCACCATGATCGGCCGCAGCCCCATGCCGCGCAGCGTCCTGATCGCTTCCGCGGAGGTCGGTTTCACCGCATCGGCGACGGCGACCAATCCGCGTGCGCGTCCGTCCCAGCCGACCACGACCACGGTGCGGCCGTCGGTTTCGGCCCGCTGGATCGCGTCGGTCAGCTGTTGGTCGACAGGCAGTCCCTGCTCGGTCAACAGGCGGGCGCGCCCGACCAGTACGGTCTTGTCCTCGACGGTGCCGCGGACACCCAGGCCCCGGAGGTTCGTGAAGTCACGCACCGGCGGCAGGGTGCCGACTTTCGCTCTTGCGCCGGCGCTGATGGCCTGCCCGATCGGATGTTCGGAGGGATTCTCCAGCGCGCCGGCGATCCGGAGCACCTCGTCGACGTCCTCACCGTCCGCCGCGATCACCTCGGCCAGCTCCATGGTGCCGGTGGTCACCGTCCCGGTCTTGTCGATCAGCACGGTGTCCACTTCGCGGGTGGACTCCAGCACCTCGGGGCCCTTGATCAGGATCCCGAGCTGGGCGCCGCGGCCGGTACCGACCATCAGCGCGGTCGGTGTGGCCAGCCCCAGCGCGCACGGGCAGGCGATGATCAGCACCGAGACCGCCGCGGTGAACGCCGCCACCAACGAGAAGCCGGCGCCGATCCAGAAGCCCAGCGTGGCGACCGCCAGCGCGATCACGATGGGGACGAACACCCCGGAGATCCGGTCGGCCAGCCGCTGTGCGGCAGCCTTCCCGTTCTGCGCGTCCTCGACCAGGCGTGCCATCTGCGCCAGCTGCGTGTCGGCGCCGACCCGTTCGGCGCGCACCACCAGCTGGCCGTCTGCGTTGACCGTGGCGCCGACCACCTGGTCGCCGGCGCCGACTTCCACGGGCACCGACTCGCCGGTCAGCATGGATGCGTCGACGGTCGAGTAGCCCTCGAGCACGACGCCGTCGGCGGCAATCTTTTCGCCCGGCCGTACCACGAATTCGTCGCCGACGGCCAACTGGTCGACCGGGATGCGTTGGTGCACATCGCCTCTGCGCACCGTCACCTCTTTGGCGCCCATTTCCAGGAGTGCCCGCAGCGCGGCGCCGGCCTGACGTTTGGCGCGCGCCTCGAAGTAGCGGCCGGCCAGGATGAACGTCGTCACGCCGGCGGCGGCCTCGAGGTAGATGTGCGCGCTGCCGTCGGTGCGCGCGATGGTGAACTCGAACGGATGCGTGAGCCCGGGCGTCCCGGCGGTGCCCCAGAACAGCGCGTACACCGACCAGCCGAACGCGGCGAGGGTGCCGACCGAGATCAGCGTGTCCATGGTCGCGGTCCCATGGCGCAGGTTGGTCCAGGCTGCGCGGTGGAACGGCAACGCGCCCCACACCACGACCGGCGCGGCCAGGGTGAGCGACAACCACTGCCAGTGCGTGAACTGCAGTGGCGGAATCATCGCCATCGCGATCACCGGCACCGAGAGTGCCAGGCAGATCAGCAGGCGTTGCCGCAACGCCGCGGCCGGGTCGTCGTCCGCTGGCGTCTCGTCCGCGGCCCGGTCGGGCAGCGTCGCCTCGTATCCTGCGGCCTCGACCGCGGCGACCAGCTGGTCGGGACTGACGTCGGAGCCGAACTCGACGCGTGCCTTCTCGGTCGCGAAGTTGACCGTCGCGGTGACACCGTCGAGCTTGTTGAGCTTCTTTTCCACCCGGGCCGCGCACGACGCGCACGTCATGCCGCCGATGCTCAGTTCCACCGATGTCATCGCGACTCGATCGAATGAGAGTGCGGTTGCGGCGCGGGTGCGGCGGGCTCGGGTCCGAACGCCTGGCCCACCCACAGCGCGACGACGAACACTGCAACCAGCGCGGCAGCGAACGCGGCGACACGTACCGGAGCCGTCATGGTGTCAGCCCGCGAGCTGGTAGCCGGCCTCTTCGACCGCGGCCTTGACTGCTGCGTCGTCGACGGGGGCATCGCTGTTGATGGTGACCGTACCGTTGGAGAGGTCGATGTCGACGTCGATGACGCCGGGTACGGCTTTCAGTTCGGCGCGCACCGACTTGGCGCAGCCACTGCACGTCATTCCTTCGACGGTGATGGTGGAGGTGCTCATGCTGTGTACTATACCCCCCTAGGGTATGCCGAAACGAACAAGGAGGTTCGACGTGTCCGTCCGACGAGGCAAGACCGCCGCGGTAGGCGCCGCGATAGCCGCCGCCGTGCTGGTCATCTCTGGCTGCGGTCAGAACGAGACCGAGACCGCGCCCGACCACGGGACGCATCAGAACGACACGACGGCGCCGTCCGCGGACGCCGCTGCGACGCACAACGACGCGGACGCCACCTTCGCCCGCGACATGGTCCCGCACCACGAACAGGCGGTCGTGATGAGCGACATCATCCTGGCCAAGGACGGTATCGACGCTCGGGTGGTCGACCTGGCGACCCAGATCAAGGCCGCGCAGGGGCCCGAGATCGAGACCATGCGGCAGTGGCTGACCGATTGGCAGGTGCCGCCGACCGACCCGCACGCGCACCACGGCGGCAACCACGCCGAGATGGGCATGCTCACCGACGGTGAGCTCGACCAGCTGCGCAACGCAGAGGGCGTCGACGCGGCCCGGCAGTTCCTGACCGGGATGATCAGACACCACGAGGGTGCGGTGCAGATGGCCCAGACCGAGGTCGACACCGGCAAGTCCCCGGACGCGGTGCGCCTGGCCCGGGAGATCATCGAAAGCCAGCAGCGCGAGATCGACCAGATGAGGCAGATTCTCGACTCGCTCTGACGCGTGACACCATCGCAAACATGCGAATCCTGGTGCAGCGCGTCACCTCTGCGCGGGTGACCGTCGACGGCGACGTGGTCGGCGAGATCGCCCCGCAGGGCCAAGGCCTGCTCGCGCTGGTCGGTGTCACCCACACCGACGACGCGGCCATCGCGCGCCGGCTGGCCGAAAAGCTCTGGAAACTACGGGTTCTCGATGACGAGAAGTCGGCAAGCGAGGTCGGCGCACCGATCCTGGTGGTCAGCCAGTTCACGTTGTACGGCAACACCACCAAGGGCCGACGACCGACGTGGAACGCGGCCGCGCCGCGGCCGGTCGCCGAACCCCTGATCGAACAGTTCGCCACGGCACTGACCGAGCTGGGTGCCCACGTGCAGACCGGCGTCTTCGGTGCGGACATGGCCGTCGAGCTGGTCAACGACGGCCCGGTGACCGTGCTGCTGGAGCTCTGACTGCGGCGCGGGCGCGGCGTTGGTCAGCGCACCGGCTCGACCGCCACGTAGCTCGAGTTCAACGCGGCGGTCTGCGACAGCGGATCCACCGGTGCACCGTCGACCAGCAGATTGCGGTTGACGCCGTAAACCTGCGGCTCCGCACCGCCCTTCGGGTCGAAAACCCGTGAGCCCCAGCCGTGATCGATGACGACGACGCCGGGGCGGGGCCGGTCGTCGACGGTCGCCGTCAACTCGACGGCGCCGACGGGGGAGTGCACCTTCACACGGTCGCCGTCACTGATGCCGAGCCTGGCTGCGTCGGCGGGATGGATGACGACGTCGCTGCCCTTGCCTGACGGGTGCAGACCCGGGAGTTCGTTGAGCCAGGAGTTCATCGAGTGGCGGTGGCGCCGATTGGCCAGCTGGAACGGATATCCGATGGGCGATCGGGGTGCCGGCTCGGCGAGCAGTTCGCGGGCGCGCGCGACGAACTCGGCGGGCGCGATGTGCACCCGGCGGTCCTCGGTGCGCAGCGCGTCGCGAAAGTGACCGAATTCCCGTGGGCCCAATACCCACCCGTGCGGGTGGGCCAGCACGTCGCGCCAACGGATTCTGCGTCCACCGAACTTGCGGCTGGTCGCGATCAGCAGCCGGTTCACCCAGTGCGGCCCGAACTCCAGGCCGGCCTTGCCGGTCAGACGAGCCAGCCGTCGCGACGTCTTGACGAAGCCATTGAGTCCCGGTGCCCCGAACAAAGGGCGCTTCATCGCCAGCGCGAGGTCGGTGAAGATGCGCCACTCCTCGCGTGCGCCCGCCGGGGGATCGACGGCACGGACCCCGTAGTGCACGTAGGGCTCGTCGTGCAGGTTGCTCGTGAACGCCAGCAGGTCGTCGCGTTCCAGCCAGTGCACCGCCGGCAGCAGCCAGTGCGCGTGGCGGTGGCTTTCGCGTTGCACGAAATCGATGACCACCAGCAGATCCAGTTGCGCCAGGGCGGAATCCAGCTTCTCGCCGTCCGGTCCGGAGACGACGGGGTTGCCGCTGTTGATCACCAGCGCCCGGATTTGCCCGTGGCCGGGCGTGGTGATCTCGTCGGGCAGCTCGGAGAGCGCGTGCGCGCCGGCGACCAGGTCGCGTCCGCGCAACCGGCTCTTGTGCGGCTTGCCGCCGGCCAGCCCGGCCAGCCGCAGCGCATCGACGTACCCGGGCTCGAAACGTCGGCCTCCTGGGCGGTCCATTCGGCCGGTGATCACGTTGAGCGCGTGGCCCAGCCATTCGGCGACCGTCCCGGCCAGATGCAGCGACACGCCGGTGCGGGTGACCACCATCGCACGTTCGGCACTGGCGAATCCCCGTGCCACCGAGACGATGTCGGCGACCGGAACATCGCACCGGCCGGCCAGAGCGTCCAGGTCCGCCGCAGCCGTCAGGTCACGCAGTGCGGCCATACCGTGCACCAGGTCGGCGCAGTCCTGCCGGTGCTCGAGACGTTCGTCGAGGATCACCTTGACCATCGCCAGCAGCAGCGCCCAGTCCTGTCCGGGCCGGACCGGTAGGTGCACATCAGCGTGATCGGCGGTCTCGGTGCGCAGCGGGTCGACCACCACGATGGTCGCGCCCTGGTTGCGGCGCGCCAGCGCGCGACGCCACCCGCCGGGCACCGATTCCACCCAATTCCACGCGCTGACAGCGGGATTGGTGCCGATCAATAGGAAGTAGTCGCAGTTGTCGATGTCGGACACCGGGACCATCAGCGTCGATCCGTACATCTTCTCGGCGACGACATGCATCGCGTTCTGGTCCACCGAGCCGACGGCGTAACGGTTGAACGTGCCCACCGCGTCCATCCACGCGTTCATGAACATCAGGTTCGACGACGAGTACCCGGCCGGGTTGCCGTAGTACGCGGCGACGGCGTCGGGACCGCCGGTGTCGATGATCGCGTTCATCCGGCCGGCGATGTCGCCGATCGCCTCGTCCCAGCTGGTTTCGACATACCGGTCGCCGACCCGCTTCATGGGTGCGGTGATCCGGCGCGGATGCTCGACGACGCGGGCGGCGGTGCGGCCTTTGGCGCAGAAGTCCTGCCAGCTGTGCGGGTTCTGCTTGTCCGGCGAGATCTTGAGCACCTTGTTGTCGGCCACCGTCACCTCGAGTCCGCAGGACGCCAGGCAGTACCGGCAGAAGGTGTGGACAGTCCGGGTCATGCCGTCATGCTGCCCGAGCATCCGAGGGCCTGTCCGCGGAACTCGATTGAGCAGTTCGCTCAGGCCTGGGTCATGGTCCAGTACTCGCCGCGGCGGGCCACCAGTTCGTCGTGGCTGCCCTGCTCCACGATGCGGCCGGATTCCAGGACCAGGATCACGTCGGCGTCCCGGATGGTCGAAAGCCGGTGGGCGATGATGAAACTGGTGCGATCGCGACGCAGCCGGGTCATCGCCCGCTGGATCAGGACCTCGGTGCGGGTGTCCACCGAGCTGGTCGCCTCGTCGAGCACCAGCAGTTGCGGACGCGCCAGCACCGCCCGGGCGATGGTGATGAGCTGTTTCTCGCCGGCGCTGATGTTGGTGCCGCCGTCGTTGACGCGGGTGTCGTAGCCGTCGGGCAGCGTGTGGACGAAGCGGTCCACGTAGGCGGCCCGAGCCGCGTCGAGCACCTCGTCGTGTGATGCGTCCGGTCGGCCGTAGGCGATGTTGTCGTAGATGGTGCCGGCGAACAGCCAGGTGTCCTGCAGCACCATGCCGATCCGGGACCGCAGCGACTCGCGGCGCACCGTGGCGATGTCGACGCCGTCGAGCAGGATCCGTCCCGAGCTCACCTCGTAGAACCGCATCAGCAGGTTGACCAGCGTGGTCTTGCCCGCGCCGGTGGGGCCCACGATCGCGACGGTGGTGCCTGGTTCCACCACGAGCGACAGGTTCTCGATGACGGGGGTGTCGGGCTGGTAGCCGAAGCTGACGTGGTCGAACTCGACCCGTCCGCCGCCGACGGTCGCGGGCAGCGCGTGCGGCGCGTCGGGCGTCTGCTCCTCGGCGTCGAGCAGATCGAACACCCGCTCGGCGCTGGCCACGCCGGACTGCATCGTGTTGTACATCCCGGCGATCTGCGTCAGCGGCTGGTTGAACTGGCGGACGTATTGGATGAACGCCTGGATGCTGCCCAGCGTGATCTGTCCGGTGGCCACCTGCAGACCGCCGACGACCGCGACCGCGACATAGCTGATGTTGCCGACGAAGATGGTCGCCGGTGAGACCAGGCCGGAGAGGAACTGCGCGCCGAAGCTGGCGCGGTAGACGTCACCGTTGAGCTCGCGGAACCGTTCCTCGGCGTGCGCGCGGTGCCCGAAGGTCTTGACCACGGTGAAGCCGCTGTAGGTCTCCTCGATGTGCGCGTTCAGCTTTCCGGTGTTGGTCCACTGGGTCACGAACAGTTGCCGCGACCGGCGCGCGATCGAGCGGGTCACCCACAGCGACAGTGGCACCGTCACCACGGTCAGCAGCGTCAGCAGCGGCGAGATCGTCAGCATCATCACCAGCACGGCCACCATCGTCAGGACCGACGTCAGCAGTTGCGTGATCGACATCGACAAGGACTGCTGCACGTTGTCGACGTCGTTGGTGACCCGGCTGAGCACCTCGCCGCGTTGGCGGGTGTCGAAGTAGCGCAGCGGCAGCCGGTGCACCTTCTCCTCGACCGAGGTGCGCAGCGCGGCGATCGTGCGCTGCACCACCACGTTGAGCAGCCGGGCCTGTATCCAGACCATCAGCGCGGCAACCAGATACAGCGCCAACGCCAAGGCCAACGTGCGAGCCACGGCGGCGAAGTCGACGCCCTGTCCGGGTACCGCGTCGGTCCCGGACAGCAGGTCGGCGAAGGTGTCGTCGCCGCGGGCGCGCGCTGCCTCGACCGCTTGCTCCTTGGTCAGGCCGGCCGGCAGTTGGCGCCCGATCACACCGTCGAACAGCAGGTCGGTCGCGTGGCCCAGGATGCGGGGTCCGATCACCCCGATGGCGATGCCGCCGACACCGAGCAGCATCACCGCGATCGTCATCCCACGGTTGGGGGTGAGCAGCTTCAACAGGCGGATCGCGGACTGCTTGAAGTTCCGCGACCGCACCTGCGGCGGTTCACCCATCCGCATCGGACGGGCCAGGGGTCCGCTCACGAGGCGCGCACCGCTTGCGAGTCGGCGAACTCCCGATACGTCTGGCAGGTACGCAGCAGCTCATCGTGGGTGCCCGTGCCGACCACCCGGCCGTCGTCGACCACGACGATCTGATCCGCACTCGCGACGGTCGAGATGCGCTGCGACACCAGGATGACCGTGGAATCGGACGACGCCTCCCGCAGCGCGTGCCGCACCCGCGCATCGGTGTGGACATCGAGTGCGGAGAACGCGTCGTCGAACAGGTAGATCGCGGGGCGGCGGATCACCGCGCGCGCCATCGCGAGTCGTTGGCGCTGCCCGCCGGAGAAGTTCATCCCGCCCTGAGCCACCCGCATGTCCAGGCCGTCGGGGTGCGCGGCGACGAAGTCGTCCGCCGCGGCGACGCGCAGCGCCGCCCACATCTGCTCGTCGGTCGCCGACGCGTCGCCGAAGCGCAGGTTGTCGGCGACCGTGCCGGAGAACAGGTAACCGCGTTGTGGCACCAGCCCGATCGCGTTCCACAACCGTTCGATGTCGTAGTCGCGGACGTCGGTGCCATCGACCAGGACCGCGCCGGCGGTGACGTCGTAGAGCCGGCAGATCAACGAGATCAGCGTCGTCTTGCCCGACCCGGTGGACCCGACGACCGCGGTGGTCGTGCCAGGGTGGACGGTCAGTGAAACATCCTGCAGCACCGGACGATCGGCGCCCGGGTAGCTGAAAGTCGCCGATTCGAACCGGATCTCGCCGACGACGGACGTCGGCGCGTCAGGTGCCGGTTCGTTCGCCACGGCCGGCTGGGTGTCGAGCACCTCGGTGATCCGCTCGGCGCACACCGACGCCCGCGGGATGATGACCAGGATGAACGTCGCCATCAGCACGGCCAGCAGGATCTGCATGAAGTAGGACAGGAACGCGATCAGCGACCCGACCTGCATCTGGCCGGCGTCGATGCGCTGGCCGCCGAACCAGATCAGCGCGACACTCGACACGTTGATCACCAGGGTCGTGACGGGCAGCATCAACGCTTGCCACCGGCCCGCTTCCAGCGCCGTGCCGGCCAGTGCGTGATTCGCCTCGGCGAACCGGGCACGCTCCTGCGGCTCCCGGGCGAACGCCCGCACCACGCGTAACCCGGTCAGTTGTTCTCGCATCACCCGGTTGATGCCGTCGATCTGTCCTTGCAGGCGCCGGAAGATGGGCAGCAGATGCGAGACGATCCAGTAGTTCGCCGCTGCCAGCACCGGGACACTGACCAACAGCAGCCACGACAGACCGGCGTCCTGGTGAATCGCCATGAAGATGCCGCCGACGCTCATGATCGGGGCGGTGATCAGCATCGTGCACGTCAGCTGCAACAGCAATTGGATCTGCTGGACGTCGTTGGTGGTGCGGGTCAACAGCGACGGCGCGCCGAAGCGGGCCGTCTCTTCGGCGGAGAAGCCGGTGACGTGGTGGAACAGCACCGAGCGCAGGTCGCGGCCGAACCCCATGGACGCGCGGGAACCGAAGTAGACCGCACCCACTGCGCACAGCACCTGTACCGCGGTGACCACGAGCATCACCATGCCGAGCTCGACGATGCGGCGCAGATCTCCGCGCGCGACCCCGTCATCGATGATCGCGGCGTTGACCGTGGGCAGATACAGCGTGGCCAGCGTGCTGATCACCTGAAGTGCTGCGACCACAGCCAACAGCCGGCGATACGGCCGCACATGCCGTCGGAGCAGCCTCCAGAGCATCCCGCTACTCTCGCACACTGCCGTGGCGGCCCGCGTGTTCGGCTGGCCCGCCTGAGAATTGGCTGAAGATGCAGGTCATTCGGCATGTCGGTGGTTGCAGGCGAGGGCTGCCGCTACAGTGCATGGCGTGAACCACAGCCAGCGCCGCACCGACCGGCCCGCTTCGGCCGCCCGTGCGCGGCTCGCCGCGGCCGCCCGTGCGCGTTCCGCGCTGGCCGTCGCGGTGGCGGCCGTACTCCCGGTGCTGGCCGCGTGCTCCGACGACGGCCAGTCGTCCGGCCCGCAGGTGCCCTCCCCGGAGGCGCCCGCCCAAGAGGTCGCCCACGGTCCGTTCTTCCCGGAGTGCGGCGGCATCAGCGACGAGGAGATCTCCAAGCAGACCCAGATCCCCGGGCTGGTGAACACGGCGAAGACGTCGGTGGGCTGTCAGTGGCTGGCCGGCGGCAGCATCCTGGGTCCGCATTTCTCGTTCACGTGGTTCCGCGGCAGCCCGATCGGACGCGAGCGCAAGACGATGGAGTTGTCCCGCACCAGCGTGGAGGACATCAACATCGAAGGCCACGACGGGTTCATCGGCATCAACGACGACCCCCAGGTCGGAGTGAACCTCTGCGAGGTCGGCATCCAGTTCGACGACGACTTCATCGAATGGTCGATCAGCTACGGTCAGCCGCCGTTCCCGGACGCGTGTGAGGTGGCCAAGGAATTGACCCGTCAATCGATTGTGAACGCGAAATGATGGCCCGGCGCGCCCTGGTCGCGGCAGCCGCCGCACTGCTGACCCTGACCGGCTGCACGCAGACGGTGGAAGGCACCGCCGCGAAGTCCGGCACCGGAAACACCACCCGCAACAACGACTCCCAGCGGCAGTACCCCAACCTCCTCAAGGAGTGCGAGGTTCTCACCGAGGACATCCTCGCCGAGACCGTCGGCGCCGACCCCCTCGACATCCAGAGCACCTTCGTCGGTGCCGTGTGCCGCTGGCAGGCCGCCAACCCCTCCGGACTGGTCGACATCACCCGCTTCTGGTTCGAGCAGGGCAGCCTCGACAACGAGCGCGAGGTCGCCGAACAGCTCGGCTACCAGATCGAGAACCGCTCGATCGCCGGCATCCAGTCGTTCGTCATGCGTCCCGAGGATCCCAACGGCGCGTGCGGCGTGGCCAGTGACGCGGCCGGCGTCGTGGGGTGGTGGGTCAACCCCCAGACACCCGGCATGGACGCGTGCGGCATGGTCGTGAAGCTGATGGAATTGACGCTGGCCACCCGCGCCTGACGAACACCGTCAGCGCGGGATGTGAAAGTCCACCAGCTGCGCTCCACCGAGCTCCAACTCGGCCCACGGCGCCGCGGTCCGCAACACCGCCATCGACGACGTGGGGAACTTGATCCCGATCTGCCGCGCGGCCGCGGAGTCGGTGCGATCGGGCAGCCGCAACGCCAGCGACGACATCACCGGCTCGTGCCCCACCACCAGCAGCGTCGCTGGATCGTCGTCGAAATGCCTTGTGGTCGCGTTGATCTCGTCGAGGGCCATGCCAGGTGTGGCATCGTAGAGACGCGCCACGTAACGCACCGGCGCGACGATGCCGGTGCGGTCGAGCGTCTGCCGGGTCCGCTGCGCGGTCGAGCACAGGACCGCCTCGACCGGCGGAAGGTGGGCCTTGATCCAGTCACCGGCGAGCACTGCTTCACGCAGCCCGCGGGGCGCCAGAGGCCGGTCATGGTCGGCCACCCCGTCGGGGTAGGCCGACTTGGCGTGGCGCAACAGCACCAACGTGCGGAAAGAGGCCGTCATGGCGATCAAGGCTAGGCCATGCCGGTGCGCGTCCCCGGACTTGTCGGCGGGCCGCCCTACACTCGCCATGCCCGGTCGAACAGCTCGGCCGGACACGGAACAGAACGGGGGCCGACATGCGATTTCTGCACACTGCCGACTGGCAGCTCGGCATGACCCGCTACTTCCTCAACGGCGATGCGCAGCCCCGCTATTCGGCCGCGCGCCGCGCCGCGGTGGCCGCGCTCGGCCCGTTGGCGCAGGAGACCGACGCGGAGTTCGTCGTGGTCGCCGGGGACGTGTTCGAACACAATCAACTCGCCCCGCGCGAGATCAGCCAGTCGCTGGAGGCGATGCGCACCATCGGGGTGCCGGTCTACCTGCTGCCCGGCAACCACGACCCGCTCGACGCGTCGTCGGTCTACACCAGCCCGCTGTTCCTGTCGGAGTGCCCCGACAACGTCATCGTGCTCGACCGGCCCGGGGTGCACCCGGTGCGTCCGGGACTGGAACTGGTCGCCGCGCCCTGGCACTCCAAGGCGCCGACCACCGACCTGGTCGCCGACGTGCTCGCCGGGTTGCCCACCGACGGTGTCACGCGCGTCCTGGTCGGCCACGGCGCGGTGGACATCCTGGTGCCGGACAAGGACCGCCCGTCGCTGATCGGACTCGCCGCCGTCGAGGCCGCCCTCGCCGGTGGCGCCGTGCACTATGTGGCATTGGGGGACAAGCACTCCCGGTTCCAGGTCGGCGCGACGGGGCGCATCTGGTACTCGGGTTCACCCGAGGTCACCAATTACGACGACATCGAAGCCGATCCCGGACAGGTTCTCGTCGTCGACATCGACGACAACGATCCGCGTCGCCCGGTCCGCGTGGACGCCCGCCGCGTCGGTCAGTGGCGCTTCATGTCGCTGCGCCACGGCGTGGACAACAGCCGCGACGTCGCCGATCTGGACATCAATCTCGACCAACTTCCCGACAAGGACCGCACGGTGATCCGGTTGGGGTTGACCGGGACGCTGACCGTCACCGACAAGGCCAAGCTCGACGAGTGCCTGGACCGCTACGCGCGCCTGTTCGCCGCACTGTTGCCGTGGGACAAGGAAACCGAGATCGCCGTCCTGCCGGCCGACGGCGAGTTCGACGACCTGAACATCGGTGGATTCGCCGCCGCCGCGGTCGACGAGTTGGTGGCCACCGCGCGCTCGAGCGGCGAGGACGCCGAGGATGCGCGCGCGGCGCTGGCGTTGTTGCTGCGGCTGACCGAGGGAGGCGCGGCATGAGGCTGCACCGGCTCACGTTGACCAACTATCGCGGAATCGCCCACCGCGACATCGATTTTCCGGAGCGCGGCATCGTCGTGGTGAGCGGCCCGAACGAGGTCGGCAAGTCGTCGATGCTCGAGGCGCTCGACCTGCTCCTGGAGGCCAAGGACCGCTCGACCAAGAAAGAGGTCAAGCAGGTCAAGCCCACCCACGCCGACGTGGGCGCGGAGGTCACCGCTGAGCTCTCCACGGGTCCGTACCGATTCGTGTACCGCAAGCGGTTCCACAAGAAGCCCGAAACCGAGCTGACGCTGCTGACGCCGCGCCGCGAGCAACTCACCGGCGACGACGCCCACGAGCGGGTGCGCACCATTCTCGCCGAGACCATGGATGTCGACCTGTGGCAGGCCCAGCGGGTGCTGCAGTCGGCGTCTACGTCGGTCGCCGACCTGTCCGGGTGTGACGCGCTGTCGCGCGCGCTGGACGTTGTGGCCGGTGAGGTCGACGACGAACCCGCCGCGACCGGCAGCGTCGAGACCCTGCTGGTCGATCGGGTCGACGAGGAGTTCCGGCGCTACTTCACCGCCACCGGACGTCCCACCGGGGAGTGGGCGGCCGCCACCAGTCGACTGCGCGCCGCCGAGGAGGAAGCGGCACGGTGCGCCGCCGCGGTCGCCGAGGTCGACGAGGCCGTGCGACGCCACGCCACGCTGACCGCTGAGCTGGCTGCGTTGAACATCGAGAAGGCAAGCACCGCAGACGGTTTGACGCGCGCCGAAGCGGCGGCCCAGAAGATCGCCGCGTTGTGCGGCGAAGTCGAGCAGGCCACCGTCTTCGCCCGTGCTGCCGCCGACACCGCCACCGCTTCGGCCACGGCGCTCAAAGAGCGGCGGAGGTGCCGCGCCGACGTCGACGAGCGCGCCGCTGTCATCGAGGACCTGCAGAGCGCCGCGGACGCCGCGGCCGAGGACCACGACACCGCGGTGCAGATGCAACGGGTGGCCGACGAGGGCGCCGAGTCGGCCCGCGCGGCGTTGGAGACCGCCCAGCAGCGCCTCGACCAAGCGCACGCGGCCGTGCAGCGGCTCACTGACCGCGAGACGCTGGCGCGGCTCACCGCCCGGTTGGCCAGTCTTGAGCAGCATCAGCAGACTCTCGACGCGGCCCGCCGCGAACTCGCGGGCATCCAGCTCACCGACGAGCTGGTCGCCACCATCGATGCGGCGGCGGCCGCGGTGGCACAGGCGGCCGCGGCGGTGGAGCACGCGTCGGCGCACGTCGAGGTGGTCGCCAACGCTGACGTCGAGCTACTGATCGCCGGAGCGCCGGTGTCGCTGCGCAGTGGGCAGTCCTGGGAGTCGGCCATCACCGGCCCCACCGGTGTCGACATCGCCGGGCTGCTGTCCGTACGCGTCGTCCCGGGTGCACCGGCGGCGACCACGCAGGCACGCCTCGACGACGCGAACGACAAACTGCGCCAGGCGCTCTCGCAGGCCGGCGTCAATGACGTCGCCGAGGTCCGGCAGCTGCAAACCCGCCGCGCCGAGTTGCAGGCGACGATCAAAGAGCACACCGCGATCCTGCAGGCCCTGACCACCGAGGGCGACGCCGAGCAGGTGCGCGGACAGATCGCCGAGCTGCAGTCCCGGGTGGGGGACGGCGCGGCCGACGACGTGGATGCCGCGCAGCTGCGCGAAGAACTCGCCGCGGCGGTGGCCGCGCACCAGCAGGGGCGCACCGAGTGCGAGACGCAACGCAAACTCGCCGCAGAGACCGCCAAGCTCGTGGGTGAACGCAGCGTGCGCGCCGGTCAGGCGAAGGCGAAGTTGCAAGCGGCCCTGGACGAGTTGGCGGCTGCGCAGCAGCGGTTGGCCGCCCAGCGTGCCGAGGTCAGCGACGAGGAGCTCGCGCTCAAGGCTGACGCCGACTCCGAGGCCGCGCAGACCGCCGAGGCGGCGGCGACCCGACTGCGCGACGAGTTGGCCGGCCACCAGCCCGACGCGGTCGCCGCAGCGCTCGACGAGGCCCGGCGTGCCGCGGAGACCACGTCGGCCCGGCACGCCGAAACCGTCGAGGCGCTGCGTGAAGTGGCCGCCGCGCTGAAGGTGTACGGGTCGGAAGGCCGCCACAGCGCACTCGATGCGGCCGACGGTGAACTGCAGCACGCCCGAAGCGAACATCAGCGGGTCCAGCGCCGCGCCCGAGCCGCGCAGCTGCTCAAGAAGGTGATGGGGGAGCACCGCGACGCCATGCGGATGCGCTACGTCGATCCGTTCCGAACCGAGGTCGAGCGTCTGGGCCGGGTGGTGTTCGGCGACAGCTTCGAAGTCGACGTCGACTCCGACCTGCGCATCGGGACCCGCACGCTCTCGGGGCGCACCGTGCCGTACGAGTCCTTGTCGGGCGGGGCCAAGGAACAACTGGGCATCGTCGCACGGTTGGCGGGCGCAGCGCTGGTGGCCAAGGAGGACAGCGTGCCCGTCGTCATCGACGACGCACTCGGGTTCACCGATCCGCAGCGGCTGGCCAAGATGGCCGAGGTCTTCGACACCGTCGCCGGGGACGGCCAGGTCATCATCTTGACCTGTAGTCCGCAGCGCTACGCCGACATCCGCAGCGCCTGCCACATCAGGCTGGCCGGCTCGGTGTGACGGGTGCCTGTCTGAACGGTCAGCAGTAGGCGCCCGGCCGCAACGGCATGGCTCGGTGGTACCGACGCGCCTGACCGCACCGGTGTCGCTCGGCACGAACCGAACGGCTCGCCACAATGGTGACGATGACCGCCCGGCGCGCCCGCATGCACCGCAGACTCGCGGCGTTGCCCGGTGTGCGGGCCGTCCGGCGCCCGGTCGACGGCCGCGGTGACGAGCGCTTCGACCTGTACTACGTGCGCTCCGGTCCGAAGTCCGCGCATCCCCTGGTGGTCATCCCGGGAGGCCCGGGCGCGGCATCGGTCGCGTTGTACCGCGCGTTCCGGCGTCACGCCGCAGCCGCCGGGCTGGACGTGATCATGGTCGAGCACCGCGGCGTGGGGCTGTCCCGACACGACGACGCCGGCGCGGACCTTCCGGCCGAGGCCATCACCGTCGACGCCGCGGTCGACGACATCGCCGCGGTCCTCGACGACGCCGGCGTCGAGACCGCCGTCGTATACGGCGCCTCCTACGGTTCCTACCTGGCCGCAGGTCTGGGTGTGCGCCACCCGAACCGGATTCGCGCCATGGTGCTCGACTCACCGCTGCTGTCGGCCGACGACATCGACGATGTGCGCACCCGTATCCGGCGGGTGCTGTGGGACGGCGCCGTGCCCGGTACCGCCGACCTGGCGGCCAAGGTCCGCGCTCTGGTGGCCGAAGGAGGATTGGACCAGGGCGATGTTCAGCTGATCGCCGACCTGTACGGCACCGCCGGCCCCGCAGTGCTGCACCGCCAGCTCGACCTGCTCCTGAGCGGCCATCGTCTGCTCTGGGGCGCCGTCAGAGTCGGCATGCAGACGCTGCTGGAGCGCAAGACGCTCTATCACCATGAGCCCGATCTGGTGGAGCGTATCGCCTACCGGGAACTCAACTACGGTGCCGAACCCGACGGTGGGCCGCTGGACCCTGCGGTCGTGCTGCGCGAAAAGGCCTCCGTGGACGTCGAATTCGTCGCCGAGCCCTACGACCTACGCGCGGCCATGCCGGAGTTCGGGTGGCCGACGGCGGTGCTGTCGGGAGGCCGCGACCTGACCACACCTCCGGAGGTGGCGCACCGCGTCGCCGACCTGATCCCGCACGCCACACTTGTGGAACTGCCGACCGCAGGGCACAGCATTCTCGACACGCGGGAACCCGCGGCCCTGCAGGTGTGCGCGGCCGCAGCGCGAGACGCGTTGCCGCAGTTGGCCGGTGCCGAACTCGACGCGCTGCCACCCAACCTGAGCGTCCGGCTGGTCGTGAAAGCGGTCACCGCCGCCGCGCGCGCCGAGGCGCTGCTGGCCCCTACTGGTTCATGAAGCCGATCGTGGTGTAGTTCAGATCGCCGATGCCCGCCGGACCGTAGTTGGCCAGGTTGCTGCGGACCGCGAAGTTGCCCGGCGCCTGGAACAGGGGCAGGCTGTGGCCTTCGGCCCAGATCATCGTGTCGAGTTCGTTGGCCAGGGTGCGCGCCTTGGCGGGGTCGAGCTCGGACAGCGTCTCCTCGATCTTGGCGTCGATCTCGGGGCTGCCGACCTTGGCGTAGTTGCTCTCCCCGTTGGACGCGTAGATCTGCGTCAGACCCCCGAACGGGAAAGCATCTCCGCCCCAGGCGAATTGCGCCATGTCGAAGTTCCCGGGAATCACGAAGTCGGTGAACAGCTTGCCCCCGCCGGCCGGCACGAGCTCGAGGTTGACGCCGATCTGCGCCAGGTTGCTCTGTGCGACCTGCGCGATGGAGCGGGTGCTGCGCGCGTCGTAGAAGACGTCGCGGATGGTCAATCGGCGCCCGTCCTTCTCACGGAACTGGCCGTTCTGCCGCCACCCCAGTTCGTCGAGTTCCCGCTTGGCGGCTTCCGGGTCGTAACCGATGCTGTTGTCCTGGTAGCCCTCCTGGCCGGCCACGTAGATGTGGTTGTTCAGCGGCACCGGATTGTCGACCAGTCCGCGTTGCGACACCGACACGATGGCTTGCCGATCGATGCCCTTGGTGATCGCGGCGCGCAGCGCGGGGTCGGCCAGGATCGAGCCGGGGGCGCCGTTGAACGTGAAGTGGTACCAGTTCGGTGCCGGTGCGCGGCGTACCGAGACACCTTCGGTCCGGCGGGCGATGGTCAGGTCGTCGATGGTCTGCAGTGCCACCGCGTCGATGGCGTTGTTCTGCAGCGCCGGCATCCGCGCCGCGTCGTCGAGCACGGTGTAGGTGATCGATTCCAGGATCGGCGGTGCACCCCACCATTTCGGGTTGCGGGTCAACACGATTCGCTGTGCCCCGCGGTCGATGGTGGTGACCATGAACGGGCCGGCCGAGGGCGGGGCGCTGTTGAGCAGCCCCTTGTTGAAGACCTCCGGGTCGCCGGTCACCGACTTGGGCATCAGCATGGCGTTGCCGGCGAACATGCCGCGCCAGTCGGCGTAGTGCCGGTCGAAGGTGATCACGGCCTGCCGGTCGTCGACGCCCTTGGTCACCGACGCGACGCGCTCGCTGCCGTTGGGCGAGGCGAACAGGTACCGGTCATCCTTGCCGCTGGTGGCGTGGATCTGGGCGGCGATGTCCTCCCAGGTGACCGGCGTCCCGTCGGACCAGACGGCCTTGGGGTTGATGGTGTAGGTGACCACCTGTGGGTCGGTGCTGGTCATCTCGACGTCGGTGAAGAAGTCGGAGTTGACGGTCATCTCGCCGTCGGGCTTGATGACGAAGGCGCGCGGCATCGCCGCGCGCAGCATCGCGCCGAGTTCGCCGAGGTTGCCGTCGACGTGCAGGTAGTTGAAGTTCGGGAAGAAGCCGGTCAGCGCCAACCGCAGGTTTCCGCCCGGGCGCAGGGTCGCCGGGTCCTGTGGGTTGAGGTCGGCGGTGGCACCGAGTTCGGCGTTCCCGCCCGCTGACGGAACCTCCTCGTTGGAGCCGGAGCAACCCGTCACCAGCAGCGCAGCCACCGTTCCCACCGCGAGCAGACGCGAACTCGCCCTTTTGAGCCTCGAAATGGGCGATTCTGTGTCTGCTCGCGAGGTGAGGTGACTCATGCGGACAGACTCTAACCGGGATCCGGGGAGGGTTGAGGCACCGCAGCCAGCAACCGGCGCGTGTACTCATGGGCCGGTGCGGTGAACACCTGCTCGCTGTCGCCCTGTTCCACGATGACGCCTCGGTGCATCACCGCCACCCGGTGGGCGAGGTGCTTGACCACCGACAGGTCGTGCGACACGAACAGATAGGCCAGGCCGAAACGGTCCTGCAGATCGAGCAGCAGGTTGATGATGCCGGCCTGAATCGACACGTCCAACGCTGACACCGGCTCGTCGAGGGCCAGGATGCGCGGCTGCAGCGCTAATGCACGCGCAATGCCGATGCGCTGCTTCTGCCCGCCGGAGAACTCCGCCGGGTAGCGGGCGGCGTCCTCGCGGCGCAGCCCCACCAGGGTGAGCAGTTCGGCCACCCGTTCCTGCGCAGACGCCGCGTCGAACCCGTTGGCGCGCAGCGGTTCTGCCAACACATCGAACACCGGAAGCCGCGGATCGACCGAGGCCACCGGATCCTGGAACACCACCTGCAGGTCCTTACGCAGGCCCCGGCGGGTTCGGCGGTCCAACTCGGCGACATCGGCGCCCAGCACCTCGATCGAACCCGACTGCGGCGCGGTCAGCCCGAGGACCTGGTGCAACGTCGTGGACTTGCCCGAGCCCGATTCCCCGACGATGGCCAGCGTGCGCCCCTGGTGCAACTCGAAACTGATCCCGTCGACCGCGCGGACCTCGCCGATACGCCGGCGCAGCACCGCACCCTTGGTCAGCGGGTAGGTCTTGACCAGGTCGCGGGCACGCAGCACCACCTCGCCGGCGCCGGCCGCGGCGACCGACGCCGGCGCGGTCGGCACCTGGTAGATCTCCGCTGCGCTACGCCCGTCCACCTGCTCGTGGCGGATGCAGGCGACGCGGTGCGCCGGGCCGACCGGTTCCAGGGCGGGCTCGGCGGCGCTGCACGCGTCGATGGCCAGCGGGCAGCGGGGGACGAACGGGCAGCCCGGCGGCAACGCGGCCGGCGACGGGGGAGCGCCCGGGATCGGCACCAACCGCGTCCCCTGCGGTGCGTCGAGTCGCGGTACCGAACCGAGAAGCCCAGCGGTGTAAGGCATCCGGCGGTTGCGGTACAGGTCGGCCACCGGGGCGGTCTCGACGGCCCGACCGGCGTACATCACCAACGCGCGGTCGGCGAACTCAGCCACCACACCCAGGTCGTGGGTGATGATCAGCACCCCGGCGCCGGTGACGTCGCGCGCGGTGCGCAACACGTCGAGGATCTGCGCCTGCACCGTCACGTCCAGGGCGGTCGTCGGTTCGTCGCAGATCAGCAGGTCGGGATCGTTGGCGATCGCGATCGCGATCACCACCCGTTGGCGTTCGCCGCCGGAGAGCTCGTGCGGAAAGGCCCGGGCGCGTTTGTCCGGCGAAGCGATACCGACCAGCTCCAGCAACTCGACGGCCCGGGTGCGTGCTTCGCGCCGACCGAGGTCGCGGCGATGCACCCGCAGCGTCTCGGCGATCTGGTCGCCGACGGTGTAGACCGGCGTCAGCGCCGACATCGGGTCCTGGAACACCGTGCCGATCCGGTTTCCGCGGATGCGCGACATGTCCCGGTCGCCCATCCCGAGGAGTTCTTCACCGTTCAGCCGCACCGAGCCCGACACCTCGGCGTACTCGGGCAACAGCCCGATCACCGCCATCGCGCCCGCGGACTTGCCGGCCCCGGACTCACCGACCAGCGCGACCACCTCGCCCGCGTCGACGTGGTAGTCCAGGCCGCGGACCGCGGCCACGCGCTCGGTGTCGGTCGGGAACGTCACCGTCAGGTCGCGCACCTCGAGCAAGCTCATCGGCGGCCCCGCCGCGTGCGCGGTCGTGCGGTCGGATCCAGCGCGTCGCGCAGGCCGTCGCCGATCAGGTTGGCGCACAGCACGATCAACACCAACACCCCGGCCGGGAACAGGAACACCCACGGAAACGTCGTCACCGACCGTGTGCCGTCGGCGATCAGGGTGCCCAGCGACACGTCCGGCGGCTGCACACCGAAACCGAGGAAGCTCAGTCCGGTCTCGGCCAGCACCGCGACCCCGACGTTGAGCGCGGTGTCGATGATCAGGATCGACGCGACGTTGGGGATGATGTGACGGGTGATGATGCGCCAGTGGCTGACGCCCATATAGCGGGCGGCGACCACGAATTCGCGGTCGCGCAGGCTCATCGTCAGCCCCCGCACGATGCGGGAACTGATCATCCAGCTGAACGCCGCCAACAACACGATCAACCAGAAGACCGTGTTGGAGCGCTGCGTCAGCGGCGTGACGATCGCGATCAGGATGAACGCCGGCACCACCAGCAGCAGATCGACCACCCACATCAGGGCACGGTCGCGGAATCCGCCGAAATACCCGGCCACCGCGCCGACCGTCGCCGCCAGCAGCGTCGACAACAACGCCACGAAAAAGCCGATCAGCAGCGACTTCTGCATGCCGCGCAACGTCTGCGCCAGCAGGTCCTGCCCCAGGGCGTTGGTGCCGAACCAGTGCTCGGGGCTGGGCGGCTGCTGCAGCGCGTAGTAGTCCAGATCGGTGTAGGAGTAGGGCAGCAGCGGCGGCAGCACGTAGCAGCCGACGAACAGCACGACCAGCACCACCAGCGACGCCACCGCGGGCCTGTTGCGCAGAAAGCGGCGCCACACCAGCGTGCGGCGCGACGCGAACCCCGGACCGGCGGTCATCCGGCCCGCACCCGCGGGTCCAGCGCGGCGTAGATCAGGTCCGACAGCAGCCCGGCCATCAGCACGGTCGCCCCGGAGAACACGGTGATCGCGGCGATGATGTTGGTGTCCTGGCTGGCGATGCCGTCCACCACCCACTCACCCATGCCGTGCCAACCGAAGATCTTCTCGACGAACACGGCGCCGGTGACCAGCGCGCTGACACCGTAGGCGAACAGCGTCGCCATCGGGATCAGCGCGGTGCGCAGCCCGTGCTTGAACAACGCCTGACGCCGGGTCAGCCCCTTGGCCCGGGCGGTGCGGATGAAGTCCTGGCCGAGCACGTCGAGCATCGCGTTGCGCTGGTAGCGGCTGAACCCGGCGATCGAGGTGAGCGCCAGGGTGAACGTCGGCAGCACCAGATGCTGTAACCGGTCGACGAAGCGGTCCCACGTGCCGCCCGAGGCGTCGGAAGACGTTTCGCCGGTGTACTCGAAGATCTGCATCCCCACAGCGGTGTTCACTTTCAACGCGCCCAGGATCAGCAGGTTCGCGATGACGAACGTCGGCGCGCTGATGATCAGCAGCGACAGCAGCGTGATCACCCGGTCGGAGAGCCGGTACTGCCGCACCGCACTCCACGCCCCGACGACCACACCGATGACCGTGCCCACCACCGACCCGATCACGACCAGACGAAGACTGACCCCGACGCGACGCCACAATTCGTCCGACACCGGTTGGCCGGACACCGTCGTCCCGAAGTCCCCGTGGATCGCACCGGACACCCAGCTCAGGTAGCGCAGCGGGATCGGCTGATCGAGATCGAGCTCGGCGGCCTTGGCGGCTATGACCGCCTCCGGTGGGCGCGGGTTGCGCTCCATCAGGCTTTCCAACGGGTTGAACGCCAGCGAGGTCAGCGTGAACGTCAGGAACGACGCCAACGCCAACAAGAGCGCATAGTTCAGCAGCCGGCGCGCCAGAAAGCGGGTCATCGCCCAGTGACTCCGCAACGCATGGGCACCAAGGTTAGGAGACGACGACGCCGGGGCGCTCGGCGTGTGGCCGTGTCTTCACAGTCGGCGCACAGAAACCGCACAGGACACGCCCACCGGGCGGGCACATAATGGGCGGGGTGACCACCCCCTCGTCCGCGTCCGGAGGCGACGTCGAAGCCGCCCGGGTGGTGATGCGGCGCGCGGACGGCAAGCCGATTCAGGTTCTTGTCGTCGACGACGAACCGGTGCTGGCCGAGCTGGTGTCGATGGCGCTGCGCTACGAAGGGTGGGAGGTCACCACCGCCGGCGACGGCGCCACCGCGATCTCGCGGGCCCGGCAGACTCCGCCGGATGTCGTGGTGCTCGATGTAATGCTGCCCGACATGAGCGGCCTGGACGTGCTGCGCAAGCTGCGCGAGCACAACCCGTCGCTGCCGCTGCTGCTGCTCACCGCCAAGGACTCGGTCGAAGACCGCATCGCCGGGCTCACCGCCGGCGGCGACGACTACGTGACCAAGCCGTTCAGCATCGAGGAGGTCGTGCTGCGTTTGCGTGCGCTGCTGCGCCGCACCGGGGTGACCACCGAGAGCGGCAGCAGCACGCTCGTGGTCGGCGACCTCGTGCTCGACGAGGACAGCCACGAAGTCACCCGCGCCGGCGAGGTCATCGCGCTGACCGCCAGGGAATTCGAGCTGCTGCGCTTCATGATGCGCAACGCCAAGCGGGTGTTGAGCAAAGCGCAGATCCTGGACCGGGTGTGGGACTACGACTTCGGGGGCCGGTCGAACATCGTCGAGTTGTATGTGTCCTACCTGCGCAAGAAGATCGACAGCGGCCGCGCACCGATGATCCACACGTTGCGTGGTGCGGGGTATGTCCTCAAGCCCGCGCCGTGACGGCACCGGCCCCCGGCTACGGGTGCCGCGGTCGTGGTCGTTGCGCCGACGCATGCTGGTCACCCAGGTGCTTCTGCTGGCCGGGGTGTGCGCCGGGATCGGCATCGGCACCGAGTTCGCGCTGCAACGCTTCCTGACCGGTCAACTCGACGAGCAGGTGGTCGAGGCGGGCCGCCGCTCGGCGGTGATCTTCGACTACGGCCCGCCGCCACCGCCGGGGCAGCGGCCGACGCTTCCCGAGCTGCGTGCCGGACCGCCGCCGGGCGGCGGTGAGGACGGGCCCGGGCCCGCGTTCCTCAACGCCCCCGGTCAGGCGATCCGCACCGTCGGCGCGGTGGTTTCCAACGGCCGTCCGGTCGACGCGGGAGTCATCACCACCGGCGGGGCGCGTTCGGAAATACCTTCTGCCGCAGCGCAGCAACTGGCCGACGCCCACGCCGACCGGCATCCGCAGACGGTCGAGCTGGACGGCCTGGGCCGCTACCGCGTCGTCGGTTTCCCGAGCCTGCGCACCGGCGACACCGTCGTCACCGCCCTGCCCACGACGGTCGTCGACGACACACTGCTGCGCACGCTGATCATCTTCTGCGTGGTGGCCGCCGTCGCGGTGGCCATTGCGGCCGGCGCCGGCATCGCCATCATCGGTCGCCAATTACGGCCGCTGGCAGAGCTTTCCGACGCTGCCGAACAGGTGGCAGCTCTCGAGCTCGATCGCGGCGAGGTCAACCTGCCGACACCGATCGTCGAGGTGGATCCGCAGGCCGCCCGCACCGAGGTCGGCAGGCTCGGCACGGCGCTCAACCGCATGCTCGATCGCATCGCCGGGGCGCTGCAAGCCCGCCACCAGAGCGAGACCCGGGTCCGCCAGTTCGTCGCCGACGCCAGCCACGAACTGCGCACACCGTTGGCGGCGATCCGCGGATACACCGAGCTGGCGCAACGCCGCCGAGCCGACGTGCCCGACGATGTGGCGCATGCGATGAACCGCGTCGAATCCGAGGCGGCACGGATGACCCAGCTGGTCGAGGACATGTTGCTGCTGGCTCGACTCGACACCGGCCGGCCGCTGCAACGCGAGGCGGTCGATCTGAGCCGCCTGGTCGTCGACGCCGTCAGCGACGCTCATGTCGCCGGCCCGGATCACACCTGGCGGCTCGACCTGCCCGAGGAACCCGTCACCGTGGCCGGCGACGAGGCGCGGCTGCACCAGGTGCTGGCCAACCTGCTGGCCAATGCCCGCACCCACACCCCACCGGGCACGACGGTCACCGTCGCACTGTCCGTGGCGTCCGGGGCGACGGCCGTGCTGACCGTCGGCGACGACGGGCCGGGCATCCCGGAGCAGCTCCAGCCCGAGGTGTTCGAGCGGTTCGCGCGCGGCGACTCGTCGCGTGCGCGCCGCGACGGCAGCAGCACCGGGCTCGGCCTGGCCATCGTCGCCGCGGTGGTGCGCGCCCACGGTGGCGCCATCGCGCTGCACAGCGTTCCCGGCAGCACCGAATTCGTCGTCACACTGCCCGGCGCGGTACTCACAGCCGGCACATAGCTGCGCCCCACGTCGGGCACACCCGCCGCGCCGACGATGAACACCATGACAGACATCGCCGAGCGGACCGATGCGTGCGCAGGGCGAGCCTTCCGGCACCGACCCGACGCCGCCTGCGCAGCACGGGGTTCCGGCGCGCCGGTGCTCGACGTGGTGGTCCCGGTACACAACGAGCAGACCGTGCTCGCCGAATCCGTGCACCGCCTGCACCGCTATCTGCGCGAGGCCGTGCCCTTCCCGGCACGCATCACCATCGCCGACAACGCCAGCTCCGACGACACACCGCACATCGCCGCCCAACTCGCCGACGAACTCGGCGAGGTGCGCGTGCTGCGGCTCGAGGAGAAGGGCCGCGGCCGGGCGCTGCACCACGCGTGGACACGCTCGGACGCCGCGGTACTGGTCTACATGGATGTGGACCTGTCCACCGATCTCGCCGCGCTGGCCCCGCTGGTCGCGCCGCTGATTTCGGGTCACTCCGATCTCGCGATCGGCACCCGGCTCGGCCGCGGCGCGCGCGTGCGGCGGGGCGCCAAACGTGAGGTCATCTCCCGCTGCTACAACATGTTGTTGAAATCGACTCTGGCCGCGCGCTTTTCCGATGCGCAATGCGGCTTCAAGGCGATCCGCGCCGACGTCGCAGCCGAGTTGCTGCCCTACGTCGAAGACACCGGGTGGTTCTTCGACACCGAACTCCTGGTGCTGGCCGAGCGCAGCGGGCTGCGCATCCACGAGGTCCCCGTCGACTGGATCGACGACCCGGACAGTCGGGTCGACATCGTGGCCACGGCCGCGGCCGACCTGCGCGGGATCGCGCGTCTGCTCAAAGGCTTCGCCTCCGGCGCCATCCCGGTGCACACCATCGCAGCGCAACTCGGCGCGGCACGGTCGCCGGCATCCGGCTCGCTGCTGCAGCAGGCGGTGCGGTTCGGTGTCGTCGGGCTCGCCTCGACCGCGGCCTACGTCGCGTTGTTCATGCTGCTGCAAGGCTGGACCGGAGCGCAGTGGGCCAATCTGGTGGCACTGCTGCTCACCGCGATCGCAAACACCGCAGCCAACCGGCGCTTCACGTTCGGCGTTGCGGATCGACGAGGCCTGGCCCGTCACCACGCCGAAGGTCTGATCGTGTTCGGTGTCGCGCTGGCGATCACCAGCGGTGCCCTGGCGCTGTTGCACACCACCGTGGAATCACCGCATCACCTGATGGAACTCACCGTGTTGGTGACCGCCAACCTGCTCGCCACAGTGGTGCGGTTTGTCCTGTTGCGCGGCTGGGTCTTTCACCCGCTGCGCAACCGATCCGAAGGAGTCCGGCGATGACGCTGGCGATGGAGAACGCGCCGGATGCCCGGGCGCTCCCGAATGACCGACCCCGGTGGGCGCGGCCCGCGCTCGTCGCACTGCTGGGCGCGACGGCGCTGCTGTACCTGTGGGGCCTGGGTTCGGCGGGCTGGGCAAACGAGTACTACGCGGCGGCCGCACAGGCCGGTACGCAGAGCGCGAAGGCGTGGTTGTTCGGCTCGCTCGATGCCGGCAACGCGATCACCGTCGACAAGCCGCCTGCTGCGCTGTGGGTGATGGCGTTGTCGGGCAGGCTGTTCGGCTTCAGCCCGTTCACGATGTTGCTTCCGCAGGCGTTGATGGGCGTGGCCGCCGTCGGCGTGCTGTATGCGACGGTGCGCCGCGTCAGTGGGCCGGGCGCCGGGCTGATCGCGGGTGCGGCGCTGGCCGCGACACCGGTGGCGGCGTCGATGTTCCGGTACAACAACCCCGACGCGCTGCTGGTGCTGCTGCTCGTGGTGGCCGCCTACCTGATGGTGCGCGCGATCGACAGTGGACGGACCCGGTGGGTGGTGCTGGTCGGCGTCGTTCTCGGTCTGGCCTTTCTGACCAAGATGCTGCAGGCGTTCCTGGTGGTACCGGGCCTGGCGCTCGCGTTCCTGGTCGCCGCCCCGATCGGGGTGTGGCCTCGGCTGCGCGCGCTGCTGGCCGGTGGCCTGGCGATGGCCGCCACCGCGGGATCGTTCCTGGCTCTGGTCAGCCTGTGGACGGCGGATTCCCGTCCGTACATCGGCGGTTCCACGGACAACAGCCTGCTGCAGTTGGCCTTGGGCTACAACGGTATTCAGCGCGTGATGGGGATGGATGGCGGCCCCGGAGGCGGTCCCGGCGGACCGCCGGGGCCGGGTGGGCCACCGGGGCCGGGCGGTCCCGACGGCGGCGCGAACCTGTTCTTCGGCGGCGAACCGGGGATCACCCGGATGTTCGGCGCGTCGATGGGCGGCGAGGTTTCCTGGCTGTTGCCCGCTGCGCTGATCGGTCTGACCGCCGGACTCTGGTTCACGCGCCGCACGCCGCGCACTGCGGCGCTGCGCGCGAGTCTGCTGCTGTGGGGCGGCTGGCTGCTGGTCACTGCCGTCGTCTTCAGCTTCATGGACGGCATCATTCATCCGTACTACACGGTCGCCCTTGCGCCCGCGATCGCGGCGCTGGTCGGGCTCACGGTCGCCGAGATGTGGCGGGTCCGCCGGCAGCTGGGTCTGCGGCTGACGCTGGCCGCGATGAGCGCCGCGACGGGCGTGTGGACGTTCGTCCTGCTCGACCGCACCCCGGACTGGCATCCGTGGCTGCGCTGGGTGTTGTTGGTCGGCTCCGTCGTCGCTGCGGGGGCACTCGCGCTGGGGAGCCACCGCGCGGGGCGTCTCGCCGCGGTCGTCGCGGGGGCAGCGTTGGTCTTCGGGGCCGGCGGGTCGGCCGCCTATGCGGTGGAGACGGCGACGCACGTCGGCAGCGGTCCGGGCATGATGTCGGGCCCGGTGGCCCAGAGCGGCATGCCGGGGCCGGGTGGTCCGCCGGGGCCCGGTGGTCCGCCGGGCATGGACGTCGCCGACAACTCGTTGCTCGCTCATCTGGTCAGCACGGCCGACAACCGCTGGGCCGCCGCCACGGTCGGGTCGATGCTCGCCGGCCGGCTGGAGTTGGAGACCGGGGCGTCGGTGATGGCCATCGGTGGTTTCACCGGCAGCGACGACGCGCCGACGCTCGCACAGTTTCAGGAGCACGTCGCCGACGGCGAGGTCCGCTACTTCATCGCCGCGGGCCATCCTGGCCCTCGACGGGAAAGCGGGGCCGCGGCCGAGATCGAGGCGTGGGTGCGGCAGCATTTCGCACCCACCACCGTCGGCGGATCGGTCGTGTTCGATCTGCAGCGGTGAATCACGATCTCGGTGATTCTGACCAGTGACTTACCGGGTCGACGCTGTTAGCTTCGCGCCATGTCGGTCACCGATGAGTATCTGAAGAACAACGAGGAGTACGCAAAGACGTTCTCCGGGCCCCTGCCACTGCCGCCCAGCAAGCACGTCGCTGTCGTCGCCTGCATGGACGCCCGTCTCGACATCTACCGGATCCTCGGCCTCAAAGACGGCGAAGCCCACGTCATCCGCAACGCGGGGGGCGTCGTCACCGACGACGAGATCCGCTCGCTGGCCATCAGCCAACGGCTGTTGGGCACCAAAGAGATCATCCTGATCCACCACACCGACTGCGGCATGCTGACCTTCACCGACGACGGCTTCAAGCAGCAGATCCAGGACGAGCTCGGGATCAAACCCGAGTGGGCGGCCGAGGCATTCATCGACGTGGAGGAGGACGTACGGCAATCGGTGCGCCGCATCGAGGCCAGTCCGTTCGTCACCAGGCACGAGTCGCTGCGGGGCTTCGTCTTCGATGTCGCCACCGGCCGCCTGAACGAGGTCACCCTCTAGCCGCGAGCAGACACGCAGGCCCCCGGAAGTGCCGCTGACAGGGGCCTACCCGTCTGCTCGGCAAAGGAACTTTGACACCTGGAGACCGCAGCGGTTACATTCGCCGATTATGGCCGTAAATATGGTCAGTTCTACCAACTTTACGAGGATGCGATGACCGCGACCGAGGAACTCGCCCCGACCGCCGGGCGCTACGAACTCAGCCACCTGCGCGCGCTCGAAGCCGAGGCCATTCACATCATCCGCGAGGTCGCGGCCGAATTCGAACGGCCCGTGCTGCTGTTCTCCGGCGGCAAGGACTCGATCGTGATGCTGCACCTGGCGGTGAAGGCCTTCCGGCCCGGCCGCCCGCCGTTTCCCGTCATGCACGTCGACACCGGACACAACTTCGACGAGGTGCTGGCCGCCCGCGACGACCTCGTCGACAGCACCGGGGTACGCCTGGTCGTCGCCAAAGTGCAGGACGACATCGACGCCGGCCGCGTCGTCGACAACGGTCCCTCGCGCAATCCGCTGCAGACGGTGACGCTGCTGCGCGCGATCCGGGAGAACAAGTTCGACGCCGCGTTCGGCGGGGCCCGCCGCGACGAGGAGAAGGCCCGCGCCAAGGAGCGGGTGTTCAGCTTCCGCGACGAGTTCGGTCAGTGGGATCCGAAGGCTCAGCGTCCGGAGCTGTGGAACCTGTACAACGGCCGCCACCGCAAGGGCGAGCACATCCGCGCGTTCCCGTTGTCGAACTGGACCGAGTTCGACATCTGGTCCTACATCGGCGAAGAGAACATCACACTGCCGTCGATCTACTACGCCCACCAGCGCAAGGTGTTCCGGCGCGACGGCATGCTGCTGGCCGTGCACCCGTTCCTGCAGCCCCGGGACGACGAAGAGGTGTTCGAGACCAGCGTGCGGTTCCGCACCGTCGGCGACGTCACCTGCACCGGCTGCGTCGAGTCCACCGCCGCCACCGTCGAACAGGTGATCGCCGAGACCGCCGTGTCGCGGCTGACCGAGCGCGGCGCGACCCGCGCCGACGACCGGATCTCCGAGGCGGGGATGGAAGACCGCAAGCGTGAGGGCTACTTCTGATGATGACGACGACGGTGACGAATGACGTTGCGCGCCCCGATGCGACGCTGCTGCGCCTGGCCACGGCCGGATCGGTCGACGACGGCAAATCCACCCTGATCGGGCGGCTGCTGTACGACTCGAAGGCTGTCATGGAGGACCAGTTGGCCGCCGTCGAGCGGACCTCCAAGGAACGCGGCCACGACTACACCGACCTGGCGCTGGTGACCGACGGCCTGCGCGCCGAGCGTGAGCAGGGCATCACCATCGATGTCGCCTACCGCTACTTCGCCACGGCCAAGCGGAAATTCATCATCGCCGACACCCCGGGCCACATCCAGTACACCCGCAACATGGTGACCGGCGCCTCGACCGCGCATCTGGTGATCGTGCTCGTCGACGCGCGCAACGGGCTGCTCGAACAATCACGCCGGCACGCGTTCCTGTCCTCACTGCTGGGCGTGCAGCACGTGGTGCTGGCCGTCAACAAGATGGACCTGATCGACTGGGACCGTGAACGATTCGAGGCCATCCGCGACGAGTTCCACGCGTTCGCCACCCGGCTGGACGTGCACGACGTCACGACCATCCCGCTGTCGGCACTGCACGGCGACAACGTCGTCACCAAATCCGACCGCGCCCCCTGGTACGAGGGACCCTCGCTATTGAGCTACCTCGAGGACGTGTACGTCGCCGGCGACCGCAACCTCGTCGACGTCCGCTTCCCGGTGCAGTACGTGATCCGGCCGCACACCCGCGAGCACCAGGACCACCGCAGCTACGCCGGCACCGTGGCCAGCGGCGTGATGCGTCCCGGCGACGAGATCGTCGTGCTGCCCAGCGGGAAGTCCTCACGCATCACCGCGATCGAAGATCCCAGTGGCCCGGTCGACGAGGCCTTCCCACCGATGGCGGTCTCGGTCAGCCTCGCCGACGACATCGACATCAGCCGTGGTGACATGATCGCCCGGCCCAACAACCGGCCGCGCGTGGTGCAGGATTTCGATGCCACGGTCTGTTGGATGGCTGACGACAACGCACTGGAACCGGGCCGCGATTACCTGATCAAGCACACCTCGCGGACGACGCGGGTACGGGTGACCGACCTGGACTACCGACTCGACGTCAACACGTTGCACCGCGACAAGTCGGCCACGGCACTGAAACTCAATGAGCTGGGCCGGGTTTCGCTGCGGTCGCAGGCGCCCCTGCTGCTCGACGAATACAGTCGCAATCCCGCGACCGGCTCGTTCATCCTGATCGATCCGAACACCAACGGCACGGTGGCCGCCGGCATGGTGCTGCGTGACAGCTCGGCCGGGACCGCCAGCCCGAACACGGTGCGCCACCAGTCGCTGTGCTCGCAGGATGACCGGCTGACCACGGGCCGCACCGTCTGGTTCACCGGATTGTCCGGCTCGGGCAAGTCGTCGGTGGCCATGCTGGTCGAACAGAAGCTCCTCGAAAAGGGCATTCCCGCCTACGTTCTCGACGGTGACAATCTGCGCCACGGCCTGAACTCCGACCTCGGGTTCTCGATGGCCGACCGCTCGGAGAACCTGCGCCGGCTGGCCCATGTCGCAGCGATCCTGGCCGATGCGGGGCAGGTGGTGCTGGTACCGGCGATCAGCCCCCTGGCCGAGCACCGGGAACTCGCCCGCAAGGTGACCCTCGATGCGGGGCTGGAGTTCTACGAGGTGTTCTGCGACACGCCGCTCGAGGACTGTGAACGCCGGGACCCCAAGGGCCTGTACGCCAAGGCGCGCGCCGGCGAGATCACCCACTTCACCGGCATCGACAGTCCGTATCAGCGGCCCAAGAACCCCGACCTGCGGCTGACCCCCGAGCAGACGCCGGACGCCCATGCCGAGGCGGTCATCGAACTGCTCGAGCGCGGAGCCGGCGGCGAGTGAACGACCACGAACTGGCCGGACGGCTGGCCACCGAGGCAGGTCAACTCCTGCTCGCGGTGCGCGGCGAGCTCGGCCAGGCCAGCGCGCAGGAGCGGAAAGACGAGGGCGACAAGCGTTCTCACAACTTCCTGATGGCGGCTCTGGCAGCGGAACGTCCAGGCGATGCCGTGTTGTCCGAAGAGGGCGTCGACGATCCGGTGCGCCTGGCCGCCGAGCGGGTGTGGATCGTCGACCCGCTCGACGGCACCCGGGAGTTCTCCGAACTCGGCCGCATTGACTGGGCGGTGCACGTGGCGTTGTGGGAGGCCGGGGCACTTGTCGCCGGTGCCGTGGCGCTGCCCGCGCAAGGCGTCACTCTGGCGACCCCGACCGTGCCGACGCCCCCGGCGGCGCCCGAGGCGCCGCGCGTCGTCGTGTCGCGGACCCGCCCGCCTGCGGTGGCGCTGCAGGTGCGCGACGCGCTCGGTGGTGTTCTGGTCGAAATGGGTTCGGCCGGTGCGAAAGTCGCATCGGTGGTGCAGGGTCTGTCGGATGTGTATGTCCACGCCGGCGGCCAGTACGAATGGGATTCCGCGGCGCCGGTGGCGGTCGCACGCGCGGCCGGTCTGCACACGTCACGCATCGACGGCTCGGAGCTGGTGTACAACCAGCGTGACTCCAAGTTGCCAGATCTGGTGGTGTGCCGGCCCGAGTTCGCCGACGCGGTGCTGGCCGTCACCGCTGCCTGACCGGCCGAAACGGCGCGCGCGGTAGGCTCCGGGCATGTCTGACCTTCCCACCCTGCGCTCACTGACGGGGCTGCCGCTGGAGCCGGTCAGCCTCGCCGATTCGGCGCTGGTGCTCATCGACTGCCAGAACACCTACACCTACGGGACGCTCGAACTCGAGGGTGTCCAGCCTGCGCTGGAGGAGGCCGCCGCGTTGCTGGATCGGGCCCGCAGCGCGGGTATTCCAGTCATTCACATCCAGCACGACGCCGGACCGGGTTCGCCGTACGACGTCACCGCCGAGATCGGCGCGATTCACACCTCCGTCGCCCCGCGCGAGGGCGAGCCCGTCGTGGTGAAGAACTATCCGAATTCGTTCGTGCAGACCGACCTCGACGAACGCCTCAAAGCGGTCGGCGCGTCGAACCTGGTGCTGGCCGGCTTCATGACGCACATGTGTGTGAACTCCACGGCGCGCGGCGCGTTCAACTTGGGCTACGCACCGACAGTGGTCGCGGCGGCGACCGCGACACGCGCGCTTCCCGGTGTCGACGGCGACGTGCCCGCCGCAGCGGTGCACGCCGCGGGTCTCGCGGCGGTGGCAGATCTGTTCGCGGTGGTCGTGCCCAACGGTGCGGCCGTACCGGACTAGATCCGGTTCGTCCGCTGCGGTCGGGGGAAAACCTCGGGCGAATCAAACAGGAAAGGGGTCCGATGATCCGCACGGTGGTTGCTGCAGCCGTAACGGCGTTGACGCTGGCAGGCTGTGGTGCGCAGGAGAGTTCGCCGCAGCCGACGCAGGCCACGTCGGCCGAGGGGACGGCCGAAGAATCGGTCGAAGAGACCGCGGACGCGCGCAGCGATGAAGACCAGATCCGCGAGGTCGTCTACGAGCAGGCGCGGGTCTTCGAGGCGGGTGCCTGGGACCAGCTGCCCGGCCTGACCTGCGCGTCGCAGCGCGAGAAGGCCAGCGACGCGGGTGAATACCTGGTGCCGCCGATGGAGGCGTTCGGATCGCGGGAGCAGATGACCGCGATGACGGTGCCGCAGGTGTCTCAGGGCTTGACCCAGCAGTTCGGCGCCGACGCACCACCAGAGCTGGTGGACCGGGTGGCCCAGGCGCTGGTGGCCTACGACGAACCGGCATACAAGGCCGGCATGTTGGACCTGCTCAAAGAGTCGGCCACGTTGAAAATCGACAAGGTGGAGAACATCGTGGTCACCGGTGACACCGCGACCGCCGAGGTGACCAGCACCCGCACGATGGGCGGTAAGCCACCCCAGACGCGAACCGACACCATGCCCTTCGCCCGCGAGGACGGCCGGTGGCTGGATTGCACGGGGAGCACCGGCGAGTCCTGACACCGCGTTCCTCGCCGTAGCCGCATTGTCTAGCCTGGGGCCATGCGGATGTCGGCCAAGGCGGAGTACGCCGTTCGGGCGATGGTCCAATTGGCGACAGTGCGGGACGGCGCTCTGGTGAAAACCGACGACCTGGCCAAGGCCCAGGGGATCCCGCCGCAGTTTCTCGTCGACATCCTGTCGGATCTGCGCACCGACCGATTGGTGCGCAGTCACCGTGGCCGCGACGGCGGCTACGAGCTGGCGCGCCCGGCCACCGACATCAGCCTCGCCGACGTCCTGCGCTGCATCGACGGTCCACTGGCCAGTGTGCGCGACATCGGCCTCGGCGATCTGCCCTACTCGGGACCCACCGCGGCCCTGACCGACGTGTGGCGGGCGCTGCGCGCCAGCATGCGTTCGGTGCTGGAGCAGACCAGCCTCGCCGACGTCGCCGCCGGGGTGCTGCCTGAACACGTCGGCGCCCTCGCCGACGATTACCGACGGCAACAGCAGGCGCGCGGCCACTAGGACCGCCGAACTGTTCGTGGTAGCAAGAGCAGGTGGCGTTCGACTTCCGTGACCTGAGCGCGCCGATCGCCGTCGCCCCGATGGCCGGCGGACCGTCGACGCCCGAACTCGCCGCGGCCGGCACCGAGGCCGGCGGCCTCGGCTTCGTTCCGGCCGGGTACCTGACCGCGCCGGTGTTCGCGCAGCGGCTCGAGGCGACGATGCGGCTCGCCTCAGGTCCGGTCGGTGCGAATCTGTTCGTGCCGCAACCCAGTTCCGGTGCCGCCGCCGACGTCGAGGCCTACGCCGCCGCACTGGCCGACGAAGCCCGGCGCTACGGCACCGATCTCGGCGGACCCCGCTACTTCGACGAAGACTGGGACGCCAAGATCGAGGTGCTGCTCGACCTCCGGCCCGCCGTGGTGTCTTTCACGTTCGGATTGCCCGACATCGCGGAGCGACGCCGACTGGCCGACGCCGGAATCACGACCGTGGCGACAGTCACCACCGCGGCCGAGGCCCGTCGGGCCGTGGACTGCGGAGTGGATGTCCTTACCGCACAAGGGCCGTCGGCCGGCGGCCACCGGGGCACATTCGATGCCACCGCCCAGCCGTCGGAGCAGCCCCTCGAGGCGTTGGTGGCAGAGCTGGTCGCACAGTTCGATCAGCCGGTCGTGGCCGCCGGCGGTTTGATGACCGCCGCCGATATCGACCGGGTCCGGCAGACCGGCGCGGTCGCCGCGCAACTGGGTACGGCGTTTCTGTGCAGCGACGAGGCCGGCAGCACCCCGGTGCATCGCGCCGCGCTGCGCGACGGCGCCTTCACCGAAACCGCGGTCACCAAAGCGTTTTCCGGCCGCTATGCCCGCGGGCTTCGTAACCGCTTCATCGACGAGTACGACCACCGTGCCCCACTGGCCTATCCCGAGGTGCACTATCTGACCAGCCCGCTGCGGGCGGCCGCGGCGCGGGCGAACGACCCTCAGGCACTCAACATCTGGGCCGGCACGGGCTTTCGGCAGATTCAGTCCGGTCCGTTGCGCGCCATCATGGGAGCCCTCTACTAGTCGGCGAGACAGTTGCGCACTGTCTCACGGGAGCGCATACAGTATGCGCATGGCTGAGGAGTCCAGCGGGTCGCACAACAAGCGGCTGGTGCGCAGGTTCTTCACCGCGATCGAGGACGGGGACTTCGACGTCTTCGACGAGATCGTCGCGGACACCTACGACGACCACCTGCCCGGCCAGTCGGCCGGCCGGGACACCCTCAAAGACTACTTCCACGGGTTGCGGACAGCGTTCCCCGACCTTCGGCTCCCGATTTCACAGATGATCGCCGAGGACGACCGCGTCGCGGTGCTCAACGCCGTCCAGGGCACCCATCGAGGCGAGTTCCTCGGCATCGCCCCCACCGGCCGCCGAGTCGACGCGTCGGCATTCCAGCTGTACCGGATCGAGGACGGCCGATTGGCCGAGCACTGGGAAGTCGCCGACTTCGCGACGCTGCTGAGGCAGTTGACCGGTGACGCCGAGCCGTCCTAGTCGACTTCGTCGACGAGCCGTTCTAGTCGACTTCGTCGACGACCACATTGCCGGTGTCCGATCGAGCGGTCACCACAGCTGCCGCCTCCGCGGCGTCCCGGGTCTGCGGCACCTTGACGACGGTGTGACCGCGGTCGTGGCCGGTGGTCGCGTTGACCAGATAGGGGCCCGGTGCGGGCAAGGTCAGGACGACGCTGCCGTGCCCGGTTTCGGCGTCGATGGTCTCGGGGACCTCACCGAACTCGACGCTCATCTCGCCGGTGGCGGTGGCCGCTCGGAACGACTCCGACACCGAAATGGGGCGGCGGCTGACGATCTCACCGTCCTCGTTGTCGATGTCGATCCGTCGGGCCGACCCGCTGAGCACGACAGCGCCCTCGCGGGTGTGCGCGGTGAATTGGTCGAGGTCGGCGTCAGCCAAGATCACCCCGATGTCCTGGCGGACGGTGACGCTCAGCCGGCGCGCGAGTTCGTCGGGCACCACGACCGTGATCTCACCGGCGCGGGCCTGCCGCAACCAGTTCGATGACTCGGGGTTGATGCTGACCCGCGCGGAGGTGCCGTCGGCGCTGACACTCAGCGGTTCGGCGTCCGAGCGGGCGGAGTTGACCATGCGCATGTCGACCCGGGGCTCGCCGGCCGACCGGTCCGAGGTGATGCGGACGGCCGCCGGCGCGGTATCGATGTCGATCTCCAGCGTGCGCAACGACGCCGGCAGTGCCGAGGATTCGGCGATGACGCGAAACCTGCTGATTCCGAACGACACACCGGCCAGCGCAACCAGCACACCGGTCAGCAGGAGCGCGGCCATCACGACCAGCCCGGCGCGCACGGTGGTGCGCGTACCGGACGACAGCGGGGGAGGGGGAGAGGCCGGTGTGAGGGTGTTCGTCACGGGATTTTCCTTTCAGCACATCACGATTCGAGGTAGCGCAGCACCGCCAACACGCGGCGGTTCTCGCTGTCGTCGGGTGCGAGGTCGAACTTGGCGAAGATCGAGGCGATGTGCTTTTCGGCTGACCCGACCGACATGTGCAGTTCTGCGGCGATGGCGGAGTTGGTCCTGCCCTCGGCCATCAGCTGCAAGACCTCGCGTTCACGTGGCGTCAGCACGTCCAGAGTGGCGCGGCTACGCGAGCGCACCAGAATCTGGGACACGACCTCGGGATCGAGCACGGTGCCTCCCGAGCCGACGGTGCGCACCGCGTCGAGGAACGCCGGCACGTCGGCCACCCGGTCCTTCAACAGGTAACCGAAACCCTTGGTGTCCGAGGCGATCAGCTCGGCGGCGTAACGCTCTTCGACGTAATGCGACAGCACCAGCACCGGCGACTCCGGATTCTGGGTGCGCAACAACGCCGCGGCGCGAATCCCTTCGTCGGTGAACGTCGGCGGCATCCGGACGTCGACGATGACCAGATCCGGTCGCTCGTCGTTGACCAGTCGCAGCAGGTCGGTCGCGTCGGAGACTTCGGCGACGACGTCGTGACCGGAGTCGGACAGGATGCGCACGATTCCCGCCCGCAGCAGCGCGGAGTCTTCGGCGATCACGATGCGCATGGCAGCACCGCCGTGATGATCGTGGGCCCGGTGGCGGGGCTGGACACCGAGAATGTGCCGCGGGCGGCGCGGACCCGTTCGTCGAGCCCGCGCAGGCCGGTCGCATCGGAGTCGAGGTCACTGATCTGGGCACCGCCGCACCCGTCGTCGAACACGGTGACGTGCAGTTCCTCGGCGGTTTCGTCCAGGCGCACCGTGACCGTCGCCTGCGTCGCTCCCGAATGCCGGGTGATGTTCGTAAGCGCCTCGGCGACAACGAAGTATGCGCAGGCCTCCACCTCCTCGGGCAGACGGCGAGGCAGGTGCACGCTCAACGTCGTCGGGACCCCGGCGTTTGTGGAACGCTGGGCGACGGCCGACAGTGCGGCGTCCAGGCCGCGGTCGGACAGGATGGTGGGCGCGATGCCGCGCACGACGTTGCGCAGCTCCACGAGTGCACTCTTGGCGTCCTCGTGGGCTTCGGCGATCAGCTCCTTGGCTTTGGGCAGGTCGGTGTCGAGCTTGGTGCGGGCCAGGCCGATGGTCATCGCCAACGACACCAGGCGCGGCTGGACTTCGTCGTGCAGGTCGCGTTCGATGCGGTGCCGTTCGGTCTGCGCGGAGGTCACCGCACCGGCGCGCGCATCGGCCAGGGCAGTGACCTGGTGTCGCAGCACGGCCGTGGGTGAGGGCGTCAGCAGCCAGCGGTCGATGCGCGCGTCGAGTTCGGGGGCGAACACCAGCAGTGCCGCGGCAGCGGCAAACGCCACCACAGCCAGCAGCACGGCCACCGGCGTCGGCACGAAGGACAGGCCGGCCTCGGCGTCGCTGTTGCCGATCGCGATGGCCGCCGCCGGCGCGACGAACGCGAACACCAGCAGACCCACGGCCAGCGCGGTGACCGCGATGTCGTAGAGCATCCGCAGATAGTGGTGTGCGGCGGCCTTCCAGAACCATGCGCTGCTGACGTCGATCCACAATTGGTGCGCCCAGCCCTGGAACCCGGAGTGCGGCGATGCCCGGTGTACCGGGACGCCCAGACCCATGCCGAACACCGCTTCGCTGCGGATCCGCTCGAAACGGTCGATGCCTCGGATCAGGTACACGAAAACCACTGCAGCCAGAATGAATCCGACCACACTGGGAATCGACGACAAACCGATCACCAGTATCGCCAGCGGAATCCAGAACCACACGGTGCCCAGCGCGCCGCCCACCAGCAGCGAGGCGGTGGGCACCACCCCGATACGGCGGACGCGCGGCGGCGGCGTCGCAGCAGGCGGGGGCGGAGCGAACTCGAAGGTGTCGGCGTGCATGTCGGATACTGCGGCCATGTCCCCAACCTATGGATGCGGCGGCTTCACCGAAACAACGTTTTCCGGACATCATTGCGGGGGTTAACCCCCAATGGGTCCGCGAGGTTCGTCGATTACGCAGTCGACATACTGTCCGGATGACCAGCGACCGGCCTGCGATCCTCGGCTACCTCGGGCCAAATTGGTTCGCCTCGGTGATGGGCACCGGAATCGTGGCGACCGCAGGAGCGTCATTGCCGGTGCAGGTGCCGGGACTTCACGGGTTCGCGTCGGTCGTGTGGGCCGTGTCGGCGCTGTGGCTGGTGGTCCTCGTCGTCGCGATGATCGCGCACTGGGTGCGCAACCCGACGGTGGCACGCAGCCACGTCCGGAATCCCCAGATGGCACATTTCTACGGCGCGGCCCCGATGGCGCTGTTGACGGTGGCCGCGGGAGCGCTGCTGCTCGGGCCTGATCTGGTCGGCTCCGACGTGGCGGTGACCATGGCCTGGTGGTTGTGGGGCGCCGGCACTGCGGGCGGCCTGTTCACCGCGATGAGCATCCCGCACCTGATGTTCACCCAGTACCGGGTCGAACCGGACGCCGCATTCGGCGGCTGGCTGATGCCCGTCGTTCCGCCCATGGTGTCGGCCGCCACGGGCGCCATGCTCATCCCGCACATGGACGAAGGACCGGGGCGGGCCACGATGCTCTACGGCTGCCTGGCGATGTTCGGGTTGTCGCTGATCGCGTCGTTGATCATCATCACGATGGTGTGGAGCCGGCTGGCGCACTACGGAACCTCGGGTACCGCACGGGTGCCGACGTTGTGGATCGTGCTGGGGCCTCTCGGCCAATCCATCACCGTGGCAGGACTTCTCGCTGTCGACGCGCCCTTGGCGGTCGAACCGGACATCGCCGACGGTCTGCGGGTCTTCGCGGTGCTCTACGGAGTTCCGGTGTGGGGTTTCGCGGTGCTGTGGATCAGCCTGGCGACGTCGCTGACGGTGCGGACGCTGCGACGCGGCATGCCGTTCGCGTTGACGTGGTGGAGTCTGACGTTCCCGGTCGGCACCTTCGTGACCGGCACGACGCAGCTGGCGTTGCACACCGGGCTGCCGGCGTTCCGGGTGGCGGCCGCAGCCGCCTACGTCGGGCTCCTGGCCACCTGGTTGCTGGTGGCGGTGCGCACATTTGGCGGCGGACTGCGCGGGGCACTGTTCGCGCCGCCCGCCGCCGAACCCATCCGCGCGCGCAAGGACCCACCGCGCCAAACCTGACCGTTTGCGGCGCGTGTCAGAATCGCCGACGTGCGTATCGGGATGACGATGCCGGTGATGGAGCCCGACCTGGACCGCGCGACGCTCAGACGGTGGGCGCGCGTTGTCGACGACGGTCCGTTCTCGTCGCTGTGTTGGGGTGAGCGCATGGCGTTCGACAATCCCGAGAGCCTGACACTGCTCGGCGCGTTGGCGGCCTGGACCGACCGGGTGCGGTTGGTGACCACCGTGGTGATCCCGCAACTGCACGACCCGGTGATGCTGGCCAAGGCGCTGGCCACCGGCGACGTTCTCAGCGGCGGGCGCCTGACCGTGGGCCTGGGCGTCGGCGGCCGCCACGAGGACTACCGCGCCGCGGGCGCGGACCCGGCCACCCAGACCATGCGCCAGATGGCCGATCGTGTCGCGGTGATGAAACGCGTCTGGGCGGGGGAGAAGGTCACCGATTCCACGCTGCCGGTTGGCCCGCCACCCGTGCA
The DNA here is from genome assembly GCF_050205565.1 of Mycobacterium sp. SMC-4. Lineage (GTDB taxonomy): Bacteria > Actinomycetota > Actinomycetes > Mycobacteriales > Mycobacteriaceae > Mycobacterium. Next base: position 41,503 of record NZ_JBNMQU010000012.1, on the reverse strand, counting down.
GCCCGGCGGCCCGCCACTACTGGTCGGCACGATGGGACCGAAAACCCTGCGGAGTGCGGCCGTTTGGGCCGACGGGTTGGCCGGCACCACCCTCGATCTGGACGTGACGAAGCAGAACGAGCTGTTCGACGTAGCACGCGACGCCTGGCAGGGCCAAGGCAGGGACCGACCGCATCTGGCGACGTCGTTCTGGTTCGCCATCGGTGACGGCGATGCGCCGCGCGAGCAGGTGCACCGCCACCTGTTGCGCTACATGAACTGGATCCCCGCCGAGATCGTCGACGCGATGGCGCCGACCACCGGCTGGGCCGGCACCCCGGAGCAACTGCGCGCAGTCCTGGACGCGTTCGCCGCCATCGGCACCGACGAGGTCCACCTCATCCCGACCAGTACGGATCTCGACCAGTTGCATCGCGTCGTGGAGGTGGTTTCCGACCTCGCGTGACGGTGCGCGATGGCAAGCTCGCAGCCATGGGAACCGCCTTGCCTCCGATCGTGTCCCGCGCCGAGTGGGAGAAAGCCCGCGCCGACCTGCTGGTCCGGGAAAAGGAACTCACCCGCCTGAAAGATTCCGTGAGCGCGGCGCGACGACGCCTGCCGATGGTGCAGATCGACACGCCCTACGCGTTCGACACCGAATCCGGGCCACTGTCGCTGCTCGAACTGTTCGACGGTCGCCGCCAGCTGATCGTGCAGCACTTCATGTTCGCGCCCGACTGGGACGAAGGATGTTCGGGTTGTTCGATGATGGCCGACCACATCGGTCCGCTGTCCCACCTGCACGCCAAAGACACGTCGTTCGTACTGGTTTCACGCGCGCCGGTCGGCAAGCTCGTGGCGTTCAAGGACCGGATGGGCTGGGATCTGCCGTGGGTGTCCTCGGGTCGCAGCACCTTCAACGAGGACTTCGGTGCCACCGTCGACGGCGAGGAACACCACTCGATCAGCGTGTTCCTGCGCGACGGCGACCGCGTGTTCCACACCTGGCAGACGTTCGGCCGCGGTGAGGAACCGTTCATGCTGGTGTTCGACCTACTGGACCTGACGCCGTACGGACGCCAGGAGACCTGGGAGGACTCACCACAGGGATGGCCGCAACAGCCGCCGTACGAGTGGATGCGGCTGCACGACTCCTACTGACTCTGGTCGTCTCGACGGCTACTTGATCCACTTGAACGGCTTGTCCCAGTGCCCCGGCGGGACACCGACCCACTGCCCGAGGTGACCCGGCGGGATGCCGACGACATGGCCCACGTGGCCGGGGCTCGGCGGCTTCGGGTGCCACCAGTGCGGATCAGCCGCTGCACCACCTGCGCCGAGCGCCGTCGCTGCCGTGCCCAGGCCGCCGACGATCATGGCGCCGGCGACCATCTTCTTCACTCGCATCGTGCCCTCCTCACCTACTGGATGCTCGTTGCAATTTCTTCTGTGTCTATCGCATTCCCGACAGCGAGCATTAAATTTCCCAGGTCAGACGGTGATGACCTCGTACTCACCGAGCGCACTGATCAGCGTGTGCAGTTGATCCTGCGAGGACCCCAGCGTGTGCTCGATGGCGGTGAGCCGCGCCGCGTAGTGGCTGACCGGGTACTCGGCCGTGACGCCGATGCCGCCGTGCAACTGGATCGACTCCTGGCTGATGTGCCGTCCGGAGCGGCCGATCTGCAGCTTCGACCGTGCCGCGATGACCGGGTCGAGGTTGCCGTCGGCGATGGACATGGCCGCGTACAGCGACATGCTGCGGGCCAACTCCAGCGACACGTACATGTCGGCGGCGCGTTGGGTGAGCGTCTGGAACTTGCTCAGCGTCACGCCGAACTGCTTGCGCTGCGTCAGGTACTCGGTGGTCAGCCGCAGCGCCTCCTCCATCGCGCCGAGCGCCTCGGCGCACAAGGCCGACGAGATACGGACCAGCACGCGGTTGATCGCCTCTGAGGCGTCGGTCGCGGCTCCGAGCGGCTGGGCGGGCGTCCCCTCGAAATCGATCTGGGCGCCGCGCTGGCCGTCGAAGGTGCGGTACGGCTGACGGCGCGTGGCGGCCGCGTCGACCAGGAACAGGCCCGTGCCACCGTCGGGCAGCGCCGCGCTGACGACGAGGGTGTCGGCGCTGTCGCCGGCCAATACCGGGTTCTTGGTGCCGGTGATCGTCCACGAATCACCTTGCTGCGCAGCGGTGGTGGTGACAACAGCCGAGACGCCGCGGGCGCCCGGCTCGAAATGGGCGAACGCCAGCAGGTGTTGACCGGAGGCGACCTCGTCGAGCACGGCCTTCTGCTCGTCGGTGCCGACCTCGGCGATCAACGAACCCGGTGCCAATGCGGCGTGCACCACCGGCTCGGGCGCCAGACGTCGACCGATCTCGGTCATCGCGACCATCACCTCGATCTGACCGCCGGCGTCCTCGTCGAAACCGAGCCCCAGCAGGCCGATCTCGGCCAGCTGGTTCCACACCTCCCGACTCCAGCCGGTTTCGGACTCGATGACCTCGAGCCGACGCTCGATGGTGTAGGTCCGCGCCAACACGTCGCGCGTGGTGTCGCGGAGCAGGACCTGCTCTTCGCTGAGTTGAAAGTCCATGTCTTACCTCACAATCCGAGAATCGTCGACGCGATGATGGTGCGTTGCACCTCGTTGCTGCCGCCGTAGATGGACGTCTTGCGGTAGTTCAGATACTGCGGAGCGGCGTATTGCGCCCATTCCGGTGAGGCGATGTCGTCGCCGGCATGGAAAGGCAGCGCATCGAGGCCGGCGACTTCTACCGACAGTTCGGTGGTGAGCTGCTGAAGCTGGCTGGCGCGCAGCTTGAGCACCGAGGAGGCCGGGTTGGGCTTGCCGGCCGACGAGCCCGACACCACCCGCATCTGTGTCAGCTCCAGGGCGATGACGTCGTTTTCGAGTTCGGCGAGCCGGGCCGCGAACAGCGGGTCGTCGAGCAGGCCGCTCTTCTTGGCGCGGGCTTTGATGTCGGAGAGCTTGACCTTGGTGCGGCCGATCTGGGTGATACCGGTGCGCTCGTTGCCGAGCAGGAACTTGGCGTAGCTCCAGCCCTGGTTCTCCTCGCCGACCAGCTGATCGGCCGGCACCCGCACGTCTTCGAAGAACACCTCGTTGACCTCGTAGCTGCCGTCGATCAGCTTGATCGGCCGCAGCGTGATGCCCGGGGTCTTCATGTCGATGAGCAGGAACGAGATGCCGGCCTGCTTCTTGGGTGCGTCGGGGTCGGTGCGGACCAGGCAGAAAATCCAGTCGGCGTACTGGCCGAGCGTGGTCCAGGTCTTCTGTCCGTTGACGACGTAGCTGTCGCCGTCGCGGATCGCCGTGGTTCGCAGTGACGCCAGATCCGACCCCGCCTCGGGCTCGGAGAAGCCCTGGGCCCACCAGATGTCGAGTGCCGCGGTCGGCGGCAGGAACCGCTCTTTGAGCTCCTGCGATCCGAATTCGGCGATCACCGGCCCGACCATCTGCGCGTTGAACGTCAGCGGCTCCGGCACGCTGGCCAGCTGCATCTCGTCGCGCCAGATCTGGTGCTGGGTCTGCGTCCAGTCCTTGCCGCCCCACTCCACCGGCCAGTTCGGAACCGCCAGCCCGTGCTCGTTGAGGATTTTGTGCGACGTGATGACGTCCTCGTGGTGAAGCTCCGTCGCGCGGCGCGCACGCTCGCGGATCTCCGCGGGAATCTTCGTGCGATAGAAGGTGCGAAGCTCGTCGCGAAAGGCGGCTTCCTCGGGTGTCAGCGCCAGCTGCATGGCGGCCTCCTGCTCCGTCGTTGGACCTCCCGCCAGACTAACCACTTGGTTGGGTGGCAAACTCAGGCGGGCGTCACAAGTCAGCGGAGGGGACGCAGGACCACGATGCCGGGCACCGTCGCCACGTAGTCAGCCAACGGCGTGTCGACGACCTGCATGCTCGAGTCCAGTGACGACGCGTTGCGGAACACCGGGCCCGCGGGTGTGTCGATGAAGATGCCGACATGCGTCACGTCCAGTCCGCCGTCTTCGGCATAGGCGCCCACGTAGTCGCCGGTCCGCAATTGGCTGACGACGTCGTCGTCGACGTGCCCGCTGGGAATGTAGGACACGTCGCGCGCCACCACGGGCAGGCCGGGCAGGTACACGCCGCCGGAGTCCTTTTGGTTCAGGTTCTTCGACGTGCGCACGGCATCGTCACTGACCGCGGCGGTGACATCGGTGGCCAGAGCCGGAGAGGACGCGGCCCAGTCGGTGAAGAAGTGTCTCCGGTTCTCGAAGGCGACGACGCCGTCCTTGTAGCGGACGTCGGTCAGGTTCTCGAGGAACGAGTCGCGGTCGTCGCCGCGTTTGAGGGCTTCGACGTAATCGGCGTAGGTGAAGCAGTCGACGCGCTGCAGCTCGACGACGAGTTGTTCGGGCTCGGTCGCCGATCCGACCAGGGTGTTCGCGGCGTACGGGGTGCCGAGGAACTGTGCCGACACCGCCTCGGCGTCCTTGGCGTCCGACGCGAGCATCGTCGCCAAGATGTGCTCGCTCCCCGCGGAGATGCGCGCCGTCGGCGATGCCTGCGCCGGGGACAGCGTGACGGTGAGGACCGCAACGACTGCGGCAACACACGCGCCGCCGAGGCGACGTCGACTCAATAGACGGGTCATGAGCAGCTCCTTTCTGACTCGCGCATTGTTGGCCACTGTACGGAGGTGGGCAGACAGCGACGATGTCGTCACACTGGTCGAGACGGCACAAAGGGAGGGATCGAACTGAGCTGCACCCGCGCGCTGACCGCGGCCCTGATACTGACGATCACACTGCTGGCCGGCTGCACCTCGGCGGTGGAGCCCGAGCAGGCCCCGCGCGAGCTGGCGCCGCACACCGCTGCGCCGACGAAGACCGCCCCCGCGGCGGCGCCGCCCCCGCACGTGACGCCGCCCTGGGCGCAGCCGCGGCTGGCCGTCGAGCCGGCGCGGCTGGTCGACGACCTCGTCGCCGACGAGCGTGTGTTGCGCGACCCTGCGGCGACCGAGGACTGGCTGACCGCCGCGGCGCGCCGGCAGCAGGCGGCGTACCGGCTGTTCGCCCGTCATCCCGAGTGGGATGCGGTCGCGCATGCGCGCATCCCCGCGTCGCTGCGTGAGGTTTTCGACCGCAACGTCGACGCCCGCCGCCAACTCGAAGCCATGAGCTCGGGGCGGGGCTCGCCGACGTTGCCCGCCTGGCACCTCAACCCGCCGACACCGCTGCCCGAACTGCACAAGCTCTACCGGGAGGCCGAGCACGCCTCCGGCGTCGGTTGGAACTATCTGGCGGCGATCAACTTCGTCGAGACCGCGTTCGGCCGGATCCGTGGTGTCAGCACCGCCGGCGCGCAAGGCCCGATGCAGTTCCTGCCGTCGACGTTCGCGATCTACGGTCGCGGCGACATCTGGTCCCCGCGCGATGCCATCCTGGCCGCCGGGCGGTTCCTGGCCGCCCACGGCTTCGCCCGTGACCGGGACGCCGCGATCTTCCGCTACAACAACTCGCGTCGATACGTGCGCGCGGTCAACCAGTACGCCGCGTTGATCGCGGCCGATCCGGCGGTTTTCGACGGATTCCACCGGTGGGATGTGTACTACCGGACCGCGGCCGGTGACGTCGTGCTGCCCGTGGGATACCGCACCGATCGCCCGATCCCGGTCGAGGAGTACGTGGCCAAGTACCCGCAGTGATGTGGGGGGTGCGTGTTCACCCGTCGGTTGCGCCGCCGTCACCGGATCGACAGCATCGGAACATGACCGGTCGACGCGAAACCGTAGCCCAGCGCGACGTCGAGGACACCGAGTTCGCGGGTGCGGCGCACGCCCGTAGCAGAGCCGACATCCTGGCGGCGCTGCGTACCAGTGCAGACGGCTTGGACTCGGGTGAGGCTGCGGACCGCCTCGCCGAGGCCGGTCCGAACCGCCTACCGGAGCCGCCGCGCCGGTCGCCGCTGAAACGCTTCCTGGTGCAGTTCAACAACGTGTTGATCTACATCCTCGTCGGTGCCGCAGTTCTCAAAGCCATTCTGGGCGATTGGATCGACGCCGCGGTGATCGGCGCGGTCGCGGTGATCAACAGTGTCGTCGGTTATCTGCAGGAGGGTAAGGCCGAGCAGGCGCTCGACAGCATCCGCGCGATGCTGTCGGTGTCGGCGCGGGTGCTGCGCGACGGCAGGTGGATCAACGTCGACGCCGAGACGCTGGTGCCTGGCGACGTGGTGCGCATCGGGTCGGGGGACCGCATACCGGCCGATCTGCGGTTGCTGGAGGTGAACAACCTTCAGGTCGAGGAGTCCGCGTTGACGGGGGAGTCCGTTCCGGCGACCAAGAACGTCACCCACGTCCAGTTCGACGCAGGCATCGGCGACCGCACGTCGATGGTCTACTCGGGCACCATCGTGGCTGCCGGCACCGGGATCGGGGTGGTGACGGCCACGGGCACGGCCACCGAGATCGGTCGCATCCAGACCATGATGTCCGAGGTCGAGGGCATCGACACCCCGCTGACTCGCAAGCTGACGCAGTTCGGTCGACAACTGTCGCTGCTGATCCTGGTCATGGCCGCGGTGATGCTGCTGGTCGGCCGCATCAGAAACCAGTTCTCCATCGAGGAACTGATCTCAGCGGCAATCGGATTCGCGGTGGCGGCGATTCCGGAAGGGCTTCCGGCGGTGGTGACGGTGACACTGGCGCTCGGGGTGCAGCAGATGGCGCGACGTAACGCGATCACCCGCAAGCTACCTGCGGTCGAGGCGCTCGGTTCGGTCACGGTGATCTGCTCGGACAAGACCGGAACCTTGACCCAGAACGAGATGACGGTGCGCACCGTCGCGACCGCGCGGCACCGTTACGCGGTCACCGGCACCGGCTACGCGCCCCACGGTGGCATCGAAATCGACGGTGCTGCAGCGCCGTTGGACGACCACCCGGATTTGAGGGCGTTGGTCGTCGCCATGGCGCTGTGCAACGACGCCCGGCTCACCGAGTCCGACGGCCACTGGCGCGTCGTGGGTGAGCCCACCGAAGGTGCGCTGCGCGCGATGGCGCAGAAGCTCGGTGTCGGTACACCCATGCGCCGGCTCGCCGAAGTTCCGTTCGAGTCGGCCAACAAGTTCATGGTCACCCTCGACGAGGCGGCCGACGGCGCCAGATGGCTGCACCTCAAAGGCGCTCCGGACCGTCTGCTCGACAGGTCGTCCACCCAGCTGCGCGCCGGTGTGGCCGAACCCGTGGACCGCGCCTTCTGGCACGAGCGGGTCGACGAACTCAGCGCCCAAGGCCTCCGGGTGCTCGCGGCGGCCCGACGCCCAGCCGGCGGCGCTGACGACATCGCCATTGAGGACGTCAGTGCCGGACTGGAATTCATCGGCGTGGTCGGGATCGTCGATCCGCCCCGCCCGGAGGCCGTCGACGCGATCGCGAACTGCCACCGGGCCGGTATCCGGGTGAAGATGATCACCGGCGATCATGTCGGCACCGCCACGGCGATCGCACGGGAGATGGGCGTCGTCGACGCCGCGAAGCCGCCCGCGCTCACCGGCGCCGACCTGCAGGCCATGAGCCAGCCACGGTTGCGCGAGGTCGTCGGCGAGGTCGACATCTACGCGCGGACCAGCCCGGAACACAAGCTGCGTATCGTCCGCGCTTTGCAGGCCGAGGGCGAGGTTGTCGCGATGACCGGGGACGGCGTCAACGACGCACCCGCGCTCAGCCGCGCCGACATCGGGGTCGCGATGGGCATCAAAGGCACCGAGGCGACGAAGGAAGCCGCAGGCATCGTGCTGGCCGACGACAACTTCGCGACCATCGAGCGGGCGGTCGAAGAGGGGCGGCGGATCTACGACAACATCCGCAAGTCGGTGCTTTTCTTGTTGCCCAGCAATGGTTCTCAATCGCTGGTGATCCTCGTGGCCATCCTGTTCGGCTTCGCGCTGCCGCTACAGCCCGTGCAGATCCTGTGGGTCAATCTGGTCACCGGCGTCACGCTGGCGCTGGCGTTGGTGTTCGAGAAGGCCGAGGACGGGCTGATGTCCAGGCCCCCGCGTCCGGCGAACCAACCCGTGGTGCGGCTGGCGGACGTGTCGATGATCGCGTTGGTGTCGGTGCTGGTGGCCGGCGCGGCGCTGGCGGTCTTCTTCATCGGCCGCGCCAACGGCTACCCGCTGGACGAAGCGCAGACCGCCGCGGTGAACATGCTGGCGATGGGACAACTGGCCTATCTGTTCAACTGCCGGTTCGTGTCGACCTCGAGCCTGCGGCCGGCGGCGCTGCGCGGCAACCCATGGGTGTGGCGGATGGCGGCCGCGCTGGTGGCGCTCCAACTGGTGTTCATCTACACGCCGTTCATGAACGCGTGGTTCCACTCCGCGCCGATCACGCTGTTGGGTTGGGCCGTCGCACTGGGTTTCTCGCTGGTGATCTTCCTGATCGTCGAGGCGGCCAAGGCCATCGGTCAGCGGATGGGCTACTGAGCCAACGACCTTCCGGTCGTGGGCATCCCTGGCTAGACTCCGCTGCGATGACTATGTCAGCGCGCGGTGACCGATGAGTGACGACAGCTGGCAGGCGTTCGCCGACGGCGTGCGTGCGGCCGGCGAGGGCATGGCCGAGGCGACCGCGGACCTCGATGCCACCGATCGTGCCGATGGGCAGCGCGCATTGGTGTGCGCGCTGAACAACCTTCTGGGCCGGCTGGAGACCAACCGGGACCGCCCCGAACTGGTGTCGTTCAATGGTTGGCGGCAGAAGTTCTTCATGGACAACCCCGACTACCGGTACTGGATCACCGACATCCGCGACGACCGCAGCTACCGGATCGTCGGCAACGTCGGCGAGTCGGTGTACCAGTCCGTCACGGTGTACAGCGGAACCAGCGTCGCCGACGCCGCGGCCGTGGCGCGCCTGGACAGAGACGGCCTGGGCGCCGATGCGGCGGGGAACTTCTCGATAACGCTGTCCGCGAACGACTTTGACGGTCTCGGACTGAAACTGCCTGCGGGGTCGACGTCGGTGTGGGTGCGTTACGTCCATCAGGGCACGGATCCGGCCGAGCCAGGTTGGTGCCGGATCGATTCGCTTGACGCCGATTCTGATGTGCCGGGGCCTCGCAATCTCGACAAGGCGCTGTCGCGGCTGGGCCGCACCTTCGCTCAGCTGCCGAAAGTTCTCCAATTCGCCGTCGCCGACGATGTCGCAGCGCCCAACGCGGTGCGGCACTGGTCGGCGATGGCCGGGGGAGCTGCGTTCACCGAGCCCGGAATCCACTACGTCCGGGGCGCATGGGAGCTCGGCGATGACGAAGCTCTGATCCTCGAAGGCCTGCCGCCGGCGTGCCGGCACTGGAATATCGTGCTGTACAACCGCTTTCTCAACTCGCTGGATTATCGATACAGGACGGTGTCGCGCACAGGTGCGTCGGTCACCCTGTCCGACGGTGGCTACCGGTTCTCGCTCGCGGCCCGCGATCCCGGTATTGCGGGGTACGACTGGCTGGACACCGAGGGCCGACACTTCGGGGTGTTCGTGATGCGGTTCCTGCATGCCGCCACACCGCCGGAACTGCCCGTGGCGCGACGCGTTTCGCTCGGTGAGCTCCGATGAGGGGGCAGATGCCGCAGCGCAGCTCGACGGCACGGCAGATCTACGCCGAGGCTGAGAAGGACCGCGCGGAGAACCCGCAGCGCTATCAGTTCGACGTCGACCGGGTCGTCGACCGGGCCACGCGACGCGGCGAGTTCTCGCCGGACGACTTCGCCGCCGGCTGGCGCTCGGGACTCGAGGCGTTCCTCGGCTCCGCCGAACAGGACGGTCGGCTCAACGCGGTCGGGATCAGAATGGCGCTGCAGTCCGCCACCGGGCGGCTGACCGCCGGCGCGCGAATTGCCCGCTACCGCAGAGAGCATCCGGAGGTCTGTGCCGTCGAGATGGCTCCGCCGATCGTGATCATTGGCGGCTGGCGCACCGGTACGACGTTCCTCTTCCGACTTCTGGGCAGTGACCCTCGATTGCACGCACCACTGCCCGCCGAACTGGTGGCCCCGTGGCGATTCGCTTCGCCTGACCATCCGCAGGCCTCGGAAATCAGCGCGACCACCAGTTCGCTCCTGCACACGCTGAACCCGGATATGGCGGTGGTGCACCCGTCGGGTCCGGCGCTGCCGGAGGAATGCGTGCTCGGGATGGGCACCGACCTGCGCAACTGGGGATTCACGTCGATGATGCGGCTGCCGTCGTACGCCGAATGGCTTGCCGGACAGGACTTCAGCGGAACCTACTCGCGCTACCGCGACGGGCTACAGCTGCTTGCCTGCGGGGATCCGCGACGTTTCGTGCTGAAAGCGCCCGCCCACACAGCCGAACTGGACCACCTGATCGAGACGTTCCCTGGCCTGACCGTGGTGCAGATCCATCGCGACATCGTGTCGACCCTGACCTCGGGCGCCAGCCTGTTCGCCGTCTACCGCGCCACCTACAGCGACGAGGTCGACCCCATCGAGGTCGGACGCCAGCAGCTGGACCAGAGCGAGCTGTGGTTCCGGCGCGCGGTCGAGGTGCGCCGCGAGACTCCGGCCGATGCCGCGACGTTCCTCGACATCGACTACCGCGATCTGGTCGACAATCCGGCGCGCGTGGTTGGGAGGGTCTATGCAGCCGCCGGCATGTCACCCCCCGACGACCTCGACGGGTTCATCGACGACTACCACCGGGCGCATCCCCGGGACGCAGGCGGCCATCGCTACACGGCTGAAGAGTTCGGCATCCGGGCCGACGAGGTCTGGGAGAGGTTCGCGTTTCTCGACGAGATCGCGCTTGGGCGGGATTGAGCGGGGCAAAGGGCGACGAGTGCATCTCGGCGCGCGCTGTCATGCACCCACACCCGGATGGTTGGATGTGACGAAGCGCGCTGTACGAAGGAACGACAACCACTTCAGCTACCGACGCTCTAACGACGTCGCGGCGTCATCACCGCACTCAAGGGCAAACACGTGTTCATCAAGCCGCACTGTCCGTGGCAAAACGGCAAAGTCGAACGCTTCAACCGCACAATGCAAACCGAATGGGCCTACCAGCAGGTGTTCACCAGCAGCGGCGCTCGATGCGCCGCCCGTGCCCCCTGGCGGGACGACTACAACAATCGACGACGCCACTCAGCCCCCGGAGGCCGACCCCCGATCAGTCGACTGTCACCAAACCTGGCTGCCGAGTACAGCTAGAGCCGGAGTGCCGGCGCGAAAGTCTCGACGTCCCACCGGTCGGCGTTCACCGACTTCCTGGCTCTGACCTGCCCCGATATACCCCAGGTCCGGACGTTCTGTCCGAGGCCTTGCAGGGAGGTTCGGGCGCGCTTCGCTGATTTATTAAGCGCGATTTGAGGCTTCGCAGAGCAATAGACTTCCTTTGACATCGATTTGATTCGGGCGATATCCGTCGTGGACGGCCTTTGCTGCCGACCAGCTCGGTACGGCGCAATCAGCGATATGACTTCGGAAGTCAGGAGTTGAGACCAAACATCGTCGTGATGAGCGTTGGGCGCGCCATGGTGTGGAATCTTAAAGACGGACGCGAGCGAGTGCGGATCGTGCGTGGCAAGGACAGCCGTCCAGCCGCACCCATTGGGTCCACTAAGCAGATCTGCACCAAGAATCACCGCAGTCGTTCCTACGTTCACTGCTATCGCCACGGCTAGTTCGTTTGGATCTTGCTGTTTAAGACGTCGCCTGTCCCCTACTTTTGCAAGTCCGGTCGATAAATATCGAATTGACCTACTGACCGCTTCATCTGATGGCGAAAGAGCGGTCACCGCAGCTTCTATTGAACTTTCGCTCAAAGCGCGTGACCATAGGATCCTCTGCTCATAGCCCCGTTTAAGATAAGGGATGCCGCCGGATTGGCGACCTCGTTCTTCAATGACCTCAAAAATCTTGCGGTACTCTGATCGAATAGACTTTCGAAACATCTTTTCGATGTCGGCGTCGGCTTCGATCTCTGCAAAGAATTCCTCGCGGGTTAACGCGGATGAACATACAAAGGTTGCGGACGAGCAGGCGGCGAATACTTGCGCTAAACCAGCAATGTGGTCGTCATGGGCATGTGTCCCAATGACTAAGCGCACCGAGGTTGATACGTCTACACCGATACCGATTAGGTAGTCGAGAACAGGGATTTGTTTAGTCTGTTGATCGATGCATGAGTCAACGATTATCCAATCGCCTTCGCCCGTGTGAACGGCGATCGACTCTCCTTTTCCTGGGCCGAAGATAGAAACTTCGACTTCGTCTAGAGTGGGGGGCGTGTTTTGCGCGCTAGTCAAAATACGGAGCCAGTTCCGACAAGCGTTCCTTCGCGCGCATGGCCTGTTCCGTTATCTCACTCTCAGTCCATGTGCCCATACGTCTAGTTCGAACTGCGGATGTACGGGTCGGACCGCCAATATCTGCGACTGTGCGGACAGTGACGTACACGATGTCCCCAGGACCGACTTGGTCCTCTTCGGGGAGAAGGTCCCAAGAGAAATCGGCAATTACTACTGCACCGTCGCCGAACGGTATGAGTTCTGCGGTAAAGTATTCGTCGTCAACTTCGAGAACCCGGCCCTCCCATTTTTCCATTCCTGCTACCGGCATTGCCGGTGATTCTGAGGATTTCTGCTGTTGTGCCCGAAAACGGTTGATTACGGTTCGCAGGATTTCTGCATGATGTTCCTTAGCGAGTGAATTCGAACGAGACGCCGCAATCTTCCGTTTCTCCCCGGTGTCTGTGGAGAATCCTAAAGTGCTGTTCTGGAGCATCCCTGTTTTATGCTCAAATTGCATGAAACTGTGGCGATATGCATTCAGTAGTCCTTCTAGTTTATCCGACGGCGAAATGTCGGAGTTCGTTCGCGGCATGTTTGTCGAAGGCTCGGCAGTAACTGTCATTTAATTCTCATTATTGCTTTGGTCACTTCGTTGGAGCGTTCGATGCTGGAGATCCACTTAGAGGAAAGTATTTCCTTGACTGTCGGTATTTTGTCGGCAGATGGCTCAAGGAAATTTGACTGTTCGGCTTCTACAGTCCACGCCTCGTCGCGAGTTGCTGGTTGATGCTCAACTATTTGAAGGTTGAAATGATCGTTATGCGACACGAAAATATGGCCCTGAAATCGCATCGAGGGCTCGACATCAATCTGCACCCGCCCGCCGTACTCGTCAGGGCGTTGAGACCAAAGCACAATCTGGCGCGTCACGGGTAGCTTTACGAGTTCTTCCCAGAACTGCTTCGGGGCAAGTTGGTCTCCAACGGCGTGATAATGGTTTAAATCACGCGCCGCGAAGTGCGTTTCTCGGTTTATTCCAAGCGCGGCGACAGGAGTATGTCGGAGTGCACTTAGCACCCCGATGGCAACGTCTCTTACTCGCTCGAATTCTGCAGGCTCACTGGTGCTGACCTGAAATGTGTCTGGAGTTACTTGACACCTTAACCATCCAGTCCTGAAGAGCGCGAATTCGCTTGTTACGATTTCGACTTCGGCATCGGCAAATTCATTCGTGCCTATGAGATTCTGATGAAGCAACCAAGCCGGCGAGAAAATGGCAGCATTAAACTGACCCCGCACGACAACCGTGATTGCGTCCAACGCTATGACGGTCTTCGTCACATTTGATCCCCACCTCACATGAATACACCGCGCGAGCCGCACTCTCGGCTCAGACCTTAACAACCAACCTACGTCTCCGGTCGGTATTCCGGGGCGGGCGAGTGCCCTTTCGACTGCAGTAGAGCATCATCTGAGCTGGCTCGTCGCCGAGGGCGCGCCGATCGAATGCCTCCGGCGACGCGACAGAACGAGATCCCGTCCCGGGCGTGAACCGCGGCTTGGTTGGGCAGCCACATCAGCTAATGGATCCAAGCTTCAGCAAAGAAGCCGATTGTTGGTTTACGGTTCGAAAATTTTCGGAGAGAGCGGCTTAGCGGCCCATCACCGCTGGCGCGTCAATTCTAGCTAAGTGCCCCCGGCAGGATTCGAACCTGCGGCCTTCTGCTCCGGAGGCAGACGCTCTATCCCCTGAGCTACGGGGGCGCGTGCAAGAACACTGCGCCATTGGGCGTGGCCTAGCGTAGCGCATGACAGCGAGTGGAAACGGATTCGGGGCCACAAGGGGCCAGACCATAGGATGAACCCTCGTGACCCCCGCCGATCTGGCCGAGTTGCTCAAGGCCACCGCTGCCGCGGTGCTGGCCGAGCACGGCCTCGACACCGCCGCACTGCCCGCCATCGTCACGGTGGAGCGCCCGCGCAACCCTGACCACGGTGATTACGCCACCAACCTGGCGTTGCAGCTCGGCAAGAAGGTCGGCGCCAACCCCCGCGAGCTGGCCGGCTGGCTGGCCACCGCGCTGGCCGAGCGGGACGGCATCGCCGCCGCCGACGTCGCCGGGCCCGGGTTCGTGAACCTGCGCATCGAGGCGTCCGCGCAGAACGTCATCGTCACCAACGTGCTGAGCGCCGGCGCCGACTACGGCCACTCGAGCGAGCTGGGCGGCACCAAGGTCAACCTCGAGTTCGTCTCGGCCAACCCCACCGGCCCTATCCACATCGGCGGCACCCGCTGGGCCGCCGTCGGCGACGCGTTGGGCCGGCTGCTCACCACCCAGGGCGCCGAGGTCACCCGCGAGTACTACTTCAACGACCACGGCGCGCAGATCGACCGCTTCACCAACTCGCTGATCGCCGCCGCCAAGGGCGAGCCGACCCCCGAGGACGGCTACGCGGGCACCTACATCGGCGACATCGCCGCCCAGGTGCTGGCCAAAGAGCCCGGCGCGCTCGAGCTGCCCGAGGACGAGATGCGCGAGACGTTCCGCGCGATCGGCGTGAACCTGATGTTCGACCACATCAAGGAATCGCTGCACGAATTCGGCACCGACTTCGACGTCTACACCCACGAAGACTCGATGCACACCTCCGGGCGCGTCGACCAGGCCATCACCCAGCTGCGCGAGAACGGCGCCATCTACGAAAAAGACGGCGCCACCTGGCTGCGCACCACCGACCACGGCGACGACAAGGACCGCGTCGTCATCAAGAGCGATGGCCAACCCGCCTACATCGCCGGTGACCTCGCGTACTTCCTCGACAAGCGCAAGCGCGGCTTCGACCTGTGCATCTACATGCTCGGCGCAGACCACCACGGATACGTCGCGCGGCTCAAGGCGGCCGCGGCCGCGCTCGGCGACAACCCCGACACCGTCGAGGTGCTCATCGGCCAGATGGTCAACCTGGTCCGCGACGGCCAGCCGGTCCGGATGAGCAAGCGCGCCGGCACCGTGATCACGCTCGACGATCTCGTCGAGGCCATCGGCGTCGACGCCTCGCGTTACTCACTGATCCGCAGCTCGGTCGACACCCCCATCGACATCGACCTCGGATTGTGGTCCTCGGCGTCCAACGAGAACCCGGTCTACTACGTGCAATACGCGCACGCCCGGTTGTCGGCGCTGGCGCGCAACGCCGCCGACCTCGGCGTCACACCCGACACCGCGCACCTGGACCTGCTCACCCACGACAAAGAGGGCACGCTGATCCGCAACATCGGCGAGTTCCCGCGGGTGCTGAAAACCGCTGCGGCCCTTCGTGAACCGCATCGGGTGTCGCGCTACCTCGAAGACCTGGCCGGCGACTACCACCGCTTCTACGACTCCTGCCGCGTCCTGCCCCAGGGCGACGAACAAGCCGGAGACTTGCACGGAGCGCGGCTCGCGCTGTGCGCGGCCACCCGCCAGGTTATCGCCAACGGTCTGAGCATCCTCGGCGTCAGCGCCCCGGAGCGCATGTGATCGCCCATCCCGCCGGTCAACGGCACGCCGAAGAAGGCCACCACGCCGACACCCCCGACCGACCCCGCGACATCACCGAGGTGCTGACCCTGGCGCCGAACGTGTGGCCGCGCAACGCCGTTCGCGGCGACGACGGTGTCGTGCGCATCGCCGGCGTCGCGGTCACCGACATCGCCGCCGAGTTCGGCACGCCCGTCTTCGTCATCGACGAGGACGACTTCCGGTCACGCTGCCGCGAGATCTCCGCCGCGTTCGGCGGGGGAGAGCACGTCCACTACGCGGCCAAGGCGTTCCTGTGCACCGAGATCGCGCGCTGGGTCAACGAAGAAGGCCTGTGCCTGGACGTCGCGACCGGCGGCGAACTGGCCGTCGCACTGCACGCCGGGTTCCCCGCCGAACGAATCACCGTGCACGGCAACAACAAATCGATCGCCGAACTCACCACAGCCGTCAAAGCCGGTGTGGGCCACGTGGTGCTCGACTCCGAGATCGAAATCGAGCGCCTCGACCGGATCGCCGGTGAGGCCGGCGTCGTGCAAGACGTGCTGGTGCGCGTGACCGTCGGCGTCGAGGCACACACCCACGAGTTCATCTCCACCGCACACGAAGACCAGAAGTTCGGGCTGTCACTGGCCAGCGGCGCGGCGATGGACGCCGTGCGCAAGGTCTTCGCGACCGACCACCTGCGGCTGGTCGGTCTGCACAGCCACATCGGCTCCCAGATCTTCGACGTCGCCGGCTTCGAGATCGCCGCGCGCCGCGTCATCGGACTGCTGCGCGACGTGGTCGCCGAGTTCGGCGTCGAGAAGACCGCCCAGATGTCGATCGTGGACCTCGGCGGCGGCCTGGGCATCTCGTATCTGCCGCAGGACAACCCGCCCCCGATGGACGAACTGGCCGACAAGCTGCTGACCATCGTGCGCAACGAGTCGGCCGCGGTCGGGCTGCCGGCTCCCAAGCTGGTGGTCGAACCCGGACGCGCCATCGCCGGCCCGGGCACCATCACCCTCTACGAAGTCGGGACCGTCAAAGACGTCGCCGTGGCCGCCGACCGGTACCGCCGCTACGTCAGCGTCGACGGCGGGATGAGCGACAACATCCGCACCTCGCTGTACGGCGCCGAGTACGACGTCCGGCTGCTGTCCCGGACCAGCGACGGGGCACCGGCGTTGTCGCGGGTGGTCGGCAAGCACTGCGAAAGCGGTGACATCGTGGTCCGCGACGCGTGGATGCCCGACGACGTCGCACCGGGTGACTTGGCCGGAGTCGCGGCGACGGGCGCATACTGCTATTCGATGTCGAGCCGATACAACCTGATCGGCCGACCGGCTGTCGTGGCCGTGCGCGACGGGCGAGCCCGCCTGATCCTGCGCCGCGAGACGGTCGATGATCTCCTGAGTCTGGAAGTGAGGTGAACCGGTGACTGAGGCCGTCAGCGAGATCGGCGTGGCCGTCCTGGGGCTGGGCAACGTGGGCAGCCAGGTGGTCCGCATCATCGAGGAGAGCGCGACAGACCTCGCCGCGCGGATCGGAGCGCCGCTGGCGGTGCGCGGCATCGGCGTGCGCCGAGTCGACGCCGACCGCGGCGTCTCACCCGACCTGCTGACCGACGACATCGAAGCGCTGGTCAAGCGCGACGACGTCGACATCGTCGTCGAGCTCATGGGTCCGGTCGAACCTGCGCGCAAGGCCATCCTCGGCGCGCTCGAACAAGGCAAGTCGGTCATCACCGCCAACAAGGCGCTGATGGCCGTCTCCGCCGGCGAGCTCGCCCAGGCCGCCGAAAACGCCCACGTCGACCTCTATTTCGAGGCCGCCGTCGCCGGAGCCATCCCGGTGATCCGCCCGCTGACGCAGTCGCTGGCCGGTGACACCGTGCTGCGGGTCGCCGGCATCGTCAACGGCACCACCAACTACATCCTCTCCGAGATGGACAGCACCGGAGCCGACTACGCCACCGCGCTGGCCGACGCCGGTGCGCTCGGATACGCCGAGGCCGACCCCACGGCCGACGTCGAGGGCCACGACGCCGCCGCCAAGGCCGCGATCCTCGCGTCCATCGCGTTCCACACCCGGGTGACCGCCGACGACGTCCACTGCGAGGGCATCACCAAGGTCACCGCAGCCGACTTCGCGTCGGCGCGCGCGCTCGGCTGCACGATCAAGCTGCTGGCCACCTGCGAAAGGCTCGCCGGCGACGACGGGCAGGAGCGGGTCTCGGCCCGCGTGTACCCGGCGCTGGTGCCGCTGGACCATCCGCTGGCCTCGGTCAATGGTGCGTTCAACGCCGTGGTCGTGGAGGCCGAGGCCGCCGGTCGGCTGATGTTCTACGGCCAGGGCGCCGGCGGCGCGCCGACGGCGTCCGCGGTGCTGGGCGACCTGGTGATGGCCGCGCGCAACCGGGTGCAGGGTGGCCGTGGGCCGCGCGAATCCCGGTACGCCAAGCTGCCGATCGCGCCGATCGGTGACATCGCCACCCGCTACTACGTCAACATGAACGTCGCCGACCGGCCCGGCGTGCTGTCGGCCGTCGCCGCCGAGTTCGCCACCCGCGAAGTCAGCATCGCCGAGGTCCGGCAGGAGGGCATGGTCGACGAGGGCGGACAGCGCTGCGGCGCCCGCATCGTCGTCGTGACCCACCGCGCCACCGACGCCGCACTATCGAAAACCGTTGCCGCCCTTGCTGATCTGGAGGTCGTGCAGAGTATCAACAGCGTCCTTCGGATGGAGGGAACCACCGAATGAGTACCACAGCCGTGCACCAGCCCTGGCCGGGCCTGATCGAGGCCTACCGCGACCGCCTGCCCATCGAGGACAGCTGGACCCCGATCACCCTGCGCGAGGGCGGCACCCCGCTGCTCCCGGCGCCCCGGTTGTCCGAATACACCGGCTGCACAGTGCATTTGAAGGTCGAAGGGCTCAACCCGACCGGATCGTTCAAGGACCGCGGGATGACGATGGCCGTCACCGAAGCGGTGGCCCGCGGCCAGCAGGCCGTGTTGTGCGCGTCGACCGGCAACACGTCCGCGTCGGCGGCCGCCTACGCGGCGCGCGCCGGAATCACCTGCGCGGTGCTGGTGCCGCAGGGCAAGATCGCGATGGGCAAGCTCGCCCAGGCGGTCATGCACGGCGCCAAGATCATTCAGATCGACGGCAACTTCGACGACTGCCTGGAACTGGCGCGCAAGCTGACCGCCGACTTCCCGACCGTGTCGCTGGTCAACTCGGTCAACCCGTTCCGCATCGAGGGCCAGAAGACCGCCGCGTTCGAAATCGTCGACGCGCTCGGTGACGCGCCCGACGTCCACGCGCTGCCCGTCGGCAACGCCGGCAACATCACCGCGTACTGGAAGGGCTACACCGAGTACCAGCGCGACGGCATCGCTACGCGGCTGCCGCGCATGCTCGGCACCCAGGCCGCCGGCGCGGCCCCGCTCGTCCTCGGCGAACCCGTCAACGACCCCGAGACCATCGCGACCGCGATCCGCATCGGCTCACCCGCCTCGTGGAGCTCGGCGGTCGAAGCTCAGCAGCAGTCCGACGGACGCTTCCTGGCCGCCACCGACGAAGAGATCCTGGCCGCCTACCACCTGGTGGCCCGCACCGAAGGCGTGTTCGTCGAGCCCGCCTCGGCGGCCAGCATCGCCGGCCTGATCAAGTCGATCGAAGACGGCTGGGTCGCCAAGGGCTCGACCGTCGTGTGCACCGTCACCGGCAACGGTCTCAAGGATCCTGACACCGCACTCAAGGGCATGCCCGCTGTGATCCCGGTTCCGGTCGATCCGGTCGCCGTCGTGGCAAAGCTGGGCCTGGTCTAGGAACAGTTCATGACGCGCACCCTGCCTCCCGGGCTGACGGCCAACGCTGTCGTCGCGGCGTCGAGTGCCAACCTCGGCCCCGGCTTCGACAGCCTCGGCCTTGCCGTGAGCATCTACGACGAGATCATCGTCGAGACAACGCAATCCGGGCTCACGGTCGAGGTCGAAGGTGAAGGGGAGGGGCAGGTACCGCTCGACGCCTCGCATCTGGTGGTGCGGGCGATCGAACGGGGGCTGAGCGCCCTGGGGGTTGCGGCCACGGGGTTGATCGTGCGCTGCCGCAACGACATTCCACACTCGCGCGGTCTCGGGTCGTCGGCGGCCGCAGTGGTCGGTGGTCTTGCCGCGGCCAATGGGCTTGCGGCACAGGTGGGTTGCACGCCGATGACCGAAGCCGAGCTGGTCCAGGTCTCGTCGGAGTTCGAGGGACACCCCGACAATGCCGCCGCGGCGGTGTGCGGCGGTGCGGTCGTGTCCTGGACGGAGGTCGACGGCGAGACTCGGCGTTACGCGTCGGCCCCGATCCGGCTGCATCCCGACATCAACCTGTTCGTCGCCATTCCGCAGGTGCGGTCCTCGACCGCCGAGACCCGGGTGCTGCTGCCCGAGCAGGTCAGCCACCACGACGCCCGGTTCAACCTGAGTCGGGCGGCGCTGCTGGTGGTCGCCCTCTCCGAGCGTCCTGACCTGCTGATGGCAGCGACCGAAGACGTCCTGCACCAGCCGCAGCGGGCGCCGGCCATGCCGGCATCGGCGGAATTTCTTGCGGTGCTGCGCCGTTGTGGGTTTGCAGCAGTGCTGTCAGGCGCCGGGCCTGCGGTGCTGGCTTTGAGCACCCGGGCGGAACTTCCGCAGGAAGCCGTCAGGTGCGCCGCTGAAAAAGGGTTCACCGTCGTCAAGACCTCGGTCGGCAACGGCGTCACGTGGGCCTCGGGAGTGGCGGTCGGTAGCTCGGAGGCGTGACGGAAACGACGGAAAGCCAGGTGGACGGCTAGCGCGCATGCCGAAACCGCAACATGCCCACCACGGCTTTCTTGCTTCCGCCTCGGATGAGAGTTATTCTCGCAATCGTCCAGCAATCGCAGCGTCTGTACCTGCGCCGACACTAGGACGACCACTCTTCTTTCAGGTGTTCAATTTGTGGACTGACGGTTCGCCGTTCTCCGGCGAAGCCCGGCGATCATCGTTGCAGTGGCAATGGTGTGACCTTCGCGATCAGCGGATCGGCTGACCGCACCGAACCCCCGCGTGACTCGATCAGCGAGGGAAGAAAGGAAATCCGTGACCGATACGGACCTCATCACGGCTGGTGACAGCGCCGAATCCGGCCAGCTGCCCATCGCCGTGACCCCAGACGCTCCCGCTGCCGAAAAGGAGAGCGCGACGCAGGCTCCGGCCTCGACGCGACGCGGCGGAGCTCTGACCAGCATGGTGCTGCCCGAACTGCGCGCCCTGGCGAAGGAACTCGGCATCGAGGGTGCCTCGGGCATGCGTAAGGGCGAGCTCGTTTCGGCCATCCGCGAGCGCCGCAATGCGAGCAACGGCACCACCGCTGCCGCCGCCGAGGCTCCGGTCTCGACGGCCCCAGAATCCGGCACCGCCGAGCCGGCCACCGCCGACGCGCCGACGGCACCGCCGCGGCGTGAACGGCGCAGCGCGTCGCGCGACCAGGGCAAGCCGGCCACCGAGCAGCCGGCCGCGCAGGAGGCATCCGACAGCGCGCCGACTCAGGACCGTGACCAGGCCAAGACCGACGCGGGCAAGGACAATCGCGCCGGGCGCCGTGGCCGTGACGACCGGGAATCGAAGGACGACAACTCCGGTGCCGCCGAGAAGGCGGACGATTCCGGCAAGGCGGACAACTCCGCCAAGTCCGACAAGCAGGACAACAACGACTCGGACAACCGCTCCGATGGCGATCAGCAGGGCGGCCAGAACCGCGGCCGGTCGGACAACAACCGTTCCGACAACAACGACGACGACGGCGACGGTCGTCAGGGCCGGCGCGGACGACGCTTCCGGGACCGGCGGCGTCGTGAGCGCGGCGGCGGCGAGGGTGGCGGGAACACCGATGCCGAGCTGCGCGAGGACGACGTCGTCCAGCCGGTGGCCGGCATCCTCGACGTGCTGGACAACTACGCGTTCGTGCGGACCTCGGGCTACCTCGCCGGACCCAACGACGTCTACGTCTCGATGAACATGGTCCGCAAGAACGGCCTGCGCCGCGGTGACGCGGTGACCGGTGCCGTGCGCGTCCCCCGCGACAACGACGGGGGTGGCGACAAAAACCCGCGGCAGAAGTTCAACCCGCTGGTGCGCCTCGACAGCGTCAACGGCAAGCCCGTCGAAGAGGCCAGGAAGCGGCCCGAGTTCAACAAGCTCACCCCGCTCTACCCGAACCAGCGGCTGCGTCTGGAGACCTCCGGCGACAAGCTGACCACCCGCGTGATCGACCTGATCATGCCGATCGGTAAGGGCCAGCGCGCCCTGATCGTGTCCCCGCCCAAGGCCGGTAAGACCACGATCATGCAGGACATCGCCAACGCGATCACCCGCAACAATCCGGAATGCCATCTGATGGTGGTGCTCGTCGACGAGCGTCCTGAAGAGGTCACCGACATGCAGCGCTCGGTCAAGGGGGAGGTCATCGCCTCTACCTTCGACCGTCCGCCGTCCGACCACACCCAGGCCGCCGAGCTCGCGATCGAACGCGCCAAGCGCCTGGTGGAACAGGGCAAGGACGTCGTGGTGCTGCTCGACTCGATCACCCGCCTGGGCCGCGCCTACAACAACGCCTCCCCGGCGTCGGGCCGCATCCTCTCGGGTGGTGTGGACTCGACCGCGCTGTATCCGCCGAAACGCTTCCTGGGCGCGGCGCGCAACATCGAGGAAGGTGGCTCGCTGACGATCATCGCCACGGCCATGGTCGAGACCGGTTCCACCGGTGACACGGTCATCTTCGAGGAGTTCAAGGGCACCGGCAACGCCGAGCTCAAGCTGGACCGCAAGATCGCCGAGCGTCGGGTGTTCCCGGCTGTCGACGTCAACCCGTCGGGCACCCGCAAGGACGAGCTGCTGCTCTCGCCCGACGAGTTCGCGATCGTGCACAAGCTGCGTCGGGTGCTGTCCGGGCTGGATCCGCACCAGGCCATCGATCTGTTGATGAGCCAGCTGCGCAAGACCAAGAACAACTACGAGTTCCTGGTCCAGGTCTCGAAGAACACGCCCGGCGGCGACGTCGACTGATCGCCCGGGCGCGGCTCACGCGTAGGGGTCGGTGATCTCGCGCAATGCGACCAGCGCGTCGCGCAGCGCGGTGAACGTGCTGTCGCCGAGGTGGTTGCGCCACTGTTCCTCGACGCGCGCGACCTCGGCGCCGGCGAGCCGGCACACCTGTGCGCCCTGGTCGCTGAGGGTGACCAGTCGGGCCCGCGCATCGGTGGGGTCGGGACGGCGTTCCACGTAGCCGGCGCGCTCGAGCTGGTCGATGAGTGCTCCGGCGGTCTGCTTGGTGACGCGGGCCTGGTCGGCAAGGTCGGTCAGCCGCATGCCGGCGGGATCGAGGCGTTGCATCAGTCGCGATTGCGCGATCGTGATGTCGGTGAATCCCGCATCGGCGATCGCTGTCATCACTCGGCTCTCGACGTCGCGGTGCGCGATGAACATCAAGACCGCGACGGGTGGGTGCTCGGTCACCCCTTGACTTTAGTCCGATTCCCTGACTAATTTTTGGTCAGGGAATCTGACTAATCCGGGAGATCGTCATGGACGTCGATACCGTCTGGCAGCACATCGACCAGCAACGACGCGAACTGGCCGACCTTCTGGACAGTCTCGACGCCGCGGCCTGGGACGTGCCGTCGCTGTGCGACGGGTGGGCGGTCCGGAATGTCGCCGCGCATCTGACCCATTCGACGCTCGGCACGCCGCGGATGATCTGGGAGGCGGCCCGCAGCGGATTCCGGATGAACGCGGTCATCGACCGGATGGCGCGTGCCGACGACGGCACGCCCGAACAGATCACCGCCCGGCTACGCGACATCGTCGGATGTCGACGCCATCCGCCGGGCACCGATGTCCGCGACCCGCTGACCGACGTGCTGGTGCACACCCAGGACATCTGTCGTCCGTTGGGAATCGAGCGGGCCATGCCCGTCGACGCCGCCGTGGAAGCGGCCACACACGTCTGGGGCCACGGGTTTCCGTTTCACGCACGTCGGCGTTTCAGCGACACGCGGCTGATCGCCACCGACGCGGACTTCAGCCTGGGGGAGGGCACGGCGACCGTCGAGGCGCCGATCAGCGATCTGCTGGTCAAGCTGACGGGGCGTCGCTGACCGCACCCGGATCGCAGCGCAGCGCCGCCACGATGTAGCGACGCGCGTGCCGCAACACCGACTCATGATCGTCGACGTCGCACTGTTCCCCCGGAACCGTCGCCAGGCTCATCATCAGCCGGGCGATCCACTCCGCCGCCTCGTCGCAGTCGGTGTTCGGGTGGATCTCGCCGGCCTCGACCGCAGCCCGCAGATAGGGCACCCAGAACGCGGCGATCTCCGGGATCAGTCCGCGGACACCCAGTCCCACGCAGGCGGTGAACGCTTCGGGCTCTTCCTGTCGCAGCTTGAGCACCAGGGCGCCCGGCGTTTCGGATTCCTTGCGTGCCAGGGCGACACCGACCGCGATCTGCTGGTCCAGCCCGCGCACCGCATCCAGGCGCGTCCGCGACTCGGTCCAGAAGGCGTCGTTGAGTCGGACGATGGCCGCGCCGAGAAGCTCGGACTTGTCGGGGAAATGGCGGTAGAGCCAACCCCTGCTGACGCCGGCAACCTCGGCCACCTCCGAGACGGTCGTCGCGCGAATCCCTTTGGCGGTCAAGCAGCGAACCGCTGCGTCGATCAACCGGTCGCGCACCGGCAGTTTCGATTCCGGCGCGGATGCCGGATTGACCTCGGTGTCGACGCTCATCGGCCTATCTTCGCAAATGACCGGTCCGCGGTGGGGCGATGTGGCCCACCCGTGACCCGTCGAGTAGACAAGTATCCAAATCTGTGCACCAAGCGAAGGGCGGGCGGGTGGCCGAGACGGTTCAGCAACTGCTGCGGGAGCGCTACGGCGACGACGGCATCGCCGTCACCTACGAAGGGCAGACCTGGACCTGGCGCGAACATCTCGACGCCGCGGCCACGCAGGCAGCGGCTCTGATCGGTGCCGCTGACCGGGCCCGTCCGCTGCACGTCGGCACGCTGCTGGGCAACACCCCGGACATGCTGACCGCGATGGCGGCCGCGGGCCTCGGCGGCTACGTGCTGTGCGGAGTCAACAACACCCGTCGCGGGCCGGCCCTGGCGCGCGACATCCTGCACGCCGACTGCCAGTTCGTCCTCACCGACGACGAGCACGTCGCCCTACTCGACGGACTGGATCTCCCCGGCGTGCGCGTCCTGGTGGTCGGCAGTGCCGAGTACAAAGAACTGCTGACGGGCGCCGGCGAACTCACCCCGTACCGCGAACCCGGCGGGGGTGACACCTTCATGCTGATCTTCACCTCCGGTACCAGCGGCGACCCCAAAGCCGTGCAGGTCATGCACGCGATGGTGTTGCTCGCCGGCGCGGCCCTGACCGACCGATTCGGCCTGGGCCCCGACGATGTCTGCTACCTGTCGATGCCGCTGTTCCACAGCAACGCGGTCCTGGCCGGTTGGTCGGTGGCGCTCAACGCCGGTGCGGCGATGGCGCCCGCGCACTTCTCCGCGTCCCGCTTCCTCGACGACATCCGGCGCTACGGCGCCACGTACATGAACTACGTCGGGAAGCCCCTCGCCTACCTCCTGGCCACGCCCGAACGGCGCGACGACGCGGACAACCCGCTGCGCGTGGCCTTCGGCAACGAGGCCACCGACCGTGACATCGCCGAGTTCGCCCGCCGCTTCGACTGCCAGGTGTGGGACGGCTTCGGGTCGACAGAGAACGCCGTCACCGTCACCCGCGAGGACGGCTGCCCGCCAGGTTCCATCGGGAAGGGCTTCCCCGGAGTGGCGATCTACAACGCCGAAACCCTCACCGAATGCGCCGTCGCGCAATTCGACCGGCACGGCGCCCTGCTCAACTCCGACGAGGCGATCGGAGAACTCGTCAACACCCAGGGGTCCGGCATGTTCGCCGGGTACTACAACGACCCCGGCGCGACCGACCAACGCATGCGCCACGGCATGTTCTGGACCGGCGACCTCGCCTACCGGGATGCCGACGGCTGGATCTATCTGGCAGGTCGGACCGCCGACTGGATGCGCGTCGACGGGGAGAACATGACCGCCGCACCGATCGAGCGAATCCTGATCCGGTTGCCCGCCGTCAGCACCGTCGCCGTCTACCCGGTGCCCGACGAACACGTCGGCGACCAGGTGATGGCCGCCATCGTGCTCCAGGACGAGGCGACGCTGACCCCCGAAGAGTTCGGCGAGTTCCTCGCCGGCCAGCCCGACCTGTCGCCGAAGGCCTGGCCCCGTCACGTCTGGATCGCCGACGAGCTGCCGGCCACCGCCACCAACAAGATCCTCAAGCGAGAACTCGTCGCGATGGGCACCGAACCTGCCGGACGCGTGCTGTGGCGGCGCGACGGCCGCATCTACCGTCCGGAATAGGGCGGCTCGGCTGCGCGTTTAGGCTGCTGGCGGTCGTACTGGCATAATGGATCGCCGACACCTCGGTTCCGGTTCACGCCGCAATCTCTCGAATACTCAGAGGCGACCCGGGGCCCACGATCGAAGAGGGAAACCAATGAAATCAGGGATTCATCCTGACTACGTCGAGACCACCGTGCTGTGTGGCTGCGGCGCCAGCTTCACCACCCGCAGCACCAAGAAGAGCGGTCAGATCACTG
Organism: Mycobacterium sp. SMC-4; assembly: GCF_050205565.1. Taxonomy (GTDB): domain Bacteria; phylum Actinomycetota; class Actinomycetes; order Mycobacteriales; family Mycobacteriaceae; genus Mycobacterium. The sequence goes on along the minus strand of NZ_JBNMQU010000012.1, from coordinate 15,000 downwards.
TCGAGGTCTGCTCGCAGTGCCACCCGTTCTACACCGGTAAGCAGAAGATCCTCGACAGCGGCGGCCGCGTCGCCCGCTTCGAGAAGCGCTACGGCAAGCGCTCGGCGGGACAGAACAAGTCCGCAGACGACAAGTAGCCATCCGATCGGCGCCCGACCTGCCGCTTTCCGCGCAGGGCGGGCGCTGTTTCGTCGGTACGACAAGGAGGCGGCGTGACCGACACCGCATCGGCGATCGACGCGGTCCTCGCCGAACACGCTGACCTGCAGCAGCGGATGGCCGATCCGGAACTGCACGCCGACCCCGGCGCCGCCCGCAAGGTGGGTCGACGGTTCGCGCAGATCTCACCGATCGTCACAACACACAGCAAGCTCGAGGCCGCCCGCGGCGACCTCGAGGCCGCCCGCGAACTGGCCGCCGACGACTCGTCGTTCGCCGCGGAAGTGGACGAACTCAGCGCCACCGTCGCCGAACTCGAGACCCAACTGGCCGACCTGCTCGCGCCCCGCGATCCACACGACGCCGACGACATCGTGCTCGAGGTGAAGTCGGGGGAGGGCGGCGAGGAGTCCGCGCTGTTCGCCGCCGACCTCGCCCGCATGTACATCCGCTACGCCGAGCGGCGCGGCTGGACCGTGACCATCCTCGACGAGACCGGCTCGGATCTGGGCGGCTACAAGGACGCGACGCTGTCCATCCGCAGCAAGGGCGACTCGGCCGACGGGGTCTGGTCGCGGCTGAAGTTCGAGGGCGGTGTGCACCGCGTGCAGCGCGTGCCCGTCACCGAATCCCAAGGCCGGGTCCACACGTCGGCAGCAGGCGTGCTCGTCTACCCCGAGCCCGAGGAGATCGAGCAGGTGCAGATCGACGAATCCGATCTGCGCATCGACGTCTACCGCTCTTCGGGCAAGGGCGGCCAGGGCGTCAACACCACCGACTCCGCGGTCCGCATCACCCACCTGCCCACCGGCATCGTGGTCACCTGCCAGAACGAGCGCTCTCAGCTGCAGAACAAGGCGCGCGCCATGCAGGTCCTGGCCGCCCGACTGCAGGCGCTGGCCGAAGAACAGGCCCAGGCCGACGCGTCGGCCGACCGTGCCAGCCAGATCCGCACCGTCGACCGCAGCGAACGCATCCGGACCTACAACTTCCCGGAAAACCGGATCGCCGACCACCGCATCAACTTCAAGGCCCACAACCTCGACCAGGTTCTCGACGGCGAACTCGACCCGCTGTTCGACGCGCTGGCCGCGGCCGACAGACAATCGCGGCTGCAGAGCACGTGAGCGTGGCGCACCGGCCGACGACCATGCGGGACGTCATCGCCGCCGCCGCCGACGAGTTGGCGGCCGCCGGAGTGGCATCGGCGCGCGTCGACGCCGAACTTCTCGCCGCCCACGTCGCCGGCACATCGCGCGGTCGTCTCGCCCTGACCGCACCGGACTCCGACTTCCTGGCTCGGTACCGGCAACTGATCGGGCAGCGGGCCCGACGCATCCCGTTGCAGCACCTCACCGGAACCGCCGCGTTCGGCCCTGTCGCCCTCGACGTCGGACCCGGCGTGTTCATCCCGCGGCCCGAGACCGAAGTCCTGCTCGAATGGGCGATGGCGCTGCGGCTGCCGGAGGACCCGGTCATCGTGGACCTGTGCACCGGATCCGGGGCCTTGGCCCTGGCGCTGGCCACCCACCGCCCCCGCGCCCGGGTGATCGCTGTCGACGACTCCGAGCAGGCCCTGACCTACGCGCGCCGCAACGTCGCCGGCCGCCGCGTCGAGCTGATACGCGCCGACGTGACCCAGCCCGGGCTGCTCAGCGAGCTGGACGCGAGCGTCGACCTGCTCGTGGCCAACCCGCCGTACATACCGGACGGCACACCGATGGAACCCGAAGTCGCGCAACATGATCCGAGCCATGCCCTGTTCGGCGGTCCGGACGGGATGGCGGTCATCGCGCCGATCGTCGAGGCTGCCGCACGGCTGCTGCGCCCCGGTGGATTCTGCGCCGTGGAACACGACGACACCACCTCGCGCCGCACCGTCGAGGTGTTCAGCGACAGTGGGCTCTTCCACGACATCACCCCGCGACACGACTGGACGGGCAGGCCGCGTTACGTGACCGCCGTACGCAGTCGGTGAGAGATTGGTGACCCATGGCTGAGACGTTCGACTGCTCCGACCCGACGCAACGCACGACGGGCATCGCGGCGGCCATCAGTGCGCTCAAGAGCGGCCGACTGGTGGTCATGCCGACCGACACCGTCTACGGCATCGGCGCCGACGCGTTCGACAGTGAAGCCGTCGCCGCACTGCTGGCAGCCAAGGGGCGCGGACGCAACATGCCGGTGCCGGTTCTGGTCGGCTCCTGGCACACCATCCAAGGCCTCGTCTACACCGTGCCGCCGTCGGTCAAGGAGCTGATCCGCGCGTTCTGGCCCGGCGCCCTGAGCCTGGTGGTGCAGCAGGCGCCGTCGCTGCAGTGGGATCTCGGCGACGCCAACGGCACCGTGATGCTGCGCATGCCCCTGCATCCGGTCGCCATCGAACTCCTGCGCGAGGTCGGACCGATGGCGGTGTCGAGCGCGAACCGCTCCGGGCAGCCGGCAGCCGTCACCGCCGCCGACGCCCGCGAGCAACTCGGCGATCTCGTCGAGGTCTACCTGGACGGCGGGCCGGCCAAGGCACAGGCCGCCTCGACGATCGTCGACCTGACCGGGGCGAACCCCCGGATCCTGCGTGAGGGGCCGGTGACCGTCGACGCCATCGCAGAGGTGCTGCGCGTCGACCCCGCGACACTGTTGCCGCAGCGCGACTGAGTGCACGAGACGGTGCATTACGGTGGCGCGGTGATGTTCTCCAGCCCCGTTTCGGAGAGCGTGCTCGCGCTGTCCGACCGCGGTGCCGGCGTCCCGCTCCGCGAGCTGGCACTGGTCGGGCTGACCGCGGCCATCATCACCTACCTGGCCACCGGCTTGGTCCGTGTGGTGGCGATGCGCTGGGGCGCGGTGGCCTACCCGCGCGAGCGTGACGTTCACCTGCAGCCGACGCCGCGGATGGGCGGGTTGGCGATGTACCTCGGCGTCGTGGCGGCGGTACTGCTGGCCTCCCAGCTACCCGCGCTGACGCGAGGGTTCGTCTACTCGTCGGGCATGCCCGCGGTCGTGGTGGCCGGCGGGTTGATCATGCTGGTCGGGCTGATCGACGACCGCTGGGGACTCGACGCCCTGACCAAGTTCGCCGGCCAGATCACCGCCGCCAGCGTGCTGGTCACCATGGGCGTCGCGTGGAGCGTGCTGTACATCCCGTTCGGGGGAGTCGGCACGATCGTGCTCGACCAGGTCGCGTCGATTCTGCTGACCCTCGCGCTGACGGTGGCCATCGTCAACGCGATGAATTTCGTCGACGGTCTCGACGGACTGGCCGCCGGTCTCGGTCTGATCACCGCGTCGGCAATCTGCCTCTTCTCCGTCGGCCTGTTGCGTGACCACGGCGGCGACGTGCTGTTCTACCCGCCGGCGGTGATCTCGGTCGTCCTGGCCGGGGCGTGCCTGGGGTTCCTGCCGCACAACTTCCACAAGGCGAAGATCTTCATGGGGGACTCGGGGTCGATGCTGATCGGCCTGATGCTGGCCGCCGCGTCGACGACCGCCGCCGGCCCGATCTCGCAGACCGCGTACGGGGTGCGCGACGTGTTCGCGCTGCTGTCGCCGTTCCTTCTGGTCGTTGCGGTGATGTTCGTGCCGGCCCTGGACATGTTGCTCGCGATCATCCGGCGCACCCGGGCCGGACGCAGCCCGTTCAGCCCCGACAAGATGCACCTGCATCACCGACTCCTCGAGATCGGGCACTCGCACCGACGCGTCGTGCTGCTGGTCTACCTGTGGGTGGGCATCGCGGCGCTGGGCGCGGCGAGCACGATCTTCTTCGATCCGCGGCACACCGCCGCGGCGATGGGCGCAGCCGTCGTCATCGCGCTCGTCGTGACGCTGATCCCGCTGCTCGGCCGACGAGACACTGCAGGCCGGAGGGTGTACGACGAGAAGTAGTAGGGCTTCTTTTGCGACCCGCTGCGTGTGTTAGGGTTCAATAAGAACCCGATCGATTTCGCGGGTTTCCGGCCTCCGGAACAGACAGTTCGACCGATCACAGGGAGCTACCCCTTGGGTGATTCCAGCGCGCCTGCCGCCCTCCGCTACGCTACGGGCGCGACGCACCGGATCATCGGGACGGCACTCACAGCACACGACAACCGCGGGATTGAGGTGAAGCAGTGACGACGCCAGCGCAAGACGCGCCGTTGGTGTTTCCGTCCGTCGCTTTCCGGCCCGTACGTCTGCTGATCATCTGCGTCGCGCTCACCGCTGTCGCCGTCGTCGTCGCAGGTTTCGGTGGCAACATTTTCTACGGCGTCTTCTTCGGAGTCGGGCTGGGCCTCGGACTGACCAACGCACTGTTGGTGCGCCGCGCAGTCGAGAGCATCACCGCCGAAGATCACCCACTCAAGAAGAAGATGGCGCTGAACTCGGCGACGCGCCTGCTCGTCATCACTGCGATCGGACTGACCGTCGCGTTCGTCTTCAAAGACAACGGCGGCCTCGCGGTGCTCTTCGGGCTCGCAATCTTCCAGGCACTACTGGTGACGAGCACCAGCCTCCCGGTACTGCGCAAGATCCGCAGCGAGGGGCTCAACGTGGCAGACACGGAAGCGAAGGATTGAGCTGACCCCAATGACGCAGATGTTCGAGACTGTCCTCGCCGCTGAGGAAGGTGGTGCCCCGATCCACGTCGGGCATCACACCCTGGTATTCGAGCTGTTCGGTATGACGTTCAACGGGGACACCATCCTCGCTACCGCAATCACCGCCGTGATCGTCCTCGGTCTGGCCTTCTACCTGAAGTCCAAGGTGACCGCGACAGGCGTACCCGGCGGCGTGCAGCTGTTCTGGGAGGCGCTGACCATCCAGATGCGCGGACAGATCGAGCAGGCGATCGGCATGAAAGTCGCGCCGTTCGTGCTGCCGCTCGCCGTCACGATCTTCGTCTTCATCCTGATCTCGAACTGGCTCGCGGTGCTGCCGCTGCAGTACGGCGGCGCCGACGGCGCGGCCGCCGAGTTGTACAAGGCTCCGGCCTCCGACATCAACTTCGTGCTGGCTCTCGCCCTGTTCGTCTTCATCTGCTACCACGCGGCAGGCTTCTGGCGACGCGGCATCATCGGCCACCCGGTCAAGGTGGTGAAGGGGCACGTCGCATTCCTCGCCCCCATCAACGTCGTCGAGGAACTCGCCAAGCCGATCTCGCTGGCACTGCGACTCTTCGGCAACATCTTCGCCGGCGGCATCCTGGTGGCGCTGATCGCGATGTTCCCCTGGTACATCCAGTGGCTGCCCAACGCGGTGTGGAAGACCTTCGACCTGTTCGTCGGCTTGATCCAGGCCTTCATCTTCTCGCTGCTGACGATCCTGTACTTCAGTCAGTCGATGGAGTTGGACCACGAAGACCACTGAGCGCACCGACCCTCAAACAGCTATTTGCCGTAGTACGTAAGGACCACACAAACCCCTGACAGAGACGCTCTGCCAGATATCAAGGAGGATAGGAAATGGACCCCACAATCGCTGCTGGCGCACTCATCGGCGGTGGTCTGATCATGGCCGGCGGCGCTATCGGTGCCGGTATCGGTGACGGTATCGCCGGTAACGCGCTGATCGCGGGCATTGCCCGGCAGCCGGAGGCCCAGGGTCGACTGTTCACGCCGTTCTTCATCACGGTGGGTCTGGTCGAGGCCGCCTACTTCATCAACCTCGCCTTCATGGCTCTGTTCGTCTTCGCCACGCCGGTCGGCTAATTCAGCGACATGGGTGATCTGACATCGACGAACCTCGCCTCCGCCATACTCGCGGCGGAGGAGGGGGGCGGGACGAGCAACTTCCTGCTCCCCAACGGCACCTTTTTCGCCGTGCTGCTCATCTTCCTGATTGTGCTCGGCGTGATCGCGAAATGGGTTGTGCCACCGATCAGCAAGGTGCTGGCCGAGCGGGAAGCGATGCTGGCCAAGACCGCCGCTGACAACCGCAAGTCGGCCGAACAGGTCGCCGCGGCACGGGAGGATTACGACAAGACCTTGGCCGAAGCCCGGGGCGAGGCGTCCTCCATACGTGACGAGGCACGGGTCGCGGGCCGCCAGGTCGTCGACGAGAAGCGTGCAGCGGCCAACGGCGAGGTCGCCCAAACGGTCAAGACGGCCGACGAAGAGTTGACACAACAGGGTTCGGCCGCGCAGTCGGAGCTTCAGGCGTCGGTGGACGCGCTGTCTGCGACGCTCGCGAGCCGAATCCTGGGTGTGGACGTGAATACGCGTGGGAGCCAGTAGATGTCGACTTTCATCGGACAGCTGATCGGCTTCGCCGTCATCGTCTTCATCATCGTCAAGTGGGTTGCCCCACTCGTGAAGTCGATGATGCAGCGGCAGCAGGAGGCGATTCGCGCGGCTCTCGCCGAAAGCGCGGAGGCCAGCAAGAAGCTGGCCGAGGCCGACGCCATGCACGCCAAGGCCGTCGAAGACGCGAAGTCCGAGGGGCAGAAGGTCACCGACGAGGCGCGCCAAGATTCCGAGCGGATCGCCGCGCAGCTCGCCGAGCAGGCCGACGCCGAGGCCGAACGGATCAAGTCCCAGGGGGCTCAGCAGGTTCAGCTGATGCGGCAGCAGTTGATCCGTCAGCTGCGGTCGGGCCTCGGTGTCGAATCCGTGCAGAAGGCTGAGGACATCGTCCGCAACTTCGTCTCGGATCCGGCAGCGCAGTCCTCGACCGTGGACCGGTTCCTCGACGAACTCGACGAGATGGCGCCGTCCCCGGCGGTTCTCGAGTCGGGTGCCTCGCTGAATCTGCGGGCAGCCAGTCGGGAAGCCCTCGCCGAGGTCGTGAAGCGGTTCGAGTCCGACGTCGCCGACGCTGACGCGGACGCCCTGACCACCGTCGCCGAGAACCTCACGGCGATCGCGAAGGTGCTACTCAAAGAGCCGACGCTGAACAAGCACCTCGCCGAGCCGGCAGACGAATCGTCGGCGAAGGTGCGCCTGGCCGAGCGCCTGTTCGACGGCAAGGTCGATCCCAAAGCCCTCGAGCTGCTCAAGACAGCCGTGGCGCAGCGCTGGTCGACCACCGAGAACCTGGTCGACGCCCTCGAGCACGTCGCCCGGTTGGCCCTGTTGGTCCGTGCCGATCGCGACAACCAGAGCGAGGAAGTCGAAGAGCAGCTGTTCCGTCTCGGACGGGTGCTCGACAACGAATCCCGACTGAGCCGCCTGCTGTCCGACACCAGCGTCGACGCCGATCAGCGGATCGGCCTGTTGGACAAGGTGCTTCAGAGCGCCGGCGGCGTCAACGCGACGACCTCTGCACTGCTGAAGCAGACCGTCGAGTTGCTGCGTGGGCAGAACGCCGACGCGGCAGTCAACGACCTCGCCGAGTTGGCGGTGGCGCGGCGCGGCGAGGCCCTCGCTCAGGTCACCGCGGCAGCGGAACTGTCCGACGAGCAGCGGACGCGTCTGACCGAGGTGCTCAGCCGCATCTACGGAACCGACGTGTCGGTCCAGCTCAACATCGATCCCGAGCTGCTCGGCGGGCTCCTCATCACGGTCGGTGACGAGGTCATCGACGGATCCATCTCCTCCCGGTTAGCCGCGGCCCGCGCAGGGCTGCCGGACTAAGAGCGCCGGACTCCGGGCAACCAAGCAACGAGAAACACACAGGCAGGAAGACGAAAAGCCATGGCAGAGTTGACAATCTCGGCTTCTGACATCGAAGGGGCGATCGAGGACTACGTCTCCTCCTTCTCCGCGGAGTCCGACCGAGAAGAAGTCGGTGTCGTTGTCGACGCCGGTGACGGTATCGCCCACGTCGAGGGCTTGCCCTCGGTGATGACGCAGGAACTCCTCGAGTTCCCGGGTGGCGTCCTCGGAGTCGCACTGAACCTCGACGAGCACGAGGTCGGTGCCGTTATCCTCGGCGACTTCGAGAAGATCGAAGAGGGCCAGCAGGTCAAGCGCACCGGTGAGGTCCTGTCGGTTCCGGTCGGTGACGCGTTCCTCGGTCGCGTCGTCAACCCGCTCGGCCAGCCGATCGACGGCCAGGGTGACATCCAGACGGACACCCGTCGCGCACTGGAGCTGCAGGCGCCGTCGGTGGTTCAGCGTCAGGGCGTCTCGGAGCCGCTGCAGACCGGCATCAAGGCCATCGACAGCCAGACCCCGATCGGCCGCGGTCAGCGCCAGCTGATCATCGGCGACCGCAAGACGGGCAAGACCGCCGTCGCGGTCGACACCATCCTCAACCAGCGTCAGGCGTGGGAGACGGGTGACCCCAAGCAGCAGGTTCGCTGCGTCTACGTCGCGATCGGCCAGAAGGGCACCACGATCGCCTCGGTGAAGCGGGCGCTCGAAGAGGGCGGCGCGATGGAGTACACCACCATCGTCGCGGCTCCGGCCTCCGACGCTGCCGGCTTCAAGTGGCTGGCTCCGTACACCGGTTCGGCCATCGGTCAGCACTGGATGTACGACGGCAAGCACGTACTGATCGTGTTCGACGACCTGACCAAGCAGGCCGACGCGTACCGGGCGATCTCGCTGCTGCTGCGCCGTCCGCCGGGCCGTGAGGCGTTCCCGGGTGACGTGTTCTACCTGCACTCGCGTCTGCTGGAGCGTTGCGCGAAGCTGTCCGACGAGCTCGGTGGCGGTTCGATGACCGGTCTGCCGATCATCGAGACCAAGGCCAACGACATCTCGGCGTTCATCCCGACCAACGTCATCTCCATCACCGATGGCCAGTGCTTCCTGGAGTCCGACCTGTTCAACCAGGGTGTGCGGCCGGCCATCAACGTCGGTGTGTCGGTGTCGCGCGTCGGTGGCGCCGCCCAGATCAAGGCGATGAAAGAGGTTGCCGGCTCGCTGCGTCTGGAGCTCTCGCAGTACCGCGAGCTCGAGTCGTTCGCCGCCTTCGCCTCGGATCTCGACGCCGCCTCGAAGGCTCAGCTGGACCGCGGTGCCCGCCTGGTCGAGCTGCTCAAGCAGCCGCAGTACACGCCGTTCCCGGTCGAGGAGCAGGTCATCTCGATCTTCCTCGGTACCGGCGGCCACCTGGATTCGGTTCCCGTGGAAGACGTCTCGCGATTCGAGACCGAGCTGCTCGAGCACGTCAGAGGCTCGCACGAGGAGATCCTGAAGGACATCCGCGAGTCCAAGAAGTTCTCCGAGGAGAACGAGGAGAAGCTGGTCAAGGTCATCAACGACTTCAAGAAGGGCTTCTCCGCGTCTGACGGCAGCTCGGTGGCGGTCGACGCCAACGCCGAGGCCATGGACGAAGAGGACGTCGAGAAGGAGTCCGTCAAGGTCCGCAAGCCGGCCTCCAACAAGTAGTCACCGAGAGGGTCTGGAGAGCTAGATGGCTGCAACACTGCGCGAGCTTCGCGGGCGTATCCGTTCCGCCGGGTCGATCAAGAAGATCACCAAGGCGCAAGAACTGATCGCCACGTCGCGGATCTCGAAGGCGCAGGCCCGAGTCGAAGCGGCTCGGCCTTACAGCACCGAGATCACCAACATGCTGACCGAGCTCGCCAGCGCCAGCGCGCTGGATCATCCGTTGCTCGTGCAGCGGGAGAACCCGCGGCGGGCCGCTGTGCTGGTGGTGTCGTCGGACCGTGGTCTCTGCGGTGCCTACAACGCCAATGTGTTGCGGCAGTCCGAGGAGCTCTTCTCGCTGCTGCGGGAAGAGGGCAAGGAGCCGGTCCTCTACGTCGTCGGCCGTAAAGCGCTGGGCTACTTCAGCTTCCGTCAGCGCGAGGTCGTCGAGTCGTGGACCGGGTTCTCCGAGCGGCCCACCTACGAGAACGCCCGGGAGATCGCTGACACCCTGGTGGCCTCCTTCATGTCGGGTGCCGACGACGAGGGCGACGACGCGGGAGCCGATGGTGTCCTCGGCGTCGACGAACTACACATCGTCTTCACCGAGTTCCGGTCCATGCTCTCGCAGGTGGTGGCGGCCCGGCGGATCGCCCCGATGGTCGTCGAGTACGTCGAGGACGAAACCCCGGCCGACGGTCCGCAGACCCTGTTCTCGTTCGAGCCGGATGCCGAGACCCTCTTCGGCGAGCTGCTGCCGCGCTACGTGGCCACCCGCGTGTATGCGGCGTTGCTCGAGGCGGCAGCGTCGGAGTCGGCCTCGCGGCGCCGGGCGATGAAGTCGGCCACCGACAACGCCGACGAACTGATCAAGTCCCTGACGCTGGCGGCCAACCGCGAACGCCAGGCACAGATCACCCAGGAAATCAGCGAAATCGTCGGCGGCGCCAACGCGCTGGCCGACGCCAAATGACCTTCAGCAGTACGCCCGGTTAGGAAGCGAAGAAACAACATGAGTGCACCAGCAGAAGCCAAGGAGACCACCGGCCGCGTGGTCCGTATCACCGGTCCGGTCGTCGACGTGGAGTTCCCGCGTGGCGCCGTGCCGGAGCTGTTCAACGCGCTGCACGCCGACATCTCCTACAAGGAGCTGTCCAAGACCCTGACGCTGGAGGTTGCTCAGCACCTCGGGGACAACCTGGTCCGGACCATCTCGATGCAGCCCACCGACGGTCTGGTGCGCGGCGTCGAGGTCACCGACACCGGCACCTCGATCTCGGTGCCCGTCGGTGACGGCGTCAAGGGCCACGTGTTCAACGCCCTCGGCGACTGCCTCGACGAGCCCGGCTACGGCAAGGACTTCGAGCACTGGTCGATCCACCGCAAGCCGCCGGCCTTCTCGGACCTCGAGCCGCGCACCGAGATGCTCGAGACCGGCCTGAAGGTCGTCGACCTGCTCACCCCGTACGTCCGCGGCGGCAAGATCGCTCTGTTCGGCGGCGCCGGCGTGGGCAAGACGGTGCTCATTCAGGAGATGATCAACCGTATCGCCCGCAACTTCGGTGGTACCTCGGTGTTCGCCGGCGTCGGTGAGCGCACCCGTGAGGGCAACGACCTGTGGGTCGAGCTCGAGGATGCCAACGTGCTCAAGGACACCGCGTTGGTGTTCGGCCAGATGGACGAGCCGCCGGGCACCCGTATGCGCGTGGCGCTGTCGGCGCTGACCATGGCGGAGTACTTCCGCGACGAGCAGGGCCAGGACGTGCTGCTGTTCATCGACAACATCTTCCGGTTCACCCAGGCCGGCTCCGAGGTCTCCACGCTGCTCGGCCGTATGCCGTCCGCGGTGGGTTACCAGCCCACCCTGGCCGACGAGATGGGTGAGCTGCAGGAGCGCATCACCTCGACGCGCGGTAAGTCGATCACCTCGATGCAGGCCGTGTACGTGCCCGCCGACGACTACACCGACCCGGCCCCCGCGACCACGTTCGCGCACCTCGACGCCACCACCGAGCTCTCGCGTTCGGTGTTCTCGAAGGGCATCTTCCCGGCGGTGGATCCGCTGGCCTCGAGCTCGACGATCCTCGACCCGGCCGTGGTCGGCGACGAGCACTACCGGGTGGCGCAGGAAGTCATCCGAATCCTGCAGCGCTACAAGGACCTCCAGGACATCATCGCCATCCTCGGTATCGACGAGCTCGCCGAAGAGGACAAGCAGCTGGTGAACCGGGCCCGCCGTATCGAGCGCTTCCTGAGCCAGAACATGATGGCCGCCGAGCAGTTCACCGGTCAGCCGGGCTCGACGGTGCCGCTCAAGGAGACCATCGAGGCGTTCGACAAGCTCACCAAGGGCGAGTTCGATCACCTGCCCGAGCAGGCGTTCTTCCTCATCGGCGGACTCGACGACCTCGCGAAGAAGGCCGAAAGCCTCGGCGCGAAGCTGTGAGTGACGGATTGAGCATCGGACTGGCGATGAGCGCCTGCGCGAAGAGCATCGGATCGAGGAAGGTGGTGTGACATGGCGGACATGACCGTCGAGATCGTCGCCGTTGAGCGCGAGCTGTGGAAAGGCGACGCCTCCTTCGTGTTCACTCGCACCACCGCGGGCGAGATCGGGATCCTGCCTCGGCACATCCCGCTCGTCGCGCAACTCGTCGACGACGCGATGGTGCGCGTCGAGCGTGAGGGTGAAGACGACCTGCGTATCGCGGTCGACGGGGGATTCCTCTCGGTCACCGACGAGGTCGTGCGGATTCTCGTCGAGAACGCGCAGTTCGAGAATGAGATCAACGCCGACGAGGCGAAGCAGGACTCGGAGTCTGACGACGAGCGCACCGCGGCGTGGGGTCGCGCACGTCTGCGCGCAATCGGCCAACTGGACTGACCACCGATGAGCGCCTCCATGCAATTCATGGTGGCGCTCGTCGGTGTCTTGGCCCTGGTAGTCGGGGTCCTCGGCTACCGTCTGTGGAAGTTGCGCCAGGTCGGCGGCACTGCTGCCATCCTTCGGGACTATCCCGCTGTCGGTGGGCAGGGTTGGCGGCACGGCGTCATGCGTTATCGGGGTGGCGAAGCCGGGTTCTACCGGCTTTCGAGCCTGCGGTGGTGGCCGGACCGGACGCTCAGTCGGCGGGGTCTGGAGATCGTGTCGCGTCGTTCCCCGCGGGGCGACGAGTTCGACATCATGACCGACGAGATTGCGATCTTGGAATTGCGCGATGCCGGCCCGGAACGCGGCCGGGGTTATGAGATCGCGTTGGACCGCGGAGCGTTGACCGCGTTCACGTCGTGGCTGGAATCGCGACCGTCACCGCGGGCGCGGCGACGCATCTACTGAGCTCCGCCGCCCGGCTTCCAGAGCACGTCACCCTCGGGATTGGCGACGCGCGACAGGATGAACAGCAGGTCCGAGAGCCGATTGAGGTACTTCGCGGGCAGCACGCTGACGGTGTCGCCGTGGGTTTCGACCGCGTGCCACGCCGAACGTTCGGCCCGTCGGGCCACCGTCCGCGCCACATGCAGCAGCGCTGACATGGGGGTTCCGCCCGGCAGTACGAACGAGTTGAGTGCGGTCAACCCTTCGTTGAATTCGTCGCACCACTTTTCGAGCCGGTCGATGTAGCTCTGCTGGATACGCAGCGGGGGATACTCGGGGTTCTCGACCACGGGCGTCGACAGGTCGGCTCCCGCGTCGAACAGGTCGTTCTGGATCTGCCGCAGCACTTCGGCGAGATGCTGGTCGGGCTGCCCGAGTGCGACGGCGACCCCGATCGCCGCGTTGGTTTCATCACAGTCGGCGTAGGCCGCCAACCGTGCGTCGTTCTTCGAAACCCGGCTGAAATCGCTGAGTCCTGTGGACCCATCGTCGCCGGTCCGGGTATAGATCCGCGTCAGGTGCACAGCCATGCCCAAACCGTACGGGACGCAGTGTGAGAGTCGCGGCTCGGGAGACTGACATGGGCAGGAGCGCTGTTTACACTGACCGACGTGAGCGAGCATTTCGTGGTGACCGGCGGCTGCCGGTTATCGGGCGAAGTTGCTGTCGGTGGCGCCAAGAACAGTGTGCTGAAGCTGATGGCCGCCGCCTTGCTCGCCGAGGGCACCAGCACGATCTCCAATTGCCCGGACATTCTCGACGTGCCGTTGATGGCAGAGGTGCTGCGCGGACTCGGTGCGACGGTCGAACTCGACGGCGACGTCGTTCGCATCACCTCGCCAGACGAACCGAAGTACGACGCCGATTTCGCCGCGGTGCGCCAGTTCCGCGCGTCGGTGTGTGTGCTCGGGCCGCTGGTCGGCCGATGCAAGAAGGCGAAGGTCGCACTCCCCGGAGGTGACGCGATCGGGTCGCGTCCCCTGGACATGCACCAGGCTGGGCTGCGTCAGCTGGGGGCGCGATGCACCATCGAACACGGGTGCGTCGTGGCCGAAGCCGATCATCTGCACGGCGCCGAGATCCAACTCGAGTTCCCCTCGGTGGGCGCCACTGAGAACATCCTGATGGCCGCGGTCCTCGCCGACGGTGTCACGACGATCCACAACGCCGCGCGGGAACCCGACGTCGTCGACCTCTGCACGATGCTCAACCAGATGGGTGCGCAGGTTTCCGGTGCGGGTTCGTCGACCTTGACGATCACCGGCGTGGACCGGCTGTATCCGACCGAGCACCGGGTCATCGGGGACCGGATCGTCGCGGCCACCTGGGGGATCGCCGCGGCGATGACCCGCGGAGACGTCTCGGTCACCGGGGTCGACCCCGCCCATCTCCAACTCGTGCTGCACAAACTGCACGACGCCGGTGCCACCGTCACCCAGAGTGACGACGGCTTCCGGGTGGTGCAGTACGAGCGCCCGAAGGCGGTCAACGTCGCGACCCTGCCTTTCCCGGGATTTCCGACGGACCTGCAACCGATGGCGATCGGATTGGCGGCGATAGCCGACGGCACGTCGATGATCACGGAGAACGTCTTCGAGGCACGGTTTCGTTTCGTGGAGGAGATGATCCGGCTGGGCGCCGACGCCCGGACCGACGGACACCATGCGGTGGTGCGTGGGATTCCGCAGCTGTCGAGCGCACCCGTGTGGTCCTCGGATATCCGCGCCGGCGCCGGCTTGGTGTTGGCCGGACTCGTCGCCGACGGGGAAACCGAGGTGCACGACGTGTTCCACATCGACCGCGGATATCCGAAGTTCGTCGAAAATCTCGTCAGTTTGGGTGCGGAAGTGGAGCGCGTCGCGTAGAGTAGAGGGTCCGAAACCGGTTCTGAACAGGACATTTGGGAACCTGGCGGATTCGTGCGTAGTATCTTCCAACAGAAGCCCACGGCCCCGGGTTGAAAGATCCGGAGGACGAGGTTTGACCTCCCTGGTCACATGCAGTACAGTGTCAGGGTTGCCTGAAACCGGGTGTGTTGTTTGAGAACTCAATAGTGTGTTTGGTGGTTTTTGTTTGTTGTTTTTTGCCGCGCCTCTTTTTCCCGTTTAGGGGTGTGGTTTTTTTGGATGCCAGTTTTGGTGTCTTTTGTTTGGTTCGAATTTTTCTGAACGTTTTTGTTTGGAGAGTTTGATTCTGGCTCAGGACGAACGCTGGCGGCGTGCTTAACAC
>NZ_JBNMQU010000011.1:0-227591 GCF_050205565.1 Mycobacterium sp. SMC-4 | reverse complement strand
GATCACAGGAGTCAGCTGTATGGACGATGCGATCGAGATGCAATCCGCCACCGGGCTTGCGGTCGCCGCAGCATGGATCGCCGGTGCCGTGGCCCTGGCCTACGGAGTCGGACTGACGTTGTCGTGGGTGCTGCAGCGTCTGGGCCGGCGCAGCGCCGTCCTGGGCGACGTCGCCGAACTGACCCGCATGCCACTGCGCGCCACCCTGGTGGTGATCGCCGCGTCCGCAGCCGTGCGCCGCACCACTGCCACCGAGGCCGGATGGCGCGGTTGGGTGGACCACGCCTTGGTCATCGCACTCATCGCCAGCTTCACCTGGACCGTGGTCAGCTTGGTGCGGGTCGCCGAACGGCAGATCGTCTCCCGGTTCGCCGGCGGTGACACCGGGTTGACCGACGCCGACCGGCACCGGCGCAAGATCCGCACCCAGGTCACGACGTTGCGGCGCATCGTCGTGGCGATCGTCGTGGTGCTCGGTGCCGCGGCCGCCCTGATGACGTTCCCGTCGTTCAGCGACATCGGCAAGACGATGTTCGCCTCGGCCGGCGTGTTGAGCGTCGTGGCCGGCCTGGCGGCCCAGACCTCGCTGGGCGCAGCCTTCGCCGGCATCCAGATCGCGTTCTCCGACGCGATCCGCGTCGGAGATGTGGTGGTGCTCGAAGAGGAGTGGGGCCGCATCGAGGAGATCACCCTGACCTATGTGGTGGTGCACGTCTGGGACGAGCGCCGCCTGGTGCTGCCGTGCACGTACTTCACCACCACGCCGTTCCAGAACTGGACGCGCAACGCGACCGAACTGCTGGGCACCGTCGAACTCGACGTCGACTTCACCGTGCCGTTCGACGAGATGCGGGCCGAACTGGACCGCATGCTGCGCGCCAACGACCTGTGGGACGGCCGGGTCGGCGTCCTGCAGATCACCGACGCGGTCGGCGGGCTGGTACGGGTGCGGATGCTGGTCAGTGCGTCCAACGCGGGTGCGCTGTTCGACCTGCGCTGCCATATCCGCGAAGGTATGGTCGCGTGGCTGCAGGCCACCCATCCCAACGGGTTGCCGCGGCAGCGGATCGAACACCACCCCGGAGACGATGCGCAGCACCGCACCGACCATGCCCCGCTCAGCGGCGCACAGGCCGATGCCGGTCTGTTCAGCGGCAGCGCGCGGGGCCAGCGGCGCAACCGCGCGTTTCAGACCGACCATTACGCGCGCGAAAATGGTGCGGTGACACAGCGTTCGTGACACTAGGGTGGCGTCGGTGGCCACCCCGATGACGACCGAGCAGCTGGCTGACCGCACTCGACGTGCCGCCGCGGCGGCGTTGCGCGCCGCGACGGAGTTGGGGCTCGGGGCGGAGCGAGCGACCGTGCTGCACGACGTGTTCTCCGTCGTGGTGCACCTGGACCCCGAACCTGTGGTGGCCCGAATCCCGGTCGTCGTGACCGGCGCCGCGACGCCAGATGACCAAACCCGGCGTCAGCAACGGGAACTCGAGGTGGCGGCATGGCTGGCCGAGCGTGGTGTTCCGGTCGTGAAGCCGGCGGCGCAGGTTCCGCGAGCACCGGTTCGGCAGGACGGTTTCGCGATGACGTTCTGGGAACTCGCCGATCTGGCCGACGATCACGAGCCCTATCACGGGGTGGACCTGTCGTTCAGCGCCGAACTGCACGCCCAACTCGCCGCATATCCGCATCCACTGCCGTTTCTCGCGCCGTTCAACCACGGTGTGCCGGAGCTGCTGGCCGCGCTGCACCCCAACGAGTTGCTCAGCGCCGACGACATCGACCGCGCACGGCGCGAATTCGATACGTTGCGCGCCGTGCTGACCGACGCGCAGAGTTTCCAGGCGGCGTTCCCCGCGGCCACGGTGCAACCGATCCAGGGAGACGCCCCGTCACACAACGTGATTCGCACGAAGACCGGGATCGTGTTCGGCGACTTCGAGGACGCCTGCCTCGGTCCCGTGGAGTGGGACGTCGCGATGCTCGGACCGGAAGCGATCGCCGAATACGATGCCGCGGCCGCCCAGCGCGGACTGCGCAGTATCGATGCCGACGTGGTACGGCTGATGAGCCGGGCGCGACAGCTGCAGTTCCTTGCGTGTGTGGCCCTAGTTGACCAACTGCCGTTGCTGACAACGGGACTGGCACAGGCGGTCGCGGACTGGCGTGATCAGGCGGGCAGCTGGTAGTCCATCGGCGGCCCGTTCGGGCCGACTGCGCGCTCGTCGGCGATCGCGGTGGCCACCGGGACACCGTCGTGCACGACACCGAGGACCACGACGCTCTGCTTGGGCGCGAATGACGTTGCGGCATAAGGCGCCGACACGCCGGGCAGGGTGATCTGGGTGGTCTGCGGCGTGATCCGGAACGTGGTCGTCTCACCGCCGGCGGCGGTGGTCATGGTGTCACCGGACACGGAGATGACCTGACCGCTGCTCTGGAACTCCCGCGGACCGGCCGGAACGCCTGCGGGCAGCGACTCGACAGAGGCGGGTGCGGCTGCGGGCACAGCGGCGACCGGCGCGGGCACAGCGGCGACCGGCGCGGCGGACTGCGTGGACGGCGCGGGCGCCGACGGCTGTTCGTCGACGGTGGCGCCGAGCCATCCGGCGAATCCCGCGGCGACCATCGCCGACGCCAGTGCAATGCGCCGCCGGGTGAACGTGCCACCGCCTGGAAGGCGATGGCGGGCGGTGAGCTGTGCTGATGTCATGGCTAAAGGTGTCCCCAGTCGGGTTCGTGTCGGTCCCGGGAGGTCTACCCGAGCATCCGAGCAAACAAACCCTCGACACTCAACGCCAGGCGAAAACCGGTTGTTCCAGGCCGTCTACGGGGTCTGAGCGACCCTCCAGCCCCAGCCACCTCAGCTGCAACAGGATCGCGCCGGTCGGCGCGTGGATCAGGTCGTTGCCGAGCGGAATCTGCACGACCGGGCGCGGACTCTCGGCGATGCTGATGAACCGCGGCGAGTCCTCCCGGGTCAACTGATGCAACCCGACGCGGTACACAGCGACCACCTCGTCCGGCGCCGGACGGGGATCCAAGCGTCCGCCGCCCCACACCACCACCGGGGTGATGACGTAACCCGAACGGGTGGGATAGTCGTCGAGCTCGCCCAGCACAGCGGACCCGGGCAGCTCGACGTCGAGCTCTTCGTGCAGCTCACGCAGCGCGGCATCCACCGCGGTCTCGCCGGGATCGAGTCGACCACCCGGCAGCGCCCACTGCGCCGAATGCGTCGACAACCGCGAAGCCCTGCGACACAGGAAGAACGCCGCGCCACCGGAGACGTCGACCATGCGCCCGTCGAGGTCCTCGGGCATCGGCCGCCCGGCGATCCAATCGTCCACCGGCGCCGGGTCCACGCGGTCCTCACCGACCAGCGAGTCGACCAGCACCACCGCCACGGCCGCACGGCGCTTGTCCGGGTCGGTGACCGTGCGCCGACGGTGGCCGGCCAGCCGCTGCGTGATCGCGGCCCGCAGCGCGTCGTCGTAATCGATGGTCACCGCGCCAGACTACTGAGCACCCGACGGTTGGCCGCATCCATACGGGGTAACCGCCGACCATGACCTCCCTGTCCACTCAATCGACCGCTGAGCTCGGTGGATCCCACAGCATCCTCGCTCGGCAGAAGCGCGAGCACGTCGAGTTGGACCGCCTCCTGCAGGCGATCGACACCGCCGACGGCGCCGCGCGCCAGGAGCTGTTGACCCGGCTGTGCCGGCTGGTGTTCCCGCACGCCTTCGCCGAGGAGTCGGTGCTGTGGCCGCTGGCTCGGAAAGTGCTGTCCGACGGTGAAGCGCTGACCCTGCAGATCGAGCAGGAACACCAGGAGATCAACGAGCTGTTCACCGAGCTCGAACGCACGCCGCCCGACGACGCGCGCCACCGGCAGCTCTGGGCCCGTATCGCCGAGCTGTTGCGCCAGGACGTCCGCGACGAGGAGGACGACCTGCTGCCCAAGCTGCAGCAGGCGCTCAGCCACCGGCAGCTCATCGCGACGGGCTGGGCCTGGGAGGCGGTGCGCCGGACCGCGCCGACCCGTCCGCACCCGGTCGTCGCCCGTCGCCCGCCCGGCAACGTCGCCGCGGCCGCCCCGCTGACGGTGATCGACCGGCTCCGTGACCGGCTCGACCAGCTGTCCCGGCGCACCTCGGGCACGCCGGCGTCCGCGGCGGTCGCGGTCTCCGGCGGGTTGGCGAAGGTGGCCGGCGTCCTCGAACACGTACCGCCACTCACCCGCGGCGAACGCCCGGACACGCACACCTCACGATGACGGTGTCACGCAGCTGTTTCGAGGAGCTGGCGCAGGACTTCTCGGCGCAGCTGGATCATGTCCGGCACTGCACGACACCGCGCTACGTGCGCGCGGACTGGGCCGCCCGCAACGCCGAACTCGAGCGTGGCCTGCTGCCGGTTCCCCCGCCGGATTTCCTGCGGCACCCGGTGATCCGGTTCCAGATGTTCGTCGACGAGCACCTGCTGCCCCACGAATTGCCGTATGTGCTGGACCATCTCGACGACGTCGCACTGTTGGCCGAGGACGCGGTCGGGTCACCTCCCACGGTGCCGGTGCCCGGGACCGCGGTGCGCACGTCGTCGAACACCGTGCACCAGCTGTATCACCTGTTGCGCTACGAGAAAGCCACCGGACGCTGCATCCGCGACGTGGGCACGGTCGTCGAATGGGGCGGCGGGTTCGGCAGCCTGATGCGGTTGCTGCACCGACGGCACGGCAACCACCCGACGTGCGTGGTGCTCGACACCCCCGTCTTCGCGGCGCTGCAGTGGCTCTATCTCAGCGCGGTGCTCGGCCCCGCGGAGGTGGTGCTGCACTGTCGCGGTCCGGTACGTCCCGTTCCGGGACGGGTCAACATCGTGCCGATCGGCCTGGTCGAGAGCCTCGACGTGACCGCCGACCTGTTCATCTCGAACTGGGCTCTCAATGAGAGCACCGCAGCTGCCCAGCGCGACGTGGCGGCGCGAGACTGGTTCGGGGCGCAGTCACTTCTGCTGGCGATGCACGCCGGCGACCCATTCGCCGAGGTCGTGCAGTCACGCGGCGCGCGCGCCGAGCTGATCGGGTCGTTTCTGCCGGGCCAGCAGTACCTGGTCCGGTGAGAGGTCAGTACTTGCCGAGGACCAGCGCCACGTTGTGCCCGCCGAAGCCCAGCGTGGTGCTCAGCGCATACCGGTAGTCGCCGCGGCGGGGTTCCCCGGTCACCACGTCGAGGTCGATCTCCGGGTCCAGGGTGCGCAGATTCCGCGTCGGCGGCACCACGCCGTCACGCAGCGCCTGGACTGTCAGGATGGCCTCGATCGCGCCCGCCGCACCCATCGAGTGCCCCAGCGCCGCCTTCGGGGCGGTGACGGCGGGACGGTGGTCACCGAACACCTGGCACAGCGCACGCGCCTCGGTCAGGTCGCCGACCTTGGTGCCGGCGGCGTGCGCGTTGACATGGTCGACATCGTCGGCGGCAACCCCGGCCAGCGTCAGCGCGCGGCGGATCGCCATCGCCTCTTGTTCCCCGGAGGGGTCGGGTTCCAGCAGGTCGTGGGCGTCGGCAGTGGTGCCCACGCCCAGCAGCCGGGCCAACGGCGTGGCACCGCGCGCCCGCGCGTGCTCCTCGGACTCGATGAGCAGCAACGCGCCGCCCTCGCCGAAGACCATGCCGTCGCGGTCCTTGTCGAAGGGCCGGCACGCGCCTTCCGGGTCGTCGTTGTTCCTCGAGAGCACGCCCATGTTGTTGTACGCCACCAGGGGTACCGGCTCGATCTTGGACTCCACGCCGCCGCAGATCGCGACGTCGGCCTCGCCGAGGGTGATCAGGCGCCAGGCCTCGGCGACCGCGGAGGCACCCGACGCGTCGCCGGTGGTCGGCGAGATCACGCCGGCCTTGGCCATCCGGTCCAGCCCGACCGCGGCGGCCGGCGCATTGGGCATGTGCATCTGCACCGCCAGCGGTGAAACCGCGCGCAGGCCCCGGGATTTGAACTCCTCGTAGCCGGTCCACAGATCGCGGGTGCTGCCGAACGCGTGGCTGATCGAGACCAGCAGGCGCCGCGTCTCGACCTCCGGCTCACCGGCGTTCTTCCACAGTTTCCGGCTGAGCACCAGCGCCATCTTCTGCATGTAGGACAGCCGACGGATTTCCACGCGGTTGAGTTCGGTGTCGAAATCCTCGGTGACGCGGCCGCCGATGCGTACCGGCAGCTCCACGTCGCCGGGCAGGAACTCGCCGATATGACCGATGCCGCTTTTCCCCGCCAACAGCTGCGACCAGGTGTTCTCGGCGTCGGTCGCCAGCGGCGTTGTGGAAGCGACAGCAGTCACCACGACGGCGGGCCGCACACCCTCCGATTCGGCCACGTTGGTCCCTCTCCGTGTCGTCTCCCGATCACTCCATCACGGAACTCTCTAATCGGCGGCTCGACACTTCGTCAAGGGATCTCCTTCCCGGCAACGAATGCGCGCGAACGCGGCAGTGCTGCTCTACAGCGCCTTCCACCATCCGACCGGCGCCGACGGCTCGTTGCGCCAGTCAGACGGGGCGGCTTGTGGTTCGCGCCGCAACGTACCGGCCAGATGCCGAACATGGTTCATCATTGCGGTGACGGCGCTGGGCAGGGCGTGCCCAGCGACACTGGACCGAGGGGCAGTCACTTCGCCTCCTGATGCCGGGGACCGGTCTCGCACCGGCCGGAGGTAAGGCGAGTACCCGCAAAAGTGGTGAGCAAACACACAAACCGGTGCGAGCCCCGTGAGGCTCGCACCGGTCCGCAGTGCGTGGAGCGCGTCAGCTGATGCCGACGACTTCCTGAGCGATCGCGGCGAGGCGCGTCTGCGCCGCCGAGACGACTCGTTGACGGTTCTTGTGCGCCTCCTCGTAGGCGATGATGACCCGGATGTCGGACGGATCGGTCAACTCCTTGACGGCGTTGCCCGCCTCGGTGACCGTCAGTTCGTCGTAGCCGGGAATCGGCAGCTCGCCGGCATCCAGGACGCCGGTCGCGCCGCGGGCGTTGTGGATCGCGTCGGCCGCATTGTCGGCGCCTTCCTCACGGGTGATCCGCTCGGCCTCCTCGAGGGCCGAATTGCGGGCCCCGGCGAGCGCCTTGGCGGCGATGTCGCCGGTCCGCGAGGTGCGCTCGGCCAGCTCATTGATCGCCGGTCGCACCGAACGCAGCGCCTCGGCGGCGCGGTCGGCGCCGCGGGTCGACAGAGTCAGCGGCAGGTTCACCAGCTTGATCGCCATTCCGGCCGCGGCCTGCATCGGTGTGCGCTGCAGGGCAGCGGGACCGCCCAGGGCGTCCTCGGCCAGTACGGTGGTCAGCCACTCGACGGTTGCCGAGTGCGCCGTGATCAGCTTGGTGGCCAGGTCCTCGACCTCGGAGTTCTTGGCCCCGACCGCGAGCGCCTTGAGGTAACGCGAGCGGTCGAGCAGCTGACCCTCGAGCGCGAGGTCGCCGAGCAACGCCTCGTCGAACGGCTCGGCCTGCTCGGTGAGGGCCTTGACCGCGGCTGCGGCGCGCCCCAGGAACGGGCCGATGACGTCGGGGAATCCCCCGAGGTTGCGAATGGCCTGCTCGATGGACTCGGCGCGGAGGCGTGCATTCTCCGCGTTCTCGGTCAACTCGCGCCGCACCGCGTCGGTGCGGGCCTGGCTGATTCGGGTTTCGGCGACCTGGATCTCGGTGTGCGTGAGATCGAGCAGGGTCCGGAGTTGGGCGATCAGCGTCGCCGTTTCATTGGTTCGGGCCTGGTTCTTGGTTGTGGTGGCCATAAGTGTGTTTCACCCCTTCGAAGTGATATTCACCTGTTCGGTGAGCACATTTCTCGTCTGCGCCTGCCTAGCGGTTACCCGTCCCGGTGCCGTCCGACGAGTGATAAGCCGAGTTGTGAGATTCCCTGCAGAATGTGTAGGGCGCCGGGGGAAGTGGGTACTGCTGCGCAACTCTTCGAAACTGTGTTTGCATTCGGTACCACTGGGTACTTAGCCCCCCGTGATGCCGACTTTGGTTCAACCTCTGCTGCCTGAGCCCCGTGGACCGATCTCGATGTCCGTGGTGGAGTTGCTGGCCGAACGCGCCCCGCTGCGTTACCTGACCCGTGTGGAGACCTCGCTGGCCGACGCCGATCCGGCGGGCATCGACGTGCAGCTGGCGCTGTACATCTGCTACGAGCTGCATTACCGGGGTTTCGCCGGGGTGGATTCCGGCTGGGAGTGGAATCCGGGACTGCTGTATCTGCGCGGACAGTTGGAGCAACTGTTCCTCGAGGAGTTGCGCCGCGGCATCGGCGATATCGACCCGGACGTCAGTGCGCTGGCCGAACTCGACGCGCTGTGTGTCGAGCCGGTGCAGGGCAACGGACCCTCGTACTTCCTGCGCGACGAGGGCAGCTGGGAGCAGATGCGCGAGTACTTCGTCCACCGCTCGGTGTACCACCTCAAAGAAGGTGACCCGCACGCCTTCGCGATTCCGCGGCTGACGGGTCAGGCCAAGGCGTCGTTCGTGGCCGTCGAGTTCGACGAGTTCGGCGCCGGCAAGGGGCCCCAGCTGCATCAGCAGCTGTTCGCCGACCTGATGGCCGCCGCCGACCTGGACACCACCTACCTGGGTTATCTGAACTCCGTGTCCGCCGAGTCGCTGGCGGTGGTCAACGTGATGTCGATGTTCGGTCTGCACCGGCGGTGGCGCGGCGCGGCGGTCGGGCACTTCGCCGCGACTGAGGTGACGTCGCCGCCCGGGTCACGGCGCATGGTGCAGGCCTTGGAGCGCCTCGGTGCGCCCGACGAGTGTGCGGGGTTCTACCGCGAGCACGTCGAGGCCGACGCCGTGCACGAACAGGTGGTACGCACCGATGTCGTGGGCGATCTCGTGGCACGCGAACCCGAACTCAATCAGGACGTGGTGTTCGGGATTCGGGCTTTCGGCCTGGTGGAGGACCGGCTGGCCGAGCACCTGATGAAGTGCTGGGTCGACGGCCGGTCGTCTCTGCGTCGCCCCCTGGAGTGAGCCGCGCATGAGGCGGGGATGACGCGCGAGTGACGCGCCACGCGGGCGGTGCCGGTCAGGCCCCGCCCGCGTTCGCTTTCTGGTCGTCGGCGCTGGTGTCGGTGCGCTGCCGGCGGCGGTGGCTGGTGTCGCACAACGGGTAGGTCTTCGACCGCCGGCAGGCGCAGATCGCCACCATGAACCGGTCGGACTCCACGGTCGTACCGTCGGGAAGCTCGACGCAGACCGGCCCCTCGACGAGCACCGGCCCGCCCGGCACGACACGTACCAGGCGGGCGGGTTGGTCGCTCATGGCGCGTCCGCGCGGACCACCACGATGCGCTCGCACCGAGCGCCGGGAGCCAGCAGCCCGGCGGCGGTCAGCCATTGCGCGCGGGCCGTCATCACCGGACCGAACGGAATCAGCTGCTGGGCAACGACTTCGGCGCGCATACCGTGGGCACGCAGCAGGCTGAGTGTCTTCCGGACGTTTGAGCACTCCGATTGCACGATCAACATGGTGCCGCCCTCGTCGAGCAGCAGGGGCGCCGCCGCGCACAACGGGTCGAGTACCAGGCGGCCGTCGGTGCCGGCGTTCCAAGCCTGCGCGGGGCCGGCGGCGGGTGGGATGTCGGTGGTGTCGTCAGCGGGGCTCTGCGGCACATATGGCGGGTTGGCCAGCACGACGTCGAACGGTCCGAATTCCACTGCGCGCGCCCACGAACCCCGGTGCACCGAGACTTTCGCTCCGGCAGCCGATGCGGAAGCGCGGGCATGCTGCACGGCCTTCGGACAGATGTCGAAGGCGGTCACCTCGTCGGCACCGGCGGTGGCGGCCGCCACCGCGACGACACCGCTGCCCGTGCAGAGGTCCGCAACCCGTGCACCCGGGGCCAGACCCGCCTGGTTCATCGCGTCGACGAGTAGGTACGAATCCTCTTGGGGCGGATACACGTCGAGTGGCGTCGCGACGGCGTCGAAATCGGTGTATGCAGTTGTCACGTGTGCTGCTCCTCGCTGAAAGTCTCGGCGACGCCTGTGCAACGTCGCTTTTCCTTTGTGCCCCATTCGTCGCAGGTCAAACCACTCGCTTGCGGAATCAAACGGACTCGAGGCCCAACCGGTGACGTTTGTCGATGGTGGGGACGGGAAACCGACCCTGCGACACCCGAGGCGAAAGGAACTCTCATGGCCATCTGCGATACGTGCGGTAACGATTACGACAAGGCGTTCACCGTCACGTGGCATGACGGTCGCTCAGCGACGTTCGACAGCGTGGAATGCGCTGCCGTGCAGCTGGCGCCGGAGTGCCGGCACTGTGGTTGCCGCATCCTCGGTCACGGGATCGAGACCGACGAAGGCATCTTCTGCTGCGCTCATTGCGCCCGCAAGGACACCAACGCTGACGTCAACGACCGCTACCCGGTGCCGGCAGGGGCCTGATCCCCTGCCGGCCTTCGGGCCTTCACAGACGCTCGACCGCGTACCGGGCACCGTCGTTGGTCATCCCGTTGATCGAGTACAGCGCGTGCGCCAGGGTCGGTCCGCCGTCGGGGGCACCGTCGCAGATCGTGTCCCCCGCGGCGCACAACTGCAGGGTCTTGCCGACGTATGCGGGTCCGATCGTGATCGCCGGCGCCTGGTACCTGCTCAGGAAGGGGCCCGACGGCGTGCCGAACAGCACCACCGCGGCAACGTGTTCGGCGATGTCGGCGGGCATCGGCTGCGGGGCGACGGCGGCCGGCACGCTCGACGGCACGACATCGGAGGTGACGAACCCGCTGACGACCGCGCCCTGCGAGTAGCCGCCGAGGATCAGGCGGGTGTCGGGGCAGTTGGCGGCCATGGCTTGGACGTGGTTGGCCTCGTCGCGGATGCCGTCGATGACGGTGAGGGCGAACGCTTCCCGCGCCGAGAAGTTGTCGCCGGCAGGGTAATTCACCGCATAGACGCCGACCGTGCGGGGCGCGGCCTGCGCGCGGACCGCGTCGACGAAGGCCTGCCCCACCCCGCCGACACCGGGCGCCTCGTTGGTGCCGCGCGCGAAGACCACTTCGACGTCGGGGCAGGTCTGCGCGTTCGCGACGGGGGACGTCCCCACCATCGCCGTCGCCATGGCCGTCCATACAGCGAACATCGCTGCGGTGGCGGCCCGGGCCCATTTTCGTCCTGCCATCTCGACTCCTTATGCCGGCATGCGCGGGGTTGACGCGCAGACCAGCAATACCCGGCGCGGCCCAGGCGAAACGAGTCGCGGGGTTGTGTATTCGAGTTGCCCGGTTCGGCGCCGGGCTATCCGGTCAGCTCGCGCAGGAACTCATGGCATCTGTGCGCCCGGGCGGCGTCCTGCGACATCACTTCCTCGAAGAAGGACGCGATGTCCTCGCGGCCGGCGTTGCGGGCGTCGCGGACGTACTGGCCGTAGTCGTGGCCGGCCTTCAACGAGTGGTACTGCACCGAGATCAAGTCGAAACTGACGTCGTCGAATCCGGTTTCTCCGCTGGGCATGAGGGCCCCCTGTGGGTGTGTATGGGTCGGACGTGGGACGAACCCCGCGATACCCGGACGCGTCACTGTGAAACGGCTTTCGTCAGATTCCTGCAGCTGGGGCCAAAGCGCGCTGCTGACAACGCAATTGCCACACCGACCCCGCAGAGGGACCTCGTTGCACACAGGTGCGCTGATGTCGGCTACGGTGCAACGATGTCCAACGTTTCGGCCAACGACCGCATCGAAGACGTCGCACCCGGAGATCTTCTCCTCGTCGACCGTGGCTCCGGTGAACGGCCGTGCAAGGTGGTTCACGTGGACCGCGTGGACCCGAACGACTCGGCTGAGGCCGTTTTCCGGATCACCTTCGAAGACGAGAACGCCGAGACCTTCCAACTGGATCTGGCGGCCGGCACCCGCGTCACCAGGTCCCTGGAATCCAAGTGGGAGTCGACGCAGAGCCCCACCCCGCACGCCGAGGGCTAGGGGTTCGTTCGGCCCGCAGCGGGTAACCGGCAGCAGACCCTCGAAAGACCTTGACAGGTCACGAAAGGAGTGCCATGCCGAACGAACTGCAAGGCCGGAAGATCGCCTTTCTCGCCGCCGACGGTGTCGAGAAGGTCGAACTCGAACAACCCCGCGACGCAGTGCGCAACGCCGGCGGCCAGGTCGAGTTGCTGTCGGTGAAATCAGGTGAGATCGACGCCCGCAACCACGACCTCGAACCGGCGGGCACCTTCCCGGTGGATCGCGAGGTCGCCGACGCCCGCGTCGACGAATTCGACGGGCTGGTGCTGCCCGGCGGGACCGTCAACGGCGACAAGCTGCGACTCGACGAGTCCGCGGTGTCGTTCGTGCGGGACTTCGTGCAATCCGGTAAACCCGTGGCGGCGATCTGCCACGGCCCGTGGGCGCTGGTGGAGGCCGATGTGGTCAAAGACCGCACGGTGACGTCGTATCCGAGCCTGCGCACCGATCTGCGCAACGCGGGCGCCACCGTGGTCGACCAGCAGGTGTGCATCGACGGCAACCTGATCACCAGCCGTTCCCCGAAGGATCTGCCGGCGTTCTGTCAGGCCATCACCGATCAGTTCGCCAACACCCCGGCCCACACCTAGACCCCGGTGTTGCCGCCGTCGGGATGCTCTCGGCCCCTGGTGAAGCCGATCAGCTTCACCAGGGGTGCGGCCACCCGGTCGGCAACAGCCGGTAGCCGACCAGCAGTGGCGCGTTCACCACGCCGACGTGCCGTTCGGCGGAGCGTTCCCGCTGCGCCGCGTCGACGATGACGGCGGCGACCTTCTCGGGCGGATCGGCCAGCGGCGGTACCCGCGGCACGCGGGCCAGATAGTTCGCGGCGTGCCGGTAGATGCCGGTCTTCACCCCGCCCGGGTGTATTCCGGTCACCGTGATTCCCGGCTGGTCGCGCAATTCCTGACGCAGGACGCGGATCAGCGCGGTGACGGCGAACTTGCTGATCACATACGGCCCGAGTAGCGGTACCGCGACGTGCCCGAACAGCGAGCCGACGATGATCAGCGCGCCGGATCCGTGCTTCTGGAACTGCTGGACCGCGGCGCGGGCGACGTAGACGGCCCCGAGCACGTCGGTCCGGATGACGGCGTCGATGACGTCGAGTGGGATCTCGGTGAGCCGGCCGACCGCCGCCACCGACGCGTTCTGCACCACGACGTCCGGCGGTCCCAGTTCGCTGACGACGCGGTCGAAAAGCCGTGCGACGTCATCGCGGTCGGCGATGTCCGTCGGCTGCGCCACCACCTGGGCAGCGCCCCGGTCCAGGCATTCGGCGGCCACCGCCGCCAATGCGTCGGCGCCGCGGGCGGCCAGGGCCAGGCGTGCGCCCTCGGCGGCGAACCGCAGCGCCACCTGCCGACCGATGCCGTCGCTGGCGCCGGTGACGACGACGATGCGCGGCGGGGTGTCGGGCACGTGCCAGCGATACCCCGGGCGTCCGCGCACAAACCGGGGCTAGGTGTGCCGGCGGTCGTGCGCGACGCCGGTGGTGCGCCCCCAGATCAGCAGCAGCGTCGCCATGCCGAGAGCCAGGACCAGGTGCAGCCAGTTGTCGGCGGTGTTCACCGGGACGACGTTGGCCGCCGAGTCCTCCGGAACGACGAACCCGTAGACGGTGAGCAGTCCGTAGACCACCACCCCGAACAGGAGATAGCCGCGGGCACCGTTGTAGGTGCCCGACAGCGCCACGCCGAGCACGCCGAAGACCAGGTGGACGACGTTGTGCAGCGCCGAGACCGCGAAGACGCCGAACAGCGCGGCGCCCGAGTGATGGCCGGCGAAGGTGAGCGCGTCGTAGTTGGTCGTGATCCCGGGGACGAAGCCCAGGATGCCGACGACGAGGAAGAGCGCCCCGACGGCGACGGACGCGTGCTGAATGGGGGCGCGCAGCGCGGTCGGGGCTGCAACCGGGGTGCCTTGGGTTCCTGGGGTGGCCATAGGTCGTTTGATAGCCGCTGCCGGGAACTCGAAACCGGGCCTGCAGCGAATTTGAGCCAACAGTTATGTGTGCTATGCATATTTGGTGCCGCCGTCCCCCTACGATGACCTCGACGACCTGTTGACGCGCATCCACATCGCGCGTCAACGGCCCACGTGGCGGCGCCGGCTGCTGGATCCGTCGGGGCCACTCGGCTCGGTCTCGACACTGCGGGTGCTGCGCGCGGTGGAACAGTGCGAACTCTCCGGCCGCGGCGCATGCGTCCGCGACGTCGCCGACTACCTGGCCGTCGAACAATCCACCGCCAGCCGCACCGTCACGGCCGTCGTCAACGCCGGTCTGCTCAGCAAGACCACCTCCCCCGACGACCAGCGCCGCTGCACCCTGCTGCTCACCGACGAGGGTCGCGCGGCGCTGTCCGCGGTCACCCGGCGACGGCGCGAACTGGTCGCCGAGGCCGTGGCCGACTGGCCACACGACGACGTCGAATCCCTGGTGTCGCTGCTCGACCGGCTGACCGAACGCTTCGAATCGGCGGCGAGCCGATGACCTCCGAGACCAGACCGGCGACCACGCCGACCACGCCCGTGCTGCGCAGCCGCGGCGCGCTGGGCCTGATGTTCGACCCGGTGTTCGGGGCACTGTTCTGGGGCAAGATGTTCTCCGTCGCCGCGGTCTGGACGCACGGCATCGTCGCCGCGATCGTGATGTACGACGCCACCCGCTCGGCGATGATGGTCGGGCTCGTCGGCGTGGTGCAGTTCGCGCCGCAGCTGATCCTGAGCCCGATGAGCGGCAAATGGGCCGACACCGGAAACCCCGCCCGCCAGATCCTGCTCGGCCGGGTGCTGTGTGTGGCCGGTTCGGGCGCCACCGCCGCCTGGTTCTTCGCCGTTCCCGACATCGCCGGGATGTCGGCCGCGGTGCCCATCCTGCTCGGTTCGGCGCTGGTCGGCTTCGGCTTCGTCGTCGGCGGGCCCGCGATGCAGTCGATCGTGCCGAACCTGATCCGCGACGGTGAACTGCCCACGGCGATGGCGCTGAACAGCATTCCGATGACCATCGGCCGCATCGTGGGACCGGCCACCGGCGCCTACCTGGCCGCGCACCTCGGTCCCGCCGTGGCGTTCGGGGTCAGCGCCGTCCTGCATCTGGTGTTCGCGGTGCTGCTCGTGATGGTGCGCTTCCCGGCGCGACCGGAACGCCGGTCCGGCGCCGACTACCGCGTGCGGGTCGCGGTGCGCTACGTGCTGCGCGACCGTCCACTGCTGCTGGCGCTGGCCGCGGTGACCACCGTCGGCGTCGCGTCGGATTCCTCGATCACGCTGACGCCGTCGCTGGCCGACCATCTCGGCGGTGACGCGGGACTGGTCGGAACGTTGTCGGCGGTGTTCGGTGTGGGGGCCGCGCTCGGCATGGGCGCGCTGGCTCTGCTGCGCGGACGCATCGCCTCGGCGATGGTGTCCTCGATCGGGCTGGTCGTGCTCGGCGTGGGTCTCGCGGTGCTCGGCGTCGGGTCCGCGGTGCCCGTGGCGATGGCCGGGCTGGCGGTCGCCGGATTCGGGTTCGGCTGCGCGATGACGGGGTTGAGCACCGTGGTGCAGGAGCGGGCGCCGGAGGAGCTGCGCGGCCGCATCATGGCGCTGTGGCTGGTCGGGTTCCTCGGGTCGAGACCCATCGCCGCGGCGGTGCTCGGCGGCACCGCGGACCTCCTCGGGGTGACGGCCGGTTTCGCGGTCGCCGCCGCGTTGACCGCGATCGTGGCGGTCCTGTGTCTGCCGCGCCGGCTCAGCGGCCCGCTGCCGGCCCTCTAGCCCAGCCGGCGCCGGCCCGTCAGCTTCTGGATGGTGTGCACCTCGGCCGGCCGGTACGGCCGCCCGCCGGGTTGCAACAGGTCGTGAAACCACAGGCCCGGCGTCCCGGTGACCGGCTTCTCCCACGAATCCCAGGGCAGGTACGTCTGCGTCTTCCCGGCCACCAGACCCCAGGTGTAGGCGCCCACCCGGCGGCGTTTGGTGATCGGCAGGATCGTCTCGACGGTGCTGTCCAGCGAGCGCGCCATGAACTCGGTGCACATCATCGGACGCCCCAGCGGGGCGAGCTCGGCGATGCGGGACTCGAACTCGCCGGGGCCGGCATAGCTGTGGAAGGTGACGACGTCGGAGTTGTCCAGCTGGATCGAGTTGATGACACCGCGGCGGGCCGGGTCACCCCAGACGCCGTCCCACACACCGCTGGTCAACGGCTGGATCGGATCCACGGCGCGGGCCCAGCCGAACGCCTGCGGCAACAGGTCGGCGACCAACTCGACCTTGTCGGCACGTTCGACCTCGGAGTACACGTCGGCGGGATTGTCCGGCTCGTTCCACAGATCCCAGGCGAGCACCCGGTCGTCGGTGCGGAACTGGCGCAGCACCCCGGTCACGTAATCGCGCAACAGCGTGCGGTAGCGCCGGTCGTCGAGGAAGTGCGCCCCGGGGCTCTGCACCCAGCCGGAGTTGTGCACCCCCGGTCGCGGCGCGCGCTGCCGGCCCAGGCGCGGCTCGGGATCCCAGCACGAGTCGAACAGCACCAGCAGCGGCTTGATGCGGTGGCGGGCGGCGATGTCGACGAACTGGCCCAGCCGCCGCTGGAAACCCGTGCGGTCCTGCAACCACAGCTGGTCGTGCAGGAACACGCGCACCGTGTTGAAGCCGAGCCACCGGGCCATGTGCAGCTCGGCGTCGATCCGTCGCGGGTCGTAGGTGCCCGGTTGGAACATCTCGAGCTGGTTGATCGCGTTGGAGGTGATGAAGTTCGCGCCGACGAGCCAGCCCTGCGCCTGATACCAGCGGTGTGCCCGGTCGGCGGGCCACCGCTGCGCCGCACCGTGCGCCGGTGCGGCCAGCGCCACACCGGCAGTGGCCAGCAACGGCAACTTGAGCGCGGTCCGACGGCCCAGAAGGTGTCGCCCGGCGACGCCACGCTGGGGTTCACGCATAGATTGCAGCATTCCTTCGGCTTGGGGGATCTCCGTCTGCGATACGGCGACGGGGTGTGTGCGGCGGCGGTGCGGCCGCGAGACCTTTCGGAGAGTGTATCGACGTGCACCCGGGTCGCTGTTACCTCTCGCACCGAGCGCCAGAAGGCCGACGCTCGAACAGGATTCGCTGCCGCCGGTGACCGACCACGCCGGAAAGCTTCAGGACTTTGCTCGGATTGCGGTCGCAAACAGGTTCTGCGCGTTGGTGATTCACGCCATGATCGGGCCGGGCCGGGCCGCGTGCGGACGGGATATCGATACCGAGTCGAAAATCGGGCTGATTTCCGTCACTATAGGTGGCGGATTCAGGCCACCGGCCGATCCGTCGGGCAGCAACGAAGCCGGCTACGGTCCACATCGAGAAGCAGGCGGTCGACAATGAACAGAATTCGTCGTTGGGGTGTCGCACTGGCGCCAGTGGTCGCGCTGGCCGGATGGCCGCTGGCCACCG
This sequence comes from Mycobacterium sp. SMC-4, assembly GCF_050205565.1. GTDB lineage: Bacteria > Actinomycetota > Actinomycetes > Mycobacteriales > Mycobacteriaceae > Mycobacterium. The sequence goes on along the minus strand of NZ_JBNMQU010000011.1, from coordinate 210,155 downwards.
CCGCGCCGGCATCCGCGGCCCCGTGCCCGGACGTCGAGGTGGTGTTCGCGCGCGGCACCTTCGAGGCACCGGGTGTCGGGTCCACCGGTCAGGCGTTCGTCGACGCACTGCGGGCGCGCACCGGCCCACGCTCGGTCGACGTCTACGCGGTCAACTACCCCGCCTCACTCGACTTCGCCACGGCCGCAACGGGTGTCATCGACGCCAGCAACCGGGTGATGGACATGGCCAACCGCTGCCCGGACACCGAGATGGTGATCGGAGGCTTCTCACAGGGCGCCGCGGTCGCGGCCTACATCACCGAGGACGCCATCCCGGAGGGCTACGTCCCGCCGCCGGGCATGACCGGCCCGATGCCGCCGGAGGTGGCCGACCGGGTCGCCGCGGTGGCGTTGTTCGGCAAGCCGTCGAGTGGGTTCCTGCAGTCCATCTACACCGGCGCCCCGCCCATCACGGTGGGGTCGCGGTATGTGGACAAGACGCTGGACTCCTGCATCCCGGAAGACCCGGTGTGTTCGCCGACCGGGGGCGACCACGGCTCGCACGGCGCCTACGTGGTGCGCGGTCTGACCGACCAGGCGGCCGACTACGTGGTGGGCAAGCTGAACGCCGAAACCACTGACGAGCCGCCCACGATCACCGTCGATGCCGCGGGCGGCTGACGCGCCTCACCCCTCGGCGTCGGGAATGCCCTCCGGAGGCGGAGTGGCGTAGGCCGGGTTCGCCGGGGGCACGTCGGTCTGCGCGTCGGTGGTGTCCGGTTCGGTCTCGGGGGCGCGATCCTGCGGTGACATGGTGACGGCGTACCCGTTCCACGGCGGCCTATTCGCCAGCCCGGTCAGAAGCCGCTGCACGCTGCGGCTCAACGATTCCGGCACCCGGTCGGGGTCCATCAGGTCGTTCTCGGCCAGCGGGCCCGCTTCGCCGGCGATGGTATCGGCCGTGAACGGGCGCAGCGTGCGTCCGTGCCCGGCCAGCGCCTGGATCGCGGCGAGGAACGATCCTTCGCGGGACACCGCCGCCACGAACTCGCCCACGGGCACCCCGAGGTGTTCGGCGAGCAGGCGGTCCCGCACCGCGGCGATGGTGCGGCGCAACTGTTCGTCGTCCGGGTCGAGTGGATCGGCCTCGACGGCCAGGTCGCATTCGCTGTCGAAACCCAGCGACCGGTTGTTCAGGTTCGACGACCCGATGCGCAGTAACCGCTGGTCGGCCACCAGCACCTTGGAATGCACGTAGATGGGGGTGCCGCCGTCGGTCACCGGCCAGAAGGCCGCGAACCGGGCGTGTTCGTCGGCAGCCCACAGCAGTCGGAGCATCTCGTAGCGGGCAGTGTCCATCGCGGTGCGTTCCAACGGGCTCTCCGAGGAGCGCGGCAGCACCACCACGATCTCGGGCCCGTCGGGTTCGCGCAGTCGGGCGGCGAGCGCCTCGGCCAGCGATCGCGACGCCAGGTACTGGTTTTCCAGGTAGAGCACGTCGCGGGCGGCTCCGATCGCGGCGAAGTTCAGCGCTTCGACCTCCCGCGCCTCGTGCGTCGGCGGCAGCGCCGGCAGGGTGCGCGCGATCGCGACGTCGACCGCGGACAGCGTCGGTTCCAAGCTGCGCGGCCAGAGATTTCCGGCGGCGGCCACCGGCGCGAGGAACTGGCCGGTGGCCGCGCGCCACCGGTTCCGGGCCAGCTCGGAAAGTGTGCGGGCGGCGGCGCCGTCCACCGCGACCGCGACCTCGTGGCGAGGTCCGTAATGCTCGTCCCCGATGCGTCGAAACGTGCTGTCGTCCGGGTGGTCCGGGGTGTCCCAGCGCTCGACGGTCAGGTCGATGCCACCGCAGAACGCCACCGCGTCGTCGACCACCACGATCTTCTGGTGGTGTACGGCGCCGGTGGGGTGGGCCCCGTCGACGGCGAACTGCATCCGCTCGCTGCTGACCCGGTTGAGCAGCGACACCGGCAACACGCCGCGCCAGATCGTCTGAAAGGTCGGCAACAGTCCCAGGTTGGACTTGAGCATGCAGATCTCCAGGCCGGAGCGCCGCCGCACGAGCCACCTCAGGAACGCGCCGAGCTGGTTCGGCCCGGCCAGCGTCTTGCCGTCGCGTTCGAACGTCATCCGGTAGTCGAAGTCCCAGCCCACCAGGATGATCCGTCGCCGCGCCCGCAGCATCGCTGCTTTGACGTGGTGGAAGTAGTCGGCGGCATCGACGATGACAGCCAGCCGGTCGGCGGTCGCGGTGCGCCAGCAGGTCTGTCCGGCGACCAGTAACCGTCCTTCGCCCATCTCACCCGCCCAGGTCCTCGATCCGACGCTCGGCGCCGGCACGTCACGCATTCGTCTGATCTCTGTGCGGTACCCGCGTTCGCGCTGGCCATCACACGGGTTTCGGGATGCGCGACAGCGCTGGACGCCTAGAGTGGCAGCACGAAGATTTCCCCTGAGCCGGTCAAGCTGCGATGCTCGGAACACGACGTGGGTGACGTCCGTGTGTGGTGCCGTGTCCCGGCTGCTGCGCGGTGTCGCCTGCATGAGGAGGTGGCATGAGGGACAACGCACCCTCGGGCACCGGCGCAGGGCTCGACGATCCGTGGACTGATGTGACCCATCCCGTTCTGGTGGTGGATTCCACGGGTGTGGTCCGCGCGGTGAGCGCCGCAGCGCAGTTGGTGTTTCCGGACGCGGCGCCCGGCCGCACCCTTGCAGACTGCGTCCCGGACTGGTTGATGCGGGCGCACGGCGAGGAGCCGATGCCGACCTCGGGTGTGGTGGACGGAGTGGGGTACCACGCGCAGCCGACGACGCTGCCGATGGACGACGTCGCTTGGTGGCTGGTGGCCGACACCGCGCCGGATGTGCTGGAGATGCGCGCGGAGTTGACGCGGGAGCGCGAACGCGCGGCCTTCCTCGACGAGGCGTCAGCGGTGCTGATGGCGTCGCTGAACATCGACCGGTGCATGGAGGCCACCGCGCGGATGGCCGCGCGTCACCTCGCCGATGCGGCCGTGGTGGTGGCTCCGGGGACCGGTGGCCGGATGCCCCTGGTGTACTGCGACGACGAGGGCGTGGTCGAGCACCGCGAGGTCGCCTCGGAGCCGACTGCGGTGGCCGGTCTCAGTGAGGCGCTGCGCGGCTTCCCGCCCGTGCCGTCGCGCTGGATCGACCCGGCTGCGGTCCCGGATTGGCTTGTGCCACAGGGTTTCACAGAGTCACTCGGGTCGGTGGTGATCACGCCGCTGCCTGGTCACGGGGTGCCGGCCGGGGCGCTGGTGTTGCTGCGCAAGAGCTCGCAGACGGTGTTCACCGCCGGCGAGGAGCTGTTCGCCCGGTTGTTCGCCGCGCGTGCCGGCGCTGCGCTGTCGGCTGCCCGGCTCTACGCCGAACAGTCCGCGATCACCCGCACGCTGATGCGGGATCTGCTGCCGCCGCAGCTGGACCGCATCGACGGCATCGAGCTGGCCGGCGGTTACCGCGCCTCCGAAGACCACGAAGCCGTTGGCGGGGACTTCTACGACGTGCACACCGGCGCCGGCGACAACGGCGAGACGCTGATCGTGCTGGGCGATGTGTGTGGCAAGGGCCTCGAAGCGGCCGTGATGTCCGGCAAGATCCGCAACACGCTGCAGGCGCTGGCGCCGCTGGCCGGTGACCACCGGTCGGTGCTCAGCCTGCTCAACAGCGCGCTGCTGTCCCCGCGCGACACCCGGTTCGCCACGCTGGTGCTGGCGTCGGTGGCCTGCCGTGACGGGCTGGTCTCGTTGCGGCTGACCAGCGCGGGGCACATGGCGCCGCTGATCGTGCGCAACGACGGGGTCGTCGAGGAGGCCGACACCAGCGGCACCCTGGTGGGGGTGCTGCCCGAGATCAAGGCCGAGTCCTTCGAGACCACGCTGGCTCCCGGCGAGACCTGCCTGCTCTACACCGACGGCGTCACCGAGGCGCACGGCGGACCGCTGGGCCGCGACATGTTCGGCGAGCACCGCCTGACCACCGCGTTGGCCAAGTGCGCGGGCCTTCCGGCCGAGGCGGTGGTCGAGCACGTGATGATGCTGACCTCGGAGTGGTTGAGCGAGCGGAGCCACGACGACATCGCTGTGGTGGCCATCACAGCGCCGCGACGAACGCATCTCAGCGCGGTCGACGGTCACACAGCGGGTAGATACATCGCATGACTTCCGACGGCGACGACCGACAAACCTGTGACGGGCTGCGCGAGCGGCTCTGGGCGGCCGCGATCGACGGCGACGAATTCACCGCGGTCGACGTCGTCTTCGGCGCGCTCGAGCAGGGGACACCCGCCGAAGACGTGCTGCTCGACGTGATCGCGCGGGTCCAGCAGCGGGTCGGCACGGAGTGGGCCGCCAACCGCATCACCGTCGCCCAGGAACACGCGGCCACGGCGATCAACGACCGGGTCATCGCCGCGCTGGCGCATCACCCAAGCGTGCGGCGACCCGCGTCGGTGGGCCGCGTGACGGTGGCCTGCGTGGACGGCGAGTGGCACGCGATGCCGGCGCGGCTGCTCGCCGAGACCCTGCGGCTGCACGGCTGGCAGGTCGACTTCCTCGGCGCGCAGGTGCCGACGCCGCATCTGGTCGCCCACATCAACCAGCACGGCCCCGGTGTGGTGGCGCTGTCGTGTTCCATCGCGACGCGGCTACCCACGGCGCACGCCGCGATCACCGCCTGCCAGTCCGCCGGGGTACCGGTGCTCGTCGGCGGGGCGGCGTTCGGGGCCGACGGTCGGTTGGCCAAGCTGCTCGGCGCCGACGCCTGGGCACCGGACGCCCGCTCGGCGGCGGCGCGGCTCGCGCAGGGGTTCGAGCCGCTGTCGGTCACCCGGGCCCATCACGTCGTCGACGACCTGCCGCACCTGGCCGACCAGGAGTACACGTTGGTCCGCGACTCGTCGACGCGACTGGTGCAGGCCACGATGGTCGCCCTCGGGGAACGTCTGCCGGACATGGCCGGATACACCGACCTGCAGCGCCAGCACACCTCCGCCGACATCGCCCACATCGTCGACTTCCTGGCCACCGCGCTCTACACCGACGACGACGACCTGTTCGCCCAGTTCATCGGCTGGACCGCCGACATCCTCGAGGCCCGCGGCGTACCCGCCGCGACGTTGGTGCCTACGCTGGACTCCCTGGCCGACCAGCTCACCGAGTTCCCCCGCGCCCGCCGGTTGTTGCACAATGCCCGTGCCGGCCTGCCCGACCCGTTGACCGCCGACCCCAAGCTTCCCGCATGAATCTCACCGTCACCGTCACCTCCGCTTCCCCGGACGCCCGCATCCGGGTCGCCGGCGACCTCACCTACGGGTCGACCGCCGCGCTGGTCGACACGATCACCTCGCTGTGCGATGCGCGTGCCGCCGTCTCGGGCGTGCACCTGGATTTCGCCGACCTGACGTTCTGCGACTCCGCGGGGCTGTCCGCGCTGCTGCTCATCCATCGCCGCGCCAGCGCCGCAGGCATCCCCCTGCATTTCCACCACCGGCCCGACCACCTGAACCGCATCCTCGACATCACCGGCCTTCTCGACCATCTGACCGCGACGCGCGCCAAGACCCCGGACGAGACCGGGATCGGCTGACGGCGCGCCGTTTTCCTCCGCGGCAGACGGGGAACAGCACGCGTATGTCTGTGCGCGTGGCGGTCACCGGGCCCACCGGGGAGATCGGCCTGTCGACCATCAGCGCCCTGGAAGCCCACCCCGAGGTGACCGAGATCGTCGGCATGGCCCGGCGCCCGTTCGACCCGTCCGAGCACGGATGGACCAAGACGACCTACCGACAGGGCGACATCCTCGACCGCGACGCCGTCGACGCCCTGGTCGCCGATGCCGACGTGGTCGTCCACCTGGCGTTCATCGTCCTGGGCTCCCGCGAGGAGAGCGCGCGCGTCAACCTCGCCGGCACCCGCAACGTGTTCGAGGCGACGGTGGCGGCCGCCCGGCCCCGCCGACTCGTGTACACCTCCTCGGTGGCCGCCTACGGCTATCACTCCGACAATCCGATCCCGATCACCGAGGACGTCCCGCCGCGCGGGTCGCCCGAGCACTACTACTCCGAGCAGAAGGCGGCCTGCGAAGCCGCGCTGGCCGACATCACCGCCGGGTCGTCACTGGAGGTGTTCGTGCTGCGACCGTGCATCGTCGCCGGCCCGAACGCCACGGCGCTGGCCGACGCCATGCCGTGGAACCAGCTGCCCGGCCCGGTGCGCCGCGTCTCCCAGGCGCTGCCGCTGCTCAAACCGCCGTTCCCGGACCCGGGCACACCGCTGCAGCTGGTCCACCACGACGACGTCGCCACCGCCATCGAACTGGCCGTCACCACGACGACCGCTCCCCCGGGCGCCTACAACATCGCCGGCGACGGAGTGCTGTCGATGTCGGCGATCGGTGACGCGCTGGGCGCCCGCCCGTTGAAGGTGCCGCGCGCCGCGGCGGTGGCCACCTCCGAGGTGATCGCGCGCCTGCCGTTCGTACCGTCGAGCCTCGAGTGGCTGCATGCCGGGCGCACGTCCGTGGTGATGGACACGAGCAAGGCGCGGGAACAGCTCGGGTGGCGACCGAAATTCACTGCGGCGGAGACGCTTTCCGCACTCGCAGCCTACGTCGGCCAGGTTTCGTGACATCAACATCGGGAGGATGCGAGCGATGACGTCTGTCGTGATCGTCGGCAGCGGGTTCACCGGCTTCGAGTGCGCGCGTCGCCTGATGCGGATCCTGCGCAAGCACGACTCCGACGTCGAGGTGACCGTGGTGTCACCGGTCGACTACATGCTCTACACGCCGTTGCTGCCCGACGTGGCCGGCGGCGTGGTCGACGGCCGGTTCGTCACCATCCCGCTCGCGAATGCGCTCAGCGGAGTCCGGCTGGTGCGCGGCCGCGCCACCGACGTCGACTTCGCCGCCAAGACGCTGTCCTACACCGACCCCGAGGACCGCGTCCGGGAACTGAGCTGGGACCGGTTGGTGTTGGCCCCGGGATCGGTGACCCGGTTGTTCGACATCCCCGGGTTGGCCGACCACGCGCGCGGCCTGAAGTCCACCGCCGAGGCGCTGTATCTGCGCGATCACGTCCTCGAGCAACTCGAGCTGGCCCATGTCGACGACGACGCGGGCCGGATCCGCGCGCGTCGCACCATCGTCATCGTCGGCGCCTCCTATTCGGGCACCGAGTTGGCGGTGCAGCTGCGGGCGCTGGCCGACGCCGCGGCACGGCAGCTGGGTTTCGACGGCTCGGACGTCCGGTTCGTGCTGCTCGACATGGCCAAGCAGGTGATGCCCGAGGTCGGCGAGAAACTCGGCGCCGCCGCGATGCGCGTGTTGCGCGAGCGCGGCATCGACGTACGGCTGGAGACGACGCTCAAGGCGGTGCATCCCGACCACGTGATCCTCAGCGACGACAGCCGCGTCGACACCCAGACCGTCGCGTGGGTCACCGGTGTCACCGGCGCTCCGCTGATCGACGGGCTGGGCCTCGACACCGAACGGGGCCGGCTGAAGGTCGGCGCCGATCTGCAGGTGCCCGGTCACCCGGATGTGTTCGCCGGTGGGGACGCCGCGGCGGTTCCCGACCTGACCAAGCCGGGCAAGCTCACCCCACCGACCGCCCAGCACGCCACCCGACAGGGAAAGGTGTTGGCGCGCAACGTCGCTGCCAGCCTGGGCTACGGCACACGCAAGCACTACAAGCACCGCGACATGGGTCTGGTGGTGGATCTGGGACCGCGCTACGCGGTGGCCAATCCCTTGAACATCCAGTTGTCCGGCCTGCCTGCCAAACTGGTCACCCGTGCCTACCACCTGTACGCGATCCCCCGGTTCGTGAACCGGTGGGCGGTGTCGCTGGCCTATCTGACCGACGCGGTGTTCGACCGGTCGGTGGTCTCGATGGGGCTCTCGACCAGTGAGGACGCGAATTTTTCCGCCGCTGAGGGCATTCCGCTGCCGAAGGCGAACTGATCCCGGGGCGCACCGCGTGATAGGCACTGGAGTGTGACTGACCCACCGCCGCTGCTGTACGTGCTGGATCTGACCGGCACCTTCGCGTTCGGGTTGAACGGCGCGCTGACGGCGGTGCGCGCGACTCGTCTGGACGTGGTCGGTGTGGTGACGCTGGGGATGATGACCGCTCTCGGCGGCGGGGTGATCCGGGACGTGCTGATCGGGGCGATCCCGCCTGCCACCTTCGTCGACTGGCGCTATTTCGCGTTGGCGGTGGCCGGCGGGGTGATCGCGTTCCTGCTCAGCCAGCGGTTGGACCGGTTGGAGACACCGATCGTGGTGCTCGACGCGATCGGGCTGAGCGTGTTCGCGGTGATCGGGGCGGCCAAAGCGGTGGAGTACGGGCTGGGCGTCGCGCCCGCGGCATTGTTGGGCGTCGTCACCGCGGTGGGCGGCGGCACGATCCGCGATGCGCTCGTCGGACAGGTGCCGACCGTGTTGCGTACCGAGCTGTACGCGATCCCCGCGTTGGTGGCGGCTGCGGCGACGGTGGCCGCGATATCGCTGGACCTCTACAGCCTGCCGGTGGCGTTGGCGGCCGCCGGGGCGTGCTTCGTGATCCGCATGGTCGGGGTGCGGTTCAACCTGCATGCGCCGCGCCCGCCGGGGAGCGCGTTGGAGAGCTAGGCGCCCACCGTGATCCGGGCCAGGGCTGCGCGGACGGAATCGGGGATCGGCACCGCGGCGCGATCCTTGCGGTCGACGAAGACATGGACGAAATGACCGTGGGCGACGGCCCGGTGGTCGTCTCGGCCGTCGCCGGTGCGGAAGATCGCGATGCCGTACCTCACCGAGCGGTTGCCGAGTTTGTCGACCCGCAACCCGGCGCGCAGCTCGTCGGGGTAGGCCACCGGCGCGCGGTAGGTGCAAGCTGACTCCACGACCAGGCCGATGACCGGTCCGGCGTGGATGTCCAGACCGCCCTCGGTGATCAGGAAGTGATTGGCGACGGTGTCGAAGTAGCTGTAGTAGGTGACGTTGTTGACGTGGCCATAGATGTCGTTGTCCATCCAGCGCGTCGTGATCGGCAGAACATAGGGGTACTCCGCCGGCGTGTGCGGGTCGGTCATCACCAGTACCGCATCGCGTGACGGAACGTGTCGGTCAGCAGCGTCTCGTCGACGTTCAGCGGCGCGTTGCTCAGCAGACGCTGTTGCGGCAGTGCGCCTTCGGCCAGTGCGCCGGCGTCGGCGCTGCTGTACCCGACACCGGACAGGCCGTTGGGCATCTTGACCGCGCGCATGATCTCGACGAGGCGGTCGGACAGGATGTCGCCCGCGTCGTCGGCGGCCACGGCGTCCATCACGTCGGCACCGAGGATGCGGGCCGCCTCGAGGTGGCGGTCCGGGTCGCTGGCCGCGGTCGCGCTGAACGCCGCGGGCGCGTTGAGGATCACCGCCATGCCGTGCGGGACAAGGGGTTCGGCGCCGGGATAGCCGGCCGGACGGTAGCGACGGACCTGGCCGGCCACGGCGTAGGACATGGCGTGCGGAAGGTGCACGCCGGCGTTGCCGAACGCGATGCCGGCCAGCGTGGCGGCCCACATCACCTGTTCTCGCGCTTCGTGGTCCGACGCGTCGGTGACCGCGCGGAGCAGATACGTGCCGAGCAGATGCATCGCTTCCTGGCTGCCGAGGTCGCTCCAGGGGTTGGCGCCCTGGCTCATCGGGCGGCGGCTGGGTTGGGGCGGTGCGCTGCGCCGGTGGTACGGCCGCGCAGTGTAGGACTCCAGTGCGTGCGACAGCACGTCGAGTCCGCTGCACGCCACCACCTGACCCGGCAGGGTGTCGGTGCTGTCGGGGTCGATGAGTGCTTCGGTGGGTCGCAGTGCGGGCGCGGCGATCCCGGTCTTGGCGTGTGCGGCGAGCAGGTCGAAGATCGCGATGCCGGTGACCTCGCTGCCGGTGCCCGACGTGGTCGGGCACGCGATGTGGGGGCGCAGCGGTCCCGGCACCGGTTTCCCGGCGCCCAGGGGGGCGTTGACGTAGTCCAGGAAATCCGCGGGGTGGGTGGCGTAGAGGTTGGCGGCCTTGGCCGTGTCGATGACCGACCCGCCGCCGACCGACACGTAGCCGTCGACCTGCGCTTCGGTGGCGAATTCAATTGCTCGACAGAAGGATTCGTCGGTGGGTTCGATGTGGACGTCGGTGTAGGTGACGGTGTCGATGCCCGCCGCGTGCAGCGACTTCAGCGCGGTGTCGAAGACGGCCAGTTGCGCCACTCCGGGATCGGAGAACAGCGCGACCCGGGTCATGCCGAGCGTGGCGGCCCGCTCGCCCACCTCGCGCAAACAGCCCCGGCCGAATGTGACGCGCGAAGCGTCGACGGTGAACGCGGTATCGCAGGAGTCGGTGACGACGTCGTGAGCGCAGCCCATGCCTCGATTCTGCCCCTCCTGGCGCGGTGCACACCCGATTCGGCACTCTGGAGCGATGGACACCGTGGAATATGCGCCTGCACGCAAGGCCGACGTGTTCGGCGATCCGGCCGATCCGGCGATCCTGGTGTGGCACGGCACGCAGACCGATGCCCGCGCCACCGTCGGCGGGCTGTGCGAGCTGCTGGCGCAGCGCGGATTCGGGGTGGTGGCCGCGGACTGGAACTCCCACGCCGACGACCGGGGACGCGCCGATCTGCTGGCCTCGGCCGAGTTCGCCCGCACCTGGTCGGCCGGTCCGGACGGTTTGGCGGTGGTCGGGTGGTCACTGGGCGCGGTGGCCGCGGCCGGACTGACCTTCAAAGCCGCCGACTACGGCGTGCCGATCACCCACACGGTGTGTCTGGCCGGGGCGTTCATGGTGCCCGACCCGATCTCCGGGGAGCCGCTGTCGACTCTGCTGGCGGCCGCACCGGTCGGCGGCGGATTCACTCTGCTGCACGGCACCGGCGACGATGTGGTGCCCGCCGAGGCGAGCCGCTCGTTCGGCGCCGACCTGCAACGCGCGGGCTGGCCGGTGAAGGTCGTGGAGTTGCCCACCGACCACGGCGCGATCGCCGGCGCCCGCTACGACGCCGCCGTCGACCGCTATTTCCCGGCGACCGACGAGCACACCCGCACGGTGGCCACCGACGTCGCCGACCAGATCCGCGACCACATCGCCGCGGCGCTGTCTTGACCGCCGAACTTGCATTCCACGCGCGTCAAACCTGCAGTTGACGCGCGTGGAATGCGAGTTCGGCGTTGGGTGCCGGGTACGTTCGGTGGAGTGGACCAACAGCAGGACAGAATCGACGCCAGCGCTCTGACCGGTGTATCGGAGACAGCGCTGCTGACGCTCAACGGCCGCGCATTCCAGGCCCGTCATCCGCAGGCCATCATCGACGACCCGATGGCGATCCGGCTGGTCGATGCCATCGACTTCGACTTCGACAAGTTCGGTCGCAAGGGCCAGGAGATGGCGCTGCGTTCGCTGGCCTTCGACCGCGCTGCCCGGCACTACCTGAGGGCCCATCCGCGCGCGACGGTCGTCGCGCTGGCCGAGGGATTCCAGACCAGCTTCTGGCGGCTCAGCGACAGCATCCCCGACCCCCAGTTTCGTTGGCTGACCGTTGATCTCGAGCCCGTCATCAGGCTGCGCGAGCGTCTGCTGCCCGCGTCGGACCGGATCACCACCCTGGCCCAGTCGGCGCTGGACTACAGCTGGATGGACCACGTCGACACCTCGGAGGGGGTGTTCATCACCGCCGAGGGTCTGCTGATGTACCTGCAGCCCGACGAGTCGATGAGCCTGATCAGCGCCTGCGCCGGCCGGTTCCCGGGCGCGCAGATGATCTTCGACCTGCCGCCGGTGCTGGTGAAGAAGATCGCCCCCAACGGCATGCGCTCGTCGGCGAGCTATCGGGTACCGCCGATGCCGTTCAGCCTGACCCCGGCGCAGCTGGCCGATCTGGCGCACACGATGCCCGGCGTCAACGCCGTGCACGACCTGCCGATGCCACGGGGACGGGGCTTCTTCTTCGAGAAGATCTTCCCCGCGTTCTGGCGGTTCAAGCCCACCAGGCAGATTCGCGGCGCCTACACGCTGCTGGAGTTCGGCACCGACGCGTCCTCGACGAACCGCGCGCGGTAGCCCGCGAGCCGCTGCGCGACCTCGCGCGGGTCCAGACCGACGTCGGCGGCGTCGTAGGTGACGCTGCCGTGTTTCCCGCGGGGATGGTCGCGGCGGAACGTCGCCATCGCGTCGCGGGCACGCTCCCCGAACGGCTGTCCCGCCAGGTCGTAGATCCGCGCGATGGTGCCTTCCTCGTCGGCCATGAAGTCGTCGAAGCGCACGTCGATGGACTGGTCGGCGGGCAACACGTCACGGTCACGGAGGCACCCGTTGAACAGGTCCTCGACGCGGCCCAGCCAGTACCGGCCGAGTTTCTCCGGGTCCGGGCGCGCCGAGGCCATGCGCGCGGCGTAGGCGATCATCGTGACCATCGACTGCGTCACCTCCACCGGGTCGCGGTGCGTGACAACGAACGTCGCGTCCGGGAACGTCTCGGCCAGCGCGGGGAACTGCTCGAGGTGCTGCGGAGACTTCAGGATCCAGCGGGTGCCGCCGCGCAACCACTGCAGTGCCTGCAGGCTGCGTTTGAGGTAGGCGTATGACGGCCGCTGGTCGTGCGCCTTGTAGTGCGCAGCGAAACTCGGTACGTGGTAGGTGGTTTCGAACAGCATCCCGGAGATGTCGTTGGCCAGCAGTTGGATTTCCTCGTGCGCGTGGTCGACGGTCATCTCGTGCATGCGTTTGAAGTCGGGCATCGACGCGTCGATGAGGTCCAGCCCGGCCGCGCAGCGCTCGCGGCGCGGCGCTTCGGTGTCCTCGTCGGCAGCGGGGAATGGTTCCAGGCTCTCCCAGTACGGCAGGTGCCGCAGATCCGGGTCCGCGGCGATCAGGTTGTGCAGGTGGGTGGTCCCCGTGCGGGGCAGTCCGCAGATGACGATCGGCCGCGTGACCGGCACGTTGGTGATCTCCGGGTGCGCGGCGATCAGCGCCTCCAGCCGCAACCGGTTGACCAGGTTGCCCACCAATTGTTCGAAGACCACCGCGACACCGACGTCGGACAGCCCGGCTTCGTCACGCAGCGCCGCGCACAGCACGTCGAGACGTTCCCGGAAACCGTTGTCACCCCAGTCGTCGAGGCCCGTGCGGGCACCGGCGGCGGCAAGCAGACCCGCCGGGGTGAGATCGAGGGTCTGGCCGTAGGCGGCCAAGGCTTCGCGCATCGGTTGTGCCGCAGGCGGATACACCGGATCCCGCAGATCGGTGAACCGCACCGGGGCCGGGCGCGTCACCGCGACACCTCGTCCAGCGCGACGACCGTGCACCGCGGACGCGCCGGTGTCTGGTCGGGCAGGAACCACCGCAGCCAGATCAGCCCGGTGGTGCGTCCCGCGGTGGACACCCAGTTCGGGTGTCCGGGGTCGCGATCGCTGATCACGATCCGCCACGACCCGTCGGGCTCGTAGGTGACCTGCGCCCCGTTGATCGTCACCCGTTCGTAGGTGTAGTCGTAGGTGTGCAGGAACGGATTCCACAGGCACAGGTTCCAGAACACGCACTCCGGCGAGGTGCCTTCGACGACGAGCGCCTGATCCGGTTGCAGCGCATAGGAACCCATGGCGTAGGCCGCGTCGGCGGCCGACCATCCGTAGGCGTGCTCGGGCACCGGGAACGGTTCGTGGATCTCGTTGGGCGGGTCGACGCGGGTGGGCAGGAACGACAGCTGTTCGCCGATCCAGGTGCGTGCGGCACGCAGCCGCCGGATCAGGTCGTCGGTGCTGTCGTGCCGGCGGGCGGGCGGGTCGACGGCCTCGATCTTCCACTGTGGCCGCCGATCGGTGCGCGGGTCCACCAGATAGTCGCGGGTCAGCGCGACGACGGCGTCGGCGTCCAACTTCAGCCAGGCACCCGGTTGCGGTGTCGGGCTCAGGTGGAACTCGAAGTTGCCGTCGGCGTCGAACTCCAGCGAGCGATCGTTCATCGTGCCCACGATGCGGTTGCTGTAGTGACCGTCGTCCGGTCCACCGTAGACGGTCATCGACAGGTACACCGCGTCGCCGCGGTTCCCGGTCACCCGGTAGGTGCGGGCCGGATCCACCGGCGCCAGTTGGTAATACGCATCCGAGTTGTCACCACCCCATTTCAGGTAGGGGCTGATGACGTCGACGAGGATCGGGTTGTCCTTGTCACCCCACACGTAGGCGTCGACGGCGACGCGCAGCAGGCTGAACGCCAGGCGGTAGCCGTCGAGCAGATCGGGTTCGGACAGCGGCGGATCGGCGTCGAGCAGTTTGCGTTCGACGGCGCGCAGTTCGTCGAGCAGCTCGCCGAAGGCCTGTGACAGTTCGCCTTTCGAGGTGTCTGCCATGGGATTCTCAGCTCTGCGCGGCCACGCGGGCACGTTCGCGCATCGAGGCGACCACTCCGCCGTCGTTGAGGATGTCGGTCCCGGTCAGGTAGCCGGCTTTGTCACCGGCGCAGAACGCGAACAGCTCGGCCATCTCCTCGGGTCGGCCCCAGCGCGGCACCGCGGCGTCGGTGACCATCGCGCCGGCGCCGGCCTGCCCCTCGAGCCGGCCCATCTCGGTGTCGATGGAACCCGGTGAGACCGACAGGATGCGCAGCGATCTGGTGTTGAACCGTTCGGCCTGAGCGCTGCTGTACCACTTCACGAACGCCTTGCTGAACGCGTAGGCGATGCCCGACCGCATCTCGTCGGGCACGATCTCGCACGCTGTGAGCATCTCGGCCAGGAACACCGCGTCGTCGTCGAGAGCGAGCGCGAACTTCGGCGTCGGGATCATCTCCTCGGGCACCAGATGGGCGGCCATCGAGGCCACGTTGACGATGGCGCTTCCCGGTTCCGCGCGGCTCAAGAATGCCTCGTTGACGTAGAGGGTGCCGAGTGCGTTGGTGCGCATCACGTAGTCGGCGTCACCCATGCTGGGGCTGACCCCGGCGGTGTGGATGACGGCGCGCACCGTGCCCAGAGCGGCTGCGCAGTCGAGCATCTCGTCGACAGCCGTGCGGTCGGTGACGTCGCAGTGCACGGTCGTCGCGGTGATCCCCGCGTCGGCGAGTTCCGCCGCGGCGGTGTCGAGGCGTTCTTTGCGGACGTCGGCCAGCACCACGCTGTGGTCGCGTCCGACGACTCGGGCCGTCGCGACACCCATGCCGCCGGCGCCTCCGGTGATCACCGTCACGTTCTGCATACCGAGACGGTATACCGAACCGGTTACCGGAGGGTCGTTCAGGTTCGCGCGGCGGCGCGGCGCGTCGCCGCGGCCAGCCCGGTGGCGCCGGCCAGTGCGGCCAGCGCGACGCCGGCCGCGCGGCGCCCCGGCTTGCGCAGTCCGCCGTCGATGACGGCGGCGTCGGGGACCGGCTCGAAGATGCTGCCGTCGCTTGTCCCGACCCACTCGGCACGCCGGAAGTAGATGTCCATCAATCGGGCCATCGCGCGGGTCATCGCGGCCGGAGCCACGACATGGGTGGCGCGGGTCAGCACTGCACTGACCCCGATCGTGGTGGTGGGTTTGGGCTTGTCGGCGAGCCGCACGATCGCGGCGGCGACACGGCGGGCGTCGAGCACCGGTGGCGGAGCGCTGATCCGGCGTCCGACGTAGTTGGCGCCGTGGCGCAGACCCGGGGTGTCGACGAAGCCGGGGTAGACGTCGCAGATGTGGATGTGCGGGTGGGCGGCGAGTTCAGCGCGCAGCGCTTCGGCGAAGCCCCGCAGCCCGAACTTCGCGGCGCTGTACGCGGCGGCGAACGGTGCTGCGGCGAAACCGCCCAGCGAGATCATGTTGATGAACACGCCGTGTCCCTGCTCGATGAAGATCGGCACCGCGGCGTGAGCGTCGTTCATGTGGCCCAGCAGGCTCGACTCGACCACCCGGTGGTGGGCGGCGATCGGCGTGTCCAGGTAGCGCCCGACCGCGCCGACACCGACGTTGGAGAACCAGACGTCGACGCCGCCGAGTTCGGTGACGGCGCGCTGCGCCAACTCCTGCACGGCACCGGAGTCGGTGACGTCGGTCGGTACCGCCGTGGCCCGCCCGCCGGCGGCGCGGCAGGCGTCGGCGACCTGCTCGAGCGCCTCGGCGTTGCGGGCGGCCAGCATCAGATGCGCGCCGTGGGCAGCGAACAGCTCGGCGGTGGCCTGGCCGATGCCGCTGGAGGCGCCGGTGATGACGACGCGCAGAGGACCGCCGGAGTTGCTCATCCCTCGACCAGCTGTTTCAGGCGATCGAGTGTCTGGTTCATGATGCGGCCGACCTGGTTGGCCGCGACCCGGTCTGCGATCAGTCCCAGGAGACCGCCGGGGGCTTCGTAGGACAGCCGGAACGTCACCTTCGTCCGCCCGTCATCGGTGGGGCGCAGGCGGAACCGGCCTCGCAGGGTGACCCCGGTGATGCCCACCCAGGCCAGGTCGCGGGCCTCGTCGAATTCCACCACTTCGACGACGCCGCCGATCGGAACCGACCCGACCTTCCAGTGCACGGTGTAGCGCGACCCGATCCCGGCCTCGTCTTCGGTGACGATCTCCCAGCGCTCCAGGCTGGCCATGAACTCCGGATAGCACCCCGGATCGCTGACGTGCTTCCACACGGCGTCGGGGTCGGCGTCGATGACGACGTTGCGTTGCAGCCTCATCCGAGCACCGGGAATCGACGTTCGGCGGCGAGTCGGTCGACGGCGGCCTGCAGTACGCCCTCCACCTTGTCGTGGACGACGTCGTCGTCACCGGCGTCGATCTCCTCGGCGGAGATCGGCTCCTGCGCTTCGACGACGATCTTCGACGGCAGCGGGAGGTGCCCGGCCAGATCGCTGATCACCAGGCCCCACGGCGGGGCGATCGCGATCGGAACGCTCTTGAGCCGAAGCAGCTTGTCGACACCGAGCAGCTTGGCCAGACCCTGCCCGCGGCTGAGGAAGAACACACTCTCCTGGCCGCCGACACTGGCGATCGGGACGATCGGCACCCCGGCCTCGCGGGCCAGGCGCACGTAGCCCTTGCGTCCCCCGAAGTCGACTTTGTTGCGTTCCCAGAAGGGACGGAACACCTCGTAGTCGCCGCCCGGATAGACCAGCAGCGCGGCCCCGGACTCGAGCGCCAGGCGGGCGTTCTCGGGGTTGGCGGCGACGGTGCCGAACTTGCGCAGCGACGCCAGCGGCGGCGCGGAGACGACGAGGTTGTGGGCGAGTTGGTAGAACGGCCGTTCGACACCGAAGTACGAGCAGAACGCCAGCGTGAACACGAAGGTGTCCGGCGGAACGTTGCCGCCGCTGTGGTTGCCGACGAGCAGAACGGGACCTTCGGCCGGGATCCGGTCCAGGCCGCGGACGTCGGCGCGGAAGTACAGCGAGGCCAGCAGCCACAGGCCCGGTAGTTGCTCGCGGATGTAGTCGGCGTCGCGTTGGTCGAGGTTTGCTTTGGGTACGCGGGCGGCCACCTGGTGTTTGACCCACTCCAGCGCGTCGTCGATGCCCGCCATGCAGGGCTTTATTGACAGCCTTCCGGTTGGGCAAACCTGTCGGCCGCACGCCCAGATCGTTGGCCGCGGCGCTGTTGGAGTTGCTCGCGGCAGGCAAATGAGGACGGAGGCTTTCAGTTCTCCCCGCGTGGCGGCTGCCACATGTACCGTGAGCAAACAACGGAAGATGCGTCGTGTCGTAGGCGCAACGTTTCTCAGGAGAAACGGCTAATGCACTGGATCAGCAGGTGGTGGCGCCAGCCCGACCACTTCGATTGGCTCAGTGGCTATCTGCAGGCGCGTGGTATGGCTCGGCCGATGCGCCGGATGATGGCGGTGGTCGCTGCGTCCTTGACCCTGGTGCCGATCAACGCGCTGTGGGGTCCGGCCTCGGTGGACAACTGGTTCACCGTCGCCCTCGCACTGGTGGCGGCCGCGGCCGGTCTCACGTTGGCGGCGCTGTGGACGAAGCGCTGGCCCAATCGGCTGGAGTCGATCATCTTCGCCGCCATCGGCAGCATCACGATCACGGTGGGTTGCCTGTGGCAGGCCGAGCCGCTGATCGGGCTGATGTCCTGCACCGCACTTGCGGTGTCGGGCGGCTATATCGCGTTCTTCCACACCCCGCGCTACATGCTGGTGAACTTCGTGGTGGCGGTGGCCGCCGGGTCCTGGCTGGCCTACCGGGTGGCGGAGACCGGTGGTGCGGTCCTGGCGCTCACGGGCTTCTTCCTGGTGCTCGAACTCAACATCGGGGTGCCGTTCGCGATTCAGGTCGTGGTGCGCGCGTTGGGGACCGACCTGCTGCGCTCGGACCGGGATCCCCTGACCGGGCTGTTGAATCGGCGAGCCTTCACCGACGCGGTCGTGGGTCGATTGCTGGCACACGGCGGCAGGTCTTACCTGGCCGTGGCGCTGCTGGATCTTGACCGGTTCAAGTCGATCAACGACGTGTACGGCCACGCCGGCGGCGACGAAGCGTTGGTGGAGGTCGCCGCCGCGTTGACCTCAGCGTGTCCGGAGACCGCGCTGGTGTGCCGGATGGGCGGCGAGGAGTTCTTGGTCGCCGACATCGTGAAGACCGAGGAGCCCACCCTCTGGGCGCAGCGGCTGTGTGCCGCCGTGGAGTCAATCTCCTACAGCGTGACGGCCAGCGTCGGGACCGCGACGGCGGCGCTGCACAACGTCAGCGTCGACGACGCCCAGCAGACGTTCCACCGGCTGGTCCGCGAAGCGGACATCGCCATGTACTCGGCCAAGCGGCGCGGCGGAAATCGGGTCCAGCACGCGAGTAGTGAAGCGGCCTGAGTCGACGCGCCGGTAACCGCCTGCCGCCAAACCCGGTGTTTTTCAATCGTTACGAAGGTTTGTCCCATTTGCCACATGGGTAACTCCAGTCACAGGTTCGGCGAGCGTACGCCGTGCTCACACCCAGAAAAGAGTCGAATGGATCCCCACCATGAACACAGTCCTCTACTTCAGCACCAACGGCGCCGTCTATGAGACCCGGGCCTACACCAAGGCCGACATCGACACCCTGATCGCCGACCAGTCGCTGCAGTCCCTGACCAGCGGTGACCGGCAGTTCGATTTCTGGTTCAGCCCCACCACCGCCCGGTGCCAGCGGCGGATCAACCGGCGCGCCACCGAACTCCTGCTCGCCACAACCACTTTCACCCCCAAGGACGTTCCGCTGCTGCGCGGCTGCGTCGTCATCGCCACCCACGACGAGGACGGCGACCTCGACGGGCTCAGCTGGCAGCAGCTCGACCTGCTCATCGAGCGCAGCCGTTCGCTGACCGCCCGCGACCAGCGTGCCCTGACCCGCCGGATCAACCGCGAGGACGCCCGCACCCGGCGCACGGTTGAGCGGGTGGCCGCCGCCCCGGTCAGCTGCGCCCGTCCGCGCACTCCCGTCCGGCACTGACCCTCACCCCGCCGCGGCCGTTACGTACGGTCGAACGGTGGACTTCGACGAATACCGTGCACACGACGCCGTCGGTCTGGCCGAGCTGGTCGCCGACAAAGCGGTGACCGCCGCCGAACTGCTCGAGCTGGCCCGGCAGCGGGCCGCGACGGTCAATCCCCGCCTCAACGCGATCGTGCGCGACGTACCCGCCGATCCCGAGGCGCCCCGCTCGGGCCCGTTCGCCGGGGTGCCGTTCCTGATCAAGGATCTCGCCCAGGATTACGCGGGCCTGCCCACATCGGCCGGATCGCGTGCGCTGGCGTCGTTGCCTGCCCCCGAGCACGCGACCGTCGTGCAGCGCTGGCTCGACGCCGGGCTGGTGATCTTCGGCAAGACCAACACACCGGAGTTCGGCGCCAAGGGCATCACCGAACCCGAGTTGTGGGGTGCCACGCACAACCCGTGGGACCTCACCCGCTCCCCCGGCGGCTCGTCGGGCGGGTCGGCCGCGGCCGTCGCCGCCGGCATCGTGCCGTGCGCCGGCGCCAACGACGGCGGTGGATCGATCCGCATCCCCGCAGCCTGTTGCGGTCTGGTGGGCCTCAAACCCGGTCGCGGGCTCACCCCGTCGGGACCGGCGGTCGGCGAGTCGATGCACGGTGCGGCCGTGCAGGGCGTCGTCTCCCGCACGGTCCGCGACACCGCGGCGATGCTCGACGTCCTCCGTGGCGGTGAACCCGGCGGACCGTATGAGCCGGGCATGCCGGCATCGACGTTCGCCGGATGCGTCGGCGCATCTCCGGGTCGGCTGCGCATCGGTGTGCGGGTCCCGTCGGCGATCAACCCGAACCCGCATCCCGAGGCCCGCGCCGCGGTGGACAGGACCGTCGCGGCGCTGACCGACCTGGGCCACGACGTCGAGGAGCTGACGACGGCCCCGTTCGACGACGCCGCGTTGGCCCGCGACTTCCTGCTGACCTGGTTCGTCTACACCGCTTGGGAACTCGCCGACGCCAAACGACGCAGCGGCGCCGGTGACGACGCGTTCGAACGCGACACCGTCCTGCTGGCCGCGCTGGGACGCGCCACCAGCAGCGTCGACTACGTCGACGCCGTGCAGCGACGCCACCACCACACCCGTCGTCTGACCACGTTCTTCGAGTCCTATGACCTGCTGCTGACGCCGGCGCTGGCCACCCCGCCGCCCCGGCTCGGCGAGTTCGACCTGCCGATCCTGCTGCAGCGCGGCTCCGATGTGCTGATCAAGACCCGCACCGCGGGCCTGTTGCGGTACACGAAGCTCGTCGACGACATCATCGACAAGAACCTCAACTGGGTGCCGTACACCCAGTTGGCGAATCTCACTGGGCGCCCGGCCATTTCGCTGCCCCTGCATTGGACCGCCGACGGCTTGCCGCTCGGTGTGCAGTTCGTCGCGCCCCTGGCCGGAGAATCCGTGCTGATCCGACTGGCTGCCCAGCTCGAAGAGGCCCTGCCCTGGGCGGACCGGTTTCCGCCGATCTGAGCGCGACCCGCTGTCAGATCGCCCACCATTTGTTGCCGGGACATGACCCGGCCGAGTCGCGTGGGTAACCTGGCCGGTGGGCCCGGTGATCGACCGGGGTCGGCGGACGAGGGAGCAGTACCCGCACAAGCCAAGACTGCCTTTTACGGAGGTGTTGTCGTGGCGTGGCTGGTTCTCGTCGGTTCCGGTCTGTTGGAAGCGGTGTGGGCGATCGCCCTGGGGGCGTCCCGCAGTTTCCGTCGGCTGATCCCCACGCTGGTCTTCGCGCTCGCGATGCCCGCGAGCATGGCCGGTCTGGCGTTGGCGATGAATTCCCTGCCGACCGGCACCGCGTACGCCGTGTGGGTCGGCGTCGGGGCGTCGGTGACGGTGCTGTGGGCCATGCTCACCCGCCAGGAGTCGGCGTCGGTGCCGCGTGTCGCGTTGCTGGCACTGCTCATCGCGTCGGTGGTCGGCCTCAAGGTGGTGAGCTAGCCATGGCGTGGCTCGTCCTGATCGTCAGCGCGGTCTTCGAAGCGGTCTGGGCCACCGCGCTGGGCCAGAGCGACATGTTCTCCGAACCGGTGCCGACCGTCGTGTTCGCAGTGGCCGCGGTCGCCAGCTTCGCCGGCCTGGGCATTGCGGCCCGGTCCATTCCGATCGGGACGGCCTATGCGGTGTGGACCGGGATCGGTGCGGCGCTGACCGTCGGCTACGCGATGGCCACCGGCGAAGAGTCGGTGTCGTTGGCCAAACTCGTGTTCCTGACGGGCATCATCGTTGCCGTCGCGGGACTGCGCATGATGTCCCGCCGTAACGGCGCCGACATCGCCCCCGAGGAATCCCGGCGGTTCGCCCACACCGCGAAGTGACGTGACGTGGTTACTGTCAGCCGCCTCCGGGTAAGGACTCAACCATGACATCATCCAACGAGAATGTAACGCCCGAGCCCCCGTCGCAGGAGGAGGAGGTGCTGGCTCCGGCCACTCCCGGCGCTGAAGGCCTGCCCCTTCCCGACGACGCGGTGGAGAAGCCCTCGGAGACCTGACCTCCGGCACGAACACTCACCCGGGCCCGGATGCAGCAGCTGCTGTAGCCGGGCTCGGTTGTGCGGGGCGCACAATCACGGCGCCTCTGATTGTCGCTTCTGCGCAAGCCCGTGGGCGGTCGTCTGCGCGACCATGAAGGAGCGCTGCTTGCGCCGCCGTCCTCCGGTGTGCGCGCGAGCACCCCTTGGACCTGTCCGCCGGTACGCCTTGGGCGACCGGACGGCTCCGACGGAGGAGAGGAGACCACCGTGCGCTCCCACGGAGCGAGAGATCAGCACGCGGCCGCTCGGCAACCGCGTGAGACCGCCGAGGTGACGACGTTCGAGCTGGGTTGGCCGCGGTGGCCCGCCGTGGTCCGGTTGCGGGGTCGCGATCCCCTGGTGCGCCGCATCGACCGAATCGAAGCTGTCGTGATGACGGTGATCGTCGCGCTGGCACTGTGTGCCCTGCCGGTCATCGGCGCCATCGGCACGGCCGTCTACGACGCGCGTCAGGACCGTTATGCGCAGGAGACCGACACGGTCTCGCAGATCGAAGCCACCGTGACCGCGGCGCCGGAACGCACCACCCTGCCTCCGCGTACCTCGGTGGTGACCGTGCCGGTGGCGTGGACCGTCGGCGGCTACGAGCATTCCGGCGAGGTACAGGTGTCCTCGGCGACCGCGCCGGGCGACGTGGTGCCGGTGTGGGTCGACGAGAACGGCGAACAGACGAAGGCACCGGGATCGACCCCGCACGCGGCCGTGGAAGGCGTCACCATCGCCGCGGTACTCATCGGGCTGACGCTCGCCGTTGCCGTGGCCGCGTCCGTGGCCACCCGTCTGGTGTGTAACCGGCTGCGCTTCGCCCGTTGGGACCACGGGCTGCGCTCGCTCGACACCGCCGGCAAGTGAGGGCGAGTACGCGCGGTGACGTCCGTTGTCACACCCGTCCTTTGAGGATCTGGTGCCAGTACGTCTGAGGCAGCACGTAGCGGTCGAACAACCACGCCGAGCGACGCGGCTTGGTGGAATCGATGAACGACGGCAGCGACGAGGCGAGTGTCCCGGAGCGGTCGAACTCGCCGGCGATGAGGTGCCGCCCGTCGGTGGCCACCGGAGCGACGGTGTAGCCGTCGTAGCCGGTCAGCTCGTGACCGCTGCGTGCTGCCAGCAGGTTGTCGGTCAGGACGGACACCTGGCGCCGCAGCGCCCCGCCGGAGGGATCGGTGTCGACCGCGGCCCCGTCTCCGGCCGCCCAGATGTTGCCGTGGGTGCGGTGACGCAGCGTCGTCGCGTCGATGTCGACCAGCCCGTACGGATCGGTGCCGGCCAGTCCGGAGTCGGCCACCCAGCCCGGCCCACGGAACGGCGGCACCAGGTGCAGCAGGTCGAAGCCCAACTGCTCGCGGGTGGCACCGCCCACCACCGTCACCGACTGCCCCTCCGGATCGACCGCCGCGACACGCGTCGCGGGCAGCACGCGAACCCCGATGTGCTGCAATGCTTCTGCGAGTCTCGCATCGAGGTCCGGCACACCCAGCAGCCGCGGCCGGTCGATCACGAGCGTCAGGTCCAGACTTGCCAGGCACCCGGCCCGGCGCCAGTGGTCGGCGGCCAGGAACAGCGGCTTGAGCGTCGTGCCCGTGCAGCTCACCGGGGCGCGGGGCACGGTGAACACCGCGCGCCCACCGGGCGGCAACCGTTGCACCAGCTTCCACGTCTTCTGCGCATGGTCGAGGTAGTTGCTCGCCACGGCAGGAGCGGCGATGGCGGCTCTGATGCCGGGGAGTTCGTCCTCGTCGGGAACCAGACCGGTCCCGACGATCAGGTCGGTGTAGCGGTAGCTGCGCCCCGAAGCGCACCGCACCGTCGACTGCTCGGGTTCCACGGCCACCGCCCGGTCCTGGATCCAGGTGCATCCGCGCGGGGTGACCGACCGCTGCGTGCGCTGTGCGGTGTACAGCTCGGCCTGTCCGCCGCCGACGTAGGACAACAGGGGCCGGTACGTGTGGACGCTCTGCGGTTCGATGACCGCGATGTCGTGCACGCCTTTGCGGATCAGCCGGGCCGCGGCGGACAGACCCGCATTGCCTCCGCCGAGGACGAGAATGTCAAAGTGGCGGTCGGCGTGAGACATTCCTTGGCGTTACCCCGGCAGGTGACCGGGTAACCGAGACCGAACTGACGAACACGTGACGGGATGGGTATGACGAACGGCAATGGGCCGGTGGGACGGGTGTCGGTGTTGCGCCGGTACCCGGTCAAGTCGATGTTGGGTGAACGGTGCGCGTCGTTGGACGTGGGCCCGATGGGCGTGGTCGGCGACCGGCGTTACGCGTTGATCGACGACGAGTCGGGCCGGGTCGCGACCGCGAAGAACCCGCGGCTGTGGCGACGGCTGCTGGAGTGCACCGCCACCACGGGTGACGGCGGCGTCGTGGTGACGCTGCCGGACGGCAGCTCCGTGCCGGTCACCGAAGCGGCATCTGCACTGACGGATCTGCTCGGCCGCACCGTGCACATGGCCGACGAGCGCTCTGCCGGGGCGGTGCTCGAACGCCCGGATCCCGACGACGTGCTCGCTCAGGGCTTGGATGCCGAAACCGAGATCGTGCTGCTCGAACTCGCACAGGGCGCGCCGGGCGGCGCGTTCGTCGACCATTCCGCGGTGCACCTGATCGCCACGTCCACGCTCGACGCCATTGGCTTCGACCTCGAGGAGTCGGTGCGCTACCGCCCCAACATCGTGATCGAAACCGTAGACGGCACACCGCCTTTCGTGGAGAACGACTGGGTGGGCACCACGGTGCACCTGGGCGAGGTGGTGCTGCGCGGCGCGCTTCCGACCCCGCGCTGCTCGGTGCCCACTCTCGAGCACGGCGACCTGCCCCGCTCCCCGCACTCGGTGCGGTATCCGCAGGAGCACAACCGTGTGCAGGCCGGTGAGTTCGGCGTGGGGCCGTGCGCGGGCCTGTACGCCGAGGTGGTCACCGGCGGAACCATCCGCGAGGGGGATACCGTCCGGATCGGCGAACCCGCCTCAGCCGATGAAGTCGCGTAGGGCTTGGGCCATCGCCTCCGGTTGATCCTCGGGGATCAGCGTCCAGGAGTCGTCGACGATCACTGTCCGCGCGTCCGGGAACAACGCGGCGAGGCGGTCCGCGTGTTCCAGCGGCATCATGCGGTCCTCGCGCGCCCACACGATGAGTACCGGGCGGTCGAAAGCCGGCAACTGCTGCGACATTTCGAGTAGTCGGCGACGCGGCGGGGATCCGGTGCAGAATTTCACCAGGTCCCGCCGGATCGCGGCGTTTTCGACGGCGGGGCGGAACCACTCGTCGAAGAGTGCGTCGGGCAGTCCGGTCTTGGCGAGTCCCCCGTAGGCCTGCCGACTGTGGCGCATGAACCGGGTGCCGAGCATCCGGCTGAGGACCCAACCGCCGCCGGGAAGTCGGCACAGCGCCATCGCCGGTCGGGCCGGTTTGGGCGGGAAGTTGTCGAAGGCTTCGCAGGAGGCGAGCACCAGACGCGCGATCCGTTTGTCGCGACCCTCGCTGATGACGAATTGCCCTCCGCCCCAGTCGTTGAGCACCAATGTGATGTCGTCGAGGTCGAGGGCGTCGAGGAAGTCGGCGACGATGTTGGCCATCCCGGTCTGCGTCAGGTCGGCGTCGGCGGTCATGGGCGTGGTGTGGGCACCCATGGGCAGGGTCGGGGTGATGCAGCGGTACCCGGGCAGCAACGGGATGACTTTGCGCCACTGTCGGCCGTCCATGAGCAATCCGTGGCCGAAGACCAGCACTGGTCCGTCGCCCCCGGTGTCTCCGTACGCGATGGGGCCGGCCGAGGTGCGCGCAGTGGGCACGTCCCCACCTCCTAGATAGATCGTTCTATTTGATCCGACGCTAGGCTGTCGTGGCACGATGCGCAAGAAGGAGTTGTGATGCCCGGACCCAGTACCCGCGACCGCATCCTGGATGCGACGGCGGAGTTGTATCGACGCCAGGGCATGCCCGCGACCGGGCTCAAGCAGATCTCGCAGGCCGCGCAGGCACCCTTCGGTTCCATCTACCACCACTTTCCCGGCGGCAAGGAGGCCATCACCGTCGAGGTCATCCGGCGGGAAGGCATCCGCTACGGCGAGTTCGTCGGTGCACAGCTGGCCGACATCGATCCCCGCACCGGCATTCCGCAGCTGTTCGCGAACGCCGGCGCGCACCTGGAAAGCCAGGACTACAGCGAGGCGTGTTCCATCGAGACCATCGCGCTGGAGGTGGCCAGCACCAACGAGACGCTGCGGTTGGAGGCCGCCGAGGTCTTCCGCGGCTGGCTGACCGGGCTGTCGGCGTGGTTCACGCAACTCGGCGTCGACGACGCCGAATGCCACCGCCTGGCGACGATCACGCTGACTGCCCTCGAGGGCGCGTTCGTGCTGTGCCGGACGTTGCGCTGTGTCGAGCCGATGCACTGCGCCGGAGCCGGCGTCGCGGCCGCGGTCGAGGCTGCGCTGCGCCCCGACTGAGAACGGTCAGGCCGCGACGGCCGTCCCGCAGATCCCGCACACCTCGAAGGTGCGCCGCTTCCACCGCGCGACCGGGATGAAGAACAGCGTGAACTGCTTGAACTCCCGTATCCGCGACCACTGCGTGGTGTTGTGGCAGCGCGGACACGTCCGAACTCCGCCGGGCCCGAGGTGTTTCTGCTTGGCGCCGTATCCGAAGAGGAAGAACACCGACGCCAGCGTAGGCCGGTTTACCAGCCGGCGTTGCGGGCCAGGTCGATGGCGTTCTGGCTCATGAAGGTGCCCGCACTCGGGAAGCCGCGGCAGGCGCCGTCGGATTCCCCGGGACGCTTGACCCACAGGAACGCGTCGATCCGCGGGTTGCCGGTGTCGGTGGTCGGCCGCGCGCCCAGGGCGCGGCCGCTCGGGTTGCACCAGTACAGGTCGTCGCCCTCGACCGGTCCGGCCCCGTTGCGCGACGTGTCCATCACGTAGTGCTTGCCGCCGGTCATGTTCGAGATCGTCTCGCCGTAGCCGGTCACTTCCGCGGTGGTGAAGAAGTTCGCGGTGTTGAGGCTGAAGCCACGCGCCTTGGCGACCCCGACCCGGTTCAACCGGTCGGCCATCAGGTCGGCCGCCACCCAGCGCGGGTGGCCCGCGTCGACGTAGACCGCCGTGCCCGGGTTGCGGCTCAGCGTGTCGACGGCGTAACCGATCAGCGCGATTCGTTCCTCCTGCTGGGCGGGAGACAGGCAGTCGATCATGGCCAGCGCGTCGGGTTCGAGGATGACCGCGGCGCGGCCCGGTCCGATCGCGGCGGCGACGCCGTCGATCCACGCCCGGTAGGCGCCGGCCGACCCGAAGCCGCCGGCGGCGTAGCTGCCGCAGTCGCGGTTCGGGATGCCGTAGAGCGCCAGCACCGGGATGGTGCCGGCGGCTTGGGCGGTCTGGATGTACTTCGCGTCGACCGACGGGGTGGAGATGTGGTCCATCCAGTACGCCGTGGGGGTGTTGACCACCGCCTCCAACAGCGGGTCGGGGTTGCTCGCCAACGCCCTCATGCCCTTCGAGTGCGGGTTGACGTAGAAGGGTTGGCCCACCAGCGGGTTGGCGTCGCTGATCAGCCGGACCTGCGGGGCGGGATCGACGTTCGTCGCAGCCACCACGCCGCCGGTGGCGGCGACGGCGGCGACGGTCAGGGCCGGGGTGATCCACCGGGTCAGGGCGCGCGATGCTCGCGAAACGGAAGTCCTCACGTCACGGAAACCTATCGGTGCGCACGCCGGCGCGGTGAGTCAGGGGTTGACCGACCGGCGACGATGGATGCATGAGTGCGGTTCAGGTCGTCACCAGCCGGGAGGTCCCCCTCGGCGGTCCGCGGGCGATGACGGTGCGACGCACGCTGCCGCAGCGCGCTCGCTCGCTGATCGGTGCGTGGTGCTTCCTCGACCACTACGGGCCCGACGACGTGGCGCGCACCGGCGGCATGGACGTGCCCCCGCATCCGCACACCGGCTTGCAGACGGTCAGCTGGCTGTTCGAGGGCGAGATCGAGCACCGCGACACCACCGGCGCACACGCGCGGGTACGGCCGGGCGAGCTCAACCTCATGACGGCCGGCGGCGGCGTGGCGCACTCAGAGGTCTCCACGGCGCAGACCTCGACCCTGCACGGCGTGCAGCTGTGGGTGGTGCTGCCCGACGATGCCCGCCACCTCCCCAGCCGCTTCGAGCATGCCGCACCCCCTCCCGTGCACCTCGACGGCGCCACGGCCCGGGTGCTGCTGGGCACCATGGCCGGACACACCTCGTCCGTCACGGCGCACACCCCGCTGCTCGGTGCCGAGCTCGTCCTCGAGCCTGGTGCGCAGGTGACGCTCGACGTCGCGCGCGAGTTCGAGCACGGCGTCCTGGTCGACGCCGGCCCGGTGGTCGTGGCCGGCACCGAACTCTCCCCCGCCGACCTGGGGTACATACCGCCGGGACGCGACCGGCTGGAACTGGTCAATCCCGGCGACCGGCCGGCGCGGGTGATGCTGCTCGGCGGCGAGCCCTTCACCGAACCGGTGGTGATGTGGTGGAACTTCATCGGCCGCACCCACGACGAGATCGCGGCATACCGCGACGAGTGGGAAGCCGGGTCCGACCGCTTCGGGACAGTCACGGGTTACCAGGGGCACGTGCAACGACTGCCGGCCCCGCCGATGCCCTCGGTGCGGCTCAAGCCGCGGATGTCGCCGCCGGCGCCCGGCGATCCCAGCGCCTGGGGTTAGCGCCGACGGTTCACGATCGCCTCGGACGGGCATGTACTCCTGTGCCCGTCGACGAAGAGGAGCACCCATGGCCGGTCCGACAGTTGATCGCCGCACGACCACCGGCTGGTTGTTGCCGGCACTCGTCGCGTTGGCGACCGCAGCCACCCTCGTGGTGAACTACCTGGCCAACAGCCTGCCGATCAACGGGCAGACCACCGGGGACGTCACCCGCCGCGTCGAGGTGTACTTCGTGCCGGCCGGCTACGTGTTCTCCATCTGGAGCCTCATCTACGCCGGGCTGCTCGCGTTCAGCGTCTACGTGTCCCTCTCCCTGGCCAAGGGCCGGGCCGACAGCGGTGCCGCGCGGGCCATCGCGCCGTGGTATCTGCTGACGGCCGTGGCCAACTGTTGCTGGCTGTTCGCGTGGCACCACAACGCTTTTCCGCTGAGCATGGCGGTGATGGTGGTGCTGCTGGGCGCGCTCATCGTGATCTACCGGATCCAGGATGCCCATCCGGCCACCTCGACCTTCGAGTACTGGACGGTGCACATCCCGTTCCGGGTGTACCTGGGCTGGATCTCGGTCGCGACGATCGCCAACGCGACCATCACCCTCGACGATGCGGGCTGGAACGGATTCGGGATCTCCGAGCCGACCTGGGGCGTCATCATGGTGCTTGTCGCGACGGCGCTGGGACTGGTGATGTCCTTGCGGCACAGCGACATCGCCTACGCGGCGGTGCTGATCTGGGCGCTGGTCGGTATCGCGGTTCGACTGAGTGACACGACGAATGTGGTGGCCGCCGCCCTTGCGGGCGCTGCTGCGCTGGTGGCGGCGGTTGTCCTCGTCGTGGTGCGGCGCAACCGCACTCCCGCCCTCAGGACGCGATCAGAGCGTCGACCTGGTTGATCGCCGACGTTGCGCCCTCGACCATGCCCATGTCGAGCACCTTCTGCAGACCCTCGGCGGACTCGTACGTGCTGGTGTAGACCGCGCGTGTCCCGCCGTCGTGCTCTGCGAAGGTGAACACGCTGCGGGACACCGGCATTGCCGGATCGGCGTTGAAGTCCAGGTCGGCGAACTTGTCGTCGAACGAGAAGCTCGTCGGCTCGTCGACGGCGGTGATCTCCCACAGGCCGGGGTACTTCTCGCCGTCGGGTCCGGTCATGAAGTAGGTGACCCGACCTCCGGGAACCAGTTCGTGATCCACCACGGTCGCCGGGAATTCCGGTGGGCCCCAGATTTTTTCGAGTTGACGCGGATCGGCGTAGATCTGCCAGATCCGGGTGACCGGGGCGGCGAAGTCCGCGGTGATGGTCAGGGTCAGGTTCTCGAGGTCGTGGGAGACATCGGTGACAGGCATGGTCAATCCTCCTTGGGGTGTTCGGATGAGATGAGTTCGTCGATACGTGCCACGCGGCCGCGCCACACCTGTTCGAGTTCACCGAGCAGGTCTGCCACCGGCCGCAGGGCGGTGACGTCCCCGCTGGCCAGTTGCTCGCGGCCGCGACGCCGCTTGGTGAGCAGGCCGGCCTTCTCGAGCACGGCGACGTGTTTCTGCACTGCCGCGAAGCTCACCTCGTACTTCGCCGCCAGCGCGGACACCGAGTGCTCGCCTGCCAGCACCCGGCGCATGATGTCGCGCCTGGTCCGGTCGGCGAGCGCGTGGAACAGGGCGTCGGCCCGGTCCTCGTCGATCACGGTCACCCAGACAACATACAACCAATCGGTTGTATGTTGTCAAGACTTAGCCCAATCTTTCTGTCTGAGAATCGATTCGACGACCCGGCGAGGGACGCGCCGGCGCTGCGTATCGTGGTGCGGTGATGAGTGCCGATCGACCCAATGCACGGGCTCGGCGTCGACGCGCGGTGAACTTCGCCCTGCGGGGGCGGCGTGATCCCGCGTCGGGCGCGGGGCAGCGCAGGCGCGCGTCCCGCGGAGCCGGTGACGCACACACCCGCAAGGTGCTCGACCTGACCATCCGGCTGGCCGAGGTGATGTTGTCGTCGGGCTCCGGCACCGCCGACGTCGTCGCCACCGCCCAAGACGTCGCCCGCGCCTATCAACTCACCGACTGCGTGGTCGACGTGTTCGTCACCACGATCTTCGTGTCGGCGCCGCCGACGTCCGACAGTGCGCCCATCACGATCGTGCGTGCGGTGCAGTCCCGCTCGACCGACTACACCCGCCTGTCCCAACTCGACGAGTTGGTGCGGCGCATCACCTCCGGCGGCGTCTCGGTCGACGAGGCACACGACGCGATGGACGAACTGAGCGAGCAGCCGCACCCGTACCCACGGTGGGTCGCCACGGCCGGATGGGCCGGCTTCGCCCTGGGCATCGCGATGCTGCTCGGCGGCAGCTGGCTGACGTGGATCCTGGCGGCGGTCACCTCGGTGCTGATCGACCGCACCCTGCGCTGGCTCAACCGGCGTGGCACACCGTCGTTCTTCCAGCAGGCCGCGGGCGCGGCGATCGCGACTCTGGTCGCCGTCGGGGCCTATCTGTTCTTCGGCCTCGGGCCGTCGGCCCTGGTGGCCACCGGCATCGTGATGCTGCTGGCGGGCATGACCCTGGTCGGTTCGGTGCAGGACGCGCTCACCGGCTACATGGTCACGGCGGTGGCACGTCTGGGCGACGTGCTCTTCCTGACCATGGGCATCGTCGTCGGCATCCTCGCGGGGCTGCAGGTGGCGTCCCTGGCGGGCATCGAGATCCGCCTGCAGGTCCAGGTGACCGAGCTTTTCGTACTGCCCAGCCAGCCCCTGACGATCGTGCTCGCAGTCGGCGGCGCGGCGCTGGCCGGCGCGTGCCTGGTCGTGACGAGTTACGCGCGTCCGCGGGCGGTGGTCATCGCCGGCCTGGCCGCGGGCTTGGCCGAGTTGGTGCTGATCGGCCTCGGGAACGCCGGGTTCGGCCAGATCGTGGCGACCGGGATCGCGGCGGTCGGGGTCGGTCTGCTCGCGACCCTGATCTCCATCCGGCGTCAGGCACCGGCATTGGTCACCGCGACGGCCGGCATCACCCCGATGCTGCCGGGTCTGGCGGTCTTCCGTGCGGTGTTCTACTTCGCCGTCGAGCGCAACTTCAGTGCCGGCATGGGGCAGGCGCTGGCCGCGGCGGCCACCGCGCTGGCGATCGGCGCGGGCGTGGTCATGGGTGAGCTGCTCGGGTCGCCGCTGCGCTACCGCGCGGGCCGGATCGGGGACTTCCTTCGGGTGGAGGGCCCACCGGGTGTGCGCCGGGCGATCGGCAAGGTGGTCGCGCTGCGGCCGACCGAGGAACAGCGCGAAACCCGACCGACCTATCAGCGGTCGTGGAGTGTCGCGATGGAGCCGGAAACGCCGCAGTCCGCCGACGACCAGAGCGCTGAGTCACCCCAGGACGAAGGCGACGCGACCGGCACACGGTAGCGCCGGGTCTGAAACCACCACATTCGGGTACATAGACCTTCCGAGCGCAACGATGCGACACGGAGGAGGATCAGGTGCAGCCCGGCGACGCCCGACAGTCCGCGACGGAGACCGAGCCACCACCAGGGGTGCTGAAGAAGGCCATCACGGCTTCGGCGATCGGCAACGCGACCGAATGGTTCGACTACGGCATCTACGCCTACGGGGTCACCTACATCTCGGCGGCGATCTTCCCCGGCGACGCCGCCAACGCAACGCTGCTGGCGCTGATGACGTTCGCGGTGTCCTTCCTGGTCCGTCCGCTCGGCGGGTTCGTCTGGGGTCCGCTCGGCGACCGGCTGGGCCGCAAGCGCGTGCTCGCCATCACGATCGTGCTCATGGCCGGCGCGACCTTCTGCGTGGGCTTGGTGCCCAGCTACGACGCGATCGGGATGTGGGCGCCGTTCCTGCTGGTGTTCCTCCGGATGGTGCAGGGCTTCTCGACCGGCGGCGAGTACGGCGGGGCCGCGACCTTCATGGCCGAGTACGCCCCCAGCCGGCGGCGCGGATTGCTCGGCAGCTTTCTGGAATTCGGGACGCTGGGCGGTTTCTCGTTGGGCGCCCTACTGATGCTGGGATGCTCGCTGGTCCTGGGCGACCAGCAGATGCACGACTGGGGCTGGCGGCTGCCGTTCCTCGTCGCCGCCCCCATGGGCCTGATCGGGTTGTACCTGAGGTCGCGACTGGACGACACCCCGGTGTTCCGGGAGCTCGCGGAGAAGGGCGAGACCGAACACGAGACCTCCTCGCAGTTCCGGGATCTCCTGGCCAAGTACTGGCGTCCGATCCTGCAGCTCGGCGGCCTGGTGGTTGCGCTCAACGTCGTGAACTACACGTTGCTGACCTACATGCCCACCTATCTGGAGACCCAGATCGGGCTCACGGCCGATCAGTCGCTGATCGTGCCGGTCATCGGGATGCTGTCCATGATGGTGTTCGTCCCGTTCGCCGGTCTGCTCAGCGACCGGGTCGGCCGCAAGCCGCTGTGGTGGTTCTCCCTGATCGGTCTCTTCATCGCCGGTGTGCCGATGTTCCTGCTGATGGGCACCGGCATCGCCGGGGCGATCATCGGCTTCGCCGTGCTGGGGCTGCTGTATGTCCCGCAGCTGGCCACGATTTCGGCGACGTTCCCCGCGATGTTCCCGACACAGGTGCGCTACGCCGGATTCGCGATCGCCTACAACGTCTCGACGTCGCTGTTCGGGGGCACGGCCCCGGCGGTCAACGACTGGCTGACCACCAGCACGGGCGACATGCTCGTCCCCGCGTACTACATGATGGGCGCGTGCGTCATCGGTGCGCTGGCGCTGCTGAAGGTGCCCGAGACCGCGCGTTGCCCGATCGGCGGGACCGTCACGCCGGGAACCGAAGAGGCGCCGGACCCCGTCCCGTTCGAGAAGTCCTCGGCCTGACCCTCTTTGACCGCCGGTCACGCTACCCGGCCGGTGTCTCACCGGTGCGCGGTGTGGCGTCGGCGCGGGGTTCCGTCGCGGTCCCGGGTGATCAGTCCCTGCTGTTCGAACGCGTCGAGCCACCCGCCCATCGGCCAACTGCCCCACCGCCGGTGGTAGACGCACGCGTTGCGCACGATGTCATCGAGGTGACGCACGGGCGGATCCTCCACCGGATGGTGCTGGTGGAATGCGTGGGCGCCGCCCACCCAGCGCATCGGAACGCCTTGTGCTGCTGCGCGGCACGCGAAGTCGGTGTCCTCACCGCCGTAGCCCTCGTATTCTTCGCAGAAGCCGCCGATGGCCTCCCAGGTGTCGCGGCGCACGGCGAACGACAGCGACCAGAACAGCGCGTAATCATCTGTGGCCACGATCGATTCGTCGTCCGGACACGGACGCGCGGGATGCGGGTCCACCTGCTCGGACAGCGTGTCGAGGTCATAGCCCGACGGTCCCGCGGCAGGCAGATAGGTGACCGGCCCGCACAACAGCGCGTCGCGGTGGTCGGAATGTGCCGCGGCCTGCCGGTAGCGTGCGATCAGCGCCGGGGACGGTATGCAGTCGACGTCGAGGAAGACCAGTAGATCGGCACCGGCGGCGAGGGCGCTGCGTGCGCCCTCGTTGCGGGCCGCAGCCAGCGGCAGCGGCGGTGCCGCTGGATACTCGACGAGCACGGCGTCGTGACCTGTTCGGCGCAGCACCGACGGCACGTCGGGATCGCCGAGCGCGACGACGACGTGGATGTCCGCCGGACGAGTGCTTCGCTGGAGTCCCCGGATCTGGTTGCGTAAGTGGACATGCCGGCCGTGCACGGTGGTGATGACCGCGGCGTTCATCATCGGCCGGCCTTTCGGCGGCAACCGGTCGCGGTGGCTTCGATCGCTGCGGCCGCGCGTGCCGCGGCGCCGTGCACCTGCCAGCGCCGCCACTGCTGGGGGTCGTGGCTCTGCGTGCGACGCAGTAGTTCCGGCCAATCCTCGGCGGCCGGCCACCCGACGGCGGCGACGGCCAGCCCGTTACGGCTCAGGACCTCTGCGGTGCAGTGTTGTTCGTCGAACGGTCGCGGTTGCGGGATGATGATGGCCGACCGTCGCGCGGCGGCGATGTCGGCGATGCTGTTCTGACCGGCATGACTGACCACGACGTCGGCGTCACACAGGTACGGCCACGGGTCGTCGACCCATGTTCCCGACGCCCCGCCGAGGGCCGTGCACGTGAAGTCGGTGAGGTCCCCACACACCTTGTCGCCGAAGGTGTCTGCGGCGCCGCCGAGCAGCAGCAGGCGCTGCTGCCGTCCGTGTGTCGGGGCGGTCGGGGTGTGGTGCTCGAACCGGCTGATCCCACCCACGTAACTGGTCTTGTGC
The DNA here is from genome assembly GCF_050205565.1 of Mycobacterium sp. SMC-4. GTDB lineage: Bacteria > Actinomycetota > Actinomycetes > Mycobacteriales > Mycobacteriaceae > Mycobacterium. The sequence goes on along the minus strand of NZ_JBNMQU010000011.1, from coordinate 175,211 downwards.
GCGTGCGGTTTCAGCCAGTGCGGGGTGTTCAGGTCTGCCGGCCACGCGGCGATGATGTGGTCGGCGGCCTGGTGCACGAGGACATGAGGCGGGTCGGTGCGTTCGCCGGGCAGCGCCACCACGACGGTCGGGATCCCCAGAAGCCGGAGGAAGAGCGCCACCTCCACCGAGACGTCGACGACGCAGACTTCGGGCTGGGCGTCGGCGACCCAACCGGCAAGGGCCTGCATGCGCGCACTGAAGCCGCGATCGTGGTGGGGCGCCCAGTGCAGGGCACCGTGTGCGGTCGGTTCGCAAACCGCGTCGGCCTGGTCGTCACGCGGAAGCTCGACGACGGCGGCGAACGGATGTTGTTGTGGCACGGTCGCCGAGGTCAGTGCCGTCACCGGCCTGCGCAGCTGCGAGGTGATGCTGACGGCGCGGGCGAGGTGACCGTAGCCGTGATGGTGGATGTAGTACCCGATCATCGGTGGCTGAGCCTTCTCCTGAGATCATCTGTCGATACAGGTTCACGTAGGCACGCAGCATCGAGTCGGACGAACACCGGCTGACGGCATGCTCATGGACGGTGCGGCGCGGTAGCCGTGCCGCAGTCGGGATGGCCTCGGCCAGCGCCGCTACGTCGTCAGGAGGCACCAAGCGTCCGGACTCACGTGTGACCAGCTCGGGGATGCCGCCGCGCTCGAACGCGACAACCGGTGTGCCGCAACACATCGCCTCGGCGACCACCAGTCCGTAGGGCTCGTCCCAGGTCGGTGTCACGAGTGCGACCGCGGCGGTTCCGACCAGCCGGGCCAGTTGTTGTTGGGTCAGGTGCCCGGCATAGTGCACGCGCTCCCCGAGGTGCGGCGCGATGTGCTCGGCGAAGTACTGCGGATCGGAGATGGGTCCGGCCAGGGTGAGGGTGCGTCCGGCGAGCCGGGTGGCCTCGATGGCCATGTGCGGCGCCTTCTCGGGGGTGAGGCGTCCGAACCAGACGACGCGGTCCCCGCCCGGGCCCAACGGCCAATGGCGCGTGTCGATTCCGTTGCGCACCACCTCGAATTGTCCGCCGATGGATTCCCATGCGGCGGCAGTGTGTTCGGACACCGCGGCAAACCGGGTGCCGGCGCCGCCCGTCGCCTTGATCGCCGACTCGAGCCACGGCGTCGGCGGGGTGTGCACGGTGGTCAGCATCGGGGTCGACAGCGTCGGCGCCATCGCCACCGGCAGGTAGTGCAGGCTGTGGTTGTGGATCACGTCGAACTCGTCGGCGTGGGATCCGGCCAACTGCACCATCAGACTCAGGTAGGCATGGTGGTCGGCCATGAAGCTCTCCGCAGGCATCGACACATCCGAGCGGGCCGCGTCGCTGAGGTCCAGCTCGCATACCTGCAGGGCGTCGCAGTCGAGAGCCGCATCGGAGCCGGGCGCGGCGAACAGCGTCACTGTGTGGCCCTGCCCGACCAATGCGCCGGCAAGGTGCCAGACGTGCGCTTCCAGCCCGCCGGCGAACGGTTGGCGGATCGGGTGACGGCAGGAGGCGATCAGGGCAATACGCAGCGCATCCCTCATCGCAGAACTGACTCGTACACCGCGCGGTGGGCATCAGCCAGCAGCACGCGTTCGGCCTGCCGATCCTCCCACGTTGCCCGCGGCGCCGGTATCCCGTCGACCCATCGGTGGTATGCGGACTCCACGGCCTCGCGCAACGACGCGGGGTCGAAATCGTCCTCGGTGAAGGTGAACTCACCAACCGGGCGTTGCTCGGCGTAGAACCCGCAGCTGGGGGCGATCACCGCGGTGCCGAGGTCATAGCACGCCTCGAGCCACCCGGAGTGGGTGCCGAACCGGTAGGGCAACACGGACACCGACAGATCAGCCAGGTAGTCCCACAGTTCGTCGTCGGTGAAGTACGGGTGCACACGGACGTCGACGTGCGCGTGGCGACCGAAGGCCAGCACCGCGGCGCCGACCTCGGGCGCGTACCAGTGGTTGCCGTGGTCGAAGACCTCGTCGTGAATGTTGATCTGCAGCACAGTATTCGGCAGTGCGGCCGTGATGTCGCACAGCGCGGCCAGCACGGGCAGCGGATCCATGTTGGCCCGCAGGCTCTTGCAATGGACCCCCACGACGAACTGCTCCCCGTGGCGGCGCGGTGCTTCGATGTACGCGCGGTCGAGCACATGGGGATGCGGCAACACCAAGGCGTGCTTGTCCCAACGGCGTCGAATCTCCTGCGCCGCACCGGATGTGAGAGTGATCAGCGCATCTGCCACGGCGATCAGCACGTCTTGCTGCAGGATGTGCGCCTCGGGCTCGGGGTGATGGGGATTGCGCAGGTCGTGCACCGTGTAGACCATCGGCTTGTCGTGGGCTTTGCACTCCTGCATGACCTCGGTCAACACGTCGGCACCGATCGCGTCGAAACCGAAATGGACGTGGAACACGTCGAACAGTTCGTGATTGCTGCTCACCCAGCCCGGCTCGAGCATCAGCGGGGGCCACCATCCCCCGGGGACCTTCCTGCCGTCGGCGGGCACCGGGTCCGCCAGCCGCACGGTGGCGTCGTCTCCGGTTGGATCTGCGAGGTGACGCACATAGACGTGGGAAGCCGGGACAGACGCCACACGCAGCAACGTACGACTCCTCACGGTCGAGGGTGGGGCGCGGCGGCCACCGCGGACCGCGTTGTCCGCAGGTGTGCACTACGCGCCGTAAGAGACTCACTCTCTTTACCCCGCCGCTGATCGCGGCCAAACCTCGTCGCGGGTCAGGCGCGGTAAGCCGCCGACTCAGCGGCCAGTTCGTCGAGAAGGGCCTGGTTCAGACGGAACGCGATCTTCACCTCGTCGACCACCCGGGCAATATCGTCGGCATCCAGCCCCAGATCGTCGAGCCGGGCGCGGTAAGCGTCCTTGTACGGTTTGATGCGCACCGCGAAATCGTAGAACGCCAGGCCCTGTCCCTCGAGCCCGAATTCCCGGTCCAGGAGGGTGGCCATCGCCTGACCGCCGGACAGGTCACCGAGATAGCGGGTGTAGTGGTGGGCCACCACCGCACCGCCCCAGCTCAGGCCCGCCAACCGGGACCGGTATTGCTGCAGCGCAGGCGAATTCACCTCTTCGGCACCCGGCGCCCAGTACTCGAGGTCGGCGTCGAGGGCAGGCAACCGTTCGAGCACCGGATCGTAGACCGCGGCGACCAGCGGGTCGTCGCGATGCGCCCGGACGGTTCGTTCGAGCGCTTCGTAGACCGGCCGCAGGCGCAGCAGGTAGGCGGCGTAGCCGCGGCGGCCCACCCGACCCGACAGCAGGTCGGTGAAGAACACCGAGTTTTCGGCGGCGTCGTGGTCGGCGGCCGAGCCCACACTGATCGCGACCGACAGCGACCTGGTCGGATCGGCGTGGTGGCGTCGCATGTTCAGCTCGGGACTGCGGCCTGCAGAGACGCCAGCGCGGCACTGCTGAGCCGGGCGAGTTCTGAGACCTCTGCCGGATCGAGCGCGGCGGTCAGGATCTCGGTCATCCGGCGGTTGGTGGCCTGCTCGGCATCGTCGTAGCGGTCCTTCTTGTCGGCGCCGTCGGCGTACGGTTCGGGCCAGCCGAACATCGCCGCGTACTGTGGGCCCTTGTTGAGCATGTGCGCTTCGATCGGTGCGATCCCCGCGAGCGCCAGAGCCCCGAAGTGCAGGCCGGCACGCAGCTCACGCAGCACGAACATCACCTGCAGCGCCCGGGCCGGGCCGTCCTGGGCGAGCGGCATCTCGCGCCAGCCCGCGTACAACGGCAGGCCCGCGGTCGGGGTGTGCGCGATGACCTTCTCCCCCAGTGCCGCAAGGCGTTCGAGATCGTCGGCGCCGGACAGATACTTGCGGCCGAACTCGGCTGTCTGTTCCCAGTACAGCTGCGCGGCGCCGGCGGCACCGCGCACCGCGACACCTTCGTCCCACATCGCGGACAGGCCGGTCGGCTCGAACACCGCGAAGATCGCGGCAACGCTGGTGCCGGACGCTTCGCCGAGCACTCCGCCACGGCCGGCGACGTACCCGGAGAGCGGATTCTCGTAGCCTGCAGCGGCACTGCCGCCGAAGGTCTCGGGGTGCAGCATGAACACCGCCACGGCATGTTCGATGGCCGCGCCCGCGTCGGCTACGGCTTCCTGCAGATCCGTATCGCTCATGTGGCTCCTCTTCACCTCACGCCTTCGGCCGGCACGCCGGGGGCGTCCCTCCCGAAGAGTAGCCGTCGCGGTGATGTCGCGGGCTCAGGCTCCCACCATCATCAGGCCACCGTCGACGGCGATCAGCTGTCCGGTGATGAACCGTGCCGCGGGACTGCTGAGGAACAACAGTACCGGGGTCAGGTCGGCTGCGGGGTCGCCGAGCTTGCCTCCCAGGGGGATGCTCGTCTGCAGCTGCTTGTCGATCAGCGGCGCTGCATCGGGACCGAGGAAGCCACGCAGCCGGTCAGCTCCGGGGGTCTGGACGGCCGGTGCGATCGCGTTGACCGTGACGCGGTCGTGCGCCCAGGCTCGGGCCGCTGACCGCGTCCACGCCTGCACGGCGCCTTTCGCCGCCGCGTACACCGCCGACAGCGGACTGCCCATGGCGGCTTCGGCGGACCCGAAGTTGATGATCTGGCCGCCCATCTCTCGCATGGCCGCGTGTGCCGCCTGGTTGACGAAGATCGTCGACTTGAGGTTGGTGTCGAGTTGGTCGTCGATGTCATTGCCGGTGATCGTGCCCGGTATGCCCGGCTGCCATCGGCCCGCCGCGTGGATGACGACATCGAGTCCGCCGAGCATGCGCGCCGCCGTGGCCACGACGTGGTCGACGGCCTCGGCGTCGCGCACGTCGCACTGCTCCCACTGCGCCGGAACATCTTTCAGTGGTTCCGATCGGTGGTATGTCGCGACCACCAGCGCATCGGCGTCCGTCAGCGCGCGCACCGCCGCGGCGCCGATGCCGGTCGCGGCGCCGGTCACCAAGATCCTGCGTCCGGCGACCTGTGAGTTCCGCTCGGTCATGTCCCCTCCTCGATGGTGTCGTCAGAACGTGACGACGACCTTGTCCGCGGCACCCGGTGTGCCGGCCAGCTCGAAGGCCGACGTGACGTCTTCGAACGGCACCGTGTGGCTGACGATGACCGCGTACTTTTCCCAGTTCTCGACCAAATCCTCGGTCACGTCGAAGAATTCGTCCGGATATCCCATGGAGCCGACGATGGTGATCTCATTGCTCATGATGTTGGTGAACTCCACCGCCACCGGTTCCTTGTGCACACCGACGATCCCGAGGGTCGCACCCTTCTTCGCCGCTGCCAGGGCGGTGTCGACGACCGACGGCGCCCCGGCCGCGTCGAGGAAGATGTCGGTGCCCGCCCTGCCCGGGAACAGCGCCTCACCGGGGCCGTGCAGGTCGATCAAGCGAGCGACCACGTCCTCAGCACCGACGTCGAGCACCGCATCGGCTCCCACCCGAAGCGCCTTTTCCAGTCGCGCCGGAACGAGATCGGCCACCACGATGTGTCCGGCACCCATCGAGCGGAACGCGAGCACAGCCCCGAGGCCTACCGGCCCGGCGCCGAAAACGACGACTTTGTCGCCCGGTTTTGGCCGGCATTGGTTGGCGCCGTGGCGGGCGACAGCCATGGGTTCGTTGAGTGCGGCCACTTCGAACGGGATGTGTTTCGGGATGACCTGCAGCGCTTCGCCGCGGACAGCGCGCTCGACCAGCAGGTACTCGGCCAACGCGCCGTAGGCGCCGCCGTTTCCGATGATCCCGCTCGGTGCGGCCATCGGGTTGATCACCACGTGGTCGCCGACGGCGATGCCCTCGACCTCTGCACCGACCTCGACGACCTCACCGGCAGGCTCGTGCCCCAGCGGGGTGGCACCCTCGCGCGGAGGGATACCCCCGAGCGCGATGTAGAGGGCGTCTGAACCGCAGATGCCACAGGACCGCATCCGCACCAAGACGTCGCGCGATCCGACTGCGGGTGTGGGCACCTCCAGCACCTCGGCGCTGCCGGGGCGCGTGACCATCACGGTCTTCACGCCGACATCATCTCGAGGAAGGCCGGCCAGTCCGGGAACAATGCCCGATCGACGATCTCGATCCTGATCCCGGTGTCGTCGATGTAGTAGGCGAAAGAAGTCAGCGTCTCGCCGGCAGGCCGCGCCTCCAGGCGGTAGCCGGCATCCTCGAGTTTGCGCGCAGCGGTGGCCAGATCATCGACCCAGTAGCCCAGATGGTGCGCCGCCGCGCCGACGGGAGCCGACCATACGGTGCCCGGCACCTCCTGAACGACTTCCAGATGCGGGGCCTGCAACGAGTAGACGAACTTGAAGGGCACGTCGACGTCACCGGCGGATGTGGTCACCTTCAAGTTGGCCTCGACCGGTTTGGTCCACGTGTAGCCGGCCGCGGCGCTCAGTCTCCTTGTGGCAGCATCGATGTCGGACACGATGAGCCCGGTGTGGTAGAGCTCCCCGGTTGCCAGGACAGGTGCGGTCACGGTGCCGCCTCCAGTTCGATGTCGAAGGTGTCGAGGTACTCCGCGAAGACCGGCTCGAGCTCGTCGACCGTCAACCCGTACTGCTCCAGGCTGTAGGAATTGAGCCCGTATCGGTCCTGCGGATGTTCGCCCAGCCAATTCTGCATGCGTGCTTCGGTGTCCGGCGTCAGGGAATCGCCGGCCCAGTCGTAGAGTCGCCGCATCACGTCCATGGGGTCGCGCATCATTTCGGAGTAGTACATGTGGAAGAAGCGGTCGTCGCCGATGCGGTCGCGGGCCCGCAGTGGGCGCTCCACGTGCACCCCCATCTGAGCCTTCGCATATCGTCCGATGGCGTGCAGATCGACCGCTTCGCTGTTGTGGCTCATGCTCTTCGGCAGTTTCAGTAGGTTGCCCAGCGACCCCGTGGCCTTGTACGGGTCGCGGTGGGCCCACACCAGCCGAGCGTCGGGGAAGACCTTCAGCAGCGCCTCGATGTGCACCGAGTGTGACGGCATCTTCAGACTCCAGGTGCCGGGCGCGGTCGACTGTAGGACCTGCAGATAGCGCTTCTGATACTCGTAGGTGGTGGTCATGTCAGCCTCGCTGAACAGCCACTCGTAGTACCGCGAGGTGTGCAGGAAGGCGTCCCAGGACAGCGCCTTGAAGTCCTGGTTGTGGATGAACATGTCCTCGGTGGGCCCGTCGGCGTCTTCCCAATGCGGCAGAGCAACTTTCGCTGCCGCCACCATCTCCAAGGTTCTGCGCTGCTCGTCGAGCATGTCGAGGCATCGTTGATCGGTGCGCAGCGCGTCTGCCGCCGCCGGTGGGACGGGATGCATGCACTGCCACAGTAACAACGAACGGCGAGCCGGATCCCGATCGAGGAGGTAGCTGACCACGGTGGTGCCGGTCCGCGGCATGCCGAGGACGATCAGCGGGTTCTCGACCGGGGTGTCGAGCACCTCGGGGTGAGACCAGATGTAGTCGTGGACCTGCAGGCGTCGGGCCAGGGCGTCCACGGCATCCGTCAGGATTCGCTCACGTCCATACGGTGAGAACGCGGGGCACGTGTTGACCTCGTCGACGATGATCTCCAAGCCCTCGCGCCAGGAATCCGAGTCGATCTCGGACAAGCCGGTGCGCTTGGTGGCGAGGTCGAAGACGTCGTCGGCGCCTGCGACAGAATCGAATTCACCCATTTTCAGGCCCCTTTCAGACTGTGAGGTATCCGCCGTCGACGGCTACCGTCGTCCCTGTGACGTAACGTGCTGCGTCGCTGCACAGGAACAGGACCGCCGGTGAGATCTCGTCGGGCATGCCCATGCGGCCCATCGGCGTGTGGCGCATCTCGATCTCCAGAAGCTCGGGGATCTCGAGTACCGGGTGGGTCATCCTGGTGTCGATCAGCCCGGGCGCCACCGCGTTGACCCGGATACCGTCGTCCACCCAGCGGCGGGACAGGTTCTTGGTGAAAGCGACCATGCCGGCTTTCGAGGAGCTGTAGGCGGGGACCGCCACTGCCGAGACGAACGCCGACATCGAGATGATGTTGACGACGCTGCTGCCACCGGCGGCTGTGCTCGACTTCAACCGGTCATGGCATGCCATGGTCAGACGCATGTGGGCGAGCATGTTGACCGCCACCGAGCCCGCGTAACCATCGGGATCCCACTCGTCCTTGTGGGCGGCGTAAGGTCCGCCGGCGTTGTTGACGAGCACGTCGAGGTCGCCGAGCGAGTCGGCCAGCGCGTCGATCGAGTCGGTGTCAGAAGCCTGGCACTGCCGGTAGGTGAGGCCGCCGAGGTCGGTCTCGGGGTAGTCGGCCACCGATCCCCTGGTACCGGTGATGGTGACCTCGGCGCCGGCCTTGGCGAAGTCGGTGGCGATCGCGTTGCCGATACCGCTGGTGCCACCGGTGACGAGGACTTTGGTGCCGGTGAAGTCGAAGTTGACGGAGTTCATGACGGTGTCCTCAGTTGGTTGACGGAGTTGGTGAGCCAGGCCTTTTCCCAGAAGTTGTCGGTGCCCGCCAGAAGGGCCTCGTGGGCCTCGATGGCGGCGTCCCGGGCCCCCCGGTTCTGCGGCTCGGCGCTCAACACGAGGTCGGTGAGGTGCAGGGCTTGTACGGGATCGCCGTTCGCGGTGTGGTTGCGCGCAGTGCGAATCAGCGCGTCGGCGCCGGCCGCTGCCACCACGTCGGCTGCGACGGACCACGGGGCCACGCCGTAGAGCTCGGTGGTCGAACGGTGCTGGAACCAGCCGGCGTACATCTCCCAGATGGCCCGGACGTTCCACGACGTCTTGCCGTATCCCTCGCCGACGTCGAGGTGAGCGGGTGCCCGTATCTCGCGCATCGCGGCGTAGACGTCCTTGCCGCCGTTCATGTAGTCGATGACCTCGTCGTGCACCGCCTGCATCGCGTCGCGCATCGCGGTGACTTCTTCGGCGATGCGGTCGGCACCGTCGATCGGGTCGAAATGGCCGGTGATCAGTCGCCGCGGTGCGAGCTCGAGCACCTTGGTGAGCGATTCGATGTAGAGGATCGGATCCCGATACCGGTCACCGCGGATCGTCATCAGATTCGGCACGTGGCCGAACAGCGGCCCGAAGAGGTTGCCGGTGAACACGATCCGGTCTTCGGGAAGCCACACCGCCAGGGAGTCGGTGGTCTCGCCGCCCGGCGTCCAGATCAGTTCGACCCGGCGGTCACCCACCGTGAACTCGTGGTGGTGGTCAAAAGTCGTTGTCGGCTCGGGAAAGGAGAAGTCGATCGTCGCGGGATCGATGTCCTTGAGAGATTCCGCGATGGCGTCGGTGAACTTCTGAAAAGCGAACATGGTTTTGGGCGCCCGGTAGCCGCCCAGCCGTTGTGTGTCGTCGCGCCAGTACCGGTAGTTGGCGTGCATGATCACGTCGGTGTCGGGCTCGCGCAGGGCGTAGACGCCACCGAAGTGGTCGGCATGGCCCTGGGTCACAACTATCGCTCTGGTCGGTCCGGGGATCTCCGCGAATGCTCGCCGCCGCAGCTCCCCTTCGAAGAAGAGCCCTCCGTTGATGATCAGCCGGCCATCCCCCGACCCGAGCGCATACGAGTTGGACACACCGGGTGACATCCAGACGTCGTCGCCCAGCGAGATGGCCGGCTCTCCGGTTGCCGCTGCCAGGTCGTGTGCACCCGGGCGTTGTCGATGAATGCCTGCCATCTGCCCTCCCGCCACCATCCTCTATAAACTTAGAGGAATGCTCTACGGTCATAGAGGTAAAGTCAATGGTCCATACGGAAGTGAGTTGCCATGACCATGCGCGGGCTGTCGGGCTCGGTCGTCGTCGTGGCCGGCGGTGCCACCGGCATCGGCGCGGCGACCGCCTCCCGACTCGCGGAGGAAGGGTGCTCCGTCGTCGTCGGAGACCTCGCCATCGAGGCGGCCCGGCGCACTGCAGACCGGATCACCACCACCGGCGCGGCGGCGAAGGCGGTCCAATTCGACCTGGCCGCGCCTGAATCGGTCGCTGACTTGATGTCGAGCGCCATCAGTGCGTACGGCGGCATCGACGGCCTGTTCGTCGTCGGCGCCGACATGGCGGCTCTACGAGGCGACACCGACGTCGTCGACATCGATCTCGACTTGTGGGACCGGGTGATGGCGGTCAATCTCCGCGGATACGTCGCCGCGCTGAAGTACGCCATTCCGCCCATGCTCTCGCGAGGTGGCGGCGCCATCGTGATGATGTCGTCGGCGGCCGCATTCCAGGGAGAGCCGGCGCGTCCGGCCTACGCCACCGCCAAGGCGGGTATCGGTGCCCTGACCCGTCACGTCGCATCGCGCTACGGCAAAGAGAACGTCCGCTGCAACGCGGTGGCACCGGGATTCACTGCGACCGAGACGATTCGGGCCGCGCCGCAGTGGCCCGAACTCGAAGCCTCGGCGCTCAAACGCATCCGCGGCCCGCGCGTCGGGGAGACCACCGACATCGCGTCACTGGTGTCGTTCCTGCTCTCCGCGGAGGGCGCGTGGATCAACGGGCAGGTTGTCAACATCGACGGCGGAACCGTCCTACGCTGAATGCCATGACCCCCTCCGCACCGCGCAAACGTGACGGCGCTGCTCGCCGAAAACTGTTGTGCGACGCAGGCATCCAAGTGCTGGCCGAGCACGGTTCGCGTGGCCTGACACATCAGCAGGTGGACCGCGCCGCCGGCGTGCCTCCCGGCACCACGTCGTACTACTACCGCACCCGCGACGCACTGGTTCGTGGCGTGGGGCAACGTGTCGCCGAGATCGACCTGGCCAATCTGGCATCCCTGGCCGAACCTGCGCAGCCGGGCCGGTCACCGTTGGGGCGGTTGACCGAATTGGTGATGCTGCAGGCCGATGGTCGAGGTCTTCTGCTGAATCGAGCGCGCCAGGAACTGATGCTCGCGACGATGCGGGATCCCGAATTGGCCGCTATTTCCGGAAAACTCGTGTCCCGCGTGATCACCATGACCCATGACGCCGTGGCCGCGCTCCAGCCGGAATCCGATGATCCGGCCTTGCGAGAGGCACAGAGCGACGCGGTCACCACCTTCATCGCCGGGCTGTTTGCCAGATTCGCCGCGGGCGACCGCCCCGTCTCCGACGCCGCCCACCTCGAACGCATGCTGCAGGCCATCGTCACGGCGGTCACCATCGAGCGCGACCAGCATTGACACGTCGGTCTACTCCACGGCCTGATTGGGATCGTGTGTCACCGCCGGCGGCTCGTGGGAAAGGACACTGTCCGTGCCGGGCAGATTGTCGTAGCGGCGCATGTAGGTGTCTATGTCAGCAACGATCTCAGCCCCGGGCACGCCCCAGCCGTCCCGGTAGCCGTACACCTCGGTCAGTGGCCGGTGGCCACGGTCACCGTCGAGGATCTCCACTGCGTTCGGTCCCAGCATGGCGGGGTGACGGACACCGGCGGCTTCGGCGACCTTGATCAGGTCACGCCGCAGCGTCAGCACGTAGTTGGCCAGCCGGTGCGACTTCTGTTCGGGATCGAGTCCCCCTGCCAGCCACTGGTTCTGGGTCGCGACGCCGGTCGGGCAGCGGTCGGTGTGGCACTTCTGCGCCTGGATGCAGCCGATCGCCAGCATCGCCTCGCGTGCGACATTGATGAGGTCGACGCCCAGGGCGAACGCCACTATCGCATTGCTGGGCAGCCCGAGCTTCCCGGAGCCGATCCAGGTCACCCGATCACAGAGTCCGCGCTCGGCGAACAACCGGAACACCGCGGCGAAGCCGAGCCGGAACGGGAACGACACATGGTCGGCGAACACCAGCGGTGCGGCACCCGTGCCACCTTCACCTCCGTCGATCGCGATGAAGTCCACGCCGCGTTGTCCGTCGGTCATCCGGTCGGCCAGGTCGTGCCAGAACGCCATATCCCCGACCGCGGACTTGATTCCGACCGGTAGCCCGGTGGCGTCGGCGATCCGTTCGACGAAGTCGAGCATCTCGTCGACGTTGCGGAACGCCGTGTGCCGGGACGGACTGATCACGTCCTTGCCCGGCTCGATGCCGCGGATGCGGGCGATCTCCGCGTTGACCTTGGCACCTGGAAGATGGCCGCCCAGACCGGGTTTGGCGCCCTGGCTGAGTTTGATCTCGATGGCGCGGACGGGTCCGGCGTCGACCACCTCGAGTAGCCGGTCGAGGTCGAATCGACCGTGCCGGTCGCGGCACCCGAAGTAGCCGGTGCCGATCTGGTAAACGAGGTCGCCGCCCTGCAGGTGGTGCTCGGACAGGCCGCCCTCACCCACGTTGTGCAGGAAGCCACCGAGCTTGGCGCCCTTGTTGATCGCCTCGATCGCCGGGCCGCTGAGCGAGCCGAACGACATCGCCGAGACGTTGACCACCGACGCCGGGCGGAACGCATGTCGGCGCCCCCGCGGTCCGCCGAGCACCTTCGCTCCGGGAACCTCGATGTCGTGTCCGTGGATCGGGGAGGCCGGGGCGACGTCGGAGAACGTCGCCTGCTTGATGATCGGATAGCTCGCGTTCTCGGTGTCGTTGTCCGTGCCGAACGAGAAGTAGTTGTTCTCCTTCTTGGCCGAGGTGTACACCCAGCGCCGCTGGTCGCGACTGAACGGCCGCTCGTCGTCGTTGCTGGTGATGATGTACTGCCGCAACTCGGGACCGACGGACTCCAGCAGGTACCTCGCTCGGGCGATCACCGGGAAGTTCCGCCGCAGCGCGTGTTCCTTCTGGAGGAGGTCCTGCAGCGCCAAACCGGCCAGGGTCGCGGCGGGAGCCAGGGCGGCGGCGATCGTCCGCTTCTTCATGTCTCCCACCCTGCCATGCGGCTATGGTCGACGAGGCGAGGAGGAAAAGATCATGCGCGTGCACGTCGACCGTGATCGCTGTGAGGGCAACGCCTTCTGCGTGCGGATCGCACCCCTGGTGTTCGAACTCGACGAGGACGAATATGCCGTTGTCATCGCCGATCCCGTGCCGGACGGTCAGCAGGCGCTCGCCACACAGGCCGTCGCCGACTGCCCCCGTGCGGCAATCTCGAGCAGCGACTGAAGAGCCTCACCGGCACAGCGCCGGCCGCAGCCGCTCCGGCGGAACCTCGTTCCCGGTTGCGCAGACGTCGGCCAGGTCGGTCGCCCAGGTGATCAGACCGTCGGCGTCGACCGCGTGCGGTACCGGGCGGGCGGCTTCGTAGAGGCGCGCGGCGCCCCGGCGCAGCAGGGTGGCGGCGCCGGGACGGTTCCCGCGCTGGATGTGGGTGACGCCGACCGCGAGCTGCGCCAGGCCCTGCCAGAGCGGCCGTTCGTGCTCCGGCCGGTCTTTCCAGGCGGCCTCGAGTACCTCGTGCGCGTGAAAAGCCAGGCCCTGGTCCAACAGGTCCTGGGCGTAGGCGAGGAACTCTGCCGGTGTCAGCTGCAGGTCGTCCGGGATGCGGGGGACGCCCTGGCTGCCGGGCGGCAGGGGCCGGCCCAGCGCGTCGCGGGGACGGGCGTTGCGGGGCCGGCCGGACTCGTCGCGGGCACGTTCGACCATGTCTTCATGATGCCGTCAGCCGGCGCGGGTCATCCGTCGCCGCCGGCCAACAGCCCACGGGACGCGAACTTCAGGCCGGCGCGCAGTTCGTCGAGGCGGATGGGGTCGTCGGATTCGATGTAGCGCATGGTGGTGGCGACGGCCATGTTGAAGAACAGCCAGGCCAGCGCGCTGGGGCTCAGCTCGTCGCGGTAGTGGCTCCGGTAGTGGCTCATGTGCAGGGTCGCCATGGCCAGCAGCGTGGCGTGCAGACCCGAGATGTTGTCGAAGGTGCGGGTGTAGTCGGGCCGCTCGGCGAGGTAGCGGAGGAGTCGGCGGTTGGCGATCGTGTAGTCGATGAGGATGTCGATCGAAGACTCCATCGCCGACTCCGGCGCATCGAGCGTCACCGATCGCAGCGCGCGTTCGATCACCGGCGCCTGGTCGGCGGCGAGCTGTTCGATCGCCGCGTGGATGATCTGGTCCTTGTCGGTGAAGTACTGATAGATCGAGCCCTTGCTGACGCCGGCCTTGTCGGCGATCAGGTTGGTGGTGACCTGCTTGGGATCGTGGGTGTGCAGCAGCCGCGCGGTGGTCGACACGATTTTTGCGACCATGGCACGAGAACGTTCCTGCACTGGCCTCTTGCGGGGCGCTGAACTGCCCTTTTCCCGAGCCACAGAGTCTCCTGACGCGACTTGAATGCGACCTTTCGGTCATATTAGCGTCGCGCCATGACCATCAGCGCCGACGTTCGCCCCCAGCGCCAGGACACCGACGAGATCGAACTGGTCCCGATGGACTCCCTGACCGCCGAGCACACCGGCCGGTGGACGTTCCTGATCCTTGACGGTGCGGCCTTCATGATGCAGGCCATGCACCCGGTGATCGCCGAGGTCACCGGCCGTTACTCCGCCTCGTTCAACGGCGACCCCGGTGGGCGGGCCATCCGATCGATGGACTCGGTGCTGCGCTGGACCTACGGCCTGCACGAGTCCGCCGCCGAAGGCAATCGGGTGCGGGCGCTGCACAAGCCGATCACCATGACCAGCGAGCACACCGGCAAGCAGATCAGCGCGCTGGACAAAGAGGCCTATCAGTGGGTGATCGCCACCGGTTACATCGTGACCGAGCAGGCGGGCCGATTGTCGATGGGCCGGCCGTTCACCGAGGCCGAGCGCGCGGAACTGCTGCGGGACAACCGGCGTCTGGCGCGCCTGCTGCACACACCGATGCGCGACTACCCCGAGACGCACGAGGAGATGACCGCGTTCTACGAGCGGATGATCACCGAGCGGTTGGAGGGCACGCCGCAGGCCAAGCAGCTGATCGAGGAAATGCGTACCGGCAAGGTCGATCTCGGACCGTCGGTGCCGAAGGCGTTGGTGCCGTTGATCCGGCCGGCGCTGCGGCCGTTCGCGCGGTTCGGCTACCTGTCGATCGTCGGCCTGCTCGACCCGCGCCTGCGGGAGAAGCTCGGGGTGACCTGGAGCGCCGCCGAGGAGCGCGAACTCGTCCGCATCTACACCGTGATCCGGACTCTCTACCGGGTGCTCCCGGACCGCCTGACGTACTTCCCGCTGGCCTACCACGCCCGTAAGCACCATGAGTGCCTGCGGAAAATGGAGCAGCGCCAACAGAAGTCGTTCGCCTACAACCTGCCGAACGCGGCCCGGTAGTCGGCTGCGCTCACGCCACCACGACCGGTGCGCAGCCGCTGTGCGTACGTATGGCATTGATGCTCCTCGCGAACGGGTATAGGCAGCCCACGCGAAGGAGGTTCTGATGGACGAGACGTGGGAGGTCGTGGTCGCCGACGCCTACGACCGCGGCGACCCGAGCCACGGCGCCCAAGAGAGGTCCGTGGTGCGGGGATCCGAAGAGGAGGCCCGCCGGGTCTATGCCGACACTGTCGCCGAGGCGGCCGACCACGGACACGAGTACGTGCGGCTGCGCCGCAACGGCACCGACGTGGAGACGTGGCCGCAAGAGACCGGCTGGACGGTGTAGCCGCGCCTATGGCGCAACCCCGCAGCGTGACATCGGAGACCCTGGGTGCGTGGGTGATCAAGTGTCACCCGCGCCGGACACCGGTGACCGCTATGCGCGCCGCCGGGGCGGCCGGACCGGCGTGGTGCGTCGCGGCCAACTACCGGTCCCGGCTGATCCGGCCGGGTCAGCGCGTGCTGTTCTGGGTCTCGGCACACCCGCAGCGTGGAATCTGGGGTGCCGGGTACATCACCGGGTACCCGTCCGACGACGGCACCGGGCTGCGGGTGCCGGTGCGGATTCCGTTGTTCGACGAGCCGCTGACGGCAACGGAGTTGGCCACCGTCGCGGGGCTGCGCTCGATGGAGCCGTTCCGGGCTCCGCAGCAGTCCAACCCGTCCTGGGTGAGCACGACCGAACTGGCATTGATCGACCAGTTGTTGCATCGGAACGCGGGGAATACGGATGAACCGACGATCATTGGAGACAACGTGAGCGAACAAGCAGAGTTGAGTCCCACCGACTGGGTCCGTGAACAGACCCAGCGCATTCTCGAGCAGGGCACCACAGACGGCGTCCAGGTGTTCGACCGTCCGATCGTCCTGTTCACCACCACCGGCGCGCAGTCCGGCAAGAAGCGCTACGTGCCGTTGATGCGCGTCGAGGAGAACGGCCGCTACGCGATGGTCGCCTCCAAGGGCGGCGACCCGAAGCACCCCGCGTGGTACTTCAACGTCAAGGCGAACCCGGCGGTGACGGTCCAGGACGGCGAGACAGTCATCGAGGGCACCGCGCGTGAGCTCGAGGGCGACGAGCGTGCGCACTGGTGGGAGCTCGCGGTGGCGGCCTACCCGCCGTACGCCGAATACCAGACCAAGACCGATCGGCAGATCCCGGTGTTCATCGTGGAATAGACCGCCCGCGGTCGCGTCGAATAGACCGCCCGCGGTCGCGTCGAACCCGCCTGACCTACAGCTCGGCGACCTGCCCGTCGCCCACTCGCCACGACCGGTCCAACCGGATGTTTCGCAGCATCCGGCGGTCGTGGGTGACCAGCAGCAGCGCTCCGTCGTAGGTCTCCAGCGCTTGCTCGAGCTGCTCGATCGCCGGCAGGTCCAGATGGTTGGTCGGTTCGTCGAGTACCAGCACATTCGTGCCGCGCGCCTGCAGCAACGCCATGCCGGCGCGGGTACGTTCGCCGGGCGACAGGTCGTCGACCGGCCGTTCGACATGGTCGGCGCCGAGCCCGAACTTGGCCAGCAGTGTCCGCACATCTGCGGTGGGCCAGGTCGGCACCCGTTGCTCGAAACGGTCCAGAAGTCGATCGGCTCCGGTGAAATACGCCCGGGCCTGGTCGATTTCGCCGATCTCCACGCTCGCGCCCAGGCTCGCGCGGCCCTCGTCGGGCATTCGGCGACCCAGCAGCAGACGCAGCAATGTCGACTTGCCCGCGCCGTTGGGTCCGGTGATGCCGATCCGCTCGCCTGCGGCGACCTGTAACGACACCGGGCCCAGCACGAATTCGCCTTGGCGCACAACAGCGCTGTCCAATGTCGCGACCACCGCGCTGGAGCGTGGCGCCGACCCGATGGTGAACTGCAGCGTCCACTCCTTGCGCGGCTCCTCGACCTCCTCGAGCCGCGCGATTCGGCTCTCCATCTGCCGGACCTTCTGCGCCTGCTTCTCGCTGGACTCGGTGGCCGCGCGTCGGCGGATCTTGTCGTTGTCAGGCGCCTTGCGGATCGCGTTGCGGGTGCCCTGGCTCGACCACTCCCGTTGCACACGGGCACGCGCCACCAGGTCGGCCTTCTTCTCCGCGAACTCCTCGTATTGTTCGCGCCGGTGCCGACGGTTGACTTCGCGCTCTTCGAGATAGCTTTCGTAGCCGCCCCCGAAAACCGTCGTGGTGTTCTGCGCCAGGTCGAGCTCCAGCACCCGGGTCACGGTGCGCGCCAGGAACTCCCGGTCGTGGCTGACCAACACCACACCGCCGCGCAACTCGGAGACGAACCGCTCCAGGCGGGCCAGCCCGTCGAGGTCCAGGTCGTTGGTCGGTTCGTCGAGCAGCACGATGTCGAACCGCGACAACAGCAGTGCCGCCAACCCGACCCGTGCGGCCTGGCCGCCCGACAGTGCCGTCATCGGCATCGAATCCGGGCCCACCGCATCGAAATCCAGGCCCAGATCGGCCAGTACCGCGGGTAGCCGTTCGTCGAGATCGGCGGCGCCGGTGGCCAGCCAGTGGTCCAGCGCGGCGGCGTACGCGTCGGCTCCGTTGCCGGCGTCGTCGAGGGCGGCGGCCGCGGCGTCCATGACGCGGGTGGCCTCGGCGCACCCCGTGCGACGCGCGACATAGCCGGCCACAGTCTCGCCGGGGATCCGTTCGTGTTCCTGCGGCAGCCAGCCGACGAACGCATCAACGGGCGCCAGGCTGACAGTGCCCTCCAACGGGTCCAGCTCACCGGCCAGGATGCGCAGCAGGGTGCTTTTGCCCGCGCCGTTGACGCCCACCACTCCGACGACGTCTCCGGGGGCGACGGTCAGGTCGACGCCGGAGAAGAGGGTTCGGTGCGCGAACCCGCCGGCGACGTTCTTCGCGACGAGCGTTGCGGTCATGTGTCCATCTCACACCACCGCGTCGGGCGGCTCGCGGTCCCTCTCAGGAGAAGTCGAGCACCAATCGGCCGCGGATCCCACCCTCCTCCAGCATTCGGTGCGCTCGCGATGCATGGTCAGCGGGCAGTACTTGGGCGACACGCAGTGTCAGCGTGCCGTCCTCGACCTGTCGCCGAAGTGCGTCGAACCGGCGCGCTTCGGTGACGTGGTCACCGACCATCACCGGGCAGACACGGATACCCCGTTCGACCGGGCCGCTGAATCCCCGAACCTCGATCAGCGTCCCGCCGTCCGAAACTGCCGGAACCACTTGCGTGGTTTGCATCGAAGCGTCCACGAGACCCGGCACGCCGTCAGGGGCCAGTGCGCGGATGCGCTTCGCGACGCCACTTCCGCGTTCGACGACGTGGTCCGCCCCGAGGTCGCGGACCAGTTCGACGTCCCGCGGTGCCGCATCTGCGATGACGGTCAGCCCTTCGGCTTTCGCCAGTTGCACCGCGTAACCACCGACGGCTCCCGCTGCTCCGGTCACCGCGATGGTGGAACCTGGCGGCAGTGCCATCTCGTCCAGCGCGAGACGAGCGGTCATGGCGTTCATCAACAGAGTGGAAGCCGCGAAGAGATCCACCCCGTCCGGGGCCTCTACCACCGACGCGGCCGGTACGACGACCTGTTCGGCATACGCCCCACCCCGGGGACCGGTGAAGAGCACCATCGCCATCACGCGTTGACCTATGGCGAAGCGGTCCTCGGTTCCCGGTCCGAGCTGATCAATGATCCCGGCCGCATCCATGCCGGGCACATACGGCGGCCGGCTATGGGGCATGCGGATCGCATGTCCACCGGTACGAAGTAGCACGTCGGTGGCGTTTACTGCGGCGCCGTGGACACGAATACGCACCTCGTCTGGACCGGCCTGTGGCGGCGGCAGCTCCAGCACCTGCAGAACATCCGGTCCGCCAAAGCGAAACAGGCCGACTGCCTTCATGAGACCGAATGTCGAGCAGGAGCGACCGGGAGTGCACCGAGCACATCGTTCATGGCGGTTCCTTGAATAGTATGTGGAGGATGTCTCCGGTAAATATACGGAGATATTCTCCGCTTGCCTACAGGAGGATCGATGAGCCCTGCTCGACCGATGCGCGCGGACGCGGTGCGCAATCGGCGACTCCTCCTCGACGCCGCCCGCGAAGCATTCGCTCGCGGCGGCGTCACGGCATCACTCGACGAAGTCGCCAAGGCAGCCGGCGTCGGCGCTGGCACCCTCTACCGCCATTTCCCCACCCGGGACGCGCTGGTGTTGGCCGTCATCGACGACGGCCTCATGGAGTTGCACCGTCTCGGTAGGGACCGGATGACCGTCGCTGAACCGCTTGCCGCGCTGAGGGACTGGCTGCAGGCCTACATCGCGCAGGCCCGGATGTTCGACGGGCTCGCCAAGACACTTGCGTGTGCCCGTCCGGAGTCGAGCGAAGCGTGCCGCTTGTCACGAGAATCGGGAGCCGAACTGGTGTCGCGCGCAGCTGCTGCGGGCCTCATCCGGCCCAACGTCGACATCGGCGACGTGCTGGACCTGGCCGCCGCCATCGCGTGGGTGGGTGAACAACCTGGCCGCGACGAGGCCCAGCGCAGGCGCCTGTTGGACATCGTCATCGACGGCATCCGCCCGACCTGATGCGCAGAGCCGTTCCCTCAGCCGTCGATCGCTGACGACCCCGGCCAGCCCGCCAGGGCCTGATCGGCCACCGCGTGCAGTTCGGCTCGGCCGGCTCCGCTGCGGGCCTGGACGGCGATGCCCTGGCAGACCGCGGCGACCCAGCGCGCCAGCACCACGGTGTCCACGGCCGGCAGGTCACCGTCGCGCACCGCCGCATCGAACCGCTCCGCGAGCCGGTGCACGGCGGCCTCGCGCAACTCGGGTAACCCCGGCGCGTTACCGACCGTCAGGCATCCCTGCGGTTCCCCGCTGACGGTGTCGGCCGCGCCGTGCACCATCGCCTCGGCGACGGCGTGGGCCGTCGGACGGGTCAACGCATCGACGACGTAGTCGCCCGGGCCGGCGAGGTAACGCAACGTGGCGCGTTCGAACAACTTGTCCTTGGACCCGAACTCGGCGTAGATGCTGCGGCGGTTGACGCCGGTCGCCGCGGTCACATCCGAGATCGATACGCCATCGAAACCGCGCTCCCAGAACAGCTCCATGGCGACCTGCTCGACGTGCTCGGGGTCGAATTCGCGTGGTCGTCCGACGGCCATGTCCGAGGGCCTCCTTCCCTGTGTCGCCGACAGATCGGGAATGATTCGCGCTTCCTGCGGCTTGACCTCAGCGTACTAAGTAACACTCCGGTTCGAAATGACGTGAGAGGACCCCTGATGAGCACCGCACCCCTGACCGGAAAACGAGCACTGGTGACCGGAGGATCGCGCGGCATCGGCGCCGAGATCGTGCGGCGCCTCGCCGCGGACGGCGCCGCCGTGGCCTTCACCTACGCCGCCTCGGCGACCCACGCGCAGAAGATCGTCGCCGACCTGACCGCCGACGGCGCCACCGTCGTGGCCATCGCGGCCGACTCCGCCGATCCTGCGCAGGTCACCCGTGCGGTCGAGCAGACGGTCGCCGAGTTCGGCGGACTCGACATCCTGGTCAACAACTCGGCGGTCGCGCACATTGCCCCGATCGACGAATTCCCTGCCGAGCAGTTCGACCGTCTGGTCGCGATCAACATCGGCGGCGTGTACTGGGCGGTGCGCAGCGCGGTCGGCCACCTCGGCGAGGGTGCCCGCATCATCAACATCGGCAGCATCAACGCCGACCGGATACCCGGACCCGGGTTGTCGGTCTACGGCATGACCAAGGGTGCGCTGGCTTCGTTCACCCGGGGGCTCGCCCGCGACCTCGCCCCGCGCGGCATCACGGTCAACAACGTGCAGCCCGGCCCGATCGACACCGACGCCAACCCCGACCACGGCGACTTTGCCGAAAGTCTCAAACAGGTTGTCGCGCAGGGCCGTTACGGGCACACCAGCGATGTCGCCTCGCTGGTGGCGTTTCTGGCCGGCCCGGAATCCGGCTACATCACCGGTGCGCACCTGAACGTCGACGGCGGCTTCACCATCTAGCGTCGCTACGCGGGCTCGACAGCGAGTCGGACGGCCTCGTTGGTCGCACCGTGGACGCCGAGCCCGCTCGTCGCGGCGTGCCTGGCCGCAAGGAGATGCGTCCGCATCACCGACTCCGCCCATTCGGAATCGCGAGCGCGCGCTGCGGCGACAAGCTCGAGATGATGAGCCATGCTGCGCTGCAGCTGTTCTGGCGAGTAGCGGTGAAATGTCCGGTAGACGACGGCCGGCCGGACCACCGCCGAGACCGCCGACGCCAACGCACGGTTGCCGCTGCCGTGCAGGATCCGGTCGTGAAAGTCGCGGTTGAGCTCACCGAGTTCGCGGAGGTCCGGATCGCGGGCCACCAGGGAGGCCATCCGGTTGGCGAGCTCGTCGAGCTCGTCGATCTGGTCGTCGGTGAAGCGCGGCACCGCCGACGCGGCGGCCTGGGGTTCGAGAATGACCCGCACCGAGAAGAACGCGTCGATCTCGTCGGCGGTGTACGAAACCACCTGCGCGCCACGGTTCGGCAGCACGACGACCAGCCCGTCGGCCGCAAGGCGGCGCAGCGCTTCGCGGATCGGCGTACGGCTGAAGCCCAACGACTCGGCCAACGCCGATTCCTTGAGCCGGGTCCCCGGCGTCACCTCCCCGGCAGCGATCTTCTCCGACAGCAGTTGGTAGGCCTGTCCTGCCGCGTCGAGCCTCTTTGTCGCCATGTCACTCCGGCCAGGCGGCACGGGCCAATTCATTGCGGGTCCCGCCCCGCGACACAAAGGACACCGACGGCCGACGGGTCTGCTCCGCCATCAACTCCACGACGTCAAGATAACGGGTCAGGTCGATACCCGTATCCACACCCAACATGTCGCAGGTGTGCACCAGGTCTTCGGTCGGGGCGTTGCCGAGAACTTCCGGCGCGCCCGGAAACCACATATCCCCGCCGAGCCCGCCGAAGGCCGTTTCCAACCAGTCCGCTCCGGCCGTCATGGCAGCGATGGCGTTGGCCATCGCCAGCCCGTTGCGGTTGTGCAGGTGTACACCGACCGCCAGGTGCGGATGTCGTTCGCGCACAGCGCAGATGCCCGGCACCACCTCGTAGGGGTGTTCCATGCCGGAGGTCGCCGCGAGGTACACGCCGGTCGCTCCGGCGTCGGCAGCGGCGTCGAGCACCGCGACGGTACGCTCCCACGCGACCGGCCCGTGCGCCGGAGCGAAGAACGCGCACGCGATGCCCACGACCAGGTCGGCTCCGGAATCCCTGACCAGCGGGCCGATTTCGGCGAGCTCCTCGAGCACCTGGGCAGTGGAGCGGTTCTGGTTCCGCTTGCTGACTTCCTCGTCTGCCGACACGACGACGACGATCTCGTCCAGCCCCGTGTCCACCGCGCGCTGCGCACCGCGCAGATTGGGAACCAGACCCCGGTATCGAACCCCTTCGGGGCGCGGCACCTTCGCCATCACCGCGGCCGCGTCGGCCAGCTGCGGTAGGACGGCCGGGTGCGCGAACGAGACCGCCTCGATCTCGCGGACACCGGCGTCGATCAGCCGCTGCACCACCTCGACCTTGGTCTCTGTCGCCAGGATCGGGTCATAGACGGCCTGCAGCCCGTCGCGCAGTCCGACCTCGACGACGCGGATCCGGTCCGGCAGCGCGGGCAGTCCGGTCACGCCACACCCTTGTCCCGCAACTGCGCGAGTTCCTCTGCAGTCAATCCGAGTTCCTGCAGCAGGACCTCCTCGGTGTGCGCACCGAGGGTGGGCCCGGCCCAACGGATCCGGCCCGGAGACCGGGTCAATCGCGGCACCACGTTCTGCATCGCCACCGGCCCGAGCCGGTGGTGGTCGACCTCCACGATCGACTGCCGCGCCCGGTAGTGCTCGTCGGCCAGCATCTCGGGAGCTCGATAGATCTGGCCGCACGGCACGCCGTTCGCCTCCAACAGCTTCTCGACTTCCGAAACCGTGAGTCCCCGAGTCCATTCCGCGATCAGGGCATCGAGTTCGGCCTGGCGCTCACCGCGGGCACCGTGGCTCACGAACCGTTCGTCGTCGGCCAGCTCCGGCTGGCCCATCGCCTGTGCCAGCCGCCGGAATACGGTGTCCTGGTTCGCCGCGATCAGCACCCATGCGTCGTCGCTCGTCGGATACACGTTGCTGGGGGCGACGTTCGGCAGTACCGCGCCGGTGCGCTCGCGGACATACCCGGTCTGTTGATACTCGGGCACAGTCGATTCCATCATCGCCAGCACGGCCTCGTAGATCGCCGAGTCGACGACCTGCCCGAGGCCTGTGCGGCTGCGCTCGTGCAGCGCCGCCAGCGCTCCAAGTGTTCCGTAGGTGGCTGCCAGCGAGTCGCCGATCGAGATGCCGACCCGACTGGGCGGGGTGCTCGGGTCACCGACGATGTAGCGCAGTCCGCCCATGGCCTCGCCGATCGCGCCGTACCCGGCACGGTTCGCGTACGGACCCGTCTGACCGAAGCCGGACACGCGCACCATGATCAGACCCGGGTTTTCCGCCGCGAGTTCCTCATAGCCCAGGCCCCACCGCTCCAGAGTGCCGGGACGGAAGTTCTCGACCACGATGTCGGCGCCGACCGCCAGCCGGCGCGCGAGCGCCTGGCCCTCGGCGGTGCGCAGATTGCAGGTGACCGAGCGCTTGTTGCGCGCCACCACCGACCACCACAGCGACTCGCCGAGCGGACGCTGATGGCCCCACTCGCGCATGGGATCTCCGCGCTGCGGGTCTTCGAGCTTGATGACGTCGGCACCGAGATCGCCGAGCAGCTGACCGCAGAACGGTCCGGCGATGAGCTGTCCCATTTCCACCACACGGATACCGGCCAACGGCCCCGTCGCCGATGCGTCGGACATCGTCGTGTCCTGGCGTGTCGTGTCCTGACTACTCACCACGTGCTCCTCGATCTTGTGTGAATCGGTCATTTGATGCCCACTCTTGCTTTGACCCGTCGTTCCACGGCGAGCAGCGCCAGTACCGGACCCAACGCCAGCAGGCCGATGAACAGCACCTGACCGGCGATCTGCCCGACGCGCACGTTGGCGACGTTGTTGACCAGCTCGCGTCCCAAACCGATGTCGGCACTGAACATCTCGGCAAGGACCAGACCCAGGAAGGTCAGCCCGAAGCTGATGCGCAGCGCCACCAGCACCGTGGGCAGCAGTGCGGGCAGTACGACCTTGGTGGTGCGCTGCCACCACGACAGCTCGAGAGCATCAGCGAGCCGCACCAGCTTCTTGTCGAGCGTCGCCGTGGCGCCCATGACGAGCAACGCGACCGGGAAGACGCCGTGCAGGAAAGCGAAGACGATGCGGCTGGGTTCGCCGAGTCCGAGCAACAGCAGGAAGATCGGATACAACGTCACCTTCGGGATGCTGTACAGCGCGAACAGGGGCGTCTGGAACACCTTCGACCAGAACTGCGACTGGCCGAGCACAAAGCCCACGACCGCACCGACGATCGCTGCCAGGGCCCACGAAACAGCCAGCAGCCGAACCGATGTGAGCACGCTGTCCCGGTATGCGGGCCGCTGCAGGTCGTTCAGGAGATCTTCGACGGCCTGCACCGGTCCGGGGAACACCAGGCTGTCGAGCGCCGCAGCGACGATCGCCCAAATCACGAGGAGCACAGCCGGCACCACCAACAACCCGAGGACCGTGCGGCCCGCACTGGCCGCCTGTGACCGGGAAGCCTTCGTGGCCGGCGTCGGGGCTGCGGCCTGTTCGGTTGTCGCACTCATGAGGCCACCCCTGGTTGGCGCTTGGCCACGAACCCGAAGATCGCGTTGACCAATCCGGCGAGAATGAAGACCAGCAGGACCCCGGCGTACATGTCGGCGAACGCGAAGTCGTTGTACGCGCGGGAGATGAAGTGGCCCAACCCTGAGGTGGACAGCACGAACTCACTGGCCAGTACACCGATCAGGGCGTAGGACAACGCCAGTCGCGATCCCGTGAGTATGTGCGGTAGCGCGGCGGGCACCAGAATCTTCGTGGCCCGCGAGAACCTGCTCATCTGCAGGGAGGTGGCCAGCCGGATGACGGTCGTCGACGTCGCGTCCAGGCCGGTCAGCGTCGAGGTGACGACCACGACGATGGCGAACATCGTGCCGAGCAACACGATTGGCAGGAGTCCCACTCCGAGTACCGCCACGATCAGCGGATAGAGAGCGAACGTGGGGATCGCGTAGTAGATGGTCAGCCACGGCTCGACGAGGCCGCGCGCCGACGGAACCTCCCACAGCGCGATACCCACGATCACGCCGAGCACGATCGCCAGGACGAACGCCAGGCCGATGGCCGACAGGGACGGGATCAGCGCGGACGACCAGAACTCACCGGTGGCCAGGAGCTCACCGAGTTGGGCGACCATCTCGCTCAACGGAATGACCGAAAAGGGGTCCACCAGACCGATTCTGGGTGCGAGCTCCAGAAACAGCGCCGTGGCCGCGGCGATCACGAGCGTCCATCCGCGGACGGTCAGGCCTGCCCGTCGCTCGATCACTGCCGACGTCACGTCGCGGCCTGTTCGGCCATGGCACGCTCGGCCTCGCCGCGGATCTTCTGCCAGACCTGCTCGACCAGTCGTGCCGCCTCCGGGGCGCCGAGGAGGTCGGGGCTCCGCTCGGGCGGAAGGTCGACGGTGAAGTCGTCCAGGATGGTTCCCGGCCGGGCGCTCATCACCAACACCCGATCGGAGAGCAGGACCGCCTCCGAAATGCTGTGTGTCACGAACAGCACGGTCGTGCCGCTGTCCCGCGCCACTTTCAACAGCTCCAGCCCGAGGACGGTGCGGGTCTGTTCATCGAGCGCGCCGAACGGCTCGTCGGCCAGGATCAGATCCGGTTGAGTCGAGAGGACCCGCGCGATGGCCGTGCGCTGCCGCATGCCTCCGGACAGCTGGTGCGGGTACGCGCGGGCGAACCGGGACAGCCCGACCCGGCGCAGCGTGTCCTCGGCGATTTGGCGCCGCTCCCGCTTCGGAACCCCCTGTGTCTCGAGAGCGAACGCCGCGTTGTCGAGCACGGTGCGCCACGGGAGTACGGCGGCCTCCTGGAAGACGATGCCGGTCTGGCGCCGGGGTCCGACCTGCCGGACGCCGTCGAAGGTGACTTCACCGGCCGACGGCGTCTGCAGTCCTCCGATGATGTCGAGCAGCGTGGACTTGCCGCATCCGGAGGGTCCGACCAGGGCGGTGAACGTACCTGCTTTCAGCGTGAGATCGGTTTGGGCGAGAGCGTGTACGTCGCCGAAGCGTCGTTCGACCCCCTTGATCGCGACTTCGGTGCCGCCGGTGGTCGACCGGTTCTCGGGGCGGGTCATGGAAGTTCACCCTTGCTGTCGTCGGGCAGGTAGTCGGTGGTGGCCAGGCCCTTCCAATCGACGGACTCGATTCCGTCGGTCAGTGACAGCCCCTTCGCCGCCGCCTGGAGTGCCTCCGGACTGAAGCTGACGCTCCAGTGCTTCGCCGCCACGGCATTGGTGACCAGTTGGTCGGCGACCTGCGGGTCGATGTCGGTGGATTCCGCCCACAGTGCGGCAGCGTCGGCGGGGTTGTCGGTGATCCACTCGACCGACTTGCTGTAGCCGTCCAGCAGTGCGCGTGCCTGCTCGGGGTTCTTCTGGGCGTAGTCGCGTCCGCTGACGATGACGGTCTGCTGGTAGACCGGAACATAATCGGAGCTGTCGACGACGACTTTGAGGCCGTCCTGCTGCTCGGCGGCCGTCCGCGGCGAGGCGTAGGCGACGTCGACCTCGTTGGCTTCGAGCAGCGCGATTCCCGCTCCGGATCCGCCGGTCGACTTCCGCTCGACGCCGGCGATTCCCGCGGCTTCGGGAACCATGAAGGACATCGCCTCGGTGACCGAGCCGGGGTTGGTGAATCCCCACCGCGAATTCGCGGTCTGCTCAACGGATGTGAGCGGGGAATCTTTCAAGGCCACCCAGAGCACATCGGAGACCGACTGCACGCCGCCACCGATGGCCTGGACCGGTGCGCCTTCCTGGAAGCCCTTCACCACCGCTCCGGTGGCGACCTCGCCGAACGGGAGTCGGCCGGCCACCACGTTCTGCAGTGTCGTGCCGCCTCCTTCGGCAGGGACGATCTTGCTGATCTCCACGCCGGCGTCCTTGAAGAAGCCCTGCGCCTGACCAACCTTCCAGGGAAGCCCGTACAGGTCGTCGGGGTGTGTCACGGATATCTCGATACCCGCCGCCCCGTCGGCAGACTCGGATCCGGATCCGCAGCCGCTGAGTACGAGCGCTGTCGCGCCGACTATCGCGAGCATGCCGATGCCTCGACGCATGACAAACCTCCAAAGTGTGACCTGAGCCATATCGTAGAATAATCTTGCATACAATCGTGCGCTCGGTCAAACGACTTCCTCAGTGAATCCCGCCATCAGGCACGATCTTGTACACAACCATCGCTGGATCGTTCGGCGAAGTCCGCGCGCGTTAGTGTGCTTGAGTCGGCCTCCACGACCAGCCGGCGGAAGAGTTGAGCACATTCATGACTGCAGCAGCAGAGACGTCACCCCTGGAAGCGCGGGTTGGCCACCACTATCAGATGGACGGCACCTACCTGGTCGGTCGGGAGAAGCTCCGCGAGTACGCCCGCGCAGTCCAGGACTACCACCCCGCGCACTGGGACGTCGACGCCGCCCGTGAGCTCGGATATCCGGACGTCATCGCGCCGCTGACCTTCACCTCGGCGCCCGGGATGCAGTGCAACCGGCGCATGTTCGAAGAGATCGTGGTGGGCTACGACACCTATCTGCAGACCGAAGAGGTCTTCGAACAGCACCGCCCGATCGTGGCGGGCGACGAGCTCGTCATCGACGTCGAGTTGTCGTCGGTGCGGCGGACAGCCGGCCGGGACTTCATCACCGTCACCAACACGTTCACCGACACCCACGGCGAGCGGGTGCACACCCTGCACACCACGGTCGTCGGCGTGACGGCCGAGGACATCGACGCCGGGGTCAAGACCGCCGTGCAGAACGCGATGATGCACGACATGAACATTCTCGACATCGGCGGCAACGACGCCGACTACGAGAAGACCGTCCGTCCCGCCGGCGACATCCGGATCTCCGACGGCACGCAGACCCGCACGCCGGGCACCCCGATCTTCGACGACGTCAAGGTCGGCGACGCACTGCCGGTGCACCACGCCCGGCTGTCGCGCGGCGACCTGGTGAACTACGCCGGTGTGGCCGGTGACGCCAACCCGATCCACTGGGACGAGGAGATCGCCAAGCTGGCCGGTCTACCGGACGTCATCGCCCACGGCATGCTGACCATGGGTCTGGGCGCCGGGTTCGTGTCGGCGTGGTCGGGCGATCCGGGCGCGGTCAGTCGTTACTCGGTGCGGCTGTCGCAGCCGGCGGTCGTGTCGGCCAAGGAAGGCGCCGACATCGAGTTCAGCGGCAAGGTCAAGTCGTTGGATCCCGAAACCCGCAGCGGCGTCGTGCTGGTGGGCGCGAAGGCCGGCGGCAAGAAGATCTTCGGACTCGCCACGCTGCACGTGCGCTTCCGCTGACGGCGGCTAGCGAGCCGACAGCAACGTCTCGAGCTTGTCGAGCTGCGCCTTGTAGCCCCACTTCATGCCGAACGCGGCCATCTTCGCCTTGGGGCCGATCTTGGTGATGGTGACGCGCAGCGTCACGGTGGTGGCGCCGGCACGTTCGGTCAGCGTCACCTCGTTGGCGTGATGGATTGTGCTGCCGGCTTCTTCGCCCTCGGTCCACGACCGGGCGTCGTACGCGAGTAGCGCGTGCTCCTCGATTCGGGTGAACTGGCCGGCCATCGGCCACCGGGTGCCCTGGTATTTGCCCATGCCCTCGCCGGCCTCCATGACGATGTAGAGCTCGCCGCCGACGCGCAGGTCGACACGACACTCCGGCACGAACGTCTTCTCGGGTCCCCACCACTGCCGCAGCATGTCGGGGTCGGTCCAAGCGCGCCAGACGGTGTCCAGCGGAGCCTGATAGGTCCGCTCGAAGTTGAGATTCTTGGGCTTGAGCAACTGCAACAGCATCGAGGTCTCCTAGTCGTCGTGCTCGGTGATCGAGTCGAGGTAGCCGGCCAGCGAATCGAGCCGGGCCTCCCATAACTGTTCGAATGATTCGAGCCAGTCCGCGATCTGCTCGAACGGTTCCGCTTCCAAGTGGTAGATGCGTTGGCGGGCCAGCGCTTCCCCACTGACAACCCCTGAATCACTCAGTACCCGAAGGTGTTTGCTCACCTGTGGTTGCCGGATACCGAGTGCTTCGGAGATCTGGCCGACCGACATCGGACCGGCTTTCAGCAGTTCGACAATCCTCAGGCGACTGGGCTCGCCAAGCGCTCCGAAGACTTTCGACTGCATGGTCGGACGGTAACCACCACGACGTATTCCTGTCAAGGAATATTTCCGTTCCCTTCCCTAGTTCTACGACGCGTCGTAGTATTCGGTTATGCGGGTCGGCGTCATCGGTGCAGGCTTCGCCGGTCTGTCGACAGCGATCGCGATGCGTCAGATGGGCCATTCGGTCACGGTCTTCGAACGCTCCGACGGTCCGCTCACCGGCGGCGGTGCGATCGCGTTGTCTCCGAACGGATTGGCGTGCCTGGACGCGCTCGGTGTCCGCGACCGCGTCGACACCCGGGACTGGGCCGCGCGATCGGCGACGATCCGCAACCGTCACGGCCGGATCCTGGTGCGCAGCACGCTCGGTCAGATCGCCGGCGGTGCAGAGTTCGCCGTCGTACCCCGCGCCGAGCTGACCAGGATCCTCGCCGAGCGGCTGCCCGGCGACTGTGTGCAGTACTCGGCTGCCGTGACCCGGGCGACCGTCGACGGCTACGTCGAGGTCGACGGCGCGGCCCAGCGCTTCGATCTGCTGGTCGCCGCCGACGGCGCGCACAGCAGCGTGCGGGCGTCGATCTGGGCCGACGCGCGGCCCATGCGCACGACCGGGATCACGGCCTGGACGTGGATCGTCGACAGACCTGTCGAAGAACTCACCGACAAACCGGTCGACGGCTACGGCGCGATCTGGGGCAGCACAGCGGAATTCGGAGTGCTACCACTGCACGACGGACGGACGTACGTGTGGGGCGGCGCCCGCTTCGGGCACGCCGACCTTTCGCGCTATCGAGACTGGCCCGATCCACTGCCGGCATTGATCGACGCAGTCGACACCGACACGCTGCCGTCGGTGCAACTGGTCGAGTCCCGGCCGCCACGGCGTCTCACCCGGGGCCGCGTGGTCCTCATCGGTGACGCGGCCCACGCGATGCGCCCGACCTTCGGGCAGGGCGCGGCGCTGGCGATGGAGGATGCGCTCACCTTGGCCCGGGCAGGGTCCAAGCAGTTGGACCGCAGGCGCCGACGAATACTCAAACTGTACTGGGGTTCGCGGCTGGGATCTTTTGCGGCGCTACCCAGAAGCGTTGTTGCCGAACCACTTCGCGACCTCACGTTCCGCATGGTTCCCGACGCGCTGTTCGGCGGCGTCATGGCGCGGGCGAGTCGTTGGCAGCCGCCCGTCGCATGTTGACCAGTTCATAGGTGCGGACGGGGCCGGCGACCGTGGCGCTGCACTGGGACAGCAGCGGCTCGGACATCACATCGCGAACCGTCACCTCCACCGAGCCGCCGTCACACGCCAGGACGACGCGCGTCGTCCCGTCGCCCGCGTCGACCTCCAGCGGAGCGTAGGCCTCGATGCGGTCGTCGCCGAATTCGCCACGCGCGTAGTGCTGGGCGGCCTGCACGGCATGGGGCAGCGAGGTGCGTCCCCGCAGAAACCGGTCATCGAGCCGTCCCTCGAGATACTTGGCGATCAGACCGGCCGCATCGGTGGAGTCGACGCGGCCGTAGCACAGACCCTCGGGCAGGATGAGCATCGTCGCCGCGAACCTGTCCCCACCCAGATGTGAGCATTCCCAAGTGGATTCGGGATAGGCTGCGGAGATCGCAGAGACCGCGGCGCGGCCGCGGACCGCGCAGCACTGGTCGTGCTTGCCGTGCGCGCACACCGCGACCAGCGGGCCGTCGACCCGCCGGCCGTCCGAGCCGTCGAGGGCGAGCTCCAGGTACTCCCGCGGCTCGCTCACCTCACCGTGATACAGCGCCTCGGCACCCAGTCCCGCGTGCGCGATGTACCAGCGCCACCGCGGGGAACCGGAACGCCGGCCGTGACGCCGGATCGCCGCGATGCGCATCTTGGCGGCCTCGGCGCGCTTGACCACCGCACGACCCAGTTGCGGGTCGATGATGCCGGGCGACTGCAGGAACGCCATCGGCCCCCAGGCGCCCTCGAGCTCCAGCAGCAGCCAGGTGTTGCCGGCTGAGGCGGTGCCATGTATCGGATCGTCACGCGCGAGGGACTGGTCGCTGCAGGGCAATTGCTTCACTGGGTCGGTCATGGGCAACCAACCGGCACGACCACTGCTTCCCGGAGCAGGCGGCGGATCACCACCGCGCCGTCGGCGGCATCCAGGCCCGGCAGGGAGCCGGCACTGACCACGCTCCCACGGCGTAGGGCGGTCAGCGCGTCGGTGCACACACCTGGAAATTCGATGGTCCGGTCAGGCAGACGCAGACGAACGCGACCCTCGCTGTGCTCGACGGTGGCGACCAGACCGTGCCGCCAGCGCACCGCGACGGTGCCGGCGTTCTCGGCGGCATCGAAGGAGGCCAGCGGACGCACCGCCACCGGGCGGGTGCGTTCAGCGTGCCCTCGCGCGAGCCGGGTCGCGACAGCCTCCCCCAGCTCTGACATGCCGTCGCGTAAGGCCCCGGTCAGCTCGGCAAGGTATTTCGTTGCGGTAGCGGTCATCTCGTCTCGGTCAGCCGGATCGGGGCCCATCGGCAGGGAGGCGCGGAAATGCTCGGAGCCTTCCAGCTGGTCGACCAGAGCACGCAGGATGTCGAGCGGTGTGGTGGGCGAGACCCCGACCGTCAGGTGGATCGACACCGTGTCCTCGGCGCGTGCCGAATGCACCCACCCGCGGGGTAGATACAGCGCATCGCCCGGCGAGAGCACCGTGTCGATGACCGGGTCGTCGTCGGCGGCACGGCGTGCGACGGCGTCGCGGTGATCGGTCCACGGCTGCGACGGCAATGGATCGACGTGGACCGGCGCATGGACGGTCCAGTGCTTGTGTCCCGCGGTCTGCAGGACGAACACGTCGTGGACGTCGTAGTGCGGCTCGAAGCCGCGGTTCGACGGCGGCGTGATGTAAGCGTTGGCCTGCACCGGATGGCCCAGGTCGTCGACCATGGCTCGCACGAAGTCGATCATCGGCGGCCACAGCCGGTGCAGGCCCTGCAACACGATCGACGCCCCGGATGCGAACTGCGCCAAGACCTTCGCCGAGTCCACCTGATCGGTGACCTCGGCGCCGAACCCGGCCGGACCCAGGTAGCAGTCGCGAGCCAGGACGCTGCCGTCGCGGGCGAGACGGATGAACGGCGCGCGAACCCCGCGCTCGGCGAGCAGCTCGTCGACGGCGGTCGTCGACAGCAGGTCGTCGAAGTCGCGGGGCAGCGCGCCGGACCGAGTGAGCAGCGGCTGTCGACCCCAGTAGGTCGTCGCGAACTCTGCGGGATCGACGCCGACGCAGCGACTCAGCATCGGCGCGTGTTATGCGGTGCCGTCGGCCCCGCCGTCGTGACCCTCCGGGTTCGAGCCGCCGTCAGCGGTACCCTCGCCACCCGCGGTGCCGTCCGCGCCGCCGTCGTGGCCCTCGGGATTGGAACCGCCGTCGGCGGTGCCTTCGCCGCCGCCGCCCGGTGTCGTGGTGATGTCGTCGTCGTTGATCGCCATGAAACTCTCTCCTTCGTCGACCCGCGTCGGTTCGAGCGGCCGCTCGGACGCGGTCTGGGCGAGAGTTTCCCCGGTCGGCCGGCTGGTAAACGGAAGCCTTGGCTCACCTCACCGCTGAACGGCCTCTGGGCGTGGCAGCGATAATCGGCGGAATGACCGTCGCCTTGTGGATCGTGATCGCCCTCGAGACCGCCGGACTGATCACCCTGGGCATCGTGCTGATGGTGTCGCGGCGCCGGCTCACACTGACGCGGCGGGAGCTGGAGCGTCAGCGTGTCCAGGACCGACCGCGCCGGCGTCGCAAGCCGATCGGGGTCGCGCCGCTGGCCGTCCGCGCAGTGACCAACACGGTGCAGACCGCCGATGCCATCCTGCGGAAGGGCATCGGCGGGCAGGTCCGCAGCTCGATCGAGGATCTGGCGGGTTGGGCCCGAATCGAGCGTCCGGACCTCGCGAGGATCACCGCGTCGGGGACCGTCGCCCTGGTCTTCTCCGATATCGAAGGATCCACCGAACGCAACGAGTCGATGGGCGATCGCGCGTGGGTGCAGCTGCTGGAACGCCACAACAAACTCGTGGAACGGCTCGTCGCCGAACATCGCGGCTATGTCGTCAAGAACCAGGGCGACGGATTCATGATCGCGTTCGCCGAACCGTCCGACGCCGTGCGTTGCTGTGTGAAGGCGCAGCGCGCCCTGTCCGCCGACGAGGCGCGGTGGGACGGGATCCGGGTGCGGATGGGTGTCCATGTCGGGACGTCGGTGCGCCGCGGCGACGACCTGTTCGGACTCGACGTGGCGACTGCGGCGCGTATCGCGGATCTGGCCGACGGTGGTCAGATCCTCGTCAGCGAGGCGGTGCGGTCCGCGGTCGCCGGGCTCGACGACGTGGCGTTCGGCGCTCCGCAGGCGGTGGAGTTCAAGGGGATTCGGGGTTCGCAGACCGTGTATCCGGTGGCCTCGTGAGCGCCGCGTCGACCATCTGTTCGGCCAGCCGACGCGCTCGTGCCACCGGGGCGGGATCGAGGCCGATGGCCTGTGCGTTGAGCATGCCGTCGTAGATCAACGCCACGTCGCGAGCCAGTTCCCGCGGCTGCGACGCGCCGGCTGCCTCGGCGAGTTCGGTCAGGCGGTCGATCAGCCGGCGCTTGTGGTCGACGGCCGCCACCACCCCGACGTGGTCGTCGGGAAGCTGGGTGGCCGCGGCGACGTGGGCGCAACCGCGCCGCGCCCCGGTCTGCCGTGTCCAGGTTTCGTGCGTGGCGAACAGTGCGAGCAGGCGGGTACGCGCATCGGGAGCGTCGTCGATGTGGGCCTCCCACAACTCGGCGAAACGACGGTCCCGGTCGGCGAGGTACGCGGCGACCAGGTCGGCCTTGCCGCCGAAGTTCTTGTACAGCGAGCCGGTTGCCACGCCGGCTTTTTCGATGACGGTGTCGACGCCGGTGGCGGCGATGCCGTGGGTGTAGAAGAGTTCGTCGGCCGCGCGCAGGAGTCGCTCACGGGCAGGTTGCGTGCTTCGCGGCATGCTGCCATCCTAGCCGAGTGCAACGAACGTTCTATTCACTCGTGGCTGCGGGCACCGCGCTGATCGGCTGCTGCTACGGCTTCGCGCGCTTCGCGTACGGGTTGTTCGTGCCCACGTTCACCGAGGAATTCCACTTGAGCCCGACCGCGATCGGTGCGATCGGGGCGGGCAGCTACGTGGGTTACTGCGCGGCGATCGTGGTCGCCCTGGTCGCCTCCGACCGCATCGGCGCGCGGCGCACCGCGGTGCTCGCCGGTGTCGTCGCGACCATCGGCCTGGCGGTGATCGCCGCGGCGCCCGCGGCCTGGGTGCTGGCCGTCGGGATCCTGATCGCCGGTGCCAGTACAGGACTGGTCTCCCCACCGCTGGCGGCCGCCGTCGCGCAGCGGCTGACCGGCGCCGTGGCCGACCGCGCGCAGACGTTCGTCAATGCGGGCACCGGGGTGGGTGTGGTGGCGTCCGGACCTGTGGCTTACCTGCTGACCGATCAGTGGCGGGTTGCGTGGGCGGTGTATGCGGTGGTCGCGGCGTGCGTGACCGGATGGGTGGCGGTCACTCTGCGCGGCGACCCGCAGGAGCAGACGCGGCGCGCGAAGTTCGGCCGCTGGCTGCGGCCCGGAACGGTCACACTGCTGACCGCCTCGGCCCTCGGCGGGGTCGGCAGTATCGCGATCTGGAACTTCGGTCGTGACGTGATCAGTGCTGCTCACACCGACGGTTTCGCGACGGCGGCGTGGATCGCGCTCGGCGCGGCCGGCGTCGCCGGCGCTTTGGGCGGCGACTTGGTGCAGCGACTGGGTTTCCGGCCGGCCTGGATCGCGGTGCTCCTCGCCATGGCCGCCGCGACGGTCCTGCTGGCCGTGGCCACCCGACAGTCCGCGACGGTCCTGTTGGCGGTGAGCGTGTTCGGCGCCGCCTACATCGCCATGACCGGGCTGTTGCTGATCTGGAGCATCCGCGTGTATCGGGAGTCCGCTTCCTTCGGTGTCGGTCTGTCGTTCTTCGCGGTCGCAGCCGGGCAGGCAGTCGGTGCGCCACTCACCGGCGCGCTCACCGAATCCTTCGGATACACAACCGCGTTCACCGCTGCCGCGGCCGTCGGCTGCCTCACACTGCTGCTGCGCCCCACCTCTTCCCCGCGAGCAGACGCGAACTCGCACGATTTGGCCGTCCGGAGTGCGAGTTAGTGTCTGCTCGCGTGGGGACAGGGACCGTCAGGAATACTTCTGTGATGCCCGATTCAGGTTCTGAGGCGTTCGAAGCGCTGGTGTCTTTGCTGGACTATCCGATGTTCGTGGTCACCACGCGCGCCGGCGACGAAAGATCCGGGTGTCTGGTCGGCTTCGGTTCGCAGACCTCCATCAACCCGCCGCGATTCTTGATCGGGCTGTCGAAGAAGAACCGCACCTTCCGGGTCGCACAGGACGCGACGCACCTCGGCGTGCACGTCGTGTCCCGCGACCACGTCGACGTGGCCCGCCTGTTCGGCAGCGAAACAGGAGACAAAACCGACAAATTCGCGCGGTGCGACTGGCATGACGGGCCCGAAGGCATCCCAGTCCTCGACGCCGCCGGCGCCTGGTTCGTCGGCAGCATCCTGCATCGCTTCGACGTCGGCGACCACGTGGCCCACATTCTGGAACCGGTCGCGGGCAACGCACCGGAGGATGTCACCAACTGGGTCACCTTCTCCGACGTCCGCGACATCGAACCGGGACACGAGGCTTAGCCCATGCCCCATCTCGGTACCGTCGAGGACCTCGACCAGCTGCTCGACTTCTACGCCACACCGCCCGCGGGTGTCCGGGCCAACATGATCTTCTCGGCCGACGGCGCCGCCGCCTTCGCCGGACGCGCCGGGCCGCTGTCCGAGCCCCTCGACCAGGCGTTGCTCCGCGAACTGCGCGGCTTTTCCGACGTGGTGCTCGTCGGCGCCGGCACCGCACGCGCCGAGCGGTACGGCCCGGTGCGCCTGCGTGACACCACCCGGCGTCCCCTGCCCCCCATCGCCGTCGTGAGCCGGTCCGGCGCACTGCCGGAGTCCCTGTTCGCCGACCCCGGCCAGCGCCACATTCTGGTCACCACCGAGCGTGCGGTGGCCGAACAGGGACTCACTCCTGATGACCGCCGCGACATCCTGGTCGCCGGAGACGACACCGTCGACGTCACCGTCGCCGTCGCGGAGTTCCGCCGACGCGGTCTGGAACGAATATTGTGCGAAGGCGGTCCGACGCTGCTGGACGCGATGGCAGCCGCGGACGTCATCGACGAACTGTGCGTGACGCTGTCACCGACGATGGCCGGTGTCCAGGACATCGGGCACGGCAGTGAGGCGCTCGAGCACCCTCGCCCCATGACGCTGCAGCACGTGCTCAGCCACGCCGACTACCTGTACTTGAAGTACACGCGGCAGCGCTAGCCGTACGCGGAGTCGAGGAAGCGGCTGCGCACCTCAGGTGGCGGGATTGGGCACGTATCGTACTGTCCACCAACGTGATACCGGAATGCGGCGAACCGGTCGTACATCCAGTCCCGGAGGCCCGACGGAATCACCCCGGCGGCCAGCGTCAGCCTCCAGTAGCCGCCGAGGTATTGCGCCACCTGCAACAACGCGGCCGTCCGGATGTCCACCCGTTCATCGGGCCGGCCGGGATTGCGGACGTAGACCACCGAATCGACACCCTGCAGTTGCGGATGCCGCGCGAGTACGTCGCGCGCGAAGTCGCTGTCCAGAGCAGCGAAACGCAACGTGCCCCGGCGGTCGAAGCGCAGAATCGTCCGCACCGCGGTGTTGCACACCCCGCAGACCCCGTCGTACAGCAGCACCGGAGGTTGCTCGCTCATCCCTCCACGCTACGCGCGCGGATCACCGCAGTGGATCTGCCGACGCGCGGCGGCCAGCATCGCGGTGTCGGCTTCGCCCAGATACCAGCGCAGCACTGTCTGCCCGATGGCCGGCATGTTCAGCAGCGCGAACAGCGGCAGGCTCGCCAGGCGGAGCGCCCCCAGGACCGGGTCGCCGACCGCCGGCAGCCGGTGCAGCCGACGCGATGGGCGCGGCAAGGCCGCGTAGGCGACCAGTGCGCTGCCCATCAGGACCAGATCCGCAAGGGTCCGCATCAGGTCGCTGCGCCCGTCGGGAATCATCAGCGCTGCAGCGGTTTTCATCTGCGCCACGCGGAAACCCGGGTGCGTGGTGAACTTGTCGCTGATGGCGGCGTAATACGCAGCCACCTGCGCACTGGTGATGGGTACCTGCTCGGCGGGCACGCCCATCAACACAGCCAGCTGTGCCATCTCGGCGAAGTACCGGTCCCGGCGCGGTGGGTCGAGGCGCCGGGGTGGACGCCCGCCGCGAAAGGCGAACCGTTCGTAGGCCAGCAGCGCGGCGTGGGCGATGGTGACCGCGGCGAACAGCATTGCCTCCGGAGCAGTGGCACAGTACGGTCCAGCCGGACCGACACCGGACATCGGGCGATGGTAGTCGACAAGGCGCTTGGCGCATGCCACGGCAGAGTCGCTGTCGCCGAACACAATCGGCAGCGGCACGCTCAACGTGCGGCGCAGACGGTCGTGGAAGTGCCCGTCCTTGCGGCGGGCCCGCCGCCGTCCGCGCTGCCGCTTGGCGTTGGTCGGGAACAGCGGATCGTGGTCGAGCAGCACCGCCTGGAAGTCGAGGTGCGGAACCTCCAGCAGGTTGGTGATCTGCGCGATCATCAACGCGGTCGCCGGCGCCGTCAGTACCTCCCAGGTCACCGAGTCCGGCGCAAAGAAGCCCTCAGGGCGCTCGAACCGTTCCATCGACATGGGACACGAGTGTGTCCGGTGACGGTGTCCGTGTCAACCGGCGTCGAGGGACAGCAGCGCCACCGTCGCCGAGGTGCAATAGGCGACCAATTCACGTCGGGTGAAACTTGCTGTCCCCGAGAGCCATTCGGTGAACAAGGCCGCCAGACCGCCGGCGAGCATCATGGTCTGCAGCTCTGAGGGCCCACTGTGACCGGGGGCGACGGCCACGCCGTACACCGCGCGCAGGAATCCGGGCAGCACCTGCACGGCCCGGTCGCGGAGGCGGGCGTGCGTCAGCGCTTCGGAGAAGATGAGCCGGCCTTGCAGCGGGTGGCGTTGCAGAAAGTCGGTGGCGGCGTCGAAGCTGTCGCGCAGCGCGGTCGACGGGTCACCGCCCTCCGGGATCGCCGCAGTGACGCCGGCGAGCAGCTCCCCCACCGCGCGTTCGTAGGTCGCGACCAGAAGCGTGTCGACGTCGGCGAACAGTTCGTAGAAGTACCGGTGGCTGACGCCGGCCTGACGACAGACCGCCCGCACCGCCAGGGCGCCGGCGCCGTCGGAGCCGACCAACTCCAGGCACGACGTCAGCAGACGGTCGCGACGGTCCTCGGAACGTTCCTCGGGCGAGGTGCCCCGCCACTGACTGTCGTTCTCAGCCATGGCGCGCAGGCTACCGCGCTGGTATCTCAGGCCAGCCGAAGAGCACCGCAACGTCCATCCGCGTCATGCTGCGAGCCCGGGTCACATCGCTGACGGACGGAGATCGAGTCGGCGCAGGAGCTGCGCGTTGAGTGCGACCACGATGGTCGACAACGACATCAGGACGGCCCCTACCGACATCGGCAGGACGAACCCGACCGGTGCGAGGACGCCGGCGGCCAGGGGCACGGCAATCAGGTTGTATCCGGCGCCCCACCAGAGGTTCTGGGTCATCTTGCGGTAGCCGGCACGCGACAGTTCGATCACCGAAAGCACCGAACGCGGGTCGGAACTGGCCAAGATGACCCCGGCTGAGGCGATCGCGACATCGGTGCCGGCGCCGATCGCGATACCTACGTCGGCTTGCGCCAGCGCGGGTGCATCGTTGACGCCGTCGCCGACCATCGCGACCTTTTTGCCTTCCCGTTGCAGCTCAGCGACTTTCGATGCTTTGTCTTCCGGCCGGACGCCGGCGAACACCCGGTCGATGTCGAGTGCACCGGCGACGGCGTTCGCGACAGCTGCCGCGTCACCGGTGATCATGACAACCTCGATGCCCAGGCCGTGCAGCGACTCGACCGCGGCACGGGACTCCGGTCGCACTTCGTCGGCCAGGCTGAGCCCACCGATCACCACGCCGTCGCGGACGACATGCAAGATGATGGCCCCCTCTTCTCGCCACTCCGCGGCGGCGCTGACTTCCTGCACGCCGAGTTCTGCGAGCAGATGAGGACCACCCACCCGAATCTCGTGTCCGTCGACGGTCGCGGTCACACCGACCGCGGGCGAGGACGCGAAGCCACTCGCACCCGGCACGACCACCCCGCGATCGCGCGCGGCTCCGACGATCGCCCGCGCCAAAGGGTGCTCACTGTCGGTTTCGGCGGATGCCGCCAGCGCCAGCACCGTATCAGCGTCGACGCCGCCGACCGGACGTACCGCGGTGGCCACGGGTTCTCCCTTGGTCAAGGTGCCGGTCTTGTCGAACAGCACCGCGTCCACCGTGCGCATGCTCTCCAGGGCGAGGCGGTCCTTGATCAGCACGCCGGCCCGCGCTGCCCGTTCGGTGGCGATGGACACCACCAGCGGGATGGCCAGACCGAGCGCGTGGGGACAGGCGATGACGAGCACCGTGATCGCGCGCACCACGGAGGCGTCGGGATCGCCGACGACGGCCCACACCACGGCGGTGATCGCGGCGGACGCCAGCGCGAACCAGAACAGCCATCCGGCTGCCCGGTCCGCGAGGCGCTGGGCACGCGATGACGAATTCTGCGCCTCGGCCACCAGACGCTGGATGCCGGCCAGTGTGGTGTCGTCGCCGATGGCGGTGATCTGCACCCGCAATCCGGAATCGGTCGCGACCGTCCCGGCCGTCACCATCTCGCCGCTGCCGCGGGTGATCGGACGGGATTCGCCGGTCACCATCGACTCGTCCATGTCCGCGACGCCGTCGACGATCCGCCCGTCCGCGGGCACGCTGCCGCCGGGGCGGACCACCACGACGTCCCCGACCCGAAGATCAGCCGGCGCGACTGTGACCGTGTGCTCACCGACGACCTTTTCGGCTTCGTCCGGCAGCAGCTCGGCCAACGAATCGAGCGCCGAGGTCGTCTGTGCCAGCGAGCGCATCTCGACCCAGTGGCCGAGCAGCATGATCACGACCAGCAGCGCCAGCTCCCACCAGAACTCCAGCTCGTGGTGCAACCAACCCAGGCTCGCGCCCCACGACGCGAGGAACGCGACCGTGAGGGCGAGCGCGATCAACAGCATCATTCCCGGTTTGCGCGAACGGATCTCGCCGACCGCCCCGGTCAGGAATGGTCGACCGCCCACGACATACATGACCGTGCCGAGCAACGGGGCGATCCAGCGGGCACCGGCGAAATCGGGGACGTCGTATCCGAGCAGCATCGCGAACATGCCCGAGAACGCGACGGTCGGTACCGCGATTACCAGGTTGAGCCAGAAGAGTTTCCGGAACTCCGCGACGTGGTCGCCATGGTGCGCATGGCCGGCGTGCTCGTCGTGATCGGGCTCGATGGCCAACGACTCTTCGTGGTGCAGGTGTGCCATGGCGCTCCTTCGGCGCTGCCGAGTGCGTATCCGCGTGGCCACCACGCTAACCGCTGGGCCCCTCCGACAAGGGCACTGACGGCACGTCAGCAGTCGGCAAGCTCGGCCAGCAGGACGTCGAGCAGTTCGGCGGCCGTGCGCGCGGCGGCGTCCACATCGCCGGCGGCGATGTGGTCCAGCAGCACACCATGATCGACGATCCGGGCCGGGGACTCGAGCCCCGTGGCGACGCTGGCGGCGATGGCCTCCATCAGTCCGCGGTACAGCTCGGTGAGCGTCGGATTGTGCGAGGCGGCCACGATCGCGAAGTGAAATTGTGCGTCTGCGCGGGCGAATTCGTCGGTGTTTCCCGCAGCCAGACACGCGTCGCGGTGGGCGAGGACGGCGCGTAACTGGCTGAGGTCGTCTTCGGTGCGGCACGCTGCGGCGGCCCGGGCACCCTCGACCTCGAGCGCGCGCCGCACCTGTAGCACGTCGCGCAGTTCGCTGCCGCACAGCCGGCGCAACGCACCCGATACCTCACTGGTGGCGCGCACGTAGGTCCCATCACCCTGCCGCACCTCCAGGATTCCGGCGTGGGCCAGCGCCCGCACCGCCTCACGCACGGTGTTGCGGCCCACGCCCAGCGACTGCACCAGGACGGTCTCGTTGGGGATGCGTTGCCCGATCGGCCACTCCCCACTCCTGACCGACATCCGCAACTGTTCGATGACCTGGTCGACCAGGCCCGATCGTCGCGCAGTGGTCAAAGGCACAGGAAAACCCTTTCAACCAATCATGGGATGTATGGCACATTAGCAGGATGGCACGAGGTCCGCAGGGCAACGACGGGATGGCTTCGGAGGCCCAACATGCCTCCGTCCGAGCCGCCGCCATCGAGTTGGACCGCAATCCCGTACCGCTGTTCGCCGGAAGTGCGCTGTTGGCGTTCGCCGTCGTGTTGACCGCACTGAACCTGCGGCCCGCCGTCACCAGCGTGGCCCCACTGTTGGACCCGATGCGTGCCGAGTTGGGGGTCTCGGCGACATGGGCCGGTCTGCTGACCACCGTGCCCACGCTGTGCTTCGCGGCCGCCGGCTTGACGGCCCCGCGCCTGGCGTCCCGCATCGGGCTCGACCGCACGATCTCGCTGGCGTTGGCGGCGGTGACCGTCGGACTCTTCGCCCGCACCCTCGACGGCCCGCACGTGGTGATCGCGGCGACACTGGTCGCCTGCGGCGGGATCGCACTGGTCAACGTGCTGATCCCGGTGGTCATCAAAAGCTCGTTTCCGTTGCGGGTCGGACTGATGACCGGCATCTACACCGCTGCGCTGCAGGGCGGCGGTGCTCTCGGATCCGCGGTCACGCCGAGCCTGGAGGGCCCGCTGGGCGGATGGCGGGTGGCGCTGGCGGCGTGGGCTGCTGTGGCGTTCATCGCCCTGCTGGTGTGGCTGCCCGCGTCGCGCCGACACGGCCGGGCCTGGGCCGCCGAAGCCACCCCGGTGACCGGTCGCCGATCGTTGTTGCGCAACCGGCTGGCATGGACGGTGACGTTGTTCTTCGGCTGCCAGTCCTTCCTCGCCTACATCGTGATGGGCTGGCTCCCACAGGTTTTCATCGACAACGGCATCGACAGCGTTCGAGCGGGACTGCTCGTCGGAGTGACCTCCCTCGTCGGCGTCCCGATCGCGCTGGTGATCGCACCGTTGGCCGCGCGCAGTACCAGCCAGAGCGCATGGATCGTCGGACTGGGCGCGGTCGGGCTCATCGGTGCGCTGGGCCTGACGATCGCGCCAACTGCGCAACCGTTGCTGTGGAGCATGTTGCTGGGTGTCGGCATGGGCGTGTTCGCGCTGGCGCTCGCGGTGATCGCGCTACGCGCCCGCAACGCCGAGGACACCGCCCAGCTGTCCGGTATGGCACAGGGTTTGGGTTATCTGTTCGCCGGTATCGGGCCGTTTCTGTTCGGCCTGTTGCACGATCTGACGCACAGCTGGACGGTGCCGTGGTTGATGTTTCTCGGGGTCTATCTGACGCAGATCGTCGTCGGAGCACTGGCCGGCCGGGCCAGGTACGTCTGAGCGTCAGGTCATGACCTGCATCTGCGCGTCAGGGTGCGAACTCATGGTGACGACGATGGTGCCGCTGCCCGTGACGAATGTGGTGCTGGCGTAGCCGATGAAACCGTAGTGTCCGTCGATGGTCGACACCGCGGTGATGTCGCCGGCCCCGGTCGCCCCGGTGTCGAGGTTGGTCCAGGTTGCCGTGACGGTGATGGCGCAGTTGCCGTCGTAGACGCCCGCATCGTAATTGACCGCCACCCGCACGCCGCGCTCGGTCAACACGGCGCCGGTCTGCACCGTCGTCGTCTGGGCTTCGGCGCTGATCCGTCCGCCGCAGCTCGGGGACGCCGCCACCGGGACGGGCTCGAGGCGAGCGAACGCCTGGGCATGCGCGGTCGGCGCCATCAGCGCGACCACGCCCACCGCTCCGGCCAGGGCGCCGAACCGGCGCAACCACGTCATACCGCGCATATCGCCGCGAAGGCGTGCGCCGTTAGCACGGGCGAAGGGCCCGGGCTGTTCCCAAAAGGTCGCCCAGGGCCCATGATCGTGGGACGACGTCGACACGGTGAGGGGACCAGGTGGAAGCGATCGATCCGGCATACGGAACTGCCACACTTCTGTTGATCGCGGCGGGCGCGGTCGCGCTGCTGTTGTTTCTGATCATCAAGGTGAAGCTGCACGCGTTCGTCGCGCTCGTGTTGGTCAGCCTGTTGACCGCGCTGGCGGCCGGAATCCCGGTGGGCGATGTTCCCGACGCGCTGTCGTTCGGCTTCTCCAACACTCTGGGCTCGGTGGCATTGCTGGTCGGGTTCGGCGTCATGATCGGTCGGCTTCTCGAAATCACCGGTGGTGCACAGGTTCTCGCTGATACTCTGATCGGCCGATTCGGAGAGAAACGCGCACCGTTCGCGCTGGGCGTGGCAGCGCTGCTCTTCGGCTTCCCGATTTTCTTCGATGCCGGCCTG
This sequence comes from Mycobacterium sp. SMC-4, assembly GCF_050205565.1. Lineage (GTDB taxonomy): Bacteria > Actinomycetota > Actinomycetes > Mycobacteriales > Mycobacteriaceae > Mycobacterium. Next base: position 131,076 of record NZ_JBNMQU010000011.1, on the reverse strand, counting down.
GTGGTCTTCCTGCCGATCATCATGACGGTGGCACGCCGCTTCGGCGGATCGCTGCTGTTGTATGCGTTCCCCGCCGCCGGCGGTTTCGCGGCGATGCACGCGTTGGTCCCGCCGCATCCGGGGCCCGTGGCGGCGGCCGAATTACTCGGCGCCAGCATCGGTCTCACGCTCATCGTCGGCGTCCCGGTCGCGATTGCATCGTGGTATCTCGGCGCGTTCCTCGTGTCACAGGTGATCGGCAGGCGGGTCCACGTCGACATCCCGACCACGCTGTTCGGTGAGCTCAACGACGGCCGCGACGACTCCGACGTCGCCGGATCCGGCGACGGTGACGGCTCCGGCCTCGGCGGCGCGACCACTGTCACACGGACCGCGCCGTCCTTCGTCACCGTCCTCGGCGTGCTGCTGCTGCCCTTTGTGCTGATCTCGTTCAATACCGTCCTGGACACCTTGATGACCGCGGGCGTGATCGAAGAGGGTGCCACCTGGGCCGAGTACCTGATGATCCTGGGCACCACCTCGGTGGCCCTGTTGATCACCGTCATCGTCGCCACGCTGACTCTGGGATTGCGCGGTCGATCGATGGCCACGGTCAGCGACATTCTGGACAAGTCGCTGGGCCCGATCTGCGCGATCATCCTCATCACCGGCGCGGGCGGAATGTTCGGCGGTGTGTTGCGGCTCAGCGGCATCGGTGACGCGTTGAGCGGATCGCTGTCGAATCTCGGGATCTCACTGATTCTGCAGGCGTTCATCATCTCCACGCTGCTGCGCGTCGCGCAGGGTTCGGCCACGGTCGCGCTGACCACGACCGCCGGTCTGCTCAGTGCGGCGGTCGCCGCGGCGGACCTGGGCAACCTGCAACTCACTGCGCTCGTGATGGCGATTGCCGCCGGTGCCACCGTCCTCTCGCATGTCAACGACTCGGGCTTCTGGTTGGTCAGCCGGTTCTTCGGCATGGACGTCAAGACGACGCTCAAGACGTGGACGGTGATGGAAACGACGTTGGGGCTCAGCGCGTTTGCGATCAGTTTGGGATTGTGGGCGCTGGGCTGAGGCGGCCCGCCGGAAGGCCATGCACTCTCTGAAAAGCTCGTCCCACTCTCACTATATGGCCGAGGTGGGGGCTTGCGGCAAGACCCCGGCGCTCGTGCAGAATCGCACGGCCACTGAGACAGAGGGGGTTGATCACCGCATGAGCGACACGTCAGAGTTCTTCACCGTGCACGAGTCAGGCGCGTTCTTCCACGGCACGAAAGCCGACCTGAAGGTCGGGGATCTGCTCGTGGCGGGGCATCCGTCGAACTTCGAAGCCGGACGCGTCTCCAACCACGTCTACATGACGAAGGTGTTGGCGACCGCGATCTTGGCCGCAGAACTCGCGCCGGGGCCCGGCCGAGAACGCGTGTACATCGTTAAGCCGCAGGGCTCCGTCGAGGACGACCCGAACGTCACCGACAAGAAGTTCCCGGGCAACCCGACCCACTCGTACCGCACCCGGGAACCGGTGCGAATCGTCGGGGAGCTCACCGACTGGGTGGGCCATTCACCCGAGTTCCTGCAGGCTTACCGCGAGAACCTCGACGACCTGCGCCGCCGAGGACTCGCGGTCATCTACGACTGAGACGGCGCCTCAGCCGATCGGCGTGAACTCGATGTTGATCTCTTTGAGCCCACGCAGGATGAACGTCGGTTCGTACTCGTAGCGGCGCGCGTCGATCGGTCCGTGCTTGTCCTCGCTGACCGTGATGTCGCCGAGCCGATCGAGGAGGCGCTCGATCGAGACGCGGCCCTCCACCCGGGCCAGCGGCGCTCCCGGGCAGGAGTGGATGCCGCGGCTGAACGCGATGTGCTCGCGAACGTTCTTGCGGGTGAGCTGGAATTCGTGCGGATCGTCGAAGCGGCTGGGGTCACGGTTGGCCGCGCCGGGGCTGACCATCACCGTGGTGCCGGCGGGGACCGGGGTGTCCCCGAGAGTGGTGGTCTTGCGGGCCATCCGGAACACGCTCTTGACCGGGCTGTCCATCCGCAGGCACTCCTCGACGAACACCGGGATCAGGCTGCGGTCGTCGCGCAGCTGCTGCTGGATGTCCGGCCGGTCGCTGAGCACACGCATCGCGGCGCCCAGCAGTTTGGCGGTGGTCTCCTGCCCGGCGGCGAAGAGGAAGGTCGCGGTGCGCACCACGTCGACCACCTCGGGCGTGGAGCCGTCCGGGTACTTCGCGGTGGCGATCGAGGTCAGCACGTCGTCGCGCGGGTTCTCCCGGCGTTCTTCGATGTAGCGCGCGAACTTCTCGTCGGCCCACTCCAGCGGGTTGGCGGAGATGACCTCGTGGTCGAGGCCGCCGATGTTGGTACCGGGGCGCTCGGCGCCGAACGCCTCGCGGAAGTCTTCGTGGTCTTCCTCGGGGACCCCGAGCAGGTCGGCAACGACCAGCAGCGAGAACGGCTTCGCATATGCGGCCAGGAACTCGCATTTGCCGTCGGCGATGAACTCGTCGATGTGCCGGTCGGCCAGCCGCCACATGAAGTCTTCGTTTTCCTTGAGCCGCTTGGGCGTCAGCAGCCGGGCCAGGATCGAACGCGCGTCGGTGTGTTGCGGCGGGTCCATCGTGACCATGTGCTCGAACATCGGGATCTCGGTGCGGTGCTTCTCGAGCAGTTCGCTGATGTCGTCGCCCTCGGCGGTGAACGGCATCGGCGTGAAGGGACCCATGACGGCGACGCACGAGGAGAAGTTCTCGCTGTCCTTGTACACCGTGTTGGCTGCTTCCCATCCGGTGACCGCGAGGACACCGTTGTTGATCGGACAACACACGGGATCCTTGGCCCGGATGTGGTCGTAGTACGGGTGCGGATCGGGGACCAGCGAGGGATCGGTGAAGTAGTCGACCGTGTCGAAGTCAGTCATGAGTGCGGCTCCTCCCGGGCGGCCAGGATCGTGGCGTACATCACCGTTACAGTATCAAGTACTTTTGACAAGGCCCGCACGGACCGTCGGGTGATCGTCGACCAGCTGTTGCGCGAGTTGGCGCATGCGGACCCGAGCTTCGGGCGGATCCAGGACGGTCAGGCTGCCGGCGAACGGCAGCAGCTGCCGGACATCTTCGAGGTCGCGGCACGCGACCTCGATCCGGTACGAGCGGTCGTCGACGGGCACCACGTCGGTCAGCCTCGAGCCGAGGATGCGTCGGGCGCGGTCCAGGTGAGCGGCGCCCAGCAGCGCGCGGACCGGGAAAGTCTCGCCGGTCTCCCAGTGTTCCGTCAGCGCGCCCGCGACCTCGGCGAGTGTGCCGTGGTGCAAACGGCGGGGCGCTTCGAGCACGCGCCAGTCGGCGAGCCGTTCCAGGGAATACAGGCGGGGCTTGCGGCGCGACTCGGCGACCAGGTACCACCGCCCCGCCTTCGCGAGCAGCCCGTAGGGGTCGACGACCTGCCAGGTCGGTTCCGGCTCGGTGGAGCGCCGGTAGTGGATACGCAGCCGGACTCCGCGCCGGATGTCGCCGATGAGGGTGCTCGGGTTCGCGCCGTGCACCTCTCCGCCGAACCACGGCGTGTTGTCGGACGTGACGACGGCGCTGATCGGCAGGACGTCCGTCGGGCCATGGGCCAGGAGTTTCGCGCGGGCCCGACGGTCGTCGGCCGCTCCACCCAGCTGGCGGCGCTGCGAATCGTCGAGCCCGGGCAGTGCGAGCTGGTCGCGTTCCGTGGGGGTCAGCCGTGTGGTGTCCAGCGCGCCCCCGGGCAGCAGCCGCACTCCACCATGGCGACCGCGCTGCACCAGTACCGGCAGCCCGGCTTCCTGGAGCCACTGCAGATCGCGGAGCACCGTGCGTGTGGAGACACCGAGTTGTTCGGCGAGAGTTTCGCTCGTCACGTTTTCGCGGGTCTGCAGCAGAAACACCAGCGAGAAGAAGCGGTCCGGCGTCATGGGCTCAGCATGGCAGAAAATATGACAGTTTCAGTCATGTATTCACCGCATCCTGAGAAGCCCCTATTTCCGACGACCGGAGGTTCTCATGCCCAAGCCGAACATGTTCATCGTCTACGTGTCCGATGCCGCAGCGTCAGCGCGCTTCTATTCCGAACTCTTCGAGATGGAACCGAGTTTCGAAAGTCCCGCGTTCATCGCCTTCGACCTCGCGCAGGATGTTCAGCTGGCCCTGTGGTCCAGGGGCACAGGTGATTTCGCGGCCGGTCGCACCAGCGAGGTGTCGCTGAACCTCGCCGGCGGGCCGGAACGAATCGACGAGCAGTACCGCCGGTGGGCGCAGAAGGGAGTCACTGTGATCCAGGCGCCGCACGACGACGTCTTCGGTCGTACGTTTCTCATCGCCGACCCGGACGGCAATCTGATCCGGGTGGCCCCGCTCGACTGATGACCGCATACGTGTGAGGGCACCCCCGGCGGGGGTGCCCTCACACGATCGAAGAGAACTAGTTGCGGACCGACGTGTCGACCGTCGGGACCTTGACGTTCGGGTACAGCTTGTCGAGCCACGGATTGTTGCGGTCGTCCAGGCCGTATCCGTTGTTGTAGGCCCAGCTGTTGCCGGTACCACCGAATGTGTAATCCAAGCCACCGTCGTCCGCATACGCCGGGGAGGCGAAGCCGAGTACGCCGGCGATCGTGCCTGTGGCGACAAGTCCGCTCAGAGTGACTTTCTTCACAAGATCACCTCTTCCTTTGGAAATAAACGAATTTCATCAGGAGCGGCTATGCCGCATCCTGTCCTGCGCAACGGGTGACGACGCTGGAACATTCCCTCGGTGGGCGCACAGGCAGGATGGAGGCATGGACGTCTTGGTGGTCGGCGGAGGCCCCGCAGGGATGGCGCTCGCCGGGGCGTGTGCACGCCGCGGCCTGGACACCGGGTTGATCGATCCTGCGCCGGAGCGGCCCTGGCCGTCGACATACGGGATGTGGAGCGCAGAGTTGCCGGACGATCTGCCCGAGTCGGTGGTGGCGGCGCGGGCCGCCGGCCGGGCGATCGCGGTGACCGAGCACCATCTGGGTTGGGAATACGCCGTACTCGACATTCCGGCTCTGCACGCGCATCTCACCGAAGGTCTGTCCGGCGTGCGAGTGCACACCGGGCGGGTCGTCGACTCCTCACAGCGCGGCGCGGTCACGCTGGCCGACGGATCGGTGTTACGCGCCCGGGTTCTCGTGGACGCCGCCGGCCGCGGGCGCCCTCTCGCTGCGCCGTCGTCACGACGAATCCCGGCAGAACAAACGGCTTACGGGCTGGTTCTCGACGCGGACCTCGCCGCGCCCCTGGTGGCGCCCGGGGAAGCGCTGTTCATGGACTGGCGTGCCGATCACGGAGAGACGGGCTGGCCGACGTTCGTCTACGTCATTCCGTTGGGAGGCGGCCGAGTGCTGGTCGAGGAGACATCGCTGGCCCGACGTCCCGGCCTGCCGCTGTCCACCCTGCGTCGGCGACTGCAGGCCCGGCTCGCACACCACGGTATCGATGCTCCGAAAGGTGCTCGGAGCGAGAGGGTTTCGTTTCCGGTGGACCAACCGCGTCATCGCGGGTCGGGTGTGGTCGGCTTCGGAGCCGCCGCGCCGTTGATCCATCCGGCGACGGGGTTCAGCGTGGCCACCTCGTTGACGCTGGCTCCGCGGGTCGCTGCTGCGCTCGCCGCCCACCTGCCCGGCGATCCGGATGAGGCGTTGGCGACCGCCCGAGGGGTCGTCTGGTCGCCGGCCGCGCGGGTGGTCCATCGCCTGCGCAGGATCGGCTTGGAGGCCCTGCTGCGCATGCCGCCGAGCGAAGTTCCCGGCTTCTTCGAGCAGTTCTTCGCTCTGCCCGACGCGCATCGCTGGACCTACTTGACATCTCGTGACGACATCCGGGCCAACGTCGCCACGCTGGCTCACCTGTTCCGGGTGTCAGACGGTCGGATGCGGCGTCGGCTCGTCACCCCGGCGGTGCTCCCGCCGCTGCGTACCAACGTCAGTCCTGAACAGCTTTGGCGAGGGTGATCAGCTTCGTCACCTCGTGAGGGTCGTCGAGAACCTGCGTCGCGCGGTGCACGAGCCGTACGACTGTGAAGGCGCGGGCCCGGTCCTCGTCGAGGCCGGCGGAGTCGATCAGGGCGTAGAACCGGCGCTGCGTTGCGAATCGGACGTTGTCTGCGATGTCATCCCACCGGTGCCAGAGCATCGGAGCGATCTCGTACGCAGGGTCACCGTTGATCGGGGTGGGCGAGATGGCGAGCCATGGTGACCGTTCGGCGGCAAGGACATTGGCGTAGTGCAGGTTTCCGTGCAGCAGTGCGTCGCTCGGCTCGTCCCGAAGCTCGCCGCACAGGGTGGCAGCCTGCTCGATCAGCCGATGTGGCAGCGGCGCGTTGTTGGGTAGCGCGGTGAACTCCTCGGCCCATTGCTCGAAACATATTGCCAGAGAAGACAACTGCGGCAGAGCCTGGACGTGGAGTTGCGCATAGAGCCCGCCGATCACCTCGCAGGCCTGCGCGTCGAACAGGGACTCGAGCGACGTGTCACCCAGCCGTTCGACGAGCACCGCGTTGCGACGTGGGTCGGCGCGCAGCAGACGCACCGCTCCGTCACCGTTCCAGCGGCGCAGCGCCAAATGCGCCTGCTCGGAGCCACCCACCTTCAGGACGGCCGGGCTGCCGTCGGCGCGCACGGGCAGGACCGCGGTGCGGCCGCTGCCACGTGCGTCTCCGTCGGGCACGAGGCCCCAGTCGGCGACCAGATCGTCGAGGACGGTCACCCATCCAGGATGGCAGGTCGGGTTCAGCCCAGTTCGGCCAGCTTCGGCACCGCGGGCGCGATCGCGTCGATCCAGGATGCGGGGGCTCCGCCGGTGGGCATGACGATCGCCGTGTGAACACCCAGTGCGGCGTAATCGGCCATGGCACGGACGAATTCGTCGACGGTGTCCGGGCCGAGGGCGGGGTCGCTGCCCAAGATCGTCACGCGGATGTCGTTGAAGTCGCGGCCGACGTCGTCGCAGTGCCGTCGCAGCACGTCGAGTTTGTGGGCGACGTCGGCGGGCGAGGAGCCGAACAGGTTGCAGGCGTCGCCGTACTGCGCGACGAGCCGCAACGTCTTGCGCTCGCCGCCGCCACCGATCAACACCCTCGGTCGGTTGATCGGTTGCGGCGCACACAACGTCTCTGCCAGCTGGTAGTGCTTGCCCTCGTAGGGTCCGTTGTTCTGCGGATCCCACATCTGCGCGCAGATCTGCAGTGCCTCCTCGAGACGCTCGAAACGCTCCGACAGCGCGGGATACGGCACTCCCAGGCCGAGGTGTTCGCGCTCGAACCAGGCGGCGCCGATGCCGAGCACGGCGCGGCCCCCGGACAGCACGTCGACGGTGGTGACGATCTTGGCCAGCAGCCCGGGGTGCCGGTAGGTCACGCCGGTGACCAACAGCCCGAGGTCGAGGCGCTGGGTGTGTGCCGCCAGGTAGCCCAGCGTGGTGTAACCCTCGAGCATGTTCGCCTCGGCCGGCAGACCTGTGGGCTCGATCTGGAAGAAGTGGTCCATGAAGGACAACCAGGTGGCGCCGCTCGCTTCGGCAGCCTCACCGACACGGGCGAGCTCGCCGGCGATCGCGGTGGTGCCGCCGTCGATGTCGAAGACAGGTACGTGAAATCCGAGTTCCATGTCGAGTCCAAGCCTGGTGGTTGCGACGGGCATTCCGGGATCTGCACAGTTGGCACGATGTCGGCGCGGAGTCGGATGCTGCCAGCTTCTCGTCCTCGAGGGCCCGGCCCATCATCGATGGGTCAGGCGTGCCGACCGCATCGTGGTCGGACCCGTACGTTCCGGCGCCCGGCGGCGGTCGGGGACATCGGACTCACGCAGCGCGGCGGCCCGGTCCCAGCGCCGATTCAGCAGCCGGCACAGCAGTAGCACGGACGCCGGGACGGCCATCACTCCCAACAGCTCGACAAGATCGATCCATGACGATTCCATCGCGGTCTCACCTGATCCGCATCGTGATTGCCATGCCCCCATTGCATCTGGAGCATTCCCGCGGGCGCCACCGTCTTTACGGAATCAAGACGGACCTTGGCCTGCTCTCATACGAAGCGCATCTGCCGGCAAGTGTCGGTAGTCTCCGATGACACAACGCAACGCCTCGGTCGGAGGACTCTTTGGGCATCGTTCATGTCGCCTCGCAATGGGGCGGCGCCTCGCAAGCCGTACTCCATTGAGGGTCGCGCGGCGCGGCAGCGAACGGTCCCACCCCCAGAACGGTGCAGGACAGGCCGCCCTGGTTCTCGGCGTCGTGGCCATCGTGTTCGTCTTCGTTCCCGTCATCGGCGATTTCGTCTCCATTCCCGCGGCGATCGGGGCTGTCATCACTGGCATCGCCGGATTCGATCGCGCAGACCGTGGTCGAGCCACCAATCGACTGGACGCGGTGATCGGTGGCGTCCTCGGCTTGGTGGCGCTGCTGGTGACGCTGCTCATCTTCGCTGCCGTCCACGGCGGCGAGTGAGGCCGTCTCGGCTATTGATTCGTGCGGTCGCTCAGCAGTACGGTGAGCCGGACCGATGACGAAGGCGGGCCACGATGACCGATCGGAACCGACTGACGACAGTGCGGATCGGAGGTCTGGCCCTCGCCGTCGGAGCGGGCGCCGTCATCGCCTGCAGTGCCGCCGCGCCGGCTTCGGCCGACGGGAACGACACCGGGCGAGGCACCCAGTCATCCGTGTCGACGCCGTCCCAACCGCGGTCCTCGGACGCGCCCTCCCGACGAGCCACCGCAGAGACCCGATCGCGCACCGCCGACCGATCTGCGACCAACAGCAGCCGCCACCCCGCAGTCGACGAGGTCGACACGGCACCCGACGTCGATGTCCTCGACGAAGAACCAACGCCGGCTCCCGCGGAGGCGCAGCCGGAGCCGGACATCGAGGCGGTCGCCACCACCGGCACCCCTGCTGTTCGGCCGATCTCCGACACGCCCGCGCGGCGGGTGGCCGAGGGCACCACCACCCCGGCGGAGCCGCCCAGTGTGGCCCCGGGGATATGGACGCTACTCGGTTCGGCTCGCCGGCAGTCCGTCGAAACACCCACGGCGGCAACACAACCCGAAGCAGCCGATACCCGGGAAGCGGGCGTCGCCACCACGACTGCGCCGTCGGATCCGCTCGAGGACGTGGCAGACCTGTACACGGGCGAGCCCTCCTTCGTTCACAACGTGGTGACCGCCGGGTTGTACGTCTTGCAGGCCGTGCTGAAGCCGTTCGGTGGCCTACTCGCGTTCACCAGCCTCAAGGTCCCGTTCTTCACCGACGGGATCCCACCGTTCTTCCTCAGGGCGGGTCTGAACGTCGAGCGTTCCGAGTTCGAAGGCATGAAGGTCTGGACTCTGACGCCGCGGAAGAACCCCACGGACAAAGCCATCGTCGCTCTGCACGGCGGCGCCTACATGGCCACGGCGAGCATCTTCCACTGGTGGACCTACGTCGATATGGCCCGCGATACCGGAGCGACGGTCATCGTGCCGCTGCAGACCCTCGTCCCCGCCGGAGGTACCGCTGCCAGTGAAGTACCGCGCACCGCCGACTTCATCACGGCGGTGATCGACGAGCGGGGCGCCCGGAATGTCAGCGTCATCGGCGATTCCGCCGGTGGCGGATTGGGGCTGGCCGCGGTCCAGGAGCTGGTCCGCCGTAACTCCCGCCTCCCCTCCCGGCTGGTTCTGTTGGCGCCGTGGTTGGACGTGTCGATGAGCGATCCGCGCAGCGCGCGGATCCCGGACCCGCTGCTGGACCTCACCAATCTCATCCGTGCGGGTGAAAAGTGGGCTGGGACGGCCGGCGCCACGAACCCGCAGGCCAGCCCGCTGTTCGGCGCCCTCGAGGGATTGCCGCCGACGTATGTGTACAGCTCGTCACTGGATCTGATCACTGTGGACACCCTGCGGTTGCGCGATCGCGTGCTGGCCGAACAGATTCCGGATGTTGAGTTCCGGCTGCGCAAAGGGCTGATTCACGACTGGTTCACCTTTCCGTTCCTACCGGACGCGCACGAGGACCGCGCCAGCGTGTACCAGGACTTGCTGGGAACCGGCGATCGACCGCGGGTGCGCCGCCACGCCGCGTAGTCGAGTCCGCAATCACGCCACACCGACCAGGTGAGACGGTTGAGTAGGCTGGGTAACCAGTGGGCGCAGCGTGGACCCATTCGCTGATTCAGCGATCTACCCGGAGGAGACTCATGCGTCGGCGGCTACTCAAATCTGCCCTGGCCACCAGCGCGACTGTTTGTGCAGCGCTGCTGGTCAGTGCATGCGCTGCCGAGGTGCAGGGCGCTCCCCCGACGGACGGTCAGCGTCCGCAGGCCCCGGTCATCGCGCCCCAGGCCCCGCCGACCGAAGCCCCGTTCGTCCAGCAGGCTCCGTTCGACGGTCTCGAGGCCCGCATCGGGCAAGCTACCGCGCAAGCGGCCGAATCCGGCGCCGACATCGAGCTCGTCGTCATGGACCGCACCACCGGTCAGACGCTCTCCAATGGCGACAACAGACCGTTCCCCATCGCGTCAGTGGTGAAGCTCTTCATCGCCGACGACCTGCTCCTGCAGGTGGCCGAAGGTAAGACCGAGCTTTCTCCCGCCGACCGCGCATCGCTCGACTCGATGTTGAGCGCTTCCAATGACGGTGCCGCTCAGACGTTTTGGAATCGCAACGGCCGCAGCGCAATAATCTCGCGCATCGTCGCCCGCTACGGGTTGACCGGCACGACGGCGCCCTACGACAACAGCAAGTGGGACGTCACGCAGAGCACCGCAGGTGATCTCGTCCGCTACTACGACATGCTGCTGGCCGGCCGGGGCGGGTTGCCTCCCGAGCAGGCCGAGATCATCGTCGGCAATCTGGCACGATTCACGCCGACCGGACTCGACGGGTACCCCCAACGGTTCGGCATACCCGACGGCCTCCCGGCTGAGACGGTAGCGGTCAAGCAGGGCTGGTTCTGCTGCTGGAACGGCGGCAACCAGCTGCATGTGTCGACCGGCATCATCGGACCCGACCGCCGCTATGTCATGGCAATCGGCTCGCTGGACCCTACTGGTGCGGCCACCGCCCGCGACAACATGACCCGGGCGGTCAAGACGATGTTTCCGGCCGGGCGGATTTGACCGCGCCGAGTTGCGCGGCCAGATATGGTGCCGTGCGGCTGATTTCGTGCGCGGCGACCACCCCGGGCGGGCCGGCCACCACCACCGTCCCCCCGTCGTCACCACCGCCCGGTCCGAGATCGATGACGTGGTCTGCTCGCGCCACCACCGACATGTCGTGCTCGGCGACCACTACAGTGTTACCGGCGTCGACCAGGCGGTGCAGCTGACGTTCGAGCAACTCGACGTCGGCTGGATGCAGTCCCGTGGTGGGCTCGTCGAGCACGTACAGGGTGTGCCCACGTTTGGCGCGTTGCAACTCGGTGGCCAGCTTGATGCGTTGCGCCTCACCGCCGGACAGTTCGGTCGCCGGTTGACCGAGGCGCAGATACCCGAGTCCGACCTCCCGCAGAGTCGCCAAACTGCGTGCAGCCCCAGGCAATTCGACGAGGAATTCGGCAGCCTCGTCGACGGTCTGGGCCAGCACGTCGGCGATGGTGCGGCCACGGTAGGTGACGTCCAGCGTCTCATCGGAGTAGCGGGCCCCGTTGCACGCAGGGCAAGTGGCGTAGGTGCCGGGCAGGAACAACAGCTCGACGGCCACGAAACCCTCACCCTGGCAGGTGGCGCACCGGCCCTCGGCCACGTTGAACGAGAAGCGACCGGCGGTCCAGCCGCGCCGGCGTGCTTCGTCGGTGTCGGCGAAGGCTTTCCGGACGGCATCGAAGAGCCCGGTGTAGGTGGCCAGGTTCGACCGCGGGGTGCGTCCGATCGGTCGCTGATCCACGGTGACGAGACGGTCGATCAGCTCGGCGCCGTCGACGGTCACGCCGGCACTGGAGTCGATGTCGATGTCGAGGAGTTCGGCGTCGCTGTCGGTGCCGTCGTCGGCGGGCTCGACGGCCCTGCCCAGTTGCCGGGCCATCACATCCCCGAGCACTTTGCAGACCAACGTCGACTTGCCGGACCCTGACACCCCCGTGACAGCGACGAACGCGCCCAACGGGATATCGACATCGACATCGTGCAGGTTGTGGAACGTGATGCCCCGCAATCGCATCACCCCGACGGGTGCGCGGACGGCGCGCTGGTCAGACGGACCTTCGGCGAACAGGTAGCGCCGGGTGACGGAGTCCTCGACCTCGGCCAGGCCGGCGACCGGTCCGCTGTAGAGCACCTCGCCACCCAGCTCTCCCGCGCCGGGCCCCACATCGACGATCCAGTCCGCGCGGCGCACCACGTCCATGTCGTGCTCGACCACGAACAGCGAATTCCCTGCGCGGCGAAGGCTGTCCAGCACATCGAGCAGCGGTTCTGCGTCGGCCGGATGCAGGCCGGCCGAGGGTTCGTCGAGCACGTAGAGGACACCGAACAGGCCGGCCCGCAGCTGGGTCGCCAGCCGCAGGCGTTGCAGTTCCCCGGGCGACACCGTCGGGGTGCGGCGGTTCAAGCTCAGGTATCCCAGGCCCAGGTCGACCAGGACGCCTATGCGTGCCACCAGATCGGCGGCGATCATCGTTGCCACTTCGGTGAATTCGCCGGACTCCGTGGATTCGAAGGCGGCGGCGAACTCCGTCCTGGTGGCCGCCGGGGTCAGAACACCGGCCAGCGTCGTCAGCGGCAGAGCCACCAGTTCGGCGATGGTGGCGCCGGCGAACGTCACCGCCAGTGCTTCGGGTCGCAGGCCGGAGCCGTCGCACACCGGGCAGTCGGTGCTGTTGACGTATTGCAGCACCCGGCGCCGCATCGCGGCGCTCTGCGAGTTGGCCAGCGTGTGACGAACGTGGCGCTCGGCACTGGAGAACGTGCCGTTGTAGTAGTAGTCAGCGGTGACCGGGTGCCGGCTCGGGTCGATCTCGACGGTGGGCTGGTCTTCGGTGAAGAGAATCCAATCGCGTTGCCGCTTGGGGAGTTTGCGCCACGGCTTGTCGATGTCATAGCCCAGCGTGATGAGGATGTCGCGCAGGTTCTGCCCCTGCCAGGCTCCCGGCCAGGCCGCTACCGCACCTTCGCGAATGGTCAGCGACGGGTCGGGCACCAGCGTCTGTTCGGTCACTTCGTGGATGCGCCCCAGGCCGTGGCACTGCGGGCACGCACCGATCGTGGTGTTCGGGGAGAACGCGTCGGAGTCCAGCCGCTCGGTCGCGTCGGGCGGATATGTTCCGGCGCGGGAGAACAGCATGCGCAACAGGTTCGACAGCGTGGTGACGGTGCCGACGGTCGACCGTGACGTCGCGGTGCCGCGGCGCTGCTGCAGTGCGACCGCGGGTGGCAGTCCGGTGATGTCGTCGACTTTGGGCGCGTCCTGCGGCAGCAGCAACCGGCGGGCGTAGGGCGCCACGGATTCGAAGTACCGGCGCTGCGCCTCTGCGTAGATGGTTCCGAACGCCAGCGACGACTTGCCGGACCCCGACACCCCGGTGAACGCGACGAACGAATCGCGCGGGGCGGCGACGTCCACGGTCTTCAGGTTGTGCACCCTGGACGCGTAGACGCGGATGTGCGGGTCCGGTTCGTGTCCGCTCACGCCAGTACCGTCATCCACCTGACCCATTGTGTACGAGCGTCCAGGCAGTCCGCGCGCCGCGCGGCGACGCCCGGGCCTCAGCGCTCAGGTGTTGAAGTCGGGCGGCGTACCGACGGGGGCGTCGCCACCGGACGATTCCTGGATATCGGTTCCGTCTTCCTGCGCGTCCTTCTGCACTTCGGCGGCGTGGCGAAGATTGTCGCCGGTGTTCTCTGCGTGATCAGGCGTACTCACGAAGCTCCTTCGATCGGGGTCGGTCTTGCATACCCGCAGAGATGTGGTTTCTCACCATTGATCACTGCACTGGTGCGATGTCAATACGGATAGCCGGAAGAACCGGGTACGGGGAAGCCCAGCGCCGGTTGGAGGACAACCACGTCGACGCGGCAACCGGGAAACGCGAGAGTTGGTTCATCCCAGCATGACACCTCACCGAGGGGATCCGAGATGACGATCATCCAGTGCCGTAGGGATATCGATGTTCCATCGGGTGACATGCCCACGGTGATCGACAAGCTCTGCGCGTTGTCGGACCGCGAATGCCGCGCGCGCCGGACACCCCTGTCGGGAGCAGTGCTCGACTACGCGGCGACGTTGGAGGTGTTCGACGTCGTCGCCACGGGACGAGTACTCGCGGTGTGGACCGCGGCTCTCACGATGCCCCGGCCTGACCCCGAAGCCGTGCGCGCGTACCGCGACGCGGCCTTCGCAGATTTCCTCGACCAGTTACGTTGCACGACCGGCTCCACTCCGGCCGGGCCGTTTCCCTAGCCGGTGAAGGTCTCACCCTCGACCGAGCGGTCGTGGTGGCTGTAGGTCAGCGGGATCTGCCGTCTCTGGGCGATCTTGCTCAGCATGGCGATTCGAGCGCGCGCATCCGCCCCGGTCTTTTTCCGGTGTTCCCGGATCGGATTGGAGAACGGCAGTCTGTCGGTGACCATGGCGATTCCGACGTTGAGCTGGGTGAAGTTCTTGAACATCTGCACCCGGCGCTCGAAGTTGTAGCCCAGCGGCTCGAAAAGCGTCCCTTCGATCATCGCCTCGATCTGCCGATACCCGAACACGACTCCGGCGGGGGCCAGCGCAATGGTCGCTGTGATCTGGTTCGCGTAGCGGGCCACCAACTTCTTCACCCAGTCGGGTTGCGCGTCGGTCAGGGTCTGGATGTGGTCCGGACCGGCGATGGCGTCGACGAGTTCGGCCCGCCAGGGCGACGGGTTGCCACCCCTGGCCAGCACGTAGTTCAGCGACTTGATGAGCTCCACCGCGTCGGCCGAGTGCAGACGTTCGGGGGCGCCCCACAAGCGGCCGGAGTACGACGAGTACTCGGCCAGGTCGTCGAGTTGTTGGCGAGTCAGCTTGCGCCCGAACGCGTGATCGACGAGTCGTCCGAGCAGCATGCCGCTGCCGAAACCGAGCAGCGACGTCACGGGGATGGGCTCGCCGAACTTGAGGTAGACCTTGTCACCCCACTTGCGTCGCAGCCCCCGGCTGACGATCGCGTGCATCAGCCGCACCCGCACCACGTCCTGGAAGGCTTCCGAGTGCCGGTCGAAGATGTCTGGCAGAGTGAATTCCGAGAAGACTCGCGCCGTCTCGATGAACCGGCGCGGACCATCATCGGCGAACCGCCCGGTGGCCCCGGTGGACGCGGAGATATCGCCGGTCATCGCGGTCTCGTAGAACGCCCAGCCCTGGATGATCGTGCTGGCGGCCTTGGTGGCTGACATGGCCAGCATTCGGCCCCGTTCGGCGGCGACGAGATCGAATTGGTCACCCAGGTTGTCGAGATGCTCGAAGAGTTCGACGAACTCCTGCGGCGGATCTTCGAGGGTGTCGATGCCCTGGGTCAGCGCCTGCTCGAACAACGCGCGGCCCCGCTCGTGGCCGAGGCGCTCGAACGCGTCGACCGCACCGATCATGTGCTCGTCGGCCTGCCAGAAGTAGTCGTCCCGCAGACGCGTGATCGTGTTGGGTTGGACCTCTTTGTCGATGTCGATCCACTGGCCGAACATGAACTCACGCATCTGCCGCCACTGGTCGGCGAAATGGTCACGGCCTGGCGGGATGGGCCGCAGCGGCCGCTCGGGATGGTCGCGTCGATTGAAATCCACGTCGTCGACCAGGATTTCTGGACGCTCACCGGTCACAGTCATGAAGCAGTCCTAACGCAGTGATACAGGGCACTGATTACGACGTTAGCTCACGACCACTGTGATGTGAATGGCTGTTCCGACTCGCGGACCGATTCGCCGCAGGTGACGAGGCACGATGTGGTCACCGCTTCGAGCGCGGAATTCCCGTCGCCCACAGCGCCCATGCGATGAGGACCGGCTGGAAAAGCAGCCGGATGAAGCGGCTGGTGTCGCTGTTGAGTCCGAAGCCGTCGACCTGGTCGACGAATTGCGCGATGTTGCCGGGGAAGATCAGGACAAAGAACACCGCCAGCAGCCGGCCGACCAGCACGCGGTCCCGGCTCAACAGGACGAGACCGAGCCCGAGAGTGATCTCGACGCCTCCCGAAGCCATGACCACGCCGTCGGCGTCCATCGGCACCCACTGCGGGACCTGCGCCTGGAATTCCTCTCGGGCCCAGAACAAGTGGCTGAGCCCGGCGTAGATCATCGCGGCCGCGAGCACATACCGGGCGATGGTCCTGGCGCGGGTGGTCGGCGGCGGCGGCGGGAGTTCGGACAAGATGTCCTGCCTTTCGTAGGCGATCATGCGTTCTGGCGAGCGTGCAGCTCCGCGGTGATCAGATTGAGGGCGTCGCGAAGCGCTGCGAGATCCGCTGCGACCGTGTCCGTCGATCCGTGCAGCCGATCGGGGATGCACGCCGCACGCTCTTCCAGTGCGCGACCTTCGGACGTGAGCGTGACGGCGACCCGCCGCTCGTCGCTTGCGCTGCGCTGCCGGCGAACCAGACCAGCCGCTTCGAGTCGTTTGAGGAGCGGCGACAGCGTGCCCGAGTCCAGGTGCAGCCGCGCCCCGAGCCGGCCGACTGTGCAGGGTTCTTCCTCCCACAGCACCAACAGCACCAGGTACTGCGGATAGGTGAGGTTCAGTTCGTCGAGCAGCGGGCGGTACGCCGCGGTCACTGCCCGCGACGCCGAGTAGAGCGCGAATCAGAGTTGTTCGTCCAGACGCGGGACTCGCACCGCGCGACTGTATCGTGCACTTTTCAATTGTGCACAACAGAGAATCCGGAAGGCGTTGACCTGCGATTCTTCTGCTGTATCGGGAGTTCACCTCGCTGTGTCGGCATCGTGATCGCCGCCGACCGCGCGTCGCCCGATGTTGTCGGTGCTCCCGTCTACGATTCCTGCGGCACCCCTCTCGGCATCGACACAAAGGACCAAGTAGTGAGCTACACCGCCGCCGACATCACCGAGCTCGACGATGTCCAGCACACACGCCTGCGGCCGGCGGTGAACCTCGGGCTCGACGTGCTCAACACAGCGTTGCGCGAGCTCATCGACAACGCCATCGAGGAGGTCGCCGATCCCGGCCACGGCGGTTCGACGGTGACCATCACCCTGCACGCCGACGGATCGGTCAGCGTGGCCGACGACGGCCGCGGCCTGCCGGTCGACACCGATCCGGCCACCGGCAAGAACGGCATCGTCAAAACACTCGGCACCGCGCGGGCCGGCGGCAAGTTCTCCGCCCACACCGACGCCACCAGCACGGGTGCCGGCTTGAACGGGATCGGTGCTGCCGCAGCGGTTTTCATCTCGGCGCGCACCGACGTGACCGTGCACCGGGCCGGCAAGACCTACGTCCAGTGCTTCGGGCGCGGTTATCCCGGCGTGTTCGAAGGCAAGGAGTTCGATCCGGACGCCCCGTTCACCCGCGCCGACACCCAGAAGCTGCGCGGCGCCGGCAACCGCAAACCCGACCTGCACGGCACCACTGTCCGCATTCTGTTCGACGCGGCCGTGGTGCCCGACAGCAGCGTCGACATCGGCGAGGTGCTGCTGCGGGCCCACGCGGCAGCGCGGATGTCGCCCGGTGTGCACCTGGTCGTCGTCGACGAGGGCTGGCCCGGCGAAGAGGTGCCGCCGGCACTGCTCGAACCGTTCAGCGGCCCGTGGGGCACCGACACGCTGCTGGACCTCATGTGCACCGCGGCCGGCACTCCCCCGCCCGGCATCCGCGCGGTGGTGGAGGGCCGCGGCGAGTACACCACCGGACGCGGCCCGACCCCGTTCCGCTGGTCACTGACCGCCGGACCGGCCGAACCGCCGACGGTGGCGGCGTTCTGCAACACCGTCCGCACCCCGGGCGGCGGCTCGCATCTGACGGCGGCGGTGAAGGGCTTGTCCGAAGCACTCGCCGACCGCGCATCACGAATGCGCGACCTCGGCCTGGCCAAAGGCGAAGAAGGTCCTGAAGCGCAGGACTTCGCCGCGGTCACCGCTCTCGCCGTGGACACCCGCGCACCCGATGTCGCCTGGGACTCGCAGGCCAAGACGGCGGTGTCGTCCCGCTCGCTCAACGTCGCGATGGCCCCGGATGTGGCGCGCAGCGTCACCATCTGGGCGGCCAACCCCGCCAACGGCGACACCGTCTCGTTGTGGACCAAGCTGGCGCTGGAGTCCGCCCGGGCCCGGCGCAGCGCTGAAGGTGCGAAGGCGCGGTCCCGCGCCGCGTCGAAAGCCAAAGGGCTGGGCACCAACCTGTCGCTGCCGCCCAAGCTGCTGCCCAGCCGCGAGACTGGACGCGGATCGGGCGCCGAACTGTTCCTGTGCGAGGGCGACTCGGCGCTGGGCACCATCAAGGCGGCACGTGACGCGACCTTCCAGGCCGCGTTCCCGCTGAAAGGCAAGCCACCCAACGTATATGGCTTCGCCTTGAGCAAGGCACGCGCCAAGGACGAGTTCGACTCCATCGAACGCATCCTCGGCTGCGGGGTACGGGACAACTGCGATCCGGAGTTGTGCCGCTACGACCGGATCCTCTTCGCCTCCGACGCCGACCCCGACGGCGGGAACATCAACTCCAGCCTGATCTCGATGTTCCTCGACTTCTACCGCCCGTTGGTCGAGGCGGGGATGGTCTACGTGACGTTGCCGCCGCTGTTCGTGGTCAAGACCGCCAGCGAGCGCATCTACTGTCAGGACGAGTCCGAGCGCGATGCGGCCGTGGCCAAGATGAAGGCCACCTCGAAAGGCCGGGTCGAGGTGCAGCGCAACAAGGGTCTCGGCGAGATGGACGCCGACGACTTCTGGAACACCGTGCTGGATCCGCAGCGCCGCACCGTGATTCGCGTGCTTCCCGACGACGGCGAGAAGAAGTTGCACCACACGCTGTTCGGCGGACCGCCCGAGGGCCGGCGTACGTGGATGGCCGAGGTCGCCGCCCGCGTCGACACCGCTTCCCTCGATCTCGACTAGAACATAGGTAAACACTGTGACCTCCACCCTGGATATTCCGGAGCAGAATCCCGACCAGGTCCTCGACCAGAGCGCCGACGACTACTGGAACCGCTACCAACTGACGTTCGCGCTGTACAGCGTCAGCGACCGCGCCATCCCGTCGGCCTACGACGGGCTCAAGCCGGGTCAGCGTCGTCTGCTCTATCAGATGCACGAGTCGAAGCTGCTTCCCGGCAACAAGCCGCAGAAGTCGTCGAAGGTGTGCTCGGCGGTCACCGGCAACCTGCACCCGCACGGCGGCGCGTCGATGTACGGTGCGGCCGCGCTGATGGCCGCGGAGTTCCAGCGCGTGAAAGTCATTGACGGACAGGGAGCGTTCCCACGGATCCAGGGCGACATCCCTGCCGCCGACCGCTACACCGAGATGCGGCTGTCGGCGCCCGGCGCCGCGCTGACGGCCGAACTCGACAGCCACGCGGTACCCATGGTGTCGACGTTCGATGGTGAATGGATCGAGCCGACGGTCTTGCCCGCGCAGTGGCCGGTGCTGTTGTGCAACGGCGCGGTGGGTATCGCCGAGGGGTGGGCCACGAAAGTGCCGGCGCACAATCCGCGCGAGATCATGGCCGCCTGCCGGGCGCTGCTGAAGACGCCGAACATGACTGACGACCGCCTCGTCAAGCTCATTCCCGGCCCGGACTGGGGCTGTGGCGCCACCGTGGTCGGCACCGCGGGTCTGCGCGAGTACATCACCACCGGCCGCGGCCAGTTCACGGTTCGCGGAACGCTGTCGGTGGACGGGAAGAACGTCGTCATCACCGAGCTTCCTCCCGGTGTGGCGAGTAACACTGTGCAGGAACGGATCCGGGCTCTGGTCGAGTCCGGTGAACTGCCCGGGGTGGCCGACATGTCCGACCTCACCGACCGCCGCAACGGGCTGCGGATCGTCGTCACCGCCAAGCGTGGCCACAGCGCCGAGCAGATTCGTGATCAACTGCTGGCCATGACTCCCCTGGAGTCGACGTTCGCGGCGAGCCTCGTCGCACTCGACGAGAACCGGGTGCCTCGCTGGTGGTCGGTGCGGGAATTGATCAGAGCGTTTCTGCAGCTGCGTGATTCGGTGGTGCTGCACCGCAGCGAGTACCGGCTGGAGAAGGTCACCGCTCGCCGTCATCTGGTGGCGGGCCTGATGACCATCCACCTCGACATCGATGCCGCGGTCGCAGTGATCCGCGGATCCGACACCGTCGACGAAGCGCGCCAGGGGTTGCAGGACCGGTTCGGCATCGACGCCGTCCAGGCTGACTATGTGCTGGCGCTGCAGCTGCGCCGCCTGACCAAGCTCGACGTCATCGAGCTGCAGGCCGAGGCCGAGCGGCTGGACACCGAATTCGCCGAACTCACTGAGCTGGTGTCCAATCCGGATGCGCGTCAGCGGGTGATCGACAAGGAGCTCGTGGAGACCGCGAAGTTGTTCAAGGGCCCCGAGTTCGACCGCCGGACCGTGCTGGACTTCGAGGCCACCCCGGTGTCGTCGGGCGCGTCCGATGACGGGTCGCGGGAGCGCAAGGTCAACGCGAACTGGCGACTGGACGACCGTGGCGTGTTCTCCGACCGCCACGGTGAGTTGCTCACCTCCGGTTTGGGCTGGGCGGTGTGGTCCGACGGCAGGGTGAAGTTCACCACCGGTGGCGGCCTGCCCTTCAAGATCCGCGACATTCCCGTCGCACCGGACATCACCGGACTGGTGTGCTCGGGCGTGCTGCCGGCCGGATTCCATTTGGCTTTGGTGACCCGGCGCGGAAAGGTCTTGCGGATCGACCCGGCTACCGTCAACCCGCAGGGCGCGGCCGGGAACGGCGTGGCCGGCGTGAAGCTCGCGGCGGGCGAACCGATGGACGAGGTGATCGCTGCATTGCCGGTGTCCTGCGCCAACGGTGAGGCGATCCTGTCGCTGTCCGAAAAGAGTTGGAAGGTCACCGAAGTCGCCGACATTCCGGTGAAGGGCCGCGGCGGCGCCGGCGTCGGCTTCCATCCGTTCGTCAAGGGCGAGCACATCCTGCTCGCGGCGTCGATCTCAGCGACGGGATACGTGCGCGGCAAGAGAGCGGTACGTCCCGAGAACCGCGCGAAGGCGGCGATCAAGGGCTCGGGTGTGGACGTGACGCCGGCGGGTTAGGGCCCGGCCGCACACAACTCAACCGACGTTGGTGTAGGGGACACCGCCGCGGGCGACGCCGTCGTGGTTGACGCCGCGGTCGAAGTCGAATGGCAGGGGCCGGCCGTTTTCCATTGCCAGCCAGAGCCGCACGAGCAGACGGCGTTGGGTCTCGTCATCGGAATCGATGAACTCCGAGCGGCCGTGCATGACGCTGTAGTTGTTGGCGATCACCATGTCGCCGGATCCGAACCCGACCTCGACTCCGCCCTCGTTGGAGATCTCGTCGAACACATCCATCAGGCGCAGTTGCCGTTCAGTCAACGGCGGGCAGTCGCCGCGGTACAGCGCCGCATCGGTCAACGGCCGTACGTAGCGCGTGGTGATCTTGCCGTCGACGATTGTGCACAACCGGCTCAGGTAGTAGGTGGTGTCCCCGTCGAGAATCTCCATCTGCCGATCGAACGGAAAGTAGTCCTCGAACAGAGACGGCAGCAGCTCCGGATAGCGTCGCGCGATCTCCTTGACGGTGCGCGCCGAGCTGGATACCACCGAGTTGCCGCCGACCATCGCCTGTCGAATGCACATGAGCATCAACAGATCCGACCCGTCAGTGTGAAAACTCAGCCCCTCGTTGGTGTTCTCCGCGCGGGGGTGATCGGGCCGGGCCTTTCCTTTGTAGGCCAGCCGCGCCAAGAGGGTGCCGCCGCCCATCTGGTTGACCGGTTGCCCGATCGCGGCCCCGATGAGCCAGAGCAGGTTCTCGTTGTACGGCAGCTCAGCGTCGGGAGTGCGCACCGGCAGATTGCGCAGCAACGCGATACCGGTCCCACCTTCCAGCGAGTGCTCGACGGTAGAGAAGTACTTGGCCAGCGGGGCGGCCAGCTCCTTCCACTCCTCGCGGGTGCCGTTCCCGGCCGACCAGTGCCCGAACTTCTCCGTCGCCTCCTCGGCCAACTCACCGAGCATCGCACTCTCCGGATCGGTCAGCGCCAGATCCCAGCTGCTGCGGCGGCTTTCGAGCTCCTCGGCACTCCACGCCGCCGGCTCATCCAGCTTCAGCACATACTCACGGACACGATCGAGGCCGGCGGTGATCAATGGCGTCGGGCTGTAGGAAGTGGTCATCGTGAGTCTCTCCTGGTGTCGCTTTGTCTTATGGGAGTGGTGGCGCGGATGCGGTCCGAGCCTGAATGGGCCTCGCCTGCAGACAGCTTGGTCCGCAGCTGTTACGGACGGGACGCTGGGCCGGTTACGCTTTGTAAATTCCGAACAGATCTGTGCGTTTTCTGCAACACACACCCGAGGGGGTCACCCGACCTCGACGTAGGGGACACCGCCGCGGGCGACGCCGTCGTGGTTGACGCCGCGGTCGAAGTCGAATGGCAGGGGCCGGCCGTTTTCCATTGCCAGCCAGAGCCGCACGAGCAGACGGCGTTGGGTCTCGTCATCGGAATCGATGTACTCCGAGCGGCCGTGCATGACGCTGTAGTTGTTGGCGATCACCATGTCGCCGGATCCGAACCCGACCTCGACTCCGCCCTCGTTGGAGATCGCGTCGAACACATCCATCAGGCGCAGCTGCCGTTCGGTCAACGGCGGGCAGTCGCCGCGGTACAGCGCCGCATCGGTCAACGGCCGTACGTAGCGCGTGGTGATCTTGCCGTCGACGATTGTGCACAACCGGCTCAGGTAGTAGGTGGTGTCCCCGTCGAGAATCTCCATCTGCCGATCGAACGGAAAGTAGTCCTCGAACAGAGACGGCAGCAGCTCCGGATAGCGTCGCGCGATCTCCTTGACGGTGCGCGCCGAGCTGGATACCACCGAGTTGCCGCCGACCATCGCCTGTCGAATACACATGAGCATCAACAGATCCGACCCGTCAGTGTGAAAACTCAGCCCCTCGTTGGTGTTCTCCGCGCGGGGGTGATCGGGCCGGGCCTTTCCTTTGTAGGCCAGCCGCGCCAAGAGGGTGCCGCCGCCCATCTGGTTGACCGGTTGCCCGATCGCGGCCCCGATGAGCCAGAGCAGGTTCTCGTTGTACGGCAGCTCAGCGTCGGGAGTGCGCACCGGCAGATTGCGCAGCAACGCGATACCGGTCCCACCTTCCAGCGAGTGCTCGACGGTAGAGAAGTACTTGGCCAGCGGGGCGGCCAGCTCCTTCCACTCCTCGCGGGTGCCGTTCCCGGCCGACCAGTGCCCGAACTTCTCCGTCGCCTCCTCGGCCAACTCACCGAGCATCGCACTCTCCGGATCGGTCAGCGCCAGATCCCAGCTGCTGCGGCGGCTTTCGAGCTCCTCGGCACTCCACGCGGCCGGCTCATCCAGCTCGAGGATGTAGCGGCGGACTCGCTCGATACCCGAGGTGATGAGCGGGGTCGGTGAAGCGGATGTGGTCATGCTGGCTCCGTAGTGAGGGTGCGGTCGGGTTGGTTGACGGCTGGAATGCCGTCAGTGGTGGGGACGGGGGATTGATCGGCGGGTTTGCACGGGATCAGCCACCACTGGGCGATGGCCAGGATGATCAGGACGACCGAGGCGGTGGCGACGGCGTCGATGCCCTGCCAGGCGTAGATGCTGGGGCCCAGCAGGCTTCCGGTACCGCCGACCAGGAAGACGATGAAACCGAATCCGGTGTTGAGTTGGGCGGACTGCTGCGGATCCGTCGCGAGGGCACGTACCTGGTTACCGGACAGGGCCGACTGGTTCGCCCAGGTCGCGACGAACATGACGATCCCGAAGGCGACCGGCGTGCTGTTGGTCAACAGAACACCCACCATGGCCGCCAGAAGGAGAAACAGGAACCATCCGGTCATCCGGGCGGCGCCGAACCGATCGATGAGGCGTCCCGCATAGGGAGTGAAGAAGCCCGCGACCATACCCACCATCCCGAACAGCCCGGCCTGGCTCAGAGTCCAGGCCAGGCCGGGGCCGGTGAGATGGAGGGCCATCACCGTCCACACCGCGTTGAAGGTGGCGAAAACACAGGCCTGGGTGAGTGCCGAGCGGACCAGGATCGGATTCGAGGCGGCGTGTTGTACCGTGCCGAGAACGAGCTGAAAGTGGCTTGACGCAACGTCTTCCGGTGCGGGAGCATGCCGAAGGGCCCAGCGGGTGGCCGGGATGGTGGCCAGTACCGCCAGCGCGAAAACACATACGGTGGCACGCCAGCCGATCCATTCGCAGCAGAGGCTGGCCAGGAGCCTGCCACCGAAGATCCCCACCAGCAGCGACCCGACCAGCACGGAATTGGTCGCGCCGCGCCGGTCGTGGGCGCTCATCCGGTTCGCAGCCGGGATGAGCACCTGGGAGATGTTCGCCACCAGTCCGACCGCGAGGAAGGCCACCATGGCGCCGACGATGTTCGGCGCGACCGCGGCCATCAGCATCGTGCCGGTGAGGGCGAGGGTCTGGTAGGTCACCTGCTTCTTGACCTCCAGGCGGGCCGCCAGCGGTACCAGCATCAGAATGCCGACGGCGTAGCCGATCTGAATAACGGTCGCCAGCACGCTGGCCACCCCGTGCGAGATCCCGAGATCACCGGCTATGCCCGTGAGCAGCGCCTGCGGGATGTAGGTGACGCTGACGGTCAGGCCACACACCACCGACAGGGCGAATAGTCGCAGCGATCCCGTCTTGCCCACGAAAGAATCGATCATGATGCGCCCGTCGCGGCGCGGAACTGGGATCTCACCTCCGCTCGGATGTCCGGATCGCTGGCGAACTCCGCGGTCATGGCGGCCAGTGCAATCGCGGAATCGAAGATGCACGCCTCGGCATCGGCGCCGACGCTGACTTCGTGGAAGGCGTGCGAATGCGGTGGGACCGAACGCGGTGTCATCTTGATCTGCGGCTGCAGATACGGCACACGGCGGCTGAGAGTGCCTGCGTCCGTGGACCATGCGCCGGTGACCTGGTCGGTTGGCAGCGGGGATCGACCCACGGCCCGCAGCGCGCTGTCGAAGAGCGCGGCCAACGCGTCGTTGCCGAGTACTGTCTCGGCGCACCGCTGGGCGGGCGTCACCCTGCTCCGCGCGCCTACCGCTGCCATGGCCTGCTCGAACGCGCGGATGACACGCGCCCGCACGTCGGCGAGTTCGGTGAGATCGGCGGCCCTGACCACCACCGTCGCCCGCGCATAGTCCGGGACGACCTGCGGGTGGATGCCGCCTTCTTCGATGATGCCGTGAACGCGCGCGGTCGCGGGAAGGCTCGGGCGGAGCATCGCCATGGCGGAGAACCCCATGACGATGCCGTCGAGGGCATTGATCCCGAGCTCCGGGTGAGCCGCGCCGTGCGCCGGGGCGCCGAAGGCCTCGATGGTCAATCGGTGAGCGGCAAGCGTGCGCGACGCTGAGATGTCGTCCATGCCGGGGTAGATCGACGCCGCGAAGTCCACGTCGTCGAAAACCCCTCCGTCGCCGAGGACGTACTTTCCTCCGACACCCTCCTCCGCCGGCGTCCCGATCACCAGCAGCCGGAGATCGAGATCGCGGATAAAGGGGCGCAGCGCCAATCCCGCGCCGTAGGAAGCGGCCGCTACCACGTTGTGGCCGCAGCTCTGTCCGTATGGGGGGAGTCCGTCGTACTCACACACGAATGCGACGGTCGACGCCGCGGAGTCTGATCCGATCGATGCGCGAAATGCTGTTTCCATACCGGCGATTCCCCGCTCGACGGCGAACCCGTGCTCTTCGAGTCCTGCTGTCAGTCGAGCGCTGCAGGCGAACTCCTGGGACGACTCTTCGACATTGGCATGGATGAACTCGCTGACGGCGACGACGTCTCGCCAGTCCTTCTCCAGTTCCGTTCGGATCTTGGGTGCGAATACGTCTGCGATACGGGTGCTCACGAGGCCGGATGATGCTCGAGCCAGTGGGTGGCGATGTCCATCCGGCGGGCGAACCACACCTTGCCGGTCGCCTTTGCATGCTCGATGAACTGGCGGAGCGCGTGGACGCGGGCCGCCTGGCCGGCGACCCGTGGGTGCAGCCCGATCGACATCATCTTCGGATAGCCGGCCTCACCCTCACGCCAGAGCTCGTCGAAGGCACGCGTGATGTAGTCGGCGAACAGCCCTGGGCTCTTGTCTCCCTGCAGATCGTTGTAGGTCAGGCTGTACGGGATCACCAGCTGCTGGTGCTCCCCCACCGAGACGTAATAGGGCAGGTCGTCGTTGTATGCGTCCGAGTCGTACACGAACCCACCCTCTTCGACCACCAGCTCCCGGGTGTTGACCGACGCTCCGTATCGGCAGTACCAGGCGCGGGGCCGTTCACCCCAGGTCCGTTCGAAGGACTCGATCGCCAGGCGGATGTTCTGCCGCTCCTCGTCTCGCGTGTAGCGCCACACCTCGTTCCAGCGCAACCCGTGGCTGAGCAGGTCGTAGCCGGCGGCACGGGCGTACTTGGCGACCTCGAGGTTCTTCTCGAAAGCCTCGGCGCAGGCGTAAAACGTACAGGGAACGTCGAGTTCGTCGAAAAGACGCATCAGGCGCCAGATCCCGGCGCGGCTGCCGTACTCGTACATCGACTCGCGGGACAGGTCGCGGGTGTCGGCCGGGAAGTTGTACGGCGCTTCGACGGGGACGTCGTTCTCGCCATCGCGGTCGAACGAGTACTCCGAGCCTTCCTCATAGTTGACCACCAGATTGATCGCCACGTTCGCGCCGTTCGGCCAGGTCACCTTCGGGATGTCCCGGCCGTACCCGATGAAGTCCCGAACGGGACCGACGCCAGCGGTCGATGTGTTCACTGAGATGCACTCCTGAGAGAAGAAGAGGGATGGTCCGGTCAGTCGACCCAGCGGGTCAGATGGTTGAGCACTTTCACGAGCACCAGATGAGTACATCCGGCAACGATGACCACCACCAACGTGGTGACCGCCACGACATCGGTTGCGGCATAGAGCAAAGCGAAGTTGAGAATGCGGCCCAGTCCGTACTGCTTGCCGATCACCTCGGCGGCCAGCACCGCACTCCAGGCGAACGGCACGGCGAGCAGGATCCCCACCTTCAGATTCGGTGTGATGGACGGGACGATCACCGACAGATAGATGCGGGCGCGGCTGGCCCCCAGGGAGGTCGCCGAATCGCTGTAGATCCGGGGGACGTTGTTCACCGCGGCGACCGTCAGAACGAACAGCAGGACGGCGACCGCGAACGCGGTGAACATGTAGGTGCCCATCTCGGAACTGCCGAACCACAGACCGAACAGGGGCAGCATCGCCAGCAACGGCATCATCCGCAGGAAGTGGGCGGGAAACGACACGGTGCATCGGGCGATCGGGGACCAACTCACGAGCAGACCTGCGCCGACTCCCACCACGGCTCCGATGACAAAGCCGACCGCGAAGCGGGACAACGAGATCACGACGTTGTACGCCAACCCGAGCGTCGCTCCCCAGACGGACGGTTCTGCGCCCCGGACTGTCTGCTCGGCACCCAGGCCGCCAGGCCAGTAGTCGGCGAAGACCATGTAGGACGACACAACGTCGCCGATACCGGGCACCAGTCGCATACCTGACTGGCCTTCACCGATCAGCACCGAGGCGAGCTGCCACAGAACCAGAACCAGAACCAGTGATGCAGCAGCCCAGAGGAGGCCGGATCTGTCGCCCTTGGGGCGCAGTGTCGGGTTGGTGAAGTGGAATCGAGCCCGTGCCGCGGGCAGGAGAGTAGCGGTCACCGGGAGAACTCCTCCAGTAGCTGCCTGCGCAGTTGGTTCGCCGCGGGGCCGGTGATGTGTTCGGTGCGGCGCGGTCTCGGAAGATCGACCCCCATGTCGAGTGCCAGCGTGCCGTGCTTGATCACGAAGATGCGGTCCGCCAGCGTCAGCGCCTCGTCGATATCGTGGGTGATCATGAACACCGCTCGCTTGTCACCTTCCTGCCACAGATCGAGGAGCACCTCGTGCAGTTGCCCCAAGCGGAGGTAGTCGATTCCGACGAAGGGTTCGTCCATCAGGAGCACTTCTGGCTTGTTAGCGAACACCGCGGCGATCGCCACTCGGCGGCGCATGCCGCCCGAAAGCTGCTTCGGCCAAGCGTTCGCGAATTCCTCGAGGCCGATGATCTTGAGCATCTCGGCGACGATGGCCTTGCGCTCGGACTTCGGTATGCCTCGCGCCGACAGGCCGAACTCGATGTTCTGCGCAACCGTCTTCCAGAGGAACAACGTGTCGCGCTGGAAGACGACCCCGCGGTCAGGGCCGGGTTTGATCACCGGCACGCCCCCGACCGTGATGGCTCCGTCGGTCGGCGGGATGAAGCCGGCGATCATGTTGAGCAGCGTCGACTTCCCGTGTCCGGAAGGCCCGATCACGCAGATGAATTCGCCGGGATCGACACGGAACGACACCTCGTTGACGCTGTTGACCACGTCGCCCGACTCCAACCGGAACTGTTTGGAGACATTCACGAGCTCGATGGCCGCGTGTCGCACAACGACTCCTGTGCTCTGTTCGGAGCGCATTTCGATTGTCATTCGTTCCACCTCACAATCCAGCGACCGGCGATTCCGATCAGGGCATCGACAAGTACGGCCACGCATCCGACAACGATCAGGACACCGATCGCCCCGGCCGTCTGGGTGGCATCGGAGAACGACCGGATCAGCCGTCCTGCCCCTTGGCTGCCTCCCAGTACTTCGGCGATGCACTGAAAGCCCCACCCGAATGCGGTTGCCGCGCGGACGACCCCGATCGTGGATGGAGCCAGTGCCGGCAGGATGACCGACATGGTGGTGCGCCGCGGTGAAACACCCAATGTGGCCGCGTAATCGGCGTATCTGACCTCTGCGGAGACGGCAGCCGACTGCACCGTACTTGCGACGGTGAGTGCGGTGAAGAAGATGACCAGGCCACTGGTCGCCAGCGCCGAGTTGCCGAACCACAGCGTGAGAAACGGCAGGACGGCGAGAACCGGGACTGTGCCGAGGATCGCCACGGGCAACCTGCCCAGCCGGTTGAACCATTCGATCCGTGCCAGTGCCAGGCCGGTACCGAAACCGATGATCAGACCCATGGCCACCCCGAGGAGCACATTCTGTGCCGTCCACAGCACATTCGACCAGACGCCTCCTACCCCGAATGTGGTGTAGGCCAATATGGGTGCTGCATCGAAGTTCTCGACGATCGCGTCGAAGATGGAGGGAATGCTGGGGAATCGAGCCGCGGTGCTGGTGGCCGATAGGACCGTCCAGATCAGGGCGACCGCGCCGATTCCGGCGATTCCGCCCGCAACCGCAGGGCCTGCTGTTCTGACTCGCATCTTCCTCTCCTCCCGGATGGCCCTACTTGACCGCGGCCTGCAGAATGCGGGAGGCGTCAAGGTAGTTGCGGTGTGCGTACTGGGCGGCGGCGAGTTCGGCGAGCTTGGCCTGATCGCCGGTCAGCGCTTGGGCCTCGGGCAACAAGGCTTCGTACTGTTGCTTGTACTGGACCAGTTCGGAGTAGACGTCGTCGGCGACGATGAAGTCCGAAGCGTCGAGGTCGGCGTTCTTGATGACGCCGGCGTCGCGTGCGGCTTGGATCTGCTGGTTGTAGGTCGCTTTGTAGTAGTACGGCGACTCGGTGTTGACCCACCAGTCCGCCTGGTCCTCGAACGACGCGAAAGGTCCGATCTCCTCGAAGACGATCCGGAGAGCGTCGGCAGAGGTGTCCACCGAGGCGGCGGATTCGATGACCGGTACCAACGCGTCGATGGCATCGGTGGTGCCATTGTTGATGTCGGCGAGAACTGCATCGACGATGCGGAACGCCACCGACGAGACCCGCAGCATCGTGTCGTGGTTCTCTTCGATCCACTTCTCGTCGGCGGCATGACCGACGTGCCCGAGCCCGGAGACCGCGCGGGGGTCGCCGGCCGGAAGGTTTTCGATCAAGTCCTGGAGACCGATGACGGGGTACCAGCCGTCCTCGATCAACTCGGCCGTCTGGACGGCGCCGATCGGCTTGGCGTAATCGAGCTGGCCGCCTCCGGCCAGCAGCAGCGTTTGAGAGTCGTCCACCACGGCGACGTTCCCGAAGTCGCTCTGCGAGAAGCCACTGATCTCGTAGATGGCATCCAGGAAGCTGCGATGCGCACCGATATCGTCGGTGGCGAATCGTGACCCCTTCATGTCATTCATCACGCGGGTGACGGCGTCCTGGAAGTTCATGCCGTCCCCCATCAGGTCGGCCACCGAGGACTTGCCCGATCCGGGCGCGGCGAGAATCGCCAGGCCACTGGTGACGTCGATGAAGTTGAAGATCTTGATCGAGGGCGCCCCCTCCGTATTGCGCACCATATTGGGTCCGTAGGCGGCGACGACGTCGTAGTCGCCGTTGAGGGTCA
The DNA here is from genome assembly GCF_050205565.1 of Mycobacterium sp. SMC-4. Lineage (GTDB taxonomy): Bacteria > Actinomycetota > Actinomycetes > Mycobacteriales > Mycobacteriaceae > Mycobacterium. The sequence continues at coordinate 100,565 of NZ_JBNMQU010000011.1, read as the reverse complement.
GCGGGATCTGCTGTTCGTCGGAGATGCTGGAGAACTTGTCTGGACCGACGTCGATACCGACTTCCTCGAACCAGTTCTTGGCCATGCCGATAGACAACATCATGTTGTCCGCGTAGGGCATCATGCCGATGTTGACGACTTCCTGCGGGATACCGACGCCGTACTTCTCGAGCAGGGCGTTGTCCGTCACGGTGCTGGGACCGGCTTCCACGGTCGCGCTACCGCCGTCGTCGCTCGAACACGCGACCAGTGCGCCGGACAGTGCAACACACGCCGCGAACGATGCTGCCCGGAACATTCCGCGGCGAGTGGATATCTTCATGAATAATTCCTGCCTTCAGACGAATTCGATTGATTCAAAGCTCTATGAAGGCCGAGTCGAGGTCTTGGTCGTTGGTCATCCAACGCCCTCCGCTCGGCGTGACGCGAATGTTGTCGGTCAGCCCGAAGAGGCCGAACTCTGCAGACTCCTGATCAGTCCGGAACAAGCGATGCGGGTGGATGTTGACGACTTCGTTCTCCATCAAGGAGCGATCGTTTCCGCTGACCCAGACACCCTGGATGGCATCGGTGCCGATGCCGTGGAGGTGGAACGACCGGTGCTTGTCGTCCGGCGATCTGTAGTCGAGTTCGATTCCACCGGAACGGAACACGTCCGCGACACGCTCGACAAACACGCTGGCCATCGATCCTGGGACCATCGCCGCCACGCCGGCTTGGTGGGCTGCGGTGTAAATCTGCCACGCGTCCCGGTACTCGGGCGAGATGGGGCCCAGAGAAAACATTCGGCGGTACTCCAGCCACGTCCCGTTGGGACCGGCGGACTCGATCCACACCGTCACCACGTCGCCACGCTCAATCGGCTTCCGGGTCCCGAAGGACGTGGCCCCTTTGAACGGGGTCGAATCGAGCGCAACCATGGGATCGCGCACCCCGTGCTCGCGACAGATCCGATGAGCCTGCGCCGCCAGTTCGATCTCGGTGATCCCGAGTGTCAAGTGCTGTTCCAACTCGGCGTAGATCGACTTCCAACATTCCGAGGTGTCCGCCATCGCGGCGAGCGATTCACCGCTGTTGATCTGTCGACACGTCTCGAACAGTACTGTGGCATCAACGATCTGCGCGCCGGGCAGCGCGCTGATGAGCTCCATGTAATGGCTGTAAGCAAGCCCACCGTCGCGCAGGCCGACAATCCCGATCTTGGCGTTCGACAGCTGCTGTGCGGCCAGTACCTCTGCGATCTCGATACCGGGTGTGCCCGTCAGGCGGCACTCCGAAATCCAATCAGACTGCCGCGCCTGCGAGATGCCCCAAACAGTCCCTCCGATCAGGACTGGGCCGGCCGAATGAGTCAGCACCACATGAGAGTCGGCGAACAGTTGCCAATAGTCGGTCACGTAGAAGACGCGCCCGCGGAACCGGATGTCGTCACGACCGGCAATGACCAGCGCGTCGAGTTCATACGTCTCCATCGCCGAACGAAGGGCATCGATTCGGCGCCCACGCTCCTGGTCGGTGGTGAAGCGATGATCGTCGACCATCTGCGTCATGTATCGGTTCCTTGCCTAGGCTCGAACAGCTTCGGGCGGTGCGTTTTCTGCACAACCCTGTGCGTTCTGGAGTACGGAAAGATTGAGGGCCGAACGTTACGAACGCGCTTCCAGCTGCGTTAAGTTGTGTAAATTCGCGCAGTGCTGTGCATTTCGTGCAACTGTCCTGGACGATGGGAGAACCCATTCCGGCGCCGAGGGTGGCGGGTCAGCCGCTAGACGCGGTGTCACGGGGGAAAATCGTCGAAGGAGAGCGATGGCGGGAGCTACTCAGCGCATAGCGGAGATCATCGAGCGGATCGCAGACGAGCCGCTGTCGGTGGCCGAGCTCGCCGAGGAATTCGACGTCCATCGCTCCTCGATGTTCCGTCAGCTGAAGTCGTTGGAACAGGTGGGCTACGTCAGACGTCGCGAGGACGCGCGGTTTGTGCTGGGCGCCAAGCTGATCGCGCTCGCCAGATTGAGCTTCGACGATGTAGATCTGCGTCGCGCCGGATACCGGCATGTGCGACGACTGCATGCGAAGATCGGACACACCATCCAACTTGTCGGTCTGATCGGTGACAGCCTCATCTACGTGGACAAGGTGGAGAGCGCGTCAGGGGTCGGCATGTACTCCCGCATCGGACGCGAAGCACCCGCATACTGCAGCGGGGTCGGCAAGGTCATCTTGGCAGCGCTCGATCCCTATCGTCGAGAAGCAATCTTGGATTCTGTTCCGTGGAATCGGTTCACTCCCAATACATTCACCACCCGCACGCAACTCGATCAGGCTCTGGCGCATGCTGCTGAGCACGGGTGGGCAGTGGACGATCGTGAACTCGACATGTTGATCAACTGCCTCGCCGTCCCGATATCGCGGCCATCGGGGATCGTCGGCGCGGTGTCCGTGACCGCTGTATCCAGCGTCGAGGACATCGACGCGTTGATGAAGTACCTCCCCCTTCTTCAGGACACCGCGCGAGCGATCGAAGGCGAACTGGGGTAATCCGCCGGCGCAGGCACAAGGGCTGCTCGAGTGACTCCGAGATTTGTCGGTGCTTGTTGCGATATTCGTGTCATGTCCACGGCCACCGACGAGTTCATCGGGAACGCCGCCAACCGGTACTCGGGAAACGGGGACCGCGTCCGGGGTGGCGACCAGATGAGTGAGAGCGCGCCCCCTGTTGGACAGCGCCCCGGAGCAGCACCTGACGACCACCGGAGTCGGTACGCGCAAATGAGTAGAGTGCCTGTGGTATCGCGTTGAGCAGTTCGAGGAGGTCACCTATGAGCGACCACGACGTTCGGATGATCGTCTTGTCGACGGACAACCTGGACGAATCGATCAAGTTCTACACCGAGGCGTTGGGGATGTCGCTGAAGTTTCGCGATGGCGCGCATTTCGCCGCACTTGACGGCGGATCGGTGACGCTGGCACTGGCGACGGCAGTGGACCATCCCATTCCTGGACAGGTCGTCGTCGGTATCAAGACCGCTGATGTCGATGCCGCGGCCAAGGCGATCGAGGACAGCGGCGGCGGCATCGTCAAGGCCCCGTACGACGACGCCCACGAGCGACGCGCGGTCGTCTACGACAACAAGGGCAACGGGTTGGTGTTCTACAAGCCGCTCAGTCGCTGAGCCGCAGTCGAGGCCAAGCCAAATCCAGCGTGGCGTCAGCCCCAGAGACGTTGTCGCGCAGCGTGCCTGGCGATTATTGCTCGACCACCTCGATGCGGCACAGCGGGCCCGGCGCACGCGCAAGCCGGGCGTCCATCGTGAGCAACGTGGCGTTCATGGCTTCGGCGAGAGCAACGTAGAACGCATCCCATCCACGTACCGTGGCGCGGAGCTGCCAGACCCGGTCGAGCATCCACCGGTGGGCGAAACGCTCCCCCGGCCAGTCGTGCAAGTCCGCAACGGCCTGTCCGGCCGCCGTTTCATCTAGCGCCCCCTTCAGGTACTGGGCACGGACAACACCGAGCACCTCGACGTCGATGACCTCCGGCGCCGCGTGCTCGGTGTCCGCGGCAAGCCTGTGCCGGATCACATCGGCGCGCGGGGTATCCGCCACCACCTCGAAAAGACACGATGCGTCAACGACCAGCATCGGGCCACTCGCCACGCCACTCGTCGAGTGTCTGCACCACTTGCTCAGTCGTGACCTGGGAGGGACGTCGCCGTGTTCCCCGTAGCCATTCATTGACCGACGGCCGTGCCGCAATTCGGGCGGCCTCCCGACGCAGCAGTTCGGGCACGGTCAGCCCGTCCTCGGCGGCGCGGCGGACAAGGCCGGCGTACACCTCGTCGTCGATGTCGCGAATCTGCACGGTCTTAGGCATGTCAGCATGTTAACATGCATATACGCATGATCCCTTTTCGCGGCGCCTTCGTGGGCTCGGCGAGCGCAACTACGTTCGGTTTTAACGGGCATGGCGGCAGGGAGCAGCGACACGAACCGACACCCCCGCCGTCGTCCCACCATTCCCCGTGGTCACTTTGGTAACTTCGCGCCGTGCAGGTATCCCGGCGTGACGCGCTGCGCTATGCCACCGCGGTGTCGGCACTGGCAGGCCTCGGTGCGGCTTCGATGGCGCAGGCGCCCGGAGCGGCGGCGGCGGCTCCCACCCTGATCGACTTCGCGATGCGCCAGATCCCGGCGCAGGACATCAAGGCCGCCGGCCACTCCGGGGTCATCAACTACGTGTCGACCTCGCGTCCTGGCTCCAACTTCGGCGCCAAGCCGATCACGCTGCCCTACGCGCAGTCGCTCACCGCCGCCGGCCTGGTGATCGTCAGCAACTACCAGTACGGCAAGCCTGGCGGCACGGCGCCGTCCGACTTCACCCGCGGGTACGCCGGCGGCGTGGCCGACGCAAAGACCGCCTGGCACCTGCACACCGCCGCAGGCGGCGGCCGCAGCGCCCCGATCTTCTTCAGCGTCGACGACGACATCGACCGCCACGCGTGGGACACCCTCGCGCTGCCGTGGTTCCGCGGAATCAACTCGGTGATCGGGGTGCAGCGCACCGGCATCTACGCGGGCATCCGGCCGTGCCAGTGGGCCGCCGCCGACGGCGTGATCGGCAAATCCCGTACGCCCGGCCATGTCTGGGCGTGGCAGACCCGGTCCTGGTCCAACGGCCAGATCTACCCTGCAGCGGTGCTCTACCAACGCATCATCGACACCGCCTCCAATCCGGGACCGGTGGTCGGCGGCATCCGCGTCGACGTCAACGACGTCCTGGCCCGGGACTGCGGCCAGTGGAACTTCCACCCCTGACCTGACGGCACCGCTGCTTGACGACACCGTCGACACCTGAAAGCATTGTGATCTGCGTCATAGGACCTTTGGTCCGCAGAGGGGCGGTATCGCATGACCACGAAAGACAGATACACCGAGCTGCCGGCAACCTCCTCGTGGGAGATCCCCAGCGCCGGTGACGCCCGCTTCAACTGGGAGTATGACGACGGCCGAGCCCGACTCCTGTCCCTGTACCAGAAGGGCAAGGACAAGCAGTGGGATGCCCAGTCGCGCATCGACTGGACGACGGACGTCGACCCGATGAACCCCATCGGGCTGCCCGACGAGTTCCATCCGCTTTTCGGCAGCCCGATGTGGGACGCGGCGGACGAAGCGCGTCGCGCCGAGATGCGCCAGCACTCCCAGGCGTGGCAGTTCTCGCAGTTCCTGCACGGCGAGCAGGGGGCGATGGTCTGCGCAGCCAAGATCGTGGAGGTCGTTCCGGACCTGGATGCGAAGTTCTACGCGGCCACCCAGGCCATGGACGAGGCCCGCCACGTCGAGGCGTTCTCCCGGTTCCTGCACGAGAAGGTCGGCCTGGTCTATCCGATCAACAAGAACCTGACAGCTCTGTTGGAGGACACTCTGCGCGATTCTCGTTGGGACATGCCGTATCTCGGCATGCAGGTGCTCATCGAAGGGTTGGCGCTCGCAGCCTTCGGAGTGCAACGGGACCTTGCGCAGCCGGACTCGCTTGCCAAGCAGCTGTTGGCCTACGTCATGCAGGACGAGGCTCGCCACGTCGCCTTCGGTCGAATTTCGTTGAAGGACTACTACTCTGCGCTGACCGAGGCCGAACGCGACGAGCGCGAAGAGTTCGTCGTGGAAGCCTGCTACCTGATGCGCGACCGGTTCCGGGGCGAGGAGGTCTTCGAGACACTCGGCCTGGACGTGAAGGCGTGTGCCGAATGGGTCGACACGGCGCCGGTGATGATCCAGTTCCGCTCGCACCTGTTCAGCCGTATCGTGCCGATCGTCAAGGACATCGGGTTGTGGGGCGACAAAGTCCAGAAGGCCTTCAGGGACATGGGCGTTCTCGATATGGCGGCCTTCGATATCGACTCGCTCATGAAGGCCGACGAAGATCAGGCCGAAGCGCTGGACCAGGCACACCGCGAGATGGCGACCCGGGCCACCGAGGTCGACCAGGTGATCGCCGCAGGAGCCGGTTGACGGGTTCGGCCGGCCGGGTGGGTTCTCGTCGGGTTGGGTACTCCCCAGCCCATGGCTGACAAGAAACCACGCGGCGAGAACTCGGACGACCCCAGTCCAGTTGTCATCTTCGCGCCCCTACCCGTTCTCACCGTCACGATCGAGGACCGTTCGGGTGCAGCCGACATCCACGTCCACGCCGGCGGCCAGGGTGTCTGGCAATCCCGCATGATGTCGTCCCTCGGCGTGCCGGTCGTGTTGTGCTCGGCGCTGGGTGGAGAGACGGGCGACGTCCTGGGCCACCTCCTGCCGATGCGCGACATCACCGTACGGACGGTGCCGGTCAGCGCACGCAACGGTTCCTACGTCCACGACCGCCGCTCGGGCACTCGAGAGGTCATCGCCGAGGCCGCCGGCAGCCCACTCGACCGGCACGAACGCGACTCGCTCTACGAGCTCACCCTGACCGAGGGGCTGATCCACGGGCGGGTCCTGCTGTCCGGACCACAGGAGGACGACGTCGTGCCGGCTGATCTCTACCGGCGGCTGTCGACCGACCTGGGTGCCAACGGCTGCAAAGTCGCCGCGGATCTCTCCGGGGAACGGCTCGAGGCGGTACTGGAAGGCAGGCCCGACCTGATCAAGGTGAGCCACGAAGAACTTCTCGACGATGGCCGGGCGAAATCCGAGGATGCCGAAGATCTGGTCGCGGCCATGCGCGCCATGCGCGACGAGGGTGCAGGCACGATCGTGGTGTCGCGCGCCGGTTCCGAGCCGGCGCTGGCCCTGCTCGACGACCGTGACCCCGACGGGAACGGGACACGAGGCGGCGACATCGTCGAAATCTGCATGCCCTCTTTGGAGCCTGCCGATTCGGCGGGCGCCGGTGACTCCATGACCGCAGGCATGGTGGCCGCACTGGCCAGCGGTCGCCCGCTGCGCCGGGCATTGCAGATCGGAGCCGCGTGCGGCGCACTCAACGTCGTCCGCCACGGCCTGGGCACCGGCGGCTCTCGAGCCGTCGAGACCCTCGCCGAGCGGGTGGAGTTGTGCGAATGGAAGAAGAAGTAGGAGGTTGACGCGTGCCGCTCGCACTCGTGACCAACGACGACGGGATCGATTCTCCAGGTTTGCATGCGCTCGCGGCGGCGGCGCTGGACGCCGGGGTGGATGTCATCGTGGCCGCCCCGGCCGAACAGGCCAGCGGCGCGAGCGCCGCACTCACTGCCGTCCGCCGCGACGGGCGCACGGTCGTGGAGCCGCGCGAGTTACCCGACCTCGACGTCCCGGCGTGGGCGGTCCAGGCCCAGCCGGGACACATCGTCGCGGCGGCACTCAACGGTTGGTTCGACCCGCGTCCGGACCTCGTGCTGTCCGGAATCAACCACGGCGCCAACGTGGGTCGGGCGATTCTGCACTCGGGAACCGTCGGTGCGGCGCTGACCGCCAAGATCAGCGACACCCGCGCCCTGGCGGTCTCGTTGGACGTCGCGCTGCACCCCACCGGTGACCGCTATTGGAAGACAGCGGCCGGCCTGGTCGCCCCGGTCCTGGAGTTGCTGTTCGATGCGCCCGACGGCACCGTGCTGTCCCTCAACGTCCCGGATCGGCCCGCAACCGAGGTCGGGCCGATCCGTCACGCACGGCTGGCGCGCGGCGGCGCCGTGCAGACCCGGGTCGAAGAGGTTCGCGACGGCGGCGTGCGGCTGCGCGAGGTCGAGGTGTCCGACGAGTTGGAGGAGGACACCGACACGGCGCTACTGGATGCCGGGCACCCCACGCTGACCGAGCTGCGGTCGATCGAGGCGGACGACGGTGACCTCGTCCATCGATGGATTCAGGCGTCCACTCGATAAACGATCTCCATGGCGACACGCGACGCGCCGACCGAGGTGGACGTGGTGACCGCGGCCTGCCCGGCGACTCCGTCGGGTAGCCCGCGGCCGAATCCGTAGATGTCCTCGGGGCTGGGCAGAAACACATGGACCTTGAGCGGCTGGATGTCGCCTCCGGCGTCGGCCGCGGTCCCGTCGAACGCTGCGCGCACCAGCTTCTGGATGGTGAACGGCCGGTACCACTCCTCCTCGACCGGGGTGTCCACCACGGCGAATCGTGTGCTGGGTTGGGTGGTTCCGGTTCGCACCGCGATGACGTCGATCTCGATCTGCGCTCCCCCGGTCAGCAGTTCCTCCACGCCGATGATCAGGTAAGGAGGCGGGTTGCCGTCGAACTTGTCCTGCCACAGTGCGTCGAACAACGGGGCCTCGGTCATGTCCTTCAGGAACACGTGCACCCGGACGGCGTGCTGCCAGTCGCTGCCCGCATCGCCCAACAGGGTCTCGCAGATCGCGATGGTGAACTCCGCCTGTGCGACCAGAGGTGAAACATGGTGGGGGAACGCGGGGTTGACCGATGCTTGTGGCGCCAGACCGGTGTCACCGAACTCGGTCGGCAGTTGACCGGCCAGGAACAACCAGTCCCCGGCCGCTACACACGGCGTGTAGTTGGCGAGCGGTTTGGGCAGAGTCGGGCTGTCGATCGCCCGAATGTCCAATTCGTCCGGCAGTGCCGCGATGGCGTCGACGACCACGAGTGTGCCCGGCACAGGCATTCCCGCCTCGCCGACACCGACGGTGGTGCGCGGTGGCGGGGTCGGGAAGAACTTCTTCCATACCTGGTCGAAAGCGTCGAAAAGCCGGCAGTCTGCGATGAACACCTGGGTCTTGACGACGTCCTCGAGACGAGCACCCGACCCGGCGAGCAGATCCCGCAGTTTTTCCAGGATGTAGGTGGTCTGCTTCTGGATATCGGCGCCGTAGTAAGGAAATTCGGGCGATACCGCAGCCTGCTGGGGGATGCCCGTGCCCGCGTCGGCAGCGGTCAATCCGGTGATGAACAGCAACCCGTCGCTGACGACGACACGCTCGTCGAGAATTGCTTCGACGGATTGCTTTCCGCTCTGTACGTAGGACATGCCGAATTGCCTCTCCGGCGGGTTGCCCCGCCCGATCGTTTCTTCTGTGTTGATGTGTGAACTTCTCGTTCGGGACTGTGCGCGACGACCTTGGTCAGTGGTGGTCAGTGGGCGCCTTCGATGCCGAAGAAGAGCTTGCGCAGCCCTTCGTCCTCCAGCACCGCGGCCACTTCCTGCTCCTCGCTGATTCGGCCGCCGGTCATGATGCGCACTCGGTCGCAGTGCGGCAGGATCACCGCGGGGTTCTCCTCGACGACCCACAGCACCCCGACGCCGTCCTTGGTCACCTCGGCGATGCTCGCGATCAATTCCTGCACGATCGTCGGCGCCAGGCCGGTGGTGGGTTCATCGAGTGCGAGGAACTTCGGTTCGGACGCCAACGCCCCTGCTACCGCGAGCATCTGGCGCTCGCCGCCCGAGAGCGTGGACGCGCTGGCGTCGCGGCGCTTGGCCAGGCCTGGGAACCTGTCGAACGCGAGGTCTATCCCCCCGCTCATCTTGCGCCGGCCCATCGGCATGAGCGCGACTCGAATGTTCTCCTGCACGGTGAGTGCCGGAAACGTGTTGCCGCCCTGCGGAACATAGGCCATTCCGCGCCGCACCATCTTTGCTGTCGGCACGGTGCCGAGGTCTTCGCCTTCGAGCTCTACGCGGCCGGACATCGGAGTCACGACCCGGAAGATGGACTTCAACAACGTCGATTTGCCGGCGCCGTTGGGCCCCACCAGCGCTACCGTCTGGTTCGTGGACACGTCCAACGACACGTCGTGGATCACCGGCAGCTTGCCGTAACCGGCGGTCAGTCCCTGCACGCTCAACAACGTCACTGCGCACTCCCCAGGTAGATCTCGGCGACCATCGGGTGAACCGCGATCTCGTCGGGCGTCCCGGACACCACGACGCGCCCTTCGGCCATCACGTAGACGTAGTCGGACACCGCGAAGACGAATTGGATGTTGTGGTCGATGATCAGCAATGTGATGCCGCGGGCCCGAAGGTCGGTCACCTGATCGGCCAGTCGTCCGATCCCCTGCGGCGCCACGCCGGCTGCCGGCTCGTCCAGCAGCACCATACGCGGCTGCACCATCAGAAGACGGGCGAAGTCGACCAGCTTGGTCTGGCCCGCCGTGAGGTCTTCGATCCGTTGATCTTTGACCTCGGTGAGCCCGAGCTCTTCGATCAACAGGTCGGCACGTTCAGCGGTCTGGCGTTCCTGCTCGAGCCAGCGTCGCCGGTTGAACAGGCCGCTGAACAACGATTCGGACTGGTCGGCTCCGGCGGTCATGAGGTTCTCCCACACAGACAGCAGTGGGAAGCCCACCGGCGTCTGGAACGACCGAACCATTCCGCGGCGCGCGATCTTCCAGGCCGGCTCCCGCTCGATACGCTCACCGAACAGCGCAACCTCTCCGGTGTCGGCCTGATCGAATCCGGTCAGCACATTGAACAAGCTGGTCTTGCCGGCGCCGTTCGGTCCGATGACGGCGGTGATGGTGCCCTTCTCCGCCTGGAGCGACACCCCGTCGACAGCTCGGACGCCTCCGAACGACTTGCTGACATTCGACGCGCGGAACGCGAGTTCTGTTGCGACACCGGTACTCATTTGGCTGCCACCACCTTGTTCTTCTTCGACCGGACAGGCCCGAGGTCACGCTCGCTGAGCTGGAAAGCAGACCGCTCGTTCATCAACCCCTCGGGGCGGAACCGCAGCACCAGGATCAGCAGGATGCCGAGGATGACCGGACGGGTGGCCGCGAGCATCTGGGCGTACTCGGCCGACCCCTGCAGGAACGTCAGAAGTTCGGTGCAGACGATCAGGAGCGTGGCGCCGATCAGCGGTCCCTTGCGGCTGGCGATCCCGCCGATCACCAGTGCGGTCCACACCACGAAGGTGAGCTCGGAGACGAACAGCGACGGCACGACGCTACGGACGTGCCACAGGTACAGCGGTGTGATCACGCCGATCAGCGCCCCGGCGAGCACGTAGGTGATGAGCCGGTAGCGCACCACGTTCTTGCCCAATGAGCGCGCCACCGCCTCGTTGTCGCGGCTGGCCCGCAGCAGGCGGACATAGGGAGTCTTGGCCAGGCGATTCATCAGCAGGTAGATCGCCAGCGCCACGGCCACCGCCAGACCGAGCAGCACCCAGCGGTAATCCGACGGGGGCACCAGATCCCGGAACGGGCGGTCGATCGACGAGAAGCCGGTGGTGCCGCGGGTCAGACTGCTCTCGCTGATCGCGAGTTGGTGCACCACTTCGGCGAACGCCAATGTGGTGATCAGGAAGAACTCGCCGCGCAGCCTGATCGACGGAAGCGCGACGACCAGTGCCGCCAGCGCGGTCATCACGATTGCTCCGATGATGCCGACAGCCATCGGCCAACCGGGCATGAACAACAGTCCGCTGTCGACGCGGGTCTGCGTGAGGATGATGTAGGTGTAGGCGGCCACCGCCACCAGTCCGGCAATGCCCAGGTCCCACATCCCGGCCCAGCCCGCGACCAGATTGAGGACCATCGCCAGCGCCGCGTAGATCGCCGCGAGAGTGAGAACACCGACAAGGAAGACCAACAAGGATTGCATTTACGCGGCCTGCTTTCTCTGCCTGACGCTGAAGAGTCCGCTGGGTCTGACCAGCAGGACGATGATGAGCGCCACGAACGCGACGACGGTGCGATATGACGTGGGGATCAGTAGCGCGCTGAGATCCATGGCCAGCCCGAGAATCAAGCTGGCGAAGATGACTCCGTACGTGCTGCCGAGTCCGCCCAGCACCGCCGCTGCGAGAATCAAAAGGATGTTCTGCCAACCCAGTTCCGGGCCGACCGAGCCGATGATGCCGATCATGACCCCGGCCAGGCCGGCCAGGAAGCCGGCGATGAACCACACCTGGTAGGACACGAACTGCGTCGATATTCCGCGCACTCTCGCCAGGTCCGGGTTGCTGGCCACCGCCCGGATCGAGATGCCCGCCGGTGTTTTGGTCAGGAACAGGTGCAGCGCGAGGATCGACACCGCGGCCGTGACGATCATCGCGAGCTCGCCGAACGAGATCTGGACGCCCAGCCCGTTGAAGGTACTGCCGAACGACACCTCATAGTGCTGCAGGTTGGCGCCGAAGACCATCACCAAGAGGCCGTAGATCACGTACGCGACGCCCACGGAGGTGAACAGCTGAACCAGGACGCCCTTCTGGCGAATGGGTTCGAAGATCACCACGGACAGGATCACTGCGGTGACACCGGTCGCAATGGCCGCGAAAAGCGCGGCAGCCCAGGTCGGTATCCCCCAGTCGCGGGACGCGATCAGCCCGAGAAACGCAGCCAGGGCGAGGAACTGGCCATGGGCGATGTTGAGGAAGCCCTCGGTTTGGCGGACCATCGAGAACCCGACCGTGGCCATCGCCAGAATGCTTCCGGTGACGAGACCGAAAATCAGATACTGCACTGCTCAGTGCCTTTCGAAATCCGCAGGGGTGTGTGAAACGGGTTGTCCGGCGGCCGACGATCGCTCGGCGGCCGCCGGACCGACGTCAGCGGTCGAGGATCCCGCGCAGGGCGGGATCCAGCTCGATCACGTCGACCTGTGTCCACTCGCCGTCGACGATGAACTGCTCACCGAACAGGGGTGCGGCCAGGTTGTTGTGTTCGTTGAGATCCAATGAGCCCGAGGCACCCTCGTAGTTGATCTCGTTCCCCGCCTCGAGCTCCTTGATGCCGTCGGCGTAGGAGTACACCACCGTGCCGCCGGGATTGAGCACCTCGGGAATCGCCTCTGCGATCGCCCGGCCCTCTGTGCTCTGCGCCTTGGTGATCGCCAGCGCCAGCGCGATGTACTCGTCGTACTGGTTGGCGTCGTAGACACCTGCGGCCGGCTGGTGACCGGTCTTGGCCTGGAATTTCTCGGCGAACGCCTTGTAGGCGGGAGAATCCGTGTCGTAGGCCGCGATGGCGCCCACGGCGACACCGTCTGCGAGCTCCGGCATCAACGAACTGATCGGGGGCGTCACCAGATCCGGTGATACGAAGAACTTTCCGCCATATCCGCGCCGTTGCCACTCCCGGAAGATCACCGACGCCGCCTCGTGACCGGCCGCCAGATAGACGGCATCGGGCTTGGCATCGAACGCCTGAGCCAGTTCGGCCTGATAGGAGGACCGCCCCGGATTGAATCGGACGTCGGCAACGACCTCGCCGCCGGCGCCCTCGACGAACACCTTCTTGAAGATGTCCGCCGGCTCCGACATGCCTTCGGTGTTCTGCGCCATGATCGCGACGCGCTTGATGCCTTCGTCGCGCGCGAACTGCGCGGCGATGGTTCCGCCGTCGCTGTCGGATCCCGTGATCCGCCACATGAATTCGCCCGTGCCGGTGTCCAGCTCCGGCGTGCCGCAGCCGGGGCAGAACACCGGGATCTCCATCTCGTTCGCGCTGTCGAGGATCGCGAGGCCACCGGTGGACTCCACCCCGCCGACCGCGACGACGTTCTCGACGTCGACCAGTCGAGAGAATCCCTGGACGGCGCCTTCGACGGTGGACAGGTTGTCCGCGCTGACCAGTTCCACCTTCTTGCCCAGGACGCCGCCGGCTTCGTTGATCTCGTCGATCGCGATGGTCACGGCGGCTTGGGAAGGCTCGTAGTAGGACGCGTAATCACCGGTGATGCCGTTGAGCCACCCGAACTTGATCACGTCGCCGCCGCCGGCGTCGCCTCCGCCGCCCCCACCGCTACACGCGGTCAAAAGCATTGCGGCAGTGGCGAAGACGCCTACAGCTCCTTTTCGTTTCAACATCGCTGTTCCTTTCTTGGGCATGCGCTACTACACCGTCGACATCGATGGTGTGTGCAGACGGTGGGGTGAATCGTGAACTTGCTGCTCGGTTTGAGCTGCGTCCTACGCGCGATCCTCATCGCTGGCCAGGAGATAGCGCACGATGAATTCATGCGATGTCTCGAGATGGGTGCGGGTAAGTTCATATAGCCGTTGGCCGTCACCGGCCTTCGCGGCGTCCAGGATGTCGGTGTGCTCCTCCTGCAGGTGCTCGACGTTGCCGATCACGGCGAGGTGCAGGTAGAGGTAGCGGTCGGTGAGTTTGCGGAGTTGGTCGACGTGGGCGATCATCATCGGCCGGTTCGCGCGGTGGTAGATGGCGGCGTGGAATTTCGCGTTCGCCTCGAGCCACTCCACGAGATCCGTGGTTTCGGCCATCATCTCGTAGTACCGCGTCATCTCGATGATGTCGGCCCGGCCGACCTGCGTGACCGCGATCTGCGTGAGATAGGGCTCCACAGCCATTCGCATCTCGTAGAGTTCCTGCAGCTCGAGGATCGACAGCGGCCGCGAGTGCGGCACCCCCTCGATCATCACCACCAGGCCCTCCGCCACCAGGGTCTGCATCGCGTCGCGAACCGGAATGCGGCTCACACCGAAGCGGTCCGCCAACTTCGAGTACGACAGCCGCACACCCGCGCCGATCTCCCCGGTGAGCAGAGCCTGCCGTAGCCCGTTGACCACCACGCTTCCCACCGCTGCTGTAGGCACCACACCCGCACTTCCCTGATACGTTCCGAACAAGTTGTATACGGAACATACGGCCTGTATCGCTTTTGGGTATCCAAAATACGAAAATTCCGTGTTACATCCGGATTTCGGTTGGTGTGTACACCATGTAGCACCGCGCCGAGACGGACACCCGCAGCAGGCCGGAGGGCAACCCTGCGCGCGAGGAACTTCGAACCGTGGTCAGCCGGGCAGCGTCGTGATGTGCACGTGGTCGAAGTGGCCGTATCCCGATCCGCGCGGGCCGGCAGGCGTGTAGTAGGTGCCCCGCCAGATCACGTCCTGCAGTCGGAATCGGGCGGCGTTGGCCATCGCGAACGCGAGGATTTCGTTGCCGAGCGCGATGCCTTCGGGGCTGTTGTGGTTGGGGATCATGATGTCGATCGCCAGTCCGCGGGGATGCCACGGCTTCGAGTCCGGCCGGACACCGTCGATCTGCGCGATCTGCGGAAAGCGGGCGCTCATCGAGCGGGCGACCAGGACGGTGCTGGGTTGCAGACCCGCTTCCTTGGCGACACCGACGGGCAGGGCCTCCATCGGGACGTGGGCGGCGGCGAGGGAGGCAGGGTCGGGCATCGGGGCGACGGCGGCCGGAGCCTGCGGAGCCGGTGCAGGAGGCGCCGGCGGCGGGACCGCAGCGTCGACCGCCGCCTGCTGTTGCGGTGTCAACGCCGCGTACTGCGCCTCCGCGGCTGCCACCTGGCGCAGCAGCTCGCTCCACTTGGCCTGTAGGTCGGCCTGCACGGCGGCGGCCTGTTCAGCCGCGACGCGGGCCTCTGCGGCCGACTTCTCCGAAGCCTGAGCAGCTGCGGCCGCACGCTCACGCGTCGCCCGGAACGCCTTCATCCGGTCGGCTGCCGTCGCCGCCACCACTCGCTGCAACGACAATGACTCGATCAGCTGTTGCGGGGACGTCGCCGTCAGCACTGCTGCCACCTGGCCCTCGCGGCCACTCATGTAGCTCATCGCAGCCACCCGGTCGACCGCGAGCTGATAGTGCTCGAGCTGCGCGTTGGCCGCCGCGGCGGCGTCGAGGTCAGCGCGGTGCCGGTCTTCGGCGGCGGTCTGGGCGGCCAGCTTGGCGTCGGCCTCGCGCTGGCCCGTCGTGACGGCCTCGCGGGCCTGAAGCGCCTGGCTGGACAGCTCGTTGAGCCTGGCCAGCGCATCCGCCGCCGGGTCGGCACTCACGTCGATGGGCGATGCCAGAACCAAGAGAGCGGTTGCTGAAATGCACACGGTGCGCCGAAGTGACTGGCGTACCCGGGTCATCTGGTGTGCCACGATCCTTCGCTGCGAGGACCGCTCGCGGCCCCGAACCTTCTACGTCCCGAGACAGGCTACGAACTGGTTCCGACGATGTCCACTCGTCGCTTCCGTTCGGCGGGACGCGCCGGGTACTTCAGCAACAGCTCACCCGGCGGCAAGCGAGGGAAACGTGAACACGAGGGTCGTGCGGCTGCCGTCAGCCAGGACGACTCCGGACATCGTGACAAAACCGGTGCCGTCGGCGTCGAACGTCGGTGGCTGAACGCTTCGCAGGGATTGATATTCCAGGTCGAGAACCTCCTCGGCTCCGGCCGGCGTCAACACGTACACACCGCTGTGGTCGGGACCGAAGACGGTGAGGTAGGCGTTGCCGGCGGGGTCGAACATCAGCACCCGTTGGTCATCCGGACCGATGGACAGGGCCCTCGCAACGGTCAAACCGGATGCTGATCCCACCACTTCGCCCGCAGCATTGAATCCCAAGACCTCGACGCCGAGCTGAGTGTCACCGCCGGTGATCAAGTAGCCCTCGCCGTTCGGACCGAATTCGATGAGGGGTCCCCACTGGGGAGTCGGGACATATCCCGAACCCGGCACGATGGGTGTGTAGGTGTCGGTGGACAGTGCCAGAATCTGTTCGTCCGTGTAGTTGCCCTCCGGGATGCGATACCGCAGCGACACGTAGGCAGCACCGTCAGGACCGAAGAACACCTGGGCGCCCTCGGTCCCCAGTGGCAGTTCGATCATGCGGTTCACGGTCGCGTCGGGGTTCAGCACCGCGACGTATTCCCTGCCATCCACGACGTAGACGAAGTAGCCGAAGTCATCGGCGGCCGTCGCGCCCCCACCGACAAGGTTGATTCCCTGGCCCAGGACCAGTGCCCCCGGCAACTCCGTGGTCGCGACGACTCCGTCCCGGTCGATCACCGCGACGGAGGCGGTCTCGGACGACGCCGGGTTGATCGCCGCATAGACGGTGCCGTCCGGTGTCACCTGGAAGCCCGAGATACGGGCGCCGATCGTGTCCGACGTGTCGATGGTGGTCGCGGTGATCCGCGAGATCGTGGTCGTCCCCGTCTGGTTGTCCGTGGAACCGCTGTAGTTGAAGGTCTCCAGATAGAAGCCGTCGGGACTCACGACCGTCTCACCCGGCAGTCCGCGGATGGTGCGCACGGTGCGCGCACCCTCTCCGACCGTGTACACCCGAGTTGTCTTGCTGCCGAACCATCCTCGGATGCCGACGGTGACGTACGCATTGCCGTCCTCACCCAGGATGGGACCGCTGGGGTCGGTGCCGAAGGGCAGCCCGATGGCCCTCGTCCCACCGTTCGGATTGAACACTCGCAAGGTCGAGAAGCCGAAAACGGAAGACACCATGTAGGCGGTGCCGTCTGGCGCCAGTTCGAGCTCGGCGTCGTAGGAAAAGGACCGCACCGTGTTGGCCGGGGAAACCCGGACCAACCGGTAGTCGATCGGTGCACTGAAGGGGTCGAAGAAGTTGAGGACTTGGGTACGCATGTACAGCGCGCCGTCGGCGCCCACCATAGGTGTGCCTTCCGCCAAACCGGTGAACGTGGCCAATCGGGACACGTTGCCCTCGCTGTCGACAGCCGAGATGGTCGAGCGACTACGGCTTGCGTTTCTCGTAATGACGATCAGCGTGCCGTCAGGTCTGGTCACACGCACAGCGCCCGATCCCGGGATGTCCTCGCTGGTGGTGACGACCTGGCCGTCGCTGTCCAAGATGCTGACCCGGGTGACGTCCCCGCTCCAGGTGACCTGGTAGCGGGTGCCGTCGGCCCCGATGACCACAGGACTGCTGGCATTCCCGGGGATCGATGCTGCCGCAGCCGCGGCCTGTGCGCCGGCTTGCGCAGCACTTCGCGCCGCGGCGCTACTGAATTCCGAAGTGCGCTCCCCCAGATGACGACGCGCTGACGTCACCGCCGTGAACAACAGCGGAGACGCGGCCGGAGATCCGGGCCCGTTGCTCTGGCGCGAGACGGCCCGCGGCGAGGACAACGGCGTCGACACCGTGGCGGGCGGTGACGTCTGTTCAGACTGTTCGACGACGGGATCGGTGGATGGTTCTGCGGCCGGCGGATCGGCCGGAAGAGGCTCGGCCGGCGACGGAGCCGGGGTCGGATCCGCCGCGGCATTCTCGTCAGGCGTGACGAGTTCGCTTGTAAGATCCGCGGATTCGTCCCCCTCGATGCTCTTGGTCTCGGGAGTCGTGGTCGCTGCGGCGCGCTTGCCGGTACCCGATGTCCGTCGCGGTGAGTCTTCGGCGATGGACTTCTTTCGCGGCCCGGCAACCTCTTTCGACGTCTTCGACCGTGTCCGGGATTCAGCGTCGTTGGCGGCGCGAGTCGAACTCGAGGCAGAACTGCCGGAGGTGCCCGTCGAGCTCGCCCCTTCTGTGGATGCCCCCGCCAGTCCCGGAACTGCGGCCACCGCAGAACCGATACCCAGCGCGACAGCCAACGCGCCCACCCGTCCGACGTACTTGTCCCAGCCCATGATGACCCTCCCCCGTTGAGTTCCAGCAAACATAGTCGGCCGATGAGCGTTGCGTGAGCAATTGGGGAAACCCCTTGTCTTCGGGGGTCAGCCACCGACACTGCGGCCGGGTGTCAACCCGTCATTAACCCGTGGTCCGCCGCAGCACCGCACAATGTTCACCGGCGTTACCTAACTTTCGCCTTCATGGACGACGGCACGCGGGCGATTGTCGAGGCGATGGAGCGTGAGATCCTCCACCTCGACGACGCCGCGAAGCTCCCCAGTGAGCCCTCCTTGATGCGCCAGTTCGGTGTCAGCCGCCACATCGTGCGCAAAGCGCTCGCCCAACTCGAGACCCGGTTCCTGGTGCGACGGGTCCAAGGCGCCGGCACCTTCGTGAACAGCCGGCTCGACTACGTGTTGTCCCCGAACATCCCACCGTCGGTGCACGAGACCTTCGCACGCGTCGGCGGCATCGTGCGCACCTTCGTCCTGGACGCCTCCCAGCAGCCGGTCCCGGCCGACGTCGCCGACCGGCTCGGGCAGGCGGTCGGCGACACCAGCCTGCGGCTCACCCGGGCCAGCTATCTGGGCGACGAACTGGTCGGCTACTCCAACGAATGGGTGTCACCACAGGTCCTGCCCGAGGTCGAGATAGGTCTACGGGCCTACGAATCGCTGACCGAGCTGTTTCGCGCCGCCGGTGCCGAACCGGTCCGGAGCTGGACGCGCGTCGTGCCCGACCTGACCCCCGCGCCGATGCTCGCTCACCTGTCGGTGAACGAACCGGTGCCGGCATGGCGGATCGAGACGTTCACCAAGAACGCGAAGGACGGCGCAGCGTTGATGGTCAGTCGGGCATGGATGCGTCAGGACCGGGTGTGCATCTCGGTGAAGTACGAGCACGAGGTCTGAGCCAACTTGTTGCGCAACTTCTGCGACTGTTCACTGCAGTTCCCGCTCGGATTGGGTCCCGTGTCGATCCGGGGCCAGACCGCGCAGTGACGGTGTACCGGTAACCCGTCGCGCCCACGGCGGCCCCCTTCTCTCAACATCAGGATGAAAACCGCATGCTCACACGTAGCTCCTCACGCACCACACTGACCGCGATCGCGGCGGTGGGACTGCTTGCCCTGTCCGCTTGTTCGAGTTCGGACTCCAACGACAACAGCGACACTGCCGCCGCCGGTGGCGGCGACGGGACCACCCTCACCTTCGCGTCGATCCCCGAGGAAAACGCATCCGGGCTCGCCGAGAAGACGAAGATGGTCGTTGCCGCTCTGGAGAAGCAGCTCGGTGTGAAGGTCGAGACACAGCAGGCCACCAGCTACGCCGCCGTGATCGAGGCACTGCGTGCCGGACAGGTCGACATCGCGGCCCTCGGGCCGTTCTCCTACGCTGTCGCCGCCGACAGCGGCGTCGGTATCTCGTTGGTGGGTGTCCCGGCCGATTCGGTCGACGAGTCGCCCAGCTACCAGTCGTACGCCATCACCAAGCCCGACAGTGGAATCACCTCGTTGAGCGACATGGCCGGCAAGACGGTCTGTTTCGTCGATCCCACTTCGACATCGGGGTACCTGTTCCCCTCCGCCGGACTGCTCGAGGCCGGGATCAATCCCGAGACCGGAGTCACGCCCGTCTTTGCCGGCGGACACGACGCCTCGGCCCTGTCGGTCCTCAACGGCACGTGTGACGCAGGCTTCGCCTACGACACGATGGTCGACAACAAGCTTCCCGAATCGGGTCAGCTTCAGCCCGGCGCGCTGAATGTGATCTGGAAGTCGGAGGACATCCCCAAGTCACCGACCGTGGTCAGCACGAAGTTGCCGCGGGAGATGCAGGACCGCATCGCCGAGGTCTTCCAGAAGGACATCAACCGTCCGGCCCTGGTCGAACTGGGCCTGTGCGCCACCGAGGAGGAATGCGCGCTGCCGGAAGACGTGGCATACGGCTACATCCCCGTGGAGGACTCCACCTACGACGGCATCCGGCAGGTCTGCGCCATCACGAAGTCGAAGTCCTGCGTCGTCTGACGTGGGCGCCGCAGAGAGGACTGACATGGGAAACACCTTGACCATCCCGCGGAACGGCACCGCCCTTGCGGTGCCGTCGGATCCGCGCGATGACGGTGTGCAGTTGCTGGGAGTGACCCGGACGTTCGGACAGGTCACGGCCCTCGACGATGTCACGGTCTCGTTCGTCCCGGGCAAGATCAACGTGTTGTTGGGCTTGTCCGGATCGGGAAAGTCCACCCTCCTGCGCTCCGTCAACGGATTACAGATGCCCACCCGCGGCCAGGTGCACACGCTCGGCGTACCGGTGCACGCGGCGAACGCCCGGACGCTGCGGCGGCTGCGGTCGCGAGTCGGCATGATCTTCCAGCACTTTCACCTGGTGGGCTCGATGTCGGTTTTGGAGAACGTCTGCACCGGCCGGCTGGGCACGCTGCGCGGCCCGCGTCTCGGGTTGTTCAGTTACCCCCGCGCCACCAAAGAGGCGGCGATGGCCCACCTTGCACGGGTGGGCCTGGCCGACAAAGCCTTTCAACGTGCCGACACGCTCTCGGGCGGTCAGCAGCAACGCGTGGCGATCGCCCGCGCCCTGATCCAGGAGCCGGCGCTGCTGTTGGCCGACGAGCCCGTCGCCTCCCTGGACCCGCTCTCGTCGATCACTGTGATGGACCTGCTGCGCGAGATCTCGCGTGAACTCGGCCTGACCGTCATCTGCAGTCTCCATCAGGTCGACATCGCCATGGAGTTCGGTGACCGGATCACCGGTTTGGCTTCCGGTCGCATCGTGCTCGACCGCCCGATCAACGGTTTGGACCGTGACGAGGTCTTGCAGATCTACCACGGCCCCACACGAACCGCGCTCGTCTCGTCCGGCAGCGGGGCCTGACGCCGTGTCGCCCGATCTTCTCGAGGCGACCGAACCTGCGGTGATATCGACGCCCCCGCGTCCGCGGCGGCGTCCTGCGCCGATCGCGGCGGCGGCTGCGCTCCTGGCCCTGTTCGCCGCGGCGGTCTGGTCCTTCGTCGACCTCGGCTTCGATGTGACCACGCTGGTCACCGGCGCCGAGAACGCGGCGGAGTTCATCGCGCGCATGGTGCCGTTGGACTTCCCACCGCTGGCCGAGACGATATCGCTGACGTTGCAGACGCTGTCGATCGTCACGGTGGCCACCGCATTGTCGGTTCTCCTCGGCCTGCCGCTGGCGTTGGCGGCGGCGTCTACCACCGCTTCACATGGACTCAGCCGCAATGCTTCCCGGGCCTTCATCGTGGTGATGCGTGCCGTCCCCGACCTCGTCCTGGCGCTCATCTTCTTCCGGTTGTTCGGACTCGGCGCGCTCCCGGGCATTCTGGCCATGGGACTGCACTCGATCGGCATGGTCGGCAAGTTGTACGCCGATGCCATCGAAGATCTCGACCACGGTCCCATGGAGGCGCTGCGCACGGCCGGAGCCAGTCGACGTCAGCAGATCGTCTCGGGAATCCTGCCGCTGCTGCTGCCGCAGCTGATCGCCACAGCGCTGCACCGTTTCGACATCAACCTGCGCGGATCGGTGCTGCTCGGTTACGTCGGAGTGGGCGGCCTCGGCATGGCGATGGCCGACGCGCTCAACACGATGGACTACCAGCGCGGCATGGCGCTGGCTCTGATCGTGCTCGTGCTGTGCATGGTCGTGGAGATGATCTCTGCCACCGCACGCACCGCGCTGCTGGGCCGTCGCCCCGATCGCCGCCGCTGGCCCCTCGGTCTGTGGGATCGGATCACCGACGGCTGGGTGCGCCGGCCCCTGGCCACCCATGAGCCGCAGTCGTTGCGATCCGGGCGGATCCGCACCGCTCCCCCGTGGGACGCCGACCGGATCCGGCGGACGTTGACCATCGCCGTCACCGCGACCATCGTCGCGCTGGCCGTACTGCGCTCCGGAATCGACCCGGGGGCCTTCCTCGGCGGTCTGGCCCACGTCGACGAGACGCTCGGCCTGTTCTGGCCGCCGAGCGCCGGCGGATCCTGGGACGATCTGGTCGAGGCCATGATCGTGACCATCCAGATCGGTTTGGCCGCAACGCTCATCGGAGTCGTGATCGCTCTGCCGGTGGGTGCGCTCGCGGCACGCAACGTGGCGCCGAATGCCGCCACCGCCAATGCTTTCCGCCTTCTGATCGTCACCGTGCGCGCACTGCCGGACCTGATCCTGGCGATCGTCCTCATCGTCATGATGGGCCTCGGTCCGGTGCCGGGGGCCATCGCCTTGGGCCTCGGATCGGTCGGACTGCTCGGAAAGCTGGTCGCCGATTCGATCGAGGAAACCGACGTCCGCGTGCAGGACGCCCTGCGCGTCACCGGAGCGTCACGGCTGCAAGTGCACACCGCGGCAACCCTTCGGCAGGCGCTACCGGCAATGGTGGCCCACGTGCTGTACCAGCTGGACGTGAATTTCAGATCGGCGACTTTGCTCGGCATCGTCGGTGCCGGCGGCATCGGCTATTACCTGTTGAACGCCAACCGGGTTCAACAGTTCGACACCGTGACGCTGATCGTGCTGATGATCCTCACCGTCGTACTCGCACTCGAGGCGTTGTCGGCGTGGATTCGGCATGTGGTCTCGCGGGCCGGTATCGACGCCGATTGTGCAACAAGTCGCTCGTAGTTTGCCTGCCGGTTAACCGGAGGTCAACCGCGGCGACGGGACCGATGCATGTACGAACAGGACAGTAACGGCATGGACACACAGACACTGCAGGACAGCAGACGGCGCTCAGCGCGGGCGTTGTCGCGCGCGACCGGAGCCGAACTGGCCGACCTGTGGCACCACTGGCCGGATCGGCCCACCACGCAACTGCTGCGGGCACCCGAGACCGGGCTGGTGATGGTCCAGGGTCGCGTCGGAGGCGGAGGTGACCGCTTCAACCTGGGTGAGGCCACGGTCACCCGTGCCACCGTTCGCGTCAGTCATGCCGACTCCGTGGCCGTGGGGACCGCCTATGTTCTCGGCACCGATCACGAACACGCTGAGCTGGCAGCGACATTCGACGCCATGCTGGCCTCGCCGATGCGCGACGCAGTGCTGCGCGACGTCATCGAGGTTCTCGAGCAGCGACAGTCGGCACAGGACTCCGACGACTACGCGCAGGCCCGTAGCACGGTGGTTGAGTTCTTCACCGCCGCGCGGGAGAACTCCGGAGACGACGAGGACGACGAATGACCACCGCATTGAACACCTTGCAGGCCCGCGGCTTCGGCGACCCGCCACACGACGCGCAGCAGATGTTCCGCAGCATCCTGACCGCCATGTCCCGCCCGACCATCGCCCAGCCGGTCACCGTCGACCTGACACCGCCGGCACCGCTCGGTGTTGCCGCCGCTGCCGTCGTCCTCACCCTCTGCGATGAGTACACCCCGCTGTGGCTGGACGAGACGCTGAGCCCGAACACCGCAGTGGTGGAGTGGATCCGGTTCCACACCGGAGCGCGGATCACCCCGGACCTGCGTTCGGCGATGTTCGTGCTCGCGTCGTCGCCGGTTACGGTGCCGCCGCTGACCGAGCTCGACACCGGCACCGACATCGCCCCGCACACCTCAGCCACTCTGATCATCGACATCCGTGACGCCGGCAATGCGGTGACCCCGCTGCTGGCGACCGGCCCCGGCGTCAACGGCGCCATCACGTGGGACGCGCGCGGCCTGCCGGCCGGACTCGTCAGCTATCGCGCCGAGCGGGAATCGGCGTTCCCGCAAGGGATCGACCTGATCCTCGCCGACCACGACACCGTGGCCGCCCTGCCGCGCACCACCCGTCTGCAGATCCTCGACACCCGAGCGGAGAACCCCTGATGTATGTCGCTGTCAAAGGTGGGGAGAAGGCCATCGCCAACGCCCACCGCCTCCTGGCCGCACGCGGACGAGGATCCACCGACGTACCGGCACTCGAGCACGTTCAGGTGCGTGACCAACTGGGTGTCCTGGTGGCCCGGACCATGGCCGAGGGTTCGCTCTACGACCCGGATGTCGCCGCGAAGGCCCTGATCCAGGCTCAGGGCGACGTCGTGGAAGCAGTCACGCTGCTGCGGTCCTACCGGACGACGTTGCCCCGCTTCGGCACAACCGAGCCGGTCGATACCGGCGCCCTGCCCAGCGACCGCCGCGTCTCCTCGACATTCAAGGACATCCCCGGCGGCCAGCAGCTGGGCGCCACCTTCGACTACACGCACCGGTTGCTCGCCGAGGGGAACTGCTGCGACCCGCAGGCAGCCGACGCCGGCAAGGTCGACCGCGAGCCGATGCCGCGAGTCACCGACGTGCTCGGCGCCACCGCGTTGATCGAGCCCGACGGATCCACCGAACAGTCCGACGATCCAGAGCCCGACGACCTCACCCGGGAACCGACCGTGTTTCCGATGACGCGGGCCGGGCGGCTCCAGGCACTGTCGCGCGGGGACGAGGGATTCCTTCTGGCACTGGGTTATTCGACGCAGCGCGGGTACGGCAACAACCACCCGTTCGCCGGCGAGATCCGGGTCGGTGAGGTCGAGGTCGAGTTCGTCGCGCCCGAGATCGGACACGCGGTGCCCATCGGACGCATCGAGCTCACCGAGTGCCAGATGGTCAACCAGTTCGTCGGCGGCCATGACCAGCCGCCGCAATTCACCCGCGGTTACGGGCTCGTGTTCGGCCGAGCGGAACGCAAGGCGATGTCGATGTCGCTGGTCGACCGCGCCCTGCGGGCCGACGAGTTCGGCGAACGCACCGTCTCCCCGGCCCAGGACGAAGAGTTCGTGATCAGCCATACCGACAACGTGCAGGCTGCCGGGTTCGTCGAACACCTCAAGCTCCCGCACTACGTGGACTTCCAGGCCGAGCTGATGATGATTCGCGAGCTGCGTCGCGGCTTCGACGAACGCCGGCAGGCCGCGACCCCGATCGCCCCGATCGCAGAGGAGGTCGACGCGTGAGCGAGAACCACATCGAATACAACGAGGGCTATCTCGACGAACAGACCAAGCGCGTCGTTCGACGGTCGCTGTTGAAAGCGGTGGCCATTCCCGGGTTCCAGGTGCCCTTCGCGTCGCGCGAAGTCCCGATGCCGCGCGGCTGGGGTACCGGCGGTGTGCAGGTCACGGCATCGGTGATCGGTGCAGGCGACACGCTCAAAGTGATCGACCAAGGTGCCGACGACACCACCAACGCCGTCTCGATCCGGAAATTCTTCGAGAAGGTCTCCCGCGTCGCCACCACCACCCGCACCACAGAGGCCACCGTCATCCAGACCCGCCACCGCATCCCGGAGCAGCCGCTGCGCGAAGACCAGATCATGGTGTATCAGGTGCCGCAACCGGAGCCGCTGCGCCAGCTGGAACCCCGCGAGACCGAGACCCGGCAGTTGCACGGCCTCGAGGAGTACGGGTTGATGTTCGTGCGCCTCTACGAGGACATCGCCCGCTACGGACGTATCGCCTGGACCTACGACTACCCGGTGCGGGTCAACGGCCGGTATGTGATGGCGCCGTCCCCGATCCCGAGCTTCGACAACCCCAAGATGCACCAGAGCCCGGCACTGCACCTGTTCGGAGCGGGCCGGGAGAAACGCATCTACGCCGTCCCGCCGTACACGGACGTGGAGAGCCTCGGTTTCGAGGACCATCCCTTCCAGCCGCAGCGATTCGAAAAGCCCTGCGAGATCTGCGGTTCCCGCAACGTGTATCTGGACGAGGTGATTCTCGACGACCAGGGCGGCTCCATGTTCGTCTGCTCGGACAGCGATCACTGCGAACAAGCCGCCGCCGACCGCGGCGTGACCGAGAAAGAGGTGGTGGGCGCATGAGCGCAGAGATGCCGCTGCTGAGTGTGACCGACGCCGGCCACCGATACGGCGCCCGATTCGGCTGCCGGAACGTGACTTTCGACCTGTGGCCCGGTGAGGTACTGGCCGTGGTGGGCGAGTCGGGTTCGGGCAAGTCGACGCTGATGGGAATGCTCGCACAGCGCTTGTCGACCGACGAGGGCAGCGTGCACTACCGGATCGGCGACACGCTGACCGACCTCTCGACGCTGAGCCAACGCGAAGTACGCCGGCTGTGGCGCACCGAGTGGGGTCTGGTACACCAGAACGCCGCCGACGGCCTGCGCATGCACGTCAGCGCCGGCGGCAACGTGGGTGAGCCGCTGATGGCCAACGGGTGGCGACACTACGGACAGATCCGGGCGCGCGCCGCCCAGTGGCTGGAGCGTGTCGAGATCCCGCTGGACCGCATGGACGATGCGCCCGTGACGTTTTCGGGCGGCATGCGGCAACGGGTGCAGATCGCCCGCAATCTCGTCGTCGGGCCCCGTCTGGTGTTCATGGACGAACCGACCAGTGGACTGGATGTGTCGGTCCAGGCGCGGCTGCTGGATCTCATCCGGTCGCTTGTCACCGAATTGAAGTTGGCGGTGGTGATCGTCACCCACGACCTCGCTGTCGCCCGGCTCATCTCCCACCGCACGTTGGTGATGAAGGACGGCGGGATCATCGAGCAGGGGCTCACCGATCGCGTGCTCGACGACCCACAAACTCCGTACGCGCAATTGCTCGTGTCCTCGATTCTGCAGGGGTGACCACCACGATGGACGACAACCTGACACTCGCTCTGTACGACGTCAGCAAGACCTTCACGCTGCATCTCCAAGGCGGCCAACGCCTTCCGGTGCTCCGCGGTGTACACGTCGAGGTTCCGCGGGGCACCTGCGTGGTCCTCGGTGGCGAGTCCGGCGCGGGTAAGAGCAGCATCCTCAAGATGGTGTACGGCAACTACGCCGCCGACGGCGGCCGCATCCTGCTGTCCCGCCACGGACGGGTGCTCGACCTGGTCACCGCCGCGCCGCGCGAGATCCTCGCCGCCCGCCGCGACACCATGGGCTACGTCAGCCAGTTCCTGCGCGCGGTACCGCGGGTGTCTGCGCTCGACGTGGTCGCCGAACCCCTGCTCGACGACGGGCTGCCGCGCGAACAGGCACACGAGCATGCGGCCGAACTGCTGGAGCGGCTGAACATCCCCCGGCGGATGTGGCACCTGCCGCCGGCC
Organism: Mycobacterium sp. SMC-4; assembly: GCF_050205565.1. Classification (GTDB taxonomy): domain Bacteria; phylum Actinomycetota; class Actinomycetes; order Mycobacteriales; family Mycobacteriaceae; genus Mycobacterium. The sequence continues at coordinate 73,204 of NZ_JBNMQU010000011.1, read as the reverse complement.
ACGTTCTCCGGTGGCGAGCAGCAACGCGTCAACATCGCCCGCGGCTTCGTCACGGGACGACCGCTGCTGCTCCTGGACGAGCCCACCGCGTCGTTGGATGCCGGGAACCGTGCCGTGGTGATCGACTTGATCCGGGAACACCTGGCGCGCGGGGTCAGCATGCTGGCGATCTTCCACGATGCCGCCGTCCGCGAGGAGGTGGCCGACGTGATCGTCGACGTCACGCAGTTCTCTCCGGATGCGACGCGCCTGTCGGTGGGAGCCATGGCATGACCAGATACGCGATCTACGCGATTCCCGGAATCGATTCGTGCGCTTCCGAATCCGCGATCGCCCTGCGCGCCGCGGCCGAATCCTGGCTGGCGCGCCCGGACCTGCGAGACGTCACCGTCGACGCTCGTCGCTACGGATTCCACGCGACGCTCAAAGCACCGTTCCGCCCGGCCGCCGGTATGAGCGAAGACATGATCGTCGACGCCGCTGCCGAGCTGGCCGCCGCGCACCCTCAGGTGACCCTGTACGGGCTGACACCCGCGGTCATCGGCGACTTCCGCGCGCTGGTGCCCAGCGGACCGACAGAGGCGGTCGACGCTCTGGCGGCCACGGTGGTCCGCGGTATGGACCATCTGCGCGCACCGATGGACGAGGCCGACCGGGCGCGACGCCGCCCGGATCTGCTGTCGCCCCGGCAGCGAGAACTCCTGGAGGCGTGGGGTTATCCCTATGTGCTCGAGGAGTTCCGCTTCCACATGACGTTGACCGATCGACTCCCGCCCGACCGTGGCGCGGCGATCGACGCGGACATCGCGCGCCACTTCGCGGACTTCCTCGGGACCGACCTGACGCTCACCTCCGTGTCCGTCTGCGTCGAGTCCGCGCCCGGGCGCCCGTTCCGTCCGCTGGTCTCCCACCCGTTGCGCTCCGTCGCCCCCACCCCCACCCGCTAGAGAGGGATCCCATGACTGTCTCCGAGAAGGTCTTCCGCAACGCCCACGTCGTCCTCGAGGACGACGTGGTGTACGGGGCGGTGCGGGTCGTCGACGGTGCCATCGCCGATGTCGCCGAGGGCGCGTCGACCGCCGGCGCCGGTGAGGATCTCGACGGCGACCTGCTGCTCCCCGGCGTCGTCGAGCTCCACACCGATCAGGTCGAGACCTACTATCAGCCTCGCCCCCAGCGCTTCTGGGCGCCGGTGCCGGCCGTCGTCGCTCACGACGCCCAGATGGCCGCATCGGGAATCACCACGGTGCTCGACGCGCTGCGCATCGGCAGCGGTCCCGGTGACACCAGGCTCAGCCGCGACGCGGGTCTGCTCGCCGGTGCCATCATGCACGCGCAGAGCGCCGGGTTGCTGCGCGCCGAACACTTCATCCACCTGCGCTGTGAGGTGTCGACCCCTGATGTCCTCGACTCGTTCGACGAACTTCGCGACAACGAATACGTGCGGCTGGTCTCGCTGATGGATCACACGCCCGGTCAGCGGCAGTACGCCGATATCGAGGCGTTCCGCACCTACATGGTGGGCAAGCATCGTCTGACACCCGAGGGCTTCGACGAGCACGTCGCTGAACTGCACACCCGCGCCGCCCAGTACTCCGCGGTCAACCGGGTCGAATTGGCCTCTCGGGCCCGTGATCTCGGGTTGGTGTTGGCGGCACACGACGATGCCACGGTCGATCATGTCGCCGAGTCGTCCGCACTGGGTGTGGGGATCTCGGAGTTCCCGACCACGCTGGAGGCCGCCTTCGCGGCCCGCGCCGCCGGCCAGGTGGTGATGATGGGTGCCCCCAATGTGGTTCGGGGCGGCTCACATTCGGGCAATGTCGCCGCGAGCGATCTCGTGGAGTCGGGTCTGCTCGATGTCCTTTCCAGCGACTACGTCCCGTCCAGTCCGCTCCAGGCGGTGTTCTCTCTGGTCGACAGCGGCGCGCTGACGATGCCGGACGCCGTCGCGATGGTCACCGTCAACCCCGCTCGGGCGGTGGGTCTCGACGACCGGGGTGTCATCGCCCCGGGACGTCGCGCGGATCTGGTCCGCGTGCACGTGCACCAGGCCGGGGTGGCCGAAAAGGTCGGGCCCGTCGACCAGCTGCCCATCGTCCGTGGCGTCTGGCGCGAAGGTGAGCGGGTCGCATGAGCGGGACTCTTGTCGCGGTGGTCGGGCCCAGCGGCGCCGGCAAAGACTCGGTGATCGACTTCGCGCGAGGGCGGTTCACCGCGGATCCCGGGGTGGTGTTCCCTCGCCGGACCATCACCCGTCCCCACGGACCCGGCGAGGATCACCGGGCCGTCACCGACACCGAGTTCGCCGAACTCGCCGGCGCCGGAGCGTTCGCATTGGCGTGGCGAGCACACGGTCTGGACTACGGCATCGGTATCGAGGTCGCGGCGGAGGTCGCGCGCGGGGCGGTTGCCGTGGTGAACGTGTCGCGCACGGTGCTGGCCGCACTGCCGCAGCGGTTTCCGCGGTTTGCGGTGGTGCGGGTGACGGTGGATGACGAGGTGCGCCGGGCCAGGCTGGCGGGTCGGGGACGCGAAGATGACGCGGCCGTCGTCGCCCGGCTGACCCGCCCCGACCCCGCGCCCGACCACGTCGTCGATCTGGAGATCGTCAACGACGGGACCGTCGAGCAGGCCGGCCAACGGCTGGCCGAGTTCGTGAGGAGTCTGGGCGTCGGCGCCATGTCCGGAACTCGGTGACGCCCACTCTTCCTCCCTCGGCGTCATTCGCGGTCTGTGCGTGCTTGCCCACGAAGGCACGTATGGTAGGACCACATAACTGGTCGGCATCGCAGCGATGCCACTGCAGACGATTCGAGGAAGAGCATGGTCCAGTCAAGCGACAAAGTCGGCGTCGTCGGATGCGGCCTGATGGGCGCGGGAATCGCCGAGACCTGTGCCCGCGCCGGGCTGGAGGTCACCGTCGTCGAGACGAACGCCGGCGCGGTCGCGGCGGGACGGCAGCGACTCGAGACCTCCCTGGCGAAGGCTGAGTCGCGGGGCAAGATCGCCTCGGCGACCGACGTCCTGGACCGCATCACGATCGTCGAGGGCATCGACGCGCTCGCCGACCGCACCCTGGTCATCGAGGCGATCATGGAAGACGAAGCGGTGAAAACCGCGCTTTTCCGGCAGCTCGACGAGGTCGTCACCGATGTGGACGCCATCCTGGCGTCCAACACCTCCTCGATCCCGATCATCAAGCTGGCGACGGCGACCGGCCGCCCACAGAACGTGCTCGGTGTGCACTTCTTCAACCCGGTGCCCGTGCTGTCGTTGGTCGAACTGGTCCCCAGCTACCTGACCGCGGATGCGACCACCGAGCGGGCGCGCGCCTTCGTGCAGGAAAAACTCGGCAAGCACGCCATCGACTGCAAGGACCGCGCCGGATTCGTCGTGAATGCGCTGCTGGTCCCGTTCCTGTTGTCGGCGATCCGGATGGTCGAGCAGGGCGTGGCGACCGCGAAGGACATCGACGAGGGCCTCGTACGGGGGTGCGCACATCCGCAGGGTCCGTTGGCGCTCAGCGACCTGATCGGGCTCGACACCGTGCGGGCCATCGCCGATTCTCTGTACGAGGAGTTCAAGGAGCCGCAGTACGCGTGCCCACCGATGCTGGCCCGGATGGTCGACGCCGGTCTCCTGGGCCGAAAGACGGGCCGGGGCTTCTTCGACTACACATGACCAGGTGAAGCTCGACACCTACTGGGTCCGGCACGGCGAGTCGACATGGAACCGCACGGGTCTGATGCAGGGCCAGACGGCGTGGCCCGCGCTGACCGCAGACGGCGAGCGCCAAGCACACCGCGCGGCCGAGGAACTGGCTGGGTACCGCCCCACGCGAGTGGTCAGTTCCGACCTCGATCGAGCGGTTCAGACCGCTCGCGTCATCAGTGCACGGCTCGGCTTGCCCGTCTCCCTCGACCCGTTGTTGCGGGAACGGTGCTGGGGCGTCTTCGAGGGCAGGCCGGTCGCCGAAGGTCAGCGGCTCGAAGCGACCCTGCCCTCTGACCGGGCCCTACCGCAGGGAGAATCGCGCGACGACGTCGCCCGACGACTCCGTCTCTTCTCGGCGTCACTGGCCGGGGCCGACGGGCCGATCGTGGTGGTGACCCACGGCGACGTCATCCGGGAAGCACTGAGGCTGTTCGCCGCTGACGACGGGCACGCAGACGGCCTCGCCAACGGTTCTGTCATCAGGTTGACTCCGAACACTGCGGCCACGACTCACAACACGAGATCGAGGCAGCCGTAGGCCACCAGACCACAGACGATGCTCAGCGCCAGGTTCTTCCATCGGAAAGACACCAGCAGCGCGATCGCACCCGCCAATGTCGCCGGCGAAATCAGTTGCAGCTGGCCTTCTTCGAGGAACAGTGCCGGTGCCACCAGCGCCGCGAACGCGGCGGCGGGCACCATCTGCAGCACAAGGCTCAGGCGGGGCGGAAGGTTCCGCGGCAGGATCGGCACGAGGATGAAAACCGCGCGCAAGACGAAGCCGCCGATCGCAATCGCTGCGATGATCAACCAGATCGTGGCTGTGCTCATGATTCCGACTTCTCACCGGCCGCGCGCCAACCGAACGCCACACCCGTCGCGATACCGGCGAAGGTCCCCAGCATCATGCCCAGATTCGCCGGGAGGCCGGCCCCCGCGACTGCGACCACCCCCGCGACAATCGCGGCGAAAAGCCTTGGCCGGTCGGCGAGTTGTGGCGCCAGCAGGGCCAGAAACGAGATGGGGACCGCGAATGCGACCACACCGGTATTGGGCAGCGATCCGAGGAACGACCCGATGAACGAGCAGATCTGCCACGTGCACCAGAACACCAGGCACGCCCCGAAATAGAACGCGATCTTGTCGCGCCGTGCCCACTCCGCTGTGCGGGTGAGGGTGAGCGGAACCGCATGATCGACAAGCAGATACGAGCCGACAGCCCGTTGCTTGACGCTGGCGTCGGAGAACATCGGGGCCAGCGTGGCCGAATAGACGATGAACCTGACATTGATGATCAGGGCCGTGGCGATCACCACCCCCGCCCCGGCCCCGTTGCCGATCAGGTCCAGTGCGGCCACCTGGGCGGCGCCGGCGTAGGCGAACAGCGAGAACGCTGCCGTCTCGAGCACGGTGAAACCGTTGTGCGTCCCGGCGAGACCGGCGACCGCGGCGAACGGTGCGATCCCGATGAGTATGGGCAGCATCGCCGTTGCCCCGGAACGCAGCGCACCGCGGCTGGATCCTCCGGCCGCACTTTGTCTGGCCTTTGTCATGGCGACCTCCTCTCACACGCACGCGGCGCGAGTGCCGTACCGGTCTACGGCGCTGACTGGTTCGGCCAGGGTCAGCCCGCGAACCGCGAAACGGCCCTACTCGGCGCCGATGGATCTCGAGAACTTCGGCGCGGAGTCTCGGATGTGGTCCCGTGTCCGCTGCTCGGCGAGGTCGGCATCACCGGCCGCGATCGCCTCGGCGATCATCCGGTGTTCACGCCAGGCCAGATCGAACATCTCGGGCACGGTGCGCAGCATGCCGACCATGGCCCGCTCCACCACCGACCACATCGGCACCATGGCTCGACTGAAATACGGATTGCCGGTGGCTTCGAGGATCGCCCAGTGGAATGCGCGGTCGAGCTCCAGCAGTCTCTCGGTGTCGTTGACTCCGCCCAACCCCTCATGCCGGTCGAGCACCGCCGACAACTCGGTGAGCCCGTGGGGTGGCCGAGCCATGGCGACTTCACGCACGGCCTGCGCCTCGAGCGCTTCGCGTACCCGGTAGGCGTCTTCGACATCGCCGCGCGACAAGGCCTTGACCGCCACCCCGCCGGTCGGTAGCGGTTCCAGCAGCCCTTCCACCACCAGATCGGCAGCGGCTACGCGCACCGGCATCCGGCTCACACCGAGTTGCTCGGCCACCATGACCTGGTTCAGACGGACACCCGCCGGCAGCTCCTCGAGGACGATCGCCCGGCGCAGACGGTCCCGCACCGATCGGGCCAAGGCACTCGAATCTCGCGGAGGCAAGGCGCCCAGCGCGGCGAAGCTGGACGCCTTCTGAGCGAGAAGGCTGCCGTCGGCATCGGGGTTGAGGCTCACGTCTGGTCTCCTGGAAGCGTCCGCTGTGCAGACAGCGTATTCGTGGATCCTGGAACCAGTACCCACAGGGGACGCCGTCCTACTGCGCCGCATACCGCTTGAACTCCGCCGCGTTCCACGGGCCGACCGCCTGGCGGGGCGGCACCTCGGCCAACCCGCTGAGGTAGTCCGGCGATTTGGCCTGGCGCGAGACCAGGACATCGACGACCGCGGGCGCATTGTCCATGGCCCGTTTCAGCGCGTCGCCGAGCTCGCCGGGATCCTCCACGCGCTCGCCGTGCGCGCCGAGGCTCCGCGCCAACTGGTCGTAACGGCAGCCGGGAAGATCGACCCCGACGAGATTGCCGTCGAACCGGTCCACCTGGTCGTGGCGCTCGATGTTCCAGGCCTCGTTGTTCACGACCACGAACACCGCCCGTGCGCCCCGCCGCACGGCGGTGTCGATCTCCACCGCCGTGAAGCCGAAGCTACCGTCGCCGATGACGGCGACGACGGGCTCGTCGGGCCGCTGCAGCGCGGCAGCGATCGCGAACGGAACCCCGACACCGAGGCATCCCAACGCCCCGCAGTCGAGGTAGTCGACCGGTTTGAGGCCCACCCGAGCGAACGAGAGGATGTCGCCGCCGTCAGCGATCGCGACCGACCCGTCGGCCAACAGGTCGTTCACCGCGCCGATGACGAAGTTGGGCGACATCCGTCCGTCGCTGTCGAGGTCCGGGGACTGCAGTTTGGCCTGGAGCTTGCGCGACCGGTCCGCATTCGACGCCCGCATGTCGGTGAGCCAGTCGAGGTCCGGCGCCTCAGGAGTGGCACCGTTCTGCGTCAGCGCGGTGAGCACCGCCGCTGTGCTGCCCTGCACCTCCACATCGCCGCGACGCGTGTCCCCGAGCTCTTCGAAAGAGGTGCCGATGCGCAGGAATCGAGCGTCGGGCGAGAACACCGCCGGCGAGCCGTAACCGAGTTGGAAATCCAGGCGACGGCCCAGCGTGACGATCAGGTCCGCTTCGCTCATCGCACGTCCGCGCACGGCAGGCACGAACCCCGGAACATCGTCGCGGATCGCACCGCGGCTCTCGCCCGAATCCAGGTAGAGCGCGTGGGCCGCGTCGAGAAAGGTCCGCACCTCGTCCGCCGCGGCGCGAACCGAACGGCCACCGATGACGACGACCCGCGAGGACTCACGGATCAGCTGGGTGGCCCGCGCGACCGCGGACGGGCTCGGAGCCGTCTCGGCAGCCTCCCGCGGCTCCATCGCCACGGCGGGAATGTCTGCGTCGGAAACCTCCTCGACCAACAGATCCGTCGGGAAATCGATGTAGGCGGGCCCCGTCGCGCCCGTCACGGCACCCAGTGCCGCCGCGATCGCCTTGTCCAGCCGGGAAATCACATGGTGACGTTCGGACACCTGCTCGACCAGGCGGCAGATCGGCCGGACGATGTCGGCCTGGGCGATGTCCTGCATCGCACCCATACCGGTCTGCGGGCGCGGGGCGCGCCCCGAGATCACCAGCACCGGGCTGCGCGCGACGAATGCGTTCGACATGGCCGTGACCGCATTCGTCAGGCCCGGCCCCGCGGTCACCAGCGCCACGCTCAACTCGCCGGACAGATCGGCGGTCGCATGCGCCATGTACACCGCCGCGGCTTCGTGACGCACATCCACGACCTCGATGCCGGCCAGGGCCACCGCATCCCACAGTGGCTGGATGTGCCCGCCGCACAATCCGAAGATGCGGCGGACCCCCTGGCTGACCAGGCGGTTGGCGATGAGCTGGGCAACGGTCATTTCAGCCATGTGGGCACCAATCGTCGGTTGTTTCCGATGTCGGAAGGACTAGTTGCAAATCCTGGATCCAGAGTCCATAGTAGCACCTATCACAGTGTGGTCGAACCACAGAGCTACGTCACAAAGGGGCCCGAATGACCGTGTCAGACGCACGACCGAGCGTGATTCGACAGGACGCCGTCGAAGATCCGCCGGAGTTCCAGACCCTCTCCGGAATCCCGGTCGACGCGGTCTACGACGCGTCACGGCTCGAATCCTGGGACCCGGCATCGAAGTTGGGGGCTCCGGGCCAGTACCCGTACACACGCGGGCCCCATCCGACGATGTACCGAACCCGGCAGTGGACACGCCGCCAGGTGGTGGGCCTCGGCACCGCCCCGGAGACCAACGAGCGCAACAAGTATGTGATCGAGCAGGGGCAGACCGGCCTGTCCAACGACTATGACGTGCCGACGCTGATCGGACTCGACTCCGACGACCCCCGAGCAGTCGGCGAGGTCGGACGCACCGGCGTCGCGATCGACACCCTCCCCGACATGTACGACCTGTTCGACGGCATCGACCTGGAGAACATCAGTGTCTCGATGACGATCAACCACCCGGCGTTCGTCCTGGTGGCGCAGTATGTCGCAGCGGCCCAGATGCGCGGGTTCGATCTGCGCAAGCTCGGCGGCACCGTGCAGAACGACCCGCTGAAGGACTTCTACGCCCAGAAGACCTACATCTTCCCGCCCGCCCCCTCGGTGCGCCTGGCGTGCGACCTCATCGAGTACTGCTCGATCCACATGCCGCGCTGGAACGGAATCAGCCTCAACGGCTACAACATTCGCGAGGCGGGAACGACCGCCGACCAGGAATTGGCATTCACCTTCGCCCACGCCATCGCCTATATCGAAGACCTCCTGGGCCGCGGGCTGCCCATCGACGACTTCATCGGCCGCTTCTCGTTCATCTTCAACGTGCACAACGACTTCCTCGAGGAGATCGCCAAGCTGCGCGCCGCCCGCCGGGTATGGGCACAGCTGATCCACGACCGGTTCGGCGCCGACCCGAAGAACGCGAAGTTGCGCACCCACGTGCAGACCGGCGGAAGCACCATGACCTACCAGCAGCCCGAGGTGAACCTGATCCGCGGCGCGCTGCAGGCGATGGCCGGTGCGCTGGGAGGCGTTCAGTCCATGGCGGTTTCCTGCTTCGACGAGGCCTACTCGATTCCATCCGAGTTCGCACAGCGGATGTCGCTGCGTACCCAGCAGGTGGTGGCCTACGAGAGTGGCATCACCAACGTCGTCGATCCCCTGGCCGGTTCCTACTACATCGAGAGCCTCACCGACGAGATCGAACGACGCACGTGGGACTGGATGGGCCAGGTCGACGCTCAGGGCGGCGCCATCCGCGGTGTCGAGAGCGGCTGGCTGGAGAAGACGGTGTCCGACACCGCCCACACCCAGCAGCTGCAGATCATGAAGGGGACCCGAACCATCGTCGGCGTCAACGATTTCAAGGGCACGCAGGGCGAACGCCCGATCGAAACGTTCCGCGTCGACGAGGAGTCGGAGAAGGAGCAGATCCGCCGGCTGGAGAAGGTCCGCGCCGAGCGTGATGCCTCGGAGGTCGAGCGCACGCTCGACGAACTGCAGAAGGTCGTCGCCGACGGCGGCAACGTCATGGAGGCGGTGATCGCGGCCAGCAAGGCGCATGCCTCTCAGGGCGAGATCGTCAAACGAGTCATCGCCGAGGTCGGCGAATACATCGCTCCCCCCATCTACTGAGCGCGCCGTCGCGCCGAACCACCGACCACCGAAATCCCTGGAAGGGCAACTCATGATCCGCGTTCTACTGGCCAAGCCCGGAATCGACGGCCACGATGTGGGTGTCAAGATCGTCGCGCGGGCACTGCGCGACGCCGGCATGGAAGTCATCTACACCGGTCTTCGCACCACGATCCCCGACGTCGCGCGTGCGGCGGTGCAGGAAGACGTCGACGTCGTCGGCGTATCCAATCTGTCGGCTCAGCACGTACGCCTGATGAAGGAGCTCAAAGAGCGCCTCGACGAGGCCGGCGCCCAGGACATCCTGATGATCGCCGGTGGCAGCCTGCTGCCCGAGGACATCGAGGAGCTCGGGCGGATGGGTATCGACGGGTGCTTCCCCCCGGGGACCGACACCGCCGACATCGTCTCGTTCATCGAGGAACGCGTCGCGGTGAGCCGCGGTGGCCAACGGGTCGAGGCATGACCGTCGCATCAGCACGCCGCTTCACCCCCGCCGACCGCAGCGGATTCACCCTGCCCAATTTCCTGAGACAGGCAGCGGCCGAACGGCCGGACAAATGCTGCGTGCGCACCCTCGCCGGGGAGAGCCTCACCTACGGCGAACTGCTGGCCCTCACCGAGCGCAGGGCTGCCGGCCTGGCAGCACTGGGGGTGTCCAAGAGCGACCGGGTCCTGCTGATGATGGACAACTCCATCGACATGATCGTGTGCTGGTTTGCGATCAATCTGCTTGGCGCGGTGGAGGTTCCGGTGAATACCGCCAACCGCGGACCCAGCCTGGTGCACGTCGCCGAGAATTCGGGGGCGGCTGTGGCGATCATCGACGCGCAGTACGGGGCGGCGCTCGACGACGTGGCCGGCGAACTGACGGGCCTGCGCACCGTCGTCGTCCGCGGCGGGCCGCCCGCTTCGTCGTGGACGACGGTCGCGTTGCAGGACCTCGACACTTCGCCCGGCGCGGTTCCCGAGGTCGAGGTGTCGTATCAGGATCCCGCGTCGATCATCTACACCTCGGGAACGACCGGTCCTGCCAAAGGTGTCCTCGTCCCGCACGCGCACATGCACACGTTCGCCGCCCATGTCGTGGAACAACTCCGCATCGCCGAGGACGACATCTACTACGTCTGCCTGCCGATGTTCCACGCCAACGCACAGTTCATGCAGGTCCTTCCGTGCCTGATGACCGGCGCCGAAGTCGTTCTCGCCGAAGGCTTCAGCGCGAGCCGCTGGTTGGACGACCTGCGTCGGTGCGGCGCTACGGTGACCAGCCTCCTCGGCGTCATGGCGCAGTACGTGTTCAACCGACCGGCCGGGCCACACGACGCCGACCACCGGGTACGGCGGATGATCACGATCCCGCTGCCCAGCGTCATCGCCGAAGCCTTCGAGCGCCGCTTCGACACCACGTGTGTGGAGGCCTACGGCATGACCGAGACCTGCCTGCCCATCTACCGGCCGATCGACGAGCCACTGCGTCCGGGAAGCTGCGGCAAGGCGCTCGACGAGTGGTTCGAGGTCGCCATCGTCGATCCGACCACCGACGAACCCGTCCCGGACGGGCAGGTCGGCGAGATCGTCGTCCGTCCGCGGTTCCCGTTCACCACCTTCCTGCACTACAACGGCATGTTCGAGAGGACCGTCGAGGCCTGGCGCAACCTGTGGTTCCACACCGGCGACGCAGCCCGGCGTGACGCCGAGGGCTACTACTACTTCCTCGACCGCCTCAACGACCGAATCCGGCGCAAGGGCGAGAACGTCACCGCCTACGACGTGGAGGTCGCGCTCACCGAATTGCCCGAGATCGCCGATGCCGCGGTGATCGCCAAGCCGGCGCAGGAGGGCGAGGACGACATCAAGGCCTACCTGGTGGTCGCGGACGGCGCCGTGGCACCGGATCCCGTCGACGTGCTCTCCCACTGTGTGACCCGACTTCCCTACTTCGCCGTGCCCCGCTATCTCGAGTTCATCGGTGAGCTGCCCAAGACACCGACCGGCAAGGTGCTCAAGCGCACTCTGCGCGCCGCGACGGCGGCCCCCTCGGATACCGAATGGGACCGCGAGAAGGCGGGATGGACGGTCAAGCGCGGTGTCGACCATCTGGTCCGGCTGGACTCCGCCGGCGCTGCCGTGCCGGGGCAGACGCCATGACCCGCATGCCTACCCGGTCAGGTCGAAAACGGTGAAGGAGTTGACGACATGAGCAGCAAGTCCGGTGTGACGATCGGCCTGGCTCCGGAACGCGAGACCGCACGCTTGATCAGCAAGGTCGAGCGTGGGGAAATCGCCGATGTCGCTGGGGATCTCCTCCTCGAGGACACGGCCGGTGCCCACGTCATCGGCATCACCGGAAGTCCCGGATCCGGCAAGAGCACCCTGGTCGATGTGCTGGCACGGCAGATCCGAGCGGACGGGCGCACCGTCGCGATCCTGGCGATCGACCCGTCGAGCCATCTCACCGGCGGGGCGGTCCTGGGCGACCGGGTACGGATGTCGTCGCACAGTCAGGACCCGGGCATCTTCATCCGCAGCATGGGCACGCGGGGATCGACGACCGGCCTGGCTCGCGCGGCCCGCGACGCGGTGAAGGTCCTCGAGGCGGCCGGTTACGACGTCGTCATCGTCGAAACCGTCGGCGTCGGGCAGGTCGAACTCGACGTGTTGACCGTCGCGGACACCGTGGCCGTGGTGCTGGTGCCGGGACTCGGCGACACGATGCAGATGAACAAGGCCGGCATCATGGAGATCGGCGATCTGTTCGTGGTCAACATGGCCGACCGCGCCGAGACCTCGACCTTTGTGCGCGACCTCAAGCAGGCGCTCGCGGTGGGTGCCAGACACACCCACTCCGACATGCCGCCGGTCTGCTGCACGGTGGCGCTGACCGGGGAAGGTGTCGACGCGCTGTGGTCGGCGCTGCGCGAGTTCGGCGAGCGTGATGAGACCTGCGGGGGGCGGCGCGAGAGGCGGGCCGAACAGCAGAGCCACGAGCTGACCCGCCACATCGAGAACCGGGTGACGGCCATGCTCCACGAGACGATGCAGGGATCGGCCCACCTCGACGAGCTCCGCCGACGGGTGCGGGCCGGCGAGATCTCGCCGCGAGCGGCGGCCGCCGAATGGCTCGCCGATCTGAGGCTGCGCCTGGAGTAGGCGGGCTTCTCAGAGCCGGACGAGCCGGCAGCACACCTCAACCTCGGAGGCAGCGAGGACGTCCACCTTGTGGCGTCCAACGCAGCCTCCATTCAGTGTTGCGCATGTCACGCCACCTGATCTATGGTCGAACCACAGATTGGTCGTCCCACAGAATAGGTGAGTACATGAATCAACCATCGGCGCTGCCCATCCGTGTGATGCTTGCCAAGATCGGTCTCGACGGACATGACCGCGGCGTGAAGGTCGTCGCCCGCACGCTTCGCGACGCGGGAATGGAAGTCATCTACACGGGACTTCATCGCAGCCCGGCACAGGTCATCGAGGCCGCCACGCAGGAAGACGTCGACGTCCTCGGTGTCAGCCTGCTGTCCGGTGCGCACATGCCGATCTTCACGAAGATCTTCGAGATCCTCGATCAGATGGAGGAGCGTCCGCGCTTCACCATCGTCGCCGGCGGCGTCATGCCCGACGAGGACGAGATCGAACTGCAGAAGATGGGCGTCAAGGCCGTCCTCGGCCAGGACACCACACCGGAGAAGATCGTCGAGACCATCAAGGCCGCCGTCCCCGCGGAGGCGAATTCCTGATGGCCTCCATGGAGTCCTGGAGCTGGCCTCCGGAGTACGACGCGGACTACCGGCCGCCGAACGACCAGACGCACTGGTTCCCCGTCCGCGAGACGATGGATCCCGAGCAGCGCGACGAGGCGATCCTCGGGCGCATCCGCGAACTGATGGCGTACGCGTGGGAACGCGCGCCCTTCTACCGCCGCAAGTGGTCCGAGGCGGGTCTGGAACCCGGTGACATCACCTCCCTCGAGCTGTTCGAAACCGTCCCGGTGGTGAAGAAGGAGGAGCTGCGCGAGGACCAGGCAGCCAATCAGCCTTACGGCAGCTACCTGTGCATCGATCCCGTCGAGGTCACCCACATCAAGGGCACCTCCGGCACCACCGGACGCCCCACCGCCTTCGGCATCAACCAGCGTGACTGGGTCGCCGTCGCCAATGCTCACGCGCGCGTGATGTGGGGCATGGGGATCCGCCCGTCCGACGTCGTGCTCATCGGATCCCCGCTGACCCAGTACTGGGGATCGTGGGGCGCCTACAGCGGCGCGGAAAGGCTTGGCGCCGCAGTCTTTCCGTTCGGTGCCGGCTTCTCCGGTCAGAGCCTGCGCACCCTGCAGTGGATGCGCCAGATGTCGGCCACGGTGTTCTACGGCACGCCGTCCTACGCACTGCGCCTGGCCGAGGTGGCGGTGGAGAACGGCATCGACCCCCGCGGCCTCGGTCTTCGCAAGATGTTCTTCTCCGGCGAACCCGGAGCGAGTGTGCCGGCGATCCGCCAGCGCATCATCGACGCCTTCGACGTCGAGGTGTACGACTCAGGCAGCATGGGCGAGGTCGCGCCGTGGATGCACCTGGGCGCAAGCAACAACGAACCGGGTGTATTCGCTTGGCAGGACTTGGTTTACACCGAGGTCTGCGACCCTGCGACGATGCGGCGCGTGCCTTACGGCAGCGAGGGCACCCCCGTCTACACGACGCTCGAGCGGACCTCACAGCCGATGATCCGTTTGCTGTCCAACGACCTCACCAGCTGGGAGGCCCCCGATGCCTCCCGCGGCAGGACCTACCCGTTCCTGCCCAAGGGCATCTACGGCCGGATCGACGACATGTTCCAGATCCGCGGCGAGAACGTGCATCCCAATGCGATCGACGAGATCGTGATGAGCGCCGACGGCTACGGCGGCGAACACCGGATCATCATCACTCGGGAAACCGCGATGGACGAGCTGCTGGTGCAGTGCGAGTTCGACGCCCAGAAAACCTCTGTGGCACAGGATGTCTGGATCAAGAAGGTGAGCGACGACCTTCGCCACGTCCTCGGTGTGGGTGCAAAAGTGGTGACGGTACCGCCCGCCACCTTCGAGCGCACCGACTTCAAGGCACGGCGTGTGATCGACGACCGCAACTTGTTCGAATCGGTGGACCGGGGGACTTCGTCATGACCGGAACCGCCACCGGCAGCGCCGTCGTCGCGCTCGCCGACCGTATCCGCGCCGGGTCTCAGGTGTCGCTGGCACGGGCCCTGACCCTGGTCGAGAGCCGCTCGGATGCGGCCGCGGAACTGCTGGCCGAGATCTGGAAAGACAGCGGCCGCGCGCATGTCGTGGGCATCACCGGACCTGCGGGCAGCGGCAAGAGCACGTTGGTCACCGCGATGGCACGGGAGTACGTGTCCCGCGGTGCTCGGGTGGCGATCCTGGCCGTCGACCCCTCGAGTGCCTATTCCGGCGGCGCGATCCTCGGTGACCGCATCCGCATGACCGAGCTGGCCGGACGCACGGACGTCTACATCCGGTCCATGGCCTCACGCGGGGCCACCGGCGGACTGTCCCGGGCGGTGCTCGACGGCATCGTCGTGCTCGACGCCGCCGGCTACGACGTCGTCATCTTGGAGACCGTCGGCGTCGGGCAGGCGGAGGTCGACGTCATCAGCGTGGCCCACACGGTGGTCGTCGTCAGCGTGCCCGGACTCGGCGACGACATCCAGGCCATCAAAGCCGGCCTGATCGAGATCGCCGACATCCATGTGGTCAACAAGGCCGACCGTCCGGGTGCCGATCTCACCGTCAAGCAGCTGCGCGAATCGCTGCGGCTGGCTCACCGGGAGGCCCAGGAGTGGGACATCCCGATCCTGAAGACCACCGCCGCCACCGGTGAGGGCGTCGGCGACCTGCTCGACCAGGCCGCCGAGCACCGCACATGGATGGCCGACCGGGGCGGCCTCAAGGACGTCGAGCGGCGCAATGCTGCGACCCGAATCCGCTGGGCTGCAGAGAGTCTCGTGGCCGACAAGCTCCGGTCCGGAATGCGCGACTTCGATGCTGCGGTCGAGGCGCTGATCGCCCGCGAGGACGAACCACGCCAAGCCGCCGCCCGGCTGTTGACCGCCATGGCCGTAGACCCAACTGACATCAACGGAAGAGGAAAATGATGACCGACCCCCAGTCGAACGCCGACAACTCCACTCCCGAGGAGCTGCGTCTGACCAGCGACGCGCTACGCAAACGCGCCCAGGCCGATCTCGAGGAGTGGGAGAACAACGAGCTCGCCGAATTCATCAAGCGGGCACCGGAATCCAGAGAGAAGTACGTCACCGGCGCCGGCCTGCCGGTCAAGCGGGTCTACGGCCCGCAGGACCTTCCCGAGAGCTACGCCGACATCGGCTGGCCCGGCCAGTACCCGTACACCCGCGGGCCCTACCCGACGATGTACCGCGGCCGGAAGTGGACGATGCGGCAGATCGCCGGGTTCGGCCAGGCCGAGGAGACCAACAAACGCTTCCAGTACCTGATCGCCCAGGGCCAGACCGGCCTGTCCGTCGACTTCGACATGCCGACCCTGATGGGTCTGGACAGCGACCACGAGATGAGCCTCGGAGAGGTGGGCCGCGAAGGCGTGGCCATCGACGTGCTGCCGGACATGGCGGCGCTCTTCGAGGGCATCGACCTGGAGAACATCTCGGTGTCGATGACCATCAACCCGTCGGCGTGGATCCTCATGGCGATGTACATCGCCGTCGCCGAGGACCGCGGGATGGACCTCAACAAGCTGTCGGGCACCATTCAGAACGACATCCTCAAAGAGTATGTCGCACAGAAGGAGTGGATCTTCCCGGTCCGTCCCAGCATGCGAATCGTGCGCGACTGCGTCGCCTACGGCGCCGAGCACATGGCGCGCTACAACCCGGTCAACATCAGCGGCTACCACATCAGCGAGGCCGGCGGTAACGCCATCCAGGAAGTCGCCTTCACCATGGCGATCACCAAGGCCTACGTCGAGGATGTCGTCAAGGCCGGCGTCGATGTCGACAAGTTCGCCTCGCGCCTCTCGTTCTTCTTCGTGTCGCAGGCCGACATGTTCGAAGAGGTGGCGAAGTTCCGTGCGGTGCGGCGGTACTACGCGAAGATGATGAAGGAGCACTTCGGCGCGAAGAAGCCGAACTCGATGCGGCTGCGCTTCCACGCCCAGACCGCGGCGGCGACGCTCACCAAGCCGCAGCCGATGGTCAACATCGTCCGGACCGCGATCCAGGCGCTGTCGGCCGTGCTCGGTGGCGCACAGTCGATCCACACCAACGGGCTCGACGAGGCGTACACGATTCCGAGCGAGATGGCGATGAAGCTCGCACTGCGAACCCAGCAGATCATCGCCGACGAGACCAACGTGCCCAACGTCATCGACCCGCTCGGCGGCTCCTATTACGTCGAAGCCCTCACCGACGAGATCGAGAAGGGCATCCAGGAGTACATGGACAAGGTCGAGGCGATGGGCGGCGTCGTCGCCGCCATCGAGCAGGGGTTCTTCCAGAAGGAGATCTCCGACAGCGCCTACGACTACGCCAAGCGCAAGGCCAGCGGCGACCGCCCGGTCATCGGCGTCAACAAGTACGTCGACGACCAGGAGGACCAGAAGATCGAGGTGCACCAGCTCGATCCGGAGTCCGAGGCCCGCCAGATCCGCCGGCTCAAGCAGGTCCGTGCCGACCGCGACCAGGACCGGGCGCAGAAGGCGCTGGACAATCTCCTCGCGGTCGCGCGCGACGAGACGGCGAACCTGATGCCGGCGACAATCGAGGCGGTGCGTGCGCACCTCTCCATGGGAGAGATCACCGGAGCGCTCCGCGAGGTGTTCGGCAGCTACCAAGAGACGCCGGTGTTCTGAAATCCTCTGATGGTACCGACCGCATGTACGGGTAAACCATCGTGTGGTCGGTACCATCAGATCCTCAGGATCTACGCGCAAAGAAAAGGATGCAGGTGTGTCCGAGGAACCTCAGTCGCAGTGGAAGCCTCTTCCCCGCCTGCGCACACACGAGCAAGTCATGGCCGAGATCGAGAGCCGCCTCATCGCCGGCACCTTGAAAGCCGGTGACCGGCTGCCCCCCGAACGACAGTTCGCCGAGGCGCTCGGGGTGAGCCGCGGCGCCGTGCGGGAAGCCCTGCGGATCCTGGAGGCCATCGGGGTCGTGGAGGCGGGAACCGGCTCGGGACCCACGTCGGGCTCGATGATCGTCAAGGACAGCATCGCCGGCATGGCGATGGTCATGCGGATCCACCTCCAGTTGGCGTCGTTCACGCAGGAGGACCTCGTCGAGGTCCGGCTGCAGATGGAAGGCCTCGCCGCGCGCAAGGCCGCTCAGAGTGCCACCAGCGAGGATATCGCCGACCTGCGCGGGCTGGTCGAACAGATGAGGGGGGTGCACACCACCGCATCCTTCAACGACCTGGACACCGCGTTCCACGTCCGGATCGCCCGCGCCTCCGACAACGGACTGGCCGCCGTGCTCATGGCGGCGCTGCGCGAGGCGCTCCGTCAGGCGATGGTCACCGCGTTCGAGGAGCTCGAAGATCCGATGCGGACGATGGAGACCGTGGCCGACGAACACGCGGCGATCGTCGACGCGATCGCATCCGGGGATGCCGATCTGGCCGTCGAGCGGGTCACCACCCACATTCGCGATTTCTACCGCGCCGTGGGCTTCAGCGAGATGAAGTGGGCCGGCTGACCGCCGGCCGATTCTGACGAACGAACTAGACCCCGTAGAGCGAACGGGAAGTCCTGGCACCTCGTCGGGGCGGTCACCGACCAAGGAGAGTGTCGACATGCATATCGCCGAGGGATTCCTCCCCCCGCTGCATGCCGCGGCGTGGAGCATCGCTGCCGCGCCGTTCGTCATTCACGGAACCCGGGCGGTCGTCCGGGAGATCCGCGACCGCCCGGAATCCAGGCTGCTGCTGGCCGCTGCCGGTGCGTTCACGTTCGTGTTGTCTGCCATCAAGCTGCCGTCCCTGACCGGCAGTTCCAGCCATCCCACCGGAACCGGCCTGGGAGCGGTCCTGTTTCGGCCGCCCGTCATGGCTTTCCTCGGAACGGTCGTGCTGCTCTTCCAGGCACTGCTGCTCGGTCACGGCGGCATCACCACCCTCGGCGCGAATGTCTTCTCGATGGCCGTCGTCGGACCGTGGGTGGGGTACCTCTTCTGGCGGCTGACCCGGCGCGCAGGGATCCTGCCGGCGGTCTTCATGGCGATGGCGACCGCTGACCTGGCCACCTACTGCGCGACATCCCTCCAGCTGGCGCTCGCCTTCCCCGACATGCAGAGTGGTGTACTCGGATCGATCGCCAAGTTCCTGTCGGTCTTCGCGGTCACACAGATTCCGCTCGCGATCATCGAGGGCCTCATCGGTGTCGTGGTGATGCGCGTGCTGATCAGTGTCGCCAAACCCGAGCTGACGAATCTCGGAGTGCTCGGCGCCCAGAAGAAGGAGCGCGCGGATGTCTGATCGACGCATGTCCGGCCGCGGTGTGCTGATCAATGTCGGCCTGCTCGCGGCCGCCGCCCTGATCTTCGCGGTGTGTCTGATCGTCGGCGGGAGCACGACGTCCGACGAGGCATCCGAGGAATCCTTCGTCGGCACCGACACCACCGCGGTGACCGCGATCGAGGGCAGCCATCCGGACTACACCCCCTGGTTCGAACAGGTCTTCGCGCCGCCGTCCGCCGAAGTCGAGTCCGGGTTGTTCGCGCTGCAGGCCGCCCTCGGAGCCGGCGTGTTCGGCTACGCCGTCGGTTCTCTGCGCCGGCGTCGGGCGACCGCTTCCGCACACCCCGATGTCGGCGAAGACCCCCGCTGACCGTGTCACCGAACGGGTCGACAGTGGACACCGTCGCCTGGAACAGCCGGTGGCGGACCCGGTCGGTGCTGGAGAAGGTCGTGCTGTGCGGCGGGCTGCTCGCCTGCGCGGTGGTGCTACCGCCGTGGCCGGCTGCGCCGCTGGTGCTGGTGGGCGCCGTCGTCGCGGGACGGCTGGCGGGTCTGCCGAACCTGCACCTGATGCGGATGCTGCGCGTCCCGCTCGTCTTCATCGTCGTCGCCGGAGCCTCGACGGCGGTGAGTGTGGATCCGGCCGGGCCGACGTTCACCACGTCGGCCGAGGCGGTGCTCAGAGCGTGCGAGACCGCGGCGCGGGCGATCGCGGCCACCGCGGCGGTGATGCTGCTGGCCTCCACCACCCCGATGAGCGATCTCACCGACTCCATGCGCCGGATCGGCCTGCCGTCGGCGTGCGTGGACGTCATCACCGTCATGTACCGGATGATCTTCCTGCTGCTGGAGTCGCTCACCGTGATCCGCAAATCGCAGACCGCGCGGCTGGGCTATTCCGGCGTGCGCCGTTCGGTGCGTTCCGCCGGCCTGCTGACCGCGGCCGTGTTGGTCCGCGCGTGGCGGCGTGGCCAGGCGCTCGAACGCGGCTTGGCGGGCCGCAATCTCGGCATGCCGCTGGCCCGCCCCGAGAGCCCCGCCGTGTCGTCGCGGTTCGTGGCAAGCGCGGCGCTGGTCAACGCCGCGGTGGTGTCGGTGTCGCTGCTGGTGGCGTTGAGATGAGGTGCCGACGGTGAGTCATCGGCACCTGTCCGGGTCGGACCTGCACTTCGGCTACGAGCGCGGCTTCGAGGTGCTCCGCGGCGCGGACCTCGACGTGGCACCCGGTTCACGCGTTGCGCTGCTGGGCGCCAACGGTTCGGGCAAGAGCACGCTGCTGCAGTGTCTGGCCGGCACCCTGCGCCCGAATGCCGGGGAGATCAGCCTGGACGGCCGGCCGATCGACTGGTCCCGACGCGGTCTGCGCGCCCATCGCCAAGCGGTCCAGCTGGTTTTCCAGGACCCGGACGACCAGTTGTTCTCCGCCGATGTCGCAGAAGACGTTGCGTATGGTCCGGTGAACCTCGGTCTGTCGGCCACCGAGGTCAGGGAACGGGTCGATCGCGCGCTCGACCTGCTGCACATCGCCGATCTGCGCAACCGCCCGACGCATCAGTTGTCGTTCGGTCAACGTAAACGGGTCGCCATCGCCGGAGCGGTCGCGATGCGGCCGTGTGTGCTGCTGCTCGACGAGCCGACGGCCGGGATCGATCCGGCGGGGGTCGACGCGCTGTTCGACACCCTGGCCGAACTCGAGCGCGCCGACACCACCGTCGCATTGTCGACCCACGACACCGCACTGGCCCTCGAGTGGGCCGATTCGGTCGCGGTGATCAGTGCCGGGTCGACTCGCCAGGACCGACCGTCGACCATCTTCTCCGACACCGGACTCCTGCGGGATGCGCAGTTGAAGCCTCCGTGGTTGACCACGCTGGCCCGCGATCTGGTGCTCGACGGCATCCTGCCGCCGGATGTCGCTCCCACGACGCCCGAGCAGCTCCGCGCCGCGCTCAGATCCGCCGTCGCCGCGCGACGCGGTGCGGTTCCGGCAAACGGCGCCATGCCCTAGACTCGTCACAGCGGGCCCGATGAAGCTGGTGGAATTCCAGCACAGTCGCGCTACTGTGACACTCCCGTTCGTGGCGGGGGTGAAGTCAGACCTGAAGGCCCGCAGTCACATCCACGGACTCAGGGACGCCGAATCCCTGCGGGAGGTCATCATGGCGACAGCCGACATCGGACATGCGGTGCAGTGGAAGCCGTTGGCGCGCATCCGCACCCACGAGCAAGTGATCGCCGAGATCGAGAACCGGTTGCTGACGGGGCATTTGCGCGCCGGTGACCGCCTGCCCCCGGAGCGCCAGTTCGCCGAAGCGTTGGGGATCAGCAGAGGTGCGGTTCGCGAGGCGCTGCGCATCCTCGAAGCGGTCGGGGTCGTCGAGGCGGGCACCGGTTCGGGTCCCGGCGCCGGCTCGGTGATCGTCAGGGACAGCGCCACGGGGATGGCCACGGTGCTGCGTCTACACCTGCAGGTGGCCTCATTCAGCCGTGACGATCTGCTCCAGTGCCGCCAGACGATGGCGCAGTTGGCGGCCCGCAAGGCGGCCGCCTCGGCGACCGGCGAGGACATCGCCGTGCTGCGGTCGCTGGCCGAGCGGATGCGTGATGCGCCGACGCATGCGGACTTCGCCGAGCTCGAATGCGACTTCCACGCGCGTTTGGCAAGGACATCGGACAACGCGCTGGCCGTCATGCTGTCGAAGGCGCTGGCCGACGTCGAAAACAGCCAGTGTGCAACAGGTTTCCACCGGACGAACGATGCCTTGACTCAGACGTCCCCGTCCGCATGTGACTACGCGCTCGTCGTCGATGCCATCGCCGCCGGCGATGGCGAGGCAGCCGCGGCGCTGGTGACCGGAACCCTGGTCCAGAACGACTGCGGCGCAGTGGAGCTGAATCTCAAGCGGGCCGGCTGAGGCCGGAACGCGAAGTGGCATAGGCGCGTTCACCGTATCCGCGGTGGTCCAGCGACCATCCGGTGATGTCCATGACCGCACGTAGGAACTGTTCGAATGTGCCGAAGTGGAGATGGCCCATACCCGGTGTGGTGCGGTATATCTCGCCCGTCCACGAGCGACTCGCGGTAACGATGAACTTGCGGGCGGCAGATCTCTGATCGCGTCGCACCCGCGGCCGCCTGGGCGCTGCCCGGTCCGCATGTTCGGCCTCAGCCGGGTCGGCCTGCGCCCTCAGTGGCCACCCTGTGACGGCGAGTACTGCGGCACAGAAGGATTCGACCGAGCTGAAGCCGATCCGCTCCCGGCCCGGGCGCGTGCAATAGAGCTCCCCACTCCACGGTGCGTCCGCGGCGACGATCAGCTTCGGCGTCACGACCACGGTCATCAGACGCGCGCTGCGGTGCCCGTGTAGTCGGGATCCTGCTGGATCCAGCTCATCAGCTTCCGCAGATCACGGCCGGTGCTCTCGATCGGATGCTGCTCACCGCGCTCGCGGAGCGACCGGAACTCGGCGGCCCCGCTGTCCTGGTCGTCGATGAACCGCTTGGCGAAGGTCCCGTCGACGATGTCGGCCAGCACCGCTTTCATGTTCTCTTTGACATCCGGGGTGATCACGCGGGGTCCCGACACGTAATCGCCGAATTCGGCGGTGTCCGAGCAGGACCAGCGCTGCTTGGCGATGCCACCCTCGTACATGAGGTCCACGATCAGCTTCAGTTCGTGCAGGCACTCGAAGTAGGCGACCTCCGGTTGGTAGCCGGCCTCGATGAGCGTCTCGAAGCCGTACATCACCAGCTGCGACGCGCCACCGCACAGCACCGACTGCTCGCCGAACAGATCGGTCTCGGTCTCCTCGGCGAACGTTGTCTTGATTCCACCGGCGCGCAGTCCACCGAGCGCCTTGGCGTAGGACAGCGCCAGCGGCCACGCGTTGCCGGAAGGATCCTGCTCCACTGCCACGAGCACCGGCACGCCGCGGCCGTTCTCGTATTCGCGGCGGACAAGGTGTCCGGGTCCCTTCGGGGCGACCATGAAGACGTCGACGTCTTCTGGCGGCGAGATGTAGCCGAACCGGATGTTGAATCCGTGGCTGAAGACCAGCGCGTTGCCGGCGGTCAGTGCCGGGGCGATTTCCTCGGCGTACAGCGTGCGCTGATGCTGATCCGGGACGAGGATGACCACGACATCGGCCTCCGCGGCCGCTTCGGCGGGCGAGACGACCCGCAGACCCTGCTCCTCGGCGGCCGCGCGACTCTTCGAGCCGGGTTGCAGACCGATCCGAACGTCGACACCGCTGTCCCGCAGCGACAGTGCTTGCGCGTGCCCCTGGCTGCCGTAGCCGATCACGGCTACCCGCTTGCCCTGGATCAGGGACAGATCGGCGTCATCGTCGTAGAACATCTCGGCTGGCACGGCACATCTCCCACTGCTCGGATCAAGCCGCCACTTGGACGACCAGTATGTGGTCGGACCATACATGTTGGTGTTCGCGCACGTCAATGTGGGCTTGTGTCTGGCACAACTGCTCACGCATGCTTGTGGCACAGACCACAATTGTGGTAGGACCATATTGAGATCCGCCCACCATTGGAGACTTATATGCATCCACAGAGCGCGACTGTGCAACCCGTGCAGGACGGTGCCGCGCAGCGTCGCGGCCTCCGCAAAGTCGGCGCCGCGAGCCTCATCGGGACGACCATCGAGTACTACGACTTCTTCGTCTACGGCACGGCCGCCGCGCTGGTGTTCCCCGCCGTGTTCTTCCCCGAGAGCAGTCCGGCGATGGGCACGATCGCGTCCTTCGCCACCTTCGGCGTCGCGTTCTTCGCCCGCCCCGTGGGCTCGATCGTGTTCGGGCACTTCGGGGACAAGATCGGCCGCAAGCGGACCCTGGTCTGGACCCTGTTGATGATGGGTCTGTCGACCGTCGCGATCGGGTTCTTCCCCGGCTACAACAGCGGAGTCTTCGGCGTCCTGGAGAACGGCATCGGGATCTGGGCGCCCGTCCTGCTGGTGACCATGCGCTTCCTGCAGGGTCTGGCCATGGGCGGCGAATGGGCCGGCGCGACACTGCTGACGGCCGAGTACGCACCGAAACACCAACGCGGGCGGATGGCCATCTACCCACAACTGGGGCCCGCGTGCGCCTTCTTCCTCGCCAGCGGCACCTTCTTCGTCGTGTCCATCACCGTCGGAGCGACCAGTGGGGCGTTCCTCGAATACGGCTGGCGGTTCCCGTTCATCGCTTCGCTGCTGCTCGTGATCGTCGGGCTCTGGATCCGGCTGTCGATCGCCGAGACACCCGTGTTCAAGAAGCACCTGGAAAGCCGCGCCGACGCCACCGCACCGGCCAAGCTCCCGTTCGCCGAGGCCTTCAAGAAGCAGTGGCGCCAGATCCTGATCTCCGGCCTGGCGATGTCGACGGTGTTCTCGATGTTCTACACCGGGAGCACCTTCCTGACCAGCTACGGAATGTCGTCACTGAACTTCACCCGCACGATGATCCTCGGTTTCGGCATGATCGCCGCGGTCGTTCTCGGGATCGTGACCGCGGTGGCCGCCATCATCTCCGACAAGGTGGGACGCAAGCGGGTCATCGCGGTCGCGTACGGCGGCGCGGTGATCTGGTCGCTGGTGCTGTTCCCGTTGCTGGACACCGGCTCGGCGTTCGCCTTCCTGATCGGCGTGACCGTGACGTTGGCCCTCTACGGGGTCGCCAACGGACCTGCGGGCGCGCTTCTGCCGGAGATGTTCCAATCGCGGTTCCGCTACACCGGTGCCGGCTTGAGCTACAACCTCGGCGGCATCATCGGCGGCGCGATCCCGCCGATCCTCGCGGCTCAGATCGTGGCGAACTACTCGAGCATCTGGGTGGGCGTGCTGCTGGCCGGCCTGTCTGCAGTCAGCTTGCTGTGCGTGCTGGCCCTGCCGGAGACCAAGAACAACGACCTGGAAGCGGACACGGACGTGCCTTCCGGGCGGAGCGTCACCTCCTGAGGCCGTTCGACCACGCAGGCACCGCCGGTGAGCTTCTGCTCACTGGCGGTGCCGCGTTGTGTCACCGGATTTCGCCTCGTCGATCCTGAAAGGACTCTCGATGACCACGGACATCTCCCCCAGGCCCTCGTTGACCGTCGCGGGACGGCTGGCCACCCTCACGCTGCAAAAACCGGCTGCTATCAACGCGATCGGTCCGGAGGAGATCGACTCGCTCACCGTGCTGCTCGAGGCGGCGGTGGCCGACCCGGCGGTCGCCACGATCGCGATCCGCGGAGAAGGTGAGCGCGGATTCTGCGCCGGCGGCGACATCAAGCGCGTCCGCACCATGATCGTGTCCGGCGACCTGGAGGGGCTCGCCGACTTCTGGGCTGCCGAGTACCGCCTCGATCACCTGATCGCCACCTGCCCCAAGCCGGTGGTCTCGATCGCCCACGGCCTGACCCTGGGCGGAGGTATGGGATTGGCGTCGCACGCCCGGCACCGCGTCGTCACCGACTCCACCCGCATGGGTATGCCCGAAGTGCTCATCGGGCTCTCGCCCGACGTCGGCGGCCTGTGGCTCTTCTCCCGTGCACCGGGGCGCACCGGGACGTACGCCGCCCTCACCGCCGCACATCTGACCGCGGGAGACGCGCTCTACATGGGCCTCGCCGATCACTACGTGCCGGACGAGCGGATCGAGGAACTGACCGAGCGGCTGCAGCACGTTCCGGCTGCCGAGGCGCTGGGCGACTTCGACGGCCGACCGCCGTCGTGGGTTGCCGACCAGCGCACGGCCATCGACGACATCTTCGGAAAATCCTCGGTGGCCGCGATCGCCGCCGCTGCCGAGTCCGCAGATTCGGAGGTGGCGGACCGTTCTCGTACCGCGTTGAACAGCGCTTCCCCCACCGCGCTCAGCGTGACGTTCGAGGCGCTGCGCCGGGCCGCCGACATGGCGGATCTGGCCGAGTGCCTCGACCAGGACCTGCGGGTGGGACAGCACTGTGCGCGTCATCCCGACCTGATCGAGGGCATCCGCGCGCGCGTGGTGGACAAGGACCGCGCTCCCCGGTGGCGTCCCTCGACACTGGGTCAGGTCTCAGCGGATGCGGTGGCGAGCTTCTTCGCCCGCATCGGCACCCCGCTGCAGGTGCGCGACTGGTAGCCCTCGACGCTATCGGGCGGCCACCGGCCGCGCGGCCGCCAGCGATCGGGTGCGTTGTGCGGGTGCCGCGACGCCGCTGGGCGCGGTGTCGTCGGCGCCGAAGCCGGCGACGGCTCCGATCACCGTGATGGCCGGGGGTTTGATGCCGGCGGCCTGCACGGCTTCGGCGATCGTCGCGACGGTCGCCCGCACCACGCGCTGCTGCGCGAGTGTGCCGTCCGCGACCGTGACCGCGGGTGTGTCGGGCGACAGGCCGTGCGCGATCAAGCTCGCGGTGATGGCCGGCAGTGTGGTGACCGCCATCAGGAACACCAGCGTCGTTCCGGCGCCGGCCAGGGCCGCGTAGTCCACGGTCGAGGCCGGATCGTCCGGGGCGACGTGACCCGACACCACGGTGACGCCCTGGGTCACTCCGCGGTGCGTCACGGGAATCCCCGCGCACGCCGGGACCGCCAGCGCCGACGTGACGCCGGGGATGACCGACACCGGCACCCCGGCAGCGGCACAGGCGATCAGCTCTTCGCCTCCGCGGCCGAACAGGAAGCTGTCCCCGCCCTTGAGCCGGACCACGGCCCGGCCTGCCCGCGCATGGTCGATCAGGATCTCGTTGATCCGGTGCTGCGGGGTGGCCTTCCCGAACGGGATCTTGCCGACGTCGATGACCTCGACCGCGGGGCCGAGTTCGGCGAGCACCGACACGGGGGCGAGCCGATCGGTCACCACCACATCGGCGGCACGCAAGGCCTCCAGCCCGGCGACCGTCAGCAGGCCGGGGTCACCGGGCCCGCCGCCGACCAGCGTCACGTGACCGCGCCCGGAATCCCGGCGTTGTTCCGCCTCCGGTTCCCGGATACACCACACCCGTCGGTCTTCGCAGGCACCGGCGATGCTGCGGTCGACGTCGGACCGTTCGGTGGCGGCCACCGCCAGCCACATGTCATCGAGGTCGCTGTCGAGGAAATCGCGTCGGCGCCAGTCGATGAGCCCCCGGGCAGCCAGATCCTCGATGGTGGCGTCCGCGTCGGGGTGGACCACGGTCACCGACGCCTCCGCGTGCAGCAGCGCAGCCACGTGACGGACCGCCGCCCCGCCGCCGCCGAATACGACCGCAGCGCGCCCGACCATGTCGATCCGCGCAGCGTAGCCACGCTGCGGTGCCGGGGCCGCGGGTTCGGCACACAGACCGGTCAGGGTCGGGCGGCTCACAGGCGCGCTCCGCCCGGCACCCACAGCACGTCCCCGTGCTCGCGGTTGCTGTACCGCGCGAGAATGAACAGCAGGTCCGAGAGCCGGTTGAGATAGGTGATGGTGAGCTTGTTCATCGAGTCCGCGTACTCCTGATAGGCCCGCCACGCCTCGCGTTCGGCGCGACGGGCGACCGTGCGCGCAACGTGCAGATGTGCGGCGGCCGGAGACCCGCCGTTGAGGACGAATGACCGTAGCGGCTCGAGCTCGTCGTTGTAGCCATCGCACCACTTCTCCAACCGGTCGATGTAGGCCTGTGTCACCCGCAGCGGCGGGTGCTTCGGGTCCGGCACCACCGGTGTGCTCAGGTCCGCGCCGACGTCGAACAGATCGTTCTGGATGTGCAGCAGGACGGTGGCCACCGAGTCGTTGATCTCGGCGACACTCAGCGCCACGCCGATGTGGGCGTTCGTCTCGTCGACGGTGGCGTACGCCTCGAGACGGGGGTCGAGCTTGGACGTCTCGCTCATGTCACCGAGGCGGGTGGTGCCACCGTCGCCGGTACGGGTGTAGATCCGGGTGAGGTTGACCATGCTCAGGGCCTCCGCAGGATCAGGGCGTCACCTTGACCGCCGGCGCCACACAGCGCCGCCACGCCGTAGCCGGAACCGCGGCGAGCCAGTTCCAGTGCGACGTGCAGGGTGATGCGGGCGCCGGACATGCCGATGGGGTGACCGAAGGCGATGGCGCCGCCGTTGAGGTTGACCCGGGCGGGATCGATGCCGAGTTCCCGAGCCGACGCCAGCGCCACGGCGGCGAACGCCTCGTTGAACTCGACGACGTCGAGGTCGTCGACCGTGATCCCCTCCTTGGCCAGCGCCGCCCTGGTCGCGTTCGCCGGCTGCGACTGCAGGGTGGAGTCCGGTCCGGCGACCACGCCGTGGGCACCGATCTCGCACAGCCACGTCAGACCCATCTGCTCGGCGGTGGCCTTGTTCATCACCACCACCGCGCAGGCGCCGTCGGAGATCTGCGACGCCGAACCCGCGGTGATGGTGCCGTCCCGACGGAACGCGGGCTTCAGTGCGGCCAGGGACTCAGCGCTGGTGTTCACGCGGATCCCCTCGTCCTGGCTGAATTCGAGTGAATCGCCTTTCCGCTGCGGGACCGCCACGGGCACCACCTCTTCGGCGAACACCCCGTCCTTCCACGCGGCGGCCGCACGGCGGTGAGACTCCGCGGCGTACTCGTCCTGCTCGGCGCGGGTGAACCTGTCGATGTCGTTGCGCTGCTCGGTCAGGGCGCCCATCGGCTGATCGGTGAACACATCATGCAGCCCGTCGTAGGCCATGTGGTCCAGCACCGTGACGTGGCCGTACTTGTAGCCCGCGCGGCTGTTCATCAGCAGATGTGGAGCCTGGGTCATGGATTCCTGCCCACCGGCAACCACCACATCGAATTCACCGGCCCTGATCAGCTGGTCTGCCAACGCGATGGCGTCCAGTCCTGACAGGCACATCTTGTTGATCGACAGCGCGGGGACATCCCATCCGATCCCGGCCCCGACCGCCGACTGGCGAGCGGGCATCTGCCCTGCCCCGGCGGTGAGGACCTGGCCCATGATCACGTACTGGACCGCCTCGGTGGGCACGCCGGCCCGCTGCAACGCTGCCTTGATCGCGATCGCGCCGAGGTCGCTTCCCGAGAAGTCCTTGAGTGAACCGGAGAGCTTCCCGATCGGTGTGCGGGCTCCGGCCACGATGACCGATGTCGTCATGACGACCTCCAGGGTTTCGAGGTATCTGACCAGGTCGATCAGACTGTGGGCGTTCTATGAGATAGTGGCGCGATCGCGGTTGACCATAGCGTGGTTCTACCATAGGTAGGGTGTGGTGATCTGCGCAACAGAGTGGGGGTCGACATGGCCGGTGACACGTCGCCGGGACGCACACGGTTCGATCAGTGTCCAGGCGTGCTGTGCCCATGGCGGGCCGACCCCCCGTTCGTCGCGGCCCCCTGGCACGGCACCCTGATTCCAGACACCTCGGAGGCAACACCATGACCGGCCCGGAAATTCGCGAGATGACGCGTCCGACCAAGCGCTACGACTACATCGACGACGGTCCGGCGATCTACGTCGATTCGTTCGCCACCATCCGCCGCGAGGCCGACCTGTCCACGATTCCCGCCGACGCGGAGAAACTCGCGGTCCGGATGATCCACGGCACCGGCCAGACGGATCTGGTCAGAGACCTCGTCATTCATCCCGATCTGGTGGGTGCCGCGAGGAAAGCACTGAACGCGGGTGCGCCCATCCTCTGCGACGCACGCATGGTGGCCACCGGGATCACCGCCGGACGACTACCGGCCGACAACGACGTCCACTGCTACCTGCACGACGACCGGGTTCCGGCCCTGGCCCGCGACTGGGGCACCACCCGCACCGCGGCGGCCCTTTCCCTGTGGGAGCCGCTGCTGGACGGCGCGGTGGTGGCGATCGGCAATGCGCCGACCGCACTGTTCCACCTGCTGGAGATGCTCGTCGACGGCGCCCCGCGTCCCGCTGCGATCATCGGCTGCCCCGTCGGGTTCATCGGTGCCGCCGAATCGAAAGCCGCCCTGATCGCGTTCGCGAGCGATCACGGAATAGACATCCCCTACGTCACGATCCGCGGACGGCGCGGTGGTTCTGCCATCACCTCCTCGGCCCTCAACGCACTGGCTTCGGAGGCGGAATGATGCACGGCGCAGCACTCGGACGGTTCTACGGGGTCGGGCTGGGCCCCGGGGATCCGGAGCTGATCACGCTGAAGGCGGCCCGGATCATCCGTGAGGCCGACGTGGTCGCCTACCACGCCGGGGTCAACAAGCAGTCCTACGCGCGGACCATCGCCGCCGACCTCATCGCCGACGGCGTCCTCGAAGAAGAGCTGCGCTACCCGGTGACCACGGGCAGTACCGACCATCCAGGCGGGTACGCCGGCGCACTCGCCGATTTCTACGAGGAGTCGGCGGCCCGGATCTCGGCGCATCTCGATGCCGGCCGCACCGTGGCCCTGCTGGCCGAGGGCGACCCGCTCTTCTACGGCTCGTACATGTACATGCACGACCGCCTCAGCGATCGTTATCCGACGGAGGTCGTTCCGGGCCTGCCGGCCTTCGCCGCGGCCACCGCGGCCACCGCCGCACCGCTGGTCCGGCAGACCGACGTACTGACCGTACTGCCCGGAACGCTTCCGGAATCGGAACTGGCGCGCCGACTGGCCGACACCGACGGCGCCATCATCATGAAGCTGGGCCGGACCTTTCCCGCGGTGCGCCGGGCGCTTGCCGCGTCCGGCCGCCTCGGACACGCGCTCTACGTCGAGCGGGCGAGCCACCCCCGGCAGCGCTGGATGCCCGTCGCCGACGTCGACGAGACGTCGGTGCCCTACCTGTCGCTCATCGTGGTCAACGGCGACTCGCTGAACGGACTGCGCAGCCGTACACCCGTTGAGCGGCAGCAGATTCCGACTCCCGCGCCCGCCGCGAACACCGCCGAGGTCCTGGTGGTCGGGCTGGGGCCGGGGCCCGACGGGTGGCTCACGCCCGAGGCGGCGGCGGCACTCGCCGACGTCGAGCACGTCGTCGGGTACGGACCCTACGTCGCCCGCGTTCCGCAACGGGAAGGACTGCAGCGCCACGCGTCGGGCAACACCGTCGAGGTCGACCGCGCCCGCTTCGCCCTGGACCTCGCCGCGCGCGGCGAGCGGGTGGCCGTCGTCTCCGGCGGCGATGCCGGTGTATTCGGCATGGCCGCAGCGGTTTTCGAGGCCGCCGAGGATGACCGGTATGCCCACGTGCCGGTGCGGGTGCTGCCCGGGGTGTCGGCGGTGCAGGCCGTTGCCGCTCGCGCCGGCGCGCCCATCGGCGCCGACTTCGCCGTGGTCAGCCTCTCCGATCGGCTCAAGCCGTGGTCGGTGATCGAGACCCGGTTGCGGGCGATCGCCGAAGCCGACCTCGTGCTGGCCATCTACAACCCGGCGTCGCGGTCGCGGCCCGACCAGATTGCCGTCGCACGCAAGGTCCTCCTCGAACACCGTTGCGCCGACACCGTCGTCGTCGTCGGCCGGGACGTCGGCCGCGCCGAGGAATCGCTGCACGTCACCACACTGGGCGACCTCGACACCGACACCATCGACATGAAATGTCTGCTGCTCGTCGGCGCCACGGCGACCCGAGTCACGCCGACCGGGCGGGTCTGGACACCACGGTGGGTGCAGTGATGCCGACAGCGACCACCGTGCGGTTCGTCGGCGCCGGTCCGGGTGCCCCCGACCTTCTCACCCTGCGCGCGGCCCGGTTGCTCGGGGAGGCCGACGTGGTCCTCTTCCCGGGCACCTATCTGGACCCGGTCGTCCTGCAGAACTGTTCTCGGACAGCCGAATTGGTCGACACCCAGGATCTGGACCTGGACGCCATCGTCGCCCGCATCGTCACCGCCGCGCAGGCCGGTCTACAGGTGGTGCGTCTGGTGTCCGGCGATCCGACGATCTACAGCGCGGTGTCAGAGCAGGGCCGGCGCCTCGACGCCGCCGGGGTGCCCTGGTCGGTCACGCCGGGCGTGCCCGCGTATGCCGCCGCGGCCGCCCGGGTCGGCCGCGAGCTGACCGTCCCCCTGGTCGCCCAGTCGGTGGTGCTCACCAGAACGCAGCAGCGGTCCACGGTGATGCCGGAGACCGAATCGCTGTCCGCGTTCGCCGCCACGCGGGCGACCCTGGTGCTGCATCTGGCCATCACCCGCATCCGCACACTGATGGCCGAACTCATCCCGTCGTACGGGCCCGACTGCCCCGTCGTGGTCGTCTATCGCGCGTCGCAGCCGGCGGAACTGGTGCTGCGCGGCACCGTCGCCGACATCGCCGACCAGGTGGAGAAAGCCGAATTGCGCCAGGCCGCAGTCATTCTCGTCGGCCGCGCGCTGGCCGAGCGGCCCGATGACCAGGCCGGTGAGAGCTACCTCTACGACCCTGCGCGGGACCGGTCGGGCAACCTGGTCGGTGGTCGCGGATGAGTGTCAGCGCCGCTCCGGACCTGGCGGCCCTCTACGAAGTCATCTACCGGCGCCGCGACACCCGGCGCGAGTTCACCGGGGCCCCGGTCGCGCCCGACGTCCTCGAGCGGGTGCTCTCGGCCGCGCACGCCGCACCGTCGGTGGGGATGTCGCAGCCGTGGGATTTCATCCTGGTGCGGTCACCGGACACGCTGACCGCCTTCCGCGACCACGTCGCCGCCGAACGCGAGATCTTCGCCTCGACGTTGACCGGTGAGCGGGCAGACACCTTCTCCCGCATCAAGATCGAAGGGATCTGCGAGTCGGGGCTGGGCATCGTGGTGGGCTACGACCCGGCCCGGGGTGGCCGGCAGGTCCTCGGCCGCCACGCGATCGACGATGCCGGCCTGTACTCGGTCGTGTGCGCAATCCAGAACCTGTGGCTGGCCGCGACGGCGGAGGGACTCGGCGTCGGCTGGGTGTCGTTCTACCGCGAGGAGTTCCTGCGCTCGCTGCTGTGCATGCCCGACCATGTGCGACCGGTGGCCTGGCTGTGCGTCGGACACGTAGCTGGTCTGCCCGATATCCCCGACCTCGAGCACCACGGCTGGCGCGACCGCTGCCCGCTGCATACCGTGGTGCACGAGGAGCGCTACACCGCGCGCTGAAAGGCCGGCGACGATGACCTCACTCCCGGGTCCACGCCCATTGGGTGACCGCACGGCCCGGCGTCCAGCCGGTGAAGGACCCCACGGGTGCGGCGCGCTCCACATGCAGACGGGTGAGTTCGCCTCCGTGCCGGCGGTAGGCATCGGCCAGCAACACCTCGGTTTCGACGGTGACGCCGTGGGCGACGAGCCGGCCCCCCGGCCGCAGCGCCTGCAGGCACGCCTCGAGCACACCGGCGCGGGTGCCGCCACCGCCGATGAACACCGCGTCCGGCGCCGGCAGCCCGGTCAGCGCCTCGGGCGCGCGGGCGTGCACGACCCGCAGTGCCGGCACGCCCAAAGTCCTTGCGTTGCGGCCGATCCGATCGGCCCGCGCCGCGTCGGCCTCGACGGCCACGGTGCGGCACGTCGGGTGCGCGCGCATCCACTCGATGCCGACCGAACCGGCGCCCGCACCGATGTCCCAGAGCAACTGGCCCGGCGCGGGCATCAGGCGGGACAGCGCCGCGGCGCGCAGGTCCCGTTTCGTCAGCTGCCCATCATGTTCGAACGCGTCGTCGGGCAGACCGGTGGCCCATCCTGCCGTCAGTGGGCCGGCCAGCTCCAGCGCCACGATGTTCAATCGCGGTGCGTCACCGGCGAACTCCTCGGCCGTCGTGTCCACACGGGTCTCGGCCGGGCTGCCCAGATCGCCGAGCACCACCATGCGGCTGGCGCCGTAGCCGCGCGCCACCAGCAGCGCCGCCAGCTGTGCGGGTGTCGTCTCGTCGGAAGACAGCACCAGGACCCGGCGACCCGGCGCGAGCTCACGCAGCACCGCGTGGACGTCGCGTCCCACCACGCTGATCACGGCGGTCGACTCAGCCGACCACCCGAGCCGGGCACGGGCCAGCGCCACCGAGGACACCTGCGGGATCACGGTCACCCGGTCGGCGCCGAGGAGGTCGATCAGCGTGGTGCCGATGCCGCTGACCATGGGGTCCCCGGAGGCCAGCGCGACGACGCGGCGACCACGGCACTCCTCGAGCAGGGCGGGCAGTCCGTCCCGCAGCGGCGTCGGCCAGGGCACGCGGTTCTGCTCCGGAGCCGGTGGGAGCAAGTCGAGTTGGCGCGGCGCTCCGAGGACGATCTCGGCCTTCCGCACCACCGACCGGGCGTCCTCGGCGAGCCCGGTCCAGCCGTCCGCGCCGATTCCCACGACGGTCAGCCGCACCTCGTGGGGCGGATCCAGGTCGATGGTCCCGTCGCTGCTGACCTTCGACACGGCGGTGATGCTAGCGTGGCAGGCGCGAGGTGCCCCGCGTGCCCCCGCGTCGGAAACGGCACGGTCGGCTCCCGGGGAGAATCTGGGAAGTCCGGTGAGAGTCCGGCACAGGCCCGCTGCGGTGGTCCGAGCCCCTCCTGGCGCACAGGGGACGGGACTCGGCCAGTCCGAAGACCGGCCTCGCGTGTGCCGACGACGGTCCACGATCTCGAGCGGAGCCTCTGATGCTGAATCTGTACCCCTTCTGCGCGGTCCTCGGCGCCGACCCCGACGCGCCGGAAGGCCTCGACGACATGGCGCTCGCGCTGGTGCTGAGCGTCATCGCGCCCGGCATCGGCGGGGTGCTGGTGCGGGGCGAGAAAGGCACCGCGAAGTCGACGCTGGTGCGTGCGCTCACCGAGGTGCTTCCGCACATCCAGGTGATTTCCGGTGACCGGTTCTCCACCGATCCCGCTGAGCCGCAACCTCTTTCGCCGGACGGCCCGTTCGGAGCGGACGCCGCGGTGGAGACCCGCCCGGTGCGGCTGGTGGAACTGCCGGTCGGCGCGACCGAGGACCGGGTCGCCGGATCCATCCATCTGGAGCGGGCGCTCAGTGAGGGCACCGTGCATTTCGAGCCGGGGCTGCTGGCCAAGGCGCACCGCGGCATCTTGTACGTCGACGAGGTGAACCTGCTGCACGACCACCTGGTCGACCTGCTGCTCGACGCCGCGGCGATGGGTCGGCTGACCGTGGAGCGCGACGGCATCTCGGTGACTCACGCCGCCCGGTTCGTCATCGTCGGGACGATGAACCCCGAAGAAGGCGAACTGCGGCCGCAGCTGCTCGACCGCTTCGGTCTCACCGTCGAGGTCGCCGCCCCGCAGGACCCCGCACAACGCGCCGAGGTGGTCCGCCGCCGGCTCGAGTTCGACGCCGACCCGGAAGGTTTCCGCGCGCGGTACGCCGAGGCCGAGCAGCGCCTGCGCGTGCGGATCGAGACGGCGCAGGCCCGTCTGCCCGACGTCGAGCTGACCTCCGACGTGCTGCTGAAGATCGCCGAGATCTGTTCGGCGTTCGGCGTCGACGGCATGCGCGCCGACATCGTCACCGCCCGCACAGCGGCGGCTCACGCTGCGTGGCAGGGCCGGAACGACATCACCGCCGAAGACCTGCGGGTGGCCGCCCGGCTGGCGTTGCCGCACCGGCGCCGCCGCAATCCGTTCGATGCGCCGGGGCTGAGCGACGGCGAGCTCGACGATCTGCTGCCACCGGACACCGATGAGTCGCCAGGACCGGATCCCGACACCGATCCGGAAGGCCCCGATGGTGGCGGTGGCGGCGCCGACCGGCCCGACGGCGACGGCGCTCCGCCGCCGTCTCGCGGCGACGACACCGGCGGACAGGAAGACGGACAGAAAGGCGGGCAGGTGCCGGCCCCGGTCGGTGCGGGCGAGCCCTTCCAGGCCAGGCTGTTCACCGTCGACGGGGTGGGCGACGGTCAGGCCGGCCGCCGCAGCCGCGCCAGAACCTCGACGGGCCGACGCGTCGGCGCGACGCCGTCGGCGGCCGCGGGCACGGGCATCCACCTGGTGGAGACGGTCCGATCGGCCGCCCCGCATCAGCATGCGCGGGGGCGCAGCGGC
This sequence comes from Mycobacterium sp. SMC-4, assembly GCF_050205565.1. Classification (GTDB taxonomy): domain Bacteria; phylum Actinomycetota; class Actinomycetes; order Mycobacteriales; family Mycobacteriaceae; genus Mycobacterium. Next base: position 37,186 of record NZ_JBNMQU010000011.1, on the reverse strand, counting down.
GGACGCATCATTCTGGAGTCCGGCGACCTGCGCCGCGCGGTGCGGGAAGGCCGAGAGGCCAACCTCGTGCTCTTCGTCGTCGACACGTCCGGTTCGATGGCCGCCCGGGAGCGGATGCGGCAGGTGAAGACGGCGATCCTGTCCCTGCTGCTGGATGCGTACCGACGGCGCGACCGGGTCGGTGTGGTGACGTTCCGCGACCGGGGCGCCGACCTTGCACTGCCTCCGACGCGTTCTGTCGACATCGCCGCGCGGCGGCTGGACGACCTGCCGGCCGGCGGGCGCACTCCGTTGGCGGAGGGTCTGCTGGAGGCCGGCGAGGTGGTCCGGCGTGAACGTCTGCGGGATCCGGGGCGGCGGCCGCTGCTCGTCGTCGTCACCGACGGCCGCGCCACCGCCGGGCCCGACGCGGTGAACCGGTCCCGGCAGGCCGCCGCTCACCTGGCCCGCCAGGGCGTCGCCGCGGTCGTCGTCGACTGCGAGAACGGCCGGATGCGCATGGGTCTGGCGCACACGCTGGCCGGGTACCTGGCCGCCGACCACGTCCAACTGTCGCAGGTGAGCGCTCAGGCGCTGACCGACATCGTTCGTGACGTCACGCGAGAAGGAGCAGCCTGATGCCGCAGGGACAGCCCGCGACCATCCCCGACGACCGCCTCACCACCCGGCAACGGCGCAACCGGCCGCTGCTGATCGTTAACACCGGCGACGGCAAGGGGAAGTCGACCGCCGCGTTCGGGCTGGCGCTGCGCGGGTGGAACCAGGGCTTCCGCATCGGGGTGTTCCAGTTCGTGAAGTCCGCGAAATGGCGCATCGGCGAGCAGACCGTGCTGGAACGGCTCGGCGCCCTGCACGCCGAGACCGGCGAGGGTGGGCCCGTCGAGTGGCACAAGATGGGCTCGGGCTGGTCGTGGACCCGCAAGGCGGGCAGCGAGGCCGACCACGCCGCGGCGGCGGTCGAAGGGTGGGCCGAGATCAAGCGCCGGCTCAGCGCTGAGGCCCACGACCTGTATGTGCTCGACGAGTTCACCTATCCGATCAATTGGGGCTGGGTCGACATCGACGACGTCGTGGAGACGCTGGCGCACCGTCCCGGCCACCAGCACGTCGTGGTCACCGGCCGGCGGGCCCACCCGCAGCTGACCGAGATCGCCGATCTGGTCACCGAGATGGGGAAGGTCAAGCATCCGATGGACGCGGGCCAGAAGGGGCAGCGGGGCATCGAATGGTGACGACGCCGCTCCCCCGGATCGTCGTCGCCGCACCGGCGTCGGGGCACGGTAAGACCACCGTCGCCACCGGCTTGATGGCGGCATTGGCCGCCAGGGGAATGCAGGTGTCGGGTCACAAGGTCGGACCGGACTACATCGACCCGAGCTATCACGCGATGGCCACGGGCCGGCCGGGCCGCAACCTCGACCCGTTCATGGTGGGGGCGCAGCGGATCGTGCCGCTGCTGCTCCACGGGGCCGCGTCCGCAGACGTCGCGGTCATCGAGGGCGTGATGGGTCTCTTCGACGGCAGGCTCGGAACCGACGGCGAGTCCTCGACGGCACACGTCGCGGCGTTGACGTCGACTCCGGTGGTGCTCGTCGTGGACATCTCCCATGCGTCCCGCACGCACGCCGCGGTGGTCGCCGGCCTCGCCGGATTCGACCCGGCCGTGCGCATCGCCGGGGTGATCCTGAACAAGTGCCGCACCGACCGGCACGCCGACGAGGTCCGGGAGGCGTTGGGCCGCACCGGGATTCCGGTTCTCGGGGTACTTCCGCGCGACACCGGGGTGGAAACGCCGTCGCGGCACCTGGGGCTCATACCGGCCGGCGAGCGCGTGGAATCGGCGGCGACGCTCGACCGGTTGGCGCAGGTCATCTCCGCCCACGTGGACCTCGACGCCGTCCTAGCCATCGCCGCCACGGCACCGCCGCTGGACGGGTCGGCGTGGGACGCGGCCGCCGAAGTCGTGGCGCCTTCACCGGCCCGCCCCGTCGTCGCGATGGCAGGCGGGCGGGCTTTCACCTTCCGCTATGCGGAGGTCGAGGAGTTGCTGCGCGCGGCGGGCTGCAGCGTGGTGGACTTCGATCCGCTCACCGACGCGGCGCTTCCGCCCGGCACAGCGGGGATCTATCTCGGCGGCGGGTTCCCCGAGGTTCACGCAGCCGCGCTGGCCGGCAATGCGCCGCTGGTGGCCGAGTTGCGCGCGGCGATCGCCTCGGGTGTGCCGACGGTGGCCGAGTGCGCCGGTCTGGCGTATCTGTGCCGCACGCTCGACGACACCGCGGCCGTCGGCGCGGTCGACGCCGCGGCGGCGATGACCGCGAGGCTGACGCTCGGTTACCGAACGGCCGCCGCGCCCGCCGACTCGCTGCTGGGGCGCCGTGGCGAGGAGGTCACCGGCCACGAATTCCACCGCACCCGGGTGACGCCGCCTGCGGGCGGGATGGGTGGCGCCGACGACTACGCGCCGGCCTGGCTGCTGCCCGCCGCAGCGGACGGCTTCGCCGGGCCCGCCCTGCACGCGTCGTATCTGCACGTGCACTGGGCCGGTCACCCTCAGCTGGCTCAGCGCTTCGCCGATGCGGTGCACCGTCGGGCCGGCTCGGTGCACGCACCGGCGGATCTGCTGCGCCACCACGGCGACGCCGAAACCGGTCCCGATCTGCTCGACTTCGCGGTCAACGTGTACCCGGGTCCGCGGCCGGAGTGGCTGGATACCGCGCTGCGTGCCGCCCTCGACGACGCCGGCGCCTATCCCGACCCCACCGAGGCCCGCGCGGCGCTGGCCGCACGGCACGGGCGGCCCGCGCAGGAGGTGTTGCCGACCGCGGGGGCGGCGGAGGCGTTCCGCCTCGTCGCCGATCTGCGCCGCTGGCGACGCCCGGTGGTCGTGCACCCGCAGTTCACCGAGCCGCACAACGCGTTGACCGACGCCGGGCACATCGTCACCACGGTGTTGTGCCGTCCCGACGACGGCTTCCGCCTGCACCCCGAGGCGGTGCCCGACGACGCCGACCTCGTGGTCGTCGGCAATCCCACCAACCCGACCGGGGTGCTGCACCCCGCCGAGGCGATCCGCCGGCTGCTGCGTCCCGGCCGCGTCGTCCTCGTCGACGAGGCCTTTCTGGACGCGGTGCCCGGCGAACCCGAGACGCTGACCGGTGACCGATCGGCCGGGTTGCTGGTCATTCGGAGCCTGACCAAGCACTGGTCGATCCCTGGCATCCGGGCCGGCTACCTGCTCGGCGACCCCTCGCTGATCACGGAGGCGGCGCGCAGACAGACGCCCTGGGCGGTGTCCACCCCGGCACTGGCCGCGATGGTGGCGTGTTCCGGTGCGCCGGCCGGTGTTGAAAGCCACTGCCGGGCAACGGAGTTGGAGCAGTGGCGCGCGCATCTGACCGAAGGGCTGGGGAACCTGGGGGTTCGGTACGTCGCGGGCAGGGCACCGTTCGTACTGGCCCGCGTCGGCCGCGGAGTGCACGCTGCGCTGCGCGACCGCAAGATCGCGGTGCGCCGGGCCGACACCTTTCCCGGCCTCGACGACGGGTGGATCCGCATCGCGGTCCGCGCACCGGCGACCACGCAGCGGCTGCTCGACGAACTGGCCCGGCTACTGCCCCGACCCGGAGGGAAAGACCATGGCGACAAGCGAGTTCGGGTGCCGGGAGACGAACGTGCCGTCACCTCGTACTGACCTGGAGTCACTGCGGATACCGGTCCCGCCGCCCTCTGCGGCGGTCAGAGCCGCGGCCGCCGAGCGGCTGGCCGGCCTGGCGACTCCGCCGGGTGCGCTCGGCACCCTCGGTGAGCTCGCGGTGTGGATCGCATCGACCCAGGGCGCCGTGCCACCGATCGCGCTCGACAACGTGCGACTGGTGATCTTCGCGGGGGATCACGGCGTCGCCGGGCACGGCGTGTCGGCCTTCCCGTCGACGATCACCGGCGCGACCGTGCGCGCCGCTCTCAACGGCCAGCTGGGGGTCTGTGCGTTGGCGGACGCGCACGGCGTCAGCGTCAGAGTGCTCGACCTCGGCGTGGACGACGACTTCGACGATCTGCCGTCCGGCACCCGGGATGCCCTGCAGGCGTACAAGGTTCGCCGCTCCAGTGGCGCCATCCATCTGGAGGACGCGCTGACCGGTGCGCAGGTGCGCGCCGCGCTGGAGGCGGGCGCGGCGGTGGCCGAGCAGGAGATCGACGCGGGTGCGCAACTGCTCATCAGCGGCGACCTCGGCATCGGCAACACCACGAGCGCAGCGGCTTTGGTGGCCGCCGCCCTGGGGATGCCGGCGACCGAGGTGGTCGGCCGGGGCAGCGGGATCAGCGACGCCGGGCTGCAGCACAAGACGGCGGTCATCGACGCCGCGCTGGCCCGGACCGGCGCACGCAGCGAGGATCCGGTCGGCGCGCTGGCAGCATTGGGCAGCGCCGATCTCGCGGCGACCACGGGCTATCTGTTGACGGCCGCGCGGCGCGGTGTGCCGGCTCTGCTCGACGGCCTGATGGCGGTGGCGTGCGCGCTGACCGCGGACCGCATGGCTCCGGGTGCGGCGGCGTGGTTCGCCTCCGGGCACCGTTCCACCGAGCCCGCGCAGAGCCTGGCGCTGGACAAACTGGGCCTGGTGCCCGTCCTGGACTTGAGCATGCGCCTCGGCGAGGGCTCGGGAGCCGTTGCGGCCGTTCCGGTTCTGCGCAGCGCCGTGGCGATTCTCGCCCGCACCGCGTCGCTGCGCGACCTCCTTCCGCAGTGACGGATCGGCTCGCGGCGATGACAGTAGGTGACAGCTGGCGTCTGGCGGCCGGCACCCTGACCGTGCTTCCGGTGGGCGCTCCCAGCCGTGTCGACGCTCGTACCACCCGCGCGGCGATGATGCTGGCGCCGCTGGCCGTGGTGCCGCTCGGGATCGCCGTGGCCGCAGTGGGATTCGCGGGTCGGCTGCTCGGCCTGCCGGCACTGGTCGTCGGTCTGCTCACCGTGGGCGTGCTGGCGCTGGGCAGTCGGTGCCTTCACCTCGACGGGCTGTCGGACACGGTGGACGGCCTCACGGCGTCCTACGACCGGGCGCGCAGCCTCGAGGTGATGAAGAGCGGCACCGCGGGTCCGGCCGGCGTGGTCGCACTCGTCGTCGTGCTCGGCCTGCAAGCCGGCGCCCTGGCCGCGTTCGTGACCACACCGCTGGGGCCGATCCTGGCCGGCACCGCCGTGATCGTGTCGCGGGCCGCGCTGGTGCTGTGCTGCCTGCGTGGGGTGCCGTCGGCACGACCGGAAGGGTTGGGCGGGTCCTACAGCGGCAACGTGCCCCGCTCCGGTGCCGCGATCGTCTGGCTGCTCGCCGTCGTCGTGCTCGCCGCGGTAGCTGAACTCGCCGGTTTGCCGTGGTGGCGTGGCGCGTTGGCGGTCGTGGCGGCGCTGGTGGTCGTCGCGCTGCTGATCCGCCGGGTCCACCGCCGGCTGGGCGGGGTGACCGGCGACGTCTTCGGGGCCGCTGTGGAACTCGCGCTGACCGCCACGCTGGTGGCACTGACGTGATCGGGTCGGGGCACCGCTCCACCCGGGCATCCGGGTCCCGACCGTCGGCGGGTAGTCCGGGGGCGATGCAGGTGGCGCCACGCTTCTCACCTCGACATGCCAGGAGCCGTGACCGATGCATCCGATGACCGCGCGGGCTGCCGGCCTGCTGCTCGGACACGTCGCCGACCGTGTCTTCGGTGATCCGCGCCGCTTCCACCCCGTCGCCGGCTTCGGCCGCACCGCAGCGCTGGTGGAACGAAACTGGTACGCCGACAGCCGCACCCGCGGTGTCGGATATGTGCTGGCCCTCGTCGGCGGCGCGACGCTGGCCGCGGCGGGCGCGGAACGTCGCGCACGTCACCCGGTGGCCCGCACGCTGCTGACCGCGACGATCACCTGGGCTGTGCTCGGCGGGCGCTCGCTGGAACGCGAGGCGATGACCGTCCACCGCCTCCTCGAGCGTGGTGATCACGACGGCGCCAGAAGGCGATTGCGTCACCTCGTCGGCCGCGACACCACCACCCTGAGTCCGCCCGAGATCGCCCGCGCCGTCGTCGAATCGGTCGCCGAGAACACCAGCGACGCGGTCGTCGCGTCGTACTTCTGGGGGGCGGTGGCGGGCGTGCCCGGCCTGGTGGCCCACCGCGCGGCCAACACCCTCGACGCGATGGTCGGCCACCACAACCAGCGCTACGAGAATTTCGGTTGGGCGGCAGCGCGATTCGACGACCTCCTGGGCCTGCCCGGTGCGCGGGTGAGCGGAGCCCTCACCGTGGCCGCGGGGCCCGACCGGCGGGGTGCGCTGGCCGCGTGGACGCGTGACGCCCGCCGCCATCCCAGCCCGAACGCGGGCGTGGTCGAAGCCTGCTTTGCCGGCGCGCTCGGATTGCAGCTCGGCGGAACCAACACCTACTACGGCGACAGGCGCGAGCAGCGCGCGTTGATGGGCGACGGCAGACATCCGGTCCCCGCCGACATCCCCGAGACCGGGCGGCTCGCCCGGACCGTTGCCCGCGGCGCGGCGGTCACCGCGGCAGCGGTGTGCCTAGCCCGTGGTCGGCGAGCAGTCGGGTGAAAAGCACCCGGGGCCGACCGTCGATGACGTCCACGGTTGCCTCGACCTGGTAGACCTCGGCGATCACGTCGCGGGTCAGCACCGTCGCCGGCGGCCCGGCCACGTGGACGCGGCCGTGGTGGAGCACAACGAGTTCCTGACAGTAGGTGGCCGCCAGATTGAGGTCGTGCAGCGCCATCACGGTCGTGGTGTCGGTGGTCGCCACCAGCTCGAGCAGCTCGAGTTGATGCCGGATGTCGAGGTGGTTGGTCGGCTCGTCGAGCAGCAACTCTGTGGGCTCCTGCGCCAGTGCCCGCGCGATCTGCACGCGCTGACGCTCTCCGCCGGACAGTGTCGAGTATCGCCGGTCCAACAGGTGGGCGACTCCCGTTGTCTCGGCGGCGTTCTCGACGACCTGCCGGTCCCTGGCCGACATCGGAGACCACGGCCGACGATGCGGGAGGCGGCCCAGCTCCACGATCTCCCGCACGGTGGGTTCCTGGTCGGTCGTGGATTCCTGGTCCACCACCGCAAGTCGACGTGCCAGGCGCCGGCGGCTCATGGTCGACACGTCCACGTCATCCCACCGGACGACGCCGGACGACGCCGGGCGCAACCCCGCCAGCAACCGCAGCAGCGACGACTTCCCGGAGCCGTTGGGCCCCAGCAGACCCACGGTCGTCCCGGTCGCGACGGTGATGCTGACCCCGTCCACGATGAGTTTGTCGCGCGTCCGCCAGGTGACCCGTTCGGCTGCCAGACTCATGTCGCCCTCCCCCGCCGGAGCAGGATCACCACGAACGCCGGGACCCCGACAATCGCCGTCGCCACCCCCACCGGGAGTTCCTGCGGTTCGATGACCATCCGGGCCGCGGTGTCCACCCAGACCAGAAAGATCGCGCCCATCACCGTGGCCGTCGGGACGAGGACGCGGTGGCGGGTACCGACCAGGGCACGCGCCGCGTGCGGCAGCACCAGTCCGACGAAACCGATGGCGCCCGAACTGGACACGATCACGGCCGTGACCAGCGCGGTGACCGCCAACAACACCATGCGCACCCGCGCGATCGACACACCCAGCGCGGCAGCGGCGTCCTGCCCGAAGAGGAAGGCGTCGAGCGTGCCGGCGAGGGCCCAACACACCACGATGCCGAGCACGACCAGGACGCCGCACAACGCGACGTCCCGCCACGTCGCACTGCTGAGCGAACCCAGCAGCCAGAACAGCACCCCCCTGGTCTGCTCGGCGTCGGCCGAGGTGAAGACGATGAACGAGGTCAGCGCCGAGAACAGTTGGGTGGCAGCAACTCCCGCGAGGATCATGCGCTCGATTCCGCCGCCGGCGGCCACTGCCAGCAAGAGCACCAGGCCGAAGGCCGTCACCGCGCCGAAGAAGGCGCCGGCGGCCAGGCCGATCGCCCCTGCCCCGAGGCCGAGCACCACGATCGAGACTGCACCCGTCGAGGCGCCGGAGGCCACGCCCAGGATGAACGGATCAGCCAACGGATTGCGCAGCAGCGACTGCAGCACCACCCCGCACAGGGCCAGGCCGGCTCCGCAGACCGCGGCCAGCACCGCACGCGGCAATCGCAGATCCCAGAGGATGCTCTGCTGCAACAGCGACAACTGTGACGGTGGACCGCCGAGCCGTTGAAGGACTGCGTCGAAAGCGTCACGCGGGCCGACATCGGATGGCCCGATCGTGGTTGCGGTGGCGATCGACAGCAGCAGAATGATCAACCCGGCCGGCCACACCGCCACCGCGGCACGCTGATGTGTGCTCACCACCGGCTCAGTGGGCCAGTCCGTGCTCACGCAGTCCGGCGGCCACCTTCTCCATGGCATCGACGATGCGGATCGACGGGTTGAGTTCGGCTCCGGCCAAGGCGATGTAGCGCTTGTTCTTCACCGCGGCCATTTCCCGGGTGACCGGATTGGACTCCAGGAAGGCGATTTTGGCGGCCGCCGATTCGGCGGTCTGGCTCTTGCGGGTGAGGTCGCCGAGGATCAGGACGTCGGGATTTCGTTGGGCGACGGTCTCCCAACCGATCTGCGGCCAGTCCTGTGGCGAGTCGTCGAAGACGTTGGTCAAGCCGAGGGCGCGGGTGATCACGCCGGGCCCGCCACAGCAGCCCGCCATGTAGGGGGACTCGGAGTTGGCGAACCAGTACAGCACCGAGACGCCGCGCGGGCCCGCGGCGGTGACGGCGTCGAGACGGCGCTGCATGTCGGCGACGATCTGCTCTCCTTTGTCCTGCGCACCGACCAGCGTTGCCACATCACGAATCTCGTGGAGGACCTGCTCGAACTCCAACGTGGCGGTGCGGGCGCCGTCGGAGTTGCCGACCTCCTTGGTGCATTCGATCGCGGACATGTAGGAAGGCACCCCGAGACGCTCCAGTGCTTCAGGTGTCGTGACCCCGCCCGGTCCGAGCGTGCCCTGCAACGAGGCGGTGACCAGGTCGGGCTCTTTGGCGAGAACGGCTTCCAGTGAGGGCGCCTGGTCGGCCAGCCGTTCGACCTTCTGGTTGTCGGCCTCCAACGAGGGCAGCACGGGATCGGTCCAGCCGGCCGCGCCGACCATCCGGTCGGCGACGCCCAGGGACAGCAGCACCTCGGTGCTGCCCTGGTTGAGCGAGACGATGCGTTGCGGCGGTTGCGCAATGGTGACCTCGCGCCCGCAGTTCTGCAGAGTGATCGGGTAGCCGGCAAGGGTGGGAGCCGACGACGGTGGGGCCGCCGAGCCGCACCCGGACAGGGCCAAAGCCGCGACAAGAACCGGGACGGACAGCAGATGATGTGGACGCATGGCGATCCTTCGCTTCAGGGGTCCAGTCAGCGAGACCCGATGAGCCTGTCCGCGGCGGCGCCGCGGACGCCAGCAGGTATTCGGACTCGGGGGTCATCCTCGGCGGGCCGCCTTCCCAGAAGCACGGCTTCCAGTGGCACTCGAGTGGCCCGCCTCGTCATCCCCACACCGCTGCGCGTCAGTCCCGGAATCGCACCGGGTTCCCTACTCCACACGGAGGTGACTGGCCCGTCCAGGGTACCAATTCGTCGGGCTGCGTCGGCGCCGGTACCGAAACGTTTCCGAACGAGGGTTCTACGCAACAGGTTTCAGCACCGTAAGGTGGTCCGGACCCACGCGAGGGCGTCGTCGACGGCAGCGACGACGGGAACGTCGCCGGGCACCGCCGGGCGACGCACCACCACCACGGGCAAACCCAGCTGCTCGGCCGCCACCATCTTCGGCCAGGTGTGGTCGCCGCCGGAATCCTTGGTGACGAGCACATCGGCGGCGTGATCGCGAAGCACGGTCAGCTCACCGGGCAGGTCGTAGGGTCCTCGGCTGGTGACCACCCGCCATTTCGGCGGTAGGTCGACGTCGGGCACATCGACGACGCGGGCCAGCACGGCCAGGTCCCGCAGCGCCGGGATGAACTGGTGCAGTTGTTGTCGGCCGATGGTCAGAAACGGCCGGCGACCGAGTCGGGCCGCCGTGTCGGCGGCTTCCTCATGGGAGCCCACCCAGTGCCAGGACGGCCTGCTTCGGTCCGTCCATCCGGGACGTTCGAGCCGCAGCAACGGTCGCCGGGTCGATCCTGTCGTGCACGCCGCGACGGCATTGGCCGTTATCGTGGCGGCGAACGGGTGGGTGGCGTCGACGACCGCGTCGTAATCGCTCAGTGCCGCGCGCAGACCCTCGACCCCGCCGAACCCGCCGATACGCACCGGTCCCACCGGCAGTTTGGGCTTGGCGACCCGGCCGGCCAGCGAACTGGTGACGTCGACGCCGTCGTCGACCAGTCGCGCCGCGAGCGCGCGTGCTTCCGCCGTCCCCCCGAGAACCAGCACACGCGTCGGCATCAGGGCGCTCCCGGCGGCAGGAAGGGCAGCCCGGCGGGCGGCCCCTGGCGCATCAAAGTCAGCATCGAATCGACATCGAGGTGCCGTTCCACCAGATCTCCCAACAGGTCGAGTCGCCGCTCGCGGGCGGCGGGGAAGCTGACGCCGGAAGCAGCCAGCCCGAGGGTCTGCTGCAGGAACGCCGACCGGAGCGCATCGCCTTCGAGCGAACCGTGCCACATGGTGCCGTAGACCTGTCCGGCACGCGCACCGCCCAGGAACTCGGTGGTGTCCGGTCCACGGGTGATACGTCCGTGGTGGATTTCGTATCCCGAAGCCGGCACACCCAGCCCGGTACCCTCCGGCAGCCGCAACACCTTGGTGGCCCCGAATGTGGTTTCGACATCGAGCAGTCCCAGGCCGGGCACCTCGGTGACCGGTCCCTCCACGCCGTCCAGGTCACGAATGACGCGGCCGAGCATCTGGAAGCCGCCACAGATGCCGAGCAGTGGCTTGCCCGCGGCCGCATGAGCCATCAGCGCGCGGTCCAGTCCGCGGGACCGCAACCATTGCAGGTCCGCAATCGTGGCCCGGGTGCCGGGCAGCACCACCAGGTCCGCGTCCCCCAGCGCGCGGGGATCGGAGACGAACACGACGTCGAGGTCGGGCTCCAGGCCCAGAGCGTCGACGTCGGTGAAGTTGCTGACGCGCGGCAGGCGGATGACCGCAACACGGTGTGCGCCATCGCCTTTGGCTCGGCGACCCTGCAGGTCGAGCGCATCCTCGGAGTCGAGCCACACGTCGGAGTGCCAGGGCAGTGTCCCGTAGATCCGCCGACCGGTGACGCGCTCCAGATCCCGCAGACCCGGCGCCAGCAGACCGGGGTCGCCGCGGAACTTGTTGACGATGAAGCCTGCCAGCAGCGCCTGGTCCTCCGGCGACAGCAACGCCACGGTCCCGAGGAACGCCGCGAACACGCCTCCGCGATCGATGTCGCCGACCACGACGGTCGGCAGGCCGGCGTGGCGCGCCAACCCCATGTTGACGTAATCGCCTGCGCGCAGGTTGATCTCGGTGGGGCTGCCGGCACCCTCGGCCACCACGACGTCGAACCGGGATGCGAGGTCGTCGAACGCAGCGTGTGCTGCCGCCGCCAGCTCGCGCCGTCCCTCCAACCAGTCCGACGACGACACCGCGCCCCAGGGCCGGCCCATGAGCACGACGTGACTGCGGTGATCGCTGCCCGGCTTGAGCAGGACGGGGTTCATCGCCGGCTCCGGGTGGGCTTTGGCGGCCATGGCCTGCACCCATTGGGCACGACCGATTTCCACTCCGGCACCACCGGTTTCGGCGCATACCATCGAATTGTTCGACATGTTCTGCGCTTTGAACGGGGCGACCTTGACACCCCGGCGCGACAACGCTCGGCACAGGCCGGTGGTCACCACGCTTTTACCGGCGTCGCTGGTGGTGCCGGCCACCAGGAGGCCCGGCATCAGTTCTTCCTGACCAGGAACAGGTCCATCACCCAGCCGGCTTCCTCCTTGGCGGCCGCCCGTGCCGCGACCACGTCGGGCAGCACCTCCGCGAGGCGACCATGGACGAGGCGTTCTCCGGGGGCACCGAGATTGGCGCCCCACCACATCGTCCAGTCGTCGAGACCGGTCAGGTCGAGCCGTTCCGGCGGCGGATTGAGCATGGCCACGATGTTGTCCATGCCGGCGGCCACGGCTTCCTGCACCCGGCGGCCGGTGGTGATGTGCACCGCACGGCCGACTTCGTGCAGCACGATTCGGTGGCGCGCAGCGAGCAGCTGCGGCGCGCTGATCCCGGGAAGCACGTCGTAGTCCACCGCCACACCGAGCTGACGGACCTTCTCCACAACCCGGATGGTCGAGTCGTACAGGGAGGGGTCACCCCACACCAGGAACGCCGCCGTGCCGCCACGCTCCTTCAGGACGGCGGCGTAGCGCGCCGCGCGGGCATCGTGCCAATCCGCTACGGCGCCTTGGTAGTCCGATGCAGTGAGGCTTTCCGACCGGTCGCGCTCCGGGTCGGCGACCGACACGATCTCCACCGGTCCGTCCGGTCCGGCGTGTGCGCTGACGATTGCCCGCCGCAACGCGAGGAGACCGTCGTCGTGGTCCTCGCCGCCCTTGTCCGCGGCCAGTATGTAGTCGGCGCCGCGAAGCGCCTCGGCCACCTCGGGTGTGACGTGCCGGGGGCCCATCCCGACGCCGAGAATGCGGACCCTGACAGGGGCTGCCATGTCAGCGATCCTCCAGATCGCCTTCGACCTCGAGGTAGGCCTGCTGTAGCGCTTGGAGTGTCTCCGGTGACGGCTCGGCCCACAGGCCGCGGTCGGCGGCCTCCTGGAGCCGCTCGACGATGCCGTGCAGCGCCCAAGGATTGGAGGTGTCGAGGAACTCTCGCGTTGTGGGATCGAGCACGTATTCCTGCGCGAGCTTCTCGTACATCCAGTCGTGCACCACTCCGGCGGTGGCGTCGAAACCGAAGAGGTAGTCGACGGTGGCCGCGAGTTCGAATGCACCCTTGTAGCCGTGTCTGCGCATCGCCGATATCCAGCGGGGATTGACGACGCGGGCGCGGAACACCCGGGCGGTCTCCTCGGCCAGAGTTCGGGTGCGCACCGCATCGGGAGTGGTCGAATCCCCCACGTACGCCCGGGGATCCGAGCCGGTGAGCGCGCGCACCGTGGCGATCATGCCGCCGTGGTACTGGAAATAGTCGTCGCTGTCGGCGATGTCGTGCTCGCGGGTGTCGATGTTCTTGGCCGCCACCTTGATACGCGCATAGTTGGTGCGCATGTCCTCGGTGGCTGCCACGCCGTCCAACCCGCGGCCGTAGGCGAATCCGCCCCAAGCGGTGTAGACCTCGGCCAGGTCCTTGTCGTCGCGCCAGGTGCCGGCCTCCACCACCTGCAGGATGCCCGCCCCGTAGGAGCCCGGTTTGGAGCCGAACACCCGTGTCGTGGCTCGGCGGTGGTCGCCGTGGGCCGCAAGGTCGGCCCGGGCGTGCGCGGCCACGAAGTTGGCGTCGTCGGGTTCGTCGAGTGCGGCCACCATCTGTACGGCGTCGTCGAGCATCGCCACGACGTGTGGGAACGCGTCGCGGAAGAAACCGGAGATGCGCACCGTGACGTCGATGCGCGGCCGGCCGAGCTCCTCGAGCGAGATGACCTGCAGCCGGGCCACCCGCCGCGACGCCTCATCCCATTCGGGCCGCACCCCCAGCAGGGCGAGCACCTCGGCGATGTCATCACCCGAGGTGCGCATCGCGCTGGTCCCCCACACCGACAGACCCACCGACTCGGGGTAGGTGCCCGTGTCGTCGAGATACCGTTGGACCAGTGACTCGGCCATCGCCTGGCCGGTCTGCCACGCCAGCCGCGACGGCACGGCCCTCGGGTCGACGGTGTAGAAGTTGCGTCCCGTCGGCAACACGTTGACCAGCCCGCGCAGCGGTGAACCGGACGGCCCGGGACGCACGAACCCGCCGTCGAGGGCGTGCAGCACCGCGTCGAGTTCGCCGGCGGTGCCCGCCAACCGCGGCACCACCTCGGTGGCCGCGAACTGCAGCACCTTCCGCACCTCGGGATCGTCGTGCAGGCTGTCCACGATCGCGGCGTCCCAGCCGGCGGACTCCATCGCCTCGACCAGTGCCCGGGCGCGGGTCTCGATCTCGTCTACAGCTGTGGTCTCGGCGCCCTCCTTCAATCCGAGCGCCGCGCGCAGGCCGGGGACGGCGTGGTCCTGACCGCCCCAGACCTGGGCGGCCCGCAGGATCGCGAGCACCAGGTTGACGCGTGCCGCACCGTCGGGTGCGGCGCCGAGCACGTGCAGACCGTCCCGGATCTGGGCGTCCTTGATCTCACACAGCCAGCCGTCGACGTGGAGCAGGAAGTCGTCGAATTCCTCGTCGTCGGGGCGGTCTTCCAGACCCAGGTCGCGGTGCATCTCCGCGGCGCGCATCAGGTTCCAGATCTCGCCGCGGATCGCCGGCAGCTTCGCCGGGTCCATCGACGCGATGTTGCCGTACTCGTCGAGGAGTTGTTCGAGCCGCGCGATGTCGCCGTAGCTCTCCGCGCGGGCCATGGGCGGGATGAGGTGGTCGACGATCGTCGCGTGCGCCCGCCGCTTGGCCTGTGCTCCCTCGCCCGGGTCGTTGACCAGGAACGGGTAGACCAGCGGCAGCGCACCGATGGTCGCGTCGGTGGCGCATGCCGCCGACAGCGCGGCGTTCTTTCCCGGCAGCCACTCCATCGATCCGTGCTTGCCCAGGTGCACGACGGCGTGGGCACCGAAGCCGTGCTCCAGCCAGCGGTACGCCGCGAGGTAGTGGTGGCTGGGCGGCAGGTCCGGGTCGTGGTAGATGGCCACCGGGTTCTCACCGAAACCGCGTGGCGGCTGGATCATCAGCACGAGGTTGCCCGACCGCAGGGCGGCCAGCACGATCTCGCCGGCGTCGTTGACGAACAGCCGGCCGGGGGCCGCGCCCCACGCCTCGGTCATCGCCTCGCGCAGACTCGCGGGCAGGTCGGCGGTCCAGGCCTCGTACTGCTCGGCGCTGACCGTCACATGGGCATCGGTCAGCTGGGCGGAGGTCAGCCAGGCCTCGTCCTGGCCGCCCGCCTCGATCAGCGTGTGGATCAGTCGGTCGCCGGCTTCGGTCTCGTCTTCGAGGTCCAGCACACCGAAGCCGTCACCGACGTCGTAACCCTCGGCCCGCAGGCGTCGCAGCAACCGCACCGCCGAGGCCGGGGTGTCCAGGCCGACGGCGTTGCCGACGCGAGAATGTTTGGTCGGGTAGGCCGAGAGGACCAACGCGAGCTTCTTGTCGGCGTTGGGCAGGCGGCGCAGCCGGGCGTGGTTGACCGCGATGGCGGCCACCCGGGCGCAACGTTCGCGATCGGCCACGTAGTGCGGGAGGCCGTCGTCGTCGATCTCCTTGAACGAGAACGGCGCGGTGATGATGCGCCCGTCGAATTCCGGAATCGCGATCTGCGTGGCGGAGTCCAGCGGCGTCACGCCGTCGTCGTTGGCCTCCCACTCTTGCCGAGAAGACGTCAGACACAGGCCCTGCAGTGTCGGGATGTCAAGGGCCGCAATCCGTTCGATATCCCATGAGCCCTCGTCGCCCCCGGCGCCTGCTGCGCTGGGCTTCGAGCCACCGGCGGCCAGGACGCTGACCACCATGGCATCGAGTGTGCCCATCGCGTCGAACAGTTCTTCCGGTGCGCTGCGCAGCGACGAGACGAAGATCGGCACACCGACGGCTTCCCCGGTCGCATCCACGGCGTCGGCGAGTGCGTGCGCGAAGCCGGCGTTGCCGCTGACCTCGTGGGCCCGGTAGTACAGGATCCCCACCCGCGCCCTGTCCGCGGCGCCGGCCGGCTCGTCGCGTTCGGCGTAGCCCCACTCGGGGATCGTGGCCGGCTCCTCGAAGCCCTCACCGGTCAGCAGCACCGTGTCGCACAAGAATGCGTGCAACTGGGCGAGGTTCGCCGGCCCGCCTTCGGCCAGGTAGGCGTGCGCTTGGGCGGCCAAGCCGATCGGCACCGTCGAGCGCTCCATCAGCTCCGGGCTAGGCTGGCGTTCCCCTCCGAGCACCACCAACGGTGTGCCGGTTCCGCGCAGGAACGTCAGCTCCGTCTCGATCTCCGCGGCCGATCCGAGGACACGGAGAACGACGACGTCGACACCGTCGACGAGCGGTTCGAGCTCCTGGCGCGCCGGGTTCCCGAGCCGGTAAGCGGCCCCGCTGGCTCGCGCCGAAAGGAGGTCGGTGTCGGACGTGGAGAGTAACGCGATGCGGCGTTGGGCAGCGGTGCTCATGCAAGGCTCCTACTCGGGGTTCTCGCCCCTAGGTCGGGATGCCTCGTGGCCAGTATCTGGCTAGAGGCCGCATCCGCGACCTTCACAGTGGCGGAACCGCCCCGGACTCGCACCGGGTTCCTTCGCCACGAGACGTACCCGGGCCATAGTAGTCAGTTGCTCGGAGGTCTGGACAAGGAGTCCGGGTCGCCCACCGGTGGGCCGGTGCCGGTTCCGGCGTTTGACGCTTCAGCGGCGCTCAGCGTCGCACGAAGTGCGCGCACCGCAGGAGCCACCGACGGCGCCAGCAGGGCGGACATGGTTTCCGGGTAGCGGATCGTGACGACGGCGGACTCGGCGAACTGATAGGGCCGACCGACCACGATCCCCGAGAATTGCTTTCTGAGCCGTGACATTTCGACTCGAACAGCTCCGACGCGTGTGGGGTCTCCGTAGAGGTCCGCGGCGAGCTCGGGCGCGGAGCGACCCTCGGCGCTGTGGGCCAGAATGAGCAGGATTTCTGCGTGCCGCAGGGAGATCTCGTGACGCCAGTGACCGAACCGGCCCTCCATCTCCAGCGTCTGAGACGCACTGTCGTGCAGATCCAACGTCACCCGGGTCGCTGCTGGTTCAGCGTCGCTTTCGACGAGCCGCACCAACCACCCGCCGGGTAGCGTCTCCACCTCACAACCGCCGAGTGAAGGTACCCATACGTGACCGGGCGCGACATCCGGTGGCAGCATTATCCGCCTCCGCACAGTCAGCGAGTCGACGGCGGCCACCCAGCCGTCACGGTCCACCGCCACGGCCGGCGACCCGACTCTCGCCAGTATCGGGGCAGCCACCGAGCGTAGCCGATTCAGCGAGAGTTCGTGCTGCGCACGCAGTTTCGATTCAGCCAGCCGGGCCACGGTGTCGATGAGAGCAACCGTGACCGGATGTACGGTCTCCGCCGGTCCCGTCACGTCGACCACACCGATCACCCGACCTGTGCGGGGACTACGGATCGGGGCGCCCGCGCACGTCCACGGGTGCTGGCTGCGGTTGTAATGCTCGGCGCTGAAGGTCTGGACAGCGCGCTGTGATACCAGAGCGGTGCCGAGGGCGTTCGTCCCCACCGTCGCCTCGGACCACTGAGCTCCTTCGACGAATCCGAGCTTGTCCGCGTTCGCCAACACCCGCGGCGAGCCCGATCGCCACAGGACACGGCACTCGGCATCGGCGACTGCGACGATGCTGTCGGTTGCGGACGTCAGTGGGGCGAGGCCGCGCGTCAACTCCCCCACCACCGAAGCCAGGCCCGACTCGGACCGCAGGACCTCGACCGTGTCCGACGGGATCACGGGCGGAGGTCGACGGTCGGGTCTCAACCCTCTGGCCATGAGCCGCTGCCACGATTCCCAGATCACGCGGCGGGGACGAGCCGGGGCTTGCTCGCCCGCCATCGTGGCCTCGTAGACAGCTGCCATCAGGCGCGCATAGTCGCGCGGATCTTGCCCGGGCCCGATTGCGGGCTCAGGCAGAGCAGTGCTGTACATCACTCTCATCATGCCCTACCTTGCTGCGGTCCTACCACATGAGTGGGCTCTCTGTAACGCCGTGTAACTGTTGCGGGCCCACCGGCCGCGCTGTGTGCTGACTCACACGACGGCCTCGGCGCCGCTCGTAACACCGGCGCACGGACGTTGGCATGTCCGTCGACACCGCCGGGCCCGCGTCGGTCGATCACCGACGCCCGCACACCGTTCACAGGAGTGAGAACATGACCCGAACTTTGTCGGCTGATGCCGATACCCGCACGGCTACCCCTCCGCTCATGTACGTCAACGGGGAGTGGCGGCCGGCCCGCAGCGGAGCCACTTTCCCGACCATCGAGCCGAGCACGGGTCGTCCCATCACCGACGTACCCCGCGGGGACTCGAGTGATGTGGACGCGGCGGTGAAGGCCGCCGCCGACGCGGCCGTCGAGTGGCAGTTCACCGATGCCATCGCCCGGGCCGCCCTACTTCGGCGGCTCGCGGCGCTCGTGGCAGAGAACGCTGAGGAGCTGGCGCGAATCGAGTCGATGGACTCGGGCCACTATCTGGCCAAGGCCCGTGAACTCGTGACCGCGATACCCATGTGGCTCGAGTACTGGGCCGGCGCAGCCGACAAAGTCGGCGGCCGCACCATTGCTGTGCCAGGCAACAAACTCAGTTTCACCCTGTTGGAGCCGCTGGGAGTAACCGCGCACATCATCCCGTGGAACTACCCGCTGCTGATCCTCGCGAGGTCCATCGCACCGGCACTTGCCTTGGGCAATACCTGTGTCGTCAAGCCCGCCGAAGACACGTCCCTGTCTGCTCTGAAGTTCGCCGAGCTGGTGGACGCCGCAGGTTTTCCGGCCGGCGTGTTCAACGTCGTGACCGGATACGGTTCCGAAGCCGGAGCGGCTCTCGCCTCCCACCCCGAGGTACGCGGGATCACCTTCACCGGATCCACGGAGACCGGACGGGAGATCGCCCGACTGGGCGGACAACACATTGCTCAGGTCAACTTGGAACTCGGCGGAAAGAGTCCGTTGGTTGTGTTTCCGGACGCACCACTCGAAGACGCGGTTGAGGTTGCGGTTCAGGGATTCTGCTCGCGGGCAGGACAAGTGTGTGTCGCTGGAAGCCGGTTGTTCCTGCACGAAGACATCGCCGACCGATTCCTGGAAATGCTCGTGGCACGACTCGAGACGGTCACCGTCGGCGACCCGTTCGACGATGCGACTCAGATGGGGCCGCTCGCTTCCAAGAAGCACTACGACCGCGTGCGCGAGTACATCGAGATCGGCCGGCAGGAGGCGACGCTGCTCTACGGCGGCGGCCGGCCGGCGAATTCGCACGGTGACGGATTCTTCGTCGAGCCAACGGTATTCGTCGACGTCGCGGCTGATGCGCGGATCGCACGCGAGGAGATCTTCGGCCCGGTCACAGCCGTGATGCGCTGGTCCTCCGTCGAAGATCTGATCGACACGATCAATGACTCGGAATTCGGGCTCTTCGCGGTGCTCTGGTGCCGAGACATCACGAGTGCGCTCGACACAGCAAAGCGCCTGCAGGTGGGCTCGGTGATGATCAACGACTGGTTCGGTGAGCTGCCCATGACCCCCCACGGGGGCCACAAGCAGAGCGGCACCGGACGTGAGGAAGGCCTCGAAGCCGTGCACGGCTACACACAGGTCAAGCACATCGGAATCAACCTCGACCCTTCGCCCGCGAAATCCACCGATTGGGCCGGCGCGCCTTTGTGACCGCTGGGCTGCTCGCCCTGCGCCGTTGAACTCCGCTGTTCCATTCAACTCAGATGAAGGAGAGTCAATGACTCAAGAAGATGCCCTGGTCAGCGCGCCGCTGGGGGCGCCGTCATTAGGAGAGGACAGGCCTGATCAACCGTACTTCGAGTCCGCTCGACCGCGACTGGGCGGCTTGATCGCCCCGGTCGCGTTCGGTGAACTCGAGTCGGCAGTCATCAAAGCCCTTGCGGATACGATGATTCCGGCCGAAGGCGGCTTTCCCGCGGCAAGCGAAGTGGGGATCGTCGACTTCTTCGGCCGCTACACGACTCCCACCGGATTCCGCGCGAAGCACTTTCCCTACCTCGAAGAGGACAAGCTGAAGGCCGCGCTGGCGCGACTCGGTGACGGTTTCGTCAACGCCGACACCGACGCGCGAACCCAAGCGGTCCTCCGGCTGGAGAAGGACGAGGAGGAGTTCTTCGCCCAGGTGCGGAGCCTCGTCTATTACGGCTACTACTCCGCGAACGAAGTGACCACCGCCATTGCGCAGCACATCGAGGCCGGGCGCGATTACCACGGACCACCACTGCCCTACGGCTACCTGCACTGCATTGAGGACTGGGATGAGGCGGCGCTGTCGACAGCCGGACAGGGCTCGGGCTACATCGCCACCGAAGACGTGGTCCGCGTCGATCTGAGCAAACTCACCTGGCTGAACGGCACGACCAACGAGGAGCACAAGTGACATCAACTATCGATCAGACGGACGTCCTGGTCATCGGTTCGGGACCGGGCGGTGCGGGCGTCACGCTGAAGCTGGTGCAGGCCGGTTACAAGGTCACGTGTCTGGAGCAGGGGCCGTGGGTGACGCCGCCCGAGCATCCGCATTACCACCGGGAGTGGGAGATCGAGAAGCAGCGCGGATGGGCATACGACCCCAACGTCCGTGGGCTTCCCGAGGATTACCCGGTCACCGGCTTCACGACGCCGTACCTCATGAACAACGTGGGCGGTAGCACGATGCACTATGCCGGCCACTGGCCGCGCTACAAGCCCGTCGACTTCCGCAAGGGAACCGAGCACGGGTTGGAAGGCACGATCGACTGGCCGATCAGCTATGAAGAGCTCGCACCGTACTACGACGAGAACGACGCCATCTATGGCATCTCCGGCATGGTCGGCGATCCGTCGTATCCGGATCGCACCGGCGTCGACCGGGATCCTCCGGTCAAGCCCGGCAAGCTGGGCCGCAATTTCGCTCAGGCGCTGGGTGACCTGGGCTGGCACTGGTGGCCGTCGGACAACGCGATCATCACTCGGCCACGCGAAGGCCGCGAGGCCGACGTCGCCGCCGGCAATGAGCTCTCCGGTAGCCCAACGGGATCGCTGAGCACACCGACGCACACCCACTGGCCGACAGCCATCGCGCTGGGAGCCGACCTCCGTATCCACGCCCGTGTCGAGCAGATCCACGCGAAGAACGGGAAGGCAACCGGTGCGACGTACATCGACACCCGTACCGGCGTGCGCCATCAGGTCAACGCGAAAATCGTGGTGGTTTCGGCCAGTGGCATCGGAACCCCGCGGCTGCTGCTGATGAGCGCACAAAAGGGGCACCCCGACGGCCTGGCCAACAGCAACGGTCTTGTCGGCAAGTACCTGATGCACCACATATTCGCGTTCTGCGACGCGTGGTTCGACAAGCCGATGGAAGGCTACAAGGGTGCTTTCGGCGCTCCCCTGTATTCGCACGAGTTCTACCACACCGACACCAACAGGGGTTTCGTCAATGGTTTCGGGATGCAGGTGGCGCGCAGCTTCGGCGCCGCCTACACGGCAATGGGTAGCCACACCGGATACGTGGCGCCCTGGGGTAAATCGCATCGCAAGTTCTTCAACGATCACTTCGGCAATCACCTGATGGTGTTCATGTTCGGCGAAGATCTCCCGGTCGAAACCAACTGTGTGACACTGGATCCTGACGCGAAGGACTCGAGTGGCCTGCCTGCCGCACGTGTGAACTGGGAACCGCACCAAAACGACATCGCTCTGGCCAACTACGGCATCGACCGCATCTTCGAGGCCGCGCGAGCGTTGGGGGCTGTCGAGACCAATGACACCGGGGTGCTCAACCCGCCGCCCGGTTGGCACCTGATGGGTACCTGTCGGATGGGAAACAACCCGGAGGACTCGGTGACCAACAAGTGGCATCAAACGTGGGATGTGCCGAATCTCTTTGTCGTCGACGGAAGCTCACTTACCACGGGCGGAGCAGTCAACCCGACGTCAACGATCGGCGCACTCGCCGTCCGGGCAGGAGAGTACATCTCCCGTCGATTCTCCGACATCGTGGATCAACGCACCACGCCGAGCAATGCAGAGGCGCCCGCCCTGTAATCCATCCAACAGCCGGTCCACCTCCCGCCGGCGGCGGGAGGTGGACCGTCAGGGTCGGCCGCACGGGGTGTGCACGGATCACCACCCTGGCCCGGTTGGTAGCTGCGATCAGCTGACGATCAGCACGTCGAGGGTGCGCGGCCCGTGCACTCCCTCAACCCGGTCGAGTTCGATGTCGCTGGTCGCGCTCGGCCCGGAGATGAACGTCAGCGGCCGTGACGGGTCCAGCGCGGCGAACGCCTGCGGCACGGTGTCGACGACCTGCCGGGCGAACACCACGCAGATGTGGTGGTCGGGGATCAGGGTCAGAGCCCGCCGGCCCTGCGCGACACCTCCGTCGAGCACGATCGTGCCCGTGGCGGCGATGCCGACCGCGCAGCCGGTGACCACCGCGTCGACCTGGTCGAGGTCGGTGTTGGACAGCGGCGGCTCGTCGGCGACGGCATGCACGCCGTGCACCCACTCGGTGGGCAGGTCGACGGGCACCACGACCCGGCCACCGGGCGGAACGAGGGCAGCCACCGCTGAAGCCACGTCGCCGGCCGCGACACGATGGACACGGGCGCGGTACTCGTCAACGGTCTCGGCGAAGCGCTCCACGTCGGCGGAACCGACCAACGGCGCCCGGTCATAGGATCTGGGGACCGTGACGGGGCTTGCCGGTGCGGCGGCGAGTGCCTCGCGGATCCGGTTCAGCACAATAGTTTTCGCTTCAGCCATGGGTGCGTCTCCACCACTGGCGGAACGTCTCCGACGGAGGTTCGGGCACGTCACGACTGGCCGTCCACTTCGAACCGGGCCACGGCAGCGAGGTGATGCGGTGGTCCCTGTTGGCGACGAACCGGCCGGCCGAGAGTGCCTTCTCTGCCATCGCGAACCGTTTCGGCGAGGCCATCGTCCGAGCCGCCGCCTTCATCGCGAGATCCTGCCCGGATGGCAGCCCGCCGCGTTCGGAGTCGACCTGCGCAGCCCGTAGGTGTACCAGGATCGACGGGATGTCGATGCGCACCGGGCAGGCGTCGAAGCAGGCCCCGCACAGCGAGGACGCGTACGGCAGCGACGCGTTCGGGTCGTCATGGCCGTCGGTACCGGTCAGCTGTGGCGATAGGATCGCCCCGATCGGACCGGGATACACCGACCCGTAAGCGTGCCCGCCGGTGCGCTCGTACACCGGGCACACGTTCAGGCATGCACTGCATCGAATGCAGTGCAGCGCAGCGCGACCCACCTCATCGGCCAGCACCCTGGTGCGGCCGTTGTCGAGCAGCACGAGGTGGAACTCTCGCGGTCCGTCCCCGTCGTGCACTCCGGTCCACATCGACGTATAGGGGTTCATCCGCTCGGCTGTCGACGATCTCGGCAGCAGTTGCATGAACACCTCGAGATCGGTGAAGCGCGGCACGATCTTCTCGATGCCCATCACGGTGATCAACGTCTGGGGCAGCGTCAGGCACATCCGGCCGTTGCCCTCGGACTCGACGACCGCGAGTGTGCCGGTCTCCGCCACACCGAAATTCGCGCCGCTGATCGCCACCTTCGCCGACAAGAACTTGCGGCGCAGGTGAGCGCGCGCGGCCATCGCCAGCACCCGCGGCTCGTCGGTCAGCTCGCCCGCCTCAGGCATCTCCCGCAGGAAGATCTCGCGGATCTCGGCTCTGTTGCGGTGGATGGCAGGCACCAGGATGTGGCTCGGTTTGTCATGGCCCAGCTGCACGATCAGTTCGGCGAGATCGGTTTCGGTGGCGGCGATCCCGGCCGACTCCAGGTGTTCGTTCAGACCGATCTCCTGGGTGGCCATCGACTTGACCTTGACCACTTCATTGCTGCCGGTGGCGCGGACCAGGTCGGTGATGATCCGGTTGGCCTCGTCGGCGTCGCGCGCCCAGTGCACCACCCCGCCGCGGGCAGTGACGTTGCGTTCGAGCTGCTCCAGGAGCTCGGGCAGTCGGGACAGCACGTCCTGTTTGACCGCGCTACCGGCCGCCCGCAACTGCTCCCAGTCGGCACACTCGGCCACCGCAGCCAGGCGTTTGGCGCGGATGGTCCGGGTGGCGTGCCCCACGTTGCGGCGCATCTGCGTGTCGCGCAACGCCTTTCGTGCGGCATGGGGGAAGGGTTCGGTGCCGCGTAGGTTGCCCGAACCGCGCATCCCGGGCACGCCGAGGAACGTCGTCATCGCGCCGCCACGGTGGCGTCGTCGGTGGCGGCAAGGATTTCAGCGAGGTGCACGGTTCGCACTCCGGCCCGAATCCGCGACAGCCCACCGCCGATGTGCATCAGGCACGACGAGTCGCCGGCGCTGCAGACCTCCGCGCCGGTGTCGATCACGGCGGCCATCTTGTCGGCGAGCATCGCGGTGGAGGTGTCGGCGTTCTTCATCGCGAAGGTGCCCCCGAAGCCACAGCAGGTCTCCGCGGCGGGCAACTCGACCAGCGTCAAACCGCGGACGTGGCGCAGCAATTCGACCGGTTTGTCGCCGACGCGCAGCATCCGCAGCGAGTGGCAGGTCGGGTGGTAGGTGACCCGATGGGGGAAATAGGCCCCGACATCGAGGATCTCGAGGACGTCGACGAGGAATTCCGACAGTTCGTAAGTACGGGCCGCGATGGCATCGGCACGTTGGGCGAGCCGTTCGTCGCCGGCGCGGCGGGCCACCATGGCGTGCTGATGGCGTACCGAGCCCACACAGGAACCCGACGGTGCGACGGCCGCGTCGCAGCCGGCCTCTTCGAACACCTCGACGTGGTGGCGTACCAGGTCCACCGCTTCGGTGAGATAGCCGGTGTTGATGTGCATCTGCCCGCAGCAGGTCTGTCGGTCGGGAAAGACGACTTCGTGACCGAGCCGCTCGAGGAGGGTGACGGTGGCGATAGCCGCCTGCGGAAACATGGCGTCCGCCAGACAGGTCGCGAACAATGCGATACGCATACTGGACTCCACGTCAACGGGCCGAGTTGGTCTGTCGTCCAGAGTAGGCGGCGCTTCCGGTGTTGCCACTGTCCGTCGCCGGCCTCGGGCCGGTGACACCCGAATGTGATGTCGATTGCTATGACCGAGGGGCGATTGGCATCCTGCGGGCGCCGATGCCACCATGGGCTGGATGTTTGCGGAAACTGGACAATCATGCCGAAGTCGACGGTGATGGCCGTCACGCGGTTTGCTCTTTTGTTTCGCTGGTTCCTGCGCGTGCTCGGCGGCAGTCCGCTGGGCCGGGTGAGCGATCGTCTCGAGGCGCTCAGCGCCGTCGTCGTGACCGTCTTGGTGCTGTTCGCCGTGCCGCTCGCAGCGCTGGTCAAGACCGAGGTCTACAGCGCCGGAGCGCGTACCGCCGACGAGCAGGCGCAGACCCGCCACGCCGTCGAGGCGCAGGCGCTGGAAAGCACCGCTGCGCTGGCGGACTTCGACAATCCCGGATATGTCCGTGTGCGATGGCAGGGCGGCGGACAGTTCCATGAAGACACGGTCATCGCGCCTGCACCGGTCGAAGCGGGCGACGCTGTGCGGATCTGGGTCGACGATGCCGGCAAGGTGGTCCCGGCGCCGGTGACGGTGACAGATGCCGAGATGGCCGCGGTCGGTGCTGCAGTGGCGGTCTGGCTCGCCGTCGTGGGCAGCTGCGCCTTGGCGACGTGGGTTGTCCGCCGGGGGCTGGACCGAGCCCGCGACCACGCCTGGGAGCGCGAACTCCGCCTACATGTCCACAACGACGACGGCCGGGCGAACCGGCACACGTAGGGCTCCGCACCGCGCCGTGCGGAGATGGCGCAACGCCCTATTCCGAAGCCACCGCCGGGGTAGCGGCCCGGTGCACGCCGATGAGGTACTCGTACGCGGCGGCGTTGACTCCGTTGACTTTGATCTCGTCGTCGCTCAGTTCGCGGCGGACCTTGGCTGGGACGCCCGCGACCAGCGATCGCGGCGGAACGTTCATGCCCTGCGGGATCACTGCTCCGGGCGCGACGAGGGAACTCGCCCCGATCGTGGCGCCGTTACCGATGATCGCTCCCATGCCGATGAGGCAATCGTCGCCGATGAGGCAACCGTGAACGACCGCATTGTGACCGATGGTCACCCGAGCACCGATCGTGACGGGGAAGCCCGGGTCGGCGTGGATCGAGGAGTTGTCCTGGACGTTGGATCCCGCACCGATTTCGATGGGCTCGAACTCCGCGCGCACCGTCGCGGAGTACCAAACGCTGGCCTTCTCTGCGAGGGTGACGTCGCCGATCACCGAAGCGTTCGGAGCTACCCAGCTTTCGGGATGCATGCGGGGAGATCGGTCCCCCAAGGTAAGGATCAACGGCTCCGGCATGGGGCTCATTGTGCCCAAAGCCGAATTCCCGATGGACTCGGGATCACGGCGGCCGGTGCGATGAGACGGATCAGCAATGCCGCGATGTCGGTGGAGGCTCGTCGCGGGCGCACTATGAGCTACCGTCCCTCGACGAGCCAGAACACCGCGCGTTCGATCGACGGCAGGATGTCGGTGACATCGATTGCGTCCGCCGCGAGTTGGCCGAGCACCCCGTACACCTGGCTGGTGAGGATGCGTTCGAGATCGGCGGCGAATCCGGGGTCGGCCTGGCCGAGTGCTTCCCGTGCCGCGGGCGTGACGGCGTCGAATCCGAGCTTGGCGAGACGGTCTCCGCCAGGTCCGGACAGCGCCCGGAAGTAGGACTTCAACAGCTGCGGATGGGATTCCCACGGCTCGAACACCGTTCGGAAGATGTGCATCAGCCCGCCGTACAGCGTGGCACTGGGCGCCGGCGCGAGTCCGGCATAGCGGTTGGTGGTCAACCACCATTCGAGGGCTGCGACGATGAGTTCGTCGCGTGTGCGATAGCGCTTGTAGATCGTCGCCAGTGACATGCGCGCGCGGCGAGCGACCTCCCGCAATTGGACTGCCTCGTATCCGTGCGTGTCGAGCAGATCCACGACGATGTCGATCAGGGGGTCCGACGACGACTCGTCCGCCGGGACACCGGCGGGAGCGGTTTGCACAACGCCTTCCGTCTGCACGGTAACGATGTTACTGTGCGGCCAACAGTAACGCCGTTACCCCCGACAGCCGCGGTGCACGGCCAGCTGCGATCGCACCGAAGCGAGGAACCGCATGGGCAAGTTGAACGAACGAGTCGCCTTCATCACGGGCGTGGCGCGCGGGCAGGGCCGCAGCCACGCGGTGCGGTTGGCCGGCGAGGGCGCCAACATCATCGGCGTCGACGTCTGCGCCGACATCCCGTCGAACGGCTATCCGATGGCGACCCGCGAAGAGCTGGACGAGACGGTCGGCCTCGTGGAGGCCGCCGGCGGGAAGATGCTGGCGAGCGTTGCTGATGTGCGCGACTTCCATCAGCTGCAGGCCGCGCTCGATGCGGGCGTCGAGCAGTTCGGTCGTCTCGACATCGTGTGCGCCAACGCCGGGATCGCGACGATGACGTTTCGCGAATTGACCATTGAGGAAGAGCTCGAGCAGTGGACCGACGTGCTCGACGTCAATCTCGTCGGCGCCTTTCACACCGCCCGCGCCGCGATCCCGCATCTGATCGCCGGGCAGCGCGGCGGATGCATCATCTTCACCAGCTCGACCGCGGGCCTCAAAGGCTTCGGCGGCTTTCAGGGCGGCGGACTCGGTTACGCGGCATCCAAACACGGAATCGTGGGACTGATGCGGACACTTGCAAACGCCCTTGCCCCGCACAGCATTCGCGTGAACACCATCCATCCGACAGCTGTCCGCACCATGATGGCCGTCAACCCCGCCATGACCGCATTTCTGGAGGCCTACCCCGACGGCGGACCGCATCTCCAGAACCCGATGCCGGTCGACATGCTCGAACCAGAGGACGTCAGCGCGGCCATCGCCTACCTCGCGTCCGACGACGCCAAGTACGTCACCGGCGTCACCTTCCCCGTCGACGCCGGCTTCTGCAACAAACTCTGATGTCCACAACCCACGACGTGGACACCGACCGCCGTGAGCGGGGATTACGCGCCTTCACCGAGGTGATGGCCGTCGAGGCGCCCAAGGCCACCTCGCCCGTCATCGCCGACGAGCTCATCGACTTCGTCTTCGCCGATGTGTGGACTCGGCCCGGGCTCAGCCGGCGGGATCGGCGGTTCGTCACGCTGGCCTGTGTGGCGGCGGCCGACGCCGATGCTCCGCTGGAGCAGCACATCTATGCGGCCCTGAAGAGCGGCGACATCTCGATCGCCGAAATGCGCGAAACCGTATTGCATTTCGCGGTTTATGCGGGCTGGCCGAAGGCGTCGCGGTTCAACATCTTCGTCGACCTGCAGTGGCAGCGACTGTGCGACGAGCGCGGCGAAGCGCCTCCGCCGCCCGAACCGCTGCTACCCCTGCCCACCGAGAGCGATCCCGAAAAGCGACTCCAGGGCGGAGAGCAGACGTTCATCGACGTGAACTGCATCCCCTTCACCCCGCCGCGCGACAACCCCTATCAAGGGGCGGGCATCCTGAATTTCGTCTTCGGGGAGATGTGGCAGCGGCCGGGCCTTGGAATGAAGGAGCGGCGCCTCATCACTGTGGCGTGCGTGGCGTTCCAGGATGCCGACATCCCGATTCTGTCCCATGTGTACGCGGCGATGAAGAGCGGCGACATCTCCTTCGAGGAGATGGACGAGGTGGCACTGCACTTCGCCGCGTACTACGGGTGCGCGAAAGGTTTCCGGCTGAACCAGGTCGTCGGTGAGCAGCAGCAGCGTGTGCTCGCCGAGGCCGCCAACTCACCTGGCTGAAAGGTTGGGCGCAGACGTGAAGTCATTGCGCGACAAGGTTGCCATCGTCACCGGCGGAGGCAGCGGTATCGGACGCGCCACGGCCCTCTCGCTCGCCCGCCGGGACACTGCCGTTGTCGTCGCAGACATCAACGCAGACCGCGCGTCGTCAGTAGCCGACGAGATCCAGGCTGACGGCGGACGCTCAGCCGGCGTTGTATGCGATGTCGCCGACGGTGATGCCTTCGAGCGGCTCAGAGACCTCGTACTCCGGGAATTCGGACGTGTGGACATCGTGATGAACAACGTCGGCGTCCTCACCCGCGGTCTGCCCGAGCATCTTCCGCTGAGCGAGTGGCAGCGCATCATCGACATCAACCTGATGTCGTACGTGCGCAGCAATCTCGTGTTCCTTCCACTGCTACTCGAACAGGGCAGCGGTCACATCGTCAATACCGCCTCCTTCGCTGGACTCTTCACTTATTCCTATGACCGTCTGCCGTACGCGGTGTCGAAGGCCGGCGTCATCCAGCTGTCGGAGGGATTGCGGCTCTACCTTGCCCCGCGCGGAATCGGGGTGACGGTTCTGTGTCCGGGACCGGTCATCACGAACATCATCGAATCACTTCCGCCGCCCTTCGGGCCTGAGCCGGAGATGCGGGGCCCCGGAGAGCAATTCGGTCTTTTGACTCCTGATGAGGTCGGCGAGCGCGTGGTCGAGGCCATACTCGAGGACAGCTTCATGGTCTATACGCATCCAGAAGTGCGCGACGTTCTCGTCGACCGCGCGTCGGACTGGAACGCTTTCATCGACGAACGGGCGCGGGAGGCGTGACCCGCACGGACCGCGTCTTGGCTGTGATCGGCACCGGCGGCATGGGGCGAGCGATTGTGCGCCGCTTGGGCTCCGGCCTTGCTGTGGTGCGGTCGGACGTCGACAAGGACACCCTGAAGCAGACCGCCGACGAATACAGCTCGATCCGACGTCGGCGGAGATTCTCGCTGTTGACCTCGTTGGTGTCGCCTATGTCCTCGATTCGTTCGGCGCGGTGGTCGCTTCGGGCGGAACGGGTGTCGTAATCGGGAGTATGGCTGCCCACCTGCTGCCGGCGCTGTCGTTCGAACAACAAGCGGCGATAGCGAATACACCGGCCGAAGACCTGTTGTCGTTGCCGTTCCTGGATCCGGAACGGATCGAGTATCCAGGGGTGGCGTACGCGATCGCCAAACAAGCCTGCCTGGTTCGCGTGCGGGGCCGCCTGCAGGACGTGGGCGGCGAGATCGGCGCGGGTCAACTCGATCAGTCCGGGCACCATCGTCACTCCCATGCAGCATCAGGAACTGAAGTCCGAGCTGGGCGACGGCATCCGGGCGATGGTCGAGCAGGCCGCCCTGCGGCGCATGGGCACTCCCGAGGAGATCGCGGCCGTCACGGAGTTCCTCCTCGGCTCCAATTCATCATTCATCACCGGGACCGACATATTGGTTGCCGGTGGCGTCGTCGCATCGACGCTTCCGCAGGAAACCGGGTAGTTCATGCTCGATGAGAAGGTTGTGATGATCACCGGCGCCGCATGCGGAATCGGCGCCGGCATGGCGCGACTGAACTACGGGGCTGGATCACCACATAAGCACCCGAAGCGACCCGCGAACAGAGCCACGCCTTGGCCGCCCTCGGCATCAACAGCCTCCTCGGCGAGCGTTTCGTCGCCCACCGCATCCGTCAACCGGAAGGCCGCTTGTCTGACGATCGCTACCTCCAAGAATGGACAGCCCTATTCACTGCACGCCTGAAAAGCCTGCGGGAGGATTCCTAGCCATTTTGCTTTCTGGTCGGCCATCCCATCATCGCGTTTCCAAAGGGTTCGAAAACGGCTGTCAGGCAGGCCCGTTCAACAACTTCTGGAGGCGGATCGTCATCTGATCGGGCCGGCAACCCGGGGGTCTCTCCTCGACACCGCCCTGGCCGAGTTCGGCGAAGACTGCTTGAGACCAACATGATGTGGCAGCGCGCAGTTTGGAGGCTGCACGGTTCGCGAACCTAGCTGGCGGTGACGTCGGAGCTCTCAGTTGATGATTTCGGCATCCTCGTTGGAGAGCAGCGCAGACAGGCGTTCCCGCCATGTCTGCAGCTGTTCAGGCGTCGATCGGGTCCACTCGGTGATTTCGCCGACGATCCGCAGCGGGTCCCTGCTGCGGTAGGACCGCGTGGGATTGCCGGGGAACTTCTTGTCGGTCACGTTGGGGTCGTTCTCGAACTCTCCGGTCGGCTCAACTTGGTACACCCTCGGAATAGCCTCGCCCGCAGCGAGTTCAGCGGCAATCTCAGCGGCAAAGCCAGCTCCGTCAACCAGAGCGGTGAAGTAGATGTGGTTCATCACGATCTCGGGCCGGTAGTTCGATCGATGACCCGCGGTGAGGAACTCACCCACACTCAGGTCGGCGATCGTGCCATGGAAGAACGGACCATTGTCAAGCGGTTCAGACACCTGAATTCCTTCGGACGAACTGCTGGGAGGCGCAAGTATGCAGGACTATCCGGGCCTTGCCGCAACCCCCCGTTGGAGCGGTATCCTGAAAGTGGCACGGCGGCGCGGATCTTCGAACGCACTCTGTCGGAATGTCATTCTCGAGCGACGGCCAACTCCCTGAACCAGCCCAACGGCCGAGGTGCCGGCTGACCAATCGCAAGGTCATGGCCGACATGGCTAAGACGGGTCTCGATCGGGCGCTATGAGAGGACCTATGGAGTGGACCAGTTCATCTGGTGCCCGGCCTCCGTCGCTGCCGACGCCTTGTGTTGGTTGATGTGGAAGCGTGCGGTCTTCACGCCCTTGCGGGTGGGCCTGAAGGCTGCCGCGCAGGTGTTCACGCGACGCGCGCTATTGAAGCGCTACCCCCAGTTCCTGGGCGAAGACTCGGATCATGTGCTGTACGCCAATCTCGTTGCGGCCGATGATCATGTGATCGTGTTGGCCGTGACGGACGCCTTGCCCGCATTGGGGCAGCATCGCGAAGTCCTCGTCGCGGACGGCGGCGTGCACGCTTTCGTAGACCTGGTCGTAGGCTGCGCGCATCTCGTCGTTGGTGGCCGGTACCTTGCCCATCCAGCTGTGTCTGACTGTGCACCGGGTGGGCGCCCCCGCTGGCAAGATGTCGATGATCTCCACACCGACGGGGCTGTTGGCCAGGATGAGGTTCGGGTAGATCCAGTAGATCAGTCCCATGTTGGCCGAGGGATCCCAAGGCCCGGAAGGATCCCCGTCCAGATTGACGATCCAATTGAACGGAAACCCCATGCGGTGGTGCTTGCCGAATTCGTCGTACACCGAGGTGTTGGCGATGGTGTTCTGCCCGATCACGCTCTCTCCGTGGACGAATGGAAAGTGGTAGGCCTCGGCGAACGCCTCCAGGGCTCCCTTCCAGGAAACGTCGGATTCGAATTCACGATCGGTGTGATAGCCGTACGACGCGTAATTGAACTGCGCCAGTTCAGGTCCCATGTCACCAAGGTGGGCATCGACGTCGATCGCGGCGTCGGCGCTGAGCACAGCCCAGATGAAGCCGTGCCGCTCCTGGCTGGGCAGCTCGACGAGCCCGTAGTCCGCTTTATTCATCGAATCGAAGCCGCTGCTGCCCGGCACAGTGAGCAACTCGCCGGTGTTGCGGTAGGTCCACGCGTGATAGGGGCAGGTGAAGCGTGAGACGTTACCGGTTCCGCAGGCGGGCATGGCCCCGCGGTGCCGGCAGTAGTTGAGCAGTACGTGGCTGACCCCGTGGCGGTCGCGCGTGATCAGCAGCGAGTCCCCGAGCACCGAACGCACCACATAGTCGTCGGCGTTCGGTATCTGCGCGGAGGGAAGGACGGCCAACGGCACCCGCCGCAGGATCTGAGACTCTTCGATCTCGGTGATCTTCGGGTCGCGGTAGTAGTGCAGTGGGACGCGCAGTTCGCGTTCGGCCATATCGGTGGTCTTGTCGAGGGCCAGGCGCAGCGCCCGTCGGGTGAGCACTTCGTCCTGGCCGTTCGTCACGGGTCCGATCGTCGAGGTCATCTCGGAGGCTCCTCACGGATTGCGATCGCTGAACTCGAATCTGACGATACAGGTGCATGGGACTGTAAAGTCAAGGAATGCGCCGTCCGGATGCGACGATCCCCTGATGCGGAGACACGGGTGGGCTGGTGACATTCCGGCCGATGACGAGGAGGCCGTAGCACGCATCGTGACTGCCGCGCGGCGGATGATCGACGAGGAGGGAGCGGTCAGTGTCTCCCGGGTCGCCGACGACCTCGGCATCACCCGGCCAACCCTGTACCGGTACTTCCCGAACCTGGAAGCGCTGCTGCACGCCACCGCCATGTCCGCAGTGTCGGCCTTCCTCGACAACCTCGCTCTGCACCTGAAGGCGTTCACGACGCCCACCGACGCCGTGGTCGAGGGCATCGCCTTCACCCTCGAACAACTGCCGCACGACCGTTACCTCGGCATGGTGATGCAGCCGGGCAAGGCCAGCGCGTTCACCGCCGGTGTCACCGGTGAGGTTGCCATCACCTTCGGGCGGTCCATTTTGAATCGCTTCAATGTGGACTGGCGCGCAAGCGGATTCGACGACACCACGCTGACCGAACTCGTTGAACTCATGCTGCGAATGCTGCAGTCCCTGATCATCGACCCGGGCCGGCCTCCACGCCATGGGGAGGAACTGCGCGCTTACCTCCACAACTGGATAGCGCCGGGGGTACAGGCGCACTGTCGGCCGCGGGAAAGTGCAGTCAGAGTGGAGAACCCATGATTCGGCACCGTAGAACTCTCCGTGCAGATCTCGGCGAGCGGCCCCCTCTCGCCGCGGGGCCTCCAGAGACGACTGTACTGATCTTCGGAATAAAGCTCTCCACGGTCGTTGGAGAGAGGCTGACCGACTGCGTCTCAGTGGATCAATACGCCTAACAATGGCGCCCTTGAACATATAGGCCTGTCAAGCCGTACCTGCCACGCCGGACATCGCTCTCGCGGCAGACGTCGAGGTACTCAGGTCGACGCCGACCCAACGTCGAGGTGGCACTTCGTGCGCTTCGCCGCCAACGAGCGCGCGTCGATCACGCTGTCGATAATCGCCGAAGCCCTGTCCGCCGCCGGCCTGTCTCGATTGTCCTTGCGCTAGGGGTGAATCGTCGGCATCTGCATATCGCGCGCTCGCTGTTCTAAAGAACTGAGGCGCCCCCGCGTGGCCTTAGCCGTGCGTACATCACGCCGGGCTGCGGGGTCTCATTTCCTATCACGACGCTGTGCTCAAGGACTCGCGCCGGCCCAGCTTGGCCGCGCGCAGCCATCGCGGCCCGAACTGTCACTTTCATGTCCAGTTGGACATGAGGTGGACACGAACGGGGAGTTGTGTGGCGCGCCGATGACCGGCACCGGATCTTCGACGGCTGGTTGTCGGACCCGCGGCCTACCGTGGGTGTGTTACCGCGGGGAAAGGTGAGTATCGAACGTGGAGACGCTCAATGAACAGTTCGAGCAGGCAGTGCGCAACGTGACAGTCAACGGCGACAAGCGCGACCGCGCCATCGCCGCGCACACCGAGGTGCGCGACCTGTTAGAAGCCGACGCCGAATTGGCCGACTGGGGCATCGACACGCTGCTGATCGGTTCCTACGCCCGACAGACCGCCCGCTACCCCGGCAAAGACGTCGACGTGTTCCTGAGGTTCACAAACCTGTCGGTTCGCCATAGCCCGCAGAAGATCTCCGACGCCGTCGAACGGGTCCTCGTCGCCGAGTACGGCTTGAAAGACCACGATCAAGGCGGCCGGATCACGCGTCAGTCCCGGTCGCTGAAGATCGAATTTTCCGATCCTGAAGACCACTTCAGCGTCGATGCGTTCGCCATCGACGCGGTGCCGGCCGTTCCGTGGGGAGATCACTGGGCGATCCCGAATCGCGATCGCGACAAGTGGGACAACGACGAGAAGCGGTGGATCAAGACCAACCCGGTGCAGTTCGCCGCGGACACCAATTCCCTGGCCGTCGCCGCGTGGAGTCCCGTGGTCGGAACCACCAACGCCTACCGGCCGGTCGCCCGGCTGCTTCGGCAGGTGCGCCACGTTCACCTCGGCAGCCAACGTCCCGGCGGGCTGTTCATCGAGATCGCTGCGTACTACGCATGGAAGGACGGCCTCGTCACGGGGTCCACCTGGGCTGAACTGCTGGCCTCCACCTTCGAACATGTCTCTGCACGCCTGGCCGACAGCGCCGAAGGCGGCCTGCTCGATCCCGTGCTGAACACCCCCTTGAAACCCGAACTCGACTACTGGCAGTGGAACTCGGCCGCCCAGACCTTCGAGCGTCTCGCCCAGGAGGCACGCGACGCGCTCGACGCCGAGAAGTGCCGGGCCGCCAAGATGTGGCGTGACATCCTCGGCGACAACGAGCGTGGCGCAGTTCTTCCCCTGCCAGAAGGCTGCGACGCCACCGGCTTTCCGATCGGATCGGTCACGGCGGTCGGCGCGCTGGGCAGTAATCAACCCCGTGGCTTCGCCCTCTCACCTCGCCGTCGACGCGCACCGCTCGACCTGTAGTGCACACCTACGACGACGCGGCCTACGACCGGTTCCGCGCAGGGCTGATCGAAGCCTGCTTCTCCCCGGTGCCGGGTGAGGACCCGCCCATATGGACGGGTCCCATTCGACCGAGCCTGCGGCCGCTCACCGACGCCACCCGCATGCAGATCCACTTCTACCCCGGCTGGCCACTGCGCTATGCCCACGTCCACGTCGATGGCCTGCGCACCGAACACGACGCCCTGGGCACGATCTGCCTGTGGGGCGAAGACGACCCCGCACAGATCGACGGCCGGCGCCTGGAAGCGCTGTGGGTTCGACTCGACCAATGGGCTCACGCCGCGTCCACCAGCTTCAGTCCCGACGACGCCGCCCTGGATGCCGCCCACCTGTTCCGCGAGCGCAGCAACACCTACCGCGCCGAACTACCACTCCAGGACCTACTCGACAAAGGCACCACCGGCTGGACCGCCTCAGTCTTCGGCACCCTGCAAGGCTCCACACTGCTCATCGCCCACGGCAACCCACCCGATCCACGCACGGCGGGAACACCGGTCCTGACGGGCGCAACATATTTGCTACCAGCAACCACTCGACCCCCCCGGACCCTCGACGACGCTCGCCAGGCGCTCGGTCGCCGACAACGCCGAAACCTCGAGGCGGGTCTGGCCAGACGATCGAACGCCGCCTTCCCCGCCCCCAGCGGCGGACACGACTTCATCGTGCTGACCTGGCCACGCCACGGTGCCGACTACGACGCCGTCGTACTCGCCTTCTCCGGAGACGGAACCACGCTGCAGACCACCGCGTTGACAGCGACAGCCAACGACGCGCACGCACTTCGCCGCCGCGCCGGCCCCGACGCCGACGTCCTGGCGACCAAGGCCGTGCTGATCGCCGGCGCCGGCTCGGTGGGCGGCCATGTCGCCGTCACACTGGCATCAAACGGCGTCGGCGCACTGCACCTGCACGACGACGACCACCTGGTCAGCGCCAACCTGGTCCGCCACGTCAGCGAACGCCGCTTCGTCGGCCACCGCAAGACTCTCGCCGTAGCCGACGCCGTCAACCAACACGCCCCCTGGACCACCGTCACCAGACACGGCGATCTTCCCTACGATCCGATCGCCTTGAGAACAGCCATCACCGACACCGACCTCGTCATCGATTGCACCGGCATCCTGCCGATGACCGCCGCCCTGGCCCACGTCTGCCACCACAATCACATCGACCTCGTGACCGGCGCCCTGTTCCACCAAGGCGCACTCACCCGCATC
This sequence comes from Mycobacterium sp. SMC-4, assembly GCF_050205565.1. GTDB lineage: Bacteria > Actinomycetota > Actinomycetes > Mycobacteriales > Mycobacteriaceae > Mycobacterium. The sequence continues at coordinate 705 of NZ_JBNMQU010000011.1, read as the reverse complement.
CAACGACAAACCTCCTCCGACACCCCGCTGGCCACCCGCTCGGCCGACCCGCGCTACCACGACCTGCCACGCGATGATGACCACACCGCGATCACTGGATTCCTCGAACTCGGGTGCACCGCCCCGGTAAACAACGCCTCGCCGGCCGCGGTCCTCACCGCCGCCGCTGACATCACCGCCGCAGCGATCGACGTGCTGACCGACCGGCTCGTCCTGCCCGACGAGCGCATCACCGTCCTGCGCCCGCTGCACCCTCCGTTCGACCGCCCCGGCGTCATTGACCCCCGCCCCCACGACTGAATCCACCGCGCATGCCCGCCCACACACGCCTGCTGCTCGCCGAATCAGCCCGCGCCACACTGACCGCAGCCGCGGCACACGCCCACCCCTGCGAGACCGGCGGAATACTCATCGGCGTCCTCGCCGACGGTCATCCGTGGGTCACCGCCGCCATCGAAATAGCCACCACCGATCGAGGCCGCGCCCGCTACCGCATCCCCGGCGGAGCCACCCACGCCGCCGTTCAGCGTTCACGCGCGACCGACGATCGACTGGGCTATCTCGGCGACTGGCACACCCATCCTGCCGACGCCGGCCCCAGCCCAACCGACCGGCGTCGGCAGGATGGGTGTGCCAGTCGCCGAGATAGCCCAGTCGATCGTCGGTCGCGCGTGAACGCTGAACGGCGGCGTGGGTGGCTCCGCC